>JBGSXL010000034.1:0-31671 GCA_041751425.1 Pseudohongiellaceae bacterium | reverse complement strand
CGCCGCCGCCACCGCCGCCTGTTCCCGCCGCGCCGGCTACTGCGTTGCCAGTGCCAGAACCACCGGCACCACCGCCATTGACACCAACACCTCTATTCGCCGCACTACTGCCCTTGCCGCCGCCTCCACCACCATAGGTACCGCCGAATACGCCGCCAGAGGCGCCAATACCTCCATCGCCGCCATTGCTGTTACTTGGAGCGCCCTCGCCTAAACCACCCGCTCCACCGCCACCACCGCCGGAGCGTTGCCCGGCATTTGCACGCCCGTTACCAGCGCCGCCCGCGAACGCCAGCGTGGCGCTGCCCCCCGTTCCGTTGTTAGCATTGGCGGTTCCACCCGCACCGCCACCACCACCGGCAACTGTACCGCCGCCAACTCCGTTTATATTGCTTTGCCCGCCGCCGCCACCACCACCTACGGCTGTTAATGGTGTTGGACTTGCAACAGTAGTGGTTCCTCCATTGTTTCCGCGTTGCGCCGCAACTGCAGTGCCGCCGGCACCCACGGTGACGTTCCATCCAGCAGGGCCAACCGTGCGCGTGCCGGTAACGACCCGTCCACCACCGCCACCGCCGCCAGCTGTCGCATTGGTATTGTCACTGCTGCCGCCAGCGCCACCTCCGCCAACTGCCAGAACTTCAACTGATGTCACGCCCGGCGGTGGTATGAACGCCGTAGTGCCCGCTGTATCGAATGTGTGTACGACGAAGCCGCCAACATTGGGGTCAATCGTTCCCCCTGTCCCCTGTATACGAACCGGTCCTGCCACCTGCGCCCAGACCACACTGGCCAGAGCCAGCAAACCCAAGGCGGCTAAACCAACGCGCCACACACTTAGCCCATTATTTGCACGCTGCCGTCCGCCCGAATTCGCGCGGGCGCGATCGGGAAGAGCAGTGGCTTTATGGTGATTAACGACAGGCATGTGAGCGGCGTTCCGTGAATATTTGATTATTCTGATTTTTTAAGTGCTTAGGCATTTTATCGGATAAGAAACCTGAAATCCGGTTAATCTTGCCGCCAGGTCAGCTAATTGTCCCCAATTAGCCCCAGCCTTGCCATGCAAAGCATTGCATTATTGAGACATCCGCCACAAAATACTGCCAAGCTGAACCACAGGAGAGTATCTCTTGTGAATAATGCGCAAGACATCTTCAATAACGGAGCTGAGCATGGAATTAGAATATAAAACAATCCAGTCAACTACCCCGCTGTTTGCAGACACAAAAAAGATGCAGGCCGTGCTGGATGAAGAGGCAAAAGCTGGTTGGCGCCTGGTTGAAAAATTCGACAATTATAAACTCCGCCTGCAACGTGATATTAGTGCGCGCGCGAACGATGCCAGCGCTGGTTTTGATGTTTACCGTACCCAGGTTGGCGTGAGTAACGCCATAACTTACACTATCGCTGCCGTAGCCACTCTGGGTGTGGTCTATATGATTTTTGTCTCTGTGGGTGCATTGTAAGTCAACTCGGCAACCCGCGTTTTCTTAAGGTTCAAAACTGCTGCGGACCTGAACCGTGCGGCTGACATCGCCGCACGTTCCGGTACTGGTTATCGTGTAGTACTCCACATCATCCACGGTGGTATCAAGTGCACATGACACCGATGCCGAGCACTGATTCAAACCTTCCACGATAAAATTGTAGGTACGTGGCCCCGCGGCGCACACGGCTGTGTTGGTTGCTTCGCGCTGGTAGCGAGGAAATTCATCTGGCGGGAACAGAGCATTCATGCCAAACCCAGCGCCGGATTCTGCCGCATAAAAAGCCCGCGTCAAGCGTATTTCTTCCTCAAAAGTATCCGCATTTTCCGAAACCAGCAGATTGATCCCCACCGCAAGTATCGCCATCAATGTGATGACGAATAACGCTGCAGGTATCCCAATACCTTTCTGGAATTTTGCGAAGCCCCTCACGGCACATTCCTCATCAGCACTTCATGGCTCAGGTTGGCCACATCGTTACCACTTACCAGATTCAGATTGAAACTGGTGATCGCATTGCGGCGCAGTGATGGTGGATTGTAAGTGAATGCGGTGAGGCCTGCGTTGCTGATACTGTCGGTGATCAGACGGCGGTCCGGTGCAGCGGTGGGCAAGCACGCCAGTGTACTTGTGTTGCACTGAGTGGCACGAAAGCCATAATTGCGATAGCGATACAGTTTATCCTCCACTACACAGAAGCTTACCGGCTCCTGCACCAGGAAAATCCGTTGTATCGGCGACCGTCGCGAGAAGCGATGCTGAGCGTCCAGATGAATGGTGATGCGGCCATCATTTCCGCCGGTATTCTCCAGCTCGTCAATCAATGCCAGTGGGCCAACATTGTCATTGTAGTTGTACAGATCCGCGGTATTGATAGGGTAGATGGCTGCGTACAAATCCGTTACGGGGCCCATAGCAGGCATGGGGTTGAAATCTATAACCTGAAACGCATCATTACCGCTTCCGCTGAAACCGGGGTTAATGTAAGTCGTGGCACCAATGAATGGCACGAACTCCAAGCATTGATTACCGGTAAGCGCATTCGGTGTGGTCACTCGGATACTGTTAGGTATGGCGTTATTCAGCTCCAAAGCCATTCTGTCCAGCGCGGACCTGCCAGAAGTTGCGAGTTTGTTGCGGGCTGCAGAGCTGGTATAACCGTTAACGGTATCGGCAATAAAGCTGACAGTCCCCATAGCCAGAACGCTGGCGATAACGATAGCAACAACCATCTCGATCAACGTAAAGCCGTTACTGATCGGTTTTTTATTGCTGATGTATTTTCTTTCAATCGTCATGCGCACTTAACAACCTGATCCAATTAATTAACACCGCAAAGATAACTGAACAGCAAAACTCACTCAAAAAATGCTCATTAAAAATTAGCTTTATATGCAGAGAACTTGATGCCTTCCGGTCGGGTGCGGTAACTCACTGTTACCGTTACAAGCTTGGCATCAGTCTCATTATTCAAATCATTGGCGTTCACGCCCAGATTTTCTTCTTCCCCACCTGCACCGATATTCAAGTAACGCACACTTACCTGCACGCGGAAATTGCCATAACCAACCCGCTCGTTGCCTTCCGCGTCCAATAGCGGGGCGTCGCCGACGGAACCATCCCCTTCGTCCAGACCATCGTAGTCGTCTACATCATCGTATTCTATTCTCTCAGTCTCACCAGTATCCGGTCCAAAGCTGCCTTCTGCTGTGCAAGGGCTTGCAGGGCGGCAGGGAGGGACGCCCCGGGGGTTGGAGTTCTCATCGAAACGCCGGCCCATTATTTCATCCATATAGCTTTGACCCAAAGCCACTGCACGCAATTCCAGCAACGTATCCGCACCGCGATTACTGCCCGTGGAAAGCAGCGTACTCAGAGCAGTCATAGCAATAGCCAGAATAACAATAGTGACGACCATTTCAATAATCGTAAGCCCACTATTTTTCTTGTGCCCACCCGCAGGCAAAATTGCGTAGCGAGAATCAATCATCGCAGTCTCCGGCGTACGCAAAACCGGCTGCAGAAACGCACACGGATTGAATGGGGTTGTCATTGATGCAGATGCGTGCGCCGGTGCTAACTGCGGTCGCCGCCGCCGCACCAAATGCTACTTCCACCAGATCACCCAGAGAATCGAAATAAAGTCTCATGCCACTGCCGGCGTTGATGGCTGTGGCGCCGGGTGTAGTGCCGCAACTTGCCAGTTGGTTTATGTCACCCGCCAAAATGACGTCATCGAAGGGCGTGTTGATAGCTCGAATGGTGCCGCTCTCGTCAGCGGTGGTGATAACAATTTGGGAGCCGGTTGGTTGAATAGTCAATGTGACGGCATTGCGGCCGATTGCCTGTTGCTGGGTGGTGCGTGTCTGCGAAATGATCTGATCACGAGCCATGGAAGGATTAAATGAACTGCTGTCGGAGAGGCGTGAAAATATGACAGCGGAAACAATGCCTAGCAGCACGATGGTCACGATAATTTCGACTAAAGTGAAACCCATTTGTGCCGGAAGGAATCTGGTAACTCGGGGGATTTTTATCAAAAACTTACTCCAGTCAGATTGGAGTTCGGAAAAGCGTGAAACGCCTGCAGAAAAATTTCTGACAGGCGTTTCGTTACTTGCTTTCAACCATTACTATTAAGGCATTGAGTCAATTATGCTGGGTCAGTATTGAGCGTAATTGTGCCTCTCGTAATTGCACCAGTACTCCAGTTATAGGTTAAAAATGGGATAGTAACAGCACCAGCGCCAGAAGTACCAGACCTATGCTGACCAACATAGTAGTAGTTGCAGGTAGTTGAATTATTAATGGTACCGGGGTTAACGAGTGCCGCGAGCACAGAAGCAGAAGTGTTAGCTGCAGCTGCTGTTTCTATGTCTGCCTCTACTGCTGCCGCTGAAGCAACGGCAGGAATGAATGATGCCGCAACCGGTCGCCCTGTTTGCAACAGGTTGTCGTAGATATTCAAACAGGCGGCAGCAACGATCGGATCACCAGTTGTGCCTTGGTCCAGACCTTTGGGATATCCAGCGCTACTGGCGAACATTGAGAATTCACCTACTACACTGGTCAATGGCTGCCCTTCAGCGACCCACTGCGCCCGAAACAGCGCGTTACCTGTTACCAAGCCGCCAACCAGTGCATTAACAACTGCAGCATGCGCCTCATCCGTCACATCCATAAAGCGTGGCAGAGCTGTAGCTGTCAAAATTCCCAACAACAGAATCACGACCACCAATTCGATAATAGTAAAACCTTTCTGTTTACGCGTTAATTGCATTTTCTTCATGATCATTCCTCTGTAAAAACTGTCTTGGCCAGAACTTAAATCACCACTTTCTGTTATCTATCACATAGTTGATGACGCCATTTCTGCCACAATCCTTGTCACAAAGTGTGACGAGGCTCTCAATTACAACAGCAAATAGTTCAACAACTTGAAATCATTATCGCAAGCATTTTATCAATGAGGCACATCCTAGCACTGCTATACTTCTCCTGCTATCTTGCAACCTGATTTTGTGACGCATACCTCCCTAATTGTCCCGCTTTTATCCCAATTTACTGCGGTACAACTACGTTCTGCATGTTTACATCAATGGAATTCCACTGATACGGCGCTAACGGCTCCAAAAGCAACCCCACCCAACTCGGTTTTTTTGTTGTCTCTGCCGCAGAACTTCCCGTTTCTTCCCCCAGATTCAGTGCAAAAGCGTCGTTCTCCGCAAACAGGTTATCGATATCGCCGCGCCGGAATGTGCTGCCCTGCCGGTCATCCTTACCGTCGTCATATTTCATGACGATGCGGAAACTCACCTGATCCGTTGGTTGGCGAAACCCATCGACGTAGGAGTACAAATTCTCGCTATCATCTGCCAGATAAATCAGATTGCCCTTGAAGCTGTCGAAGTACCAGGTTCTACGCGGTAAAGCGGCTTCATCAATCAGGTCGAATGCTCCCAGATAATTACGTGGTAACTCCAACATCAGATCCATCGGGTTGCTGCCTTCCAACGCACTCAGTTCGTTCCATTTACCGCTGGCAATACCATTCATCATCTGCAGGGTAACTCCGGCTTTCAACTGCGTACTCACGGCCAGAAAATTGGCGCGCTCCGCCTCACCCGGAAATTCGCGAAAGCGATTCAGACCGTAGGCAAAAACGATCGCCACTACCAGAATCAACACCACCAATTCAAACAAGGTAAAACCCATCTGCCCCTGCGGATGCGTTCTTGCCATATTGACTGGTTTCGTCTTATTCATAACATTGTCATATTATCTGTTTGCTGCGGCGCTGAGGTCCCAGATCGGCAGGAATACGCCCAACGCCAGTACCAATACTATACCTGCTATAAACATAATAAGTATGGGTTCGATTGCATCACCCAGCCGCTTCAGGTCGTACTGGGTTTCCGCATCATAGAAATCAGCCACCTCTTCCAATAACTCATCGATAGTGCCGCTTTCTTCACCGACGGATATCATCTGCAGCACCAACGGCGAAAACATATCACTTTGCACCGCTGTGTTGTAAAGCGATTCGCCGCGCGAGATGCTTTCTCGCATACGCAATACCCGCTTGCCAATATGCTCATTGCCTACTGCGCCAGCAACTACAGATAAGCCCTGCACAATCGGCACACCAGCGCGCAAGACCATGGAGAACGTCCGCGCAAAGCGTCCAAGAGCAATACGTTCGAACACGCTGCCAACCAGGGGAAAAGACATTTTCTGCTTGTCCCATTTCTCCCGACCGTCTGGTGTTTTTACCCACTGTCTAAATGCGACAACACTCAACACTATCGCACCCAGAACGGTATGCCACCAATTAACTGCAAAGTCAGACACCCCTATAAGGATTCGGGTTTCTAACGGTAGCTCAGCACCCAGCCGCGCAAATGTTTGTGAGAAAGCCGGTATAACTACAACCGTAATAATCGCCAATGCGACTGCAATAGCAATCATCACAAACATCGGGTAGCGTGTCGCGCTCTTGATTTGCTTCGTGGTCTGCTTTTCCAATTCCAGATACTTGCTGATCTGCCTGAACGCCTCATCCAGTTGACCGGTGTTTTCACCAACACTTACAAGACTGAGAAACAGTGGCGAAAAAACTTTCGGGTGGCGCCCCAACGCTGAGGAAAGATTCAAACCATTCTCGAGACTGCCCACGACATCACGAAGTATTTTTCTGAAAGTCTGGTTCTTCAGGGACGCTTGCAAACCGTTTAATGCCCGGTCCAACGGCAATCCTGCTTTGGTCAGGCTGTACATTTGACGGGAAAAAATAATCAACTCACTGATGTCAACTTTTTTCCCGGCAAGAAAAGCGTTGATCTTTTCAACGGTGGTAAGCTCCGGCTCTCCACCGCGCGAGGCTTTCCTCGATGCCGTCTGCGTGATTTCTATCGGAGTAATACTGCGCCCCATCAATTCGCTGGCAGCCGCATCCATGGAACTGGCATCCATGAGACCAGTGACCAACGAGCCCGCCATGTTTCTGCCTTTGAATTGAAAAGTTGCCATATTATTTTCTGCTGCGATTAAATCGCAATTTACATGTTCGCATTAATGCTTAATGGGTTTTGCGCGTCCGTATCCTGTTCTGTTTGCACCCAGTCTCCGGACTCATCAATTTGTTCTGCGACGCGGAATACTTCATCGAGACTGGTTACACCAGCCTCCGCCTCTGCCAATGCACCCATGACCAGCGGGCGATAGCCTTTGCTGGTGCGTGCAGCGTTTACAAATCCGGATGCGTCGGCGCGACGTAATGCGTCTGCCATCTGATCGTTGATAATCAATAGCTCAAAAACACCGATACGGCCGCGATAGCCCGTGTTATTGCAACGGTGACAGCCGCCGGCCTGCTTGTATTTCATCGTGGCTGCTTTCTCTTCGCCTACCAGCCTGATGATCCATGCCTGTTCATTGGCGTTTGCTGTGTAGTCCGTGAAGCAGTTGTCACACAAACGACGAACAAGACGCTGCGCGACAACTGCTTTCAATGCCGTTGCTGCCAGGAAACTTTCCGCGCCCATATCCACCAGACGCATCGCACTGGAAACCGCATCGTTGGTGTGCAATGTAGACAACACCAGGTGACCGGTCATCGCAGCTCTTAGGGCAATCTCTGCCGTTTCCGTATCGCGTATCTCACCTACCAGCAGAATGTCCGGGTCCTGCCGCAATGCTGAGCGCAATACGCGCGCAAAAGTCAGATTGATTTTCGGGTTCACCTGCACCTGATTGATTCGGTGCAGACGATATTCGACCGGGTCTTCAACGGTAATAATTTTCTTGCCCACTTCGTTGAGTTCCTGCAACGCACCATACAGCGTGGTGGTTTTACCGGAACCGGTTGGCCCTGTTACCAGAATCAAACCATGGGGCATGTGAATAAGGCGGCGGAACCTTTTCAGCACATCACCGGGCATACCAACGTTATCCAGTTGTGCTGCACCATCTGTCTGGTCCAGCAAACGCATTACGACGGATTCACCATACTCGACAGGCATAGTGGACAGACGCACATCCAGTTTGCGATCTTTTACTTTCAGCGTGAAGCGACCGTCCTGCGGTAAACGTTTCTCGGAAATATCCAAACCAGATAAAAGTTTAAGTCGCAGCACAAGCGCCGATGCAATGCGGCGCTCTTTCATGACTTGTTCCTGCAGTACGCCGTCTACACGTTGACGGATTCGCAAAACGTTTTCATCAGGTTCGATGTGAATATCCGATGCCCGTACCTGCACCGCATCCTGGAAAATAGATTGCAGCAGTTTTACAACTGGTGCATCGGAATCATCAGCTGCGGGCGTTAATGACGCCAGGTCAAACTGACCATCCGTGAGTTCTTCATCCAGCTCTTCGGCGAAGTTAGCAATCTCATCGGTGCGGCGATAAATCAGGTCCAGTGTGCTGAGCAGTTCACTCTCGCGCACTACCGCCTGTTGAATGGGTTGTTGCAGAATACGTTCCAGTGCATCGAACGCGTAGATGTCTGTCGGGTCCGCCATGCCAACCAGCAACTCACCACGCTTATCTGCCAATACGATGGCCCGATACCGACGCGCGAAAGTCTCTGACAGGCGCTGCACCACGCTAACGTCGAAGCGATAGCGGCGCAGATCCACGAACGGAATATTCAATTGCTCGGACAGGAATTCCAGAAACTTATCTTCTTCGATGAAGCCAAGATTGATCAGCGTACGACCCAGCCGCAGGCCTGTGGATTTTTGCTTATCCAACGCCTGCCGCAATTGCGTGTCGCTTACGACTCCGTTCTGAACAAGAAGGTCGCCGATGCGAATTTTCTGTTTTGTTACTGACATAAATTGTCCGCTGTAATCTTTCGCAATATGCAGTGAATCATTGTTGCAATACTGCTAACCGCTGCTGACTGACTTGCCGCAGTCCAGCGCTGAGGTCGGCTGCCAATAATGTTTGTTCGTACGCCTGCACTGCCTCATTGGCTCTACCCAATGAATCCAGTGATACAGCCAAACCATACCACCATCGCCCCTGACTGCGATCATGGGTGACCAGCATCTGATAGCTCGCCAACGCATCCGCAAACAATTGAGACGACAATCTGGAGGTGGCCAGCAGGTCGTGATACTCCGTATCAGCAGCAACACCTGGCGCCATATTTGCCAACAGCGATGCTGCTTCCACTGGTTGATTCATTGACAACAGGAAGCGTGCCTTCAATTTTTTATAGCCCGGATAATCGGGCGCCAGCAGTAAACCGGTTTCTATGGCGGTTACTGCGGCAGTCTGGTCATTCCTTTGCAAATGCAGTTTGGCCAAGGTCTCACGGGATTGGTGACCTTGCGGATTCTGCAGCAGAAACTCTTGCAGACCTGCCATCGCTGCTTCGCGTTGATTGGATGACCAGCGGCTCAATGCCTGCTGAGCCTGTTGGCGATCGGTTTCGAAAAAACTGAGCTCTCGCGGGCTGCGCACCATGTTACTGGTGGTCTCGACGCTGCCACTGTTGGTAGTTGCTCCGGAAGCAACGAGAGTTTGCGCAGAACTACTCACCGACGCTTGCTGCGTTGGCGCAGTAACCTGGGGTTCGATTACACGCGCCGGGGTTTGATATGTCGTTCGCAGCGGCTCCTGTGAATCCTGAGATGGGACCGCGGCAGAGGTTGAAGATTGAGAGCCTGTGTTGTTGCCATTGTTTGCACTCTGTAGCACGCGATTGTGCTCTTCAAGCTCCTGCATTCTTTGCGAAACCAGGAGAAGCTCTCTCTGCAACTCTTCTTCAGCAGAGGTCTCAGTGGGAGCATCTGCAGTCGTCGCCTGTTCGCTCACAATCTGACTGCTCTGAGTTGAGTCTGCAGGTATATTGGCTTGTATTTGCTGCGAAGCAGGAATTGTTATGCGGATACTCTGTGGCTCACTGTTGCTGACATACAGGTAAATACCGCCAGCGGCCAATACAATGGCGCCTAGTATCCCGGCTATTAAAAGCGGGCTGACCTTTTTCGACACAGGCTCGCTCAATTCGTGCGCCGGAATCAGCCGTTCAGACCCGATAGCACCCGTTGGCGAGTCGCGGCGTCGCCTGTCGAGATCGCGTAACATGTCATTTACTAAGCTCATTACAATACCTTTCTCAAAAATTTATCTTTAGACTCGAGATAATTACACCAGCGTTGCGTGACACAGTTCAGAAATAGAAAGTGACCAGATAGATCAGCAACCCTGCACCTACCCCAACTCCAACACTGGCTACCATTCTGGGCACATAGGTTGTTGGTACAGCATTAATACCATCTGTATCCTGAACAGCGCGCAGGATATGCTTGCAATCAATTGTGCGGTCGCCTTTACCAAACGCCACCATCATGGCTTTATGGGAAAGGATGTTTATCAATCTTGGAATGCCACTGGAGCTGCGGGAAAGCAGATCCAAAGCGCCGCGGGTAAAAATTGCAGGCCCGTTGTATCCCGCAGTCGCCAAACGATGTGATACATATTGCTCAACGCCGTGCGGATCCAGTTTTTCCAATTGATAGGAAAATGTAATGCGCTGCAGTAATTGCCGTAATGATTCCTGACGCAGTAAAAGATCAAGCTCTGGTTGTGCAAACAGCACCACCTGAAACAGTTTGGCTTTCTCTGTTTCAAGATTGGTGAGCAGACGTAAAGCTTCCAGTGTTTTTTCCGGCATGGCATGCGCTTCGTCGATAAACAGAACAACCTGCTTACCCTCCGCAGCGAAACGCATCAATCTTTTGGTGATACGTTTCAACAAGCTGTGGTGCCCGGTTTCAACATCGGCATCCAGTCCAAGCTCTTCTGCAAAAGCAAGGAACAAACCTTTGGGACTCAGTACAGGATTGGCAATGTATGCCGTGACGTATGCCTCACCATTTTCCTCCAGAGTGTTAAGCACTTTGCGACATAGCATGGTTTTGCCAGTGCCTACTTCGCCAACAACTTTTATAAAACCTTCGCGATTGGCTATGGACACCATCAGCATATTGTAGGCTTTGTGATAGCTGGCCATATTCAAAAAGAACTGAGTGTTCGGCGTCAGCGAGAATGGCAGCTCTTTTAATCCAAAATGTTCGAGATACATGATGCTTTCCGCTTTGGAAATCTATTGGAAAAACGGATCGATGGCTTGATTGATATTACGGAACCGCTCGTTGCTTTCCCTGATAAAACGCCGCTCGGTTTGCGGGGTGGCTATGATTGGGCGCAGCAGTATGATGAACTCACTTTTCACCGTAGTGTTTCGCCGTTGATCAAAGGCTACGCCGACAACCGGAATATCATTCAGACCCGGAATGCCTGCTACATCGTCCGTGCTACGCTCGTACGCCAAACCACCCAGGACTACAATGCGTCCGTCTTGGCCGCGAATAATCGAATCCAGTTCCCGTTTTGAAGTACGCGCCAATGGCACCTGCTGTCCACCGATTGGTTTGGTTTGCTCAACGACAGTGGTAATAGTGGGATGCACATGCAGCGTGATGGTGCCATCTGCACTTATTTGCGGCGTGATGTCCATGGAGATGCCAGAGAAAAACGGCTGAATATTATTAGCCGACTGGGTTGTGGTTCCCGCGCCAGTATTTACGGTTGAAGAACCAACACCCGTCTGGAAGAACTCTTCATCGCCATCCTGAAAAACAGCTTTCTGATTGTTCATCACTTTCAAGCTCGGGCTGGACAACACCTGCGTAGTACCGCGGGTTTCCAGAATCCGGAATACCGCATTGAAGTCAGTAAAGTTTGTCGCAATTGCCAGCGGGTTCGAAATGCCTTCAAGGCTTATGTTACCGCTTGCAGAAAACTCCCCGGTAATAGTATTGGTGCTGGCATCCGCACCCCCCGGGCCGAAGGTGTCAAAGTCGATGGCGGATTGGAAACCTTTGTTCAGAATGACTTCCAGGAACTGCACCTGAATCGTCACTTCTCTGCTCAGTATGTCCTGCGCAGCTTCGATATAGTCAGCCACTCTATCCAGTTCATCGGGATATGCAGTCACCATGATTAAACCCACTTGCGGTTGCACCACGACATTTTTTTGATTACTGCTCTGTGAAGCACGGGCTGTTGTCAAGCCAGAAAGTAAACCTCCGGCACTAGCTGCAGTATTAGCAGAATCGTCACGCGTGCTGCTCACACCGATCAACTGCTCTAAGGTTTCCTGAATATCTGTCCAGAAATCAGTTTCGGTTTGCGTGGAAACCTGTCCACCGCCACCTTGACCACCCTGTTGGTTGCGGTTGTTGGCATTGGGATTGTTGGGGTCAAAGCCTCCGCCGAAATTATTATTGCCCCCGAAGTTACCTCCGCCAAAACCCCCGCCACCGAAGTTGCCGCCACCAAAATTATTGTTATTGTTGTTGCCACCTTGGTTGGTGGTGCTACCCGAGGTCACTTGCACATCCGATGAACCGGTGCGTCGCACATTTAAGTAGTCAATGGAGAAAATTCTTGTCTGCAGACCGGGAGGCTGGACCTGATAGACGTTGCCTCTGCGGCTGATCTGATAACCATAGGTTTCCTGCACCGCGACCATCACTTCATCAATGGTTACATTCGGCAGAGACAGACTGATCTCACCCTGCACCTGCGGACTGACCGCTACGCCGTAGTCTGTGCCCATCACCAAATTGTTGAAGAAGTCTCCGGCGTTTTCACGATTGGCGATAATATTGAATCGTTCCTCCACAGGCGCCAGCAAGTCCTCGGAGATTGTCAGCCCCGGCATGATCTCTCGCATGATGTCCTGCGGTGGTGCAGGCGGTGGTGCATCCACCAGAGAACGTTCAGCATCTTCCAGTGTGGTATAGATATTGTCCAATACCTCAGTATTGGGAATACTGGTGGAGCCACCTGCACATGCCGCAAACAAAGTCAGAATACTTACCATGAGGAAAAGATTCCGGCCGACTGAAGCCGGCTTACAGCGGTAATCTCTTTCTCGTGTCAGACTTTTAAACATTAAAACTCCGGTACTCTATTACTTATCCGATACTTCAGACGCCCCTTCAACCGGGCTTTTCAATGTATCCATGAACCCTGTCACTACGCGCTCTTGCCCGTTAATCAACAGAGTAACCGAGCCGGCATTAATTTCGGTCACCAAAGCCCCCGAAACCTGGTCACCAATACTAACACGCTGATTATTAATGACAGCGACCGGGTTAGTTCCTCCAGCTCGCACAAAGCTGACATTAAAATTTCTGTTCAGCAGCGCGGAAAGATTCACCGCTGGTATATCTGAATCTGCGGTGGCTGCGAGGATTCTGCCTGAAGGCTGCGTAGGATCAAAGAAAGTTTCGCCGCCAACAATTGCACTTTGATTCTGTGCCACGGCCACATTCAGGAAACTACTGCAGAGCAGCAAGGCAAATGCCTTGCATAAACACTGACGATTTGCTGACCCGAAGCTATACACCTATAAAACCCTCATACGTACTGAGTGTGTGGATCTCGAGAATCACATACGCTCGCGGCCATTCTGTCTGCCTGAATGTGAGTGAATCCCAGAAAAAGCTTTCTGATAAACCTTCCAGAAACAGCAGATAACGCAAAACGCTGAAGTAATCCCCGGCAAATTCCAGCACGATACCGTGTTGATACACCTGCACGGCCAATGGGTTGGCGACGCCATCTACGACTTCAACCCCACCCGTTGCGCTTGAGCGTAACGCTCGTGGCACTTTGTTTTCCACCCGCACAAGATCCAGCCCGGGTTGACCATCCAGCACGGTTGTCAGCAACGAGGTCATGGAATTGGGGGAAACCAGATTGCCCGCCATTGCCTCAATTTGTAACTGCACATCGTTTTGTTGTGCGACCAGAAACTCAAGACGCTCCCGTGCCGTGCGATCCGGGTCTTCCAGGTTGTCACGCTGTAATTGCTCCGCGCGCGTTATCTGCGCAGTGATGCGAGCATTCAACGTATCGATCTGGCGCTCTGCGCTGGCAATATCCTCACGCACAGGGTCGAAGAACATGAGCAAATAGGCGTACACCAGAACTCCCACAATAGTGGCAGCGAGGATGGTTTTCTCTGCGATGACGCGCTTGTCGAACTCCGCGCGAATCTTGTCAAGTCTCTGCATTGGCGTCATCGGCTGGTCTCCAGCACGAAATCGAAATACTCTTCTCCTACACTACCGCCGCGACTTTCCGTTTCGCGCAGGGACTGGCGATTACCCAGCAAACGGGAAAACTGTTTGCCGCGCAAAGAGCTGTTCCCACCAGATAGCCGCCCGATGAAATCCGGCACCATCGCACTTTGTTCCACTACGCCGGCAAGATAGACATGAGCGCCGCCATTCTGCAGGCGAAACTCCGTCAGCCAAAGACCGGGGAAGGAGGCGCGCGACAAATCTTTCATGTATTCGGAAAAACCCCTGAAGTTACCAAGGTTATTGGTTCTCAGGAAAGCCAACAATTCGGAGGCCTGTGCCAGACGCGCCTCTCTGGTTTCCAGTTCCCGCGTCAGATTCTCATTGCCGGATCTGGTGGTGAGCTCGCGCTCCAAGGCCGCTGTTTGCTGCGTCTGAGTCACCAAAATCACCTGCAAACGCTCCATCTCGGCATTCAACTGCGCCCGATTCCAGTAATCAAAAACAGACAGCAGCACCATACCCACCAAAGCCACGGTGCAAATCTGAATAAGACGCAGCGAGTTGATCCAGTCGCGACGTGGACGAAACTCCAGCAAATAAAGATTAACTTGTTGATTCATATAGTTACCGCCGCCTGCTCAGCCCGCATTGCCGCTCCGATCGCGGCGAAGCAGGTCTGCAACATATGTGCGTCAATATTCTTATCATGCTCCAGTTGTTGGGTGATATCGGCGGCAGTTACATTAACCGTCATCGCCTCGTCCAGAGCAGCTGCCAGGGCCACCGCATCATTCGCCCGTGGCGCAATGATGAGTTTCGATACGGGGTTCTGGCCCATCTGACTTTCGTAATAATCCAATGAACGCTGTATCTCCAACACTAAACGGTCGCGTGTTGAATCCCAGTCCGCCGTAACCATAACGTCATCGTCCAGCGGTGTGTTGATCTTGCGCGTCAGATACAACTGACCTTGCCTGGTCAGGTTCATGATGCTGCCTGTCTTGCGCAGATCCATGAACGCCAGACCGTTATCATCATTCATGAAGGCAACACTCATATTGCGCATGGCCATTTCCGGTATATCGATAGACACCAACTGTAAACCGGAGCGTGTTACCAGCTCTATGGTATTTTCAACACGTGATCGCTGTGAGGCGACCACATAGAGCATTTTCGAACGTCCCTGAAAGGCATCGTCCGGCACCGGAAAAACATCGATGGCAGCATCTTCCACAGGCATATCCAACAAATCTTTGATCTTCCAGCGCACCGCCGAACGTAGTTCTTCAGGTTCCACTATTGGCGCTTCAACCAGGTAGATATTGTAATCTCTGGGTGCTAATACACAGTTGCAGGGAGCGCCATCAAGCCCCATTTCTGCCACTAGTTGCCCTAAAATTTCCTTAATTTGTTGCGAACTATCGATATTGATGGAAGCACACTTGCGTAAAAACGGCTGTGATCTGCTTCTTGATATTTGTGCCAGCGACACGCGTTCATCGCCGATAGACAGGCCTACCAGGCCTGCAAACTCCGATTTCCGCTTGAAGATACTCAGCACTGGACTATTCTCATTTATTATAAAACCTTTTTACTTACAAGGGCTTAGCTCCTTCTTTCGGGGAGCTTTTATGATTCAACCTGCTGCCCTCTCGCGTTAGCAGGTCGAGGTTTTCCAATCTGATTAAAGCTCATGAATTATAGCGCTTAAGTATATAAAATCTATAGTAAAAGAAATTTTTAATGGGTATATTTAGGGACAGTTACAACCAGACTGCATATATTGTCAGCCATAACTGGCTATTTACGCTCAGGAAACCGCCCTTGTTTCACATCGTCTTGTATCAACCGGAGATTCCCCCAAACACAGGAAATATCATTAGGCTGGCAGCTAATACAGGGTGCCAGTTACATTTGATAAAACCGTTGGGCTTTACGCTTGAGGACAAACAATTGCGGCGCGCTGGTCTCGATTATCACGAGTACAGCGATGTGAAGGTTTATCCGGATTGGGCCGATTTTCTTAACAAAGTTTTTGCAGATGGCGAGACGAGGCGGCTATTCGCCATTAGTACCAAGGGTAGTTGTTCGCACAACAGTCCGCAGTTCATAGCTGGAGATACTTTCGTGTTTGGCCCCGAAACGCGCGGGCTGCCGCCGGAAATACTGCGGTCCTTACCCACGGATCAGGTTTTACGTATACCGATGCGCCCAGGAAGCCGCAGCATGAATCTGTCCAATGCTGCAGCGGTCGTTGTGTACGAGGCGCTGCGGCAATTGGACTTCAGGTTTCCAGGAGCTTAGATTTAAATCCCGGGTCAGGTAGCCGCTTTGTCCGCAGCCGCATCGCCATTGGTCGCTGCAGCTGCAGCTTGTTCAGCCTGTTGTTGCTTGGTTTGCACGTACAGCGCTTCGAAGTTCACGGGCGCCAGCATGATGGCCGGGAAGCTGCCGCGGGTTACCAGACCGTCGATAGTTTCTCTGGCGTACGGGAAGAGGATATTAGGGCAAACCGCTGCCAGCACGTGCTCCAGATCTGCATCATTGAAACCAGCACAGGTAAACACACCCGCTTGCTGTACTTCCACCAGGAAGGCCACGTTATCATCCACTTTCGCTTCAACAGTTAACGTAAGAACAACATCGTAGACGCCGTCGCCCAACTTGGCATTACGGGTGTTCAGATTGAAAGTGATTTTTGGGGTCCACTGTCCCTGAAAAACCGCCGGGCTGCGCGGAGATTCGAAAGAAGTGTCTTTCAGATAGATTCTTTGCAGAGCAAACGCAGGACCCTGAGGCTGGTTTTCTGTTGCTTGAGCTGCGGTGTTTCCTGCTTGATTGTTATCTTTCTCTGCCATGATTAAAACCTGTATTTTCTATTAAAGTTAAGGGTGATACGTGTATGGGGATGGTCCCCACATATTTAAAGTCCTTTTTGTCAGTTCCTGTCAGATAGTCTGATTGATAGCTCTGGTTGAGCGCTTGTTATTTTTGCACCAGTGGCAGATTCTGCGCTCGCCACTCGCCCATGCCACCGCTCAAACGCACAGCCTGCTCAAAACCAGTCTGCTTCAAAGTTTTACACACTTCGCCGGAGTGCTGCCCCATCTTGCAGACGACAATGACCGGCTTGGATTTGTATTTTTCCAACTGCCCCATACTGGCTGAGAGTTTAGCCATGGGAATATGTATGGAATCAACAATATGTCCTGCCTCATATTCCTTCTTTTCGCGTATATCCAGAACGCGACCTTCGGAGCGGTTGATCAGCATGACAGCCTGCTGTGCAGTAACAGCCTGAGCACCGGTTTTATTGCGATGCACAATGAAGGCAACCAGCAATCCCACCCAAAGGGTGGACAGTATCCAGTGGTTACCCACGAATTCGAAAAATTGTGCCATCAGCAGAAACTACCCCAAGAACTCATAAAAAAGAGCTTTCCAAAAAAGGGGTGCAGTATACACGGCAATCCCCGACCGCGCATCATCCCGAAATGCAGCCTCGCCATCACCCATGCTTTCCGCGATAATAGTGCGCAACTCAATTGGAAGACCACCACACATGACCACATCCGCTACACGTCAGACCGCCTTGCTTTTAATTCTGGATGGCTGGGGCCATCGCGAAGAAACCCGCCATAACGCTATTGCCGCCGCGCATACACCGGTTTGGGATAGTCTTTGGAGTGAATGCCCACATACGCTGCTGAGCACGTCAGGCATAGAGGTTGGCCTACCGAAAGGGCAAATGGGCAATTCGGAAGTGGGGCATATGAATCTGGGTGCGGGGCGCGTTGTTTATCAAAATCTTACCCGTATCGACAAAGCTATTGAGGATGGTTCATTTTTCGAAAACCCGGCCCTGACCGCCGCTGTCGACAAGATTGTCGGCACCGATAAAGCGCTGCATATTCTTGGCCTGTTGTCACCGGGCGGTATTCACAGTCAGGAAGAGCAGATACTGGCAATGATCGACCTGGCTAGCCAGCGCGGTGTCGAGCGCGTTTACCTGCACGCGTTTCTGGACGGACGTGATACGCCGCCACGCAGCGCACTGCCATCCCTACAGATGGCAGAGAACAAACTGCGTACTTTAGGCTGTGGACGCATAGTTTCTGTTGTCGGACGTTACTTCGCCATGGACCGCGACAAACGTTGGGCCCGTGTGCAAACCGCTTACGATCTGCTGGTAGATGGCAAGGCTGAGTACACTGCGCAAAGCGTGGAGGAAGCGCTCAGCAATGCTTATGCCCGCAATGAAGATGACGAGTTCGTCAAGGCCACGCGAGTGGATGCTGCTGGCGAAACACCCGTGCGAATGGAGGATGGCGATAGTTTGGTTTTCATGAATTTTCGCTCCGACCGTGCGCGCCAATTGACCCACGTTTTTCTGGACAAGGATTTCAGTGGTTTCCCGCGTAACCGCGTGCCGGCTCTTTCCGACTTCGTGATGCTTACTGAATATGCCGCGGATATCAAAACCAGTTGCGCCTACCCACCGCAACCCATGAACAATGTGCTGGGCGAGTATCTGGCTGATCTGGGCAAGACTCAATTGCGCATTGCAGAGACCGAAAAATACGCACATGTCACATTTTTCTTCAGCGGCGGTCGCGAAGAGCCTTTTCCCGGTGAAGACCGGATTCTGGTGCCATCTCCGCAGGTAGCTACCTACGATTTGCAGCCGGAAATGAGCGCGTTTGAAGTGACTGATAGACTGGTTGAGGCGATTCTGGCGCGGAAATACGACGCAATAATCTGCAACTACGCCAACGGGGATATGGTGGGGCATACCGGTAATTTTGGTGCCGCAGTGAAGGCAGTTGAAGCGCTGGATATTTGCCTGGGCAGAATCACCGCCGCTATACGTGAAAGTGGTAGCCAGTGCCTGATAACTGCCGACCATGGCAACGTGGAACAGATGCTGGATGAAGACACCGGACAACCTTTGACCTCGCATACCAGCGGCCCGGTGCCACTTATATATGTCGGTTGGCGTGACTGGACATTCAAGCAGGAAGGCAGCCTTTCCGATATTTCCCCAACTCTGCTCAAACTGTTGGAAATCCCTGTGCCTGCCGAGATGACGGGCACGTCACTGCTTTAAGCGCTGCTTTTACCTTTGTTTTAATCGATGCTTAAACGGATGAGGCTTGGGAGTTTTGATGGCCGTGCGCCGCCCGCTAAAAACCTTTTTGTTTGCGTGCCTGCTCTCTCTTGAATGGGTCGCGGTTGAGTGGGTCGCGGTTGAGTGCGTCGCGGTTGGGTGGGTCGTGCCCGGGTGGCACGCGCTGGGCAGCGGTTCACTATTCGCAGCAGAAGTAGAACAGACTGACGTGCAATTGAGTCAAGTGAATCAGGCCATTGCCTCCATAGAACTTTGGATTAACGATGCGGCCAATAATCGCTCGTCGCTGGAAAGAAATCTGCGCGCAGCTAATCAGCAGATTCAGGAAAACCAGCAGGCACTGACTGAAAACCAGACAGTGATTGCCGCGCAACAAACGGAGCTGCTTCTATTGCAGGAACGCAGGCAGTTATTGGAAATTGAAAAATCGGCTCAGGAATCCATCGTTGGGCAAGCCTTGCGAGCCTCTCAGTTATTAGGCGGTGAAAGTTCTCTCAAGCTGCTGTTGAACCAACAGGACCCCGGGCCGAGTGCAAGAATGTTGCGATATTACGCGGCATTCAATGAGGACCGGTTGACGCAGATTCTTAATTTCCAGAAAACGCTTGCCGCTATGCAGCAGACCTCAGATGCAATAGCTGCCACCGCTGCGAGCCTGGAGGCGCGCAACGCTGTGTTGGAGGAACAACTTGCGGCGGCGCAGATACAGCAAAGGGAACGGGCTGCCATCGTGCAGGCGTTGGAAGCGGAAATGGCCGCGCGCAGCAACGAACTGGAGCAATTGATTCAGGATCGCCAGCACCTGGAGAACCTGATCAGCGAAATAAATCGCATTGTTGATGATATACCAGCGCCACAGGATCTGGCGCCTTTTGCACAATCGCAAGGGTTACTGCCGTGGCCGGTAAATGGTGCGCTGCTCAACAGATTTGGCGCTAATTACAGTGAGGGTAATCTGCAGCGGCAAGGCGTTATTATCAGCGCCGCCGAAGGCAGTCCGGTACGCGCTATTCATCCGGGCCGGGTGGTCTTTTCTGACTGGTTACGTGGGTCAGGTTATTTGGTTGTGCTGGATCATGGTAACGGCTACCTGAGCTTGTACGCGCATAATCAGGGCCTGGTTAAGCAAACGGGCGATTGGGCAAACCGCGGAGAAATCATCGGTGCTGCAGGTAATGATGCCGGCATGGGAAGCGCGGGCATTTATTTTGAAATTCGCCAAAATGGCCAGGCACAAAATCCGGTCAACTGGTGTGTAGATTTGTGAAAACAACGCCTGATCATACAAAATTTAGCAGAGGACGGCAGAATAAATCCGGCGTAGAATCGATTTATCTGATCAGGAGTTTTCCATGACTGTATTAAATATAAAGGATCTGTTTACCGCTGCGCTGTTGTTATCGGCCACTTCGCTTTTGTCCGTTTCGCTTCCTTCTACTTCAGTGTTTGCACAAGAAGGGGACAGGGCGGAAGTTACCCGCCCCTTATTGCCTCTGCCACTGGATGAAGTGCGGATTTTTACCGAAGCGCTGGACGCCATTCGCACTGCGTATGTTGAGGATATCGATGACAAGACTTTGCTGGGTTTTGCCATCAAGGGAATGCTCGCCGGCCTTGACCCGCATTCAGCCTATCTGACCGTTGAAGATTTTGATTCCCTGACTGAAAGTACTGAAGGCGAGTTTGGCGGCCTCGGCATAGAAGTGGGCGAAGAGAACGGCATGATCAAAGTTATTACGCCAATAGATGATACCCCTGCCCAACGTGCTGGCGTGATGCCGGGCGACCTGATTATAGAGATAGATGGCCGCCCCCTGCGCGAACTACCCGTGAATGATGCAGTGCAACTCATGCGTGGGGCACCAGGCACTTCCATCGTTATCACTATTGTTCGAGAAAGCGAACCTGAACCATTTGATATTACACTCGTGCGGGAAACCATTGCCGTGGCCAGCGTCAGACAGCGTACGCTGGAGCCGGGATTTGCGTATATTCGGCTTTCGCAATTCGGCTTAAATACCGGACGAGAATTGCGTGAAGCTCTGGATGAGCTCAAAACGGAACACGGCGTGCTTAAGGGTTTGATTCTGGACCTGCGTAATAATCCCGGTGGCGTTCTGCAAGCCTCTGTGGACGTTGCCGATGCTTTCCTTAGCAGCGGTCGCATCGTCTACACCGAAGGTCGTTTCGATAACTCCGAGTTTGATTATTATGCAACTCCCAATGACCCCAGCGAAGGCGTGCCCATGGTTGTGCTTATCAACAATGGCTCTGCTTCAGCGGCCGAAATTGTCGCTGGCGCGCTGCAGGATCACGGTCGCGCTGTAATCATGGGAACCCGTAGTTTCGGTAAGGGGTCAGTGCAAACAGTTTTACCACTGAACAACGAACGCGCTATCAAACTGACCACAGCACTATATTTCACGCCAAATGGTCGTTCGATTCAAGCGCAGGGTATAGAGCCCGATATTCTTGCCGATGAAGCGTATGTGACCCGACAAACGCGCAGACGTGGCACCTATACCGAGGCGGACCTCGAAGGGCATTTACGCAATAGCAGTGACAACGGCCTGAATGCTCCTGTAACTGCACCAGTACTGATACCTGCGCCGTTACCTCAGCCAACCGTTACAGCAGAGCAGATAGTCGTCAGCGATTACCAATTAAATGAAGCGCTGACTCTGTTGAAAGGTTGGAACATTATGGAAGCCGGACGAATTCGCGCAGCACAACCTAAGTGAGTAGTAAATTGAAAAAAGAACCGCGTGGGTGGCTGTTGACGCAATGGCAGAAACCAGAATCCTTATTCGTTTTGTCATTTACAGCATCAATCTGCATGCTGCTGTGGTTGCTGATCAGCCCGTCATCTGAACGAGTGGTAACAGCAGACAGTGCCATGAGTACCATTGCTGTTGTTACCGAGGAATCTGAAGATGCCGTTGAAGCAGATGATTATACAGGTATTGAAATCTCGTCTGGCAGCATAACGCGCACGGACCCCGCGGTAGAACCGATTGCGGAGCCGCCAGTTACATCCGGCACTCCCGTTGTGTATATAACGATAATTCTGGATGATATCGGTAACAACGAATTATTGGGTAGCCGCGCGGTTAATCTGCCCGGTGAAGTGACTTATGCTGTGCTTCCGCATACACCTTTCGGTGAAGAATTGGCGCTTCAGGCACATGCCCTGGGAAAGGAAGTGATGCTTCATGCCCCAATGAGTAATGTGGGACAACGGCCACTTGGCGAAGGTGGCTTGACTCCGGCTCTTGATGAAGAGGAGTTTGTTGCGACACTGACAAGTTCCATTGCATCCATCCCTTTTATTCAAGGCGTGAACAATCACATGGGCAGCGAGCTGACCAGCGCGAAGTTGCAAATGGAATGGCTGATGCGCGAGCTAAAAAAGCACGATTTGTACTTCGTTGACAGCCTGACAACTGCGCAAAGTGTGGCAGGTGCAACAGCGACAGAATATGAGGTTCCAAATCTGACGCGACAAGTGTTTCTGGATAACAAGACAACTTTTGCCAATATCGATTATGAGTTTCAACGTCTTTTAGGCATTGCCAGAACCAGAGGCAGTGCGGTGGGTATTGGTCACCCTTACGTGGAAACGCTGGACTATCTGGAAATGGTTTTACCGCTATTGGAAGCGCAGGGGATTAAATTGATTCCGGTTTCGGAAATGCTGGAACTGAAGAAATCTGACGCGCTCACATCTACAAACGCATCGTAATGCCGTGCTCTGCCATATACTGCTTGGCCTGCTGAATGGTGAATTCTCCAAAGTGAAAGATACTGGCGGCTAACACTGCATCAACATGCCCTTCCAACACACCATCGACCAGATGCTGAAGATTACCCACACCACCCGAAGCGATGACAGGTACCGGCACACTATCGCTGACGGCTCTGTTAAGCGCCAGGTCAAACCCAATCCTGGTGCCGTCGCGATCCATGCTGGTTAACAGAATTTCACCCGCACCGTAACTGACCATACGTTGCGCCCATTCTACGGCATCCAGTCCCGTCGGTTTGCGACCACCGTGAGTGAAAATCTCCCAGCGATTGTTCTCTCCAACGGTGCTGACTTTCTTCGCATCAACTGCAACTACTATACATTGCGAACCAAAACGTTCAGCCGCTTCACGTACGAAATCCGGATTGCTGACTGCGGCGGTATTGATACCTACTTTATCGGCACCTGCGTTTAACATCGTACGGATATCCTGCAACGTGCGAATACCACCACCAACGGTCAACGGAATGAAAACCTGACCGGCAATCGCTTCCACGGTTTGCACAGTTGTCTCTCGGCCTTCGTGGCTGGCAGTAATATCAAGAAAGGTAATTTCGTCCGCACCGGCATCGCTGTATCGTTTAGCGATCTCCACCGGGTCGCCGGCATCACGAATATCGAGAAACTTCACGCCTTTGACAACGCGGCCTTTGTCGCAATCTAAACAGGGTATGATGCGTTTCGCCAGAGTCATTTCAACGGGCCCTGTCTGTTGATAAGCCAGCGTCCCGGTTTGCATCTGCATTATCACAATACTGCTGCGCTACAGCCAGATTCAAAACACCTTCGTAGATGGCTCGGCCAGTAATCGCACCCATGATACCGGCGCCGGTGGAAGTAACAGACACTTCCTGCAATGCGCGAATATCATTCAGATGGCTGATGCCACCGGACGCGATAATTGGAATAGTTGACGCCTGCGCCAATGCCAGTGTCGCCTCCACATTCACGCCCTGCATCATGCCGTCGCGGGCAATATCGGTGTAAATAATAGCTTCCACGCCGTCATCAGCAAATTGACGCGCCAGGTCGACGACATTGACGGTTGACACTTCCGCCCAACCATCCGTTGCAACCCAGCCATCTTTCGCATCCAGGCCAACCATGATGTGACCGGGAAAGTGATTGCAGGCCTCAGCGACAAATGCCGGTTGCTTCACCGCCTGAGTGCCGACTATCACGTAACTCACACCAATGCCCAGATAGTACTCGATAGTTTTTAGATCGCGAATACCGCCGCCAATTTGTAGAGGTAGCTGCGGATAGGCTTTTGCAATGGCCTGCACTATGTCGCCATTGACTGGTGTGCCGGCAAAGGCGCCGTTAAGATCCACCAGATGTAAACGACGCGCGCCTTGCTGCAACCAGTGCCCGGCCGTCTTTACCGGGTCGTCCGAGAAAACCGTAGAGTCTTCCATGCGCCCTTGTCGAAGCCGCACACATTGCCCATCTTTAAGATCAATTGCTGGTATCACTAACATGCATTGTTGCCTTTCTTAATTACTGGAGCCATTCCACTGCAGAAAATTACTCAATAATTGCAAACCGCAATGCTGACTTTTTTCGGGGTGAAACTGTACGGCGAAAATGTTTTCCTTACTCAAGGCGGCGGTGAACTGCACGCCGTATTCTGTGACACCCGTTACATTTACTTCGGTAGCGGGTTCAACATAGTAGCTGTGTACGAAATAAAACCGGCTGCCATCTGCGATATCTTTCCATAGCGGGTGCTTGTTGGTTTGCTGCACGCAGTTCCAGCCCATGTGTGGTACTTTCAATCGTTCGCCACTACTGTCCGTGTATTCATCCGTGCTATTGCCGAACCTGCGCACACGACCATTCACCAGGCCCAGACACTGCACTATGCCGTTCTCTTCACTGTGTTGCATCAACGCCTGCATACCAACACAAATGGCCAACACCGGTTTGGTCTTGATAGCTTCTTGCAGAATTGCATCGACTCCTAAGCGACGAATCTCTGCCATGCAGTCACGTATGGCACCAACCCCCGGGAATATGATTCTGTCGGCCTGCAGAATTGTCGCGGCATCGCCACTGATCTGCACTCGCACATCTGCGCCCAGACTTTCCACGGCTTTCGCTACGGAATGCAGATTGCCCATGCCGTAATCAATAACTGCTACTTTCTTCATAAATACTTCTACGAAATTGGTGCTTCGAAAAATCTGTTAACCCAACTTTTAATAGTTACAGACCGCTGGCAGATACAGATCGTGTCTGCCAACTGTATCTACTGTCAATGGCTACAGACTTCCTTTGGTTGAAGGAATTACATCGCTGCTGCGTGGATCAATCTCCATCGCCATACGCAATGCGCGGCCAAAGGCCTTGAACACAGTCTCAATCTGATGGTGGGCATTGATACCGCGCAGTGTGTCCACATGCAACGTCACCAGCGCGTGATTAACAAAGCCCTGGAAGAACTCGTGAAACAGATCCACATCGAATCCACCCACTGAGCCACGCGAGAAAGGAATATGGTACTCAAGCCCCGGACGTCCTGAGAAGTCAATTACGACCCGCGACAATGCCTCGTCAAGCGGCACATAGGCGTGTCCGTAGCGACGGATGCCTTTGCGATCCAGCGCTTTGTGAAATGCCTGCCCCAGAGTAATACCCAGATCCTCCACCGTGTGATGCGCATCTATTTCAAGATCGCCCACGGCATGAATTTTCATGTCAATCAATCCATGCCGGGCAACCTGATCCAGCATATGGTCCAGAAACGGCAGACCCGTGCTGATCTCCAGCACTCCGGTGCCGTCCAGATTGACGGTGACGCTTATCTGCGTCTCTTTGGTATTACGCTCTACTGTTGCCTGGCGAGAGGACATGCAATTACCTGCTTATGCGGCGAGTCAGGGCCGGCATTATAAGGCCAGCCGCCAAGCAATGAAAGCGGGCACCTGTGGGTCATCCATGTATGGGTTTGTCAGCATTCCAGGCGGATTGCCTGGTTTCATGGATTGCTGGTTATTAGAAAAACAGATGTGATTACATAAGGCACACATAATGCTACTATCCACACCATGAAAACCTACTCATGGGATAACGAGAAAAATGACTGGCTCAGCGTCAATCGAGGCATTTCTTTCGAACGGGTAATTTATCGCATAGAAAACAATGGGTTGTTGGACATCATCCATAACCCTAATGGCGTTAAATACCCACACCAGCTTATGTTTGTGATTGAAATAGATGAATATGCCTGGCTGGTCCCATTCGTAGAGTCTGAGACTGAAATTTTTTTGAAAACCGTCATTCCAAGCCGTAAGGCCACGAAGCTGTATCTTGGAGGTAACCCATGAGTACCAAATTAACTCAAGAGGAGAAAGAGCTCCTTAACTCTTATGAAAACGATGAGTGGCAGTCCGTAAAATCCGCAGAGCTGATCGAAAAGTATCGCTTGACCGCAAGGACCACCTTCAAGAAAGATAAACGTGTGAACATCCGCATCTCTGGCAAAGATTTAGAGCTATTGCAGGAGAAAGCGCTGATTGAAGGGGTTCCGTATCAAACTTTAATGAGCAGCGTTTTGCATAGATTTGTTTATGGTACTTTGGTGGAAAAACCACACGACAAGTAAAACCATTTTGGCCGCGCGAACGCTCCACTTTTAATACAGGATTTTCAGCGTTATGAACAAGTTCAAAAAATTCGTTGTGTACCCTATTGCCGGAGTAATTGCTCTTCTGTTGGTTGCAATATTCGTCCTGTTGGCTGTCATTGACCCCAATCGCTACAAGCCCACACTGGAATCAGCTTTTGCCCGCCAGACCGGGCTGATCGTGCAGATTGTCGGCGATATCAGCTGGACGTTTCGCCCGGTATTCGGTTTGAACGTTAACGATGTTCGAGTCACCAATGGCATAAGTCCACAGGAGCTGGTTTCGTTCTCCAATATTTCTCTCAGGGTAGCACCTGCCAGCATGGTGAGAGGGCCTGTACAAGTAGAAGAATTCATCGCTAACGACTTTCACATCAACTGGATAGTCGATGCCAACGGGGTGAATAACTGGTTTCCTGAAGGGTTCGACACTGTAGTTGTCGATGACACATCGACCAATACCGAGCAAAGTGATATTACAACTGAGATTCAACTTATCACCATCCGCAACGCCCGCATTGGCGTACAGGACGTGCCGAATGGCATTAATAGCAGTATAGAGAATCTGGATTTCACCAGTCGCGATACCAATTTCTCGAATCGCCCTTTCCCGTTCCAGGTGTCCTTTCGTTTGCTGGACAACATGGCTAACCGTGATTTACGCATACGCATGAATTCTACTGCGGCCATCGACTATGCCGCTGGCAATGCCAGCTTCGAGGAATTGGAACTGAGCCTCAGCCCGTTGATTCTTTCCGGCGCGGTAGCGGCGAATGATTTCCATGAGAATTTAAGCTGGAGCGGCGCTTTGTCCAGCAACACGTTCAATCTGACCCATTTGCTGGAAACTCTTATGCCGCCGCCGCAAGATACCGAACTGGTGCTGCCCGGCACTTTTGATTACAACAAAGAGCAGTTTGCCATGCAGCTCAGTTTTGCTGGCGACGGTGAAGGGATCTCTATTCCTGCTCTCGCCCTCTCACTGGATGAGGCGCGCGCGCATGCCGACATCGAATACCGTTATGCTACAGGTAACCGCTCCGCTACCTTGGTGTACAGAGTGGATGCGAACGCGCTGGACCTGAACAATTATTTCGGCGCAACTGCTGAGACTCCGACGGAAGAAGAGACGGCAGCTGCCCCAGCAGTTGACATCGAGATTCCGGTGGAATTGTTGAACAGTCTGAACATTATCGGCAATCACAGCATTGAATCTCTGGCGATAGCTGGCCTTAATTTCACCGATATCAACGCACAGCTGACCTTGAATGAAGGCATCCTGAATATCGAAACTCAGCCCGTCGGTTTATATGAGGGACATGTGGCTACTGTTATCAATCTGGACGCACGCGCTGAAACGCCAGAATTGAATGTGAGCGCGGCGCTGGAAGGTGTAGATCTCGCTGGACTTGTAACAGCCATGCCCCTAGCCAATTTTGCGCGCGGAGTGCTGGCCACAAACTCCGAGTACTCACTCAGCGGTACTACAGTCGAGCAAATGCTGGCCAGTATGCAAGGCGCCACCAGCTTTTCACTTACCGAGAATTCCGTGGATATCGGCTTGCTCAAGCAAGTGATGGCGGCCATTTCAGCACTCAGCCCCAGCGGTGAGATTGCCAGTAGCTGGCCAGATACGCTTAACTTCAATCAGTTCGACGGTTATGTGCGTTTCACCGACGGTTTAAGCAGCGGACAGGAGTTGCAGGTGCGCATGGACAATTTCGAGATTAACGGTACTGGAGGAATTGATCTGGCCGCCGAGCGATTCGATTATCGAACCCAATTCACCGCATTAGGTGAGCCTGCTCTGCAGACCATTCCCGTAAACGAAACGTATCAGGGTATTGCGTGGCCGGTGCAATGCAGCGGCGCATTCAACTCTGAACCCCGGCAATATTGCGGGCCGGATTTTCAGCAGGTGCGCGAACTGTTCGCCAGCATTGCCCGCAATGAAGTGCAGCGCCGCGTGCAGGATGCAGTCACGGACAATGTACCCGAAGAACTGCAGGACACCGCGCGCGGACTATTGCGAAATATCCTCCGCCAGAATTGAACGGGTAGCGCCCGAACACTATGAGAAATGATTTCGCTAAAACCGTCCTTGCCTGGTTTGCCAGCCATGGACGGCATAACCTGCCATGGCAGAAAGACATCACGCCATATCGGGTATGGATATCCGAGATCATGTTGCAACAGACTCAGGTCAGCACCGTTATCCCTTACTTTGAACGTTTCATGCAGCAATATCCCACGCTTACAGACCTGGCTTTGGCGCCCATAGATCAGGTGCTGCATTTGTGGACCGGACTGGGCTACTACGCGCGTGCCCGAAACCTGCATCGTTGCGCTCAGATTGTGCAGAACGAGCATGCCGGCGAATTCCCGCACACAGTAGCTGAGCTTAGTGAATTGCCCGGTATTGGCCGCTCCACCGCAGGGGCCATCATGGCGCTTGGCATGGGTAAACATGCCAGCATTCTGGACGGCAATGTGAAGCGTGTACTTTGTCGCTATCACGCAGTAGCCGGTTGGCCCGACCAGAGCACGACATTGAAACAACTTTGGGAATTGGCGGAAGGACATACGCCTGCGCAACAGACCGCCGCCTATACACAGGCCATGATGGATCTGGGTGCTACCGTGTGTACGCGCAGCAAACCCTTGTGCGGCAGTTGCCCACTGTCGGCCAGTTGCCTCGCTTTTCAGCAAAGTCGGGTGACAGAGTTTCCGCAACGCAAGCCAGGCAAAAAAATTCCAGTGCGGGAAACCCATATGCTGATGTGTATAGGCAACCCGCCGGATGCCGCTCCATATGTCCTGCTGGAAAAGCGACCGGCTACAGGGATATGGGGAGGTCTGTGGAGTTTTCCGGAATGCGAAGACTTTGCACAAGCGCTTTCGTTCTGTGAACAACGCCCCGGATTTTTCAGCAACGACATACAGAGCTGGCAACCGGTACGGCACACCTTCAGTCATTTCCACCTGTATATCACGCCGGTACAGGTACCCGTGGATATATCCCACTGTGGCGTGATGGATTCAACGCGTTGGTTGTGGTATCCACTGGACCATTCCATCGCTGTCGGCCTGGCAGCACCGGTGAAAAAACTGCTAATTCAATTAGAGGAATGACTCATGCCCCGAACCGTCTTCTGCCGCAAATACCAGAAAGAACTGCCCGGCCTGGCCGTACCACCCTACCCAGGCCCCAAAGGTCAGGACGTGTACGAAAACATCTCTCAACAAGCCTGGCAGGACTGGCAAAAAGAGCAGGTGATGCTGATCAATGAGAAGCAACTGAGCATGATCAACGCCGAGGACCGTAAGTTCCTGCAGGCGCAGATGGAGCTCTTTTTCGCCAATGAAACCCACGAGAAAGCCAGCGGCTACGTGCCGCCGGAGCAGGACCAGAAGTAGCGATTACTGGCCTGCAAAGTTGCCGCCAAGAGACCCTCATGCGGCGGTTTACCCTACACGCCGCGCTTGACTCGCAGTGCGTCTACAGGTTTAATACGCGCCTTGCCAATTCCCAGCTACACCCTCATTGGCACCTGCATTGCCCAGATAGCTCAGTCGGTAGAGCAGAGGATTGAAAATCCTCGTGTCGGTGGTTCGATTCCGCCTCTGGGCACCACAAACGAAAGGCCTCGCAATGCGAGGCTTTTTCGTTTGTGGTGCTCAGAGGCGGATGAGAAGCGCCGATGTGGTTCGACAAATTGCGACAGCAATTTGCTACGAGCGCGCAGCGCGAAGCCCGCAGGGGACAAACAGCCCAAAGGCTGTTTGGATTCTTCCGCCGACTCTCTTGCTCACATCTAACAGAATTTCTCATAAGCGGGGCTTTTTTGTTTGCGGGTGTGAGCAACCTGACACATAGGTTACAGACTATACCGGAGACATAGGTTACACATTTAAGCATTTGGGGGAGATCTCCAGATGCCTTGGAATGAGAGTAACCATATGGACGAAAGACTCAAGTTCGTTGCCCGTTTGTTGGATGGCGAAAGCATGGCGCGTGTGTGTCGTGACTTTGGTATCTCCCGTAAAACCGGCTATAAGATCTTTACCCGCTACAAAGACAACGGGCTGGAAGGCCTGGTTGATCGCAGCCGCAGGCCTTATCGGCATGCCAATCGATTGCCGGTGCAGGTCGAGCGCACCATCCTCAAGCTCAAAGCCCAGTGGCCTGACTGGGGAGCACCGAAGATACGCGAGAAGCTGCTGCGTCAGTACCCGATGATTAAACCTCCGGCCAAGAGCACGGTGCATGCCGTGCTTGAACGCCACGGGTTAGTCACTGTACGCAAAAAGCGGCGCTACCGCGCTCAGGGTACGCCCCTGAGCGAGGGCAAAGCACCCAATGATTTATGGTGTACCGATTACAAAGGTGAATTTTTACTGGGCAATCGCAAATACTGCTACCCGCTGACAATCACTGATTATCAGAGCCGTTATCTGCTTGCCTGCGAGGGACTGGAGTCCACCAAGGAGCAAGATGCCTTCACTGTTTTTGAGCGCGTGTTCAAGGAATTTGGCATGCCGTTCGCTTTGCGTACCGACAATGGTGTGCCATTCGCATCACCGAATGCGTTGTTTGGGTTGAGCCGTTTATCGGTGTGGTGGTTACGGCTGGGCATTAATATTGAACGGATCAAACCAGGGCATCCAGAGCAGAACGGACGTCATGAGCGCATGCATCTGACCTTGAAAAAAGAAACAACAAAACCCGCACAATTTAACTTTCTGCAACAGCAAGAACGCTTCGATTTGTTCCGGGAAACATTCAACAACGAGCGTCCTCACGAGGCATTAAATATGAAATATCCGGGAGAAGTGTACACACCTTCGACTCGCGTTTATGCTCGTCCACCAGAACCGGAATATCCTTTCCATGACAGAGTTGTGCAAGTCACCCAGTGTGGTCGCTTGTGTATTGGACGACGCAAAATCAATTTAAGCACTGTATTTGCTGGGCAAATTGTGGGAGTACGAGAGGTGAGCGAAAA
>JBGSXL010000033.1:0-80745 GCA_041751425.1 Pseudohongiellaceae bacterium | reverse complement strand
ACAGACTTTGCTTGTTATAGCCGTCAGGAAGGTTCAATGCGTAGTCCAGCGCATAGAGGCGAAAGTGGTAAATATGCACCTTGCCGGCGGCGGGCGGGCGCGGTGCGCGAAGCAGGCATTTTGAATCTCCGTTGTAGAAGTGGCTTGGAGATAGTATGTCGGTTCTGGGGGCGGGTCTCTACCCTGTATTTCAATATTCGTGCTTTTATTAAGGTCCTGCTATTTGCTCGACAAAGCAATCGTTGTGCCCGTCTATAGTTGACACTTCCCACATATCCCCTGAAACTCCAAGCGTTGCTATGACGATGGCATAAACAGATTGTCGTCAGCGCTGGAGCACCGAACTCGATGGGTGATAACAACAAGAACTACTACACCAAAAACGCCAGAGTGTTGTGCGAGCAGTACAACTCAATGAGCTCAGATGACGTTCATCGCAGTTGGCGTGAGCTGATGCCCACGCAGCCGGGGCTGGCCTGTGACATTGGTGCGGGTAGCGGACGCGATGCTGCCTGGCTGGCGAGCAAGGGCTGGGATGTTATCGCCGTGGAACCCAACGCCGAACTGCGCGCACTGGGCCAGAAACACATCATTGAAAATAATCCCCATGCAAGTGTCTCTTGGCTCGATGATATGCTGCCTGAACTGAAGGCACTTCGTTCGCTTGACCAGAAATTCCAACTTATTCTAATCAGCGCCGTGTGGATGCACATGCCGCCCGCGCAACATGAACGGGCGATGCGTATTGTCAGTGAGCTGCTCGCGCCTGGTGGGGTGTTGGTGATTACACTAAGGCGCGGACCGGATGAAGCTGGGCGGTTTTATCCGGTGAGTGCGGAGGAAGTGATCGGGTTGGCACGGGGTAGGGCGTTGGTTTGTAAGGTGCAGGCCAGGGTGGAGGATTTCCGGAAGAGGGAAGGGGTTGAGTGGGATGTGGTGGTGTTTATGAGTAAAAAAGTATGACTTCAAGACACAAGATTTTCTTTTCGCAGTTAATGTAACCAGCAAGGAATTGAGAACAGTACGATGACGCAGCAACTTCTTCAAGGTAAGCGAGTAAGCCTAAACGTATATCAGCACCAAGACTTGTTGCCTACAAATCCAATTGATGTTCTGAAGCGAATCGATGAAGCAAGGCAAATTGCAAATTCAGAGGATGAATTGCAGTTTAACGTCGTCAAAATCCGAGAAGACCTTCAATCTATCACTTTCCTCGATTATGCGAACTTCTTCGAAGATGGTTTTCCCTTGCTGCGACAATACTGGACCGTCGACTTAAACTCCCAGTGCTGTAGATTCCGATCATATAAAGATTCTACGAATCCACCAGTGCTACACCGAAAGGAACTATTGCTGCCCAAAGAACACGCGGAGTTTTCAGAGTTTCAGGCACTTACGAAGCAAGCAGAAACCATTGGCTTGTTAGAGGATACTACTAATATAGGTTTCTATATTCCGTGGACGTCTGTTTTGAGAGAGAAAGGATTCACAGTATCTGGCAACAATCTATTTCCCATCGGAAACATTCAGGACTCGGATGAGGTAGATGCAGGGCAGAAGAGCTATAACGAAATAGCTCGTTACCGCACGGCGCTTTCACGATCCAATTTTTCAGCGCCAATCCAGTTGCTAGAACGACTCGGGTATCTAACCGCCACAAAAACAATCTTCGATTACGGGTGTGGCAAAGGCGACGATTTAAAGGGTCTAAAACTCAATGGCATATCAGCATGGGGGTGGGATCCACACTTTGCGCCAGAGCAGCAGAAAACTGCCGCCAGCATCGTAAACTTAGGATTCGTGATAAACGTCATTGAGCGCGCTGATGAGCGTAAGGAGGCGCTCCTTGGAGCATATGAACTTGCCGAAGAACTCCTTGTCGTATCGGTCATGCTAAAGCACTTGGAACGTGACCAAGGTCGTCCATACAACGATGGGATCGTAACGGGCCGAGGGACATTCCAACGCTATTATAGTCAGGAAGAGATTATCGCCTATGTTAAAGCAACACTTGGGGAAGATCCTATCCCAATAGCTCCGGGTATTGTCTTTATATTCAAAGATAAGAATGAAGAACAACGTTTCTTATCTCGCAGAGCAAATCGCCGAACTACCCGAATCCGCCCGCTTAACAGGGCTCCTCGAATAATAGTTTCACCCGAACTAAGAAGGCGTGAGAAAACTCTTCAAGTCTACGAAAATAATAAAGAGAATCTAGACGCGCTCTGGGTATCCTGGGTTGAATTGGGGAGAATTCCCGAAAGCGATGAGTTAATAGTTTTCGATGAGATTAAGGCTCAGATTGGGTCAATCAAGAAGGCATGTGCCATCCTGATTTCAAGTAAGGGAGATGATGCTGAAGAAGTTGTGCGCCATGCGGCTGAAGCGCGAGCTGATGAGATAGCTCTATATTTCGCCAAACTCCAGTTTGAACGTCGTACACCATACATTCAGCTAGAGAATGGCCTTCAACGCGATACAAAGTCATTATATGGGACATACAAGGCCGCTCAGAACGCAGGAGTTAAACTGCTCTATCAGATTGCGGATATTGAAGCCATACTTGCTGCATGCTTGAAGGCCGAACAGGAAGGGTTTGGCTGGCTCGATGCAGACAATGCGCTGACTCTACACACCAGCTTGATAGACAGACTATCTCCGCTATTGCGTTGTTACATTAATTGCGGACTTCAGCTATACGGTGATGCATCCAATGCGGATTTGATAAAAATTCATTCCCGCTCAGGAAAGCTAACATTGATGGAGTTTGATGGATTTGAAGAGAATCTGCTTCCGCGAATGATTTCGCGCACGAAAATATTGCTACGGAAACAGACCATTGAATTTTACGACTATGTGGACGAGTACGCTCCGCCTTACCTCTACTATAAGTCCAGATATATAAATGAAGAGTTTGATTCTTATGAGCTGCAGGTAGCATTTGAAATTTCATTGGAGTCCATTTGTCCGGATATCTCGCGAGGGTATGGTCCCGCTGCAGTTGAGCTCGATAATCAACTCTCTGAAAAGCGCTATAAGATCATCGGGATGAGGTTGGAGCGATCGCATACAATTCCAAATCTTGACGATCCATGCGGGCGATATTTTAAGTATCGGGATTTGATAGAATGTGGTGAAACGCAAAAGGAAACAAAGATAGACAACCTTCCAAAAAATCCCGAATCCTATACTGCCTTGTATGATTTGGCGACTGAAGTACTCGATCCGATCATTGACTATTTCGGGATGATAAAGTTGACATACGGTTTTTGTTCTCACGAGCTGTCCAAGAAGATTACTAAACGTGTTGTCGCTAAACTAGACCAGCATTGCTCATTCGAAAAGGGAAAAAACGGCAACTTAATTTGCAAAAGAGGTGGCGCCGCAGTGGATTTCTATATCGAAGATGAGGATTCAATGACAGTTGCCGGTTGGATTGGAGACAATTTAATATTCGACAGGATGTATGTGTATGGGCACCAGAATCCCATACATATCAGTTATAGCGAAAGCAGGGCTAAGTTGTCATTTCTACTCACTGTCAAGAATGGAAAACTTATCCCCAGAATGCTCTCTGACTATTCTCTAAAAGGTTGACTAGATCAGCAGCGAAGGTTTAATGCTACTTTCCTTCGCAAAAGCATTGCGCCCGATTCGCAGTAAAGCCTATGGATCCATACTCCAAATCTTTGGTGCGATTTTAGCCCATGCTTCCGCTCTTTCGTTAATCCAATCTGGAGACCAAGACCTACTGTCTAATGCATGTCGTATGCCTATAGCGCTAGTCATTGCAAATGGTGACTCGGAGTATGCATCGACTTTATCCTCAAAAACCTTATTCTGCACCGACATATTTGCATCCTTTGCCAGCAAAGTCAGGTTACCGATATGGTATATCCAATCCTCATAATTCGTTCCAGCTAAAAGTTCGAAACCCTCTGCAGTATGCCATTTTGAAGTCTGCTGCGGTAGAACATGCTCCAAATGGAGTTCATTGAAAGCCGGTATCAGCTGATAGGATTTCTCGTGAGCGTGGATTCGTCCTAACACATATTTGGCAACTGTATTATCTTGGGTTCTAAAGACTCTAAATGCTCTTTCAAACTCTTCATCGCTTATACGATCTTTTTCTGTGCTAAACGGAGCAATAACGCTTTCTAATGATTCATCATTCTTCAGTGCGAGAAGAACGTGCGCAAATACATCGAAAGCCTTGCCAACATAAAAATTCCCGATAGTTACCCATCTAAAGAGAAATGATAATGAGAGCCTTGCGATTATTTCAGCGTCATTTGGTCTTTCGCACGTTGCATACAAGATAACTGGATGACAAAGTGTATATTTGAGGACATTCAACTCGCCCATCACCTTATAGAGACCCTCTTTCTTGTGCTGCGACTCAGGCCAAATTAAAGATTTATCGGTCAGGGCAGCAAAAGTTGCAGATTTTTTAGAAAGATCTCTCGAGAACTCTAATACATTGTTGCTACCACTTGTAAGGTAAGTTTTTATATTCTTATACAACTCCTTCTTTGTAGTATTTTTGCCAGGAAAACTAATCCAGTACGTCCGCAGGTAATCCACAGAACTTATCCTAGATTTTCCTTCTATGTTTGAGACCATAAAATCCCAGTTCCCTAATACAGCTTCCCTACTATCATTTGTGTTAGCACCTATCATTAGTAGTTTATTTTTCACAAGATCAGCAATGCTAAGATCCATTCCCTTGGAGTTTAGGGATTCGAATAATAGAAATGCGTCTATATCGCTGGATACGATAATACGAATAAATTTCAACCTTTTGATGAAATGAACCAAAGTTTTGTAAAGCTGTTCAATGGCATTCTCATGAGATCCAAAGTGATCTAGGACTGATTTAAAGAATAACTTCCTTGTTTTCTTCACCCTTGACTCGTTGGAGATAATTTTCAATTCTTGCTCTGTGAGAATAACAGTGTTTAGGTCTTTGATTACTGCGCTGAACGTTTCCCTATCCTTTTTGTTAATAATTAAGAAGTAATTATCGGGTTCACTTGTATAGTAAAGACGATCCATCGCCATCTTTTCTACTTTAGCAGCTATACTTAAGTTCTCAGTGGTTCTTATGCAATTTGGGAATACTTGCGAATTGTCTTTGAAAGCTTTAGCTAATGACGCCACAACAGAAAAAAGTATAGTAAAAGTCGAAAGCCGTTGTTGCCCATCTACAATTTCGTAGTGATCTTCAGCTTCTTGACGATTCAGAACTATGGCTCCCATAAAGTATTCTGAATCCGTTTTCAAAGAAGTAATTATATCCGTCCATAACTCATCAACCTGATCCGAAGTCCAAGAATAGTCTCGCTGATAATCTGGCACCATATACTTGGTTGCATATCCGCTAAAAAGTGTTTCTAAATTGACTGGGTCAGTCTTGATTTCCATAAATTTCTCATTCTCTAATGTGAGTCTTTGTGTTGTGGTGGTTAGTTCCCGGCGGAATATAGGCGAGAGCAATCCATGCCGGCTGAAGCGTTCAGGAATAGAAGAGCAAATTTCCCAAAAGCTACTATTCTTTAAATTGTTTGATTAACTTCGTTGTCCATAGCCTCCATGGTCTGGCACATGCTGATTAAAAAAATCAGATTTTTTTGTTCCTAGGTGTTGGAAGTCATATTATTCAATGATAGACTTCCTTTTAAAATTAACTTCCAGTCCTTTTCATGGTGAAATTATGAACAGTGACTTCAGTCACACATTTCCTGCTGCTCGTGGGCATCAAGCAGGCCGACCTTGCTACGTTGCAATGTGTCCATTACGGCTTATCCCGAAACTCTTTGTTTTTGATGGAGAAGAAGTACCTCCAGAGCTCCGAGCCCAAAGGACATTGAATCGATCACGCATACCAGAAATTGTAGCCTATTTGTTAGACAATTCTAAAAGCTATACCCTCTCAGCAATTACGGCATCTGTCGATGCTCAGGTTAGTTTCGAGCCATCAACAGATACGGGGCTTGGACAAAACCTTGGGCAGCTGCGAATTCCAATGGATGCCAGAATTCTGATCAATGACGGTCAGCATCGTAGAGCAGCAATAGAGCAAGCAATTCAGGAGTCTCCGGAGTTAGGTTATGACAATATACCTGTGCTCTTCTTTATAGACGAAGGTCTTCAACGTAGTCAACAAATGTTTGCAGACTTGAATAAGCATGCCGTTCGTCCCAGCGACTCTATTAGCACACTTTATGACCGTAGGGATTCAGTAGCAGAGCTAGCTAGATCAATGACGCAGAAAGTTGCCGCCTTTTCGCGATTAACAGAACTAGAGAAATCCAGCATTTCAAACCGAAGTACGAAATTATTCACGCTAAGTGCAATAAAGAATGCCTCAAAATCTTTACTCTCCAAGGGGAAGCATGACCACATAGACGATAATGAAACGCAGTTGGCCGCAGACTATTGGACGGAGGTTGTCAGTAATATGCCAGATTGGCAATTAGCGTTTGAAAAGCGAGTATCTACCGCTGAACTGAGGGAGCAATATATTCACGCGCATGGTGTAACTCTGCAAGCAATGGGTGAAATTGGAACAAACTTGATCGTTCGACCGCCCAGTCAATGGAAAAAAGTCTTGACTAAGCTTAGTAAAATTGACTGGGCTCGATCAAACAGCGATTGGGAAGGAAGAGCAATGCATCATGGCCGTATAAGCAAAGCAAGAACCAGCGTCATACTAACCGTAAACTACATAAAATCTCAGTTGTGCATCCCTTTAACTCCCACAGAACAAGAGCACGAGGATGCGTTCCTTAAATGAGCGAATCAAATAAATTCATCTACCCCAAACATGTCTCAATGATTCGAGATCTTGCCTTGGCGGGACGCCCCTTAATCGACCTTTTAGGTGAAATCCAGTCCATATATCTCTCCGATGATCGCCCCTGGATTATTGGTTTCAGTGGTGGCAAAGACTCCACCTGCGTCCTATCCCTAATTTACTGTGCAATAGCGGAACTACCGGCAGCCAAGCGGAAAAAGCATATCTATGTCGTCTCATCCGACACACTCGTAGAAACCCCAGTTGTAGTTGATATGATCAAGCGAGTACTAGGTTTGATCAACAAGTCTGCTGCGCGGGACAAACTGCCTATTACCGCACACCCCGTAGTTCCCGACACAGATCAAACGTTTTGGGTCAATCTTATCGGGAGGGGTTACCCGGCTCCGAACCAGACTTTCAGGTGGTGTACGGAACGAATGAAGATCAATCCAGTTAGCGCTTTCATCTTAGACAAGGTAGCAACCTATGGTGAGGCTGTGGTCGTACTCGGATCGAGAAGTCAGGAAAGCAATTCACGAGCTCAAGTCATAGCTAAGCACCGCATCGATGGTTCAGCACTAAGCCGGCATACTTCTCTGCCGAATGCTTACACTTATATGCCTATTGAGGATTGGTCGGCAGACGAAGTGTGGATGTACTTAATGAGCGCTCCCTGCCCATGGGGTGATTCTAATCAGGAACTCTTTGAACTATACAAAGGTTCTGCGCAAGGAGAGTGCCCTGTTGTTATCGACACGAGCACTCCATCATGTGGGAACAGCCGCTTTGGTTGTTGGACATGCACAGTAGTAACTGATGAGAAAGCTCTACACGGTTTGATTGAGAGTGGAGCCAATTGGATGGCTCCGCTTCTAAGTTTCAGAAACAAGTTATATCAATCCAGGCAGCCAGAGAATTCAGCGCAGTATCGGAATTTCAGGCGTCGTACTGGTCGAGTGACATATAACAGCGGCGACATAAGCGACGACAGTATTTCGCATGTGCGACATATTCCGGGGCCCTACTGGTTAAGCACCAGACAGGAGTTTCTCAAAGAACTTCTAAGCATGGAGAAAACAATTCGCGACAATGGACGAGATATTGAGCTGATTACAAAGCCGGAGTTGCACATGATCCGACGCGAATGGTTGCGCGATCCCAATGAACCCGATTGGGAAGACACGCTTCCCCGAATATATCGCGAAGTCTACGGTGAAGACCTTGACTGGGTTGAGAATGACGCTGGCGCCTTTACAAAAGCCGATTCTCAAACACTAGAGTCATTGTCTGACAAATATAAAGTTCCAGCTCCTTTGATTCGTAAGCTAATGGAAGCGGAACTGCAGATATCTGGATTAGGTAATCGCAGAGGTATTCTTCAGAAACTGGAGACTATTCTGCGCCAGGATTGGGATGATTTGGAATCTATTAATGCCCGGAATACGGAGCTGCGTAAGCTTGGGAAGACATTTTCCGAAGAAGTCAGGGAAGAATTTTCGGAGTTTCTTAACTAATGCTTATTGATAAACTTATTCTCACAAATTATCGAGTCTATGCTGATAGGCACGAGTTTGATCTCGCTCCAAGAGTTCGTTATGGAAAATCCAGACCCATTACACTATTTGGTGGTCTGAATGGTGCGGGCAAAACTAGCATATTGAGCGGAGTGCGCCTCGCTCTGTATGGCAGAGCTGCATTAGGTCTACGGGTCTCCGTCAAAGAATATGAGGAGCATCTTCAGGAATCACTCCATAGAGGAAAAGGTGCGAACAGATTCGCTCAGAGCGCCTCGGTAGAGCTTGTATTCAAGTATGCTAAATTGGGAATAGAGAGTTCGTATCACATTGTGCGAAGCTGGGAGCTCAAGAAGAACAAAATCAAAGAATACCTTCGAATTCTCGAGAATGGAGATCCGATTAAGGGGCTTAATCAGGAGCAAGCACAGAATTTCCTCAATGAATTAATCCCGATAGGGGTTTCCGATTTATTTTTCTTTGACGGAGAGAAGATCGCTCAACTTGCTGACAACACGGGCGGATCTGTCTTGGAGCACTCAATCAAGAATCTGCTTGGTTTAGACATCGTCGAACGTCTTTCGGGAGATCTAACCGTTCTAAATCGGCAACTCGTGCGAAGCTCTGTGAGTGCTGGAATAGATAGTGAAATCAACAACCAGCATCAGGCACTGGAAGGTGCTCGACGAAACATAGAGAAAATCCAACAAGAAATATCTAGCAAGGCTGCTCAAATCGCTGAAAAGAGAATGTTGGCGGAACAGATCCGAAAACTCCTTGACGACAGAGGTGCACTCTTCTCGACTCCTCGTAAAGAACTGGAGCGCGAGCTAGATAACTTGAATGAAACCCGCAATTCACTGGCTGTTCAGGCATCCTCACATCTTGCAGACGCAGCTCCTTTCACTTTAGCTGAAGAGTTTGCGAATCGCACGCTCGCACAAATTAATATCGATCTGGAATCCTCCCGCTCAACTCAAGAGTCTAGAGTTATAGAAGATGCCTTTGCTGCTCTGGTAAAAAGCTTGACTGGTGAAATGAGTAAAGAGGATTTGAAGCTTCTCAAGTCTCAAACGGGATCGGTACTAAAAAGTATTACGGCTTCAAAAGGCTTGGACGTGATCATTCACGATCTAACTCCAAGCCAGGCTGGTAACCTGTTCGCAACTTATGAAACTGCAAAAAAGCAGTCGAAGCAAACTACTGAACTCTTTGAAAGTATCGAAAGCACGGAACAACGCATAGATGAAATCATTGCAGCCTTAGCTCGTGCACCTGACGATGCAATTATTAAAGATGATTTTGAGAATTTCCAGCGTATTCAACACCAACTTGGAGCGCATGAGGCTGAGATGGCTGCGCTGAAATCCGAAGCAAAAGCATTAGCATTTCAAGCGCTGGAGACTGCAAAGAAGCTCGACAAGCTTTACGATGAAGCCTCCAAGACAAGCGATCAACAGCGAGTTCTGAACTATATCGGAAACTCAAACTATCTACTCGCAGAATTCGTTACGCAAACAGCAGAAAAGAAGATTAAGGAACTTGAAGAACAATTTACACAGTGCTTTGCTCGACTTGCCAGAAAGGATGATCTGTCCTTAAAGATCAGTATTGATGCAAAAACTTACAAAGTTACACTACTAGCTGAGGATGGTAGAAAGATCGGAAAGGATGAGATTTCAGCAGGCGAAAAACAAATCTTCGCAATCTCAATGCTGGAGGCTTTAGCCAAAACATCTGGTCGCCAGCTTCCTATGATCGTTGATACACCTCTTGGAAGACTGGATTCTAAGCACCGACAGAAACTTATAGAAGGGTACTTCCCGAAGGCTAGCCACCAAATGGTTATCCTTTCTACAGATACGGAAGTAGATGAGTCGTTTTATAGAGAACTCTCGCCCGAAATTTCGCGAGCTTACAAGCTTGAGTACAGTTCCAAGGTCGGCGCAACCTCAGTAGAAGAAGGTTACTTTTGGCAGATGAGGCAGGCAGGTTAGTATGTTTCCAACACGCATCAATCTAAGTAAAACGACATGGGATCGACTACAGTATCTCCAAACCAAAACTCGGCTCACACCGAATGTGATCGCTCGTATAGCTATCATGCTCGCCCTTCGAGATATTCGCACCGCAACCATTAATGAATCGAAACCCACTGGTACGCATGTGATTAATAGAGACGTACTTTTTGGAGAACATGAGCGCTTCTACGAAGCCTTAGTTCGACAGTTTTATGCGGAGCAAAGTATCCAGGCAGATATTCAAGATGTGGTTAGATCCCTGATCGACAATGGGCTGCACAAGTTGGGGCACATCAAAGCATTTTCAGATTTACGCAATTTGTTTACTGAGAAATCCGTAAAATCGGAGTAGAACCTAAGAGAAACCCACATGACACGCACAAAGAAAACCCTCCTAACCCTAACCCTGGTACTGGCCCTCGCCACAATCTACGTCCTCAACCCAATAGAACCCACCCCGGAGGCAGGCCAAAGCGCCCAACTATACCAACCCGGCAGCTTCGACATTGCCCGTGAACCTCTCGCACTAATCGACACATCACGCCCATTAAACGCAAACGGCGATTTCGCCGGAGGCCCGGAGCGCGAACTGAATGGCTTTGTCTGGTATCCCGAAACACAAGATGAACAATCCTTCCCGCTGATTGTTTACAGTCATGGCTTCATGTCATCCGTGGCAGAGGTGGATTATCTGGTCGAGTTTCTGGTGCCCAAGGGCTATATCATAGCGGGTGTGAACTATCCGCTTAGTCACATGGGGGCGCCAGGTGGCCCCAATGTCAATGACGTGATCAATCAGCCCGGTGATGTGTCTTTTGTTATCGATGCGTTGCTGGCTCGCAACGAGGACGCAGCGGATAGTCTCAGTGGCATGATTGATCCCTCTCGGATTGCGGCTGTTGGTTTGTCGCTGGGCGGTCTGACTACCCAGTTGCTTACCTTTCATCGGGATGTGCGTGATCCGCGCATCAGTGTGGCGGTTTCTATCGCGGGACCAAGTTCCTTCCTTGATCCCGGGTTCTTTGCAACCACCAATATCCCATTCATGATGATAGCCGGCAGTGCCGATGCGGTGGTTCCTTACGCGTCCAATGCCGCGCCCATTCCGGCAAAAGCGAACAACAGTGTATTGGTGACACTGGACAAAGGCAGCCATGTTGGGTTTGCCGGCAGGTCTGCCAGGTTTTTCCGTTGGTTTCGACACCCTGATCAGCCGATATGCCCTTTGCTGTTACGAAACTTGAGAGGCGAAGAAGAGGGATTTGAGCCGATTCTTACAGCCGATGCCGACATAGGTATATCGGTCACTGAGGATATGCCCTGCACGATGGAGACATTTGAGCGGGCAATGCGACCAGCAGATCAGCAGATGCTGACGAGATTGGCGCTGTATGCATTTCTTGAGAAAGAGTTTTCGCGCGATGCTGAGATTCGTCTGCAGATGGAGAGGTATCTAAATGATGGGTTTGAGATCGAGAATCCCGCGGCTAAGGTGAACCAATAAGCTTACAGCAGCACCTTGCAACTCCTTTATATACCAAAGTATATTACTCCCCATGCCAACCCACCCAGACACCGTTGAATTGTGATGAATATAAAACGCTATTCAGCAAAACTCTCAGTATTATTAATTTGCGCATTCTTTGTGTCTAAAACTCAGGCGCAAGACTTCACCATCGCCGCTGCCTCAGATCTTCGTTATGCGTTGGATGAAATTATTGCAGCCTACGTCGTCGAGAATCCTACACAAAAACCCACAGTGATCTACGGTTCTTCCGGGCAGTTCCATACCCAGATCAGCAATGGTGCTCCTTTTGACATGTATTTCTCTGCCGATATCGCCTATCCGCAAATGCTGCATGAATCCGGACTGACAGTTAACGAACCGGAGGTCTATGCGTTGGGGCGCATCGTTTTGTGGAGTGCCAATAAAGACGCTTCACTGTTGCAACTAAGCGATTTGACGAACACCGACATTCGCCGCATCGCAATCGCGCAACCGGACCATGCACCTTATGGTCAGCGCGCTAAAGAGGCCATGCAATCCGCAGGTGTCTGGGACGCGGTGCAGAGCAAACTTGTGTTCGGCGAAAACATTGCTCATGCGGCGCAAATGGCAGAGTCCGGCGCGGCGGATATCGGTATCATTGCGCTGTCTCTGGCGCTGTTCCCCGGTATGGTAACGCAAGGGTATCACTTGATTGATGCCGATTTTCATCAACCTTTGACGCAGGCCTGGGTCATCACTCGACACGGAGGCGGAAAACCTGCCGTTCTGAAATTCAGCAACTATATGAGTAGCGACAAGGCGCACGCTGTGATGCAACGCTATGGTTTTGTACTGCCAGATTAATTTCAAAACAGATATTTTAGTTCTTCATTGCGTGACTCGGTTCACATCTTCTCAAGCAAACTCTCTAAAGATGTAACTATATTGATCCACTAACTAAACCCTCCTCGTAAGCTAAAAAGACAGAGATTTAACGTTCGATCTATATGTTGCGCACCGCACGGAGCGGAATCCTTGCGCAAGATAGAATTCGAAAGTAGAAGTCGAAACGTACTGCGGGTTTTTCGGATCAGCAGCAACTTATGTTACAAGGTGGAGAAAATTATGAATAAAGACATCAATTGGAAAAGATTTCGGCGCTGTGCCATTGCAGCTGCGTTGCTTGGAAGTTCTGCTGCGGCATTAGCCTCAAGTCACAGAGAAGCACCCATGATCGCCGGTCTGCCGCGGCTGGATGGAACAGATCTATATATGTTCAGAAGTTATGAGCCGGGCAGAGAAAATTTTGTCACTATCATTGCCAATTATTTGCCGCTGCAGGCTCCATACGGCGGACCAAATTATTTCGATCTGGAAACAGCCGGAATTTACGAGATACATATAGATAATGACGGCGATTCGATGGAAGAGATCACATTCCGTTTTGACTTCTCCACAATATTGGCAGGAGCAGGTGTGCCGGTTGGTGGGCAGACCATACCAATCCCATTAATTAACGCGGGCCAGATTGGACCGGGCGCCGCTGATACTGCCAACGTTAATTCCCGTCAGGAATATAAGCTTGATATCGTTAGAGGCGACCGTCGCACTGGGACTGTTCAAGCAGTGACCAACGCATCAACGCAATCCGCAACCTTCCGAAAGCCAGTGGACTACATTGGCACCAAGTCAATTCCAAACTATCCGACTTATGCTAACGCACATATTTATCCGATTGCCATTCCGGGATGTTCGGGCCAGGGACGCGTGTTTGTCGGACAGCGCAATGAGGGGTTCGCTGTAAATCTTGGGCAGGTATTTGACCTGGTCAATCTGAATCCTTTGGGCGCTCCAGATGCGGTTAAAAATCCGATTGGTGATCTAAGTGTTACCTCTCTGGCCCTTGAGATACCAATATCGTGTCTCACACAATCCGATCCGATTATTGGCGCCTGGACCACGGCCAGTTTGAATATGGGTGCTGGCCAGCCACTGCAGGTGTCACGTCTTGGATTTCCACTGATTAATGAAGTCGTAATCGGTCTTCCGGATAAAGACAAATTCAACGGCAGTCATCCCTTAAATGATGCGCAGTTCGCGCACTATGTTGAACGGCCCACCTTGCCTTTCCTGCTTGAACTTCTGTTTAGTGGTGCGGGTGCCGTGGCTCCCAAAAACTTCCCCCGCACTGATCTTGTTAACGCCATTGCAGGCGTTCCGGGACTGAACTTGCCTGCGAGTATCGCCAACGGTACATTCCCGCGCAGTGAAATGTTGCGTCTGAACACATCAATTGCGCCTGCTTCCGCAAGTATGCAAGCCAATCTGGGTGTGCTGGCTGGCGATAACGCGGGATTCCCGAACGGTCGCCGTCCGGGTGACGATGTTGTGGACATTGCGCTGCGAGTGATGATGGGAGCGTTGACATCAGATGCTGCGGTTGCACCGAATAACACAGCGCCTTTTACTGATCAGACAACTGTCAGCGCCGCCGAGTTCAAAACGGTATTTCCGTATTTGAATGACCCGCTTCCGGGATCTATGGTGCAGCAGTAGAACTGCGAGGACGCCTGTTTGGGCGCAGTTGATATCTTAAGTGAAGGAAGGTAAATCCAACTTTTAAGTGATCTTCAGGACAGGGACGTCTTGGGGTCACATTTTTTTTGTCGCAATATTAGTTGTGGAACGATGTTGCTAAAGATTACGTATGGAGACTCGACATGCAACCCAGGATGAGAATTTCAGAGATCAAACCATTCAACTCAAATTCAATTATACGTTGCGTCATTGTTGCCCTCATCTTGTTGTTATCGATGAGTGCGTTAGCGCAGCCTTATGTGCCAAATGATGAAAACCAGGTGGTTATCACTTTGTCAGGAGCCGTAGCAGAGTTGTCGCGCCAGCTTAGAACTGCTGAATCAACGCAGTATGCAACAGATCCTAATCGCTTGCTGATAAACATTGTGAATGCGTACCGATTGGCGGCAAGTTCGCAGGAACCACGTGCTTATGGGCACGTGATGACCTTGCTGGAGCAATGGCCCGGCGAGATTGAAAAGCCAGTGCTGGTTCGCACAATCAGTGCAGCGGTGCTGCAACACAACCATGCGTTTGCCGAGGCCTTGCGTGAATTGGATATTGTGTTGGCACAGAACGCGATGGATCTGCAGGCTCATATGATTCGCGCTCAGATTGGTCTGGTCACCGGCGACTATTTACTGACGCAACAAAGTTGCGATGCGATGCGAGGAAGCGCCTCAGCCGCCATCTACTTAAATTGCCAGGCTCAGCTCGATGGTGTCAGCGGTCGTGCGGAACCGGCGTTGCTGGCAGTGATCGCGCTGCTCGAGAGTGGCGAACGCTTGTCAACATCCGAGCAGATTGAACTACAGATTACAGCAGCAGTGCTGGCGCATAGACTGGGTCAGACCGATGTTGCCGAAAACATTTATTTAGCCGTGCTGGTGCAATCGCCGCAGCAATTTTACACGCTGGTGCAATACAGCAATTTATTGCTGGAGCAGAACCGTCCCCGCGATGTGATCAATCTATTGGCACTTGTTCCGGAAGCGTTACGTAGTACGGAAATCGATATTCTGCTTGCGGAAGCATTAATGGCAACCAGTGACACGCGTTCTGAGCCGCTGTTGGAAAGTCTGGCAAGCTATTTCGAGCTGGCTTTTCTGCGCAGTGAAGCTGTGCCGAACAAGGAATACGCGCGTTATGCACTGAACATTCTGGATAATCCAGTTGCCGCTTTGCAGGCTGCGTTGCAAAACTGGGATGAGCAAAAAGAGCCATCTGATGCCTTGTTGCTGGCAAAAGCGGCGGTTGGTAGCTCAGAGCAGAAAGTACTTCTTGATTTGCACCAGTGGATTCGCGCAAAAGGAACTGAGGATATGCAGCTCGAGGCAGTCTTCGAAGAACAGGGACTACAACTATGACTAATCGTATTTTTTCCGCGATTGCCTCGTTGTTTCTTATACTACAGTTTCCCGCTACGGCCTTAGCGCACAGTCTAAGTGACAGTTATCTCAACTTTGAATTCGAAAATAATGTGGTCACAGGCACCTGGTCGATTGCCATACAGGACCTTGAACTGGCAGTGGGTCTGGATGCCAACAACGATGCGCAGATTACCTGGGGTGAAATCCTGCAAAAGCAGGAAGTACTGCGCACGCATTTGTTGTCGAGACTTGAGTTACGTATGGCAGGGCAGGATTGCAGCACACAGTTTGGCAGTTTCATGCTTGAAGAGCTGAATGCAGGGGTGTTCCTGCACGTACCTGTCAACGCAGATTGCGTTGCCACAGGTCCTCTGCAGGTTAATTACTCGCTGCTGTTCGATATTGATTCTTCACACCGTGGAATTCTGACAGCAATCACTGGCAGCGATACTCATGTGCGTTTGTTCTCTCCGGCAACACCCAACCACACGGTAGATGCTGAGGACATTTCCCTGCTGGCCAATTTGTGGGTCTTTTTGTTGGAAGGAATCTGGCATATCTGGATTGGTCTGGATCATATCTTATTCCTGTGTGCGTTATTGGTACCGATTGTTATTGGGAAAAGTCGCGCATTGATCGATAAAGTGACCACGAAAAGTTTGTTTTACGAAATACTCGTAATCGTTACTGCCTTCACCATCGCGCATTCAATCACCCTGATTGTAGCCACTCTGGAAATTATTGTGCTGCCCTCTCGCTTTGTAGAGTCAGTGATAGCGCTTTCTGTGGCTGTCTCCGGATTGAATATTATCTGGCCGGTGTTACGGGGGCATATGTGGAAATTGGCCTTTGGTTTTGGGCTGATTCATGGTTTCGGTTTTGCCGGTGTACTGAGTGACCTGTCCCTGCCAACAAATTTGTTTGTCAGCAGTCTGCTGAGCTTTAACGTGGGAGTGGAGATTGGACAGCTGGCCATTGTGCTTGTTCTTGTGCCTGTGCTGCTGTTGCTTGGCCGTGCAGAGATAGTAAGAAAAATGACGCTGATAGCTACTGGCATTGGGATTACCGGTTTTGGTGTGTTGTGGTTTTTGGAGCGTGCGCTGAACGTGTCGGTGTTCAGTGTGTGATTCGTCCCTGTTCCATCCCGGCTGTTCGATAAAGGGCGGCTGCTGGCGCGCAAATGTCGAAATAAAAGGAGATACCCATTATTGGCTGTAGCCAAAGCGGACATATTTAATTACATTGTGATGCCGGAATGTTGCCCGGAATTCTGACGATCTCACAGGAAGTAATATGTTCGGACTCAGCCCTGCAGACTGGCAGGCCATTGAGGTGACACTCAAACTGTGCCTGTACACCACTGTGATACTGCTGCTTATCGCTACGCCACTGGCATGGTGGTTATCCGGCAAGACCTCAGGAATAAAGGTGGCGGTGCAAGCTGTAGTGGCGTTGCCGCTGGTGTTGCCGCCCACAGTTTTGGGTTTCTATTTATTGCTGGTATTGGGACCACGCGGTTTTATCGGTGGCTCGATGGAAGATATCGGCCTGACGCATCTGGCTTTTTCCTTTGCAGGCATTCTGGTGGCATCGGTATTGTATTCCCTGCCGTTTGCCGTGCAACCGCTGCTGGAAAGTTTCCACAATCTGGGTCGCCGACCGGTGGAAGTGGCCTGTGCGCTGGGAGCAGGACCCGTCGATCGTTTCTTTTCGGTGATTTTGCCTCTTTGTAAGGGCGGCTATGTTATAGCCGCGACACTGACCTTTGCGCATACGATGGGAGAGTTCGGCGTTATCCTGATGCTGGGCGGCAGTATTCCTGGCGAGACTAAGGTGTTGTCGGTGTTGATATACGATTATGCGCAGAGCATGAACTACGAAGCTGCGCATCGCCTTTCTCTGATTCTGCTGGCGTTCTCTTTTCTGGTGTTGTTCACGGTGTATGGTTTCAGCCGACGCTTTCAAGTGGTGCGGGTATGAGCTTGCGCGTCAAGGCGCACCTGCAACGCGGCGCATTCAATCTGCTTATTGATAGTGAACTGCCAACGGAGGGAGTCACCGCGTTGTTTGGTCGCTCGGGCTGTGGCAAGACAACTTTGCTGCGCATTATTGCAGGCTTGGAACGGATGCCTGGCGCACAAGTGCATTTCGGTGACCAGTGTTGGCAGCAGGACTCCCACTTTGTGCCGACCAGCGAGCGCCGCATTGGTTTGGTGTTTCAGGAGCACAGTCTGTTGCCGCATTTGTCGGTGCGTGCTAATTTGTTGTACGGCTATAAACGCACAATTGCGGAGCACCGACGGTTGCATCCGGATGAGGTGATGCAGATGCTGGCGATAGAGCCGCTGCTGCAACAACGTATCGATCAACTCTCCGGTGGTGAGCGTCAACGCATATCGCTTGGTCGGGCATTGCTCACCAGTCCGCAGTTATTGTTATTGGATGAACCGCTGTCGGCATTGGACACCCAGACCAAACGGGAGATTATGCCGTTTCTGTCGCGATTGGCGCAGGACTCTCAGGTGCCCATCATGCTGATTACGCACTCGCCCGATGAGGTGCAGCGCCTGGCAAACCATGTGGCCTTTATGGCTGCCGGGCAGATCACCGGTATTGAGACGTTGCAACAAGCGCTGGCCCGTCCCGATACGCCGTTGTTTCAGGAGGAGGGTGCGGCTGCGATTCTTACCGGGGAGTTGGGGACTTCGAATGAGTTCGGATTGAGTGCATTCGGACCACCAGAGGCGAGGCTTTGGCTGCAATCTCCCGCTAATGCAATGGACAAGGCCATGAGAGTGCGCATTCTAGCGCGCGATGTCAGCGTGGCGCTGGATGATCCGCAGCGTATAAGTATGCAGAACCATCTGCTGGTGTCTATTGAGCATGTGCACGCCGTTGGCGAGCAACGCGTGGTGCTGCATTTGCGTCTGGCGGATGGGCAATTATTGCTGTCTGAGATCACCAGTTGGTCGGCGCAGCGTTTGGCGCTGGCGCCGGGGCAGCGGGTGTATGCGCTGATCAAATGGGTGGCGCTGATCAGCTAAATAAATGGGGCCGGGATAATTGGGGTCAGAGTAAAAAAACAGTACTGTATTTTTACTCTGACCCCAATTATCCCGGCCCCCCACGCACTGGCAAAATGGATTTTCATTATGTTTGAACTACTGATCGCCGCAGTCCTTGTTCTGATACCGTCGATATGGATATATAACCGACTGGTACAGGACCGCAACCAGGTACAGGCCGCCTGGAGTGACATCGATGTCCAGTTGAAGCGTCGACACGATCTCGTGCCGCAACTGATCGCTACGGTTAAGGCCTATTCCTCTTATGAGAGGGCCACCATGGAGGCTGTCACTGAACTGCGCGCCCGCAGCGAGGCGGCCGCACATTTGCCGGAGAAAGCACGGCTGGAAGCGGAAATGGAAAGCGGCATTCAAAAGCTGATTGTGCTCGCCGAAGACTATCCCGACCTCAAGGCAGACAGCAACTTTCGCCAGTTACAGACCGAGCTGACGGTAGTCGAAGATCACATTCAGTACGCACGTCGCTTCTACAACGGCTCCGTGCGCATCTACAACACCCGTATTCAGAGTTTCCCCCACTTGCTGATCGCCCGACCCTTTCGCTTTGCGGTTGCGGAGTTCTTTGAAGTAGATGACAGTAACGAAAGAACAGCGCCGAAAGTGGAGTTGCACTGATGCTTCGCCTACCACTTTACGTATTTGCACTGTTTCTGACACTGTGCGCCGGTGTACAGGCGCAAGAGCGCATCCTGTTTTTTTATAGCGACATCCAGATACAGGCTGATGCCACAATGATTGTCACTGAGACGATCCGTGTGCGAGCCGAAGGGCGTAACATCCGGCGCGGGATTTATCGCGAATTCCCAACCCACTACACGGACCGCGCTGGCAATAGTATGGTTGTGGATTTCGAGGTATTGAGCTTAGCCCGCAATGGTCAGCCAGAGATTTTCAGCGTCACGCGCCGCGCCAACGGTGTCAGGGTGGATTTTGGCGGCGATGATTTTCTGCGTGTGCCGGCAGAATATGAATACTCGCTGCGTTATCAAACCGATCGGCAGCTCGGTTATTTTGAGAACCACGACGAGTTGTATTGGAATGTGACGGGGCTGGGTTGGGATTTTCGGATAGAAAACGCCAGCGCCACGGTGAGTCTGCCCGAAGCTGTTCCTGCGGACGCGATCACTATGGAAGGATACACAGGTCCCTTTGGCGCCACGGGGCAGGACTACGTGGTCACCGTTGCGGACGGCCAGGCTGAAATTCGTACCACTACCGAATTGCCCAATCGCAACGGTCTGACATTGGTGATGAGTTTTCCCAAAGGGATTGTGCATGAGCCTGGTGCGGGCGAGCGACTGCGCTATTTACTGACGGATAATCTGGGTGTACTTCTTGGCCTGTTGGCGCTGTGCGCTTCATTGGGTTGGTTACTGCTGACCTGGTTCCGGGTAGGCCGCGATCCCGAGGCAGGTGTGATATTCCCGCATTATGAACCTCCTGCTGGATTTTCACCGGCTTCTGCGCGGTATATCTTGCGCATGGGCTACGATAATCTGGCGTTTACCGCCGCTGTCGTGAGTCTCGCCGTGAAAGGTCATGTGCAGATTTCGCAAATAAAGAAAAAATTCACGCTGCAGAAATTAAACTCGAACCAAGAGTTGGCAGCAGGAGAAAAAACGCTGCTGGACAAACTTTTTTCTGCAGGAGATGTTCTGGAGCTGAAGAATGAAAACCACGCTATCGTCGGCAGTGCCAAATCCGCTCATAAAACTTCGCTGAGAAAGAATTATCTGAATATTTATTTTAAAAATAATGCACGTCACTTGTTACCTTCACTGCTGGGTTCTGCAGGGGTGTTGTTGATGATTGTGGTATTTGGCGCCTTTGTTCCACTTGTTCTGCTGTTTGTGGCTCTCATTATGGTAGCGCATGGCCTCTTCGCCTTGCTGCTCAGAGCACCGACAGGAGAAGGACGCAAGCTGATGGATAAACTGGAGGGATTTAAGCTTTATCTGGAAGTGGCAGAAAAGGACGATTTGAATATCGCACATCCGCCTGAGCTGACTCCGGAGTTGTTCGAACGTTTTCTGCCTTTTGCCATAGCGCTGGGTGTCGAGCAGGCCTGGGCGGAGCGGTTCCAGAAAGTGTTTGCGGAATTGGAATCATCTCAGGGAGTCAATTATCGGCCGCTCTGGTATGCAGGCGCGTTTAACGCTGGGCAAATGGGTGATTTCAGTCGGTCAGTCAGTAGCGCCATGAATACTGCTATCTCCAGCGCGGCAACGCCGCCCGGGTCTGCATCCGGGGGCGGAGGCGGCGGTTTCTCAGGGGGTGGTGGCGGTGGTGGCGGTGGCGGAGGCCGCTAAAATAAATGGGGTCAGAGTAAATATACAGTACTGTATTTTTACTCTGACCCCATTTATTATGCCGACCCTATTTCTTCAACCCCGTTTAATTACTTCGGTGGACGTCCACGCTTCAAAGGTCTCACGCGCCTACCCGTCAACTCTTCGACTTCTGTTTTAAATCTTTCAGTTCCCAATACCAATCGATGATTCAATGCGTATTGAATGTCTTGAAACAATTCGCCATCGACTTGAGGCTGAAACAATGCCCTGTAGTTTGCCAGTCGTTCCGATTTACTTCTCCCCAACTGCACATAAAGAGGGTGGGGTGTCAAGAGTTTGGTATTGATGCCAAGCCCATTCGCTCTGTAACTTGACCAGCTGTAGTTTGCTGGATCCTCAACCATACCAGCCCTTACCGGATTCAGTTCTATGTATCGCTGACAACTTAAAAGATAGGCATCTCCCTGTATGAGACAAGAGAAATAACGCCCCTCCCACAAGGTGCCACTTCGTTGGTGTTTACGATTGAAATATTGTACGTATTGACGCCCGACATACTGCATCATGCGTGCAATGGCCATTTCCTCCTGCGGCGTTGCCAACAGGTGGATATGATTGGTCATGAATACCCAGGCATGAATCTGGACGTGACACTTGAGTGATCCCTCCAGCAACCAATGTGCATAGGCTTTCAGATCATTGTCGGAGGCGAAACAAATTTGGCGATTGTTGCCGCGTTGGCCGATGTGTTGAGGTATACCGGCAGGACATAACCTTGGTCTTCTGGGCATTGGATTCATCCTTGAATCAAATTATTTACCTATAGTGTAGTAGCCGCAGGTCAGTACAACCAATAATTAGGGTCAGAGTAAATATACAGTACTGTATTTTCAATAATTAGGGTCAGAGTAAATATACAGTACTGTATTTTTACTCTGACCCCATTTATCGAACCTATTGCGTTCCGCCATTAAACAGGCTTAGAGTATTAGCTCCTCCACAAAATTCGCAAACCAGTCAGGAGTAGTAGCAATGGCAAAAGAGCAGAAAACCAAGAAAGAAGTGAAGAAGAAACCCCTCCTGTCTCCCAAGGAGAAGAAGGCGGCCAAGCAAGTCAAGAAAGAGTCGCGCAGCTAGTCAAATTTAATTGGGGTCAGAGTAAAAATACAGTACTGTATATTTACTCTGACCCCAATTATCGACCCCAATTATCTAGGTTCCGATAACTCCGCCATCCTCGCGCTGAATCATCATAACGGTCGAGCGGGGTTTGCTGTTTCCACCTGAAGGAAAATGCGAAATGGTGCCTTCGGAACCGGGGTGTTGAACTCCGACGAACATCGTTCGCTTGTCGGGGGTAAACGCCAATCCTGTCAGCTCACAACCCTTGGGACCGGTAGCGAAACGACGAATCTCGCCACTGTTCGTATCGGCGCATAACATCTGATTGTTGCCCATGCCGAGGAAATCCCCATCATTGGTGAACTCACCGTCTGTCTGTATCCAGAGACGGCCATCAGCATCGAAGCCAATGCCATCCGGGCAATTGAACATATTGTCAGCATTTACATTGGCGCTGCCTGCATACAGGGTGTCGGGGTGCACCATGGGGTTCCCTGCAATTACGAAAAGATCCCATACAAATTGATCACTGTTGTGATTACCGTCTTCGGGCTGCCAACGTACAATCTGGCCATAATGATTTTCGGCACGTGGATTGGGTCCATCGACAGGCTGATTCTCTCTAACGCCACGGTGTCTGTTATTGGTGAGTGTGCAGAAAACGCTGTGGTTATCTGGATGCACAGCAATCCATTCGGGACGATCCATAGTAGTTCCGCCGACAACTGTAGCTGCTGCGCGTACATAGATCAGAACTGCCGCCTGATCCGCAAAACCGGAATCAACTCCCAAGCCATTTTTTCCATGGCTGAGTTCTATCCACTCACCAGTACCATGCAACTCACCCGGCTCGGCATGAAAGCGGGCAACATACAGCGTGCCGTTCTCCAGCAGATTGCGATTATCCCGCTGGTTGCCAGGGTTATACCTGTCCTGTGAAACAAACTTGTAAATGTGTTCGCCGCGCGCATCATCACCCATATAAACAACTACATGGCCATCGCTGTTGATCACCAGTTCGGCGTTCTCGTGCGCCATGCGCCCAAGGGCAGTGCGCTTGCGAGGGACATCAGCAGGGTTTTGCGGATCAACTTCGACAACCCAACCAAAGCGGTTGGTCTCATTAGGGTGTTTGCTCAAGTCGAAACGCTCATCATGCAGGAACCAATGTGAGCCTTCATCTTCCTCTACCAGTCCGTAGCGCCGCTGCATGGCATTTAGTTCGACAGGGGATGATGCCGCGAAATAATACTGAAAATTTTCTTCGCAGGTGAGGTAAGTGCCCCACGGTGTCATACCATTGGCGCAGTTACCAACTGTACCTAAAGCGCTACGGCCACTGTCATCAGAGCGCGTGCGCAACAAGGGATGTCCTGCAGCGGGACCCGTGATCTGCATGGGAGTAGCGACATTGATGCGTCGATTGAATGTCGAACTCTGTTCAACCTGCCAATGGCCATTACGGCGCTTGCGTATTTCTACAATCGAGACACCATGTGCATACTGTGCCTTCAGTACGTCGTCTGCAGTGATGGCTTCGCCTTTATGGGGATACAGATATTCCTTATTGATGTACTCATTGTTGACGGCTAGAAGTGCCCTGGTTTCGCTCAGGGGAAACAGACTCATCCCATCGTTATTGTCGCCAAATTGACGCGCCTGAGCCGCAGAGTTTTGCTCGCCTGAAGGATCAAACTGGGGAGCCCCGGGTAGAATGGGATCGCCCCACGAGATCAGAGGTTTGGCTACGTATCCCTGTGGAACCACAAAGTTATCCGCGGTGCTGGCGGGAACAGCCCGAAAGCCCAGCAATGCAGAGTTTGCGCTGGCGATTGCTTTGCTCAACGGATGTGCAGCGAAGAACAAACCCAGCGCGGAGGTTCCCATGCCTTTCAACAAACTGCGACGACTCAAACCTTGTTCTATCAGGGTTTCGAAATCGCTGGGAGTATCTTCTTTGTTGATTTCAAGCATAGGAATTCTCGCTACAGAAGCTGGTTGTCAGTGCATCAGGAATGGAAAAGAAAGTACCTGAATTTTGTGACAGTGAAGTGTCATTGACGAGTTTTGAGCGGGAGGAAAGAGCTTCGGCAGGGAGGAAATAAATGGGGTCAGAGTAAAAATACAGTACTGTATTTTTACTCTGACCCCATTTTATATGACCCCATTTTATAATCCAATTATAAACCTGTTTATTTCAGGTTGGCGTTGGCGAAATCCCAGTTCACCAGGTTGTCCAGGAAGGACGCCAGGAAGTCCGGGCGGCGGTTCTGGTAATCCAGATAATAAGCGTGCTCCCAGACGTCGCAAACCAGAATCGGGGTTGCGCCACTGGTCAGAGGGGTTTCAGCATTGGCAGACTTAACCACCTTCAGTTTGCCCTTGTCGGACACCAGCCAGACCCAGCCGCTGCCGAACTGACCAACGCCACCGGCGATAAACTCTTTCTTGAATGCATCATAGCTGCCAAAATCCGCATCAATCTTGGAGGCGATGGCCCCGGTAGGAGCGCCGCCACCTTTTGGCTTCATGCTGTTCCAGAAAAAGGTGTGGTTGTAGCACTGACCAACATTGTTGAACAGTGGGCCACCCACTTCGGCGCAGGCTTTGACCAGCGCTTCCATACTGTCTGCGCTGATGCCGGCATCTTCCAGCAGTTCGTTACCTTTTACGACATAGGCATTGTGGTGCTTGGCATGGTGGAAGCTGAAGGTCTCGGCAGACATGTGGGGCTCAAGCGCATTAGTTGCATAGGGAAGAGCGGGCAATGTTAATTTCATAATAAAACCTCGGTTTTTGTTTCGATAGATTCAGAGTGGGATGCCTGCGGATGGGCAGTCGTATCGGGAACGCCATCAGGGAGCGTCATACCGTCATAAAGGAGGTCGAGGATAAAACACTATCCCCCGGGTTTCAAGCCGGGAGATAGTTAGAGGGAGGGATTGTTGCAGTGATCAGAAGCTGTATTTCACTCCCAGGCGAACTTCCCACAGAGATGGTGCGTTCTGTACTGTCTGCATGGAAGGTGCGTTGAACGTGTTGTAACTATACTGACCTGCGTCATTGATAGTCATTCCCACCACACCTTCACCGACAAAGGAGCCCTGACGCAGGATGCCCCAGTCGTCATTCAGCAGATTGCCAAGGTTTTTCACGACCAGATAAACGCTGGCTTTGTTGTCTGCGTAGAAGCCGGGAATCTCCTGCTCGATGCGCAGGTCAACTTTGGTCCACCAGTCAGCATTCAGACTGTTGCGTGGCATGATCTCGCCACGGTATCGCTCCAGATCCTCAGTTTGAATGAACTGGTTGAACGCAGCCTGGTTGAAGCCCGCCGCGTAAACTACGCGCGGGTCGCTGGCCGTAGGAATGTAAAGCAACTGGCGCCCGTTACTGAAGAAGTTGGCGTCACCGAACGCACCATCTGAGCGGCTGAAGGTGTAGTTATAAGGTCTGCCTTCATTCATACTTGCGAACAGATTAAAACGTGTAGCGTAACCAGCAAAAAACTCCTTACTGTAGCCCAGAGTCATCGTAACCCTATGCGGGATCTCATAGTTTGAGGTGGCTGCACCCGGATCGCCCGGGTTGGATACTGCAACATTGCCGTAGTTTGAGCCCGCAACGGAACTCGTCATCGGGTTCACATCCTCTGCATCTGTGTAAGCGTAAGCGATGCTTGCGTTGATGCCATTGGCGAACTCTTTGCTTGCGCCCAGAGACAGAACCAGTGAACTACCATCATCGCCAGAGACATTGGTCAGCATTATCTCACCTGAACGACCTGCGATTCTCTCGTAAATTGGACGACCATCTGGCGCCTTTCTACCGCTGTCACGTAGTGCGATATCCTGAACGATTGCAGAGTCTTTCTTCTGCGTGTAGATCACATCCGCAGACAACTGGTAGTCGTTTGTTGTCACGTAGCTCGCGCCAAGTGCATACTTCCACTCGGAAGGAATCTCGAAATCAGGGTCTATCGCATTCACCTGACCGTCACCGGCCGCATTGGTTACACGATTAACCAGGTTTTGCGGGATGTCATAAAGAGGGCGACCTGCTCCACTGAGCTGTTCAGTGAACAAGTTAGTCGCGCCTTGCGTCAGCTGTATATTGGTCACACCGTCGTTGGAATAGCTGTTGGAAATCCACACATTGGGATTGCCACCGGAGTACAGACCAATGCCGCCGCGTATATCCAGATTGTCCGCCGCTGACCAATTGAAACCAAAGCGCGGTTGCAACAGGCTGATGCCATCCATGTTCTGCGTGTTGGAGAAACCATAGCGATTGCTGAAATTCGGGTTGTTGACTGGCTTGTCGTCGCTGGTATACCAGTCATAGCGCAGACCAAGCATCAGCATAAGATCGTCAGTGGCGTAGAACTCATCCTGCACAAAGGCGCTGTTGATGGCGTATGAAAAACTCGCTGCAGCATCAGAAGGATTGTTGGTGCCGGACGAATTGCCGTAGAACACAGTGCTGGTATTGCCCGCCTCAAAATCAGCGATTGAGTTGAAGCGATACTCACCCACCGTGTGTTGCATGAACAGGTTGAATACGTCGAGTTTTTCATGCTCAAAACCGGCAGTGATTGTGTGATTACCTACAAAATAATTACCGGCAAGACGGAAGGTCAAGTTATCCCAATTCAGATTATTAGATTGACGCGAATCGTCCGGGCCGATGAAGGCTGTTCCGCCACCTACTCGAATCTGCACTTCTGAAAAACCGGTGGCGCCTTGCAGGGAATTTTGCAGGTTCACCAGCTCTGCACGGCCAATGCGCAGCTCGGTGGTGAGATCTGGTGTCCAATCGGAGTAAAGTGACGCGACCAGTGATTGGAACTCAGCGCCACGCTGATAGAACGTGCTGTCGAAAGTCAGTGCCTGAGCGAAGTTATCCGCTTGACTGATGTTCACACCATCATTGTAGTTGTAGATCAACGACGCGCGGTGATCCTGATTGATGTTCCAGTCCGCGCGCAACAGTAACTTCTCATCTTCTACTGGCATGCTGGCAGGGAATCCACCGGCAGAGAAATTGTAAACACGCTGAGAAATTTCACGGATGCGATCTGCATCGGCTTGCGAAATTATGCCACCCAGTGCCGGATAGTTGAACTGCGAAACGCCTTCCACTTTTTCGTAGGCCGCGAACAGGAACAAAGTATCCTGAATTACCGGTACGCCCACATTGAAGCCATAACGCTTCTCATCGAAGTCGCCGTTGTTGATATCCACGCCGCGCAGTGAATCACCTTTCAGTGAATCGCTATTGAAGTCATAGAACAATCCGCCGTAGATTTCGTTCTCACCGGATTTTGTTACCGCGTTGATATTACACGCTGTGAAGCCGCCAAACTTGGCGTCGAACGGTGCGAATTGAACTGCCACTTGTTGAATGGCATCAAACGAGAAAGGCATACGCTCTGTTGGATAACCGTTGCTGTTCAAGCCGAAGTTATCATTCATGCGCACGCCGTCCAGCGTCAAGCTGTTGAAGCGCGGATTGGCGCCAGCACACTGAATCGAATCGCTGAAAGTCTCGTCAATATAGATACGTGCATCCATACGAATGATGTCATTCAAGTTTCTATTAAAGGTTGGTGCATTCTCAAGATCAGCCAGATTGTACTGTGCTACCGGACCGGTTCCGAGTGAAGTGCCGGACAATGAAGAACCGGTAACTATAATGGATTCGATAGCCTGGTTTGGTTGCAGTGCCAGATTCAGAGAGAAGGGATCATCCAGGTTCAGATAAACGTCGCTGACAGTGCGGTTCTGAAAACTATTTGAGTTTACTTCAACTGTGTACGGTCCACCGACTCGCAATCCTGCTGCGTTGAAAACTCCGTTCTGATTGGTAGTGACCACGCTTCGTGTTCCCGAAGGCACGTGAATGATTGTGATTGTGGTGCCATCAGCGGGAGAGCCTTGCGGACCAGTTATTACGCCGCGTATAGACGAAGACGTTTGCGCCAGCGCTACGGTGCTGAGCCCCAGCGCCATGGAGACAGTTAATGCCAGTAGTTTCTTTTTCATAGGGATTTCACCTGGAAGTTAGCGTATGTGGATTGCTTAACAGGAAGTAGCGTTATGGGTTTGCTACTCAACAGGCGAGGAGTCTAACTGGCGAATATTACATTTTGATTACTGGAGTAAAAAGTTTGAACTAAATTTATTTCATGCTGTCTGCGACAGATTAAGTTCGCTGAATAACTTGATAACGAGCTTCAGAAAAGTTTTATTGTGACGGTTTTATGAGCGCAGTGTGACAGCTCAATGAAATAACTCGATGTGACAATCAAGGACGGCAAGTGTCCGTTGTCACATTATTGTTATTTAACTCACCAACCCTATAACAGCGCCCGTCATCAAAGTTGCCAGTGTGCCGGAGATCAGAGTACGCGGGGCCAGCGCAAGAATATCTTCACGACGCTCCGGACACATCGCAACCAATCCGCCAATCATGATGCCCAGTGAGCCCAGATTAGCAAACCCGCACAGCGCATAAGTCATGATCAAACGACTTTCTGCGCTCAGTGCTTCAGGTGCCAATGCTGCCATGTCGATATAAGCGATCAGCTCATTCAACATCAGCTTGCTGCCAAGCAGTGAACCGGCAGCCATTGCCTCCGACCATGGAATGCCAATCAGCCACGCCAGAGGTGCAAACAGCCAGCCGAAGATGCGTTGCACGCTAAGCTCTGCACCACCCACCAAAGGTAAAGTGCTTAACAGTAAGTTGACCAGAGCCACCAAAGCCACAAGTACCAACAACATGCCAACTACATTGATGGCAAGGCGCAAACCATCTGAGGTTCCCTGCGTAATGGCGTCTATGGTGCTGGAGTAGCGGCTGGTAAGTTCGACACCCTCAGTGCTTGTCTGCTGCGACATGGGCACCATGATGCTGCCGATCATGATGGCCGCTGGCGCGCTGATGATAGAGGCTGCCAGAATATGAGCCAATGCGCCGGGCACGACCGGCTCGAGAACAGATGCATACAGAAACATCACGGTGCCGGCCACAGTTGCCATGCCACAGGTCATTAGCACAAACCATTCACCACGATCAAAACGCTGCAACAACGGCCGCACAGTCAATGGGGCCTCCACCATGCCAATGAAAATGCTGGTTGCTGCGCCCAAACCAACGCCACCGCCTACTTTCATGCTGCGCTGCAGCACTTTAGCGATGCCCTGAATGATGACTGGCAAAATGCGCCAGTGCCAACCCAGCGCGGAAAGTACGCTAAACACCAGAATCAGGGGAATAGCACGAAACGCCAGCAGAAAGGTAGCAGATGCATCACTGACCGGGAATGGTTCAGCACCACCGCCCAGATAACCGAATACAAACGAGGTGCCAGCCTGGGTAGCCTGATCAACTGCCATGACGATTGCATTGAGGCCAAGAATAAAGCTGGCAACCCAGTCAAGGTTCACAACCATCAGGGCCAGCAGAAACTGCAGCCCCAGTCCTGCCGCGACCAACCGCCACGACAGGGCCCGTTTGTTGTCCGACAGCAGCCAGGCAATCACCAGTAGAACCACCAACCCAAGCCATGCCTGCATGCAATCTCACCTCATTTTTTGCCGCTATGCTATCACCAGATAAACGCTCAGCGGAACTCCGGTTGCATCCTGCAGACAGGCGACACAGCAGCTTTTGCGAATTTGGGGGTAAACAGACTACAATAGCCGCAAAATGTCGCGACATCGGCAAAGCAACAAATCCACCGTACTGTTTGGTTCAAACGCGTTAAGCCAAGGCAACAACATGAGAGATAACGACGATTTACATGATATCCCGCCAATGGTGCCGTCTCGCGATGAGGTTGTTACCCGGCAGCACACGCGCAAGACTCCGGATATCGTCAAACCCAACCTCTACGGTGAAAAAGTAACGGTCAGCACATGGCCCGTGCGAGTCATGCTGACCCTGCTCACTGTTGGCCTCCTTGCTGTAGGCTATGGCGCCTACACGTTCCACGGCAGCTATGTGCAGGAAGTGCAGCAGGCAGAAAGGCGTATTGCTGACTTGGAGAACCGTCTGGCGCTAGTCGGTGACAGTGCTGAGGAAACCACTGCCAATGTGCTGGAGCGCGTGGATTTCAATTTCTCGGAAATAGATAAATTGTGGGCAGCGCGTCGAGCTCTCATGCAGTCTATTGAGGATCTGACTGGGCGCGTGGCTTTGACAGAAAATGGCATCAAGGAATCCATAGACGGTCTGGAAGTTGCCAGAGCGGACCTGGAAGCAACCAATCAGCGCATTGTGCAAAGCACCAATTTGCTTGAAGATACCCGTCGGGATATTGGGGCAATGGAGAACACCGTAGCGCAAAGCAGCCAGTCCATAGCCACTCTTACTACAGCCGTGCAGAATTTACAGTCTGTCAGTCAGGAAATGATCAACTTGCGTGCGACCATGGTGCAGGCGCAGGGAGCATCCGGTGGCGTCAATGAGAGGTTGATGAAGGTGGAGGAGGCTATCGAGGCTATTGATGCTTTTCGTTTACAGATCAACCAGGCATTGCTGCGTCTGCAGCAGAATATTGAGGCGGTGAGCGCGGCGCAATAGACTGTGCACCGGTGCGCGGGCACTGGCAAGTGCAGCGGCGGCTTAACTGACAGCACGAATCCATGCTTGGCATGCGTCCGGCTTCGAGTATAATGCGCGCCTCCCCGAGTTCATGCGGACGTGGTGGAATTGGTAGACACACTGGATTTAGGTTCCAGCGCCGCAAGGTGTGAGAGTTCGAGTCTCTCCGTCCGCACCACCCGACTTCGCTGATTTTGCGGAACGCAAAATCAGCTTCGACGTGGTTGGCACCCACCCGCACGAAGTCGGGTGCCACGTCATAGCTGAAAGCAACGAAGGGCCAGCCCCGTCATAGCTGAAAGCGACGAAGGGCCTGCCCCGTCATAGCTGAAAGCGACGACGGGCCTGCCCCGTCATAGCTGAAAGCGACGACGGGCCATTTAATACCAACACTGCAATTGATACTTTTTTATGAAACAACTTGTCCTCTCCATTTTCCTCCTGGGCTTCAGCCTCAGCGTTTATGCTGATGTATTCGCCGTCTTTCGTGATGAGGATGGCAGCACCAATTGGCAGTATGTGGCGAATACCAGTGCCAGCCTGCTTATTATTACGCTGCTGGTGGTACTGGGTTTTCTGATTCGCGCTAATTTCCGTGCCAACCGCTCTAACAAAGCACTAACGGAGATAAAGGCAACGCTGGAAGATCGCGTTGGACGACGTACGCAGGTGTTGCAGGAAACAGCTGAACAACTACGCAAACGTGAGGCGTATATCACCAGTATCGTGAATTCGATGCCGGTGATGCTGATTGGTATCAACGACCAGCTCCAGGTGACGCAGTGGAATAAAACAGCGGAAGAAATTACCGGGCGACCATTTGCCGATGTGGCCGGAAAAAACCTCTGGGCAGCTTACCCGGCGGTCACACTCACCGATGAACAGGTACAAAGCGTACTGACAACCGGTGACACGTTACACCTGATACACACCCAACGTGGTCAGTACAGTTTTGATATTACGCTGTACCGATTACGCGACCATGATGATACCGGCATTGTCATTTTGATTTCTGATATCACCAAACAGGTAAACGCGGAAAACAAAGTGGCTGAGCGCGATAAATTATCTGCGTTGGGCGAACTGGCATCGGCGATGGCCTACGATATCAGATTGCCAATCAACACTATTTTTCAGCATGTTTCCAAGTCCCAACAACGCATTGAAGAAACAGATCTGGGGCCGGTGAAAGATTTTTTATTGCAGCAGGTAGAAGTGGTTCGGCAGAGTGCGCAACAGGCCACGGCCATATCGCAGAATCTGCTCGATCTTGCGCGCAGCCATCGCAATATGGAACAGCTTTCTGATATTCCATCGATCATGGACCGCAGTATTGAGTTGGCGTGTGAGCTTTTCACCGATGCAGAGAGTCTGGCATTCAAAGACATAGTAATCGTGCGCAATTACGCTGCAGGGTTACCACAGATTTCCTGTTATCCCGCAGAACTGGTGCAGGTTTTCACGCGCATGTTGCGTAGCGCTTTTTATGCGTTGAAAGACAAAGAGTGGGAAGGGGACAACAAGCCACGAATCAATATTGCCATCGATCAATTCGTGGATTCGTTGTGGATAAAGGTAGCCCACAAGGGGCAGTGTTTAACTGCCGATGAGCAAGTGGAAATTTTCGAACCCTTCTTTGGCAATGCCAGCGGAACCAATTACCCGGTTGAGCATCGCCTGTCCTATCCCTATTTCATCATCACCGACCATCACCGCGGTCATATGTCGGTGACGTCCGATGAGAAATTTGGTACCTGCTTCAACATTCAGTTATCGGTGGTTAAATAGGTATTGTAAGAAGTACTGTGAACAGTGCTTCGAGCCTCCGGTGAACCTTGAATCACTGGCCTTGGTGAGCGGATAGCACTGTGCGCACAGCCGGTGCCATGCCAGTCAAACCCCAGCGGCCACCTTCAGTTATTGCATCATCTACACTCATGCCGCTTTCCAATGCCGTCATCGCCCGCAATGCACCCACGCGGTTACCACTGGCGCAATGGATTAATACAGGCTGGCCATCCAGATTAGAGAGCAGCTCATCCAGTGTCTGCGCATTCTGACTGGTGATATCTGCAGCGCCCGCAATTGGCAACGTGTGATACTGCATACCCAGTGAACGTACCAGCGCCCCTTCATCAAAGTCCGGTTGTTCTGTAGCGGGGCGTAGATTGACGATGTGCTTCACACCGGCTGCAGCCAGATGTTGGAATTCTTCCGCTGAAGGTTGGCCGCTGGATAGCACCTCGCCAGAGGGAGAGCGGATATTCATCACTTGTGCCAGATTGCCTTCACTGATATCCAGCGGTGCGTTTTGAGCGCAGGCAGTTAAAGCAGCCAGCAGAATCAGGCCCAGAAAATTCTTGTTGGTGATGGTTCTGAACATTTTCGTATCCTTTTGATGCGCATTTGTGCGTATTTGATTTGCGCTATTAAATCACTAATCTGCCCGCAGGAATACTCCCGCTTTACCGGCTGCTCCCGGCGTGGTTTCCAGTGCCAGGCAGTGCATGTAAACTGCAACAGCCCGGGTCTGTTAAGATGCAGATCAGGCGAAACACAGGTTGTTCGATGGGCTTTGCAGTAAACAGAGGTGTCAAGGTGTCCGATTCAGATAAACAGGTAAGCAAAGGTGCGGGCAAAGAAGTAGCCAGCAGCAAGGAAGTCAGCGCCTTCCTGCAGAAAGTATCCGCCTTGCCGACAGTCAACACCGGCGCAGGGCAGGGACGTCTGATATTTGCTCTGGATGCGACCGGCAGCCGCGAGAATACCTGGGATCAGGCCACTCAACTACAGGCCGAAATGTTCACCAGCACGCAGGCCATCGGTAAACTGCAGGTGCAACTTTGCTATTTTCGTGGCTTCATGGAGTTCTATCACAGCGAGTGGTGTCACGAGGCAGCCGGTTTGTTGAAAATAATGACGGGTATTCGTTGTCATGCGGGGACAACTCAGATTGAGCGCCTGATGCAGCATGCGCTGGATGAGACCCGGCGCGCGCGTGTCCATTCCCTGGTCTTCGTGGGTGATGCCATGGAAGAAAATACAGATGTGCTTTGCCAGCTGGCAGGGCAGCTCGGTTTATACAACGTGCCGGTTTTCATCTTTCAGGAAGGTCACGATGTGCGGGCGGAAAAAACATTTAAAGAGATGGCGCGACTTTCCAAAGGTGCCTATTCGCATTTTGATGCCAGCAGCATCGATCAGTTGAAAGATTTGTTAAGAGCGGTGGCGGTTTATGCCACGGGAGGTCTGAAAGCGTTGCAGCATTTCAGCAAGAACTCACACCCAGCCGTTAAGTTGCTCGGTCAGCAATTGGGGAAATAAGGGAGCTCCTAAGTAAGTGTTCATCTTTCGTTTTATAGGCCCGTTGCTGCTATTCATCCTGGTTTACTGGTGGTTGCAGCGTCTAAGCAAGCGTCATTCCCTGACTACACAGCAATTCAAGTGGCTGCTCGGCATTGCTACTGTACTGGTGGGCGTAGTTGCATTGGTGATGCTGGGTCGCATACCTATTCAGTCTATTGTTGCGCCCGTGGTGTTGGCGTTGACATTTGCTCTGCGCAATATCCACTTGCTAATCCGTGTGTTTCCGATGCTGCAATCCCTGAACAAGCGTGTGCGCGGCGGCGCGAAAGGCACAAACGCCGATGTATCTACTATTCGCACCGCGTTCCTGGCGATGGAATTGCAACACAGCACTGGTGAGATGGATGGCGAGGTGTTGCAGGGTCAGTTCACTTCCAATCGTCTGTCGAAAATGTCGATAGATGATTTACTGATTCTGGCTAATGAATGTCGGCGCGATTCTGATTCGATTCAGATTCTGGAATCCTATCTTGACCGGCAGTGCCCGGACTGGCGTGAGCATGCAGATGCAAAAACTACCGGGAAAAATGCAATGAGCGCACCCGAGGAATCCATGACCGAGGCCTTGGCTTTGGAAATTCTCGGCCTGGAGTCAGGTGCCACAGAGGAGGAGATAACAGCCGCCCATCGGAAACTGATGCAAAAAATGCATCCGGACCGGGGCGGTTCTGATTACCTGGCACGTAAGATAAACGCCGCCAGAGATTTTCTAGTGCCCTGAGTGACGGCTGCATTGTGCAACGCGTTACAATTAATTGAATGTGTTTAGAGTGAAGCGGGTATTTTTTTAGCTTCGCGAGCAACCGCTATAAGATCCATGACTTCATGAATCAGAACTGACATTGCTTCATGAGCCTTTTCCGGATTGCGCTCTTCTATAGCGTCCAGTACTTTCTTGTGATCTGCAACGTTTGCGGCTGGTTTCAGTTGGTGAGTAAGCCTCATTGATATGCGCAAGGCTGTTTCAATCAAACCTTCCAGTTCGGTGAAAAACCGATTATCACTGGCACGCAGCACAGCCACGTGAAACTTGATATCAACTTCCAAAGGATCTTCATCCCCTGTTTGAGCCGCTTTCATACCTTCAATAGCGTCACGAATAGGGGAGAGTGTATCCTCCGTGTATTTCACGGCAGCCATAGCCGCAGCAACGGGCTCAATCGCGACCCTTACTTCGGTGAATTCCAGCAGTAATTCCAACGAGAACTTTCTGTCCAGCATCCAACGAAGCACATCAGGGTCCAATACATTCCAGCGGTCCTCAGGTTCGATTCGGGTTCCCTGTCTTGGTCTGGCGCTTAACAGGCTTTTCGCAGTAAGCATTTTTACCGCTTCGCGTAAGATGCTTCTGCTGACGCCGAACTGCTCACTCAGTTCCGACTCAGTAGGGAACTTGTCATTGGGGCCGTAGTTTCCCCTGACAATAGCCACACCCAATTTCTCTAATACTCCCTGAGTAAGGTTTCCTGAGATTTGTTTTGGCATTGGAATGTTCCTTATAAACTAATTAATTACGACTTTGAATTTACAGATGTTGATTGCTGGCGTTAGCCATGTCGTAGTAGTTGCCTAAACACAGCGTATTCTACCAATATTCATTCCTGCATTTCTATCCTGTATATGTACTATGCCTTGTTGCGTGAATCTTTTGGTGGTTTATTCAAAAATAGGTATTCCCAATCCATTGCTCAAGCAACTATAGGTCAGTAAACATCGCATCGATATCGTCCCTCGTCGACAAATCTGAGGAAATTCTTCTTTCCCAGTATCGATTGCACAGTAGTTTTGACCTCTGTCGACATACCTTCAAGACTGCCACAAATGTAAATGTACGCGCCATTGTCCACCCACTGCTTCAGAGTTGTCGCTGCGCTATGCAAACGATGCTGCACATATATTTTGTCAGTTTGATCACGTGAGAATGCTAAGTCCAACCGTTTGATATGTCCTTCTGCTTGCCATCTGACAATTTCATTTCGAAAAAACCAATCATGCTCCGAATTGCGTTCACCGAAGATCAGCCAATTCTCATGAGCTCCATTTAAGGAACGGGATTTTAGATGAGCCCTTAGTCCTGCAATGCCAGTACCATTGCCAATAAGGATCATTGGTTGATCATTTTCAGGCCCGTGGAAAGAGCGATTGCTACGAACTCGCAACATTACTCTTTCGTTTATTGCTGCTTTTTTTGTTAGCCAGTTCGAGCACATCCCTGATCTTCCATCTGGAAGCTGTATCTGCCGTATCACCAGTTCCAATCGGCCATCAGCAGGTAAACTGGCAACCGAGTATTCTCGATGTTTCTTGGTATGCGAATTTTCTAAGGTTGCATCTGCCGGACCTGGGAGAACTTCGACTATATCGCCCGCACGCCAAAGTGGTGGGATATCCAGTGAGCACAGCGCCACAAGATAAACGGGTCCACCGGCACTGCCCTTATTAAGCAAAGTTCTGTCTACAAGTTTCCAGCGGTAATACTGCACCGACGGCAGAGCTACATCGCTACTACGTTGCTTAAAGCGATTAAGATTGCTTTCCCATACCTTTAGTGCGCCTGGATCAGCATTATCAACTTCTGTCAGCGCGCTAAACGGGTGCGCACCACTGGTTCGTAACCAGCTATCCAATCTGCGTCCAAACGCACAATAGTTTTCATGGCTGCGGTCACCCAACGCCAGCACGGCAAATTCCAAGCCAGATAACAGTACTGGTTTTTGCATGTGTTGTTTTACAAATTCGCGTGCGTTGTCAGGTGCTTCCCCTTTGCCTGTGGTACTGACTATAAATAGTGCCCGACTGAATCTGGTTAGCACTTTTGCATTAATAACGCCAAGCGCTGTTAATTCAACCTCCACACCCCAGGAGCGTAAAGTTTTAGCTGTTTGCCATGCGATTGACTCAGCAAAACCACTTTGACTGGCAAACGCTATCAATACCTTGTTGCTTTTAGAAAGTTCGTATTCAGCGAATGCTTCTTCTTTCTGTCGTTTTTTTGCGCTGTATATCCGGTGGGAAGTGACAACGGCAATGATTATCACAAGCAGGCCTATCCAAAAGTTGAGTGCCGAGATCAAAACCATAGAAACTACTTCCAGCGCCCTCTAGAATTCAAGCAAGTATTGCTCATCAAATTGATATATAAGGAAAAAAAGAGATATCTTAGTCGGTACCTGATCTATTCCATATATATTTTCATCGCACTCCTGGCTCGCTCAGGCTGCGGTAATGATATCCCAGACAGTGATAAATCGGTACTAAACATATAATAAATACTATAAATACTGGCCCAGAATTCAATATGTAATATAAATGATACTAAATCGTTATAAAGTATTTTAATATGATAAATACTATGATAACTTTCTCGCACTTGCTAGAAGGAGTGAGATGTGGGTTTCGACGATACAAACAAATTTAACGCTGAATTGTCACCGAATTCAGAGCCACTAAGTGTCGCTATTATAGGCTCGGGCAATATTGGCACAGATTTAATGATAAAGATCATGCGTACTTCGCGCTTGCTAAAGATGGCCGCGTTCGTTGGCATTGACCCAGAATCTGACGGCTTGAAACGCGCCGAACGCCTGGGCGTTACTGTGACGCATGAGGGTATCGATGGATTAATGAAGCTGCCGGAATGGGCGGACATCGAAATTGTTTTCGATGCGACATCTGCTGGGCCTCATAAGCGGCACAGCGAACATGTTATTGCTGCTGGTAAAGTAATTATTGATCTGACACCTGCTGCGATTGGTCCTTTTGTCATACCTGTAGTGAATGGTGATGCACATCTGGATGCAGCGAATGTGAACATGGTGACTTGTGGTGGGCAGGCAACTATTCCTATTGTTGCAGCAGTTTCTTCCGTAGCTACAGTGCACTACGCAGAAATAGTTGCCTCAATAGCATCCAAGTCAGCAGGTCCGGGCACTCGTGCGAATATTGACGAATTTACTGAAACCACCTCCAAGGGAATTGAACAGGTTGGAGGGGCAGCAAAGGGTAAGGCCATAATAATATTGAATCCGGCCGAACCACCTTTGATCATGCGGGATACTGTCATTACTTTTTCCTCAGGCGCTGACGAAAAAACTATCACCAAGGCAATTGAAGTGATGGTTGGCAAGGTGCGCTCCTATGTTCCCGGTTATCACCTGAAACAAAAGGTGCAGTTCGAAAAATTTGGCGAAAACAATCCGCTTGAAATTCCAGGTTATGGAACATTTACCGGATTGAAGTCAAGTGTCTTTCTTGAGATAGAAGGTGCTGCACACTACCTGCCTGCCTATGCTGGAAACCTCGACATCATGACATCTGCCGCGTTGAAAACGGCGGAAAAAATAGCGGAAAGGAAATTTTCGAAGACGGAACAGGTGGGTATATGAACTTTGATCCACAACAACAGAAGCTATATATCCAGGACGTAACATTGCGCGATGGCATGCACGCTATACGCCATATGTATGGCATTGACCATGTAACGAATATTGCTCGTGCACTTGATGAGGCTGGTGTTGATTCTATAGAGATTGCGCACGGCGACGGCATCGGTGGTTCGAGTTTCAATTATGGATTTGGCGCACATACTGACTGGGAATGGATAGAGGCCGTCGCAAGCGTAGTGAAAAGAGCGAGACTTGCCACCCTGTTGATTCCTGGTATTGGTACTATTGAGTGCCTGAAGCACGCCCGCTCCCTTGGCATTACCTCAGTTCGTATAGCTACGCACTGCACAGAAGCTGATGTTTCCAGACAATATATGCGTGCAGCGCGGGATATGGGTATGGATACGGTGGGCTTTCTCATGATGAGCCATATGGCGGCACCTGATGATCTTGCCAAACAAGCCAAGTTGATGGAGAGCTATGGAGCGCAATGTGTTTATGTGACTGATAGCGCCGGGTCTCTTGATATGGATGGTTATCGGGAAAGATTGCAGGCTTACGACAGGGTACTTAAACCAGAAACCGAGCGTGGCGTGCATGCTCATCATAATCTGGCTCTGGGCGTAGCAAATACAATCGTAGCTGTTCAGCACGGTGCTATTCGCGTAGATGCCAGTCTGACGGGTATGGGAGCGGGTGCCGGTAATGCAGCCCTGGAAGCATTCGTGGCCGCGGCCAACCTAAAAGGTTGGAAGCATGGGTGTGATCTTTACAAACTTATGGACGCTGCCGAGACATTGGTTCGTCCACTGCAAGACAGACCAGTACGTGTTGACAGAGAAACGCTCAGTCTTGGATATGCCGGTGTTTACTCATCTTTCCTCAGGCACGCTGAGAAAATCAGTGAAGAATTCGGCGTAGATGTACGTGAAATACTAGTAGAACTTGGACGCAGAAAAATGGTTGGGGGGCAGGAGGACATGATACTGGACGTAACACTTGATTTGCTCGCGAACAAAGTGAACGGAGGAAACAACAAGGAGTTGAGTATGGAATGAAAATGAAAGGCTTGAAAAGTATTTCATGCATTCCGCAATAAGTATGTGTAGTAGGTACGATTGCGTAAGGAATAGTTTTAACGGATTGAGCATGATTCGGCAACTTAATTGGAGTACTTCAGCAGGTTTGCTGCCATATAAATAATCAGAAAATAATCGCAGGAGATAAGTATGGAACTCAAGGCTAAGAAAAATGTATTTACACTGAACTCTCGCAGTTTGAAAGTTGCGGTGTTACTGGCAACGTATGGTATTGCTCAAACGGTATCTGCTCAACAAGGGGGCAATACACCTGCTGTGGAGGAGGTGGTTGTCACGGGCACGTTGATTCGAGGTCAGGCGCCAGTAGGATCACCAATCACTACGGTTGGCCGAGATCAAATTGAATCAACCAATGCAGCTACAACGCAAGATATATTGCGCATGATTCCTAACACAAGCAACAGTCATTCGGTGGCGCAGGGGCAACTTGTGGGTAGTTCATATTTTGCCCCTACGATTAGAAGCTTGGGCTCTAGTGCCAGTACCAGCACATTGGTATTGATAGATAGTCACAGAATTCCTCTGGGAAATACCAGTCACCCTCTACCTGATCCGAGTATTGTACCGAGCATAGCAATAGAAAGAGTTGAAGTAATCGCGGATGGATCTTCATCAGTGTATGGCTCTGACGCTGTTGCAGGTGTTGTGAATTTCATTACGCGCACCGGATACGATGGGCTGATGATAACTGGCCAAGGCGGCTGGGGGGATGACTATGACACCAAGGACATGGGTCTGCTATGGGGTACCAATTGGGGCGAAGGATCGGCGATGCTCGCGTATAACTACAGTTACAAAAGTGCTCTTGCTAGCTCATCGCGAGGTCTTCTTGACCGGGATAAGCGCCCATTAGGGGGCACAAATTTTATGAGTAGAGTTTGTGAGCCTGCAACAATTCAACCCGCAGGAGCTGGGATCTATCGTTCTGTGACAGCCACTACTCCGATGAGCGATCCTAATGCTTGTCAAGAGACCGTGAGTGATCATATTCCTGATCAAACACGTCACAATGTCATGGCAAAGATGCGACAGGATTTGTCGTCAGATATAACAGTCAAAGCTGATCTATTGTATTCCTGGCGCGAAAATCTTGAGCGCCAATCCCGTGGTAGCATCCAGGGCAGCGCGTTTGCGACAGGTGACCAGGCGAATCCGTTTTATGAGAATCCTCCCGGCATAACTGCAACTCGCCAGACTTTGAGATTATTGCCAGATGAACTCTTTGGTCCGGGTCGCACCAATACAAATACAGGAGAAGCGTATTATGCGACCGGTGAAATACAGTGGGATATCAATGAAAACTTTACACTTACTGGCTTTGGTATGGTCGGCAGGACTGAAACTAAATCAACCACCGTTGGGGCCATCTGTTCCTCATGTGCTTATCTGGCACTGAATGGCACAACTAACGGGGCGGGTAATCTCAACGCTCCGTCCATCCCCGGCACAAATATCCGTCCTACGCTGTTGCCTTTGACAACCGAGAACGCGCTCGACCTTTGGCGACCTGCTGCGACAAATCGTACTAATCCTGCGGTGTTGGAACAAATAGCATCCGAGTTTAGTGAAGGGCGGGTGAATCAATCAATTCAACAGTATCGAGTAATTCTCGATGGCGATCTGTTTGAGCTGCCTGCAGGTACATTGCGAGGTGCAATTGGTGGAGAGCTTGTCAAGTACACGGTTACGCCGCAACAGGTTTCTAGCAATGGCATTGGGTTGCCAAATTCTGCCGCAGCTTTTGTTGAATATGTTGAGCAGGATGTAGAGTCAGTGTTTGCGGAGCTGTTGATTCCCGTGATTGGCCCAGCTCAGGGCATTAGTTTCATCAATTCATTTGAACTGAGCTTGTCTGTGCGACGGGACGAATATCCATTGTTCGGATCAACTACCAACCCGAAATTTGGATTCGACTGGGAAGTCGTGGAAGGCTTCAAGGTCCGAGGTTCTACATCGGAATCCTTCGTGGCTCCGCCAATGTCCACAACAGCTAACCGCTACACGTTCTCTCAGCACGGTGCAGTAGGGGGTACGGTGAATATACCGGTTGCCAACTTCCCTGAAGCACGACAAATTCCGGGCTGTGAAAACGTTGCCACTCACTGTTCCGTCGGCAGTTCTACATCCAGACCAGGGATGTTCCGTCTGCATACAGATCCGAACATGGCACCGCAAACAGGAGAGAGTTGGTCTATTGGATTTGATTGGGCTCCTGTAAGTTGGGACGGCAGATTGGCAGTGACATACTTCGAAAACGAATTTCGCGGTGGTGTGACTGCAGCTAACTTCAATATGATCGTAAACACACCCGGGATGGAAGAGAAGCTTGCTATCTATCCTAACGGTGCAACGCGCGCTCAGATAAATGCACATGCAAAAGGGACAAGACTCGCCAGCGAGCTTGACCCCAACAATGTGTATTTCTTTTTCAATCGCGACATGGCAAATGTTGTAAACCTGAATATTGGCGGTTGGGATATTCAAGGCGATTACAATATAGAAACGAGCAATCTTGGGCGATTCACCTTGGGCGGTTCTGTTCTCTATATTGATAAATTTGATCAGTTCTTCGGCGCTAACGGAGAAGTGTTCAGTGTGCTTGGAACGCAGGGCTTCAATCAAACTTTCTCCTCCGTAGACATGCAGGTACGTGCTGATATTGGGTGGGAATATGGAGACTTCCGAGCTCGGATGTTTGCTTACTACACACCCAGCCACCTGAACTGGAGTTCTACTTCAATGGATCCAATTGGCTTGACCTCTGTTGGTAATCCGGCAGGTAGCGGTGGCGATAAGGTGGATGCGTTTACGACAATTGATATAAATCTCAGTTACAACCTGTCCAGTATTCCAGCATTTGGAGGTGCCTTGTCTGACAGTGTGGTTTTCCTGGATATCAATAACGTCTTTGATGAGGAGCCACCGTTTTTCAATTCACCGGAAGGGTATGGACCATATAACGCCAACCCAATTGGTAGAGTTGTATCAGCAGGTGTTAGATTCCGTTTCTAGTTAACAACGCCCGTTACAGTATCGCGTCAACCTTTAACCCGGTTGGCGCGATACCTAACAGGATTTCAGTTTCTCACTTTCCAACGGAACCTCAGGGAGATTCCTATGAACATTCCTATGAACAAGCGTCAATTTCTGGCTGCGGGTGCCACAGCGGCAGCTGGCCTGGTATTGTCTGGAAGCGCAAAACCTGCTGTTGCTCAGCAAGCAACAGGCACCTCGGGCAGGGCGGCACAGCCAGTTCGCAAGGTGAAGACCACACGTGTGTTCAAGTGTCCATCTGGGTTTCCAAATGGTATAGCGGCGTCACCTGAAGGGCTATGGGTTGGTGAGCAGAAACTGACTGGGGACCAGGCAGCAAGGTATGGCGTGCCTGAGCCGGATGACGTTCTGGAGAATGCGTGGCTACTGGACTGGAATACCGGTGAAGTTTTAAAAACAGTTAGAACAGAGAGTAGAAATACCAGCGGTATGGCTTATGGCGAAGGTTACATCTGGATGGTGGCAAACGCAGCCCCCAATGGTGTTTTCCAAACGGATATGAACTCGAGAACTGTCAGTCATCGTCAGATTCCTCTGGGCGGTGGAGGTAATCATGGCGCCAAGTTCCGACATGGAAAACTCTGGGTTGTATCAACCCGACTTCGCGCAATGATGCGTATCGACCCCAACACGTGGCAACCCGAACTTTTGATACCTTACCATCCAACCAAGCGTCATCATGATATGGCCTTCGACGAAGATGGAAACATATGGTTGGTGACAGGGGAGAACGCTAGTACCCGATGGTCAGAGGCCACTTTTGGTCTCGATAAATACCATGCAGAAACAGGTGAGCTATTAGAATCTGTCGAGTTTGTCAGCGGTAGTGCGGATCCACATGGGCTGGAAATTTACAATGGAGTGATGTACACCTGTGATGCCGGCATTCATCCGAACTGGCCAACGAATGATAGTCCGCATGCCGGATATATATTGCGGGTTGATTTTGTTTAGAGTCGCACGATGTCGGATTTGTGTTCAATTGAAGTCAAGTGCTGCAATAGCAATGATTATTGCAGTGGAGGTATAGATGCAGATCAATCAGGACAAATGTGTAGGTTGTGGCAATTGCACATATGTATGTCCCATGGGTGCCATATACATTGATCCGGAAAAGAACAGAGCTACGATAAACGCCGACGAATGCGTTGAGTGCTATGCGTGCTACAACGGACTCACCAAAGAGAAGTTGCCACCTCGCACTGTACGAACGGTAAGGCGATTCATGAAGCTGTTCCGCACACGATTTGAACCTGAACCGGATATCTGTCCGACCTCCGCGTTTGAACCCGATGAACTGGCCTGGCCCAGGGTTGTGCGGCGCGCATTTTCCGATCCCCGTGTTCCTCATGAATCCACAGGAATTGTTGGTCGTGGCACTGAGGAAGTAAAAACCAATGATGTAACCGGCAGAGTGGGGGCTGGGGAAGTTGGTTTTACCATAGAGTTCGGCAGGCCTGGCGTTGGCGCGCGGTTTTATCATATTGAGGAAATGAGTCGTGCATTGGCGACAGCGGGTGTTGCGTTTGAGAAGAACAATCCTATTGCGTCACTAATGACCGATACTGATGTCGGCACTATTCGTCCGGATATCCTCAATGAGAAAGTGTTGTCAGCCATACTCGAAATTAAAGTCCCGGTCGCTCGGGCAGAGGAAATCATTCGAATCGTTTGGGATGTGGAGAAACGCATAGATACCGTGGTGGTCCTTGGTGTGGGCGTTCGTTGCGATGAAAATGGCGAGGACCTCACAGTGATGCCTGTTCTTGAAAAATTGGGTTACCAGGTACAACGAGGAAAAACGAATCTTGGTCTTGGACGAGCAGTTCTGGAAAAAAAGGTTCAAGAGCTGGATTCCTCAAGACCGATTAAGCTGGAAGTGGAGAGTGCGTCATGACCAATACCCTTCACCGTTATGGCAACGCAGATACGTTTGTTGATGATTATGTCATCATCGCTATACCCGCCAAAGGGAAGAACAAGCAAGGTGATCCGATGCCTGCTTTGCGACGATTTCTTGAAATTGCGCGTGAATATAATCCTGTTAATCTTGGTGATGCCATGCATGGTGGTGCAATTCGTCCTACCAAAGCCAAGTGGATGATCGAACACTGGTTTCCCAAAGATCACAAACCGAATTTCCAGCAGGTTATCGATGGTGCCAGTTCACCAACTACATTCTCGGCGATTTTCGACAACAAAGAAGCAGCCGAGAAGTTTGTAGCTCGATTGGCAAACGAAGATCTTGGTTTGAGTATCAATATTTCTTCTTCTTTGGAGAACGCGCTGTCTTGTTGCAAGAAAGCTGGTCTTGTTCGGCATAGTATTGGCTACTCTCTGGGCTTTGAGGGTATTCGCGACAATGCACCGAACAGGCATGTGCTTATGCTGTCAACTATGTGTGGACACGGCATGATCAGTCAATCGTTGGCTAAGAAAATGATAGACATGGTCAAGGAGAACAGACGAACTCCCGAGCAGGCAACAGCAGCTCTCAGTCGTTTTTGTTCCTGTGGCATATTCAATCAATCTCGCGCTAAAAGGATAATCGAAGATGCTCGCAAGAAGATTTTCTAGTTTCGCCATATTGGCAATGTATTTTTTGGTGGGTTGCACTGAACCAACGCAGCAAATTGAAGAGCCTGAAGAAGTAGTTTCTCCGTCTTCAGATGCAACGGTTTTCAGAAACTTTACGCTGATTGATGGCAATGGTGGTGATGCGATTCCAGCAGCTGCAATGATTGTTGAGGATGGTTTGATTACCTGGGTGGGAACCCGGTCGCAACTGCAGGTACCCGAAGGTGCTGAGGTAGTCGATCTGATCGGAAAGTTTGTGATGCCGGGAATGATGGATCTGCATGTCCACCTGTCCGTTCTTGAGAATTTCGCATTCAATCATGAAGTGTTTACACGCGAGAATGTGGAAGATGAGTTACGTACCTATGCCTCTTATGGCGTTACAACTGTGATGGCTCAGGGAACAGACAAAGATCTTATTTTTGATCTGATAAGGGAGCAAAGATCTGGATTGCCAAACGTTGCACGGGTATACACCGCAGGTCAGGGAATTGTGTACCAGAATGGGTATGGTGGCGTTGTAGGGATAAACGATCCTGTAGCAACCACTGATGAAGTTATCAGAGCAGTGCAAGAGCAGAGCCGAAAAGGCGTAGATGTTATCAAACTGTGGGTAGATGACGAATTCGGCACAATGCCGTTGATGCCGGCAGAGATTTCTGCAGCCGCTATAGCAACAGCTCATGCGGAAAACCTGCGCGTTGTTGCTCACATTTTCAAACTTGAAGATGCGAAAAAACTGGCAACCCAGGGAGTAGATGGCTTCGTGCATGGTGTCCGGGACCAGGAGATCGATCAGGAATTATTGGACCTCATGCTGGAAAATGAGTTGTGGCAGGTATCGAGCACCTTAAGCAGGGAGGCAGCTATGTTCGCCTACGCAGAGCGTGCTCCATTCCTTGATGACCCGTTCTTTACCCGGTCAGTTCCGGAGAGCATTCTGGAGAGATTGGCAAGTCCTGCCCATCATGAATCCGTTATTTCTGGTCCGCATTACAGTCAGTTTCCCGGCATTCTGGCGAATGCGAAAAGCAATCTTAAACACGTAGCAGATGCGGGTGTCAGATTTGCATTTGGTACAGATAGTGGGCCACCCGGCAGGTTTCCGGGTTATTCAGCGCACTGGGAACTGCAGTTGATGGTGGAGTCGGGGCTCAGCCCTATGCAGGCTATTCAGTCTGCAACCGCTCATGCCGCAGAATTTCTTGGAGCAAATCATCTGGGAACTCTGCAGCAGAACAATGCCGCGGATTTTATAGTCTTGAGTGCAAACCCTCTGATCGACATAGAAAACACCCGAACTATTGAAAGTGTTTATGTTGCAGGAAATAAAGTGGAGTAGCAGCTGTTTTCGAATGAATGCTGATGGTGATAAGTACGCAGGTACATAATAAAAATTGATCTTTAGAGAGGGTACGTTCCATGGAAAATGTCGTTATGGAAAGAGCAACTCGAACCAGGCATATAGTCCTATGGCTTGTTGTTTTGATGTATATGAACACCTATATGGACAGAGTTGTGATTTCTGTTGCTGCACCTTCCATGCAAGAGGACTTGGGTTTCGACGCAGTAACAATGGGCTGGATATTTGCAGCCTTTCAAATTAGTTATGCCTTGTTTCAAATACCGGGTGGTTGGATGGGCGATCGCTTTGGTCCAAGAAAAACATTGGCGGGAATTACAGCGTACTGGTCCATCTTCACTGCAGGGACTGCATTCATGTGGTCAGCATCGTCAATGATCGTGTGCCGGTTTTTGTTCGGTGCGGGTGAAGCTGGTGCATTTCCCATCGCAACACGAGCATTGTCTCGCTGGATGCTACCGGCGGAACGAGGCTGGGCGCAGGGGGTAACTCACGCAGGTGCAAGACTGTCTGCAGCATTAACCCCGCCATTGGTAGTAGTAATTATTGCATTTTGGAATTGGCAGGCGGCTTTTGTCATCTTTGCAGTTCTTGGCTGGCTTTGGGCAGCTGTTTGGTACTGGTACTACCGCGATGATCCACGTGAGCATGAAAGTGTGAATGTCGCTGAACTTGAAAAGCTTGAACACTCATTGGGGCGAGCCACGACCGTCAAGAAAATAGTGCCTTGGAAACAGATACTGAGAAATCCACAGATGTGGTTAATCTCCGCTATGTATTTTTGTTACGGATACGGAATAGTTACCTTCCTGACGTGGTTTCCTACCTATTTGATTCAAGCGCGTGATTTTACGCTGGCAGAAATGGGCATGTACGCAAGTGCGCCTTTAGCGGGCGGTGTGATTGGTAACCTGGTAGGTGGATACTATTCTGATCATCTGCTCAAGCGCACCAATAATCTTAAGTTTGCGCGCAGGGTAGTCGCCATAATCGGATTCGTTATTGCTGGTGTAATGGTGCCATTTGCCTCTTCAGCGCCCGACCCACTTATCAGTGTATTTTTCTTTGCAATTGCAGTCTTCGGCCTTGAAGTAACTGTTGGTGTGTCGTGGGCTGTTACTTTGGATGTAGGCAAGGAGTATGCCGGATCCGTTGCTTCCGTAATGAACACTTTTGGCAACATCGCTGGTGCCATTGCAGCAGCGGCGACCGGCTATATTGTGACCTATGCTGACTGGAATCTGGCGTTCACAATACTCGGAGCATTGTCGTTGTTTGCTGCGGTTTTATTCCTGAAAATTGACGCATCAAAAACGCTTTTTGAGGAAAAACTTTGAGGTGAAAACCTTGTTTCAATTTAATACCGGAGCACATCGAAATCCGGCATTTTCAGCCTTTAACCTGAGAAGGTTTAGCAAGAGCATGATGTAGTGGTCCTCTCTTCGGCGGCTCTTTGGGCCGCCTTTTTTTTGGGACTTTACGGTTACCCGATATCGTTTTTTTTACAGGTCTAATGACTTGCAAAAAAAAGGAATATATCGTATAAATTAGCTTAGTCTTATTTATAGTATAAATAAGATTATATTAAACCAAAGAGAGGAAAAGCTCCTCTCAAATGAGGAGGCGCAACCGACATGAAGAATAATAATCGCAGAAACTTTCTTAAGTCAGCAGCAGTATTCGCTGGCAGTGCGGCAATAGGGGCTGGTGGTATTGCCATACCGAGTGGTTCTTCACGTGCTTATGCATCGACAGGAGGTTCCGCAGATCAATACAGAACCTTCGCCTGGAAGGCTTTGCCTACACCGCGCGCTGCCCGTAACGTTGAAGTTTTGTGGCAGACATCCTTTCCCGCGTCGAACGGTATGCAAATGACGTCTGAGGGTATGTGGATGATTGATGGACAATCCAGAGGGCCACATGGACAACGACAAAGCCATGTATATCTGTGCAACCCCGATAATGGCAATGTTATTCGCGATTTTCGTACTGGTGGAGAAACTCCGAGTGGACTCACGCACGATGGGACTGATTTGTGGATAGCGGCCACGTATAGCCGTGAAATCATCCGTGCTGACGCACATACGGGCAGAACAATCTCCTCACATTTCACGCCCGGTGCTGGAGTTATTTACAACGCGCCGTGGGATCCAGTACGCCGTGACGGCCCGCTGGAAAGATCACCAACTGCTTCTCCGCAGGAAGTTCCGCCAGGTGCGCCGGGATCAATGGCATCAGGTGCCACTGGTGGCCCCGACCAAACGGTTCCCGGACAATGGCGAGAAGGCACTGGAGCTCACGGAATGGATGTTAAGGATGGCAAGCTGTTTGTTGCTGTGCCTCCATCGCGCATGATTTATCGCATTGATCCCGCAACCTGGACAGTGGAAAACATCATACCGTCAGTTCACAAGCGTCCTCATGGTATTGGGTTTGACGGAGATTACTTGTGGGAATCTGATTCGGATGTCAGCTCATTCTACAAACGGGATCCCGACACTGGCGAAGTTATTGATGCCATTCGTCTCGCCGATGATCACCCGCAACCACATGGCATGTCAGTATCGAACGGTTACATCTGGTGGGTAGATGATGTTCCAGGAAATTCTTGGGTTTGCAGAATGAGAATTCCAACCTAAGCTTTTTTCTTGTTCAAAAACGCCTGCATGATCGCCTGAGCTTCGGGCGATTGTAGTAGGCGTGCAAACATCTGTAGTTCCAATGAAATAGTGTCATAAAGCGGTTGCGTATGATTGCGTTTGATCAATGCTTTGGAAGCCCGCACTGATTCTGCAGGCAATTTCGCCAGCTCTCTGGCTTTGCCTAGTGCGTAGTCCAGAAACACATCTGACGGCAGTACTTCATTCACAATGCCATACTGCTGGGCTTTCTCCGGTGCAAATCGTTCTCCCAGTAACAGCAGCTCCGATGCGCGTTGGTGGCCAATGGCCTGCGGCAGCAACATGCTTGAACCTGCCTCCGGGCACAGCCCCAGTCTGGTGAATGGCAACTGCAGATAGCACTCCTCAGACGCATATACCAGGTCGCAATGAAACAGCATGGTGGTGCCTATACCAATAGCCAGCCCGCCCACGGCAGCAATAACCGGTTTCTGGGCTGTTCCAATTGCCTTCATGAACTGCACGGATTTGCTCTCACCAGTTTGATGGGTCGAATTGACGAAGTCGTTGACGTCATTGCCGCTGGTAAAGCAATCGTGGGTGCCACGAATCAGTATCACATTGATGGCAGGGTCCGCGTCGGCCTGCTTGATGCCGTCAGCCAATGCTTTATACATGGTTTGTGTCAGGGCATTTTTCTTGTCCGGACGGCTTATTTGCAGAATGAATACACCGTTGTCATGGGAATAGAGAATGTTTGCATCGGCAGAAGGCGTCATATTCAGGCTCGTTTTGTCAGGTTTTCTGAAAAGTGTTGGCCATCGATTCTAATGGATGTGTGATAAACTTGCCCGCATTTTTAAACAGACAATCCCATCCTCAGGACACTTCTGATGACCGTAATTCGACAAGATGATCTTATCCAGAGCGTTGCCGACGCACTGCAGTATATCTCCTATTATCACCCGCTGGATTTCATTCAGGCGGTCAATGAGGCTTATGAGCGCGAGGAGTCGCAGGCGGCGAAAGACGCCATGGCGCAGATTCTGATCAACTCGCGCCTGTGCGCAGAGGGTAAACGGCCAATCTGTCAGGACACAGGCATTGTTACAGTATTCCTGAAAATTGGTATGGGTGTGAGCTGGCAGGGCAACTTGAGTGTTGCGGATATGATCAATGAAGGTGTACGTCGTGCTTATCTGCATCCGGACAATGTACTGCGCGCATCCATTCTGTCTGATCCTGCGGGCGCGCGGAAAAACACCAAGGACAATACACCGGCAGTGATTCACATGGAGGTTGTTCCCGGAGATGAGTTGGATGTTACCGTGGCAGCCAAAGGCGGCGGCTCCGAGAATAAAGCAAAGATGGTCATGCTGAACCCCAGCGACAGCATCGTCGACTGGGTGCTGAAAACAGTGCCCACCATGGGAGCGGGTTGGTGCCCGCCGGGGATGCTGGGCATAGGCATTGGCGGCACGGCAGAAAAAGCCGCTGTACTGGCCAAGGAAGCGTTAATGGACCCAATTGATATTCACGACCTGCGTGCACGTGGTCCGCAGAACAAAGTGGAAGAATTGCGTCTGGAGATTATGGATAAGGTCAATGCCCTGGGTATAGGCGCGCAGGGTCTGGGCGGACTGACTACGGTGCTGGATATCAAGATCAAGGATTATCCTACTCATGCAGCTTCATTGCCGGTGGCGATGATTCCCAACTGTGCAGCAACGCGTCATGCACATTTTGTTTTGAAAGGTGATGGTCCTGCGCATCTGACAACACCGAAGCTGGAGGACTGGCCACAGATTACCTGGGATGCGGGTGCCAGCGCACGTCGAGTGAATCTGGATACCGTTACACCGGAAGACGTCAAACAGTGGCAGCCCGGCGAAACTTTATTGTTGTCGGGCAAGATGCTGACCGGGCGCGACGCGGCACATAAACGCATGGTGGAAATGTTTGCCCGCGGTGAATCACTTCCTGCCGGTGTGGATTTAAAAGGACGCTTTATCTATTACGTTGGCCCGGTAGACCCGGTGCGTGAAGAGGTGATTGGACCAGCCGGACCGACAACGGCAACACGCATGGACAAATTTACTGACACTCTGCTGGAAAAAACCGGTCTGCTGGGCATGATCGGAAAAGCTGAAAGGGGTCAGGTAGCTATTGATGCCATCAAGAAGCACAGTGCTGTTTATCTGATGGCAGTGGGTGGTGCGGCCTATCTGGTGTCCAAGGCGATTCGCAAAGCGCGAATCGTGGCGTTCGAGGATTTGGGGATGGAGGCCATTCATGAGTTTGAAGTGGAAGATATGCCGGTAACAGTTGCCGTGGATGTGAATGGTACATCTGTGCATCGTACCGGGCCGGCGGAGTGGCAAAAGCGCATTGCTGAGGCTCAACCCGTTACGGTCAAGTGAGTGTTATTCGCACATATCGGGATAACTGTTCTCGACATTCAGATCGATTTCCTGCGCATGACCCGCCACTCGCATTGACTCTCTACGTAGTTGCAGATCTTCTCCGTGCAGCACGTTGTGGTCAAAACGATATATAGGCGCCACCTGACCCGCAATAGCTGCTTTGTCGTAAGCGGCTGACTTTTCCAGCACAGCCTCATTGCGTTGCTGATACTCTGCGATGTTTTTTGCGCCATGTTTCTTCAGCAACATTTTATTGGCTATATGCGGAGCCAATATAGAAGCAGTTGCATTGTTGCCGCCGAAACCCTTGGAGTTCAGAAGGACAGCATCCATCCCCGTTGCACCTACTTCCTTGTGCTTGAGCAGAAACTCAAGATTGTCCTGATACACATCATCCGCAACCCGATCCGTTGTCAGAATACCGGGAATAAAGCCGTATTTCCAAACGCCCAGGCTGCTGACCAGTTGATCAGCGGAGGACGTTGCCAATGAGTGGCCTATATAGGATTTCAGTGCTGCGACTGGCCATTGTTTGATCTGCCAGATTTTCGCAATCTCACTCATGATATGTGATTCAGTGGTGCGATTCTGTGGCGTACCGGTGCCGTGTGCCTGCACGAAGCTGCGTTGTTGCAATCCTTCGGTACCAATGATGTTTTGTGTTGCAGCCACTGCCTTTGCCATCGTGATGTAATTGCCAACACCGGGGCTGGCGATAGATTTCTTAAAGCCATCCGCGTTGACGAAAACTTCGTTGACTGCGCCGTGAATGTTCGCACCCAGTTTTAGCGCAAGTTCATCATCGCAAAGCACTATAAATTGTGCAGACTCTGCTAACGTGAAACCCGCATTGTTGCCAAAGGGACGGCAGGCTCTCTGATGATCGGGGCTGGATAATCCCTTGTCAGCATCAAGCAGCAATAACGCCTCATCGCTGGCCAGTGCACCCATGGTGGCATAGCCGTCGATGACTTCTGGTGTCAAAGGTGCCTCACTGGTGCCGATAATGCTGAGCCGATGAGTGCCGGAACGTATATCACGAATGCCCTGGCGCAGGTTGTAAAGAAAAGTGGCACAGGCTGCAACGTTGGTGCCGGTTGTCCCTAAATTTCCGAGAATATAGGCATTGATGAAATCGGCCGGCATTTCTGCAAAACCCAATGCCAATTGTTTTGAGGAGACTTTCTTGCCCAGCAAACGCGCCTGCATCATGCCGCCATTGCCGTCATAATCCAGTTGGCTCATGCTGCTGCCAGCGTACACGCTGATATGGTCGGGTGACACATTTTGCATCACTGTCTCCCAATCCACACCCAGCGATTGAATGGCATCGCTGGCGCCTATGACAGTCAGTTGCAGGCCGCGCGGGTGACTACGGGAAGCATAATGCTTAACCGGATCGAAGCCACTGGGTAGCTGCCCGGCGGTATTGACGGCTGACTTGCGGTGGTTCTCTGTCAATACATCGAAGTGACCCTGAATCTCGACACGAACGAGTCCATCACCGGCGTCGCTTAATAACCAGGAAAGAGGGACGGACTCCGGCAGGTGTTGTTTCTTGAGAATAAAGCTGATGGGCTTGTCAGCTTCAGAGCGTAACACGGCGCGCTTATGAAAAAGCAGTTGTGATGGATCGAACAGATTGCTTTCCAACTTGCGGATCAGCGTGCCGTTCTGAATCAGTCCAGCGATAGATTGCAGATAAGTGTTCAGTGCAACGGCGCTACCCTGCGCATCAAGCCACTGGCCATTGTTGTAGCTCAACAGCCCCATCAAGGTGGCCAGACTCGCACGCGTCTCCTGGGCGTCTGCCTGCGACAGCTTATCCAGCACCAGACGGCGATAGCCGTGATGTGCGGAACTGCGACCAGCGGAGTTGATGCCGCCGAAGCCTATGATGACTGGTAACCTGGACATACCGTGTGCAACCTCTTTACCGTTCTGGTGTCTTAACTTTTAATGCAATATAACTAAGGCAAATATAGTAAATAGCGTGAGTTATTGATATGTCTATATGGACAATATGTATGACATTTTGGACTCTTGTTGCGCTCTTGGCCAACTCTTGCATCAATAACACCCAGCACATAGGATAGGGGCACCTGCTAGTTTCCTCACGCGCAGTTCCTCAGGACGATTAGAGTTATGCCGTTTGTTTCTGAAAATCTGGCTGTCAGCACCGATGACAGCGTTGCCTATCCACAGCGGGTCCGTGGGTTGCACCGACAATTGGGTATACCGGACAGTTACGCGAGTAATTCCTGTTGGATGCTGCAGCCAGAACCTGAGGTGTTGGTTGACGCAGGGCTGGATTTTTATGGGCGACCGCAGCGGCTCACTCCCGCCGCGTTGCAAGCCTGGCAGGACATGGTTCAGGCGGCTGCAATTCAGGGGATTACCCTATTGCTGATTTCAGCATTTCGTGGCGTAGATTATCAGTGCGAACTGATCCAGAGAAAGCTGGCCAAGGGCCTGACTATCGAACAGATTCTGTGCGTAAATGCAGCACCGGGGTACAGCGAGCACCATACAGGTCGGGCCGTGGATATAGGAACAGAGGAGTGCCCGGGCCTTGAGGAGGAGTTCGAGCAAACGCAGGCCTTTGGCTGGTTGCAGGCTAATGCTGCGCAGTTTGGGTTCGTTCTGAGTTATCCGCGCAATAACCCTGCCGGCATCACTTATGAGCCTTGGCATTGGTGTTTCAGGGGCAAAAATGACCTGTATCAAACACTGTAACTTTACCGCAAAAGGAACGCTGAAATTTCCACCCGAGGGCTTAGACAAAATAATTTTAAAGGAGTAGTCTTGAATTTGAGTATGTTTCACAGAGGTCGCAATTTGATGATCAAGCACGCGGTAAAGGCAGTAACTTTGATGCTCGGTACCGTTGTACTCAATACGTTCATAATTGCACAAGAAAGCAAAGATGCCGCTGATCAGCAGGCATTTCAGGAATGGTTACAGGTGCTCATTGCGGAAGCACGTGAAGCCGGAATCCGCGAAGATATCATCGAACAAGCCCTGATACCGGTCACTCCCATCCCACAAGTTGTCGCAGCCGACCGCAGTCAGGCAGAGTTTGTGGAAACGCTGGATCAGTATCTGGAAAAGCGGGTCACTGCATGGCGCATCAATACCGGACGCGAACGGCTGCGTGAGAATCGCGAGCTGCTGAATCGCGTTGCTGCTGAATATGGTGTGCAGCCCCGTTTCATTGTCGCATTCTGGGGTGTAGAGACAAATTTTGGCAATTTTACCGGTGGCACCGATGTGATTCAGGCGCTGGTGACACTGGCTTATGATCCCCGTCGCGCCGCTTATTTTCGCAGAGAGTTGATGAGCGCGCTGGATATATTAAACGAGGGCCATATCAGCCACGCAGATATGAAGGGTTCCTGGGCAGGCGCCATGGGCCAGAGTCAGTTTATGCCTTCCAGTTTCATGCAATTCGCGGTGGATTTCGATGGCGATGGTAAACGTGATATCTGGACCAGCAAAGCAGACGTATTTGCATCTATCGCCAACTACTTGCGTGCAGCCGGCTGGAGAGATGATCAAACCTGGGGCAGGGAAGTCGTGCTGCCAGCGGATTACCATCAGAACGCAGAACAATGGCAGCAAGCAGAAACCAGTTTTTCCTGCAGCGTCCTGCGCCGACACACCATCCAGCAGTCTTTGCCACAATGGCAGGCAGCGGGTGTTCGATCGCTGAATGGAGCGGCGCTACCCAATGTAGATTTTCAGGCATCCATTATATTGCCGGATGGAGAGGGTGGTCGCGCCTTTGTCACTTACGATAATTTCCGCGCCATTCTTCGTTACAATTGCGCCAACAATTACGCGCTGTCGGTAGGTTATCTGGCTGACAGTTTTAGAGGGTATTAGAAAACAGGGCATTTAAGATCAGGGTACTAGAAATTAATTTTAGTAGTTTTCATCAACGAACTATTTTTAAACACCAACTGGAGGACGCGCACACGACGAGAAAAAATCCATTCACCATGTAAAAGTAAAACAAGGAGATTGAAGTTTATGTCTAATGAATTCCAGATTCTTTTTCACAATATCGATCAATCAGATGCGATCATCGACAATGTCAACAAGCGTATAAGCAAACTGAAACGCTATACCAGCGACATCATAGGCGGCCGGGTCGTACTGGATTCTCCTCACAATAACCAGACCAAAGGCAAAGTCTACTCAGTAGCAGTAGAGATACACACGCCGAACAAAGAAGTGGTGGTCAAGCAGGACCAACACGACAAACACTCCCATGAAGATCTCTATGTTGCGATACGCGACGCGTTCAATGCAGCAGAGCGACAACTCAAATCTGTGGATAAAAAACATCGGAAAACACCCATCAGCCATGCCAATGATTTTGACAATGGGTTAAGTAATGCAGATCATAATCTGGATATAGACGATGATGACGAACCTGAATACCAACGGTATGCAGAGGCAGTCTGATCATCGACAATAAATCCCACAGGGTCGTACGTTGAGTGCGACCCTGTTTTTTTTTGAAGAGAGACCATTATGTCCATGAACGAACAACAGCAACTGGAATTGGAAGCAGCCGCATTTCGGCGCTTGCTGAAGCATCTGGACGACAACAAGCAGGTGCAGAATATTGAATTGATGAATCTGGCCGGTTTCTGCCGTAACTGTCTGGCCAAATGGTATGCCGCTGCGGCCAGCGACAAAGGTCTGGACGTCGATTATGAAAAGGCGCGGGAAATGGTTTATGGCATGCCGTATGCAGACTGGAAAGAGAAGTATCAAAAGCCTTTGTAGAAAAATCTAATCCTGCCCACCAGCATCTACCTTGAACAGTTTGTTGCGCACCAGATGCCTGTACTCAACCGGCGTCACTGAATTCATCTTTCTGAACAATCCCGTGAAATAACTGACATCCTGATAGCCCACGGAGTAGGCAATCTCCGCCACACTGAGATTGCTTTTCTTCAGCAGATCTCTGGCTTGTGCAATTCTGGTTTCCTGCAGGTACTGCATCGGTGTTTTGCCGGCAGCGGCACGAAACCGCCTGTTGAAAGAGCGTACATTGATATTAAAACTCTGGGCAAGTTCGCCCAGATTAAGCGTACGATGATAATTTTTTTGTAGCCACTCCTGTATCTTGATGATCTCCTCATCATGATGTGTATTTTTCTGATCGCCTGCAAGAATCATGGATTCATACGATCTCTTTAGCTCATGTGTGAAATGATGCGCAACTTCATCGGCAGTATGTTCGCTGAATAACTGCTCTACAAAATGCAGCATTACATCGCGTACTGCGTTGATACTTCCCGTGCAGTACAGTCGATCCTCATGCGTGATAAAACGTTTGCGTTGTAACTTAACGGTAGGGTAAGAATTTTGGAAAGCATCGAAATAGCGCCAGTGTGTAGTAGCGGAGCGAGCATGCAATAGTCCGGCCTCCGCCAGAAAATAACTGCCGGTACCTACGCTGCAAATGGTTGCGCCTTTCTCATATTGCCGAGTCAACCACATCACAGTCTTCTGACAACGCTTCACACCTGCGCGCGGATTTCCCCACTGTGCCGGTATGAAAATCAAATCACTGAACTCGATGTTGTCGATACTGGCATTGGGCAAAATGGTGATGCCACCTGTAAGAGTCAGCGCTTGACCATCTTCGCTGGCAGTGAGCAGTCGCAGGCGACTGCGCTGCTTACTGCGTATTTCATGTATCACGGCCGCCGCGTTGATCATCTCCAGCGGGATTGTCATGCTGGATGCCAAAGCCTGCGGAAACGCGAGTATGGTGACGTGTTTCATGAGCTGATGTTATAGCGAATAGCGCTGATGTAATAGTTGCGCTCGCCATCAGGCGTGTTGATGGTGACCTCATTGTCAATCTTCTTGCCCAGCAGAGCTTTGCCTAACGGGGCATCCATGCTGATATAACCTGGCGCGTCGCCTATCTCGTCCGGGCCCACGATGCGATACTCCTGACTGTTGTCGTCGTCATCCGAGACGGTAACCCATGCACCAAAATAAACTTTGCTGGTGTCGCTTGGCGCGTTGTTCACCACGGTTGCGGTTTCCAGACGTTTGCTTAGATAGCGCACGCGCCGATCAATTTCACGCAGGCGTTTTTTGCCGTAGGTGTATTCTGCGTTTTCGGATCGATCGCCCTGCGCGGCAGCTTCTGTCACAGATTGCGTGATGCGCGGACGCTCCTCCTTCCACAGATAAGTAAGTTCTGCTTTCAGACGCGCCTCACCCTCCGGGGTCAGGTAATTGGACATGGGTGCGGCTGGTGGGCGGTAGCGGGACATAATCTTTAAGGAACCTCTGAACAATTCTATAGCCGCTCGTGGCTTCAATAATCATCGACAACGCCTGGCAACACGAGTTGTTCTGCAATTTTGTATTCTGGCTTTACTGTATCAGTTTGCAGTGGACTAAGTCCTACACCTATACCCAATAGACGCACCGGTCGCTCGCCGCGTCGCCATGCTTCCGTCAGTAGTTTCTCATAGCCAGTCAGATCACTATTGTCTGCGCTGTGCTCGGCTGTGGTGCTGACAAAATCCAAAAACTTGATCTTTACATACTTCTTGCTCACCCGATATTTTTTTAACACCCGCTGCAAACGCTCCTGCATTTGTTGATGCAGTACCGGGAGTTGCTCCAGGCAGCTTTCCAGCGTGGGCAGATCCTGCGCATAGGTATTTTCCACGCTCAGCGATTTACGCTGACTGTCCGTTCTCACCTCCCGGTCATCGATGCCGCGGCACAAACGATGCAGGCTGCTACCAAATTTGCCGAAATTCTCCAGCAGTGAATCCTCGCTCCACTCACGCAAGTCCGCGCAGGTATGCAGGCCCATCGCATTCATCCTTGCGGCTGTGACTTTGCCCACACCGAAAATTTTCTTCACTGGCAGGGCTTTGACAAATTCATCCACTTTGTCAGGCGTTACCACATACTGGCCATCAGGTTTGTTCCAGTCACTGGCGATCTTGGCAATGAATTTATTGGGAGCTATACCGGCGGACAGCGTGATGCGCAACTCCTCTCTGACAGTCTGCCGGATTTCCTGTGCTATCAAAGTAGCGCTGCCACGACAGGCTTGCACTTCACTGACGTCAAGGAATGCTTCGTCCAATGAAAGAGGTTCGATTAAAGTGGTATAACGCCGGAAGATCTCATGCATGGCTTGAGATGCCAACCGATATTTTTCCATGTTCGGCCTTACCAGAACCAACTGTGGACAAAGTCTCAGAGCTGTTGCAGTAGGCATGGCGGAATGTATACCGAATTTGCGCGCTTCATAATTGCAGGTGGCCACTACGCCCCGGCGATCACTGGCGCCGCCAACAGCTACCGGTTTACCAGCCAGTTCAGGGTTGTCACGTGTTTCAATGGATGCGTAGAAACAGTCGCAATCACAATGAATGATCTTGCGGTTTGCGTTCATCGCAAATCAACAACCTCAAGTTTTTGTTTATCAGTGACCCGTCGTGTTATCTCCGTCATGGAGTGACGACAGGTGCCCGCCTTTTCGATCAGTTTACTCTCACAGATATCGCAGCGCACACATTCCTTGAAATCGATCTTTTCCTTGCGAATAGCGCCAGTAGGACAGGCGTGTTCGCACACGGTACATAAAGTACATTGTGGCACTCTATTGATGCGCAGTGGGCTCACCAGAGCGATAACGCCCAGCGCCGCCCCTAAAGGACACACGTAACGACAATAGAAACGCTCTACCAGAACGCAGGCAAGCAGAATAGCAAGCAAGATAGCCCACAATAACAATGAAGGGCTGAAGAAAAATAATGTGCCGAAGGGTTCGAAGTACTGGAACACAGTCAGATTGCTTTGCGTCAGCGCCAACCCGAGTATCAGAACCAGGATGGCGTACTTGATGTAAATAGCTTGCGCATGAAAATTCTGCGGTATGGTAATGCGCCAGCTTTTAGGCGAGAAACGTGCCAGAAAATCCTGCACTGCACCGAAGGGACAGAGCGATGAGCAGAAAATCCTACCCCATAATAAGGTAGTGACTAAAGTGAAGATAATGAGCATCAGTAATGGCATATTGTTGAGAAATACATCTGGCCCTTGTCTGATGGCGCTGGTGATGTGCGAAACGGAAAGGAAACCTGCTTTGAAAAATCCCAGGTAGAATAAAGTCAAAGTCAAAGCTACCCAGCGTACGCGGCTGCTCTTGCGTAGAAACGCAATCATCACCAACGTGAAGATCAGCATAAGCATAGCTATATCCAATGGAGGGGTTCCCTGCCATGGTGGATCAAGTTGCAAACGTTGAAAAAAGCCGGCTTCCGCCAGCAATGCCTCGCGAATTTCCTCTTCCGAAAGTATCGCTTCTCCTCTGGCCAGTGGCAGGCCGATGCCGCTCAACTGATAAACCACGCTGAAAGTTTCTGTCAAACCCGGAGGCTGCAGAATAATAGTGAATGGGTGCGTGATATCGAAATCCGGATGCATGGCGATGGCGCCGGCATAACGTGCATTGCCTGCAATCGCGCCAGCGCTGGCATCTCCCGCATTGACCATTCGGTAACCGGGTAATGTGCGGCTGATGTCGCCCTGCTGAATGGTTATGGGAAACTGGCGAAAGGAGTTTCCTGCTCCATCACCGCTGGCTGCATACAACATGAGTTCACCGCGTCCTGCGCGAAATGCAGCGTCGCTTTCAGCGCCAGAGAAAGCTTCGGCGCCAATAAAGAATTCACCCAATACGCGTTTGCCGATATAGGTAAACGAAAGCTGCAATTCGTCGCCGTACATGGTTGGCGCCGTCATTTGCGTAATGATTCCCTGATCAATCATGTTTTGCCACGACAACGGCTGCAATTGTGCTAAAGCATTGGCTGCTGTATTGCGTTCCTGCTCGTCACCTTCCTCAAATTGCAAATAGGTGCGCGCCACTCTGCGCGCGGCGTCACTGACACCCCGAATCATGGCAGCACTGGTAATTGTGGCGCTGCTCAAGCCATCAAAGTCCTGCTGCAGACGAAATTGATCAGTGAGGGTCTTATTGCGGAATTGCGCAAGAAACGTGCTGTTATCAATGAAGTCGCCGCGGGAGTACAGATAGGATTCGTAATAGTTGAGAACTTTGATAGCCGTAATCTGATACTCGGTGCTCAGACCGATCAGCATCGCGATTGGCGCGGCGTAGCCTCTGCGCTCGGGCGGCACATCGCTGCTGAGAAATACATAGCCGACGAGCTCCTGCTCATCGCTTACCGGGTTGCGCCGAAAGCCGCTGAAAACTGGCGGATCACCCGCTTTTTCAGAGAAAGTTTCTGCAGCGGGCAGAACCTGCTGCAGCCACTCCAGTTGGATATCAGTGGACCACGGCGTCTGTGCGTGAATCGTTGAGTTGAATGAAGTGGAGATCAGCGCTGCTGTCAGCCCGCAAGCCATCACGAAAAACCGGAGCAGACAGCGCATCATCCAAAAAACTCCTGTGCAGAGGTTCCCCCCACCATCAGCCGTTGTTGCGCTCAAACTCCTTCATGAACGCAACCAGCTTTTGACAGCCCTCCAGAGGCATCGCGTTGTAGATAGATGCACGTACGCCCCCTACAAGACGATGTCCTTTCAGTGCATACAGGCCTTGAGCCAACGCTTCTTTTACGAACTTATCCAACAGCGTATTGTCAGCCAGATTGAACGTCACTGTCATACGTGAACGGTGATCCGGATGCGCAGAACCAATATAGAAATCAGTGCTGTCTATAACATCGTAAAGTACTTTGGCTTTCTGCTCGTTCACCGCTTCAATGGCTGCAACACCACCTTGCTCTTTCAACCACTCCAACACTAGTCCCATCATGTACATGGCGAACGTATTGTTGGTGTTGTAGAGCGAATGGTTTTTCGCGTACACCGAATAATCCAGCAGTGAAGGCGTATGAGGCAGGGTATGGCCCAACAGGTCTTTGCGTACCAGTACAACCGCCAGACCGGATGGTCCCAGGTTTTTCTGCAGACCGGCAAAGATGATTCCAAATTGGTTGTAGTTCAATTCACGCGATAACAACTCGGACGTCATATCCGCTACCAAAGGAATGCTGCCGGTATCCGGAAACTGCTGCCAGCGTGTACCAAAAATGGTGTTGTTGCTGGTGATATGTACATAAGAGGTTTCCGGGTCCAGTTTCCTCGGATCAAAATCAGGAATGCGATCGAAATTGGTCGTCTCGCTGCTGGCGGCAACGGTGATATTGCCAAATCGTGAAGCCTCCTTGCGCGCGAGCATCGCAAAATTGCCGGATTCAACATAAGCAGCTTTGTGTGCTGGTTTCAGGCCAAGCAGATTCAGAGGTATCGCGGAAAACTGCATCTGCGCACCACCGTGCACATAAAGAATTTCATAATTGTCAGGCAGTCCGGACAACTCGCGAAATAATTCATCGGTGCGGTTCAATACGGCATCGAACTCCGGTGAGCGGTGGCTGATCTCGATTATAGATGCTCCCATCCCCTGAAAATCGAGAAACTCATCACGGGCTTTTTCCATGACCGAGGTGGGCAACATTGCCGGGCCAGCGCCGAAATTGAAAATGCGTGTCATGTCGTGTTCCTGTCTTTTGATAAAAGGCTTTAAATAATTTGTTGCACAACTACACTGGAAAAAAAGTGAACTAAAGCACCGTCACCTTGATGACATCAGGTATCTCAGCAATCCCCGCCAAAGCAGCATCCGATGGCCGCGTCTCGACATCAATCAGGTTGTAGGCAATTTCGTTGCGGCTCTTGTTGATCATATCAATCACGTTGATGTTCTGATCCGCCAGCACGGACAGTATTTTTCCCAACATACCTGGCACGTTGCGGTTGCTGATGGCCAGACGACTGCATTTTGAGCCATTGGCAACGCGGTCCAAAGTAATGTTCGGGAAGTTGACTGAGTTGCGAATATTCCCATTCTCCAGAAAATCGATTAACTGGTCGACGGCCATCACGGCGCAGTTTTCTTCCGCTTCATCGGTGCTGGCGCCAATGTGTGGCATCAGGATCACATCATCGCGACCAATCAATTCCTTGCAGGGGAAATCGGCTACGTACATACGCAATGAGCCAGCATCCAGACCATCTACCAGTGCTGCAGTATCAACAATCTCTTCGCGTGAAAAATTCAATAAACACAAATCGGGTTTCATGGAGGCAATCAAATCGGCATTGACCAGACCGCGGGTAGAATCCAGTACTGGCAAATGCAGAGTCACGAAATCAGAATGACCCAGAAGTGCGCTGATGTTTTCAATCTTGCGCACTTGATTCGGCAGACGCCAGGCTGCATCTACTGACAGCGCAGGGTCGTAACCCAGGACTTTCATGCCCAGGCTGATTGCCATTTCGGCGACCAGCGAGCCGATTGCACCCAAACCGATAATGCCCAGAGTCTTGCCGACCAACTCATTGCCTTTGAAGCGCTTCTTTTCTTCTTCCAGCAATTTGGACATAGCGGCATTGTCAGTTATGTCAGCAAGCAAATTGACATAGTTGATACCCGGAATGATGCCGCGTGAAGACAACAACAGACCGCACAACACCAATTCTTTGACAGCGTTGGCATTGGCTCCCGGCGTATTGAATACCACGATGCCCTGTTCGGTATAACTGGCCACCGGCACATTGTTCACTCCGGCACCCGCGCGGGCTACCGCCCGTAATTGCGGATTGGTGTCACTGGTGCTGAGTTTGTGGCTGCGTACCAGAATAGCATCGCTGTTGGTTAAGTCCGGTCCCACCTGATAATTGCCATGTGGAAAACGGTTCAGACCTTTGTCTGAAATCTGGTTGAACGTCTGAATCCTGTACATGCTGATTGTCCCTTCCGGTTCCCGGGCCATTCGATATGGCTCTTCGTTCTCATGATCGGGGCTGTATTTTCAGTGCCAACCCATTCGTAACGGGCGAGTAACACCTGTGTGCATCGGCTGCATCGTGACGTCTGAAAAGGCGCCTTTTATAGCGCGAATCAGCGCCAAAGGCCAGTACTGTTTTATGCACTGAATTGGCGGTTTTAGATTCAAAGCAAAACCGCTATGATGCCTCTAAAACGCAGACAGAGCAGGTGAACACACAGTGAATTCACAGTTTATTGCCGGTGAGGCCAAACCCGTTGGATCCGGCACAATTCCCGTTTTTCGGGTGCTTTGCGACAACGCCAATATCATGACGGGTCCGGGCACGAATTCCTACCTGTTGGGTAGCGATACCATGGCTGTAGTAGACCCGGGACCGCTGAATGCGAAACATACGCAGGCGCTGCTGACGGCTTTGGCCGGGCGCCCGCTGCGCTGGATTTTTGTGACGCATACCCACTCCGATCATTCGCCCGGAACAGCTGCGTTGCAGGCCGTTACCGGTGCAGAAGTTATCGGGCTGGCTGCTCCCGAAGGAGGTTATCAGGACAGGACCATGGTGCCTGCACGAACGTACTTGCCTGGTGAGCGTATCGATTGCGGTGAATTCACCATGCAACTGATACACACGCCAGGCCATGTCTCCAACCATCTGTGTTTTCTGTTGGAGCAAGAGGGGATGTTGTTCACTGGCGATCACATATTGCAGGGTACTACGCCGGTCATTCTGCCCCCGGATGGCAATATGTCTCATTATCTGGACTCGTTGCGTTCGCTGAAGGAGTTGCCATTGAAGTCGCTGGCCCCTGGTCATGGCGATATCATGTGGGAGCCGCAGCAGAGTATCGAAACGCTGATTCGTCATCGCCTGCGCCGCGAGCAAAAGGTAGTAACCGGGTTAGGCGAATTGGGCGAATGCACGCTGGATACTCTGTTATTGCGAGTCTATGACGATGTTCCTCAGCATTTGCTGGTGTGGGCAAAGAAAACGCTGCTTGCGCATCTGCTGAAATTGCGTGATGAGCAACGCATTATGCAAACTGGAGAGTTGTGGAAATTGCAGTGAGCGACTGGTTCGTTTACATGATCCGCTGTCGCGATGAGTCGCTGTATACGGGTATCTCCACAGATGTCGCGCGACGCCTTCAGGAGCATGCGTCAGACACAGTTAAAGGATCGCGCTATTTACGTGGTAAGGCGCCACTCGAGTTAGTGTTCCAGGCCAGCGCGGAAAGTCGCTCGCATGCCTCGCGTCTGGAGAGTTGTATCAAACGCCTGTCGCGTCCGGAGAAATTGCGTTTGATAGCCGGAGAAATATCACTGAAACAGATCATGTCATGAGCAAAAACAGCAACCAACACCCCCATGTGAAAATACCGGTCGGCATCAGCAGTTGTCTGTTGGGCGAGAAGGTGCGCTTCGATGGCCAGCATCAACTGCAGCCTTATATCGAACAGACACTGGGCAGGTATTTCGAATTTCGATCGTTTTGCCCGGAAGTGGCCATTGGGTTGGGCATACCGCGTAAACCCATTCGCCTGTTGCGCAACAATGACGAAATTCGCTGCGTAGGGTTAAGCGATTCGAGCCTGGACTACACACAGCAGTTGATAGATTGCGCCACGGATCAACATACCTGGTTGCAGTCGGTTTGTGGTTATATTTTGAAAAAGTCGTCACCGAGTTGCGGTATGGAACGCGTAAAGGTTTACGACGATGCTGACAGGGGTGGGCGTGCCTCGCGTGATGGTGTGGGTATATACGCGGCGACCCTGATGCGCGATTTTCCAGATTTGCCGGTGGAGGAAGAAGGGCGCCTGGGTGATGCAGTATTGCGCGAGAACTTTATTCAACGGGTTTACGTCACATATCGTTGGCAGCAGATATTCCAGAAGGGCATGACTGTAGGTGCATTAGTGGATTTCCATGCCCGCCACAAGCTGGTGTTGATGAGTCACTGCCAGAAGACTTATCGGGAACTGGGCCCCCTTGTCGCCAGTGCCACGCGCGGCAACCTGCACGAAGTAGCGCCGCAATACTTCAGCAGATTGATGCAGGCGCTTAAAAAGAAAGCAACACGCGGCAACCATGCCAATGTGATGCAACATATACAGGGCTATCTGCGGAATAACCTGGATACAGATGACCGTGCTGAATTGACCGATGCCGTGCAGAATTATCTGCAGGGGCAGGTGCCGTTGATAGTCCCGATTACGCTGTTGAATCATCACTTTCGGCGCAACCCGGACGAATACATCCGCAACTCCTGGTATATGAACCCTTATCCCGCAGAAATGAGCCTGCAAAACAATATCTGACAGAGTTACTCAGAGGCTCCCTATTACCCCCGGTCGGCGCTATAATGCCGCATTTCTTTGCAAGTCAGGCTTGTTTAAGGCTATTTGCGAGTCATTATAGAAAGCATCACAGAGTTTTCATGGCAGATATCGACAGTTACATGACCCAGCTGGGACAGCAGGCGCGCGCCGCCTCCCGCATAGTTGCAAGAGCAACGACAGCTCAGAAGAATGCTGCTTTGCTGGCTATGGTAAAGGCTATCGAATCTTCGCGTGCAGCGTTGCAGGCAGCCAATGACAAGGATATGGCTGCGGGGCGTGAGAAGGGGTTGGACGCTGCGATGCTTGACCGTCTGGCTCTGACGCCTGAGCGCATAGATGGCATGATTGAAGGCCTGCGCCAGGTCGCAGCTTTGAATGATCCGGTCGGTGAGGTCACTGACATGCGCTTTATGCCCAGTGGTATTCAGGTAGGTAAAATGCGCGTGCCATTGGGCGTTATTGGCATTATTTACGAGTCGCGTCCTAATGTGACCTGTGAGGCGGCCAGCCTGTGCCTGAAATCCGGTAATGCCACCATTTTGCGGGGCGGTTCAGAGGCACTGCATTCCAATCAAGCTATTGCATCCTGTATTGCCAACGGTTTATCGGAAGCCGGATTGCCCGCCGATGCCGTGCAGGTGGTGGATACCACAGACCGTGCGGCGGTAGGCAAACTGATTACGATGCCAGAATATGTAGACGTCATTGTGCCACGTGGTGGCAAGGGGCTGATTGCCCGGATCAGCGCAGATGCGCGTGTACCGGTTATCAAACATCTGGATGGTAACTGCCATTTATATATAGATGATAAAGCCGATGCGGAGAAAGCGATAAAGGTAGCCATCAACGCCAAGACGCAACGCTACGGCACTTGCAATACGTTGGAGACATTGCTGATAGCACAAGGCATTGCAGAACGCGTGTTGCCCGAATTAGTCTCTCAATATAAAGCGCTGGGTGTGGAACTGCGTGGCTGTGAGGAAACCAGAAAACTGGTCTCTGACATCGGCGTGGCCAAGGAAGAAGACTGGCACGAAGAATATCTGGCGCCCATTCTGGCCGTTAAGATTGTCGCGGATCTGGATGCCGCAATGGATCACATCAGCCAGTACAGCTCTGCTCATACAGAGGCAATTCTCACGGAAGATTTCGGGCGCGCGCAAAGATTTCTGCGCGAAGTAGATTCCAGTTCTGTCATGGTTAATGCTTCCACACGATTTGCCGATGGTTTTGAGTATGGCCTGGGTGCGGAAATTGGTATTTCCACTGATAAACTCCATGCACGAGGTCCTGTAGGATTGGAAGGATTAACGTCGCAGAAATTCATCGTGCTTGGCGACGGTCATATTCGCCAATGACACATCGAATCGGTGTAATGGGCGGCATGTTCGATCCCGTGCACCTGGGGCATACCGCAGCGGCACTGTCAGTACTGGAGCAATTGCAGCTGGATGAGTTGCGCCTTGTGCCCTGCGCTATTCCCAATCACAGAGAGGGTGCTGTTGTTTCTTCTGCGCATCGGCTGAATATGTTGCAGCTGGAGACAGGCATCGACGAAAGACTGTTGATAGACAGCAGGGAGCTGAAGCGCGAAGGTGTCTCCTATACCGTGGATACCTTGCGTTCGTTGCATGCTGATTTTCCGCAGAGCATCCTCGTTCTTGTGCTGGGGCAGGACGCGTTTCAGAGTTTGCCAGGTTGGCACAAATGGCGTGAGATATTCGAACTAGCCCATGTCTGTGCAGTGAACCGACCACTGAATTCTGTGGCAGCCACCGATACAGATGTTGAGTTGAACAGGGAATTGCAGGCAAGGCAGACGACTGACGCGGAGACTTTGTTCAAGCGTGTTTCCGGAGGCATTTACATGCTGGATAAACCAGCGCTTGATATTGCGTCCAGTGCAGTACGTCACAAACTGCAGACAGGAAAAGTGCCTGTTGCCATGCTATCCGATAGCGTAGCGGACTATATCAGGCGGCATCGCCTGTATCAGTGATCTTTTTGTTTTGTTGAGATATTAAATATACACGCAATTTTTTAAGAGGATTACCCCGTTTTGGAAAAACAAGCATTGTCAAAACTCGCCGTTAAAGCGCTGGAAGATATCAAAGCACAGAATATAGTTTGCCTGAACGTCGAAGAGCTTACGCAGATTACAGACTATATGGTAATCGCCACCGGTAACTCGACCACGCATATCAAATCGCTGGCAGATGAAGTGTCTCGTCAGGTGAAAGCAGCTGGCGCTGAAGTAATCGGCGAGGAAGGCAGATTGCCCGGCGAATGGGTTCTGGTCGATCTCGGCGCAGTTATCGTTCATATCATGTTGGCCAATACGCGAGCGCTTTATAGTCTGGAAGATTTGTGGAATTTTAATACGGGCGATAGCGCTACCGGAAAGGAAACCAAAAAGGAAACCAAAAAGGTTTCTGGAAAAGGCAGTAGTGAAAGTTAAGCTGGTCACCGTTGGCACAAAAATGCCAGCCTGGGTGGAAGCCGGTGTGGTGGAATATGCCAAACGTTTGCCATCAGAATTTGCACTGGTTTGTGAAGAAGTGCCATTGGGGCGTCGTGGTAAAGGGCAGGATGTGCAACAGGCCATTCGCAAGGAAAGCGACGGATTATTGAGCAAGGTACGCGCAGATGACTTTGTCGTTGCTCTGGAAGTAACGGGCAAGACATTGAGCACAGAAGCGCTGGCCAAACGGTTCGCTGCAGTTCGTCTGGATCACCAGCAAATCGTCCTGTTGGTCGGCGGCCCTGATGGACTGGGTGAACCCTGCTTGCAGCGCGCCAATGAAAAATGGTCACTTTCCGCGTTAACTTTGCCACATCCATTGGTTAGAATTCTGCTCGCTGAGCAGATATATCGTGTTTGGACTCTGTTGAATGGGCATCCATATCACAGGGCATGATGACTTATTCAAAGACTTCCTATTAAACTTATTAGCAATTTGAGTGTCTTAGCGTTAATCTTCCACCATTGTGAACCGAGCAATTCACGAAAAAAACGCTTAAAACCGGGCAAAAACATGGCAAAACGATTCAATCTTGATGATCATGCTCGCGAAAGCCAAATATTCAATCGCCGAATGCTGGTGGCTGGCATAATAATATTCCTGCTAATGAGCGCACTGGTTGTGTGGATGGTCAATCTGCAGGTGGTTCGTTACGAGTATTTTGCAGCGCGCTCCGATGGTAATCGTCTGCACTCACAATATGTGCCACCGAACCGTGGGTTGATCTACGATCGTAACGGTAAACTGTTGGTAGAGAACCGACCTATATTCAACCTCACCGTTGTCAGAGAAACCGCGGCTGATTTCGAAAAGTCACTGGCATTGCTGCGCTCAATAATTACCCTTACCGATCAGGATATAGAGCAGTATCAGATTCGCCAAAGTCGTCGTCCTGTCCCCCATACCTCCGTTCCGTTGCGTTATCAGTTAAGCCAGGAAGAAATGGCGTTTATTGCAGTCAACCAACATATGTTGCCTGGTATTGCGGTAGAGGCGCAACTGGTGCGCCATTATCCATTGCGTGAAACAGCAGCTCATGCATTAGGGTACGTTGCCGAGATCAATCGTGAAGAAATGGCAAATATGGATGATGAAACTACGCGTAATTATCGTGGTTCACATCAGATCGGCAAAACCGGAATTGAAAAAACCTACGAGAGCTACCTGCACGGTCAGGTTGGTTACGAAACTGTTGAGAAGAACAACCGTGGCCAGGTAACCCGTGTATTGGACAGAACTGATCCTGTTCCCGGTCAGGACATCATGTTACACATGGATGCTGATCTGCAGATTGCTGCGGAGCGTGCACTGGGAGAACATCGTGGCGCTATCGTGGCGATCGATCCGGCGACTGGCGGTGTTTTGGCCATGGTTAGTAAACCTGGCTACGATCCCAATATTTTTGTGACAGGCATCAGTCGAGAACAGATGGTGGCATTGAACAGCTCAGGCCACTCTCCTTTATTTAACAGAGCAGCCAGTTCGCGGGTGCCGGGTTCTACCATTAAACCATTCATTGCGATGGCAGGTTTGGTGCATGAGGTTATCACGCCGGAAACGGTTGTGAACGATCGTGGTTTTTATTCTCTGCCGGGACGTTCGCGCCCTTACTATGACTGGACCTGGTGGGTTGATAAATCCGGTCACGGGGCGATAACACTTGAACGTGCCATATATCAGTCTTGCAACACTTACTTTCATCAGGTTGCGGTTGAGCTTGGCATCGACAGGATTCACGACTATCTTTTGGGGTTTGGTTTTGGCAAAAACCTGAGTTTCGACATCCCGGAGGCCAGTCGCGGCATTGTGCCTTCGCGTGCTTGGAAAATGCAAAATCGCGGCGAAGCATGGTACGCCGGCGAAACGCCATTTGAAGGAATTGGTAATGGCATTTTTCAGGCAACCACTTTGCAGATGGCCAGTGCAGCAGCCACCATTGCCAATAATGGCGTACTAAGAGCACCACGTATGTTGCGCGGTGTAGAAACTGCCGAAGGCAGATTTGTAGATGTTGTATTTGACGATGAGGATGTTACGCAGCCGGTATTGCCTAGTCAGGAGCATCTTGACCTGATTCGTAATGCAATGGTGCATACTACCAGCAAGCCCTACGATCGCACTATTCGTCGTCACGAAGGTTCCGCTTATCCTTTCATTCACCAGCATGAGCCATTGGAATACCCGATGGCTGGTAAATCCGGTACCTCGCAGGTGATTCAGTTCCAGGTGGATGCCAGAGGTAATCGAGACAATACCGAAGTGGACGAGCGCTTTCGCAATCATGCCATGTTCATTGCATTTGAGGCGACACAGAATTCGCGAATTGCGGTAGCAGTTTATGTCGAAAATGGTGGTGGGGGCAGCTCAGTTGCTGGTCCGGTCGCGCGCCAGGTAATGGATGCCTATTTGCTTCCTTTACAGGAACAGGAAAGCCTGTTGGATTTAGCAGCAGCACAATAATTCGTGCTGAGCAAAAGCACGCAAGCGAACAGACTCGGGTAAAGAATTAAACATGGGCACTCACACATTCAAGCGCAGAGGCATTAAAGCGCTCCAGCGAAACAAAGTTGGCGCCGGGCTTTGGCAATCCATTCGCTACGATGTGCCACTATTTTTCTCATTGTTACTATTGGCCTGCTTTGGTCTGATGGTGTTATACAGCGCCAGTGGTCAGAGCGAGATGGAAGTTCGGAATCAGGCCGCAGCGATGATCGTAGCGTTTGTTGTGATGCTGGGTATCGCCCAGTTTGATACCAATTTCTTCCGGCGCCGTTCATTGTGGATGTATGTGGGCGGGTTGGTGTTGCTCGGGCTCGTGCTGTTTATGGGCGATGTGAGGAATGGGGCCAAAGCCTGGCTCACATTGCCTGGCATTCCCAGCTTTCAACCTGCAGAGCTATCCAAATTTCTGGTTCCCATGCTGCTGGCTCGCTATCTTTCCAGCAGACCACTGCCGCCCTCATTTCGTGATCTGGTAGTTTGTGCGGTAATCATTATTGTTCCCGTTGGATTGATACAGGTACAAAATGATACTGGCACTGCGCTGATGGTGTTGATGTCCGGAGTTTTCGTGTTACTGCTGGCAGGCATCAGTTGGAAACTGGTTTTTACCGGTTTCGTGGCATTAGTTCTTGCTTCACCGGCATGGTGGATTTTTGTCGCCATGCCACATCAGAAAAATCGCATTCTTACCTTCTTTGATCCTTATCGAGATCCAACAGGTGCCGGGTATAATATTATTCAATCACAGATAGCAATTGGTTCTGGTGGCATGCAGGGCAAAGGTTGGTTGAATGGCGCGCAATCACGCCTGGACTTTATACCGGAGAGTAATACCGATTTTATTCTGGCGGTTCTGGCAGAAGAATTCGGATTGTTGGGAGTATTGTTCCTGATAGCGCTGTATCTGGTTGTGCTGATTCGAGGCTTCCAGATTGCTTTGTCTGCACAGGATACTTTTAGTCGTCTGTTAGCCGGCAGTATTATTTTGACGTTTTTCTTTTATATCTTTGTCAACATGGCCATGGTGTCCGGACTGATGCCCGTGGTTGGCCTGCCGTTACCGCTTATCAGCAAGGGCGGCACCTCTATGGTGACTCTGCTGATTGGTTTCGGGATTTTAATGTCCATCCACACCCACCGGCGCGTGCTTACCCGTTAGATGACCCGTCGCAATGCGCTAGCAACCGCGTAATTCCTCGCAAGATTACCAAAACACCCGCGTAAAGATTTGCGTGATTTCTTCTAAATAATGTAATAATATCAAGCACGTTAAAACTCATACTTAAACCAGAAGGTTAGGTTTAGGGGGTTAAAAAGTAAAATGGGGACTCAAACCATGAACAATTACGTCGATTCAGTACGAAATCCAACCGTCTGTATTAGTCGGTTTGCAGTTCTGAGTGTCATTCTCGTTCTGCTTGCAGCCTGCGCCAGTGCTCCCTCGACATCAACTTCCACGGCAAGCGGCGGGAAAGCATCTTCGTCCGCAAACCATGGTCGTTACAGCATTGCGCAGGACAGGGCTCCCACTCGGGCGTTGGATGTGAGCATGATTCGCGAAGTCGTGCCCGTGCGTCTGAATCGCACCATGGCGGGCAATCGCAGTCCTTATACCGTCAACGGCAAATCTTATAACGTGATGGCCACGGAAGAAGGGTATAGGGAGATCGGTCTTGCTTCCTGGTACGGTGAAAAATTTCATGGCCATAAAACTTCCAACGGTGAAGTTTTCGATATGTATCAGGTGTCAGCTGCACATAAATCACTGCCAATACCCAGTTTTGTCAAGGTTACCAATCTGGAAAATAATCGCAGTATTGTGGTGAGAGTCAATGATCGCGGGCCTTTCCACAATGACAGAATTTTGGATCTGTCCTATGCGGCTGCTTACAAATTGGGCTTTGCAGATCGTGGTACCGCGCGGGTTCAAGTAGAAGCCTTGACGCCAAATCTGTACAATCAGCAGCAGTCGCCAGCACGTATTGTTGCCACCAACACCAGCGCCGCTGGTAGTTCTGGTAAATATCTGCAAGTAGGTGCGTTCTCCGACTTGCAGGCTGCACAACAGGTGTCTGACAAGGTTCAGCAGATAACAAGTAAACCTGTGTTTATCCGCTCGATTCAGTCTGCGAACTCGCCACAACCGCTGCATCGGGTGCGTGTTGGCCCCATTGCGGATCCGCAGGAATTGGATCGCATAACTGTTTTGTTGGTAAACGCGGATTTGGGAAGGCCCCTTCCCGTGTCGGAATAAAGAAACACACAAGCAAAGTCACGGAATAAAGAGTCACGGAATTTCAAATCACGGAATTAAGAGTCACAGAATTAAGAGTCACAGGAAAAGTCAGTCTGACGGAAGCCACTGCCGCAGACAGCAATGCATCGAATTGAATGAGGAACAAGATGAAGAAGTTTAGTCACCTTACTAAAAGTTACGCAGTGTCGTGGGTCTCGCGCATCGCAGGTACGCTGGCAATTGCTGTTGTCGTCCTGGTTTCCGGTACCGCAGTTACTTTTGCTCAAACCCCTCAGTCCACTGCGCAGGCCATCATTCCACGTGCTCCTGAAATAGCCAGTAGCAGCTACATTTTGATGGATGCAAGAACCGGTCACGTGATTGTAGAAAGTAACGCCGACCTGCCGTTGCCACCAGCCAGTCTGACTAAAATCATGACGGCTTATATTGCCGAGGTGGAAATAGCCAACGGCAATCTACGCATGACAGATACGGCTCATGTCAGCGAAAAGGCATGGCGCACTCAGGGCTCCAAGACATTCCTTGATATCAATAGTCAGGTGTCCATTGAAGATTTGCTCAAAGGCATAATTATTCAGTCCGGCAACGATGCCAGTGTCGCCATGGCGGAACACATTGCCGGCAGTGAAGATGCATTTGCGGACATGATGAATCAGCACGCCCAGCGGTTGGGTATGATGAATTCCTCTTTCATGAATTCCAGCGGTCTGGATACAGAGGAAAACTTCAACATCATGTCAGCGCGTGATCTGGCCATTATTGCCCGCGCCACCATTTTGGATCACCCGGAACATTACGCACTCTACTCACAGCGCGAGTTTACTTACAACGGCATTTCTCAGGCGAACCGCAATACACTGTTATTTCGGGATCGCAATGTTGATGGTATGAAAACCGGCTGGACGACCGCGGCGGGCTTCTGTCTGGTTGCCTCCTCAGAACGCGACGGCATGCGTCTGATTTCTGTGGTTATGGGAACAGCCGGCGAAGAGGCGAGAGTAGTCGAAACTCAAAAGCTTTTCACTTATGGTTTCCGTTATTTTGAGACCCAGAAATTGTATGACGCGAATGAAGGTTTAGGTGAGCCGCAGCGCGTCTGGTCGGGCAAGGAAAACACGGTAAATCTGGGCATCCAGGACGAAGTAAACATGACTATTCCTCGTGGCCGCGCAGGAGATCTGACCACCGTCCTGCATGTGGATGAAGTGATTCGCGCACCCATTACTGAAAGTCAGGTCATGGGTACCGTAGACATCCTGCTTGATGATGAGGTGATCTACTCGGGTAATGTTGTTGCATTGCAAGCTGTCGAACGCGGCGGAATATTCAAGCGCCTGCTGGATTTCCTGACTTTGTTCTTCACCAATCTGTTTAGTTGACTATGATGAAAGATGACGTTTCATCTTCTGGGGAAAATGGCCCCGGAGAAGAACTTACCATGCCACGGATTGAGTTTCCCTGCGCGTACCCGGTCAAGATAATGGGTCTGGCATCTGAGGTATTCATGGCGGATGTTGTCGCCGTCTGTAAACGGCATGCGCCGGAAGTTGGCGACGAGCATGTCAAGACACGCCCCAGCGCCAAAGGTAACTATATCGCTGTTACCGTGGTGATTCAGGCGACCGGCATAGAACAGTTGCAGAATCTTTTTGCAGATTTAAAAGCGACCCCCAGCGTAAAAATGGTGCTATGAACACTGCTGCCGCAACCTTGGCAACAGCAGCTCAAACTCTTATTGTCAGAGATCTGGGTCTGCAGGAATATATCCCGATTTGGCAAGCCATGCGTAAATTTACGGATGAGCGCAATCCACAGACTTGCGATGAGCTCTGGTTACTCTCTCATCCCCCGGTTTTTACCCAAGGTCAGGCTGGCAAAGCCGAACATCTGCTGAGTCCAGGCAGCATTCCAGTCATCCGGATTGATAGAGGGGGGCAGGTTACCTACCACGGCCCCGGCCAACTGATCTGTTATCTGCTTCTGGATGTGAGACGCCTTGGTTTCGGTGCTCGTGAGCTGGTTAATGTTATTGAGAAGGCGATAGTCGAATGTCTGGCCTCGTTTGATATTGTTGCTGAATCTCGTACAAAAGCTCCCGGCGTTTATGTAAAAGATGCTAAAATCGCCGCCCTTGGTCTGCGTATCAGAAAGGGCTGTTCTTATCACGGCATGAGCTTGAATGTAGCCATGGACCTGACGCCGTTCAAGCGGATCAACCCCTGTGGCTATCAAGGGTTGGCGGTCACCAATATAAGCGACCAGTTGCCGGACAACAGCGTATGGAAAGGGGAGACACTGCAAAAGCAAGTGGCTGTGACTCTGGTTACAGCGTTGCAGCAGCAACTGGGGCATACTGCCTTTGTTAATCGAAACTCATTGGAACAGTAAGGTGCAAAGCTAGCATGGCGGATCAACCCAGACGTAATGTGCTGATTGAAGGGGAAAAACTGCGTGGCGCGGAAAAAGTGGCACGTATTCCGGTAAAGGTCATACCTACCGTCGAATTACCCACCAAGCCAGACTGGATTCGCGTACGCATACCCGCATCACCGCGCATCGCTCAGATCAAACAGCAATTGCGCAAGCACAAGTTGGCATCTGTGTGCGAGGAGGCGTCCTGCCCCAATCTGGGCGAATGCTTCAGCAATGGCACGGCAACCTTCATGATTATGGGTGAGATCTGCACGCGGCGCTGCCCGTTCTGCGACGTAGCCCACGGTAAACCCAAACCATTATATGAGAACGAGCCTCGCGAGCTTGCGGAAGCTATTGCTGAGATGGGCTTGAGCTATGTGGTCATCACATCGGTAGACAGAGATGACCTGAAAGACAGCGGCGCGCAGCATTTCGCCAACTGCATTACTGAAACACGCCGTTTGAATCCCAATATTCAGGTAGAGGTGCTGGTGCCGGATTTCCGTGGCCGCATGCAGATCGCCCTCGATATTCTGGAAAAAACACCACCAAACGTGTTTAATCACAACCTTGAAACCGTGCCGCGTCTGTATAAGCAATCACGTCCCGGCGCCGACTATCAATGGTCACTTGATTTGCTGGAAGGCTATAAAGAGCGGGTACCATCCGTCATGACCAAGTCAGGTCTGATGCTGGGTTTGGGAGAGACCAAGGAAGAAGTCATGGATGTGCTCAGAGATCTCAAGGCTCATAACGTGGATATGATTACGCTTGGTCAATATTTGCAGCCCAGCCGCAATCACCTGCCTGTCAGCCGCTTTGTCCACCCTGATGAGTTTGAAGAACTGCGCATCTTCGGCGAGGGGCTTGGTTTCAAGCATGTGGCAAGTGGCCCGCTGGTGCGCTCCTCGTATCATGCAGATAAACAGGCCAAAGGCGAAAAAGTTTGATTAGGCGCTTATGTAAATTTCGTATTGTTTTTCGGGTCGTCATGTTTAAAGCGGACCTACCATATAAATTGTTAAAAGTTCAGGAGTAGTTATGTCGTTTCTAAAATCAATGTTCTGTGCTGTTGTGTTGAGTGTGTTGCTACCGGTAAGCATGGTACACGCAGGTGCAGTTGTGCGAATCAGCACAACCTATGGCGACTTCTCTGTGGAGATGGTAGATAACGTCGCTCCCGCCAACGTGCAGAATTTTCTGAATTATGTGAATGATGGTGATTATAACGGGACCTTTTTCCACCGACTGGAGTCAGGGTTTGTCCTGCAGGGTGGTGGTTTTCGTTTTGTGCCGTTTTCAGGTGCAGTGCAGATACCGCTGGATCCGGCGGTCGTGAATGAATTCAATATCTCCAATACGCGTGGCACTTTGGCCATGGCTAAACTGGGAGATCAGCCTAATAGTGCTACCAGTCAGTTCTTTATCAATCTGGCAGACAACTCTGCCAATCTGGACAATCAGAACGGAGGGTTCACAGTATTTGCCCGGGTGTTGGGTGATGGAATGAACGTTGTTGATGCCATCGCTGCCAACCCTGTTTACAATTTGGGCGCGGCTTTTGGTGCTACCCCGCTGCGTGCAGATACCGCCGGAAATCTGCAGGGTCCCGGTGGCCTGCAGGCCAATAATTTCATCACCATGAGTGCGGTAGTGACACAACGCCACAGTTCCGCATTGCATGTCTTCGAATACTCGACTGGCCGTCTCATCACTTCCGTGGATGGTGGTACCGAAGGCGCGTTCAGCCTGAATCTGCAATTGGTTGCCGATAGCCCGAATATTGTGTTCGAATTGAACCAGAGCAGCATGGTGCCACTGGCAGTTAAACCAACCGGCATGTCAACGTTCAGTTCCAGTGACAACAGGCTGCGCATTCCGGTTATTGAACTGAACAATAATGGCGCAGTCGCCCAGATTACCAATGCGGTATTTGTACTGAGTAATCCGGCACTGCTGCGTTTTACTCTTGAGTCCTACGATCAATAACTATAATAAATAAAATATGAGCACAAATAGCGCCAGAGGCGAGTTCAGTTCAAGGTTCGGATTTCTCATGGCTGCCTCCGGTTCAGCAGTGGGGCTCGGAAATATCTGGGGTTTCCCCACCAATGCAGCCAGCAATGGTGGCGCTGCATTTCTATTTGCTTACCTGGTGCTCGCTTTTGCGTTGGCTTATCCTGCGTTGATGGCCGAACTGATCATCGGACGACATGCCCGCTCCAATGCGGTGACCGCGCTGCAGAAAATCGCCACAGGACCCGTTACCCGGAAGCTGGGTATTGGCGTAGGTTTCGCCGGTATTATCACCGTCAGTTTTATTCTGAGTTTCTACGCTATTGTCAGCGGCTGGATGTTGGCTTTTCTATTGGCTTCCGTCTCTGATCTGGCTGGTCTTGGCGCCATGTCTGATTGGTTGACACGCGATGGTGTAACCCGCGATACCATTTTCACAGTTGCATTCATGCTGCTGACCATTGTCGTGATCAGTGCTGGTGTGCGCAATGGCATTGAAAAATGGGCGTCACGCCTGATGCCATCGCTGATCGTTCTTCTGATATTGTTAATCATTTACGTGATGACTTTGGAAGGTGCAATGGATGGTCTGCGCGCTTATCTGGTGCCGGATTTCAGTCGTATACTCGATCCGGGCTTGCTGCTTTCCGCTATGGGGCAGGCATTCTTCTCCCTGTCTCTGGGCGTAGGCACCATGCTGATTTATGGCTCCTATGTCAGCAAGCGCGAAAATCTTCCTGCCTTGGGCGGAATGGTGGCTTTACTCGATATCAGTATCGCTGTCACGGCGGGATTGCTGATACTACCTGCCATGTATGTGGCACTCGCCAGTGGCGTAGCAATTTACGATGACGCAGGCGCGCTGATTGCAGGGCCTGGTTTGATTGTCGCCGTTCTACCCGCACTTTTCGATAGCATGGGCAGTATCGGTATTCTTGTCGCCCTGGCGTTCTTCATGTTGATGGTCATTGCATCACTGACCTCGTCAATCTCCATGCTCGAGGTCCCTGTTGCATATGCCGTGGAAACGTACGATGTGCCACGCCGTAAAGCTACGCTCTTAATAGGCGGTATCATTACCGCTATTTGTCTGGTTATCGTATTTAATTTTGAAAGCTTGTTTGGCTTGGTGGTATCGCTGACTACAGAATTCAGCCAGCCATTACTCGGATTGTTCTTTGCCGTGTTTGTTGCCTGGATATGGAATCGCAATGCGGTGCTGACGGAAATCAAGCAGGGTAGTGAGAACGTCGAACACTCGTTTTTCTGGCGTATCTGGCCGTTCTATATCAAATACGTATGCCCAGTGGCTATCGCTGCCGTTTATATACAAATGCTGTTCTTTTGATCGTAGGACCTGGTTTTACTGACTCAACACTGCACAAAAGCGTTCTATCTCTTCTTCAGTATTGTAGTAGTGCAACGAGGCGCGATTGATATCGCCCAATTGCCGTCGTTCAAAATCCAGCAAAGCATTGCCTCTGCGAGCAACTGAAGAGTTGATCTTTTCAGCCTGCAAGCGTTTCTGCAGCTTCTCTGCCGCTTCATCTTCCTTGCTGAATGTCACGATGCCACTCAATGAGTTGCCCAGGTCATGCACTGTGATTTTTGGAATGGCCCGCAGCTGATCCCGCAGCAGTGTTGCCAGCATTTGTATGCGATTTTGTACAGCTGGCATTCCCAACGAGTGTGCATAATCAGCCGCCACACCCAGGCCAATCTTTCCGGCTACATAGGTTTCCCACAATTCAAAACGACGGGCATCGTCCCGGTAAACATACTGGTCTTTGCGAAGCCATTGGGCGGCATGTGAATCGATTACTTTCGGCTCCAGATACTCAAGAATCGTATTGCGAACATACATGAACCCGGTTCCCCTGGGGCCGCGTAAAAATTTGCGGCCCGTGCCGGTCAGCATATCGCAACCAATGCGGTTGACATCCAGATTTATCTGTCCGACTGCCTGGCAGGCGTCCAATAAATAGAAGATCTTGTTCTTACGGGCCAGATGTCCCACCTCCTCAACAGGTTGAATAGTGCCGCATTGACTGGGGACATGGGTCAACGCAATCAGGCGCACATCGCCGTCGATTTTTCGTTTCAATTGTTGCAGATCTATCTGTCCATTCTCGTCGTTGTCTACTACATCGATAGTAATATTGCGATGCCTGGCCGCATGCATTAGTGCCAGATAGTTGCTGACATATTCAGACTGGCAGGTCAGGATGCGGTCACCGGGTTCGAACGGTAGTGCCTGAAAAAGCAGACTCCAGGCTCGCGAAGCACTTTCGGCATAAGCAATTTCCCGCGGGTTACAATTCAGCAGTCGCGCAAATGCGTGATAGAAATTGTCAGCCTTCTCAACGCTCCGCGTTTGCGCTTCGTAACCGCCTATTCTTTGTTCCAACAGCAGATGCTCAAATACTGCATCGGTGACAAGTTGCGGACTCAGCGAAGCGCCAGCATTATTGAGGTGGATCAGGTCGGCGCATGCTGGTGTCTCCAGGCGCAGGCGATTGATATCCAGGTTGTCCAAAAAAATCGCTCCTGTGTCGAACTCATAGACGCTTCTGTTTGGGAAAGCGGTCCGGTAAGTGATATTTGTGCGTATGGCTCCGATTCTGACGGAAATGCTCACGACACGACAGGCTTGAGGTTATCATGAACGGCGCAGGTTACAGAAGATGAAACGAGGGTGATGTGTTGCAAAAAAAGCAGGCAATAGTGATCGGGGGTGGTCCGGCTGGATTGATGGCGGCGGAACAACTGGCACTGGCGGGTTATCAGGTTGATGTCTATGACACTATGCCATCCGTCGGTCGTAAATTCCTGCGCGCCGGAGTAGGAGGGTTGAACCTCACACACGCAGAGAATTTCAAGGATTTCTGTACCCGTTATTCGCAAGAGGACATCATTGGGCGTTGGCTTGTTGAATTTGATCAACAGGTGTTGCGAGAATGGGTTACCAGTCTTGGTATTGAGACTTTTACTGGTAGCTCAGGGCGAGTGTTCCCTGTGCATTTAAAAGGCTCTCCTTTGCTCCG
>JBGSXL010000032.1:0-69722 GCA_041751425.1 Pseudohongiellaceae bacterium | reverse complement strand
GCAGGACCGTGGAGCGCCTGGACGGCGCGAGACGAGCCCCCATGGATGGGTTCACGGCGCGTCCGGCGACGACTGCCCCCCTCACGCAAGACGGCGACCGAAGCACCAAGCCATCGCGTACTAACCAACCTACCGTCATACATTTAAAGCGCTACACTTACGCGCTGTTATTGGCGTTCGCGTCATCGATGACGCACGCCCAGGACACCGACAGTTTCAGTTTTGACTTTGACAGCAGCGTGTTTGACGACAGCAATCTGTTTGATGCGGCGAGCTCGGGGCCACGGAAGTTTACGTACAAACTCAGTCAGCAAACATATGGACACATCAACAAGCATAGCGGCACCGGCATTGATGGGCTGGCGCAGACTACTCATAGAGGGCTGGAGGTCAATCGGCTTGGGTTGCTCGTTAAATATCAGAATGCGTTTGCACCCGGTTGGTTGCTGCAGGGCAGCGCGCAAGCGAAGATATTTTGGCCGGGTGATTACGAATACTATGCCAATGACAGAACCGAAGACACCGAGCTGCGCGTTAACGAGCTGTTCGTGCAGCGCAGCGGTGAGCGTCACAGTTTCAGTTTTGGCCGGCAGACGGTGGTGTGGGGCGAGACCGAAGGTAACTCTGTTCTCGACGTAATCAACACCAGCGAGTTTCGCGATCTGACCATCATTGACATAGAAGATGCGCGACTCAACCAGTGGTTGCTGGTGTGGGACTATTTTGGCAATCGCAGCAGCGAAGGCACTGGCAACAGTGGCAGTTGGTCCACTTTCGTCAATCTGTATCCCGAGTTCAATCCTCCGCCCGTGCGTGGCAGCCCGTTCTTCTTTGAGCCGCCGTTCAATCTGACTGACTATGAGCGCGATAAACCCCTGTTCGAAGTTGGTACGCGCTGGAGTCGCTCGTTCACCGGCAGTGATATAGCGGTCATGGGTGCATATCTGTATGAAAACCAATTGCAGTATTCCCCACCGGCCAACTTCCGGGGTGATGCCGAAGCGGTGAAGAACGACTACTGGTTGCTGGGGTTCAGCGCCAACCGCGCGATTGGCAAACTGCTACTGAAATTCGATCTGGCCTATAACCACGACCTGCTGGTGAATACGCTGATAACGCCTGCAGTCCCCGCATTGCCTCCGCAACTATCCCGCGTACAAAAGAGTCAGATTGGCACCTCGTTCGGATTTGAATATGCCATCAGCAATGAGCAGAACATCAGTGTGGGATTACTTGCACAACGATTTCTGGATCAGAAGGACGGACTCGCGGCTGGGGAAGCGTTACTTAGCGATGAGACCACCGGTAATATTCTGCTGCGCTATACCAACGCACTGATGAATAACAACCTGATGTTGGCAGCCACCGTGCAGAGTGCACTGGACGGTGAGAGTCTGCTGGTGAGTCTGGTGGCGAATTACAACCTGAATGATAACTGGGCTGTCATGAGCCAGCTGATTGCAACGCGCACCGATGACACATCGCCGCTGCAGTTTCTGGATCAGGATGTCAGACTTGGCGCCACTATTTCTTTTTCTTTCTGACCAGGTTGCTGCTGGCCAGTGCTAAAGCCAATCCTGCTTTTTTTCCACGCATGTATCACGATGTGATTGATTGATTCTGCTCGTCAAAAATCTCTTTGTCGAATTCACCCTCCCAAACTGCAACTGTAGTAGCAACGGACAAATCACCCGTGACGTTGACGCTGGTTCTCAGCATGTCCAAGGGACGGTCAAAAGGCAGAATAAAGCCGATCACCACCGCGATTTGCTCCGGTGTCAATCCAATAGTGCTCATCACCGCTGCCATCAGAAATACTGAGGCTCCTGGCACTGCTGCTGTGCCTACAGAGACCATGGTGGTACTGGCAGCCATCAACAGGTAATCGGTAAAACTGAGACTTATACCAAAAGCCTGCGCCGCAAACACAGAAACGATGCCCACATAGAGCGCAGTGCCATCCATATTGATAGTTGCCCCTAAAGGCAGCGTGGTGGACACAACCACTGGTTTGATACCAAGACGCTTCTCGGCGACTGCCATACTTACCGGCAATGTCGCGGAACTGGAGGAGGTAGAGAAAGCTACCAGCATGGCGTCTTTCACCTGCCGGAAAAAACGCAAGGGCGACAATTTAAGCACGAACTTCATGATGCCGCCGTGTACCAGAACCAGATGGAGTATGCAGGCGAGCAGCACAGTAAACGCCAGAGTCACAACATCCAGCAACGCGCGCACGCCCTGTGTTCCGGAAACCCAGGCGATAAGCGCAAACACACCGAAAGGTGCCACTTCCATTACCCAGTGGGTAATCTTCAGCATGACTTCGGAGGCCGCATGCATAAGATCCGCTACTGGTTGAGCTTTCTCACCCGCGACCAACACACCCACGCCAAACAAAACAGCAAAGAAAATTATCGCCAGCATGTCGCCCCTGGCAAGTGCAGCAATGGGATTATCGGGTACGATATTCATCAGTTGCTGCGATATTGATATGGCCTCCTGCACAACCCCAGGAACAGTGCCTGAGAAATCTACACCAACGCCAGGTTGCATGATTGCTGCCAGCGTTAGCCCGATGGTAATTGCCAATGCGGTTGTTATCAGATACAGAGCCAGCGTCTTACCACCCAGAGACCCCAGTTTGCTTGGGTCTCCCATTGCTGCGATACCCGAGATGATGGTGACAAACACCAGCGGCACCACAACCATGCGGATCAACCGCACAAACAGATCGCCTATCCATTTGATGGATTCGGCACCCGCTCCCCATATAGACCCCACGATGACGCCGAGAATAAGCGCCAGAAGAATTCGTTTCCAAAGTGGTGTCGCAAACCAGGTGCGCAGAATACTGCCAAACATGGGGGTTCTACTCCTCTTATGGGGGTTTTAGACTAATTTAGGACTAAAATTCAGGACTAAACAGTTCAACAGACTGTATAACAGTGCAACAGACTATAGAAATTCACAGAGCAGTGCCAACACTTTACACCTGCCCTTATGCCATAATGCGCACTTTCCACGCGCCCGGTAGCAGGAAAAACAGCGAAACCACTAGCGGGGCAATATGAGCGGTATTTATGGCTGAATGGATAAAAGGTGCAGTGGTCCGGAACACGCACTGGACGCAGAACCTGTTTTCTTTGCAGATTGATGCGCCGCTGCAGACGTTTGTTGCTGGCCAATATACCAACCTGGCACTGGATATCGAGGGAGTTCGCAGTGCGCAGCCCTATTCTATTCTCAGCTGTCCGGGCCAGCACCCTTTGGAGTTCTTTTTCTACACCAATCTGGACGGTCAGCTTTCCGCCGAGCTTGCCAAACTGCAAAGTGGCGACTCAATCTGGATACATGACACGCCGGAAGGACTCTTCACGCTGGAGCAGGTAGCGCCCGCACAAGATCTCTGGCTACTCTCCACCGGAACGGGTGTTGCGCCGTTTTTATGCATGTTGTTGACCGACTCAATCTGGGAGCAGTTTGATCACGTTGTGCTGGTCTATGCGGCCCGCACTCAAAAAGACCTGTGTTATCAGGAGTTGATAGCCAAGGTAAAAGCCGCCAAACCCCAACAGTTCAGTTTTGTGCCATTCATCAGTCGCGAAAGTTGCGAGGGCAGCATTAACGGACATATCCCAACCAGCATCGCCAATGGGGAATTGGAAATTTTTTCGCAGCGGAAGATGCAGATAGAAAACTCTCAGTTCATGTTGTGCGGTAATCCGGGCATGGTTAGAGATGCTGCGGAAGTTCTGCGCGGGCGTGGCTTCACCGATAATGGCGGTAACCGTACCGGACAAATTACCTACGAGAGTTATTGGTAGTTTTACAGAAAACCCATAGGGGCCGGTTACAACTACTCATGGCGCAAAGCTTCAACCGGATCCATATCCGCTGCACGCATCGACGGATAGATTCCAAACACTACGCCTATCACCGCTGAAATGGAGAATGCCAACAGCGGCGCTCCCACGGTGACTATAGTTGTCATTCCCCAGAACAACGACAACAATATCGGAATGGTTATACCCAGAAACACACCAATCAAGCCCCCGACACCGGACAGTATCACCGCCTCGATCAGGAACTGCATGATGATGTCTTTCTTTTTCGCACCTAATGCCCTGCGAATACCTATCTCGCGCGTTCTTTCAGTGACACTGGCCAACATGATGTTCATGATGCCAATGCCGCCCACCAGCAACGATATCCCGGCTATCGCTGCCGCCTGCAATTGATCACGCAGCGCGCTGGCCTCTGCCTGCCGGATCAATGCGAGCGGAACCTCGACGGCGTAGTCTATCTTGCGATGCCGCCGCTCCAGTATCTGTTCGATGATCTGTCCGGTTTCCTCAACAACATCCTGACTGGCCACCTGAATGATCGCTTCATGTAACTCCACCGATTCGGATTCCATTCCACCGGACGTCTGCCGCACCAGTGTTTCGCCAAAACGGAACCGCGCCGCTGAAAGTGGAATGAAAATGCGAGTTGGCGCTGCGTTGGAACTGCCCGCCTGACTTCTGCCCAAATTTGAGAAACCCTCCGACTCCATAATGCCAATCACGTTGTAGTAATTGCCATCGATGCGAATGCTGTCACCAATGGGGTTGGTCAACGGGAACAGCGCCGTAGCTACTTCATCGCTGAGCACAACGACATTCGATTGTCTGTCAACTTCTTCCTGGGTAAAGAATCGACCTTCGCGCAGGTTATAGTTGCGCGAAATCGGGTAATCCACCGTCGTGCCCACCACATCCGTGCTCACTGTATTGTTCAGATAACGAACATTTTTCTTGATGATGCGTGACGGAATAATATTCGTGACGGAAGGAATTGTCTGGCGAATGGTTTCCACATCTTCATAGGTGATGCCATACACGACAGCCTGGGGACGGAACCCACCTCCGCCTGCACTACTGTCGATGTCCGCAGGTTTAACACTTTTAACGATGATGTTATTGCTGCCTAGTGCTCTGAACTGTTGCTGCGCCTCGAAACTGCGACCCTCGCTGACAGCCAGCATTGCAATGACCGCTGCAACACCAATCACGATACCCAGCACGGTGAGCAACGAACGCAAGCCGTGTGCATAAATGCTTTTCAAACCGACCGCTGCCGTCTTGCGGATGCGCGTCCAGTTGGCAGATGCAGTGGACGCATGCAGCGTGCTCTGCTGTTTCGCAGCAGCACGTACAACGCCGGAGAAACCGGATTTTTTAACGGCTTCGCTCATCGCTTTCCACCAACCCGTCACGTAACCGAATCTGACGCTCGGAGCGCTCCGCCAACTCGTCAGAGTGTGTAACCATAATCAGCGTTTTGCCCTGCTGATGCAGTTCATCAAACAATTGCAGAATTTCCGCTCCGGATTTGGAATCCAGATTACCGGTGGGTTCATCCGCAAGAATAATCAAAGGATCATTGGACAGCGCTCTGGCAATCGCAACACGTTGTTGCTGTCCGCCGGAGAGTTCAAAAGGCTTGTGATCCAAGCGGGTTCCCAACCCGACTCGGCAGGCTAAATCAATGGCGATCTGCCTTGCTTCTTCTTCGGGGTGTCCCTGATAGAAAAGCGGCAATTCGATATTCTCTACGACGGTTAATTGCTGAATCAGATTATAAGACTGGAAAATGAATCCCAGGCGCGCGCCACGGATGGCGGATAACGCATCGTCGCCCATTTTCGACGTGTCTTCATCGCCCAGATAATATTTGCCGGACGTGGGTTGGTCCAGACAACCCAGCAGATTCATCAGCGTGGACTTGCCGCAACCCGAAGGCCCCATGATGCTGATGAAATCACCCTGATAGAAGTTAATGGAAATACCGTGCAGCACCTGCACCGACAAAGCACCCATATAGTAGGTTTTCTTGATGTCTTCGACGCGTGCAACAATTTCACGCCCCAACGATGCACTACCTGTAACGGAAGCGTGCTGAGAAGCCTGTGTGCTTTCAACAGTTTGCACAGACCCTATCTCTGCGCCGAAGAGGCCAGCTGGCGCGGAGGTAACAACATGACTCGTTCCCCTGCGCGTACACCGGAAATAATCTGAATGAACTGTTCGGAGAAGATACCTACCTCAACCTCTCTGGGGACTCCGCGGCCACTTTGCTCAACGTAAACAACCTGCTTGTTGTCAATATAAGTGACCGCCTGCAGTGGGACATAAACCGCGTCATCCAGCGACACGACCAGTATTTCCACTTCGGCACTCATACCGGGGCGCAGCCAGTCGTGCACGCCATCCACCTTGACCATGGTGGGATACACTTTCATATCCGGATTCATGAATGCATTGCCGGAATCGGCAACAACAGCAACCTTGGTAACTTCACCAGTCAGACGCACGTCCGGGAAGGCGTCAACTCGCACAACAACCTTCTGCCCTTCCGCGACACGTTGCACAGAGGACTCGTGAATGTTCACGCGCACTGCCATCTCCGTCATATCGGGAATTGTCAGGATGGGTTGACGCTCCCGTACCGTGGCGCCTTCGGCGATCGGTTCCTGATTGCCGCCACCCCGGAATGGTTGCCCGGATTGTTCCGCTGATCCGTACACTACCAGCCCGGGGCGTTCGGCACGAATCACAGTAAGCGCCAGTTGTTCGTTGATATCTGCCAGCTTCTCCGCCTCCAGATTCAAGCGTCGTTCTGCTGATTTGTAGCGGGCCTGCGCCTGCGCCAGCTCCGAATCCCCTTCTGCCTTGGTACGCTGAAAACTCATGATGGCATTTTCATAATTAGCCAACTGCTGTTCCGCGTCCTTGGGGAACGTGTACTGTGTATACAAGGCCATCTCAGTGCGAGTCTGGTCGAGTTTGGACTCCGCCTGCAGCAGACGGGACTCTTCCACTTCCAAGTCATTAGGTGTAATGAAATCGCGTTCCGCCAGGCGGCGCTGTCCTTCCAGACGCGCCAAAGCCTGCAGATAATTTTCCTCAGCAACCCGGACGTTCTCCATTAAGGTGCGCAGGAATTGTTTGGCTTCGCCATCTTCCAATTGTGTCTCGTCAGCAAAATCACTGAAATTCAAAGTTGCTCTCACCGCAAGATAATCAGCGTCCATCAACATGGCTGGTGTCACGGGTAAAGAGACATCGTCAAGTGCGGCAAGCTCCAGTGATTCAACTGGGTCACGTTCCAGCGCAGTTTCTTCAGCATCTGCGCTCACAACCGCTGGTGTACCACCACCTCTTTGCATGCGCTCCAGAATTTCTGCAGGTATCTCGCCGCCATTCTGCGCTCGCATCTGTTCCATGCGCTCACGAAATGCCGCAGGCATTTGATCCGCGTTCGCGGGATCGAAACCTGCTCCACCACCATTATCTGTACTTGTTGGTCTGCGACCTTGTTGGCGTACCTGACGGGTTTGCGCAATCTGTTCCAGTCGCGTTTCCATTTGCCCGCTGACAACCGGGGCTTCGGTTTGCGTGTTACGTGCCAGTCGCTCTTCTATCTGTAAAGTTTTGACCAGGTCTGCAACCACATTCGCCCCTAAAAAACGCTCGAAATCCAGGCGCGCAAACTTCATGGTCTGTGTGGCTGAGTTCAGGTCCGTGACATTCTGATTGACGCGGATGTCCAGTTGCGCCTTGCGTTCGATGTATTGTGCTTCTGCCGTTTCATAGGCGATTTCCTGATTCAATTTCTGTTCTTCCAACGACGAGGAATCCAATTCCACCAGAATTTTCCCGGATGCAACATCTTCCGGAGTCACGCGATAGCCTTCCTCGACAATGGCCAGAATCTTGACGCCCTGATTGCCACGGATCGAAGAGCGAATTTGCTGCGATTGCAACGCGGCTATATTGCCACCCTCGCGCACAATCACGTCGAACGTGCCACGTCGCACCTCAAAAGTGCTGCCCGCTGATGTCCCACCATCTGAGCCACCCATCAGTGAACCAAGTGCGATGACAACTACTACTGCGCCCGCTGCAACGGCAATCTGCACCTGCCTGCTTGCAGTTTTGAACTGACTGACAGCAACGCTGCCCTTTTGTTGCAACTGCAAAACGTGTTTGTTCTTTGCCAGCGAATGCCAGAATCCGGATTCAACGCTCATTACTTCCCTCCTGCCAACGACCCTGTTCGTCCACATAGAGCAATCCTATGTCCCGCCAGAGTGCCAGCTTTGCAACATTGTGATCAACCAGTGCACCAGACAGTGCGGTTCTGGCGTTGATCAGGTCGTTTTGCGCGTCCACTGTGTCCTGGATATTTCCCAGCCCCAGTTCAGCTCTTAGTTCGGCTTCTTCAACACGACGTTCGTTAATTCCCACGCTGGCCCGACTGATTTCAAAGTCCCGCTCTGCCTCCTGCATTTCCCGCCACGCTTCCAGCACTTCCAGCTTCACTATATCGACACGCGACTCGTAGCTGCGTACAGCCGCTTCATAGTCAATCAGTGCCCGGCGGTAATTATTGCGTTCACTCATGCGATCAAGTGGCAGATCCAGACTTAAGCCCGCGCTGTAATCGGTGAGCCGGAAATCCAGATCGCCAATGGCTGCACTGTCACCAACCGGGACAGATGCATCAATAAAAAGATTCAGACCCGGCAGAAAGGCATTCGCCGCCACATCCACTTTACGGGCACGATCCTGAATGGCATCCACCTGCGTAAATAATTCCAGTCTATTGGCCAGGGCCAGTTCCAGCGCGAGGTCCCGGGAAAGATCCGGATTGATCATGCCAGCCTCAGAAACTTTCGACATCTCGGCATCATCAAGCACGATGCGGTCATCGGCCCGCAGCCCCAGCAACACTTTCAAATTATCCAGACTGTTGCTGTACCGCGTGATGGCCCGCGCCCAACTCAGGTCGCGCTGCAACGCTGACTGTTCAAGGCGGCCAACCTGACCCGGTGTACGCAAACCTTCGGCCTGAAACGCGCGCTCTCTCTCCAGACTGGAGAGTACGGCGCTCAAACCCTGGAAGTTGTTACGGGCCACATCCCGGGTCTGCAGCACGGTGTAGTATTGCGTGGCAACCCGTACAGACAATTGTTGGCGATAACGCGTGAAATCACGCAATTGGTATAACAGGTCGCGTTCCGCCTGCAGCAGGTTCTCTGCCTGAATGCGGCTGCCTGCGCCACGCAGTAATGGTTGGGTAAAAGAGCCTACTAACGCCGAGCTCACGCTCTCGTCCATATTCCCGGTCAAGAACCGCGTGAAGTTGGACGTCAGTTGCAGGGCAATATTGCCGCCACTACGCAGCAGGAATCGCGTACCGAGCCCTGCCCTTGCGGAAAAGGTCTCGTCAGTAACGACATCGCCGGTGGGTATGTCAGTCAGCGTTTGCGCATCCTGCACAAACTCTTCGCTGGCGTCCCAGTCATACGCACCGTCTAAAGACGCAGAGAATATAGGGGTGTAGCGATAACGCTCCAGAGTCAGTGAAAGTGCCTGCAAATACAGACGTTCCCTCTGCAGCTGATATTCCCGGTTATGCGCGAAGGCAAGGTCCAGTGCCGCTTCCAGTGGAATAACCTTGGCGCCGACCTCACTCTCAGACAGATTGCCCAGAAAGTCCCAGGATTGCATGTTCTCGGGAAAATGATCCAAAACGACCAGTTGCTGGTTGTCGATCTGCACATCCGTCGTCATACCGGGCACCAGAGCAGACTTGCCAGCTATCGCCTGATAGGTTTCCTCATCGGCAGACTGCTTGTAATGCGCAGCCGTACATCCGGCAGTCAGCAGAATGCTGATACTGAGACAGCAATTTCGACACAGATTCTGCAGTAGCGATGTGTGCATATGACTGTTAAATCCAGTGCGACTGTTAAACATTCCTTCTACGGGTGGAAGCCAGCATTCCGTCGCTCGCATTTCATCAATGTGTCATGCTGATCCCGTTGAATAGGACAGCGTGTGTTTGCGGTCTAGGCGTATAGGTCTCGGCGTACGGGTCTTGGCGAATAAATTCCGGCTATTTACTCCGGGAGTATACGGACACGGAGTATAAGGGCAAAACCCGATACAAATAGGCCAGATTCGACCAACAGTATGAATGACAAGAGGATATACGCTTGCACTGCCCCCTACATGCTTTGTAACATTTTGTTACTTGCCTACTGCCGGTGGATTTCTTCGTGGAATTCTATACATTAACCCGTTGGCAACAAGCCGAAATTCCCTGACGGAGAAGCCCTATGTCATCGCATTTACTGCAACAAATTCCTTTCTTCACGAAATTGGCTGATTTCAGCAATTTCAATGGGCGAATTCGCACCGTGACAATGGTGATGCTGACAGCGTTCCTGCTGAGCAGTTGTTCCGATAACACCCCGGCGGATGACGCCAGCCAGACTACGGATGCACAATCCAACAGTAGCAGTGGTGCCAGTGCCTATGTGCGTTTGAATCCGCCACACCCTTCTGATCTGATGGACACCCATATCTATCAACTCAGTAACGGTTTGCAGGTATTTCTCACCGAGAACCATCAGGAACCACGTTTCTATGCGGAAATTGTCGTAAAAGCCGGCAGCAAGCACGATCCAGCGGATGCCACCGGACTGGCCCACTATCTGGAACATCTGTTGTTCAAGGGCAACCAGCAAATGGGGACGCTGGACTATGCCAGCGAAAAACCTTATCTCGACCAGATCGAAGCATTGTATGAGCGGCATTTCGCAGAAACCGATGACGCCGTGCGTGCGGAAATATATGCAGAGATTAATCGCGTCGCACAATTGGCTGCGCAATACGCCGTGCCCAACGAAATCGATAAACTCTACAACAGCATGGGCGGTTCTGGATTAAATGCACACACCTGGCACGAAGAGACAGTTTACAAAGTTGGACTGCCTTCGAACCGGTTGCAGCATTGGGCGGAAATAGAATCCAGCCGGTTCATCGATCCGGTGTTCAGAATATTCCACACGGAACTGGAAACTGTTTATGAAGAATTGAATCGCTCTCTGGATGACAAGAATCGCATTTCCTACTACGCACTGTCCGAACAATTGTACAAGAACCACCCGTATGGGCAGCAGCCGACGATTGGTGTTCCGGAACATCTGAAGAACCCATCGCTGGTGTATATCAGAGAATATTTTGATACTTATTACGTGCCTAATAATATGGCCATCTTTATCAGTGGCGATATCGATATTGAAGAAACCATCGAATTAATCAGTGAAAAGTTTTCAGCATGGGAACGAAAGCCGGTGCCGAGCGTGGGACCCTGGCCCGAGCCCGATATCAATGGTGTTGAACGGCGCACCGTAGCCTACCGTGGTGAGGAAGAAGTGCAGATTGCATTCCGTACCGTCCCCAATGATCATCCGGACAAAGAAGCATTGATGCTGCTGGATATGATTCTGGACAACCGCACAGCGGGTCTCATCAACCTGAATCTTAACCAGAGCCAGCGCGTGCAGGCCGCCGGTTCTTCGCCTGAGTTCCACAATGACTACGGTTCACAGCGCCTGTGGGGTATCGCCAAGCAAGGCCAGACACTGGAAGAAGTGGAGGATCTGTTGCTGCAACAGATTGAGCTTATTAAACGGGGCGAGTTCGAAGACTGGATTATTCCTGCTATCGTCAATGACTTCAAAAAAGGTCAGAAATTTGCTCTGGAATCCAATACCGCAAGAGTCAGCGCCATGCGTTCTGCATTTCTGGCAGAAGTGGATTGGGCGTACCACGTTTCCGAGATTCAACGTCTGGAAGCAGTGACCAAGTCTCAAATTGTGAACGTGGCTAACAAGTATTTTCATCAGAGCTATGTTGCCGTGCATCGCATCAATGAACAGCAACAGATTCCCGTAGTGCAAAAGCCGCAGATTGATCCCGTGGTGATCGATCCCAGCAGGCAGTCGCAGTTTGCTGCTCATATTCAATCTTTGCCTTACGAAGAGATTGAACCTGTTTATGTTGAACCAGGCAAAGACTATCAAGTAGTCGAGTACGCTCCAGGTGCCACACTTTATTACGCTCCCAATCCGCTAAATGACCTGTTCTCGTTCTCTATCAGCATGGAAACAGGCACTGAAGACAATGACCAACTTACGTTGGCAACCGCCCTTCTCGACAAGTCCGGCGCTGGCGACCTGACTGCAGAAGAACTACAGAAGGAATGGTATCGTCTGGGCAGTGAAATGGGGGTTGGTGCAGGAGCCAACGAGTCCGCTGTGTCTATTTCGGGCCTGGACGAGCAGTTTGCGGACTCTCTGGCGCTGATGCTTAACGTAATTCGTAATCCAGTAGTGGATGAAGCGACACTTGCAGAGCTCAAAGGCATCATTCTCAAGTCGCGTGAAGACCAGAAGCAGGATCCACGCGCTATAAGCCAGGCGCTATACCTCTATAACCGCTATGGTGACGATTCTCCCTTGTTGCGCTCCCTGAGCAGCGACGAAATTATGGCAGCCAACGTGGAAGAGTTGCAGGCACTGACGCGTGATCTGCTGAGTTACAAACAGACTCTCAGTTATACGGGCTCGCTGCCCTTGAACGAGTTGTTAACGATATTGCGCGAAAACTACCCTATTGACGGAGAACTGCGCGATACCCCACCGTACGTATTCCGCACAGCGCGTAATATAGACCAATCGGAAATTCTGGTTGTTAACCGTGAAACGGCGCAGGCACAGGTGCGTATTGAGTTCCCGGATGGTGTGTATGATGAGAATCTGGTGGTTCCGGCGTCCATCTACAACACCTATTTCGGCACCAGTATGTCCAGCGTCGTATTTCAGGAGCTGCGTGAAGCGCGTGCCTTGGCGTATTCGGCATCCGCGCAGTATTCGCAGGGATCGAGGCTGGAAGCAGAGAATATGGTGGTAGGTGCGATCGGTTCGCAGAACGACAAAACAGTGGAGGCAACCACTGCATTTATCGACTTGTTCGATAATATGCCCCGCTCCATTGAACGCTTTGAGGAGGCACGCAACTCACTGATCAATCGTTACCGTACGTCTACGATTGGATTCCGGCAGATTACACCTACTGTCAGAAGTTGGGAGCGCCAGGGAATTCAGGGCGACCCGCGCGCACAACGTTTTGCGCAATTGCAGTCGAGTACTGTAGAAGATTTGTTGAGCTTTCAGCAGGAAAGAATAGCTGGCAAACCCAAATTGATTTCAATTGTGGGAGACATGTCCCGCATAGACGCGGAGGCTTTGTCTGAATTGGGAACTGTTACGGAATTGACTGTTGACGATTTGTTTGTCGACTGATTTTTTTATACGGACCCTTCCGACTCAGGCTTCATTAAGGTTTTAGACTCAGGAATGAACCCCGGACTGCAAAAGTGCAGCAAGTGAGCGAACGTGAGCAGTAAACAGCCGTTAAGTGTCACCGGCCTGAACAAGAGCTACGGCAAATTTGCTGTCCTTAAACAGTTGCATCTTGACGTCAGTGAAGGTGCAGTGCACGGACTGGTGGGGTTGAACGGCTCCGGCAAGACTACGACACTGGAGTGCATTCTTGGCATGCAGTCCGGTGACTCTGGCCAGATCAGTGTCCTTGGTCACCCGGCGCATAAGCTGTATGAAGCACGAGGCGCGGTCGTCAGCATATTCGACAGCCCCAGCCTCAACCCCAGTCTTACTGTCAGACAGGTGCTGGAACAGGCAAAGCTGCTTTGTGAGAAACCGCAACGCACACCCGCACAGGTAGAGGAATTGCTGGGTATAGCGCGTTACAGCAAATTTCGCATCCGCCATTTGTCACTGGGGAATCGACGCCGTGCGTCCATTGCTCAGGCGTTGATTGGTAGTCCTGCATTTATCATTCTGGATGAACCTTTCAACGGACTGGACGCGGGTGGCGTGGAAGATGTGCTCGCGCTGATCAAGCAACTGAACCATGAAAGTGGCACCGCCTTTTTACTTTCCAGTCATCAACTACCTTATCTGGAGCGGATATGTTCGCATATGGCTATTCTGCATCAGGGGCAGATTGTCGTCAGCGATACTGTTGAGACACTGTTCCAAAGCAGACAGACCCGCCTGACCATTCGCTGCTCGCAAACTGACGCAGCAGTGCAGTTATTACGCGCTAAATCTGCTGTGTTGATTGAAAGTAGCAGTGCGACAGAAATCGTTTTGCAACCCACCGCGTTGAGTTCAGCACAGATCAATCAATTGTTGGTGGAGAATGGCATCGCTGTGTCGGAATTGCTGATTGAACGCCCCTCACTGACCTCATTATTCCATGAGTTGACAGATACAGCGGATAATGAACCTGGTGTGGCTCCGTTGCAGAAGGGAGCAGCCTGATGCACGGATATTTCAAAGCACTACGCTCGGAGTTGTTTGTCGCTGTGCGCACGATGCCGGCGCGCCTGATCGTGATCATGCCAGCCGTTATCGTATTCGCCCGCTTATTGCTACAGAAGATCACCCAATCCGGTACTGAGGCGCGCGAATCCCTGCTGGGCCAATCCAGCTTTGGTGACAGCAATGTGGCGAATAACGCCTATGGCTATTTTGTTGATGGCCTGATTACAGGATTGACGCTGATCAGCCTGACGCTGGTCGCTTACGCAGCCTGGTCTTTTGCGAGCGACCGTGACACAGGGGCGCTGCGTCACGTATTGATTCGCAGTGCAAGCCGCAGAGCCTTGTTACTGGCGAAGCTGACGATGGTATTAATGGTTGGCATCCTGGCGTTTTTGCTCATGTTGCTGACGGTGACGATCAGTGCCGGAGGTTTCTGGGAGTTTGGCCCGGTTGTGGAAGACGGCTATGAGTTGATTGGTACTGAGGAAATTCGCACAGAAATCATGTTAGGATTACAACTGGCGCTTTTACCCTTGCCTACTGCAGTTGCGTTCGGCCTGCTGGTATCTGTGTTGACCAATAGTAGCACTCAGGCCGTGACGGTCGCGTTGGGGGCCACACTGGCTATGGATATCTTCAAGGGACTGCTTGGCAATATGTCGCATTATTTATACGTCACTTTCCAACCTTCATTAATAGACCAGTCTTATCTGCGGGATGTGAGCAGACTGGTGCGTGGTTACTCCGATGTGCTGGTCGATCAGCGCATTCTTGATCTCAATATGTGGGTACCTTTGCCGCAGATGCTGTTGCTGGTTATTCTGGCGCTGGTGATCGTACCATGGAGAAAACTTTAATGTCGTTTTCAGCATTGCTCCGCAGTGGCTATGGTCGCAAGGCTCTGCAATTCAAAGTTATACAACTGAAGGCTGTGCCACTAGCCGTCCTCCTGGCTAGTGGTCTGTTTTTGTCTGCCTGTGCCAGTTATGAGCCTCGACAATTGGTTCCCAGTATCACTCTTTCGCCCGAGGATATTGTGTTGAGTACGTTTGAAGGTTCATCTGTGCAGCGAGGCGGTGTCAATTTTGGCATGGTAACCGCTATCAACGAAAGTGACTCACTGACCAATATCAGCATCCTGCCGGGTGTCCGGGTGCGTTCTGTCACTCCCGGTGGTGCGGCTGCGTTGGCGGGCATCCGGGCAGGCGATGTGATTCTGTCTATTGATCAGCGTGAAACGAACCATCCGGATCTGATTGATGCATTGGCTTTGCAGACAGTCAATGAACAGACTTTCAATTTCGAGGTGCGTCGTAACACCACGGTTTTTGCAGCGACAGTGACAGCAAGGCCGGCTATTGACGAGCGCGTTGCACCTGTTGAGCTGTATCGCGCAGACCCAGTCGCTACGCGTGCTGGTTACACAACAGATCTATTGCAGATTAATGGCCAGCACAATCTGGCTGGCGCCCGCATCGTGGAGATCTTCGAACAGAGCCCGCTGTCTGACGCGGGACTATTGATTGGTGACACTATCATCGCTGTCAACAACATACCTGTTGAATCTGCACAGGGGTTCATCAATCTCATTCACAATAATCATCAGTTGGGTGATACCGTGACTTTGACTGTTGCACGCGACCAGCGTGTCAGTGATCGACGTTTGCAGCTATGGGACCCGGGGCGCAAGCTGAGTCGCCTGAGTCTGTGGCCACTGGTCAGTTATGAATCCACCCTCACGCCACAACGGACTCGCCTCACCATTCTCGACCTGTGGCTGATCTCTTTGTTTGACTATCAACACGTCGATGGGGAAAAAACTTATAACATTCTGGGTCTGTTCCGTGTGGCATCCGGCTACGGTGATCTGCAGGAGGAACAGTGAATTTTCAGTTGTCGCGTTCAATGCACAGGATACTAATCGCACTCGGAGCATCTCTTCTGTGGATGCCCGGCGCTCTGGCACAACCCAATTACATGGTGTCGGAAATTCCCGCACCTGAATGGCCCGCGCGCATCCTGTTAGCAGATATGGACGGTGATGGTCGCCAGGACTTACTGGTTCCCCACCACAGCCAGGAAGCAGGCCGCGAGATTCTGATCTACCTGCAGCAGGCGAATGGTCGCTTCAGTGATCAGGTTTCGCGACATGTGGAAATAAAGCCGGAGATTGTCGCGGTTGCCGTCGCGGATGTGCGAGCAGAACCGGGACAGGAACTATTGCTATTCTCCAATTCAGCTGTATTCAGTCTGTCATCCGCTGTTCCAAGCTATACAGGTAACCTGAAGCAATTGTTCAGCTGGAATCTTGCCGCATCCGTCCCCGATAAGCGTCAGTTCACTTTCATTAATGACGCCGTTCGTGTCAATGCAAATGGTTTTATTGATTTACTGCTTCCCGGCCAGGACACCTATGGTTACTTTCGTGGCAACTCTGCTGAAAGTTTTACTCTGGTGCAAGAATTCAGCACCATCAATACGGAACTGGATCCGGCGGACATACCGTTGGGCATTGGCCGCTTTAATACCAATATCGATATCAATGAACGTGATGGCATCATATTAAAAGTCAGCACACGTCACACTTCCAGTTTCGAGAATATGGTATCTGAGTGGGGAACAAACGCTTCCAGCGAAACTCTGTTGCAGAACAGCAACTGGATGCCGGCTGCCAGAATGGCCAGCCTTAACCGCAGTGACGCTGCCGATATTACTTTTTTGAACATAGGCAACGATATTCGCGGTCAACTCAATATTATCCGGCAACAGACAGACGGTTCCTTTTCTGCTACGCCGGACTGGCAGGGGCCTGTTGATACACGCGGTGAGATACGCATGCTGGACTTTAACGGCGATGGTCTGCAGGACATTGTGAGAATCGTGGATGAATCCAATGACTGGGATGTCTATTTCTACAGAAATCGTGGCGGCAGTTTCAATTTGGATGCGCCGGATCAGATCATGCGGTTCTCAGGTTACGACTTGAACCTTTCGGTAGTGACGCTTGCTGCAAACAGCCCACCGGTGCTGAGTGTTTCCTACTATACTATCCCGGTCGTGAATGCCATCCGTAACTCCAGCATTATCCGCACCCAATTATTGTATGGTGCAACCAGCAGCGGCAATTTGATATTCAACAATCGACCAGACTTCAAATTGGATGAGAGTTTTTCTGCCGCCTCGGTACGCGGTCTTTCGCAACAAATCAGTTTCGATGCCGATATGAATGCTGATGGCAGACCCGATGCGCTGTATCTGACAGCAGAGGGTACACTCGCTGCCAAGAGTATCGATCAGTCTCTGCGTTTCTCGGCGCAACCCTTCTGGCAACATGTGCCTGCCCGCACTATCACAGCTTTTGAAGTAGTGGATCTGAATGGTGACAATGTGCCGGATCTCATCCTTTACCATTCGAGCACCGCCAGCATTCTGGTGTCTACGCCATGATTACTGTAGCGAATAAAAGAGCAGCTCTGAACCTTTTCGCGGTGCTGGCATGTATGTTTTGCAGCGCCATTACTGTATCGGCACAAGCTCAATCAATTAGTAATCTGGCGGGATACTCAAGACACGACTTCGTACTACCAGCAGCAACTGATCAGTTGCTGCTGGTCGATCTCGACAAAGACGGTTTGAAAGATGTTCTGGCTGTACACAAAAATACAATGTCAGTTTACTTTCAAAAAGCGATTGGTGGTTATGACTTCAATGCTCCTGACAGTACCTTGGTTCTGCCGGGCGAGGCTATTGGCTGGGACCTGAGTGAAAACTACAGCGTGGATCAGCAGAATGTCTTTTCTGTCATCGCACTGATAGATGGAACTCAGGTCATAGCCTGGCCCTTGTTGAATCGCCAGTTCTCCAGTCCGCAACAGGTTATCGCTGATTTGAGCGGTTTTATCGGCAAGGGCAGCTACCGCCTGAATTTCTCGCGCGATATCAACAATGATGGTCTGGATGACTTGGTCATTCCCGGCGCCGGCGAGCTTGTTCTGTACATCCGCAACACAGATGGCAGCTACCAGCGCGGACTCAGCGTGCTATCAGATATGCAGATCAACACGCGCTTGAATGCTGATGAAGATCTTGAGCGTGATGTGGGTCAGTCAATCGTAATTCCTCTTATGGAGCTGCGCGATGTTAACGGCGATGGTTTACCGGATCTGATTTCTGAGACCAGCGAACGTTTTGACGTATTCCTTGCCAATGGCACAACCAGCAATCAGTATTTTCCACCCGTACCCAGTTTCTCCATAGACCGCCTGGAAATTCGTGAGCGACTGGGCACCTTCGATGTTGATCAGCTGGATTTCTCCAACCTCACCGGTGTTCTTGCATTGACTCATGAAGAAGTTTTGCGGGACGTCAATGGCGATGGTATTGATGACTTTGTGCTGCGGGAAGGTGGCAGGGTTTCTTTATATCTGGGGAGTCGGGACGGCATGGACTTCTCGCGACCGCAACAGATACTGCGCTCCGGTGGCAATGTACTGACTACTTTCCTCTATGATGAAAATGAAGATGGCCTGGATGATCTGTGGTTGTGGCGGGTAGAACCCATTTCAGTGGGAGACCTGTTTGTGTGGTTGGCGATCTCCGGCAGCATCAACGTTGAAGCGTTCATTTATCGCAATGAAGGTGAACGCTTTGCCAGCCGTCCCGCCCGCAAGGTTACAGTGGCGCTGCGTTTTCCTTCTGCGGTGCGCATGATCAGTTCAGCAATGAATGTGCGTGATCGAGCTCGATCCATGGGCGACGATACCGTGCCCACGGCGTTAGCCAGTGTCAATGGCATCAGCAACAATCATGATCTGATTGTACTGTTACAGGACCAGGTGCAGATATTCCTGAATGCGATTGAGAAAGAGCCTGAAGTAGACGAAGATCGCTTTCTCGCATCCCTTAACTATAGTCGTAACCGAGATGAGTATGTGATTGATATTCGCGCTATCATCGATTCATTCCAGATTGAGCAGAACAGCGATTTACGTCAGGTGCAGGGTCAGCAACCGGATGCGTCCATCGCACTGGCTGCACCAATGCGCAATGGGGATGTGATCACCAGCGATTTAAATGGCAATGGTCTGGACGATATTTTCGTTTTTCTGGAACGCGACAAGGAACAGATGCGAGGTTTTCTGTTGCTGTCCGGGCAGCCATGAGGCGAGCAAAACTTACGCACGGAGCATAGCCAATGAAAAGAACAATATTGATTACCCTGATTGTTGCGATTGTATTGGTGAACTTGAGCGCATGGCTGGTTGAGTACTTTATCGGAACCCGCATCGGTTTGGCATTTCGCATCCCATTGATCATTGGCATCGTCTTCATTGCTACGATTTTCTCGGGCGCAGCGGCACTGATCAACCACGCAGATACTGAGCGGCCCAACAACGAGAACGAGGACGCCTGAGCTGCGGCGAAGTAATCATGTACTATGGAGAGCGATTCAATAGCATCAGTCATCTGGTAGGAGCAGCATTGGCACTGATTGGCTTGGGCGCATTAATTACTGTAAGTGTGCAAACCGGCGACCCGGTTACCATTGCCAGTTTCAGTATTTTCGGTTTGACTCTTGTATTGCTTTACACAATGTCCACGCTCTATCACAGTTTTCAACCACCTGCGTTAAAAACGCTGTTCCAGAAACTGGATCATGTCACCATCTATCTGTTGATTGCCGGCACCTACACGCCGTACCTGACCGTGTCGCTCGCAGACCAGACCGGGTATATCATGCTGGTCATCATCTGGTGGCTGGCGTTTCTTGGTTTGATGATTGATATCCTGAGCCCGCGAAGAATTGTATTGTTGCAAGTGCTTATTTATCTGTTCATGGGCTGGATCTGCGTGTTTCGCTTTTCGTCTTTTGCCGATGTCATTCCAGCTACCGGACTTCTGTTGCTGAGTATTGGCGGTATAGCCTATACCGCTGGAATAGTTTTTTATGTATTGGACAAGATGCAGAAACTGACGCATGCGCATGGCATCTGGCACTTATTTGTTCTGGTGGGCTCCGCCACACATTTCGCGTCAATCATCGGCTTCGTGCGGCCGACAGTGTAGGTCATTAAAAATCCTATGACTCAAGATCAGATAACTATCATCGTCATACTGTTAGCCACCATCGCCATGTTCATGTGGGGGCGCTGGCGCCATGATATGGTGGCAGGCAGCGCTTTGCTGGCCTGTATTCTGACCGGGCTGGTATCGGGGAATGACGCTTTTGCCGGTTTCGGGCACCCTGCCGTCATCACTGTTGCGTGCGTCCTAGTGCTCAGTTATGGCTTGCAATTAACTGGAGCAGTCGATGCACTGGCGCGTAAAGTATTACCGGCAAAAGCGGGTCCGAGTTTAGCAATCTTTTCATTGACTGCACTGGCCGCGCTCCTATCCGGTTTCATGAATAATGTGGGCGCACTGGCGCTTTTAATGCCTATTGCACTGCAATTGGCTAACCGACTTGAGCTGCAACCAGGTCAGGTTCTGATGCCCCTGGCATTCGGCTCCATTCTGGGTGGTACAACAACTTTGGTAGGCACGCCGCCAAACCTGATCGTTTCCGGCTTCCGAGCTGAATCCGGTCTGGGCCAGTTCAACATGTTTGATTTCGCGCCCGCCGGCCTGGCTGTTACCGTCACTGGCGTGCTCTTTGTCGGGTTAATTGCGTGGCGTCTGGTACCAATCCGCAAGCAGGCAGATACCGGCGGTTTTGATACGGGTACTTATATCACCGATGTACGAATCCCCCTAAAAAGTAAAGCTGTTGGTAAAACACTGCGTGAAGTTGAAACCATTCTGGATAAGTTTGATGCACAAATTCTGGGATTGACTCGCGGAAATATGCGCGTCACTGCACCTCACTCCCGCCGCATTCTACGTGAAGATGACATCTTGATTATCGAAGCGGAACCCGAATCGCTGGGAGCTGCCTTGTCCAGCCTGGGATTGAAACTCGAAGAAGAAGTGCCTGCAGAGAAAGCAGACAAAGAAGAAAAGGAGGGGAAAGAGGAGACTGAAAATCCTGCGCTACCTGATGAATCCGAAATATCTGAGAAACCTGAAAAACCAGAAAAAGAAGCTGCCGACCCGGAAACCGGTTTGCAGGAATTGGTTGTGATGCCCGGATCTGCCCTGTCCGGCCGTTCCGCTATCGATATTCAGTTGCGCTCACGCTATGGCATCAACCTGTTGGCCATATCACGGCAAGGCAATCGCTCAGTGCGACGACTGCGGTCAACTTGGTTACGTCCCGGTGATGTTTTATTGATGCAGGGATTATCCGAGTCCGTCTCCACTTTCGCTGCGGACTACAATTGCGCGCCGCTGGCCGCCAGGGATATCCGCGTACCCGTCAAAGGGCAGGCATTGCTGGCCAGTGGTATTTTCTTATGCGCAATACTAATCACAGCGCTTGGCGTGCTGCCTGTGGCAGTGTCATTCTCGACAGCAGTACTGGTTTACATGGCGCTGCGTATTGTGCCACCTCGCTCGGTTTACACAGCTATCGACTGGCCTGTTATCGTTCTGCTTGGCGCTCTGCTGCCTGTAGCAGGAGCAATGGCGACAACGGGTACCGCTGATGTTCTGGCTTCCGCACTGCTGAGTACACTGGCACAGGATAACGCCGTTATCGCCATGGTACTTATTCTGATCATTACCATGACGCTTTCGGATTTCATGAACAATGTGGCAACGGCAGCTGTGATGTGCCCATTGGCTTTAAGTATGGCAACTCAATTGAATGTGAATCCTGATTCCTTCCTGATGGCGGTGGCCATTGGCGCATCCTGCGCGTTCCTCACTCCGATAGGTCATCAGAACAATACGCTGATTCTGGGCCCTGGTGGCTTCCGGTTCGGCGACTATTGGCGGCTCGGATTACCGCTGGAGATTCTGATCATTATTGTCAGTGTTCCTGTGCTGCTGCGGGTTTGGCCTTTATAGATTCGGGCCTGATTGCCCCGAAAGCGTGCATGACAGGCCCGGACAAATGGCATAAGATGACGCCACCGTGCTAACAGGGGCAGGGACCGACGAAAGCACAGAGGGGAGCAACATGAGCGATACCATAATCGACAACTCAGCCACGCAGCAGTTCGATATTATCGTATATGGCGCCACCAGCTTTGTTGGCCAGATTCTTTGCAGATATTTACAAAGCGATTTCCCCGCCGGGCAACTGAAGTGGGCCATGGCCGGCCGCTCTGAAAGTAAACTCCGCCACATCAGATCAGAACTCGGCGCGAGCGCAGCAGCTGTTCCAATTCTCGTCGCGGAAGCCTCAGATGCGTCTGCTTTGCAGGAAATCTGCCAGCAAACCAAAGTGATCATTTCCACGGTAGGCCCTTATGCGCTCTACGGCGAAACGCTGGTAAAAGTCTGCGTAGAGACTGGCACTGACTATTGCGACCTGACGGGTGAAGTGCAATGGATTCGTCGCATGGTGACGCGCTATGAGGAGGCAGCAAAACATTCAGGCGCCCGCATCGTGCATTGCTGCGGATTCGATTCAATCCCCTCGGACATGGGTGTCTTCCACCTGCAACGACAGGCTCTTACTTTGCTGGGCAGTTACTGCAAAAACGTGCGCATGCGCGTCAAAAAGATGAAGGGTGGCGCCTCAGGTGGCACTATAGCCAGCATGATCAATGTGGCCAAAGAGGCGATGGCAGACCCTCTTCTGCGTACCGAGTTAGCGAACCCCTACTCCATCTGTCCGGCTGATCATAAGCTGAAAGCTCGCCAGAATACTGTGTCGCTGGAATACGATGAAGATATGAAGAGCTGGGTGGCACCTTTTATCATGTCTGGCATCAATACCCGCGTGGTCCACCGCTCCAATGCTTTGAGCGACGCCCTGTACGGCACCGACTTTCGTTATGACGAAGGCATGTTGACCGGAGATGGTGACAAGGGCAAAAGAAAAGCCAGGATGCTCGGCTGGGTATTGAATATGTTCCTGTTGGGCGTGGCTTTGAAACCCAGCCGTTGGGTGCTGCAAAAATTTCTGCCCAAACCGGGCGAGGGACCGAGTCCGCATGCGCAGGAAACCGGCTATTTCGATTTACTTTTCATCGGCGTTACCGATTCGGGGCATGAGATACATACGCATGTACATGGCGACAGAGATCCTGGTTACGGAGCGACTGCCAGAATGCTGACGCAGGCCGCTCTGTGTCTGGCACAGGATGTGCCGAAGTCGGCAAAGGCGGGAGGATTCTGGACGCCGGCAACCGCTTTCGGTGACAAACTACTTCTCCGCCTGGAACAGCACGCCGGCATGAGTTTTCAAGTGCTTTAAACCAGGAATCCACTACTCTACTTTCGAAGTTTTCCCATGATATTGGCTCGTCTCCATTACAACAGCGCCACGTTGCGCATTCTGTTCGCTATTGCTTTGCCAATGGTCGTATCGCAGGGTGCCTTCGCGGTAATGATCTTCACTGATCGTTACTTCATGTCGCAGATTGACCCCACCCACATGGCTGCATCGCTGGGTGGTGGCGTTGCTGTATTCTTCTCCATGTGTTTTTTCTCTGGCGTGCTCTCCTACGCCAATGCGTTGGTCGCACAATATCTGGGTGCCGGTGAAACTGCCAAATGTTCACGCGTGGTAACACAGGGCTTCATCATGGCGCTTCTGTGCCAGCCGCTTGTGTTCGTCATTGCCTGGTATGTTGTTCGCATTTTCGGTGCGATGGGACACGATGAAAAAGTTGTGGAACTGGAGATCATCTATTACAAAATTCTGATGTGGGGAACATTAATCACGCTATGCAAAGCCTGCATATCATCCTATTTCGCCGGAATCGGTCGTACGCGCGTGGTGATGGTTTGCGATGTCGCGGGCCTGTTGTTGAACATTCCGCTGTGCTGGGCTATGTCCTTTGGCGAATTGGGATTCCCGGCCCTGGGCATAGCCGGTGCTGCGTGGAGCACCGTTATCGCTACCCTGTTTTCCTTGTTGCTGTTCATGGGTTTCTACTGGGCCCGCCATAACCGGGAGGCATTTCAGGTTGCAGCCTCTTTCCGGTTTGATATAGCAATCACACTGCGCTATCTGCGGCTGGGACTGCCATCCGGCATGGAGCTCTTTCTGAACGTGGCAGCCTTCAACCTGTTCCTGCTGATGTTTCAATCCTACGGCGTGACACAGGGCGCTGCAGCAGCCATCGTTTTCAATTGGGACATGCTCTCCTTTGTTCCCATGATCGGCCTGAATATCGGTGTGCTAAGCCTGATTGGTCGTGCCGTTGGTGCCAATAATATGGAGAAGACCAATGAGGTAATCACAGCGGGTTTCATCATTGGCATTTGCTACTCATCGGTACTGGCTTTGCTGTTTATCGTGTTCCGCTTTCCGCTGGTGGAAGTGTTCGCGCCACCCGCTGGTGATTTCACCGAGATTCGCGCATTGGCAGCATTCATGATGGTAGGACTGTCCTGCTACGCGTTGGCAGACGCGCTTATTCAGGTGTCCGGAGGCGTATTGCGTGGGGCCGGTGATACACGCTGGGTAATGCTGGCCTCTGCGGCACTGCACTGGGCGATGCTGGTACTGCAGTACTTCGTCATTAAAGTCTGGGAGTTTGGGCCGAAGGCCGCGTGGCTGGTTTTCTGTTTCATGATTCTTGCCATCGCAGTGGTATTCCTGGCGCGTTTGAAGAGCGGAACCTGGCGCAATCCAGAAGCATTGCGGCGGGTAATGGCAGAGCGATGACAATGACTAATCAGGCTTGCACTGTTGCGGTTCTGCGACTCAGGAAATAACCAGCGGCGGCAGTCACCGTGCCTGCAAGCAACAACTGCGTATCTGTTATTTCAATACCGATACTCTGCAGCCCCGGCAGCGCTACCAGACCACCGCCCAGACACAGCATGCTCCGCCCAAGTGAACCAGCAACACCTTCTTTGTCAAAGTGTCCCAGACCGGGTATGTAGCCCTGCAATCCCCCTGCCAAAAAAATTACTCCAGCGACAACGGTCACAGTTGCCAGCAGAATCTCCACCCAACTGCCCACCAGAATCAACGCCGGGTTCAGCACAAAGAAGAATGGGATGAAGTAAATAACGCTGCCAAGACGCATGGCTTTGAAACCAGTTGCCAACGGCGACGCACCCGCAATACTGGCAGCAGCGAATGCGCCCAACGCAACCGGTGGCGTAATAAAGCTCAACATGCCCCAATAAAGAATGAACAGATGCACACTCATGGGGTCAAGTCCCCCTTGAATAAGCGCTGGTGCCAGAATGATGGCAAGGAATATATACGCTGCAGTAACCGTCATGCCTATCCCGAGCACGAAACTGGTCAGAGCCCCCATAAGCAGCAGTAACAAAACTGAATCACCGGCGAAGTAAAGCAGATCATTAACCAGCGTGCCCGACAAACCGGTTATCGATAACGCACCGACAATCAAGCCAACTCCGGCCATGATGGCCAGCAGCTCTGCCAAAAGCTTGCCTGTTGCTACCAGAAACGTTCCTGCCTTGTCCCAGTCCCAGCGACTATTCCTCGACATCTGATTCAGAATAAGCAACAACCCAGTGGCAAAATATGGTGCAATCGCTTCACGTTGCAAATACACCAGCAGGAAAATCAGCAGCATGAATGCGGCGATATAGTACCAACCTTCTTTCATCGTATCGCTGAGTTTGGGCAGCTCTTCACGCGGAGTACCCTGCAAGCCTTTGCGAGCAGCATAGGCATCCACCTGCACGAAAAGACCAAAAAAATACAATAGCGCCGGTATCGTGGCAGCCAGAGCCACCGAGGTATAGGGCACGTTCAAGAACGTCGCCATCACAAACGCGGTAGAGCCCATGATGGGCGGCAGCAATACGCCACCTGTTGATGCGCAAGCCTCCACGCCGCCAGCATACTCGTTGCTCAGGCCGTCTTTTTTCATCGCAGGAATAGTTAACTGTCCGGTTGTCAGCACATTGGTGATAACGCTGCCACTCATGGACCCCATCAGGCCGCTGGATACAATAGCTACCTTGGCGGAACCACCGCGTACATGACCGAATACTGAAAACGCCAGATTGATGAAAAATTTACCGCCACCCGTATGTTGCAGTGCAATACCAAACACAAGGAAACCGATGACCAGTTCGGCATACGCACGAAACGGCAAGCCCAGAATGCTTTCAATACTGATGACGTGATAAGCAGCAGTTTCCGCAGCAGTGGACGACATACCGGAAATGACGCCTGGCAGATTGTCGGCCACGATGGGATATAAAGAGAACAGCAGCACCAGCACGAACAGCGTTATACCACCGCAGCGCCGCACAGCTTCCAACGTCAGCGCCCATAGCATGTAACTGACCCAAACCGCCGTGGTGGGTGCGGTAAACTCCCAACCGTGATCAAGCATGGTTTCAGCATTGATAAAAAAGTAGGCACTGGCCCCGAATGCGGCCAGGGCAAGAATTATGTCGTACCAGTACCGGGTACTGTAACGGGTCATCGGGTAAATCAAAAAACAGGGAGGCAATAGTAAAGCGATCAATGCGTAGTAGTAGTGATTAGGAAGCGTGATGACAAAGTCCAGCAATTGGCCGTCACCAAACATCCGCAGCGAATCCATCGCCAGCAGAACACTGGATATCGCAGCCATCGCTACCACCCAACGCAATGGCCGGGGCATCGTGTTAACTGAGCGTATGGTCATCGCCAGATAGGCTCAAATCCGGCCGCTTGCAGCTGCTGCGCGCGGACACGCATCCAGGTCTCTGCGAAAACATTGGCATCTGTCAATCCCTGAGCAACCACTTCCTGCCACGCACTTGCCAGAGTTTCCTGACGGCGGATTAATTCCTGATTATGGACTTCGAACGCGTCCGTCCATGCACCTATTTCACGCCAGTACCGCACCGCACCTTCATGATAAGGAACTACCCAGTCGAACAACTGATACTCCAATGCCCAACCGATAGCGCCGGGGTCAGAGTCCTTGTAGCTGTCATAATTCTCATGCATCGATTTGGTCATCCAGTACACCAAAGCTTCGTCCTGCGTATCCATCGCTACCAGCACTGGATAGGGATACGTGCCCCCCTCGTGTGGATTCTCTTCGCTGATACCCGGTCCTCTTGTTGCAAAGTAGCGAGTGAAATAGGGAGCGATGGCATGAATGCCTCGCCAACAGGCTTCATCATCATGAGGAGTTGGTGGCCAGAAGATACCGCGCGGTGACGCTTCAAGGCGCCGCCCCGGGCCAGATACCGTGCTGCCAAATGCTGCATCGACATCACCATTGATAAGACCGTTCCAGGAGGCGTCGTAACCGGGGAAATCCACGCGAATTACATCTTCCCAGGTGAGACCGCCGCAGGCCAGCATAGCCTCCATGGAAACATTCAGCGCTGGTGCGCCGCGAATGAACGGTACGCGCTTACCGCGCAAATCGGCGAATGTGGCAACGCCAGTATCCGCACCTACGGCCACGGCTTGATTGAAAAGTCCATTGGCGCTCATCAACATGCGCAGCGGCATGGGGCCCCATTCAGGGTCGGCGAACTGGAAGACGCCCTCCTGAGCAAAATAATTGGCAACACCATTGGCGGAGAATTCCACCCGGCCGGTTTTCAGTGGTAACAAGCGGGAAATATCGTTCTGCCCGGGCACCACGCGCAGCGTTACGTCATATTCATTACGCAGCATCGCTCCAATTGCTACGGCCTGGTTATAGCCGGTTGACCCCAGATTGTAAGCGGTCCAGGCAATCTGCTGCGGCAGTTCACCTTCAATCTGTGGTGTACTTTCCCCGCAAGCGCTAAGCAGCAATAGCAATCCAAGTGCGCTATTGCGCAGGCGAACACGTGTCAACAGCGCGGGTTGGGGCAGACAATTCCAGCTCATTGTTTTTCTCCTGCTTGGAAGCAGTGCGTTAAGGCGGGCAGTGCATTCAAGCCGAAGGGTAGCAGGGACGGCTGTCAAGGGAAAGGCCAACAAGCATTCATGGCTCGTTGCTGCTCCACATAAGTTATTACTTGGGCAAATAGCTCAAAGTCTGGCGAGAACGCACAAGTTAAAATTCATAAAATTTTGTTAATAGATTGTTTTGTAAGAATTTATTGGGTGGCATGTGAATTGCTAGTGGTTTACCAAGCACTAATCAGTAAATAGTGATAGAACTTGTCATCAGGATAAGAAAAAATAACCGCACAACCGAAAAGGACCTTGATCATGAAATCAGACAACTCAACTCGATTCAGCCCGCTTATCGTCATGGCATTACTCGTTCTGGTTGCACCTGTTTTTGCGGCAGAAGAGAATGTGATTCGCCATCATACTTTCGACGCGAATGACATCGACAGCCTGCACCTGGAATACCGGGTTGGCACCCTGACACTCGAAAGCAGTGACAGTGACAATATTGAGATCGAACTGACTATCAAACCAGAGAGGGGAACAAGCTGGTTCAGGCGCTCCCCAAACATGGAGGATATGGACCTGCGCAGCCGCGACAGAAACAATCGCCTGTCAATTGAGTTTGATGAGAAAAACGTCAACACCGATTGGGTAGTCAGACTGCCTGCCCTGCAGTTCTTAGAGATTGAAATTGGCGTTGGTACGATAAAGGGGTATCTGCCCGCTGCTGAAACAGAAATTGATTTGGGGGTAGGCAGCATAGAACTGGTTGCCAACCGGTCGACAACCGGAAGCATCAATCTGAGCGTAGGTGTGGGAGATACGTCAATTCTTGGCAGCACAGACAGAGAGTCAAGTCGTGCATTCGTAAGCAGTGAATCCACCGGTGCCGGCGACGGTAATCAATCGATCACTATCGAAGCAGGTGTTGGTGATATTATCTTGAGTCTGGATTGATCACCTGGAAAAAGGTGCCGGGTGAATTCTATTGGTTCGCCACCATGACACGATTTCTCCCGGCATCCTTGCCAGCATAGAGCGCTTTATCTGCAATGCGTATGGCGCTGGTAAGATTATCCTTCTTCGCATTAACCTCAGTGACGCCGAATGTTGCCGTTACCTGCAAGGTGCTATTGCCGAATTTCACCTGCAAATCTGCCAAAGACTCGCGCAATCTGTTCACCATCAACTGCGCTTCCGTTATCGAAGCGTCCGGCAACAACAACACGAATTCTTCGCCGCCAAAGCGCCCGGTAATATCGGTTTCGCGTAACTGATGCAAAAATAATTTGCTGACAGCCTGCAGCACTTTGTCGCCAATTTCATGTCCGTGCTCGTCATTGATACTTTTGAAATGGTCCAGGTCCACCAGACAAAGACTCAATTTACTATTCAATCGCGCAGCGCGTTGTTTCTCGCGCCTAAACAGAGATTCAAAATGACGGCGATTGAATAGTCCCGTCAACGGATCAGTGATTGCCTGCACTTTCAACTCATGTTCAAGCAGTTTGCGACGCTCGATTTCTGCACTTAGTAATGAGTTTGCATCTTTGGCTCTGCTCAATAGAGCGAACTGCCTGCGCTGTGTCAAATGCAGACGACGGGCAGCCAGATAGCCAAACCCGATAGGCATGGAAAGAGAAATCAGCAAAGCAACAAAGATCTCTAAAGAAGCACCCAGCACAATACCACAGACGATTGTCCCCAATGCGCCAAAAAGGGCGACACTCATGGCGAGTAGCAGACGGTTTGGCAGCGCTACAAAAATGGCAATGGTGAATAGCATAGTCGCGACAACGGTGTATACCAGCGACTCTGGGTGTACGAAATGCAGCAGGAACATTTTCAGGAATGCCACCACTTCAAGCACAGAGACGAAGTAGCCCTGCACGGCTATTCCGGGATTCTTACAGGACCTCAGGATGAGAACCAGTAAACCACCAACCAGTACAGATCTTATCGCAATCAGGAGATACTCAGACTCAGTAACCCCCCGGGTTTGCAGATCAAATAACATGACCAGAAAAATCAAACCGATACACACCCAAGAGGCTATGCGCAAATCGCTGGCGGTGTGCTCGGCCACGCTGTTACGGAATTCCTGTTCTCTGCCCCTGTCTTGAAACTCGCACGTCCAGGAGGACAAACCATATTCCTGATTTTCAGCCGACATAAGCGTTCCCTCGATGCCCAGACTATCCAACATTGTTACGCCTGGAATCTAACGTTGGACGAAGCCGTTCACAATAGCAACAGTTGGGCTATGGTTTTGTGATACGGAGAACAGCCTGAACATTCGGGAGAGAGACCGGCGTCACACTCGAACGGGTTCTTAGGTTCTTTAAAGGAATTGACTCGAAAGGCTTGCAGATACATTACGAGGAATGTTTTAATACATTCCATGTTATGTATCTGGCGTGAGCCTCTGGAGCTACTATGTCTGCAAACACTATGCACCGCCGTAAATTCCTGCGTATCATCGGTGGAGGCACGATAGCAGCCGTCACCCTGACCTCCTGTGATCGGATGCCTTCACACGCAGTGGCCGCCTGGAATGGACCACTTCCCGCAGGCGACTTTCGCGAGACGATACTCAGTTATGCCCTGCTAGCCCCTAATGCACACAACCTGCAGCCGTGGATGGTTGACTTGAGCAGTGTCGACACAATTGACCTGTACGTTGATCCCACCAGACTGCTGCCACAAACTGATCCGTTTTCAAGACAAATACTGATAAGCCACGGCTGCTTTCTTGAACTTATGATCATGGCGGCCAGCAGTCTCGGTTATCGCACGATTGTTGAGTACTTTCCAGACGGCGAATTCAACGATCAACAGATCGATTACAGACCGGTCGCCCGCTGCCACTTCCAGCTTGACAGCGCTATTGATGTTGACCCGCTTTTCTCGCAGATACTGCAACGAAGATCCAATAAGGAGCCTTTCGCTGCAACACCTTTGACGTCTGAGCATGCCAGCATTCTGCCGGACTGCCTGAGCGATATGGATGATATGCGCACTAATATCGTAACTGATGAAAATGTCGCTCTGCGTATGCGAACCCTGACCGCGGACGCCGTGCAGCTGGAAATGCAGACTCCTCATACTCACGAGGAAAGTATTGCGGTTACCCGCTTGGGCAATCGCGAGATTGGCGAGCACCGGGATGGTATAGATATCCATGGCCCGTTGATCTGGTGGGCGAAAACACTGGGACTATTGTCTCATGAAAAATTTAAAACTCCCGGCAGTTTTGCTTACCAGGCAGGAGTGGATTACGCGTTAGGATGGGCCGGTTCTACCCCGGCATTTGGTTGGTTAATCAGCCGTGATAACACCAGAACCAATCAGGTCAGAAGCGGACAGGCGTATCTACGGCTCAATCTGCAGGCGACTGCACTCGGTGTCGCGATGCATCCGGTGAGTCAGCTTTTGCAGGAATATCCGGAAATGAGGGAGCTGCAGAATGATTTTCTTGCCATCGTTGCCAAACAACCAGCGGAACACGTGCAGATGTTGTTTAGATTGGGGTATGCTCCGACTGTTCCGCCATCACCTCGGCGGGAACTGTCTGACCTCATAATGACAACAGATCAATCGCGGTCCTGATTAGCCAACAGATTAAAATTTATGAACAAGCAGCAACAACAAAAACTCGAGTCCGGGTTTCGGGCACTCAACTGGATCGGCATTATCGAACAGCTCACCCGCAATCTGGCGACCAAACGTCTTGCAGCATTGCCGGTAAGCTTCCCACAATTTTCTGTTCTCAATCACTTCAGTCACAGGCCAGACGAATTGAAAACTGTTACCTCGATTGCTGATGCCATGCAACAAACGCAACCTGCAATTACCAAGACAGTGCAAGGGTTGCTGCGGATGGGTTATCTGCAGGTGAAAAATGATGAGATGGACAGAAGAGTTCGCTGGCTTAAGATCACACAAAGCGGTCTTGATATTCGTAGAACGGCAATCAACTTACTTGGCCCCGACATCGCTGCAGTTTTCTCCAGCTGGAAACAGTCCGAGATCAACGAACTGTTTGCCATGCTGGATAAACTGAAAATGTATCTTGACGATAACCGGCCTTACTCCTCTACAGGAGCCTCCAGTTTGTAGCGGAACACATACTGCACATTCGGCACAGCGACTGCTGCGCCGTCACGCACTCGCGGTCGGAACACGAAACGAGAGGTGGCATCCATGGCGCTGACATTGAATATTTCTGACGGTTCGAAATCGACCACTTCAATGGAACCTGAATCGACAGATCCCGCTGCATTGACGGTGAATTTCACTTGTACCCAACCCTCGATACCATCCTCTGCTGCCGTGCGTGGGTAATAAGGTATTTCATTGTGCAAGGGCAACATTTCCACGTCGTTAATTTGCGTGTTAATAGGCTGTCGAGGCGTCTGTGCAGATACGATTTGTGTCGCGCCAACGGCTGTGAGCAAGCCGACTGACACTACCGATAGAAATACAGCTGCTTTCTTGAATTCCTTCTTGTAATCCGATGCTTTCATCAGGTTTTCCTCCAATATGCGGGTTATGCGAAGTTTCAGTGTGTTCCTGTCCAGCATGCTTTGTGCCAGCAGCAAATTTGAATGCTTGTGGCGGTTGGCATGGATACAGGCTCTGGCCACACTCAGCAGGCTTTCAGCGTAATCGGTATCGCTACGGCCGGCTTGCAATACGGCGGTATCGCAACTGTTCTCCGCTTCATTGTTCATTTTTTTCAACACCAGCCACACCAGCGGATTCAGCCAATACACACTGGCCACCAGATAGCTGAATAACATGCTTGGCCAATCCAGACGATGGATATGGCAAAGCTCATGAATCAACACATCGGTGACAACCGATGCAGACCATGATCGGGACTCCGCAGGCAGAATGATCTGCGGGGCGAAAACGCCAAAGGAAATCGGTGATTCAATCTTGTTGCTATAGCGCAATGCCACAGATCGGGAAATACCAAGTTGCGCTCGCGCATCCTGCAGTTGCACCAGAATTTGCGCATCCTGAACTAATTGAGAATTCCGTCGCACGACAAGCAGTCTTGCCAGCGCTGCGAGTAAACGCAGCAGTAGCCAGGCGCAAGGTAGCAGGTAAACCGTCAGGGCAATCAATTCCCAATCTATTGAAGCAGCAGGTGCAACAGTTAAAGGATTGACGGTAATTTGAAAGATTGCCGGCGCTGACGAAATCTCTGGTGCCACGAAAGCAGCCATTTGCGGCAGCACCGGCAGCAACGCCAGAGAAGCAAGCGCGTACAACCAAAGCAGATGTCTGCTGCGACTGCTCAGATGAGCACCCGCCACAAAACCAATGCCAAGGAACACGAGCAGAAGTAAAGTAGATTTGAGGAACAAATCGAATAACAGGCCCAATGCAGGACTCGCCATCACCAGTGCCAGCCAATCATTGAGCAAGGATGCGTTTTCCATGTCGATTCTCCCGAAGCCTATTTTTTGGCAGGTTTTTTGTTCTTCTTGGTTTGGATGAGCTGATTTAATCTTTCCAGTTCGGCATCGGAGAGATCGTTGATGGACATATCAAGCAGCGAGTTCACCGCCAGATAATGCGAGTCGCCGAAGAAAGTCTTGACGACATTGGACAACGCGGATTGCGATGCTTCCTGGCGCTCGACCAACGGGAAGTAAACGTATTTCAAACCGCTTTCGCGATGCTCGATATGCCCTTTCTCCACCAGTTTGCCAAGCAATGTCCGGACAGATGAATAGCTGGGAGCATCCTGCATGTTCTCCATCACTTCCTTGGCACTGGCCTGCTCCAGACGATACAGAACGTCCATGATCTGGCGTTCGCGGCGGCTCAGTTGATCGGGTTGGGTCATGGCACGGTTCCTCCTGGCGGTCTGTATAAACTTAAACGTGCGAACAAATTAGCATAGTGCTAATAAATTAACACCTCCTCCGATTATGTCAACACTTTATTTCGATGCATCGCTTTTTTCTGTCGCACCCTGATTGCGCACCACAAGGCGCATGTCAATGTCAACCCCGCCGATCGGTCTACACACCAGCGCGGAAAAGGGGCACGCTACAGTAAACCAAACCTTGGAGGCATCATGAAAACATCAGCACTTGAAGGCAGGAGCATCCGCGTAAGCATAGTCAAGGTTATACTCTGCCTGGTCGTGCTTCTCCCATCCATTACCACTCAGGCTCAGGAGCACATTGCGGTTGGCAGGACTGCCCTGTTCGACATATCTGCAGATGGCACTCTGCTTCTGCAACGGGATGGTTTCACAGCATCCGGCGCAGCCAACACCAATCTGTCCGTATTAAACATCGCCACCAACACAGCCGATCCGGTCAATTTCGACGAGAATGGTGCATTCGTCAGTGTCACTTCTGCGTCGATGAGTGCGGATGGACGCTATGTTGCATTCCAGTCGGGAAGCAGAACTCTTTATCTTCGTGACAGGCAAGCTGGCACCAGCATCCGTTTCTTAAAAACAACTGATGGTGCAACGCCCAATGGTGATACTGCCTACCCGCGCGTGTCGGCCGACGGTCGTTACATAGTTTTTCGCTCTCGAGCTACCAATCTGGTCAATGAAGTGCTTCCCGCAACCTCTGCCTTTACAAACCATATGTATATTTACGACCGCGTCACAGACCAGACAAGCCTGGCGGCACGCGCACACGATGGAACAATACTGGACGCTGCCTTCTTCACTGTCATTGGCTTGCCACAGCAACAACTCAGTGCGGATGGTCGTTACCTGGTTTATGTAAGTCCTGCAAAAAACGCACATCCGGATACTCCTGCAAATAACACGAAAAACTTACTGTATCGGCGGGATATGCAAACTGGCAGCGTACAGCTCCTGTCGCGTGATACCAGCGGCAACTTCATTGACGGCAATTATGGCTATCCCATGATCAGCGACGATGGCAATCGAGTTATGTTCACAGCGAACTCTCTTGCAGCAGATCTGGCGCCTGGACGCCGCGCCACCGGCATCTACATGAAGGACATCAGCAGCGGCAAAGTCACTCATATGTCCGAAACAACGGATAACTCCAATGTTGCATCCACCGCCATCGCCGGGAATTTCAGTTCGCCCCTGAGCATGAGCGGAGATGGACGTCACGTTGCATTTAATTCGACTTCGCAAAAACTCCTGGCGGGTAACCCCGGTGGTGGATGGGCGGTATTTGTTTCCTCGGTTGCCGAAGACGGGAGCGTTTCCATGCGCCGAATCTCAATGCCCGATGCTACTCAACAGCAGACCTCAGCGAATGAGGGCACAAACCCAATCATGGCACGCACCGCCTTCGCTATCGCGTTTCACGCCAGAGACCGCACCGTGTTTTTTCCCGGCATCAGTGACAAAGAAGGCGATGTTGTGTATCGCGACAGCAGTCTTGACGGGACTCCCGGCGGGAACCCCGGCGGCGGCGGAACACCATCAGCAACTCTTCCCAAGAAGACAACGCAGTTTGTTGATGGCAGAGCGTCGAGTGCGGTTATATCAGGTGGTGTTTACACCAATCAGGGGAGCACATTGAGCGATCGCGCAACTGCACCCGCGCATATCACAATACGCACGAGCATAGAGCCAGAGTCTTCAGACATCGGTCAGTCAGTGCAATTCCTGGTAGTGGTTGAGGTGGGAGGCAACTTCGTCACTGTCAACTCCAGTGGTGCAATAGTGCCATTTAATGAAGCCAATCTGCAGTTCTTTGCCAGCCGACCAACGATGTCTGCGAAGGAAGAGTTCGAGCTGTTCAGCGGGGTATTGGGAACTGGTGATCGGGCGACTTATAACATATTCCTGGGGTATTTACGTTCAGGGGACCTTAATCCGGGGAATATCATTTTCAATGCGGCGCCTATCAGCATCATCATTGAATAAAGTATTTTTAACCTGATACTGTCCCGTGCAAGTGACTTAATCGCAATCCAGGTAAGGCTGAGTCTGGCTCTGGCTACCATTTTCTAGTAGCTTAGCTGTAGTTTAGCCAAGGCGCTACGTCGCCAATTCAAACCACAGGAGTATTACGATGAAGAAATCACTGCTCGCCACGCTGGTGGCACTTGTAGCAAGCACAGGTGCATTCGCACAAACAGGTCCGATTGCCATTGGTGAGCCACTGGGCACTATCAATGAAGCGGGTGTTGCAACGCCCATGTCCGGCAACGTGCGAGTATTTGGCAGCTTCCGCTTCACCGAGAGTTGCACGTTCGACTCTTCCCGCAATCTGATTCTGTCCATGAACGCCGGCAACCCCGAAACGATCGAGCCTAATGATGGCTTTGTGTCACTCATTAATCCGGATGGCACTGTTCATACCTCCAAATGGATTGGCGTAAACCGCGACAACCTGACACTGAATCACCCGCTGGGCAGCGCCATCAGAAATGGTGTTCTCTACGTGGTAGATATGACAGTGGTCCGTACGTTCGATCTGACGACCGGGCAACCGCTCGATGCCATAGAGGTGCCTGGTGCCACTCTACTGAACGGTATTGGTGTAACTACAGATGGCACCGTGTACGCATCTAATACCCGTGAGCCTCAGCGCATCTTCCGTATCACTTCAGCGGGCAATCCATCGGTGTTCGTTGAAGGCGCTCCGCTGAATTCTCCCAACGGTGTGGCTATCGATAACGATGGCAATATTGTCGTGGTCAATATTGGCGACAACTCAGTACTCAGTTTCAATCCTGCCGGTGCGTTGATAAACACAGAACATGCGGCGGAAGGTGGTAACGATGGAGTTGTGGTCACCGAAGATGGCACCAAATATGTGAGTAGTGTGCGCTTCGGTAGCGTCTCCCGCATTCGTCCCGGTCAGCCCGCCGAAGTGATTGCTTCCGGCATCCCCAGCGCGGCGTCCATGTGCTATGACTCTATTCAGAAGCAGCTGGTTATCCCGATGAACCCGCACAACGCGCTGGCATTTATCCCACTGGAATAAGAACGGAGAGCTGCCCCCCAAAACCATGTCGCATTGCATCTGGCCGGGCTTCTTTCTGTTGGCTACTTCAGACACAGGGAGTAGCCCAGCCAACCATGCAAATTGAGGTTTGTCGGGAAATATGTTTATATCAGCGGCCACACCACCCACCAATAAGCGTGGGACCGGGACAAGAATAAAACATACAGGGTATGGGGCCGTTTTAATCCATGAGATATCCAGCACTTTGGCGTAGCGCAGTACTTCTGGCTGTACTTCTGGCTGCACTCCCGCTGGCATCCTGCACGGACCAGCTAGCCACCAATCGGCCCTACATTCTGACCACTGCCACTACCGGCGGTGCCTACTACCCCATCGGGGTGGCTCTGGCCACAATCACCAAATCGCAATTGCAGGACGAGCATAATATATCGCTGTCCGCCATCAGCTCCGCCGGCTCCCTCGAAAACATCAAACTGCTGCGAGATAATCAGGCGCAATTCGCTCTGCTGCAAGGAGTTTTTGCCGCCTGGGCATGGAATGGCGAAGGCCCTATCAGTCGACCGCAGACGGGTCTGCGCTCAGTGGGCGCTATGTGGCAGAACGTTGAGCATTTTGTTCTGGAGACAGCGCTGATTACAGACGGCACCATCAGCGATTTGGGCAAACTCAATGGTGCCCGTTACGTACTGGGTGCGCGCAACTCCGGGGCAGAGCAAACGGGGCGCTATATTCTGGAAGTGCTTGGTGTTGACTACGAGCGCACATTGAACCTGGCCTATATGGGCTATGGCGGCGCAGCCAACGCTATTCAGGATGGTAATATCACCGGGATGAACGTACCGGCTGGAGCCCCTGTCAGCGCTATCACGCAGGCTTTCGCGCAGTTGGGGGAACGCCTCACCATTCTGGAGTTCACGCCCGAAGAATTGGCGACTATCAACAGTAAGTACAACCTGTGGGACTGGTATGATCTGCCAGCTGGCACTTATCCGAATCAAAACACTCTGGTGCGAACGGTGGGCAGCCCGAATGTGCTGGCGGTGCGGTCTGATGTGCCTGACGAGGTGGTGTATCAGGTGACCCGCGTAATCTGGGAGAATCTGCGTGCCCTGCAGGATATTCATGGCGCCACCAATGACATGAGTCTGGATGTAGCACTGAAAGGATTGGGAGCACCGCTGCATCCGGGCGCCATTCGCTACTACGAAGAAATTGGCATGGAAATTCCCGCCAATTTGTTGCCACCAGAGTCAGATCAATGAAATCACCAGTGTTGAAGTGGGCGGCTTTTTTGTTTGCTCTGTTCCACGTATACACCAACATGTTTGCCACCATCTCGGAACTATGGTTTTCCGCCATCCACTTCGGTGGTTTCTGTGCTCTGTGCGCGTTGGCTGCCAATGAAACTATCACTGAAAACAGCAAGTGGAACACATTAAAAATCGCGACAAACATCGGCCTCGCAATACTGGCAATTTGCGTCCCCGTTTATTTGATCCTGTTTGAGGATGCGTTGTATGCCCGCGAGGCGGAGTTCGTGCTCAGCGACTATATTATTACCAGCATCGCTGTTTTATTAGCTATTGAATTTACCCGCCGCACCACTGGCTGGTTCATGCCCATCCTGATCCTCATCTCGCTCTCGTACATTCTGTTCATGGGTAGATACATATCCGGCATGTTCTCCTTCCCTGGACTGAGCCTGGAAACCGTGCTGTATCGCAGCTATTTCAGTTCCGAAGGCATGTTTGGCATGACGGCGCAGATCTCAGCAACTTATGTTTTCATGTTCATCCTGTTCGGCTCTTTTTTGCTCAAGTCCGGCGCGGGTGATTTCATCGTCAGTTTTGCGCGCTGCCTGGCAGGAAGATTTACCGGAGGCGCTGGCGTCGTGGCGGTAATCGGTTCCGGACTAATGGGGTCGGTTTCCGGTTCTGCTGTCGCTAATACAGTTTCCACGGGTGTTATCACCATTCCGATGATGAACCGTTCCGGTTTCAATCCGCAGTTTTCTGCCGGCGTGGTGGCTGCTGCCTCAACCGGTGGCGCGTTGATGCCGCCTATCATGGGAGCAGGTGCCTTTGTTATGGCCAGCTATACGCAGATCTCGTATCTGCACATTATCGCGATGTCCGCGTTGCCTGCGTTGCTGTACTACCTGACTGTCATTTACTTCGTCCGCATCGAAGCTATTCGCGTAGGACTGGTGCCGGACAAGGACGGTGATCACGAAAAAATTTCTACCGTACTAAGAGGCGGTTGGCATTTCATTATTCCGCTGGTGGTTTTGGTCGCGCTGTTGATTATTGGTTATACCCCGATAACCGCAGCAGCGTACGCAATACTGGCGGTGATCGTATCGTCCTGGTTGTCGCCAACACCGATGAAATGGCACGGCATTTTCGAGGCCACTGTTGATAGTGTTCGCACGATGACGTCCACTGCTCTGCTGTTAGTCGCGGTAGGACTGATTATCAATGTGGTTACCACAACGGGCGTCGGCAATGGCTTCTCACTGATGATTGTAGAGTGGGCTCAAGGCAGTTTGTTCATCTCTCTGGTTCTGATCGCGTTGGCCTCCCTGATACTGGGTATGGGCCTGCCTGTAACTGCAGCGTACATCGTTCTCGCAACTCTGTCGGCGCCGATTCTTTACGACCTGATCAGCCAGGAAGCCTTGTTGCAGGCATTACTGGCAACGGATCTGCCAGCCAGCGTGACGGCAACGATCAATCTGTTCGGTGGTGATCCGCTGATCGCCCTGCAAGAAATGCCGCTGGAAATGAAGCAGATTATCCGCGAAGAACTGCTCAGCCCTGAGTTATTAACGGGCATGCTGTTGAGCGCACACCTGATTATTTTTTGGTTGTCGCAGGACAGTAACGTCACGCCACCGGTATGTCTGGCGTCTTTCGCTGCTGCAGGTATCGCAGGCACGAGGCCCATGGCGACAGGTATTACTTCCTGGAAAATTGCCAAAGGCCTTTATCTTGTACCATTGCTGTTTGCATATTCGCCGCTGATATCCGGCACCTGGCCGGAGCGCATCAATGTATTCGTGTGGGCCTGTATGGGTCTGTATGCCATGGCCGGATTGCTGCAGTGGCGACTTGAGAAACCCTTGAACCTGGTCTCCGCCTTTTTCCTCGCCATCAGTGCTGTCCTGATGATGTGGGCGCCACTTCATACCTCCTATCATATTGTTGGCGCGCTGATTCTGTTCAGCGTCATTTTCTGGCAAAAGAGATTTCAAAAATGAGTGAATATAAAGCACGGCAGGTACATCTGGTCTCGCGGCCAGTCGGCATACCAGTAGCAGAGAACTTCAGGATGATTGAAGTAGAACTGGCCCCTCCCGCTGAGGATGAAGTGCTGGTGCAAAATCTGTACATGTCCGTTGACCCATACATGCGTGGCCGTATGCGCGCAGAGAAAAGTTATGCTGAACCCTACAAACTGGGTGAGGTGATGTACGGCGGCGCCATTGGTCGCGTCGTCGAATCCGGCAGCTCTTCCCTCAAAGCAGGAGATATTGTCCTGAACGGTTTCGCGTGGCAGGACAAGTTTGTAGCCAAGGCCAAACTGGTTAACAAGATCACCCCTTTTGATATGGAAAAACTCAGCGTCTATTTAGGCACGCTCGGCATGCCGGGTCTGACCGCCTATGTGGGCCTGTATCGTTTTGGCGAACCCAAGCCCGGTGAGACAGTGTTTGTGTCGGCCGCTGCCGGAGCTGTGGGCGCCAATGTCTGTCAGATTGCACACCTGCATGGTTGCAGAGTCGTCGCCAGCGTCGGCTCCGATGACAAAGCTGCGTGGCTGCAAGCCGAGTGTGGCGTTGACGCGGTAATCAACTACAAGACTTGCGGCGATTTAACCAAGGCGCTGGCTGCAGCCGCTCCGGAAGGCATCGATGTCTACTTTGAAAATGTCGGCGGCGACCATCTGCAGGCTGCCATTGCCAATATGAATCCGTTCGGGCGCATTGCAGCCTGCGGCATGATTCAAACCTATAACGATGCACAGCCCGTTCCCGGACCCGATAACCTGATGCTGATTGTCGGCCGCAAATTGCGCATCAATGGCTTTATTGTGTCGGATCACCTGGATATGCGACCGGCGTTTCTGCAGCAGATGGAGACGTGGTTACGGGACGGCAAAATCAGCTATCGGGAGACCGTTGTTGACGGGCTTGATCATGCGGTGGAGGCCTTTTTGGGCTTGTTTAGCGGTAGCAATTTCGGCAAGATGGTGGTCAAAATCTAGCTGACAGGCCGGAACCATGTTCTCCGAAAAAGAGCTGAATCTGGAAGCCACTGAACTGCGCGACCGTGTCAGTAATCTCGATGCTGGCCAACGAGCACGCTATGACGAACTCGTGCAGGATTTGTTGAAGGATCCAGCGATGTATCTGAAATTGAACTGGCTGTTCTGGGCAGGTGCTCATCATTTCTACCTGCACCGCTGGGTGCGGGGCCTGCTCAATCTGGCACTGTCACTGACGGGTCTTTATCTTATTTTAAGTTTTACCAATCTTCTGATTGGATTATTGGCGCTGTTGGCTGTCGTCATCATTGAAATTCCGCAGTTAATGAATGCAAGGCACCTGGTGCATGCGTTCAACAATCGAGTAATACAGCGATGTTTGCAACGCGTTTGAAAGCAGTATTCACGTGGCTCACAGAGCATTTCCCATTCACTTTTCAAGGCTTGGTTGTCCTTCTGGCGGCAGCAGTGGGCCTGCGTGTGTTTGCTTATGGCCGCATGGATTTGGTGGTTTTTGCGCTGGCCGTCTGCGCTATTGCCATTGTCTGCTTCAGCTTGCTGGCCGTGCTGTTGGGAGGTTTCGTGTTGCGTCGTACGCTGCACGCCAAGTCTGTTGAGTATGCCGTACCGGTTGCCAGCGATCACAACAAACAGCCAGTGAGCATGGAGGCCGGATATCCGAATGAAACCGGCTTCAGACTGCCTGCCATGGCGTGGCTGCCATTGATCAGCCTGGACTGGCAGATTGTGTTTCCGGATGCCATGGATACTCGCAATCGTCTGGATGCCAAAACGCAGATATGGGAAGAAAACATCATTCCTGCACGACGCTGTAAAACCGCACAGATCACTCGCCTTTACACAATTAGTGATGTGCTGGGCTTCTGCCGCTTCTCCTGGCGCGTAACCCATCCGCAAGAGTTGTTAGTCCTGCCACAAACCGGTCTGGTGCGAAATCTGCCTTTGTTGCGCTCGCTTACTGCGGAGGATGGTATCTCCAGCCCTGTCGGCGATCCGCAAGGGGATCGCATGGAAATACGCCCCTACGTACCTGGCGACTCAGTGCGCAATATCATGTGGACAGTCTACGCCCGCACCCGCCATTTGAATGTGCGTCTGGCCGAGAAAAGCGTGCATCACAGCAACCGCACCTATGCCTACCTGCTTTCCGGCCCAAGTGATGAGGCGGCGGCAGCAGTAGCGCGGGTCGCGGTGGAGTCCGGTGCATTGGGTGAAGACTGGATATTCGGGGCGGACGGCTCCGAGGAGACGAGCTCCAATGTGCGCACAGCATTAACACTGATTGCCGGATCGCGCGCGTTAGGACAGCCAAATGCCTATGGTCTGGACCGCTTTCTGCAGCAGGTCAACGCACCTGCCAATTCGCACTGCATCGTCTTTGCTTCTGCCAGAAGCGGGCCCTGGATAAAATCCCTGCAAGGCAGTGTAGCCCGCTTTGGTGGACGTTTTTCCGTAGTACTGGCCACCGATGGCCTGACCAATGAGCAGCCCAATCCCTGGTGGCGCAAAATATTGTTTCTCGATGACATCACTACAGATGCCATGGGCTCCAGCGCAAAGCCCCATAAAGGCGGTGCCGCTGTCGCGCAACTCAGTCAACTGCTGATTGAGTTGGGTCATTTCGTGGAATCCAGTGTTATTGTCGACCGCCACACAGGTCTGAGCTTCGATCAAAGACTGAAACGCGTGTAAGGCTGCAATAAATGCAAGCCTGCGCTGGTTTCATCGTGATAAGGTGCATTTATCAACAAGTTGGAGAATCCGGTTGTTCCACGCATGAGTAGTCAACAAATTAATCGACATGAAAAACCGCAAGAGCGAACGATGATGGCGCCTGCCCAGGCGTCGAACAAGTTCCTCCCTACCAGCTTGCGCGCTCTCATTGTGGCCAGCGCTTACTGGGTGCTCAGCGTGCCATTGACAACCATCAATGGTTCCATCGCGGCATTCATCGGCTGCGTTATTGCCTGCTACGGCATTGATACAGGCATCCGGCGTTATCCACTGCGCGAGATGCGCGGTGCTGCTATTTTGCTGGCGGGTGTGATGTTGCTTGCTGCAGGATTTCTGCTGAGTAATGCATTCAAACAAAGTGCGCTGCTGGCCGGCTTGCTGGGACCCATGCTCAGTTTCGAAGCGGGTGAAGTTGTGCTGTGGTTGGTGTTCAGCCTGGTACTCGCCGGTTTGATTCGGGTGCTGGCATACCGCAGCAATTTCGGCCTGATACTGGAAATTCTGTTCGTTGCATTTGCATTCGTAGTGACATTGTCCGCGCATCGCATGGGCATGATTCATCGCCCGTTCTTTCTGGGCGATTATGCCTTGGTGAGAGGCATCGACCCTTCATCCATACTGATGGCGATCGGTTGTGTAGCTGTGCTGTCGCTGGCTGCGCTGTTGATCATGGAGAATAATCACAGGCGCCTGCCCTATCATTTTTCTGTGCTGGGTCTGCTGTGTTTTTCATTGCTCATTTATATTCAGTTCTTCGGTTTGCCAACGCCTCGCTCCACTGACGATATGGGTTTGACTGGTCAGGCGCGCAGCAGCAACAGTTCTCAGTCCGAGAATCCATTCAGCGATGGCGAGAACAGCAACAGCGACCGAGAGGCACCCGTTGCCGTGGTGCTGTTCCGCGATGATTATGAACCTGCAGGCGGTGCCTATTATTTCCGCGAATCCGCGTACTCGCAGTTCAATGGCAATATGCTCGATATTGCCCGTCGCAGTGATCTGGACAGCGATCTGATAGAGCACTTCACCAGCAGCCGCGTGGATGTCAGCGAACCGATTCCTGCTCTTGGTTTGCGCAAGAGTGTGCGCACTACTATCGGCTTGCTGACGCCACACAAAACACCATTCGGGTTGGACACACCAGTCGCCTATGAAAATACACCCAACCCTAACAACCTGCGTTTCAAACAGACTTACGACGCATGGTCGCAGGTGCCACAGTTTGAACTCGATAATCTGCTGGGTAAAACAGCGGGTTCCAGCGCATGGTCGCTGAATCAGTGGCAGGAATATCTGGCGCTGCCGGATGACCCACGTTACAAAGCGCTGGCTGACTCGATTCTGCAGGATTTGCGCCCCGAGTTTGCTGATGACCCTTACGCCAAGGCCTTGGTCGTTAAAGCGTATCTGGATGAGAATGGCATTTACAGCCTGAAGAATGCACACGCTTACGCTTCAGACCCGGCAGCTTCGTTCCTGTTCGGTGACCTTACCGGCTACTGCATGCATTTCGCGTTTGCAGCCACGTATATGTACCGCAGCATCGGCCTGCCCGCCCGCGTTGGCATTGGCTATTCTGTGCCAGCTGCAAACAGGGCGGGTGGTTCCGCATTATTGATTCAGGCCATTCACGGTCATGCGTGGCCGGAGATATATCTGCAGGATATTGGCTGGGTAATAGTAGACCCGGCACCACAACGATCTTTAGTCGATATGTCCACAGATCCGCAGGACAGCCTGCAGCAGTTGCTGGGCGATATGTTGCGCGATGAAGCGGACTTCCAGGATTTCCTGTCGTCACAAAACAATCCGATTTTCCCCACACAATTGATATTGCAGATTCTGGCTGGTTTGTTGGCCTCTTTGATACTCGCTGCGTATATGGTTAAGGTTTATCGTTTACAGATTCCCAGATTCGCTGGCGTCGATCAGTTATATCGGCTCAGCTACCGTGCAGCATTGGACTGGCTGGCGGCACGCGGTTTGCGTCGCGATTTTGGCGAGAGCAGAGAGGCGTTTGCGAAAAGAATCAGCGAGAAGTCGCCCGCATTTACCACCTTGACCAACGCCCACTTACGCCATGCGCTGGGTTATGCGCCGCAAGACAGTAGCGCGCAGAACTGGCATGAACTCAACAAAAAAGTGCAGTTGGATGTGCGCGGTAGATTGCCGGCATGGCGCAATCTGTTGGCAATCATCAACCCCTTTTCATGGCTGGGCATTCGATGACAATGCCGGGCAATAATTAAAAAACGCAGGAATACCTGCCGTGACCGAACAGCTAACCCGCGGAGAGAAAGTATGAGTGTGGACGCCACCAGCGCCAGAGAAATTGACACAACCGACAGTGAAAACAGACAAGCGGAAATTTCTGCTGTTGCCGACACTGCCAACCCTGATAACAATAATCAAGCTGAAATGAAAGCCGCAATCAATGTGCTGAACACTTTGCGCAATGCCGTGAAGGCGCAGGTATTGGGTCGCGATGATGTCATAGAGTTGGCTATTATTGCGTTGCTGGCTGACGGACATGTGCTGCTGGAGGATTTCCCCGGCTCAGGCAAAACCACATTAGCCAAAGCTCTTGGCGAGGCCATCATGGCAGACCCTGATAATGCCGCCGATGATTTCATTGTGCCCTTCCGTCGCATTCAGTTTACGCCAGACCTTCTGCCATCGGACGTCACCGGCGGCGCTGTGTTCGACACCAGCAGCAACGCTTTTTATTTTCGCCATGGTCCAATTTTCGCGCATGTCGTACTGGCCGATGAGATCAACCGCACTTCACCCAAGGTACAGGCTGCCATGCTGGAAGCGATGGGTGAAAAGCAAGTGACGGCTGATAACAGCACCTATCCACTGGACAAACTATTTTTTGTGATCGCAACGCAAAATCCTCTGGATCTGGCGGGCACATATCCGCTGCCAACACCGCAACTGGACCGCTTTCTGTTCAAAATAAGCATGACGCATATAGATCGCCAGGCGGAGTTGGATGTATTGGAAACCTATCGCGACCGTCGCGATGGCAGCGGTCGCGACATCAAGGTGACGCGCTCTCAGGTTGTGTCAGCCAGAGAAACCATAGACAAGCACGTATACATCGCCCCTGCGGTGAAGACGGCCCTGGTGGATATCTCTCGCAACATTCGCAGCGATGATCGGGTCCTGCAGGGAAACTCAACACGCAGCATGGTATTGTTAATGCCGGCTTTGCAGGTGCACGCAGCATTCAATGGCCGGGACTATGTCAGCGCCGATGATATTGAAGCGTTGCTGCCGCATGTACTGCAGCATCGTATCGAATTGGCGCCAGGCGTCTCAGATTTCCGCAAAGTTTTGGGAGACTGCGCACGCGAACCTATGGAACAACTGGCACGTATCACCCTGAACCGACACTGATATGAAGCAATTGGCTGGCGTTTTCAACCGCTTGATCCTGACTTCCGTTCTGCTGCTTAGCGAAGCAGCGGTAAGTCGCGCTCAGGATTCAACACTGGATGGCGTGGATATCCCGATGAACGCCGTGCAGTTGTGTTTCGGCATGCTGGGCATTACTGAGCCCAAAGCACTGGCAATCTGCGACGCTCTGCAATTGAATGAAAACGTGAAAGCGCGTGAGTTAGCGCAGCAGTGGATCAGTACGGAACCGAATTCACCCGCTGCACAGTTTGCGCTGGCGGAGGTTCTTTCCCGGGTCGAGGGCAATCTACCGCGCGCCTTATTTCATCTGAAACGTGCCGAAGAACTGACCAACTACACATCTCTAGGTCGTGCTATCGCTATGGGCAATGTGGAGTGGCATTACCTTTCTCTCACACAGCTGTCGTTTATTCACCAGATGATGGGCGATCAACGCGCGTCACTGGAGTATCTGGACAAGATTCGCGATATCTACGGTCAGGATACGGAATCATTCCGTGGCTGGCCGCTGATTAAACTGAAGGACTACGATGGTGCCCGCGCCAGCGCTGAAAAAGTATTGAACACCAGCGAGGATCCGAATGATCGCAGTCGCGCCTGGAACACCTTGTGTGCCGTAGAGTTGGCCGACCTGCGACCAAACGAATCGCTGCTTGCCTGTGAACGCGCGATGAGTGAAGAAGAAGGTTTCGCTATTGACTCCGCCTCCGCTGTCGACACTGTGCATTTACTCAACGCCTCAGAAGTCGCGTTGAACTTGCTGCGCATGGATGAAGCAGAGAATTATCTGCAGCGGGCCGTTGCCTATATTAATCCGAACAGCGTAGGAAACCCTTGGATCTACATGATGTACCTGACCATGGCGCAAAGTCGCTTCGATGAAGCCCGCGCCGCATTAGACAATATGCTGATTTGGCGCAATGCCCAATCGCCTTTGGTTGGAGTTATGAATCGCGCGGAACATTTCATGGTAAGCGCCATGTTTCTGATATTGGCCGGCTATCCGGAAGATGCAGCTCGCCTGAGTGCTACTGCATTGAACCAGCCAGATCGCACCGGCTCTTACAGCGCCGACGAATCACAAAAAGATTCCATCGCAGCGCTCGTGAATAAAATGGCCAACGAATCCGCCTACCAGATGAAACTGGAGCACATCGCAACGTTAAGCTTCTGGGAGTCAGCGCGCCATCGTCTCGAGGCGATGGTTTTCCGTTTCAAGGCGTGGCGCTCTGCTCGTCACGCAGCGTCTCTGTTCGCTGATCAGGAAACGTTACAGAACCGTTTGCGCCCTTATTCACCTTTGGATGTACATATCCCAGAATGGGTAGAACCTGAGCTGATTGCTTTGATGGGTACAGGCGTCATGTCTTCTATTTTGGAAGACACGCGCGCAGTCGGCGCCTTCGCTCTTAACGAAGGTTACTATTATTCATACCGCACCGAGATAGCCTGGCTGAATTCGCAGTATGCCGAAACCATACAATTGGGCCAGCAGGCCATGGAATTATTACCCCAAAGCGAGATTATGCCGCGCGCCAGAATCGCAGCCAGAATCGCAGATTCAGCAATGCGACTGAACCAGTTTGAAGTGGCGCTCAACCATTACACACTGGCGCTGGAATGGGATCCCAGTATTCTCCGCCGCCTGAATCTGGCACTACCTGTCAGCATCCGCAGTGATGACAGCGCTTTCGCACGCGATGTAAGCAAATACTTACGACGCTCCCCGCGCTTCAGTGAGAATGAGAACGGATTTTTGCTGCAGATATCGCCTGTTGAAGAATTACGCATTTGTCTGAACCAGCGCAACAACGCGCCTGTTACCTGCCATGTGCTGCAAATTGTAGAGGAAGAGCTGGAAGACAGTGACGCGCAACAATTAGTACGACAATTTCAGCACGACAGTTTTGGCCTGGGTTATGAAATCAGTCAGATGCAACGTTTGGCTTTGCTTGGTACCAGTGTCATACTCAGCGGGCAAAACAACGCCCGTCACATTGAAAGCCGGGATGCCGTTATTCAACGCTGACTGAGTGACAGTTTTCTGCACTCCAACCGCACAACACACTCTTATGACGACTGAAACTCCCGCGACTCGCAGTGCGCCAGCTGTGTTGAGCCGTGGCATCATTTTATTACTGGCTGCGGTATCTGCGCTGGGTCCGGTAGCCATGCAGATACTCTTGCCGGCCGTGCCTGTTCTAAAGGAAAGCTTTCAGGTGAGCACAGGGGTCGCACAGCTCACATTAAGTTTATCCATGCTCTCGATTGCACTGGCTACCCTTGCCTACGGCCCGCTGTCGGATCGTTACGGGCGTAAACCTATTTTGTTGGTCGGCATCACCATTAATGTGATCGGCTCCATTCTGTGTATATTCGCACCCACCATCGAATTGCTGATCGCTGGTCGCATTGTGCAGGCAGCGGGTGGCGCTGTGGGATTGGTGGTCGCCCGCGCTATCGTCAGAGATATTTATGGGGCCAGAGAAGCGGCCGCGGTTATCGCCACACTGGTGATGGTGATGGTAGTTCTGCCGATGATCTCTCCTGCCGTGGGCGGCGAGATGATGGTGCTGTTTGGCTGGCGTTCAGTATTTTATCTGGTGGCTATTGCCAGCAGTATCATGCTGGTGATGTTGTATCTGCACTTGCCGGAGACATTGCAAAAACCCGTTCCTTTTACCGGAGTCGTCAATCTATTGCGTGGCTTCCGCAGTCTTTTCCGGTCACGCGTTTTCTGCGGTTACGCCGTTAATGTCGCGTTTGTGTCAGTTGTATTCTTTAGTTTCATTTCTGCAGCCCCGGAGATAATGGTCAGCGTACTGCATCGCCCGGCCACCGAATATGGCTACTACTTCATCATGATTCCATTAGGTTTCATGCTGGGCAATTTCGTGGCACGCCACTTTGCCACCACTCTGGGAATTCATCGCCTGATCGACTATGGCACACGTATCAGTATTGTTGGCATTGTGCTGGCGCTGATTCTGCAATGGCTGAAAATTGTGCATCCGTTAGCCCTGTTCATGCCCATCGCCTTCGCCGTGTTTGGCAATGGCATCACCTTGCCCAATGCACAGGCGGGTGCCATCAACGAGTTCCCGGATATGGCCGGCACAGCGTCGGGACTCACAGGTTTCATGCAGATGGGTTTGTCAGCAGTGGCAGCGCAACTTGTCGCAATACTTTTCAATGGCACCGTGTTTCCGATGCTGCTATTGATGTTGTTAGCCGCGACGATTTCGCTACTGGCGTTTCGCTTGTTTGTGCCAAGACCACCAGGTAATCAATAGCTTACGGTATGCCCGCGTAAGCCTGCAGGAAATTCAAAGAGTGGGTTTTGATGTGTTTCAGCGTGACGAACATGTCGCTATATGTCTGAGCCGCTACCGAGTGGCAGGTACCTGCTTTCAGACGATCCATATGGCGCTCGCGCAGTTTCTTGGCAATCTTGTTGATCTGTTTCGAGCGGGCCAACAACACTTCCACCTTGTCCATACTTACCTGTTTTCTGTGCGCTTCCGCCACACTATCGAAGAAAACACTGACCTCATCATAGAACGACATGATGTCCTGCCACGCTTCCTCGCTGATGTCTTCCTTACGCTTGAACAGGCGACTTCTGTAGATGCTTAGCGACTGCAGGGAATCGGCAATACTCTCAATCTCATCGGCCATGCGAATCAAGGTGTAGGAGCGCGTAGACTGACCATGCGTGACCGGGCTGGTTAACAACGCTGTGACAAAGTTGATCATCTCCTCTTCGATATTATCGGTGATGTCTTCCAGATGATTGATACGTTCGAACAAGGGTTTATCGTGTTGTTCGCCCGCTGTGTAAACGCGGGTTATTGCGATCATTTCCCTGGTGATCTCCACCATATTGTCCATCTCCAGATCTGCCTGCTGCAGCGCAACCTCTGGCGCCATGGTGGCACGTGTACCCAGATACTTGAGTTTGTGCACTTCCTTGCCTTCTTTTTGCGGAATCAACCAGGTAACGAAACTGGTCAGATAGCCAATCAACGGAATCCAGAACAGGACATTAACCACGTTGAACATCGTGTGAGCTACGGCGATATGCCACGCGATATTAGGGCGACTGCCATCGGAATCCTGCAAATCTGCATCACCCTCCACAATCAGATCTATGAAATCCACGTAATACGGAAAAATAGTCACAATCAGTAGCGCGCCCAGAATATTGAAAATGGCGTGTGCACGTGCCGCTCTGATGGCGGAGGTATTGGCGCCGATAGCAGCCAGTTGAGCGGTAATAGTGGTGCCGATATTCTCGCCGATAATCAGCGCAACGGCGGTGTGGAAATCGATAACGCCGGTTGATGCCAAGGTCATCGTAATCCCCAGCATGGCCGAACTGCTTTGTACGATTACGGTAAGTAAGCAGCCGATAAACACGCACGCCAGCAGGCTGGGCAGAGACTGAGCGTCGAACAGGTAAAGATAAGAGATAAAGCTCTCGTCACTGCGCAGGGGAACGAATGCTCCGCTCATGAACTCAAGACCGGTAAATATCAGCCCGAGCGCTACCAGGGTTTTACCCAGCGTGGAGAACAACAGCGAATTGGCCGCAAACATTGGATAGATACCCAGGCCAATCAACAGCAAACCGTATTTGCCAACCTTGATGGAGATGATCCAGCCAGTAACCGTTGTGCCAATATTGGCACCCAGGATGACACCAATAGCCTGTTTCAATTCCATCAGCCCGGCATTTACCAGACTGACGGTCATTACAGTGGAGATGCTGCTGGATTGAACGAAGACCGTGATGCCGATACCTGCCAGGACGGCAAGTACCCGGTTCTTGGTCAGGGTAGCCAGAATACGTTTGATAGCGTCCCTGCCACCCGACTGAAGCGCTTCAGAAAGGTATTTGAGGCCCAGGAAAAAGACGCCAAGGCCGCCAATCGCTGTATATGAAATTTCGAAGTAATTCATTTGCAGCGCAGTCTAGTCAAAGCGCCCAAATATTACAATTTCTTTACATTTTTGTGACAGGATTAGTTGGCAGGACCCAGGACGGTGGTGAAAATGCCGGTAAGCAGCAGTATCACCAGCACCAGGCCAATCTCTGTAGAGATAGCCCATTGCAAGGGTTTCACGCTGCCGCCCTTCTCCAGCGCGGGAACCAGTCTGAACTTGTTCAGAGCAGCCACTGCCAGCAACACACCAACAGTACCTATCTTGCCAGCCACCAGCAAGCCATAGGGCGTGCCTAATACATCGCCTGGAGAGTCAAGCAATTGCGTTAACAGAAAGCCTCCAGCACCCAGCATGATGATCAGAATTGCCCACGCCAGTTGACCAAATTTGCGCAGCATTTGCGCCAGCAACTCTGCTGGCATGGTCTTGCATAACTTCAGCAACGGATGCAGAGAACCAATCCACAGGGAGACTGCAACGATATGAATGGCTATGGCGGCTTTTGCTGGCGTGGAGAGATTGGCGACATGGCCCAGCACCGCAAACGACCAGGACAGCAGGACGGCAGCCAGCAAGCTCAGCAGCAAAGCAAGCATGCGTGCTCGCCAGGCCGATTGCATGGACATTGCCGGATGTGAACTGATCCAGTTGGCGATACCGGCAACAAGCGCGATGCTAAAGCCGGCGAACTTCATTCGGGTGCCCTCGCCAATGCTGGTTTCTGCGATCAGTGTCCCCATTGTACTGTCAAACATGCCAGCAATTCCCTGCTGGTTGACTGCGCCTATCTGAAACAGAAAGTAGGCAGCAACGGCAACAATACCCAACGCCGCAGCGCCGCCCTGATAGATAGACAGGTGGCGCTCAAAATCGGGTAACGAAAAATTATTGGCGGCGTTGCTGGCAGTGGGCTGCCTGACCATTTGCAGGCCAAGCAAGCCAGTGAGAAAGGAACCAATGCAGGCGAAAACAGCCAGGTACGCGACAATCTTGCTTAGCAGTGTCGCAATATCCCAGGGGCTTAGCCCCGTAAACATCAGTGGTCGTGCCCCCCAGCGGCAGCCGCTGGTGCATCGTGGCTGTGAGGCTCGCCACCACCGTGTGAGTGCATTGCACTATTATCATGGGCACCGTGCGCGCCATGAGCATGCTCACCAGCAGCGCCTGCCTGGTTACCACGCATCATGCTGCAGCTTTCGTGATTTCCCTGACCTCCGTGCATCGGACAGTTAGTGTTGGCGGAAGCCGTCGCGGCTGGATCAACGCTGAAGCTCATCTTGTCGCTCATGGTGTGACCATCACCGCCGATCAGTGTCCAGTTGACAGTATAGGTCCCGGCCGCAAGCTCAGGCAGATTCAACATATAGTGCTCTTTGGCCGCAGTTTCGGGCGTGAAGGCCAGAACAACCGCATTATTGGCCGCATCGGTCATCGTTAGTCTCAGCAGGCGGACCGGCTCATTATAATGGAGCATCAGCTCAGAAGCTGTGGCTACAACCTCCTCATTGGCGGGAATGGAATGTACCAGAGCGCTGTGGGCGTAAGCCTTGCCAACCAGCAGCGCGCACAATGCAACTACGACGAACGCGGGGGTAAAGAGTTTGTTTCTCATCAGTTTTAACCTCAACGAATAGAACTACATCAAATTATGTCTGTTACCAGCGGTACAACTTTGCGTTGGCGCAAGTGTACTCCATTTCTGCGAAAATAGTGTACCAATGCCTATCTATCTGTGTCTATGTGTGTCTATCCGAAAGTGCAAATCCAGGCAGTGAGTATCCAGCAGTGCTTATCTTACAGTGCCTATCTAGCAGCTGTCTGTCATAATGCCTTCAGTTCCACTTCACAACAAGGTGACGCCATGAGCGAACTTTCCACAAACGTACTCTACTCCGAACACCCCGCCATGTTTAAAAACAACCCACTTGGGTTTTTGCTCAGTATCATCCTGGTGCCTGTAGGGATTGGCATCCTGATTTTGCTGTACTGGTATCTGATGACTAAAGCTTCCAAGCTGGTGGTGACAGAGCGCGATATCCTGTTCGAGAAAGGTCTGCTGAGCAAGGAGCGTTCGGAAATTGATATTGATGGCGTCCGGACTGTCAGAGTAAGCCAGTCTTTCAGCGATCGTATCTTTGGTGTTGGCACCATCGAACTTTTCACTGCTGGGGATGACCCGGAGATAACAGCCAAAGGGATGCCTGACCCGAATCGCGTAAGAGAAATCATCAAGGCGCATCAAAGGGAGGATTGAACATGGTTGGTGAAGCTGACAAGAAAGACAAGGACGAGTCGCGCAAAATTGTCATCGCGCTGATTGCACTGGTGTTGGTGGCGGTGATTGGTGCGTTGATATTATTGCCTGCGCTTGGTGAGATCATTGCAGTGCACTTTTCACCCGGTCTGGATATGCGCGGTGCGGCAGTGATTTCATTCTTTGTTACAGTTGCGCTGTTGATTGTTTTTGCTATTACTTCCGGCGATGGCCTGCTGGGCGAGTTGCAATTCATGCTGGCGGGCTTCTTCGCTTTCTTCGTGATTATCTGGCTGCTGCTTGCGTGGATATTCTGACGGCCTCTGCTTAAGCCTTTACTTTAATTGGGTAACCAGTCGTCTGAATCCTCTCCAAAGTGCATGGCACATAATCGCTTCGTCCAGTAAAATGCCCCATATCATATATCTGCATTGTCCATAATCAGGAAGCTGTTATGAAACTGATGAATATTTGTAAAACTCTTTGGTCTGCTAAAACGGTAAATTTCGGGCTGAGCCTGGCGATCACCGGCGTATTCACAATCTCCGCCGTAGCCCAACAACAGGATGGATTCACGCTGGAGAAGGTTGCCGATGGCATTGCAGTGCCCTGGGGCATGGTATGGCTGCCAGGTGGCGACATGCTGGTCACCAACCGTATTGGTGAAATTTACCGCGTCAGCGATGGCGTTGTGGGCATGCCTTTGAACAGCCTGCCAAAGATTCATGCCAATGGTCAGGGCGGCCTGCTGGATATCCATTTGCATCCAAACTATGACGAAAATGGCTGGATCTATTTCTCTTACTCCAGCCCGGAAGGCGGCTCTGGCAGTCACACTGCGGTGATGCGCGCCAAACTGGACGGTAACAGCCTGACTGGCCAGGAAGTAATCTACAAAGGCGAAGGCAACACGGATCGCCGCCAGCATTATGGCAGCCGCATCGCCTTTGACGACGAGGGCTATCTATATTTCTCAATTGGTGATCGTGGCGCGCATTTTGACGTTGTGCAGGACCTGAGCCAGGATGGCGGCAAGATCTATCGCCTGCATGATGATGGCCGCATTCCGGAAGACAACCCGTTTGTCGATACGGCTGGCGCCAAACCTGCTGTTTATTCCTATGGCCATCGCAATCCGCAGGGTATGGCAAAAAATCCCGCTACCGGCACCATCTGGGCGCACGAACACGGCCCGCAGGGCGGCGACGAAGTGAACGTGATTCAGCCCGGCAAGAACTATGGCTGGCCGATCATCGGTTATGGTGTCAACTATGGCGGCGCACCACTGGCTGTAGCCACTCATCGCGATGATGTTGAGCAGCCCGTGTTCTACTGGGACCCATCAATCGCGCCTTCAGGCATGACGTTTGTCACCAGCGACAAGTATCCGGACTGGCAGGGTGATCTGCTGGTGGGTTCACTGAAATTTGCGCATCTGGTATTGCTGCAGGTTGATGGTGATACGGCATCCAGCCCACAAACGTTGTTCGAAGGTGTTGGCAGGGTACGTAATGTCGGCGAAGGGCCAGATGGCTTTATTTATATTGCCACCGAGGGAAATGGGATTCTGCGTGTGGTACCAAATTAGTAGCACTCAGTCAGCAGTATCGAACCAAAGTACTGAATAAGATTAAGGTACTGAATCAAGAGCACCAAATAAAAAAAGGGGCAGGAGAGCAAAATGAGCGACAAATTACTGGCTGGTTATCAGCGCTTCAAGAGTGGCTATTTTGCCGAGAACCGCGAGGAACTCCGCGCTCTGGCACAGGCACAGAATCCAGCTTACGCGCTGATCACCTGTTGTGATGCCAGACTTGAACCATCACTGATATTCGATACCAACCCGGGTGATCTGTTCGTTATCCGCAATGTGGCTAACCTGGTACCTCCCTATGAACTGGAAGGCTCTTATCATGGCACCAGCGCGGCGTTGGAGTTTGCCGTTACTGTATTGGAAGTGCCCGAGATTATTGTGTTGGGACATTCACGTTGTGGTGGCATCCGTTCACTGATTCTGGACAGGGACCGTATGCAGCAGGACTCCTTCATTGGCAAATGGATGTCCATCGTTGCGCCGGTTGCCAAATTGGCGGACCCGGACAAGTTGAATGATATTCAAACGTTCAATGCCTGCGAACAGGCCGCGGTAGGCTATTCACTGATCAATCTGATGACCTACCCCTGGATCAGAAGCCGCGTGGAAGCCGGAACACTCAGCCTGAAGGGCTGGCATTACAATATCTTTACCGGCGCCCTGAAGCAGGTTCACGATCACGAAAATATTTCCACGATTGTGGAAGCTGCGCAGGACTAGCAGTCAGCCGGGCGGCGGGTCGATATCGCAGTAGGTGGTATCGTCCAGCCGTTTGACGTAATTATTCAGGATGCGCATGCCTTCGGCTGGTTTTACCACCCCTGTGTCTATCTTAAGTTTAATCAGCTCGGACATGCGTCTGTCCAGATCGTTAGGGAAATACTGCACCTGCAACAACATGTCCTTGATGCTGATGGCCTTGATCACTTCTTCGATATAGAAATTACCCGGCTCATCCGCGCTGGCATAAATGTGTACTTCGCTCACGTGGCCCAGGAGGTTATGCGAGTCGCCCAGAATCTCCTGATAAGCACCCACCAGAAATATGCCCAGATAATAAGGTTCATCCGGTACGTAACTGTGCAGCGGCAACCAACTGCGGTTCACATTCGATGACACATATTCACTTACCTTGCCATCGGAGTCGCAGGTGAGGTCAACCAGTTGTGCGCGTCGTTCCGGTTTTTCGTCCAGGCGGTCCAGTGGCATGATTGGAAAAACCTGCCCGATTGCCCAGTGATCAGGAATGGATTGGAATACCGAAAAATCGCATAGATACAGATCCGTTAGTTGCCGCTCCAGTTCGAGTTGTTCAGCGGGTGGCGGGTTAATATCTTCCTGCTGCAGACGCCGCAACACTTCTCTGCAGGTGGTCCAGTACAGGCTGTCGGTTTGCGCCAGATGATCCAGCGGCAGATAACCCAGACGAGCCAGTTGTTCTGACTCCTCGCGGATCTCCTGCGCATCGTGGAATGCTTCCAGCAACATGCCGGGATTGCGGGCGATCTTGGCTTCCTTCAGCGATTGCGCCATGCGCTTTACTACCGCATGTGGTTTCACAGGCATCTGCCCTACTGGCGGGCTGTCGGGACGGTGCACGCCCAGTACCGGCACCACAAGCATCGAATGGTGCGCCGTCAATGCGCGACCGCTTTCGGACAACAAAGTGGGATTCCTGACGCCACGTTCAGCGCAGATTTCCTTCACGGCAAACACGACGATGTTGGCGTATTCGCGCAGACCATAATTGATTGTCGATTCGGGGTTGTCAGCGTCACCACCGTAGTTCACGCCCAGGCCACCACCGACATCGAGGAATTGTACAGAGAGTCCGCGAAGGCACAGGTCAGCATACATCTGCGTAATTTCCCGCACAGCAGAACGCAACACCTGAATGTCGGAAATCTGACTCCCCAGATGAAAGTGCAACAACTCCAGTTTGTCTGCGCAACCACGGCGCTCCAGTTCATGCACCAGATGCATCAACTCGGGAATGGTCAAGCCGAACTTAGAGCTGGAGCCACCTGATTCAAACCAACGGCCGGAACCTTTGGTGGACAGTTTTACACGCACGCCCAGACGCGGCGTTAAACCACGCTGGTCTGCCAGATACATCAGTTGTTCGAATTCAGTGTACTTCTCGATTACCGGAATAACCTGCTGGCCCAGTTGCTGCGCATTCAGTACCAGCGTGAGCATCGCGCGATCTTTCACGCCATTGCACAACAGCAGATGGGAGTCGCCAATTAATGGCAATGCGGCTACCAGTTCGGCCCGCGATCCACACTCCAGACCAATATTAAATTCCTTGCCGGCGTCCAGTACTTCCGCGACCACTTCGTGCAACTGGTTAACCTTGATGGGATAAATACTGCGATACTCGCCGTCGTATGCCGCCTCGGCTATGGCATCGCGGAACTTGAGGTTCAAGCGGCGCACGCGGGAGCTGATGATGTCCTGAAAACGAATCAACAAAGGTAATGTGGAACCTTCCGCGACCGCCTCGGCAATCACATCTGTTACATCGATGCTCAGATCGCCATCAATCAAGGGCTTTGCCGCCACGTGACCTTTCTCATTCACATGGAAGAACCCGTCACTCCAGGTATCCATCGCATACAATTCCTGCGCATCTGCAGGTTGCCAGTTACTGTTCGTATTGTTCTCTGTGTTGGCTTCTTTCTTCTTGCTCACTTGTTATTACCTTTTCTTTCTCTGCGTGAATCCGCATACAAACACAATAACTCGATGGCGATCTGTGCTGCAGCCAACGCAGTAATCTCCGCATGATCATACGATGGCGCCACTTCTACCACATCCATGCCAACCAGATTGATACCTGTTAGCCCGCGAATGATATTCAGTGCCTGAAACGATGACAGGCCGCCCGGTACCGGCGTACCTGTGCCCGGTGCATAAGCCGGGTCCAGACAATCGATGTCGAAAGTCAGGTACACCGGTGTATCACCGACACGTTTTTTGATCTGCTCGATGATTTTTTCCAGCGGACGGTTATGAATATCCGGCGCATACAGAATGTCGTAGCCCATCGTGTCGTCGTTGGTGGTGCGAATGCCGATCTGTATGGATGTCTCGGGCCTGACAATGCCCTCCTTCGCCGCCTTGTGGAACATGGTGCCATGGTTGACGCCTTCGCCCGATGAAGGCCAGGTGTCGGTATGCGCATCGAAATGAATCAGGCTCAATGGCCCATGCACTTTGGCATGCGCGCAGATACTGGGATAAGTAATGAAATGATCGCCACCCAGCAACAACGCGGCAGAGCCACTGGCCAGAATTTCTGCGATGTGTCCTTCGATATGCGCCACGCTCAACAGTCCACCGCCAGAGTGATTCTCGCAATCGCCGTAGTCGACAACGGCCATTTCTGCCATCGGGTCCACCTTCCACGGCCAGGGGCGTTCCCAGGCCAGCGAGGCAGAGGCAGCACGGATAGCACGTGGACCAAAGCGAGCACCGGGGCGATTGGTGGTGGCGATATCAAGAGGAATACCGGTCACGGCAACATCTATGCCCGTGAGATCCTTCTGGTAGGGAATGCGAAAGAAGCTCGTCGCCCCGGCAAAACTGTAGGCACCTACCAGGCCGCTCTTCGGTTTACCGGTAAATGCATTGTCCCAACCACTCATTGCTGTACTCCTTGCTGTACTCCAAAATTGCTGATTTCAGTGACGGCTGCATGGCGCAATGCCCGCAGACCGCAATATCTGTGACCGATGGTACTACCCACCACACTGGCTCGCAAGGTTGCACCAGGACAAGGCACGACTCCTAAAGTGCCCAGAAACAACCGGCAAGACCAACATCAACTATTCTTCGTCGAAACGCCGCTTCCCCTATGGTCAACATTTAACCACTGAGATATTCTGCCCGGACCAAGAATAACAATAATCTACCGCTGTAAGGAGAATGCCATGCTGTTTCGTATTTTGCTTTCGATAATTTTCAGTGTGATGACTTATACGGCGCATGCCGCCACTGAGGATGACCGGCAGGCAATGAATGCCGCCTACCGCGAGTATCAGGAAATCATGGCCAAGGGCGTGGCATTCCGGACCGACGCTATCGCGCCCGCTGCGAAAGCTTATGAGCTGTCCAAACAAGTCAACGGCGATAATCCGACCACCGCCGCGCTGGCTATCAACTATGGCAATGTGCTGCAGAACCGAGGTGAAGCCGCCACCGTTCTTGAAGACGCTTTGCGTATCACCGAGTCCCTCCACGGCCGCAACTCCATTGAGCTGATTGATCCCCTGATGGCGTTAGGTGGTGTGTCAACAGATCTGCGCGATCTGGACAAGGCGCGAAACTATTTTAGCCGGGCATTGGATGTTGCTCAGGACAATGAAGCCGAGAACTCCATGCTGAAAGGCATCATTACCCTCAACTTAGGCGTGACCAACTACAACAATAATCGACCGCGCGAAGCGATCAATCAGTTTCGCGCCGCGCGCGACATCCTGGCGATGCACGAAGGCGTAGTTGCCAGTTCCCGCCTGGCAACAGCCAACCTGTGGATAGGCACACATCAGGTGGCAACCGGAAACCATGCCAATGCCATTGAACCGCTACTGTCATCTCTGGCAACTTTCATTAGCATGCCGGAAACGCAGTTCTTTGCACTGTCCAATCTCAAACTACTGGTCGAGGCTTACGAGGCGCAGGGAATGCGTGAAGAAGCGACGCCACATGTGCTCGCCGTTGGCGCGCAGACGATGACGGAAACCGTCTTGTTGTATGAGGTGCCACCTGTCCTTTCTCGCGTCCGCACACCGGGTGTTGCAGAGGTTAGTTTTACTGTTGATGCTGAAGGCTATCCGCGCGATGCCGTGGTGGTGGGCACACCTGCCGATGCGCGCTTCGGAGAAACTGCGCTGGCCACTATCGAGAAATTCCGTTATGCGCCGCGAGTTGTTGACGGTGAACCGGTGGCCACTGAGGACGTGAAACATACGTTCATGTTCAGGCCTTCGCGCTAGCGCTTTGCAGTGATTGGTTTGCGTTGAACTGAATGCCAACGATTTGGAAAAGACGTTTCCGCGGAAACGCGATATCATCATGCCCTGCCAGCCGGTGCAAACGGTTTGTTGAATGAGGATTAGACTATGCAATCAGTCAAGCAGGAAGTGGAGCAAATGCTTCATCATTTACCCGACAATAGCTCCTTTGAAGACATCCAGTATCACTTGTATGTACTGGAAAAAATCCGTAAAGGTCAGGATGACATTGCAAACGGTCGCCTCGTTACGCATGAAGAAGCCAAGGAACGACTGAAAAAATGGTTAAACCCGTAATCTGGTCAAATGAGTCATTAAAAGATATTGAAGGCATTGCTGATTACATCGCCCGGGACTCGTTATACTATGCTCAAACTGTAGTGAATGAAATTTTGGCTGCTGGTGAATCTCTTCATGACAACCCCAGACGCGGCAACACGGTGCCGGAGTTGAAGAAACCTGATATTAAAGAACTATTTATTTACAGTTATCGCATGATTTATGAAGTAAGGGATACCGAGACAGAGATCCTGGCGGTTATCCATGGAAGGCGGCGCCTTGAGTCGGTTGAACATTTTAATCAGGAATAAGGTTCTTCCAGAAATAGAAAGAACATAACCCAGTTGTGTGGTAAATGGGCGTTCAGTGTCTATTCGGACGCCGGCCCCAGGCATCGTAGCTCAGGCGCTGCACCACCGCGCCGCTGCCATCGGTCACCACCGCAACCGAGCCCTGGTGATCGTGCACGTATCCCTGAAAACTCACAGCCGCCGGACTGGTGCTCTGTTCCCGCAGCCCAATGCGCTGCCCGTCGGCAAACAGATAGTCATGCCAGGTGCCGTACCTTACTACTCGCCATCAACCGAGAACGCCAATAGCACATTGCCATCTCTGCCACTCAGGTCATTCGTGTTTGCCGTCTGCCGCCCGGCATAACCGGAATGCACGTACACCATGCCATTCAACACAGTTGGTCCAGCCGCGTCCATGACGCCACCATAAGCCTGGTTTCCCAACACAGTAATATGCGGTTCCGCCGCGGTATTGAAATCCCAGATTACTCTGCCGTCCGTGGTGGAATAAGCACGAAAATGGCCATTCATTGCGCCTGCGAATACAGCGCCGGGGACAACAGTAACCGCCTGCGATATGGCGCCATCACAGTAAATATTCTCCCAACGGCATGGCAGCTCTGGTGAGGGTGTTTGCCAGAGTATTTCACCATCGCTGATGCGGATGGCCGTCATGCCGGGTTTCGGGTCCACGCGGGTTACCACATCGGATATGCCGACATAGACATTGTGTTCGTCGGTGGCGTGTCCAAATTCCACGCCGCCCAGTGCACTGCCATTACTCAGACGATGTTGCCAGACAAGCGCACCTTCGTTGTCCGGGTCCAGCGCATAGATATGACCTGATTTTTGTCCCGCCAGCAATAGTTGCTTGCCATCGGCCAGCGTATGCAGAATCGGCGATGTACCCAGCGCGAAATCCGGACCCAATACTTCTGGACAATTTGCAGCACGCGGGCAACCGATGATGTAAGCGTCGTTGGCCAACAATTGTTTAGTCCACAATTTTTCACCCGTCTGCAGATCCATCGCGATAACTGAGTTCGAACCATGGTGGGGAACATCAGTATGTGAATTAGACGTGGCCACATAGACAATGCCTTTGTCTGCATCCACGGTAGGCGCCGACCAGATTGACCCACCCGCCGGGCCCCACATCTGCTGACCATTGCGGTTCAATCGAAACGGTTCGTTCTTCTGGTCGGTGGTATATGTCTTCCAGAGTATCGTGCCGGAGTGCGCATCCAGTGCTACAACAGAGCCGATAAACTTGCAGCATTCGTAGTTGTCATTGGTAGCGAATGCTTCGTTGCCTGTGGAGATTGGCACCAGCAATACATTACCGTGCAATGTGGGCGACCCGGTCATTTGTACACCAGTCGCATCTTCTATCTGAGTGCGCCACAGCTGCTCACCGGTCTCGGCATTCAATGCCACTGCGCTCTTCGTCCAGTCGGAATAATAAAGCGCATAACTGGCACCGGAATCCGCAGCGGCCGGTCCAACAGAAACACTGGACCGAGTGGCAGCTTCGGCATCGTGACGCCAGTACACACAGCCACTGCGCGCATCCAGCGCATACACCGCGCCGCTCATGCTGGTGACGAACAGCCGGTTGCCAATCACAGTCGCCTGACCATTCTTGGAACCGGGATAGTGGAAGGCCCATTTCACTTGCAAGCGCGGAATCTCTTCCACGCTGAAGCCGGGATCGGGCTGGTAGCGTGCGTTATCGGAGTTAATACTCCAGCCATTCCATTGTGGTTGTGCGAGGTCAAGTTCTGCCAGGTCGTCAGTGCACATCGGACCATCCATCGGCATCTGCGCAGACGACGGGCCCCAGATCGCATTCGCATCGGGATCACCGGCACTGCCTCTTACGCCGACTGCGGGGCTGATGTACAGCGCGATAGCCTGCTTCTCCTCATCGGTCAATCCCTCTGCCATAGGCGCCATCACGCCATTGTTAATGGCGGCATAAATGAAACCTGGCGCGTTGCCCGATAACACTTGTCTGCTGGGCGTGCGATCAAGTGCCACCTCATGGCAATCGGCGCAGCGTTGTTCGTAGAGACTGCGGCCGAGGTCCAGCTCCAGGGTGTCTTGAGTAAGCGCTACAGTTTCGTTGTTCGCTTCAGTACCCTGTGCAGCATTCTGCACGTTATTCTGCGCTGCTTCGTCCGTCGGGGTGGCAGACTCTTCTGTCGAGCACGCCGCCAATGTCAATGCACTTGCCAGCAGCAAACACTTGGCAAAAAGTACTACGCTATCTGTAGCAGATTGTTGAACTTCACTGGAACCCTTTCTCATGCTGACTTCCTCGTTCACTAAACCATATATTCAGAACTCACCGACTGCCGAATGTTAACGCGCTGCACTACTGCGCCCATTCGCAAAACCCACAAACCAGTCAATCGATTCCGGGTTGCCCATGGAGTCTCTGTTCAGCGCCTTCTTGATATCGTGACCCAACAGAATCTTCTTCACAGGAATCTCCAGCTTCTTGCCTGACAACGTGCGCGGCACCGCCGGGATGGCGAAAATTTCATTCGGCAAATGCCGCGCCGATAATTTCGTGCGGATAGCCTCCATGATGTTCGCGCGCAGTTTCTCTGGAACACCAGTATCCGAAATCTGCAATCGACCAGACTGCAAAGATGAACTCCCTGCCAGTTCGCCATCCGGTGCCGGCCCTTTCGCTGACACATCGCCACCGGCTTCAGGATTTCTCAGCACGACGAAAAGCGCCATGTATGACTCTCTCTGCAAATACTCCAGATCAATGACTAACGAGTCCACTATCTCATCGAACTCTTCCACCACGCGATAGATCTCGCTGGTGCCCATGCGTATGCCATGCCGATTGATGGTGGAATCTGAACGGCCGTAAACGATACCGGTGACAGACTCGGGCCTTTGCATCAGACGTATCCAGTCACCATGCACCCACACGCCGGGCCACGTGGTGAAATAACTGTCGAAGTAACGCGACCCATCTGTGTCACCCCAGAAAAACAGAGGCATGGAAGGGATCGGTTCAGTCATGACCAATTCGCCAACCTCATCCATCACAGGCAGCCCATCATCATTGAACGCGTAAGTTGCGACGCCCAGTTCGCGGCACTGCATCTCACCAGCATAGACAGGCAGTGTCGAACATGTCGTCAGGAAGCAGGCGCCGGGATCTGTGCCACCGGATATGCAGCTCAGGCGCACATCCTGGCTCACATGCGTATACACCCAGCGATAACCTTCTTCCGTTAATGGCGCGCCTGTGCAACCGACGGCGCGCAAAGAGCTCAGGTCGAATTGTTTGCCCGGATTGATGCCGGACTTGCTGCACAGCGTGATAAACGCGGGGCTGGTGCCGAACGATGTCGCCTTTTCGCGTTCGGCGAAACGCCACAGCGTAGACGTGTCGGGATAACCAGGATTGCCATCGAACAACATAATGGTCACGCCATTGATCAACCCATTGACGACAGAGTTCCACATGATCCAGTTTGTGGACGAGAACCAGAACGCGCGATCACCGGGGCGCGCGTCGCCATGCAGCAATCCGGTTTTCAAAGTCTGCATCACCACGCCACCATGACCATGCACGATAGGCTTGGGCATGCCTGTGGTGCCGGAGGAATAAACTATCCACAACGGATGTGAAAATGGCACAGGTACAAATTTGACGGGCTGCGGTTTCGCCACAGCTTCTGAAAAAGGGACAATGCGCACCTTGCGATCGGGCGCGTGCGGAAAATCCAGATCCAACTGCGCCTGCTCATCCAGATAAGGAACGAATATGACCGCTTCCAGCGTAGGCAACTGACGCACCAGTTCTCTGACGATGTCGCGCCTGTCGAAATCCCTGCCACCATAACGATAGCCATCTACCGCGAACAATATTTTTGGTTCAATCTGGCGAAAGCGATCGAGTACGCCAACGGCTCCCATGTCCGGCGCTGTGCATGACCAGATGCCGCCCTGACTGACAACGGCCAGCATCGCAGCAACTGTCTGCGGAATGTTTGGCATATAAGCTACTGCGCGGTCGCCTTGTTGCAAACCCAGTTTATTCAGCGTTTCTGCGATTGAACCCACCTGCCCGACAAGTGTCTGCCAGGAAATCTCCACGCGCGGATACAACTCCGACTGAAACAGTATCGCGGGATAATCTACCGCTTCCGCTTTCCCGGCAAACGCAAGGCTGTGCTCTGCATAGTTTAGCGCGGCACCTTCAAACCAGCGCGCGCCTGGCATTATCCGCTCTGCCAACACGCTGGAATAAGGCTGATGCGCGATGACGCCGGAGATGTCCCAGATACTTTTCCAAAAATCTTCAATGTGAGTGACTGACCACTCCCAAAGCTCCTCGTAGTTCGCGAATTCCAGCCCGCGATTCTCCTTCAGCCATTGCTTGTAACGTGTGATACCCGCTTCGGCGATGCGTTCGTCGGAAGGTGTCCACAGCAATTCAGGTGTCGACATATCAGCCCGTCCTTTCGTTGAACATGGCAATGCGCCCGCCATCAACCACCAGGTCATGGCAATTGATATACGTGCTGTCGTCGCTGGCCAAAAACAACGCGGCATTGGCAATATCATCGGCAATACCGGAACGAGGAATGGGTGTAGCCTTGGCGAGATTGCCCTGCAGCTTGGCCAGCTTCTGCTCGTTCTCGGCATCGCTCAATTGTTGTGCGCGTGCGGAACCGCCCCAGAAAATAGGCGTTGCAATAGCGCCCGGTGATATCGCATTAACGCGAATATTCCATTGACCCAACTCCAGGCCTGCAAGACGCGTCAGATGACTGACCGCCGCCTTCGCGCCGGAATACAGATACCCGCCCTGCCCACTGCGATGCGCGGCGATACTCGCGTTATTGATGATGCTGCCCGCATTGGCAGGCTTCATGACTCTGGCCGCGTGCTTCATGCCGAATACCACACTGCCCACCAACAGACGCATGACTTCGGCAAAATGCTCCTCTGTCACCGATTCCACGCTGCTGCGCTCACCCGCGCCGGCATTATTGAAGAGGCAATCCAGACGACCAAAGCGTGCAACAGTTGTGTCGATCAGACTGGCGATATCGTCCTCCTGCATCACGTCTGTGCGGTGATACAGGCAACTGGTAGTGGCACTCAACTCTTTGGCTAACGACTCACCCTTGTCAACGCTGCGTCCCGCCAAAACCAGTGTCGCGCCCTGTGCCGCGAATATCCGCGCTGTTGCTTCGCCAATACCACTGGTAGCCCCGGTGATAACGACCACTTTATCCTGCAACCGACCTGCCATACGTGTCCCCTTCCCTTGCGATTTATCATGACCCCTTTATTAAGACCCCTGGGGTTTACACTCAGGGGCCGAGATATTGTAGTTTGCATCACCGGTTTATAAAACTGCCAACTTTTTATACCTTATTGTGGTGATTGCTATTATTCTGTTCGGTAATTGTGAAATAGAGGAATATAAAAACATGACCAATAATTTTCCGCACAATGAACTCAAAAAGCGACTAGCCAAGAGCCTGCTGCCTGTAGGCGCATTTTTTTCTCTATTGGTACCTGGCCTCACCATAGCTGCAGAGGACTGGGATGTCGAATGGTCCTGCCCCTCAGGTTACGAAGTCAAAGAAGGGCTGAACACCGATTTCCCGCACAAAGGCATGAACCGCGCATTTGTCGTCCACGCACCCGAAAATACCAGCGGCCCGTTGCCGGTATGGGTACCGCTCACTGGCAGCGTCGAGTCGACACACGCCAACCTCAATGTACCGCGCAGTGGCGCCAACGCGCTGATGGCTGATGAAGGCTTCATGGTCATTGGCCCCGTACGTGCCTGCGCCAATCAGGACCCCGAATTCGGCGGCACGCCCCAAGCCTGCAACCGCGCCGGCAGCGATGGCTGGAACTGGGATCCCTGGTTTGAAGGTCGCGCTGGTAATGACAGCGGCGATAAATGGAAGAACGATGCCGGACCCGATGCGTCATTCCTGCAGGCCGTAGTTCAGTGCGTCGGCACCGAGTGGGAACTGGATAGCCATCGACTTTTCCTGGGCGGCATCTCCTCCGGTGGCACCATGACTAACAGGGCACTGACTTTCAAGTCCGATTTCTGGGCCGGTGGTCTGCCCATCTCCGGCGAATGGTATGTGACTCAGGATGATGGCACGCCATTGTCCTTCAATGATTCCCGTCAAGCGGTGATCGATGCTCCTGCAAAAATTCATCAGGGCCGCGTCGCACCTTATCCACTGAAAAACGAACTGGACCCGCTCATCGTGATAACGGTGTGGGGCGGAGAAAATGATCTGTGGAACTGCGGCAGCGGCGCCGACCGTTTCCTGTGTGCAGACTATCGTCCCAGCACGCAGGCTGGGTCCAATTATTTCAGCTCGCTGGATAATGTCGTGCATGTTTCCTGTACGGCTGGACATGGGCACATGTGGCCCCAGGTAAATACGCAGGCGTTTAATCTTTGGGCATTGACTACGCTGGCCTCACATCCGAAAGGCTCTGACCCGGACGCGTTTCAATTGACGACACCACCCGAAGGTTACAGTTGTCAGATGGGTCGGTTTACGGAGCTGTATTGAGACCTTGAGGAACGATCTAATAAAAACAGAATGGACGCCAGTATGAGCTTTGAACTACAACCGACACTTGTTGGAGCTACGATTTTACTGCGTCCATTAACTGCGGAAGATTTCGAGCCGCTGTATGAAGCGGCATCCGACCCCCTTACCTGGGAACAACACCCTTCCCCACTTCGCTACCAGCGCGACGCTTTTACCCGCGAGTATTTTGATGGTGCATTGGCCAGCGGAGCATCCCTTGTTGTGATAGAAAAACAAACCGGAAAAGTGATCGGTTGTTCGCGCTATTACGATTGGAACCCCGAGAAGAAAGAGGTCGCCATTGGATATACATTTCTGAACCGAACTCACTGGGGAGGCCCCACGAATCAGGAAAAAAAGCACTTGATGCTGACGCATGCTTTTCGATGGGCTGACAAAGTGTGGTTCCATATCGGAAAAGATAATACGCGCTCACGCAAAGCAGTCGCGAAGATTGGCGCAGAGTATTCGCACGCAGAAATCAGGGATGTAAACGGTGTGGGTCACGATTACGTTGTGTACGCGATTCAAAAAGCAGCCAAATAGCACAGGATAAATTTAATGATTTATAGAAAGTTTTTTATAATTTTATTTACAGGCACATTATTCATCATCAGCTCTACTCACACACTGGCAAACGACACCGACCCACGCGCCCGCGAGGCAGGCCTGGCACCAGGCATTTACGCACCCGGTGAATTCAACGCCATCACCGATGTCAGCGGCGTGCTCGTAGGCCAAGTGAGTATCGTCGCCGACAACTCCGTACGCACCGGCGTCACCGCAATCCTGCCGCACGGCGGCAACATCTTCCAGAACAAAGTCCCCGCCGGCTACGCGCAGGGAAATGGCTTCGGCAAGATGATGGGCACCACCCAGGTCATCGAACTGGGCGAAGTAGAAACCCCAATCCTGCTGACCAATACCCTGTCCGTTCCCGAGGCAGCAGCAGGCATTATCGAATGGACTCTGGCCCAGCCCGGCAATGAAGATGTGCGGTCCGTCAACGCCGTAGTCGGCGAAACCAACGATGGCCGCATCAACAACATCCGCCTGCGCGCCGTGCGTCCTGAGCATGCTATTGCTGCTATTGATGGTGCCCAATCCGGGCCTGTTGAAGAAGGTAGTGTGGGTGCCGGTATGGGCACCGTGATGTTTGGGTGGAAAGGCGGTATTGGTACCAGCTCGCGTGTACTTCCCGCCGACCTTGGAGGTTTCACGATTGGCGTGCTGGTGCAAACCAACTACGGCGGCAACCTGACTGTGATGGGAGTGCCCATAAGACCTGAGGATCTACTACAAACAGAGTCAGCTGTCCACTTGCAGCCCAGCCCGGATGGTTCCGTGATGATTATTATTGCAACAGATGCCCCGTTGTCAGATCGCAATCTGGAACGGTTGGCTTCACGATCGTTTATGGCGTTAGGGAAGTCTGGTTCGTATATGTCGAATGGGTCGGGAGATTATGCGTTGGCGTTTTCTACGGCGGAGAGCGTGCGGCGGGATGTTGTTCGGAGGAATGAACCACACTCTGTTGCGGAGTGGCCTAATGAATTGATGAGTCCATTGTTTGAGGCGGTGGTGGAGGCGACTGAGGAGGCTTTGTATAACGCGTTGTTTAAGGCGAGTGATGTTGAGGGGGTGAATGGGGAGATGTATCCGGCGGTGCCTGTGGACAAGTTGTTGGAAGTGTTGCGGGGGCGGGGAGCGATTTAGTGGGATGGAGTTCTTACATGGATCGGTATAGTATTCAAAAAACGCGAATAGAGGCGATTTATGAGGCCATGGACTCGAAGATAAAAGTTGGCCGGAAGGATGAATATCTATCTATGAGATTACAAGGAATTAAGCGTGGGGTGTATCTGTCGGTCGGAATTAGAAGGCTTCCAGCTAATATTTATTATAAGGCCGCAGGTCTTTTAAATTGATTGTTATGTTTTTAGTCAGAATCTAGCGAAAATTTATGGACATATTCAGTAGATTTAATAGAAAACTTATCCAAGATCGTCAGGTGGATACGCTTATTGGCTTAAGTAAAGGAATTACAGCAGATGGAAAAGTTGACCTGTAGTGGTCTAATAAAACCGGACACCATTTAAGGTGGTAACATTACCACATTCAAAGAGGTGTTCAATGGCAAGACAACGACGTTCATTTACAACAGATTTCAAACTGGAATCGGCACAGCTTGTTACCCAACAAGGGTA
>JBGSXL010000031.1:0-66694 GCA_041751425.1 Pseudohongiellaceae bacterium | reverse complement strand
ATGACGAGGCGCTGGCGCGCATCCTTGATGCCGCGCTGGGTGACCTGGCGCTGTGGATCGCGGCAAGCGATGACCCGCCCACGACCCGTGATCGCGCGGGCCGCGCGCTCGAACGTCTACTTGCCGGGCTGGACCTTGTGCCGCACCCATTTGCGGGTGCCCCAGGCGCTGCTTAGAATCTTCTAAAGCAGAAGCGCCTTGGTCTGGTTGGATGAGTTTGAGGCGGGGATGAATCAAGGCGATTGTGAGGGTGTTACTCCGTTTTGGCGTGTGATTGATCGGAAACAAGAAAAATTAGTCTGTGCAAACGAAACATTACAAACGATTTCACGCGACCCGCTGTGCCGGCGCGTGCATACAGTCGTGCTGATCACAACTATCGTGCCAACGGAAAACTCAGCCAAAAATTGGAGGTAGTATGTCTTATTACATAGACGGTTTCGTTCACCCAATTCCCCGCGACCTTCTGGACGAGTACAAAAAGCTGGTTGTGAAAGTTGCTGAGATTTGGAAAGAACATGGTGCTCTTGGCTATTGGGAATCTGTTGGAGACGATTTACATTTGGCGGGAACGCGCTCGTTTACCGATGTTGTTATCGCCACGGAAAATGAATGTATATTGTTCGGTTGGGTCATTTTCGCTTCACGCGAAGCGCGCGATCTAGCCAATGAAAAAGTAGCCGCCGATCCGAGAATGGCAGAAATGATGGCTGCAGCAGATGTAGGATTTGACGCAGAACGAATGGCTTATGGTGGTTTCCAGACGTTCGTTTCATCGTTTAAAGCGGACGCATTAAGCGGCATAGAACTGTTGTAGAGGCAAAAGCATAGTGATAAGGGAAGAGCAATGAATCGCAGAATAATCAGGCATGGCTTTATCTTGATTCTACTGGATATTGTCTCGGCTTTTTTATTCCAGCCATGCCGATACCTCGTCTTGGACTTTCGCCACGACAACCCCAGGTTTTTTATTGACCATGCCTGACTATGCCAACACAAATCAACCACTGAGCGGTATAGTAAGTTGTCATCACAGCAATACCCGAATACTCAAAAGGTGTAACGAACCGGCTGACCGCAATCAGGGTGTCGCTGACCATGAAAATCAGCGCACCCACAGCTACCCATAGAAACTGCCGATCGTTCCGGAATCCTGCTGATATGGCCATCAGGCTGATAGCGATCATGTACGCGGTCACCGGCACCCTCATGTCCCCGGCCTCCGGGACAATAAAGAGCGTACAAATCAGCGCATAGACGACAATAAATGCCGCCCAGGGGAGACGGCTGATCTGCCAGCGGCATTGCGTCAGGAACAGCACGGTGTAAGTGATTTGCGCCAGCAGAAACGCAGCAAGCCCCTGCACAAACAAACCATCCAGCGCCAATAAAATATCCCCGATAGCGGACAACACCAGGCCCAGACCAAGAAGTGTGCGGACTTTCCCCTGAGTTCTGGTGAGTGTCAGTTGCAACAGCAAGGCAATTGGAATAATTTTGAAGAGCCAGCGCCAGCCCGATGGGATGAGACCCGGCAGGGCAATATACAGCAGGCTGAAACCAATAAAGGCCAGCAACCACACTAGTGGAACTCGCGAAAGAATTGGCTTGTCCAAAACCGGGGAAATATCTGACATGTCTTGATATTCTCGTTTTTATGATGACGCTGTGAACATACACTGATTTTTGAACGAGATCACCATGCAGGTTAAAAGAGACTTGTAAGTCCCGGAAAGAAGAAACCACCTAAAGGGAGGAGAAGATATGAAACTGGGTTGCTTTTCAATAAGTTTGGCCGTGAAAGATCTCAAGAAGTCGAAGGAGTTTTACGAGAAAATTGGTTTTGAAGTATACGCAGGTCAGGAGTCTCATAATTTCCTGATAATGAAGAACGGCGATACAAATATTGGATTGTTTCAAGGCATGTTTGAGAAAAACATACTGACCTTTAATCCAGGATGGGATCAAAATGCAAGGCCGGTAGAGTTGTTCAAAGATGTGCGTGAGCTTCTTGAACAGTTCAAGGCCAATGGCATCGAGATTGTGCAGGATTCCATTACCGGAGAGAAAGGGCCATCCAGTTTCTCGATTCTGGATCCCGATGGTAATCCTGTTCTCATAGATCAGCATGTATAACCATGTAGCACATTGCACTTAGTCCGGCTGCGTTATGAGTCTACTCCAAGGTCTTGAACCTGTTGCATCCAGGAGCACCAAGGTTCTCATACTGGGAAGCTTGGCGATTCAATTTGTCACATTTACTCCCTCCGAAATTGATGTAAATCAATAATTCTCCACGCGCCTGAAGCCAGACTAGCCCGGTGAAATGGCCATTCTGGCTGTCTCGCACTTGCGAGCTTTGCAAATGCCACCGCCAGCGCAGTAGTGGCAAGCAGGTAACATCATCAGTTTCAATAAGGAGTGGAGCATGAAAAAAACCAATATAGCGGCGTTTTTCTCGGCGTTAGCGATGATGCCTGCGCTTGCCGGTGCTGCCGAACCGATCCACAACGACATCACGTACGCACGCGAAGTCTCAAGAATTTTTCAGGATAATTGCCAGGGTTGTCACCAACCGGGGCAGATTGGTCCGATGTCGTTTACGACCTATGAAGAAGTCCGCCCCTGGGCGCCGTTGATCCGCTTGAAAGTACAGCAACGCGAGATGCCACCTTATCAGTACGATATGGACGTAGGCGTTCAGAAACTGCGCGACGACTGGCGCATGAGCGATGAGGATATCAATACCATCGTAGCCTGGGTCGATAGCGGATCGCCTTTTGGCGACAGTTCTGACCTGCCGGAACCCGTATTGTATCCGGAAGTGGGAGAGTGGCGTCTGGCCGCCGAACTGGGTGAACCCGACCATGTAATCAAGTCTGCCGCGTGGGATGTGCCAGCTAATGGTCAGGACTTGTGGTGGGAGCCGGAGGTAGATTCAGGTATCAATGCAGCCCGTTGCATCAAAGCGGTGGAAACCCTACCTTCCAAGTCCGCGAATGGTTCAACGCATCACGCTAACTCTCATTTCCGGGTGAAGAACGAGAGGGGAGAGTGGGTGGACGGTAGTCGCCTGTCGGAATTTGCGTTCGGCAAACTCGGTGAGAAGGTTCCCGACGGAGCATGCAGAAAAGTACCCGTGGACTCCAGGGTGAAGTTCAGCATTCACTATTACCCCGACGGCAATGCGGTACCCGATGATCAGGTTTCGGTTGGCATCTGGTATTGGGATGAAGAAGACGGCTTCGATGAAACAGCGGCCTATCCCCAAGATCTTCGACTGTACCGATTGGATGGTGGCGGCGATTATTTGATTCCGCCTCACGGCAAGCTGATGACCCAGGGATTCCATTCTTTCGATCATCCGGTTCGTATCGACAGTTGGCAGCCTCACATGCATCTGCGTGGTGTGGCGATGTCCATGGAAATCTTCGATCAGAAAACTGGTCGACGCGAAATACTGAGTCAGGTGTCCAACTGGAATGCGGGTTGGAATCACAGTCATACGTATGAGGATGGCTTCCAGCCGTTGATCCCGGCCGGCGCCACTATCATCCTCAACGGCTGGTACGATAACTCCAAAGCGAACCCCCGCAACCCGGACCCGGATCAGTGGGTCGGTGCAGGACAGAGAACGACAGATGAAATGTCCCATGCCTGGATCGCCGTTACTCATCTTGATGACGATGGCTACCAGAAGATTGTCGAAGAACGTGCGAAACGAGACCAAAATACAGTTGCCACAACAGGAGCAGGACAATGAAAAAATCCCTGCAAATCGCAAGCGGTGCAGTTGTATTAACGCTCCTTGCACTCTCAGCTCATGCGCAATTGCCCACTCACCTGCGTGAATACCCACTGGCCGCGCAAAAGTCGCAAGGAGATCTGGTGGCACCCATGTTCAACGGCTGGATTGCCAATGAAGATGGATCTGTCACCTACATCTTCGGTTTCGTAAATAAAAACCGCGAGGAGATAGTGGATATTCCTATTGGTCCGAACAACCGTATCGAGCCAACTCAGTTAAATGGAGGACAACCAACCCATTTCCCGGTTTATAGCCGAGGTGGGTTCGTGGGACTGCAGGAGCGCGGAGTATTTGCCGTTACTGTTCCGGCAGACATGAATCGTGCTGAAGTTATGTGGACTCTCTCCCATGCTGGACATACCTGGTCGGTTCCGGCACGTGCCACGTCTCCCGCCTATGAAATGAGCAGGGCGCCTGCTGCATTCGGTTCCCTGAATCCAGCTATCCGCTTTGATCTGAACGGGCCCGAGTCTAGCGATCGCGAAGGAGTATACGCTTCCCGCATCACCACTTCGGTAGGCAAGCCGGTAACCCTGTCGGCGTATATACAGGATCGCGGCGAGCGTGACGAGTATGAGGTGGAGTCCGTTTACCCCTTGGGTACGGAGTGGATTCTGCATCAGGGTCCGGCCAAACCCAATATCGAGATGGCCAGGATCACTGGCCGTCAGCGCGGAGCGACTGCTGGCGAAGACGGTGCCACCAGCACAAATGGCTGGGTTGAAGTAAAAACTCAGGCTACGTTTCAGGAACCCGGCGATTACGTTATTCGGTTGCGAGTCGACAACTTCGAGGCGGAAGACAGCCAGTTCGACAATCAGTGCTGCTGGTCCAATGCTTTCGTACCGGTAACGGTTACAAAGTAAGTTTCAGTTCCGGAAAAAGCGGAAGGGGCGGGAGGAGTAATCCTTCCGCCCTTTTTCTTTGTTGAAGTAGTGCAGGCTGATGGGCAGAATAGCAGCGTCTGGCCGCGGAGCAACAGTAATGTCACTACCAAACATACACGCTATTTCGTCGGTGAAAACTTCGCTTCGCGAGATACTGGCGCAGGATCTGTTTGACCTGCAAGAGGTCAATGGCGACCCGGAAGTCACCAGATTTTTGCCCTACGCTACGTGGGAGTCACCGGAGGACGCATCGGCATGGTTTGAACGGATGTCTGCATTGACGGCGTCCGGAAGTGCGCGTCAACTGGTGATTGTCAGAAACAGCGACACCAGGGTCATAGGAACGGCATTGTTGTTCAAGTACGAGGAAACCAGCAGGCGGCTGGAACTGGGCTATGTTATTGGGCGTTCATACTGGGGGCAGGGATATGCTACCGATGCGCTGCGCTGCCTGCTGAACTACGTATTCGGTGTCATGAGAATTCGCAGAGTGGAGGCAGAAGTAAACACCGAAAACGTCGCATCAAGCGCAGTTCTGCGTAAACTGGGATTCACGCATGAGGGTCTGCTGCGAGAGCGTTGGACGGCGAAGGGCAAAACCTATGGAACCAACATCTACGGGTTACTCGTAGATGAATGGGCAAAGATGTTGCCCTGACGCCCTCACTAAAGCTCGCAATCGCAAACTATCAATCTAACGTAGGTTTCCCGCAGTCATCAGTCTGGTATCACGATCACGGGTGGCAATGGCAATTTCTGTTGCCAACGTCATCTCAGCATTACTGACGCACAAATCTTTGGCTTCATCTGTGAGCGCATCGCAACGTTCCAGCGCTATGTCACTGCGACCTTCTGCTTCAGCTTCAGCAACTTCAAAGTCCGCATGCGCAGTTTCTGTCATGGCATCAGCTTCTGCCTCAGTCAGTTCATCACGAGCATCTTGGTCGGTTCTGTTAAAGTCCTGCCGCGCATCATTGACGTCGCGTTGAGAATTACTGATTGATTGATTCGCATCCTGGCGCGCTTCAGCAATATTCTGCGCCGCATCTTCCTTAGCGTCTGAAATATCTCGTGCAGTTTCGGATGTTGTTTCCTGGCAACCGGCCAGCGCTAATACGGTAATGGCGGCTATCGAAAACATTTTTACTAACATATCAATACTCCTGGCGCTCGCGCGCCTGCTATTTAGTGCGTGGTGTTGCGTTGAAAGAAACTGAGGATAGCAAGCAGAACCACGGCGCCAATCAGCGACACGATGAAGCTCATGAAAGTGATGCCTTCGTTGATGGACCCGGCGCCAAGTAGCGGCCCGATCAACCAACCACCGATCAATGCGCCAACTACACCCACGACGATATTAAGAATCATACCCTGCTGTGCGTTTGTCCCCATGATTATGCTGGCGACCCATCCCACCAGTGCGCCCATGATGAGCCATACGATAATACCCATGTTTTTTCTCCACATAAATTTGACGCAACGTACGCCAGTGCAACAAGACTACTGGTGTCGAACTGAAGATACCGTTCGATACCGCGCTTAAAGAAATAGAAATGGAATAGCACTTTCTTTACCGGATTGTTACGTGTATCCGGTTGGCATCTACGCCTTAATGAGGCGCGATATTTGTCCTTTACTTTGCACCACAGATCCGGCACACCGGCTTCCTGCAAATGAATGACGGTCATCATGCTGTTTTTGATATCGCTCCCGATGGCGACTATCACGGTCATGAACTGATTCCAGTCTACGGCCGCTATCGCTTTGGCGTTGGTGCTGTCGGCGATGATCGCTTCGCTGACGTGATCTGCTATCTCATTCACCTTGTCCTCATTGATGTCCATCGCCAGCACTTCCATGCCATTGATCTGTGCCTCCTGAGCCATGGTGGCGCCAAACTGACCGAGGCCAATGACGGCAATACGACGTTTTTTCATACGGCTGTTACTCATGGTTGGCTGTGACTTGATGGTGACCAGAATAGCGCCGGGACGCGTAAGCGTTCCGCAGTAATTCTGCAGGAGGGCGTAACAAATGCGTAAAATTCCGGTTGTCAGCCCGGAAGACGTTGTTGCACGCACGCGGTAACTTTGTCTATATTGCACAAGGCTGGAAACAACAACAGAAAGCAGGGGAACTACCATGCGGGAGCGCGCCAAACAACAGATGCCAATGGTTCTGCTGACCTTGCTCAGCATCATTCAGGCATTGGCATTGGAGTTGTTATGGGCTCATGTCAGGTCCGAGCCGGCTTTGTTGGTCCTGAACTGGACAGCCGTACTGAGTTGGATGCAGATAGTGGTGACCCTGATGGGTATCATCCTGATCTGGCTGTTGTACAGCAGCATAACCATGCGTTTTACTTGGACGCCGACTCCCGGTGATTCAGTGATACCTTTTGGTATCGGAATTCTGGAATTTACTTTGATAGCTTCGCTGGGCCTGGATAATATGCCGGTCTGGTTTGTGTTGTTGGCTTTGTTGTTTGCCGTGATGCCAGCCACCCTGCAGTCCATTTTTCGCCGGGCACGCATGGAAAGTGAGAACAGCAGGTACTTCGCAGATATTCCCCCTGCCAGGCTACGCGATTTTATTCCCGGGATGCTGGCGGTTTTAATGCTGGCGGGTTTAGGTATCATGCTGAAGTTCACCGGTAACCCAAATATTCTTGTGCTGATCAGTCTGCTGATAGCCGGTGCTGCGCACGGTTATCAAATGTACCTCAGTTCTGTGCGTTGGAAAAAAGCGATGGATTTGCAGTAGCAATAGATGGAAGGCGTCTTGACTATGACAGATTCAAAAACCAACTGGCAAGTCGGGTATTGGGCGGCGGTGTCGTGTGCCACTTTCAGCCTTTTGTATATTGTTTTTCAACTTGCCGAATGGCAGGGGCTTTTAGGTTCAGCCGGTGGACCCGAGAGTGCCAGCACCTCATTAGGTTTAGCTTTGCTTCTTACACCGTCGCTTTTTTTGGCACCCAGCTTTGTCGTTATGATGATTGCGGTCAGCTTCCTGATACCCGAGTCCGGCCGGATCTGGGGGCTGGCTGGAGTAGCATTTGCCACAGTTTATGCGGCGCTCATCGGAATTGTTTACTACGTTCAGCTCAGCTTTGTTCTGCCCCGCATGTTGCAGGGGAGAACGGAGGGTATTGAACCCCTCCTTTTTATTCCGTTTGACTCATTTTTATATTCAGTCGATCTTCTGGGCTACAGTTTCATGAGTTTATCGACACTGGTTGCTGCATTCGGGCTTACAGGGCTGGCTTGGGCTCGCGCAGCGCGCTGGTTATTGTTGGCGAATGGCTTATTGCTGCCTTTCCTGCTATTTCAGATATACATAAATCCGCTCATCTACATAGCATCTTTGTGGGCGGTGACGTTCCCGGGCGCGGCAATCGCGTTGGCAATAATATTTCGGCGCAGGTTTGCTGGAAAGTGAAAACAGCTACTTCCGTTGCAGTTCAATCTTCCGGTTTTTTATCAAACACTTTGAACCCGGTGAACATCGCGGACACCAGTCCATTGCGTTCTTTCACCTCGGTAACAATCACAGCAGTGATATGCAATACAATCGCAATCAACAGCGCAAAGAACGCTAACTTGTGAATAGCAATGAAAGGTTCCCGAAATTGCCGCATCGCTGCATAACCTTCCGGGTCCAGCATTTCTTTGGCACCAGGGACAAGGCCCTCCAGCATGCTGTGGTCCTCGCCGGCGCCCGTGGCCCATTCAGCGAATTCGTGGCCGAATGGTGGGAAATACAAGTCGGTACCTGCCAACACCAGACCTGTCACCAACTGCGTTGCCAGGAGTAAAAACATCACTGCCAGCATCAATCTGGCCAGTGGATTATGACCTTTGTAAGCAGGCGGGTCGCCCGCGCGTAGTCCTTTGATGTAAGACTTCAATGCCGGAATGTATCCCTTGCCGCCGGGAAGCACCGCAGACCAAAGAGCAAATCGCGTGCCGAAGAAACCCCACAGAATTCGCCATAGCAGATTAAAAGCAAAAACATACCCTATCCAGGCATGCAGAATTTTCAGGTCCACTTTACCTTCGCCACTGACACCCAGGGCGTTCGCATTCAGAATAACGATGCCGATGGCAGCCAATGCCAAAACACAAATGACGTTGATCCAGTGAAACACACGTGTAGTTCTGTCCCAGACAGGGTAAGCCGTCAGTTGTGCAGGGTTATTCTTTGTATCCATGATTCATGCTCCTCAATCTGGATGCAGATGAAGCCAAAATGGATTCACCTGCAAACAATATACGCTTCATTCTGCGCATGAGTACCATTGCACCACGAATAACTTAAGTGAACCTTAATCTTTATCAAGAAAAAGATTGACTGGTCTTCCATCAAACCTTGAACTTGCGCACCAGCTCCGTCATCCGTGTGGACGTATCGTCAAGCGTGTTGGCAGTTTGTGTTGAATGCTGCGCTGAGCGGCGAGAAGCCTGCACCAGATCTACCACATTAAGTACGTTCTTGTTGATTTCCTCGGTAGCGTAAGTTTGTTCTTCAGCGGCCGTGGCTATCTGCGTAATCATGTCTTTAATATGGGAGATTGCCTGCGACACCTCCTGCAATGAGCGGCCGGATGCCTGCGCCAGATCGACCGTGCTCAGCGTTCTTGCCTGACCCTGACGCATAGCAGATGCTGCATTGGCTGCGCCGTTCTGCACTGTCTGAATCATACGCTGAATTTCAGCGGTCGAGGCCTGCGTGCGACTTGCCAGCGCGCGCACTTCGTCGGCAACGACGGCAAAACCGCGACCCTGTTCTCCGGCGCGTGCCGCCTCAATGGCAGCGTTCAGCGCCAGCAGATTGGTTTGCTCTGCGATGCCCTTGATGACGTCAAGCACGGTGCCAATTGCTGCCGTGTCCTGCTCCAGCTTGGCCATGGTTTGGGAAACACTGTCCACTTCGCCAGACAGATCGTTCATGGCGGCGATAGTGCGATCCATGATCTCCATACCAACGCTGGAAGCCTTGTCCACCTGCTCCGCTGAGGAGGCAACATTGTTGGCATTACCGGCTACTTCCTGCACGGTCTGGTTCATCTCAGCAATGGCGGCAGCCACCTGGTCGGTACAGACTTCGGTATCGCCTGTGTGGCGGGAGATTTCGCCAGAGGATTTATTGATCTCTGCCGAAGCTGAGCTCAACTCGTCGCTGGTAGATTGCACTGAGCCGATAATGGCAGCAATCTGGGATTGCATAAAGGCCAGGTCGCGCGTCAATTTGCCCAGTTCATCCTTGCGGGTGCTGTCCAGAGCCTGACGGAAATTGCCTCCCGACAAGTTATGAATCACCACCATCAGTTCCATCAGTGGTGCAATGAAACCGCGTTTAATGGTTTGCCATGTTATCAGCAGAATGATCATGGCGACGCAAAGCACGGCAATCATCGCAAGAGTAGCTACTCGTTGACTGCTGCTGGATAACGCAATGGCGATAGTCTCATTCTGCTCGCTTAGCGCATCTGCAGCCTCCTGCAACAGCGTGGTAGGCTCACGGTCGATACCGGCAACTGCATTGTCACCGGCAGCATGATCCAACTCACTGGCATTGAAAGCGTCCAGGCCGGTCTGGTACTGCGCTAATAACTGCTCATGGCTGCGTAGAAAAGACTGCACGGAACTGCGCGCGGGGCTGGGTTCCAGACCGTTCAGCAGAGCCAAGGTACGGGCTTGAATGTCATTGTGCAAACGGGTAAAACGCTCCCAGTATTCATCGCGTCGGGTGATGTCCTGGCCGCGCAGCAGAATGTTTTTCCACTCCTGAACCTGAATCTTGAAGGTCAGATTGATACCGTGAATTTCCCGCTCCTGGTGTACCTGAATCTCAAACAGGTCGCGGTATTCGCCCACTTTGCCGGTAAGCGACCAAACGGCCATAACGCTGACGATTAACAATAAAGAGATGCCGCCAACAATGACGGACAGAAGTCGTGCCTGGATACTGTTCATAGAGAGGTTTACCAATCGGATGTTTAGATGTGAAAGTGATCAAGCATCGTATCGGCTGGGTAAACGATAATTTGAGTGGGAAAAGATAGATTAATCGAAATAACCCGAGTATCGCTGCTTTAATCGGGCTAAAGGCTAGGCCTTTGTTGGTGTGTGGGGACAACAACCTTCGTCAGTACGTAACCACCACCGATAAGGTGCCACTGGTTTCGTCATACTGCTGGCTCAGCATGGCAGGGTTGTTAACGCGTTGATCTGAGTGCGAGGCAGCAAAGGACAGGGCGGCACGTGGATGTATCTGCCAGACAGACGCCCATTCCCAGGACACTCGCTTGGTTGCCATGCTGGAATCCGACATTTGGCTACGGTTGTAGGCGGGGCCGAGCTTGAAGTAGAACTTGGGTGTCGGGGAATACATGACTCCAACAAAATAGGTATTGGTGAAAATACCTGCTGAACCTTCGATATTGGTTTCGGAAAAATTGCGTTGCAGCAAACCTGACAAGCTGAACTGTGGGTTGATCTGAAAACCAACCTGCACGGTGCCCACGGTAGCATGCAGGTCCTTGATGGTGTTGGTGTCAAAGTCCTGCGTGAATGTGATGGCACTAACAGCGCCGCGCAGCCTGCCATGAGAAAACTCCACGCCCGCGCCTGCGCGCCAGCCATCCGAATCGCGATTACTCATTTGGATTGATGCGGATGCATCATAGTTGATCGCCTGCGAACCAACGAAAGCGTAAGCGTTGCCCCACGCAAAATGCCTGCCGGCCTGTAATGTGAGCTGAGACTCCTCGCGATCCAGCGATTGCTCCATCACATCATCCACGCCCTGAACATCAGTGTCGTTAAACACATCGACGTACTGTCCCATGCCACTGACAAACCAGCGCTGATTGTCCCACTCAACACCATAACTCGCCATGGAGCTGGTTGTGGTGCCATGCAGAAAACCATTGAACTGATCAACGTGATTTTTGCCGATAATACTTTGCTGCCTTTGCAGGCCACCGCGCAAGATGGTATTGCCACCCAACTCAAAGCGACTCATCAGCGAACCCGATAGAGCTTCATTGTCCTGGGCTTCGTGCGCTGAGTCTGCCGCATCCTGCGCGAAAAAATTAATAGAAGCTGCCAGATTGTGTTTCTGCCAATCCGAGTTTGCGTTTCCGGACAATGAAAGAATTCTTTTGATATCTGATTCCTCGGACGCATCCAGCCTTATATTGCTGGTGGGTGAAAGACCGGCCTCCGCTCGGGAGCTGACGTTGAAGTTTCCGAATTTGACGTCTGCAGGTTGCTCGAAACCTTGCGGCGCGGCTACAGTTGCAAGCTGCGCAAACGCGCTCGACTGAAGTAATAATGCCCCGCCTAATACACCAGGCAGGACAAATATTCTGCGCAACATGTTTTTGGTCAGAGTCATAATTCCTTCCTCAATTAATGGCCAGGTTTGCAGCAGTAATTTCATATTGCTTGTTAGTGAGGCTTATAGAGAGCGCAGACATTACCAGGGCCGGCACGGCCACCAGCAGGATTGCCCAAAGCAAGCCGCGTGGTTCGGCGCCAAACTGATCGGAGATGAGACCTACTGCAAACGGCGCCACTGAAGAAACCAGCGTAATAAGCAGCACCGAGATACCAAACAGACGGCCGCGATACTTGGCAGGACTGATGTCCTGAATCATGGTGGAGGACAATGCAATGCCCAGATTGGCGAACATGATCTGCGCTGCGTAAAGTACATACGCGTGTGTCACATTCGTAGCAAATAACTGCATCATTGCAGGAACAATTGTCAGCAACATCGAGTACTGATAAAGGTGACGTGGCGCTAACGAACCGTAGCGCGAGAACATTTTGCTGATCAGCAGCGCTGCTATCGCCACACCCAGCATGCCCCCGATTGTCGCGGAGATGCCCAGCGCCAGTCCGGCTTCGGCAGGTGTCACACCATAGAGGCGGATGACGTAAGTAGGCGTCCATGACATCACGGCAAGTCCCGCGAAACTGGTGAACGCAATAGCTGTATAGAGTCCGGTAGCAGCTACACCATGTTCACGCGCATAGTGTTGTAGAGAAGTGTAGTCATCGAAATTTTTGTCGCCGGCGGACCGGCGTCTGATATGTCCGATGGTAAATACCAGCAATGCTACCGGAATTCCGGCAACCGCAACGATGATGAACGTGCTGCGCCAATAGGTAAGCGATTGCAACATCGATGGCAGCAACATCTCGTTCGATTGCACCCAACTCAACAATGCACCACTGGCTGCTGCGCCCATGCCAACAGCAATGCCACCGGCAGCGAAAAAAATCAGATTGGCTATAATGCGTTTACGTCCGGCAAAAATATCCGGCATCAGTGAGTTGGCAACGGGCGTCATCGCTGTCTCCCCCAACGCCAGCGCCAGCACGCCGACCAGGAAACCGGTAAACGTATAGGCGACACCCAGCGCTGCAGTTGCCGCGGACCAGATCAGAATACAGATGCCCAGCAAAAGATGACGCGGCGTACGGTCTGTTAACCAACCGAGCAACAGTGCACCAGTGCCAGCAAGGATACCTGGCGCCAGTCCAGTCAGTATGCCGATGTCTGCATCGGACAGAGACATCTCATGTTTGAGCGGCTCAACTATCAGAAACAGTATCTGTCTGTTGATGCTCGCTGCAAACGTGGCAATCACGACGACGCCCAGAATGTACCAGGCGCGTCGATTGGAGATGTCGATAGTGTTACTCATTATTGTGTTCAGAAGCTGAGGCTGAAACGGGCTCCCACTTCACGCGGATGAGTTCGCACGTGTACACCACTGGCAAACAGATCATCGAATGTACCTGTGTAGTAGTTCTCGTCCGTCACGTTCTTGACGTAAGCAGAGATGCTGTAGTTACCTCGTGTCATCCCCGCGCGCAGATTCACCACGTCGAAAGAAGGCACATGGTAAGGGAACGAGAAATCGAAGGGCACCGGGAACAGATTCGCAGGAACATAAACCAGATGGCTGGTTGTCTTTTCAGCCACATAACTGTATTCCGCTCTGGCGTACGCATCCCAGCCTGCCAGCATAAAATTCTTTTCCGCAAACGCACTGAACGTGAATTCCGGCGCGTCCAGCAACTGCTCACCAGACAGATCAATCAACTGCGTAGCACCGTCAACTACTGCATCCTTGTAGTCATCGTAAGTGGCGTCCATATAGCCAGCTCCGAAACCTACCAGAATGGTGTCACTGAGATACGCTTCCAATTCCAGCTCGATACCGTTGCTGGACGCTTCAGCGGCGTTCTCAACGCCAGTTGCTATCACGAATGCACCAGTGGCCGGGTCTATACCATTAACGGTAGTGCGCACCTGCAAATCTTTCCAGTCGATGTGATAAACAGACGCAGCAAAGCGCATTCTGCCGCCTAACAGCGCACCCTTCAGGCCGGCTTCGTAGCTCCACAGAGTTTCAGGATCAAACTCTGCTTTGGCGAGTACCGGGTCCAATTGCACACCACCTGTGCGGTAGCCTTGTGAGGCCATGACATAGGTAGACAACTCGTCAGACAGCGCATAGTGCAGTGCCAGTTTGTTGGAGTAGTTATCGAAATCACGGGAGACAGGTTGAAACACCTGCGTTACCGGGCCTGTAGGCGTGCCGTTTGTCACTGTTTCGGATTGCTCTACTTCGTCGTCAGAATAGCGGCCACCATAGGTCAACGTCAGGCGATCGGTGAGTTGATAATCAAGTTCGCCGAATGCTGCCCAGTTGCTCATCTCACTTTCACTTTGCAGGGCACGGATGACTGTACCACCTGGCGCTCCAAGAGGATTAAATGAACCCAGCACAACACTTAGATCCGTGTCAAAGCTCTGTTCCAGATAAGCCAAGCCAACAGTCCATTGCAACCGTCCACCGGCATTGAATGCCAGTCTGAACTCCTGACTCAGGAAGTCGGTGTCTGCGTAACGGGTCAGATTCACCGCATCAAAGCTGGTCGCGTCTACATCGCCGTTCTGATCGCGAGAACCCTCGGCATAACCAGTGATACTTGTGAACGTCAGATCATCCATCACATAGTTAATGCGATTGTTGAAAATGTGATATTTGTAGTCTGTGCTCTTGGGATTGTCGTTGTTAATGCGATCCTGATTGTCCGGGAAGAACGGCAACTCCTGAATGGCGTTCAGGCCCCACAAACCAATGGATCCCACGGATAATTTTCCCGTTGCCACACCGGATTCCAGCCCACTGTGTTCGTCAGCCATTGTCACCGATGTGTCGATGGTCAGGTTGTCAGAAGCCAGGTAACGGGCGGCGATACGGCCACTGAAATTCTTCTGGTCATTGCTGCCGCCAGCAGCGTTCACGTTCTTGATCCAACCTTCTGTCTCATAGAGGTAGCCGGTGCCACGCACCATGAGTTTCTCTGTCAATGGCACGTTCAGAGTCAGGCTGCCCTGATAAGTGTCGTGACTTGATGCTTCTACGAACACACGGCCTTCGAATGCATCACCGGGTTTGATAGTGGTCATGTTGATGGCACCACCTGCTGCATTGCGTCCGAAGAACGTGCCTTGAGGTCCACGCAGGACTTCAATGCGTTCAACGTCCTGCAGTTGTGGGTTGGAGATCATAGGAATCACATTCAATTCGTCTACGTAGAGCGCGAAGCTGCTGTTCGGGCCATTACCGATATTGCTGATGCCGCGTATGGAGATCGTATTCTCGCCGCGTGTCCCGGTCTCATTTACTGCAACATTAGGGGTTTGCAGGAAGTAGTCTAGAATGTCGACGATACCGCCTTTCTCCAGGTCTTCAGATGAGAATACCGTGGCACTGACCGGGAGATCCTGCAGTGATTCAGTCTGGCGCCGTGCAGTAACCAACACTTCCTCTAGTGTTGGTGTTGCGTTTGCCGAAGCCTCCGCGCCTATTACCTGACCACTTGCCAGTGCCCCCGCTGCAGTTACCAGTGCAATGGCGAGTGTCAGTTTATTTTTTGCTATGTTTCTCATCTGTGCTTATCCTTTGAATTTTTGAATGTTGATTCTTTGTAATGCCATTGCTTTTACTGAGTTATGGGGGGGCCAGGCAGGGGGTTGTTGCCCGTGTCCAAAATAAGCGGTAATCCAGCCTCGCTATTGCCAATGACTACCACCTTGGCGTTTTCTGATTTAGCGAGCTCCAATGTTGCCTCTATACCGCGCCATTTCAGGTAACTGTCTGTAATTGCAGGAGCTACTGTCTCTTGAAACTGACGAATACCTTCCGCTTCAACTGCCTTGCGTTGACTTTCCAGTTCTTCACGCTCTACACGAAATGCATATTCCTTGACGAGTTCTGCTTCCGACAGTTTGCGCTCGATGGCTTGTTGGATATTCTCGGGCAGATCAATACGGGTAAAGAGAATATCGGACAGCACAATGGTGTCGGTTCTCCCATCTGTGTTTGTGGGAGAACTCACGCCATTGGGATGGGATTCCGAAGTTACTTCATCGAACACCAGTTGCTGCACCAGATTGCGCTCGGTGGTGTAGATAGACTCTGCCGGGAAGTTGGCGACGACGCGGCGTAGCACGGAGCCGATCTCGGGAATCAACAGCCGGTCCAGATACTCGGGCCCGATCTCCTGATTCAATGTAACAATGGATTCCTCGATAACATGCCAGCGGAAATTCAGATCCATGTCGAAATGCAGACCATCCTGCGAGACGACCGCATAGGACTCTTTGCGATTCTGCAAACGCAGGTCATAGGTATAAAATTCGTTCCATGGCCAGATGACATGTACACCTTCACGAAAGGAGCTGCGTGCTGCGCGTTCACCGCCCAGAATGCTGTACCATTCCACGCTCACATGGCCGACGGGCGTGACATAAACTATTCTGTCCCATAGCACGACAACCAGAAAACCGGTTATCAGCAGGAAGAAGACAAAACTGTACTTCAACCGTCTGAGTAGATTTAACAAGTAGTGTTTCATTTGGCTCTCTCTTTAGTCGAAGACTCAGCCACCGCAAGTTTGCCATCTTCCATATGTGCCTGAACATCTGCACAGCCGAAGTAACGCTCGTCGTGTGTCACAACAATAATGGTCTTGCCTGCTTTCTGTAATGCGGGCAGTATTTCTTCGTAGAATCGATTGCGGGTTGCGGGATCCTGATCAGCAGCCCATTCATCCAGTACCAGAATCGGCCGGTCTTCGACCAGTGCCAGCGCTAGTGCCAGGCGTTTGCGCTGGCCGGTAGACAGTGCTTCCGGATTGAAGCGCTGACTGATATCAGCGGGCAATTTCGAGCGAATATTCAGTGTTACCAACCACTCATCCAGTTTCGCCAATGCCTGACTATCCAGTGCATAGGCGCGTTCAAATACATGAAAGTCGGAGAATACGGTGGCGTAAAGATCGCGGTAATTTTGCCCGGCACGTTTGGCAACCGGACTGCCATCAATAATGATTTCGCCTTCATCCCGGGGATACAATCCGGTAAGCACCCGAAGTGCTGTGGTTTTGCCGGACCCATTGCCACCTGTGATAAACAGCAATTGACCGCGCTTAATTGTCAGCGAGACATCCTGAATGGAAAAGGGCTGATCGATATCCAATGCCGTCTGGTGGGTATAACCCACACCGGTCAGCACTATTTTCTGGAATCCCGTGTAGTCTTCTGTCGCCTTCACATCGCCGTTGCCAGCCAGCAATTTGTCCACATTGGCTTCAAACTCCAGAATGCTGCGCACAGCAAAGCGTGCAATAGAAAGTTGTTGCAGGCTGCCAATCATTCCACCAATGGGGCCAATCAGGAAAATGACAGCCATCACTATGACAGAGATCTGACTCTGTTCCGTGGAACCTATAAGTGGCAATACGAAAACAACAGCACCTGCCATCAGATACGAAGCCGTATTTCCGGAAGAGATGACTTCAGCAAAGATACCAGCGCTCGCTGAACGGTTTTTATAAAGCTCGCCGGATGTCGCTACCATGTCATCAAGTACAGCACGACGCTTGTCGGCGTTCAGGCGCAACTCCTTCGAGCCTTTGATACTGGATTCCGACAGACGATCCAGTTTTCCATTCAATTGCGATGTCTCGGTCATGGTTTCCGCGAGGCGTGCTGCAACGTTCATATAGCCGGCAACACACAACACTGCTACGAGTACGGTAAGCAGAGCCGCTGAGGTCGACAGGAACAGCAGATAAACAAACATGAAGAACAGCAGGACCGTCGCTTCAACGCCCGCCACGATAGTGACAATGGATTGCGACAGTGGCGCATAGTGACGCGCAATACCGTCCATCAACCGCCCCGGAGAGATGTCTTCTATATCCCGAAGTGACAGACGTAATACTTTTTCGGCAATACGCTGACGCCAGTCATGCAAGGCGGCTTCAATGGATTCGCTCGCACGAAAGATCAGGTGGCGCTGACTGAATCGATAAGCCACCAGCAGGAAGACAAATCCTACAGCAGTAAGTGTGGAATAATCCTCCTCTTGAACCAGGCGCGATTCTGAGTTCAACAGATACAACACGCCTGTACCACACGCAGCGGACAGGATGGCAACAAGAGCCAGACGAAGTACAGAGATGCGATCAAGCTCCGCGATCAGTCCGCGCCAATCGCGTTTCTTGAATGCCGTTGCAGGCCCCAGCTTCATCATGAAGCGAAGGATTTTATCTCCTACGGCAGAAGCCATGCTGGCAGCTTCAACTTTACTTTTGATCACTGCCCGTGTCCTTTAATCTCGAGAACTTTGAGGTGCGTTCGGTGCTGATATAAGTAGAACCAACCCCATGATTGCGGGTGTCAACAGCAGCGAAAGCGCGAATACTCCCCAAAACCCGACTGCTCTGTTTCTGCCGACAATAGCGGTGAAGAAACAGAGAATCAGGTACAGCAGAATCAAATACGGTGGTAACAAGTTAACGTACTCCTGTTACTTGCCAGCCGAGTCTTTTTTTGCTTTCGAGAAATCTTTCTTGAGGTCGTCCTTAATAGCGTCAACGCTGAAATTATCCAGTGTGCCGCCGCCCTCAAAGTGTCTGACAAACGCTTTGCCAACTGCGTAAGTTGCAGCAGAACCAAATGCCGCAAGGCTAACGCTACCCAGTAGCGAACCACCTACGGGAATCAGTTTCAGAGAGGAACCAACCAGTGCACCACTGACAGCAGAAGGTGCCAGAGTTCCGAGCAGTGTAGAGATCAACGCGCGAGTGGTTTCGGTTTTCGGTTCAAGACCGTAGGCGCGAGTTATGTCCTTCACCATACTTAGCTGCACGGCTGCCAGACCCACAAGGTCAAGATAAGGTACAGGGATAATGGAAGCTGCTGCGCCCCACTTTACCGATGATGAAATGATACGTGCAGCCTGATCCTGCGAGCTTTCTTGATTGACGTCATTTGCTTGAGTTTCTGCTGTATCCGCGACCATATCGGTTCCCTCATGGAGTGCAATTAATAATTTTTTTGAAGTTGGCTGAAACAATTTCAGCTCTGATTTTACAGATGCTATAGTGGCACTTGCGCTGAGGCAGTACAATTTACAGATAAGATCACGGACACTCTTTTTGATTTGATGCTCTTGTACTTTTTATTTGTTTTTAATTTATAAAAATCATAAGGTTGGAAAGTTGTTAATTTTAATTACATTTTTTGGTCACTAAAGTATAGAAATGACCGGCGCACTCACTACTTCTTGTTACAGAGTGATTACAATTGATACAAAGATAGGGGACATCACCATGGCGGAACGCAAGCCTTTTTCTAGCCAACCAGGCCAGATAACCAATTCAAAGCGAGTCTTCCGCCAGGCTCGGGCATCGCATACTGCGCGCAGAATAATTGATGCCGCTAACCAGCTTCTCAATGACAACTGTACGCTTTCCAATGAAGCCATTTCTGAAGCGGCGAATGTCTCTGTATCCTCCATATACAGATATTTCAACAACAGAAGCGATTTGTTTGCAGAGATGTTTCGTTTAGAGGCAGACAATAGTTTTAACAGAATAGCAGAAGAAATTTCGAAGCTGGATAGAGACAACTATAAACGGATTATCCGAAACATAATTGAAGCGTCGGCCGAAGCAGTGACCGGTGACAAGAAAGTGCGCCGCTCCACCTTTCGCAATATCGAGTATGAAGTGGCGCAGGAGATCAATATCAAGTTCAATTACAATCTGCACAATAAGCTGATTGAGCAGATATCACTTGTAACCAATTGTCATTCGCGGTTTGTGGACACCAATCTGGTGATGCTACTGGCTCGACTGCTTGTGTCTATACCGCGGATTACTGTTGTTGAAAGTATCGAGAAATTTGATCCCGGAAAATTTTTTACAGAGCTGACCGAAACCGCGTCGGACATACTGCTTAGGATATTTGCGCGAGCAGATGCAACGCACAAGTAAATTTGCAGTTAGTTTGTTGTCAGTTCCGTGTCCAGCATCTCCAACATGAATTCACGCGCTTGTGGATGATCACGAAGTCGGCTCATGGCTCGCACGGCTTCAGCCCGGACCTCTGCGTTATCTGTGCGGCGATAGACTTCCATAATCGAATTTGCAGCCTGCGCCTGGCGTGTAGCTCCCAACGCACGTACCACCGCGCTTTGTGTTTCGTGATTGTTGTTCTGGCTGGCGATAGTGCTCAGGAATTCTGCGCCACGGCTGATGCGCGCTTCTCCCATACCATTGATAACAGCCAGATGCCTGCGCTCGTTATTTGTGTTGGCGTAGATATGCTCCAGAGCAGCGACGCCCATATTGTCTTCCCGGTTCGCCAGATTGCGAATGGCTACAGTAGCTTCGCGATCGTCACTACCCAGCGCTACTTCGGTGAAAAAGCTGATCATCTCCGGTGACCTGGCGTCTTCCATTTGATCCAGCAGGTCGCGGCGCAGGTCAGCATCGCTGATATTGCGGTAATGGTTTATCAGTACCTGTCTGGATTCCTGCGTATTGATCTGTACCAGTTGGCGGGCAGCAATGCGAACAAGACGAGTGTTCTCCTCATTCGCCAACAGACGGCTCAGTAGCGGAGTCGCTTCAGCCTGTTCCCAGCGGCCAATACCGGAAACCACTGCAATTCGTGCGTTTAGTGGATAACGGGAGTCAGTTGCCACTTCCTGAAGCAATTCACGAGTACCTGCATCGTTGCGCTCCAACAGTGCAATCACGGCATTGCGCTGCACTTGTTCGTGCGGGCTGTTACGTACCATGTTGACCAGTTTGGCAGTGATCTCCTGTCCCTCCATGTCCTGCAGCAGGAGTACCAGACGCGCTTGTACATCGGGGTCATCACTGTTCTCCAGGCGACTCAACAGTAGTTCTGCGGCGCGCGGATCATCCTGCAGTGCAGTGATCAATGCCAGCAACTCGCTGTCCATGCTGGACCCGCCGCGACGGCTGAACTGAAAGGTTTGTACCAGGTCGCGATAGACTGCGCTTTGATCACGCACTTGCATGGCGGTGTGCATGGCCTGCTCGACGGTTCGTTCGAGGGCTTCACGATCTATCATAGGAAGCACTGGCATATCGTGCATCTCTGGCATCTCAGGAAGTTCCGGAAACCGGAAGCTCTGCATCATATTACCAATGAATTCCGGACGACCGTCACGCGCCAGATTCGCTGCCACAAAAATCATTCGGTTGCGTGCGTCATCCACCCAATTGCTGCCTGCATTATTCCATTGGCTGATGAAATCGCTGTAACAATTAAAGTTGCCTTCGGCGTCACCGCCGCTTTGCTCAGTCGCGTAGCAATGCCAGTAACCAGCATCGTCGGCAAAATCACTTTCCGCCCAACGCTGCTTGAAATCTGCGAAGTAGTCTTTCGCTTCCTCCCATTTCTGCGCCAGCACCAGGCTATAGCCTTCGCCGTAAGCGGTACTTGCTGCGCTGCTGGCGGGTGGCTCCTGAGCAACGGCGGCGCAACTGATAGCGGTCAGAGATAAAAAACAGGCGGTCTTCAAGGATTGGGCTTTCATAATCAATCTCCAGAACGATTTCATAACGTCGAGTTAAATTGTCAACGGCTGCACAGGTTGCGATTGTTGTCTGAGCTTGGCCAGATTCATGCGAAAAAGTATCGTATTGTCCTGCAGATAAAGCCTGAGCATGGCCAGACCTTCCGCGAGATTTTCTTCATCAAAATTGGCGAATTGAAGCAGCAGGTGTTCCAGATCCTGCAGCAACTGCGCCTGGCTAGGGCTTAATTCGTTGTCTGGATTGCTGCTGAGCAGTTTAGCTTCTGTCGCCATAATGCCTGCGTAATCGCGTTCCAGCGGCATGCCTCTCATGCTTGCCTGATCTGTATTTGCCACAGTCAGTAGCACTGTCTGAGCGCGGTTCAGATAATCCTGGAACTCGGGGTTGGACTGTCTGCCTGCTGTTAATGGGGTAACTGGCGCTGATTGTTGTGATGAATTGCCGACGGGTTCCAGCTTCAAGCCGATTGCCAGCAACAGACACGCTGCCGCAGCGACACCTGCACCCATCCAGTTCTGCCAGCGGCGGTTGGCAAGGCGGTGGTAGCGCTGTGCATCAATTCGATTCAACTCCGGTTGCAGTTTATCCCACAAGTCTTCCAGTATTGGCTCGGTCGTAGAGATTGCAGACCTGATGTTTTTGCTTTGCAGACTCAATGTGGATTCACTCAGTTCTGCATGCAATTTACGGCAGGTGTCACACAAAACCAGATGCGAATCCAACCGCAATTGCGCGCCAGGGGAAAGCGGCTCAAACAGGGAATCTGCCATGAGTTTTTGGGTGCCTTCACATTTCAGCATCGTTCTACCTCCTGCAGGCCTTCGCCTGCCTCCAACAATTGCTGCCGCAATTTACGTATGGCGCTGAATAAAGCATTTTTGACTGTGCCCTCGGGGCGGTTAACAATCTCGGCAATGTCCCGCAATTTGAAATTCTGTGTGTGCCGCAGTGCAAACACGGACTGCTCCAATGGCGTCAGCATTCCCAGTGCGTTGTCTATCTGTTGCCTGGTCTGTGCGCTCTCCAGACTCGATTCGGCTGTTGCAAATGCGCTGTTATCCGCGAGCAATTCAGGTTCATTGTCTGTTGTATCCTGCGTGCGGCGGCGCTTCTCAGCGCGTACTGCATCTATAGCTGTCAGAAAGGTAATCCGATGTAGCCAGGTGGACAGTCGCGATTCGCTGCGAAACTCTGGCAGAGCCCTGTAAGCCTTGATGAAAGACTCTTGCACCACATCCTCAGCCAGCTCTCGTGATGGCACTACACCAAGGGCCAACTGAAACAATTGCAGCTTGTTCTGTTCTACAATCTGCCGGAACGCTTCCTGGTCACCGCGGCTCGCCCGCCGCACAAGTTGCCGCTCTGCCGCAACGTCCTTCGCGTCATTGTTGCCGTTACCGGGGGCGCGGTCGGGCAGGGATATCACGTTGTTCAGAGTCATGTTCCAGCTGTTATCCGGCATTGGTTTCTTGGTTTTCTGTCGATATTGCCACTATTCCCTGACTTGGACGATGGTTTGTTGGGAAGGTTTAAAATATATTGGCTGGAAATGGATAAAGGAGGGTTGATAAAAATGAAGCCACCATTTTCTACGTGCCAGCGGTCTGCACACCCGCGTTCCCCCAATGCTGGTTCCGTCAACCTGTTGTGTGCGCTGCTGTTGACCTGTGTCAGCCTGATCTGGCCTGTAGACGCTACAGGGCAGGATTACGTCGAATGGAGCACCGAAGTACGCACTTCATTAGGTTTCCGTGTCAATGAGGCGGCGATTGGCTCATTGCTTCCAGACGGGTGGCGTGTCAATCCTATTGCTGGTGCACCCGATATGGTGAATCTGTCACTGACGTTCATGGATCGTCTTCTGGTGCTGGATCCGCAAGGTCAGCCAGTGCGTTCAGGGTCAAGCCGCTACATGGTGATGTCTGTCAGGCGGCAATCCAGCGTCGTTATTCGGTCCGGGAGTCGCCCGGAGTACACGCGGACTTATCGCATTGATCAGGCATCCGATGCTCTGGGTACACCTGCTGATCCCGATAGTCGGCTGGAAGAGGTGTCGTTTATTCCTACCGGTCCGCTGTTTTCGCGTATTTTTGATGGCACGGAAGTGCTCACTGGTGTGACGGCTATTCCATGGTACAGCAGGGAGATATTTGTTCCTTGATAATCAACTATTTCATTTATTCCGATGGCTGTGACTGAGCCGGGTTGATCAGACGGTGGAAACTGCAGAAACCAAGGTATGCACTGAACGTTCTGCCTCTGCGCTATCCCGCTCTTACATTTACGTGAATAAATGTTTAAATGCAGGCATGAACACTCAGCAAAAACCTTCCAATCTGGGACAATTGCTCGAACTGTTGGATGAGGCAGACTACGAGGACGGCCAGGTTTCATGGGGCGAGATCATGGATACGGTGGGGTCCAGATCGTTCGGTCCGGTAATTCTGATTGCCGGGATATTCACGCTGGCTCCACTCATTGGTGATATCCCAGGTGTGCCGACCTTGATCGGAGTTTTCCTTTTATTGATAGTGGGGCAACTGCTGGTGGGTCGCAAACATGTGTGGCTGCCGGAATTTCTGCTGAGTCGCTCCGTCGAGGAGGAAAAGCTGCACAAGGCGGTGGCATGGATGAAGAAGCCTGCCGAGTTCGTCGATCGCCTGTTGCAGCCGCGCCTGAGTATTCTGGTAGAAGGCAGGATGACCAATTTCATAGCGCTGCTTTGTCTGTGCATCGCATTCACGATGCCAGTGATGGAGGTGGTGCCATTCAGCGCCAATCTTGCAGGTGCTGCTCTGACAGGTTTCGGGCTCGCGCTGATTGCACGGGACGGAGTGCTGGCGCTGATTGCGCTGGCCTTCTCGGCATCGATTGTCACGATGCTGTTGTACGCTCTGGTTTAAATAAAGGGGCACATTATTTTTCCAGGAAAAGCAGTTGCAACGTACTCCCCTTGTTCTCGATACTGCTTACTGAAAGCGTTGCGTTATTCAGACGAGCCAACTGGCGTGACAGGCTGAGCCCTACGCCCGTACCTTCCTCCTTGGTAGTGAAGAAAGGGGTGAAGATATCGTCGATTTTATCGCTACTTATGCCAACACCATTATCGCGAACCTGCATCACAACTCGACCGGACGATTCCTGACGAAATGCAAGCAACTGTATCTGAGCATCAGGATGTCCCCGCACTGCATCAACGGCGTTACTCAGAAGGTTCAACAGAATTTGCTCTATAAGATTAATATCTGCCAGAACATGTAACTGTACCGGTTTCACTGAATGATGAAAGTGGATCTCCGCGCTGTTGAAACGTTCATCCAGCAGAACGGAAAGCCGCCGGAAAAGCGCATCGATCTCAACAACAGCAATGACTGGTCTGGGCAGATTGCTCAACGAACGATAGGCTTCAACAAATCGTAACAACCCCTGGCTTCGTGAGGCGATAGAAGCGATGCCCTGCACGATGTCGCGGTGATCTTCAACGTCAACCTCTACAGCGCTGCCAGTTGTTGCATGGCCCTTCGTCAGTGTTTCCAAGTGGCTGCTGAGAGATACAATGGGCGTCATGGAATTCATGATCTCGTGAGTTAATACTCTGATCAGTTTCTGCCAGCTCTCTATTTCTTTTTCATCCAGCGCAGATTGGATATTCTGAATCGACACCAGTTTCTGTTCGCTACCCAAAAGCCGAAATTCTGTTGCTGCAAGAATAAGCTGCACGGGTTCCGAACCAATATGCAGTTTTACTACGCGCTTCTCCCCCGCCCGCAACATGCGCAGCGTATCGGCCAGCGCTTCACTCACTGATTCTATGCGCGCAATATTAGTGATGTAAGGCGTCCGCAGTAGATCTTTCGCGGCTTTGTTAACAATTGTGACGCTACCCGTTTCATCAAAGCAAATCAGTGCGGTATCTACATGCTCAACCACAAGTTGCAGGTACTCGTGCTGCGCGGAACGGTCAGCTTTCAGTTTGCGGAATTTTTCCAGCAGTGCTTTCTGTGCCTGGAGAAACAGATGGGTCGAAGTTTCGGCGCCATGATGTGCAGTAGTACTCGAAAAATCATCATGCGAAACATTGCTGATGAATTGCGCAAAGTTCTCATTGCTGCGCTCAGTCATATGAATAAGCTTGAGCGTAAAAAGAACGATGGCTGTAATGCACAGAATCGGTGTACCTACCCATTCTGTGCGCAGCAGGCTGTAGCAGAGCACGAAGATAGCCACGACCAGTGCGAATACGCACAGCAGCGCTTCGCCGCGATGGCCGCTAAGCCTGAAGGTCCGTGAGTTCATATTTTTCCATCTTGCGATACAGCGTAGTGCGGCCAAGTCCCAATGCCTTTGCTACCTGCGTCAGGTTGCCGTTGTGGTGCCGAATGGCAGTGCGAATAGCGTCTTTCTCCAACTCAGCCAGATTAAGAGTGGCGTTGGTTTTCTCCTCCGGCAAGCGCGACCCGATCAGAAAATCTTCAACACTTAGCTGAGAGTTTGCTGAAATAATAATTGCACGCTCTACGGCGTGTTTCAGTTCACGCACGTTTCCAGGCCAATCATAAGCTTGCAGTTTTTTAAGCGTAGAGGTGGGAATGTTGACATCGGGTCTATTGTATTTCTGCGCAAAGATGTCGCGATAATGCGCAACAAGAGCCGGGATATCTGCGCTGCGTTCGCGCAACGGAGGTAACCGAATCTCTATGGTATTGATACGGTAAAGCAAGTCGCGGCGGAAGCGCTCTGGATTAGAAAGTTCTGCAAGAGACATGTTGGTGGCACAAATCAGACGAACATCGGTAGTGATGGATTTGCTGCCACCCACCGGTGTAACAGTTTGGGATTCAAGTGCTCGCAACAGCTTGGCCTGCGTGTTTTGATCCATGTTTCCAATTTCATCCAGAAACAGGGAGCCTCCTGTTGCCAACTCAAATTTACCGACGCGGTTTTCGCGTGCGTCTGTGAAACTACCTTTCATGTGCCCGAACATCTCCGATTCAAAAAGAGCGGAAGGGACAGCGCCCACATCTACGCAAATCAATGGACCCTGAGCGCGACGGGACTTACTGTGCAACGTGCGGGCAATTACGTCTTTGCCGGTGCCATTCTCTCCGGTGATCAGCACATTGGCGTCGGTAACCGCCACCTTGTCCAGCAAGGCAAGAATTGCCTGAAAACTTTCAGAAATACCCACCAACGGCGTCTGTGAGCGATTGAGCTCTTCTGCCAACCCTTGCTGCGTTGAATGCATTTTTTCAAGTTTGCGATGGGACTCACCCAGGCGCAGGCAGGTGTGCAGTGTCGCGATCAGTTTTTCATTGATCCAGGGCTTCTGCACAAAATCCGCCGCTCCCTGCTTGATAGCTTTTACTGCGAGATCGATATCGCCGTATGCGGTAGACATGACAACCTGAATGGTGGGATCGATCTGCAGAATCTTCTTCAGCCAGAACAAACCTTCTTCACCACTGGTGATGCCGCGGGTAAAGTTCATGTCCAGCAATACCAGATCCGGTGTGCTGGCAGACAACTCCTGACCGAGCTCCGAAGGATTCGATAACTTGCGGACCTCTGCAAACTCGCGTTTCAGTATCATCTGCGCGCTGAGCAGGACGTCCCGGTCATCGTCGACAATTAAAATATGTCCGCGAGTTTTTGCATTCATGTTTGGAGCCATTGGTGTAAAGTATGTGGCCAATGCTATCGCAGCTTGTTCCACAATGGAACGTTCAATTGTTGATGTTTTTAATGTTCGGATTTGGAACAACAAGCTGTTTCAGAATGGACCATTTTAGGGCTGTTGAGGTTGGGCTTTTTGTGTAAGTCTTTGGAAAACAGTAAATTACCGGTTGGCCTGCGAATTGCTTGGTTATGATGAGCATCTCGAAACAGATGGGTTTAGCAAGATGGATAGCGGGCCTCATCATCAAAACGGATAGAGAATAAGGAATCACACATGATCATAAAAACTGAAGGACTCAACAAGCTGTTCCGTACCACTGAGGTGGAGACCACAGCACTCGATGAAATAAACCTGACCATCGCAGAAGGCGAGTTTACTTCCATCATGGGGCCTTCTGGCTGCGGTAAATCTACACTGCTGCACATTCTGGGCCTGATCGACAATCCGGATGGCGGCAAGTACTGGTTCATGGGGGAAGAAGTTGCTGCCTACTCAGAGCGACAGCGCGCGATGTTGCGCAAGCAGAATATTGGTTTCGTCTTTCAGAGCTTCAACCTGATTGATGAATTGACTGTCTATGAGAACGTCGAGTTACCGTTGATCTATACAAAGACTCCGGCTGCAGAACGTGCAAAAAGAGTAGAGGCTGTATTGGAAAAAATGAACATGGCGCATCGCATGAAACATTTTCCGCAGCAACTTTCCGGCGGTCAGCAACAGCGTGTCGCAGTGGCGCGTGCTATAGTCAACCAGCCCAATCTGATTCTGGCGGATGAACCAACCGGTAACCTGGATAGTGAACATGGTGCCGAAGTTATGAAGATACTCAGCGCGCTGAACGATGAAGGCACGACGATCGTGATGGTAACGCACTCGCCTGAGGATGCTGCAGTTGGCAAGCGCATTGTACGGGTATTGGATGGTAGAATCGTCAGCGAAATAGATAACGCTGTCGAGATGATGGTATAGGATTAACGATGGACAGAAAGATAGAAAAGAAACAACGCCCGCTGTGGCAGTGGGCACTAGGAGTGCTCGCTATAGCAGGAGTCCTGTGGTTCGGCCAGGCCATGCTCAGCGATGCCTCCATTCGGACCTATCGCGCGGATGCATCACAGCTGATTATTTCTGAGGTGACCGTTGGTGCCTTCGAAGACGTCACGCCAATCAGAGGCACTATCCTGCCAATCAACAGTGTGTTTCTTGACGCCGTTGATGGTGGCGTGATTGAGAAAGTGTTAGTGGAGGAAGGCAGTTTCGTAGAAGCCGGGCAGCCGCTTCTGCAATTGAGCAACAGCGATTTGCAATTGCGTGTGGCCAATAATGATACGCAGACTACCGAGCAATTGAACAACCTGAACAATATTGCCAACGGTCTGGAGAATACGCAGCTGATGACAGAGCGCGCGCTGATCGATATTGAATACCGCATCAAAGTTTTGGAACGGCAGAAGTCAAGGATGGAGGAATTGCGCGCAAACAATATGATTTCCCGGGAAGACTTTGAAGCCGTTGCCGATGAATTGGCGTATCAGCGCCAGGTGCGTGTCAATACGAAAACGCGTCAGGAGCTCGAAGAGCGCATACGTGTAGAACGTATGCAGCAGATAGAAGGCCAGATACTGAAACTGGAGGAGAATCTGGAGCTGGCGATGAGTTCTTTCGAGAACCTACTGGTGCGAGCGCCGGTTTCAGGTCAACTGACTTCGCTGCCGGTGGAAATTGGTGAAAGCAAGAGTCGCGGTCAGCGGTTGGGCCAGATAGATGTTGTGGATGAGTTCAGAATACAGGCTCAGGTAGATGAGTTCTACGTGACCCGTGTAGCACCGGGTCAGTCCGCCAGATTCACGCTGAGTGGACAACAGTTACAAGCTACTGTAACCAAGGTGTATCCGGAAATTACGCAAGGGACTTTCGCCGTTGACCTGGAGTTCGATGGGGGTATGCCGGACAATGTGCGCCGAGGTCAGACGCTACAACTGGAGTTGACCTTGGGTAATCCGGCGGAAAGCACACTGCTGCCACTGGGAGGATTTGTGCAGGACACGGGTGGAAACTGGGTGTTCGTGCTGGATGCAGATCAACGCTATGCAACACGCCGGGACATCTCAACCGGCCGGCGTAACAACCGCTTCATCGAAGTACGGGAAGGGCTGCAGGCCGGCGAGCGTGTTATAACTTCCAGCTATGGACAGATGACAGATGTCGAGCGGATTGAGTTGAGTAATCTGTAATAAAACAGGTCTACTTAGTTACCCGCCATCCATCCAAAAGCCACGTCCGGGCCTAAGGCCCATCGGGTATCTCTTGAGATTTAACGACTCTGGCGGAGTCAGCGAATTGAATCGCTGCGTCAGAGTCTTCGGTAAATGCCGGCCACTCAACATTGCCTGCGCAGTTCAAAGACTTCGCCTCTGGATCCATCTTATAGAACGCCAGCCAGCAGGAACTGACCATTTTGGCCACCGCACTGTCGGCATCGTTAGCCTTACCATTGGGTCCCATTGCCCATCCGGACGTAGCGATGGAATCGAAAGAAAACATCAACTCCGCCGAGTGAATCGGGCCATTCGTCCACTCCTCACGAAAGCTCGGCACATAGTCAAAGCTGTAAAGCCAGGCACCTGCCCCTGAGTCACCGGCAAAGCCCGCTAAGCGACGCGCACTGTTGAAACCGCCTTCTCCTGTGTTGGAACCCACCATGACCGGGACATCGATCTCACTACCGGCTTCCATGGCAGCCAGTGTAGACACCGGACGAAAACGCGCATCCAGTACTGTTCCCAACCCGCGACGTGTGGCCTCGTTGTAGGCAAACGATTGTGCTGAGACGGCACGCAATTGATCTGCGCTTGCCCGCTCGGGCAGACCCAGTGCGGCGGCAGCCTGCACGCCGCGCTGCTCAGCGTCAGCAAGCGATTGGCCCTGACGCAGGATAGCGCCAGACTGAATGATGGCCTTGTGATAGAGGCCTTCTGCTGCCGGAATCGAAAGCAGTTCAACCACCATGGCGCCACCGGCGGATTGACCGGCAATGGTGACATTATTGGAATCGCCACCCAAGGCCTCGGCATTGCGCTGAATCCACTGCAAAGCAGCAACTGCATCGGTTAATGCGTAATTACCCAGGGGTTCGTCGAAACCCGCGACTTCAGTCAGGGCCGGGTGATTGAAATTGGCCATGGAACCCAGGCGATAGTTGATCGCGATGGTAATGACCCCGTTTTGTGCATTGGAGGTGCCATCATAGGAACCCAGATGGCCGGCTCCCAAAAACGCCGCACCGCCGTAGAACCAGAGGACGATCGGAGCGTTATCGGCATTCGGAGGCAGGTAAGCCGTCAGGTATAAACAGTCCTCGGACTGCACACCGGACACGCCGCCGCCATTGGTTCTGCCATCGAGCGTTACGGGCTGCGGGCAGGGTGGCTCATGCGCGAGGGCCAACCGTTCACCCGGCCAACCGTCGGGTGCAACCGGAGCACGCCAGCGCAAGTCACCGACAGGCGGTTTGGCGAAAGGTACACCACGGAAGACATGCACGTTATTTTCAGCCTGTCCCACCAATACCCCCGAATCGATGGTGACCTTGACCGTGTTGAAGCCATCGACCACTTGCGCTGCGGCATTTCCTGTAATCAGCAGCGTGCCAATCAGGAAAGATCTAAAAGTTTTCATAACTGGATTACCTTTTTTGTTTGTATTGAGGGGGAAGGTTAGACTGAACCGATTGTTCCCTGTATTTACTACCCAGCTATTTACTACATTGGGGATGCATAATAATTCGGTCAGTCCATAACTCAACACTAAGTTAACAGAATCAAGTTGAGTTATGCACCGTAACGAGTGCTGTCGAACGTGCTGCAGCTACGCTTCATCCTGAAAGATATCCTCAACAGGCATTCCGAAAAGTCTCGCTGCTTTGAAGGCCAGCGGTAAGCTTGGATCGAACTTGCCGGTTTCAATAGCGTTGACAGTCTGACGCGACACATCCAGTGCATCGGCAAGCTGGGCCTGAGTCCAGTCGCGTTCGGCGCGCAGTACCTTCAGACGATTCTTCATCGGTAGTACCTATCGCCAGCGAAAGTGGCGATCATATAAGTGAGACCCATCCCTATAATGAGAAAACTGATATCGGCGTCGAAGGGCATCAGATTGCCGGTGTCCAGCAGGCCGTAGGCGATCCCGCCTACCAGACCAACACCAAGCGAGATTCCCATCGCGTTGTGGGTGATCCGTTGGTTGCGTTCTTTCCTGCTCATAGTTGTCATTTGGTTCATGTTGTGTCTCCGGTTTGATCGTCTTGTGTTGTAAAGTTAACTTGACGCAGAGATTACGGTCAGGAAAGGTTTTGTGTCAAGTTTAATTTACAAAAAGATTGTTAAAGTTGACTTCGGAGCATACTGAAATGGTTTCATGTCCTATCCAATGCGTGGATTACTACAATCGCGGGTGTTCCGGGTTGAAACACTCAGGCGTTCCAAAGCGGAGCAGCTTGCCATTGACTGCTGCGTAAGCATTGCCAAGTATCTGAAAAACCTACGCTTAGAATTTGGACTACTTATTGCTTTAACAACGATATACGCGCCCATCTCAGGAGTTAACCATGGTCACCGACAATCTACGCTTCGCTTTGCGAAGTCTGGCCAAATACCGCATGTACACGCTCGTTAATCTGTTCGGTCTGACGCTGGGGCTCACCGCGTTTCTGGTGATAGCACTGTATATCGTCGATGAGCTCAGCTACGACAGATATCACCCGAACGCAGACCGCAGCTACCAGTTGATTGCAGACATGCAGATACCCGGTCAGACACAACGGCGGTTTGCGATTCTACCTGCGCCGCTCGCTGCCACATTACAGGAGCGATTTCCGGAAGTAGAGGCAACCACTCGTTACATTCTGCTGGGCCGCGCTGATCTCAGCTACGAAAACAACGCTTACTATGAGCCTATTTTGGCCGTTGAACCGGGGTTTTTCGATTTCTTTGCATTGACATTCCTGCAGGGTAGTCCTGCCACAGCGTTGCTTGATCCCAATTCGGTTGTTGTGACGCAAAGTACTGCCATTAAGTACTTCGGAAACGAGAACCCGATAGGAAAGGTGCTTTCAGGGAGCAGGGGAGAAATGGTGGTCTCAGCCGTGGTTGCCGATCCGCCGGGCAATACGCACATGCGTTTTAGTATCCTGACTCCCTTTCCGCCGTATCTGAACGGTTTCATTCCAAACTGGGAGACCAGTTGGCTAGGCAATGCGTTTTCCATTTTGGTACGCGTGGCAGAAGGGGCAGACATGGATGAGCTGCAGCGCAGGATTGCCACTTTCATCAACACCGAATCACCGATTCCGAATCGAGAAGCGTTTTCGCCATCTTTCCTGGCAATGCCAGATATTCATTTCTATTCACAGGGAATCGAAAATCAGTACAACGTGGCACCTGGCAATATCAATGCGGTTTATACGTTGCAGGCAGTAGCACTCTTTTTAATTCTGATTGCGTGTATCAACTACACCAATCTGGCGACTGCACGTTCTATCAACCGAGCGCATGAAATCAGTCTGCGCAAAGTTCTTGGGGCGCAGCGCTCGCAGTTGATTGTGCAGTTGCTTGCCGAAGCGCTTGTACTTACTGTGCTGGCCATGGTGCTGGCAATATCAATCACGCAGATGCTGCTACCTGTCGTCAATGGACAAACAGGCAAAGCCCTGCAGCTGGCTATTTTGCTGCAACCCGGGTTCTTGCTCGGCATAGCTGGAATTGCTGTGGGTGTGGGCCTGGCGGCCGGTGTTTACCCGGCGATCTACTTGTCAAACATGGCTGTGATAAACGGTCTGCGAGATCAGAAAAGTGCCAGCGCTCGAGCGGGAATTCTAAGGAAATTGCTGGTTGTTACTCAATTTACGCTGTCCGTGGTATTGGTATTCTGTACGCTGGTTGTGGTCAAGCAGATGGGCTTCATTCAAAGTACACCGCTGGGCTTCGACAAAACCAATGTCATTGCTGTAGACATCAATAGTCAGCCGGTGCGCAATAATTTCGAGACCATAAAAAGTGAGTTCCGGCGCCACCCGCAGGTGCTTGACGTGAGTGTGAGTACGCGATTGCCCGGTGACTGGAAAGACATTGGTACTGCATTCGGGTTACTGCCTGGGCAGGATGAGGAGAATACACAACGCCTCAGTTTCATCGGGATAGATCAGGATTTTCTGACGACTTATTCGATCACACAACTGGAAGGCAGAAACTTCGACAATTCCACGTCGCCTAATGATGTGATTGTGAATCAGCGTTTTGTGGATCTGATGGGCTGGGAGTCAGGGGTAGGGCAGCAGTTCCGTCTGTCCGGTGAACAACAGGCTACTGATAACAGCATGCAGGCGAACATCATTGGCGTGGTGGAGGATTTCCATTATCTGTCCCTGCATAACGAAATAGGCCCACTGGTACTTGGTCGCCATAATAATCCACTCGGCGCTATCGATTACTACAGTGTGAAAATGTCGGGTATAGATAACGCAGGCGTTATTGCGCATCTGCAGTCGGTCATGCAGCAGCACGATCCGGTCACGCCCTTCGAATATAACATTCTGGAATCGCAGATAGAGACTCTGTACAGCAGCGACGAAGTCACGATGGCGCTGTTCACCGCTGCAGCCAGTCTGGCTGTGTTGATTGCATGTATGGGCCTGTTTGGTTTGTCGTCGTTTACTACACAACAACGCAGCAAGGAAATTGGAATCCGTAAGGTGCTCGGTGCCACAATTATAAATATCGTGGAGCTGTTGTCGGCTGATTTCATGAAGCTGGTGTTCCTGGCCATCGTGATTGCGTTGCCGCTGGGCTATTACTTAATGTCACTATGGCTGCAGAATTTTGCGTATAGCGGCGGTATTCCTCCGGATGTATTCATACTTTCTGCGTTGCTGGCGGTACTGGTTTCAATGGCTACCGTAAGCATCCAGTCCGTACGCACCGCGATGCGCAACCCGGTGGACAGCATCAGCTATGAATAAATATATGGATTGAATAAATGGGGTCGGAGTAAAAATACAGTACTGTATATTTACTCCGACCCCAATTATTCAAACCCATTGTTTACTTCTGGTACAACACCACAAACTTGCTTGTCTGTCCCTGTATCACGGGGTCGAACACGCCGATATCCAGCGGATCTTCCGGGTTCTTGTGCAGGTTGGAACTGCGCAGCACAGATAAACCTGCAGCTTCGGCCAGATCGGTCACCAGATCTTCGCGAATGCGGTGTAGCGTACCCCCCGCCTCTGGTCCGGAGTTCGGCGCAGCGATATGATCGATTGCCAACAATACGCCGCCCGGCTTCAGTATGCGCACGATCTCCTGAAAAGTGCCGGCCGGACTCCCCAGGTTCTCACCATCCGGTTCGAACCACAGTTCGTGGGGGCCCAGAATCCAGGTCACCATATCTACCGAATTGTCCTCCGCTTCCAGTTGATCGAAATTGGCACGGCTGATGCGCACATTGGGCAGGCGAGCAGACCGGGTTTGTGGCGCGTCGCCCACGAAACCATCGAATGACGGTGGGTTTTGCATGATAACCTCTCCATCCGGTCCAACCGCACGGCTAAGAATCTCGGTGTAGTAACCCCCACCGGCTTCCATCTCAAATACTGTCATACCGGATTGAATACCAGCAAACGCCAGTACTTCCGACGGCATACGGCGCTCATCATCAGCAGCATCGGCTGCGGGTCGGTCCGGATGACTCAGCGCTTGAGCAACCAGATCGGCAGAGCTTTCCTGCGTACATGCATTCACTGCGAACAGCAGCGTGGCTGCCAGCGCCATCAGTTTCAGTTTGTTCTTGTTCATCGTGACTCGCTCCTGCAATCAATATATTTGTGTTGTCAGCATCAAACACTCAGCAGTTGCAGAATGTTCGATGCGATTTCTTGAAACAACATCAGTTTACGGTGAATCTGGAGGACGGGAAACAAACAATCCATTACTTTGTCCCCATCAGCCATTAGGGATAGACTTGCACTACCTAAACTGACGCAGACTCATCATGTTTCGACGCCTGAAGAATTGCTACAACGTGGAAGATCTGCGCCTGCTGGCAAAGCAGCGCCTGCCTGGCCCCATTTTTCATTACATCGATGGTGCCGCCGATGATGAAGTGACCTATCGCCGCAACACGTCGGCCTTTGAAACCTGCGATCTGGTGCCCAACGTACTGGCCGGCGTCGCAGATGTCGACATGTCGGTCACCGTGATGGGCCAGAAGCTGGCTATGCCGGTATTCTGTTCGCCCACCGCTCTGCAGCGTCTGTTTCATCACGATGGCGAGCGCGGTGTCGCCCGTGCCGCCGAGAAATTCGGTACCATGTTTGGCGTCTCTGCGCTCGGCACCGTGAGCCTCAAGGAGATTGGTGAAATGATCTCCACGCCGAAGTTGTTCCAGTTCTATTTTCACAAGGATCGCGGTCTAAATGACGCCATGGTGGAACGAGCCAAAGCAGCAGGCTTCAATGCCCTGGCATTGACCGTCGATACCGTCACTGGTGGCAATCGTGAACGGGATCTCTACACAGGCTTTACTTCACCGCCTCGCCTTACCTTGAAGAGTCTTGCCAGCTTCGCCGTGCACCCGGGCTGGGCGCTGAATTACTTCTTCGGCGAACGCTTCGAGTTGGCCGAGTTGAAAGACTTCGTGCAGAAAGGTTCCAACGTGTCGGTTTCCATCGGCGATTATTTCGCTTCCATGTTGGATCAATCCATAAACTGGGCAGATGCCGAGGCATTGCGTGTGAAATGGGGTGGACCGTTTTGCCTGAAAGGTATCATGAGCGTGGCCGATGCCAAAAAAGCCGTTGATATCGGCGCAGATGCCATCATGGTGTCCAATCATGGCGGCCGCCAGTTAGATGGCTCGCGGGCACCATTCGACCAGATCGCCGAGATTGCCGATGCCGTCGGCGACAGGATCGATGTAATCTGCGATGGTGGCATTCGCCGCGGCAGTCATGTACTCAAAGCGCTGGCTGCCGGTGCCAAGGCCTGCTCCGGTGGCCGCATGTATCTGTATGCCCTGGCTGCGGCCGGACAACCTGGTGTGGAACGAGCCTTGCAGAATATGAGAGCCGAGATAGAAAGAGACATGAAGCTGATGGGCGTCACGCGCGTCAGCCAGTTACGCCGGGATATGCTCCGCTATCGGTAGTGGCGGCGAGACCGGTAAATCGCAGCACTTACAGGGAGAACACTTTGCAAACGCTAATAACAAAATCTGTCCTTATCGGGATTGCTTTATCCCTTTTCTCCTGTGCCACAGGCAACTTGTCAGTTGGTATACCTAATCCCTATGAACGCGGCGAAGGCGCCTGGGGTAATCTGCCAGAAGGCCGCTCATGGGGTGCAGCCAGTGCCATTCATTACGCAGGTAATGATCGTGTCTGGGTGGCCGACAGGTGCGGCGGAAACAGAGGTCCCGGAAGTTGCGAAGACCTCACTGATGTTGACCCGATATTTCTAATGGACCTGAATGGCAACATCATCCGCAGCTTTGGCGCTGGACTGTTCATATGGCCGCACGGCATGTACGTGGACGCTTCAGGTAACGTGTGGGTGACGGATGCCGCTACAGACAGTGCGGGACGCAAAGGTAACCAAGTACACCAGTTCAGCCCTGAGGGTGAAAAGCTCAGGAGCCTGGGAATTGCAGGCGTCCGTGGCACCGGGCACTATTATTTCAATGCGCCCAACGACGTTCTGGTTGCTCCCAATGGCGATATCTTCGTGGCGGACGGCCACAGCCCCAATACCGATAACCGCATAGTCAAGTTCAACAGTGAAGGCAAGTATCTGATGGAGTGGGGTACAGTGGGTGCCGAAGCGGGAGAGTTCCGGGTTCCGCATGCGCTGGCGATGGATTCAACAGGCCGTCTTTTCGTGGCGGACAGAGCGAATAGCCGCATCCAGATTTTTGATCAGCAGGGCGAGCACATCATGACGTGGACGCAGTTCGGTCGGCCAAGCGATATATACATTGATGCTAACGACATCCTGTATGCCGCAGATTCAGAATCCAATACCGCCGATGACCGGAATCGGGGATATCAACGCGGCATCTACATCGGCAGTGTGCGCGATGGTTTTGTGCGGGAGCTTATCCCCGATGTGAATCTGAATCCGGCGGGCACCACCAGCCATGCGGAAGGCGCGACGGCGGATGAGCACGGCAATGTTTACGCGGCGGAAGTGGCTGAGAGGAATGTCAGGAAATTTACCCGACAGGATTAGATAAATGGGGTCAGAGTAAAAATACAGGTCTGTATTTTTACTCTGACCCCATTTATCTACCCCATTTATAAATTGCAACGAATTTCAAAGAATATTCTGATGCAGCGGTCTAGTATTCAGTGGTCGCCATTCAGAGAGTCCTATCATGCGAATCTTCCGCATTGCCTCACTCTTGTTTTACACAGCACTTTTCGCCTCCGTAACACCTTCGACATCCAGCGCTGCCGATGTGGCCGTCATACCCGTAGCCAGCAATATCGACAGTCCGGTCGCAGTAACAGCCGCGGGCGACAACTCCGGACGTCTCTTCATTCTGGAGCGCAGTGGCCGCGTTTTATTGCAGCGCGGAAACGTGCAACCCGAGCCTTTTCTGGATATAAGATCGAGGGTGAGTTGCTGCGGCGAGCGCGGACTTCTCGGTATCGCCTTTCATCCGGAATTTGCCACGAACGGAACTTTCTACGTCAATTACACCAATCTGCAGTTCGATACAATCATTGCTGAGTACCAGGTGTCCCCCGATCCAGACCGCGCTGATGTCAACAGCGAATCAATATTGCTGAACATTCCCCAGCCATTTTCGAATCACAACGGTGGCCAGCTTGCTTTCGGCCCCGACGGTTACCTGTACATCGGCACCGGAGACGGTGGTAGCGGCGGAGATCCGAACAATTTCGCGCAGAGCGGATTATCGCTGCTCGGCAAAGTACTGAGGCTGGCAGTAAATCCGGGACAACCGTATTCGATTCCCAACAGTAATCCGTTCGTCAGTAATTCATCGTTCAGGGATGAAATCTGGGCAACCGGACTACGCAACCCTTACCGCTTCAGTTTCGACAGACTCACTGGCGATTTGCTGATTGCTGATGTTGGCCAGAACGCTATCGAAGAAGTGAATATCCAGCCGGCCGGTAGCACTGGCGGGCTTAACTATGGCTGGCGCGCCATGGAGGGCAGTCGCTGTTTCAACCCCGTTTCAGGTTGCGAATCCGATGATTTCACCTTGCCCGCTTTCGAGTACGAAAACGCCGGCGCGCGCTGCTCCATCATCGGCGGTTATCGCTATCGCGGCAGTGCTATGCGCGCATTGCAGGGCAGCTACATTTATGGTGACTTTTGCAGCGGAGAAATCTTCGCGGCGCGGTTGAACAACAACCAGGAATGGGTGCAGGAGGTGCTGCTTGATACCAACTTCATGATCAGTAGTTTCGGCGAAGACGATAGTGGCGAGTTGCTGGTCTTAGATCTGGCTGGTACCGTTTATAGACTGACTGCACCATTGGCGATATCGCCGGCGTCGGGCACCTATCTGAGTTCACAGTCGATAGATCTTGCGTTAATTATTTCGGCGCAGAACGCGGTTGTGAGCAGCTATTCGGCTGCACTGAATGGTCAGGACGTCACTATAGATCTGGATGGCTGCAGCATTCCGGGAACCGTGAATGGTGGTGGCACTAGTCTGCGTTGCCCAGGTATTCCATTGACAATACTCGGGCCGGGAACACACATTTTCCATGTGAAAATGCAATTGGCCGACGGCAGTATTCTGAGTGATACGGTGACCTGGCAGGTGCTACAGGCGGCGGAGTAGGTTGACTTCGCCAAGATGTCTGTGCAGCCGCAGTGGATGGTGCGAGCGAATCAGGGGTTGAACTCACAGCACAAATATAACTATGCAAATTTAATAATCCATGTTAAATATGCACACATGATAAAACGACGCCTGGAAGCCCTGATCCGAGATCGCTTGGAAAATAGCCCCTCAGTTGCACTGATGGGGCCGCGCCAGGTGGGCAAAACGACTTTGGCATTTACGCTTGGCGAAGAAACGCCATCCGTCTACCTGGATCTGGAAAACCGGATCGATTTACGCAAGGTCCAGGATATAGAAGCGTTCCACCAAGCCAACCGCGACAAGTTGATTATCCTGGATGAGGTTCAGCGTCTGCCCGATGTTTTCGCCTCGATCCGTGGCCTGATTGATGCCGAACGCCGCAAAGGCAACACAAACCGGCTTTTCCTCTTCCTGGGCTCTGCCTCCATCGAACTGTTGCGCCAGTCCAGCGAAAGCCTTGCTGGCCGCATTTCCTATATCGAGCTGTTTCCCGTCAACGTGATGGAATACCTTCAAGGATCAAACGATCTCGACGCCCTCAATCGGCTTTGGCTGCGCGGCGGGTTTCCGGAAAGCCTTCTGGCCAGGGATGACGCCAATAGCCTGCGCTGGCGGTTGGACTTCATCAAAACCTATCTCGAACGGGATATCCCAACATTGGGCCCGCGCGTGCCTGCCGAAACTTTGGAGCGCCTCTGGACAATGCTTGCCCACGCCCAGGGCGGAAATCTGAATGCTTCCAAATTGGCCGCTTCATTGGACGTGTCCAGTGTCACAGTTGGGCGTTATATCGACTTACTGGTGGATCTGTTGTTGGTCAGGAAACTGCTTCCGTACACCAGCAACATCAAGAAGCGTCTGGTGAAAGCGCCGCGTGTCTACGTGCGTGACTGCGGTATCACTCATGCACTGCTGAATATTGGGTCCTATAACGATCTGCTTGGAAATCCAGTTGCTGGCAAAAGCTGGGAATGCTTTGTCATCGAAAACATCATGTCGATACTGCCGCAAGGTGTGCAAGCTTTCTATTACCGAACATCAGGTGGTGCGGAGGTTGATTTGGTACTTGAATTCCCTGGCAGTCCACGCAGGCTTTTTGCTATTGAAATAAAACGCAGCTCCGCCGCGGGCGTCAAGCGAGGTTTCTATGAAGCATGCGCCGATATTAACCCGACGCACAAATTCGTGATCCATGCGCAGGCGGATGCGTTTCCAATGAAGGATGGTATACAGGCAGTTGGGTTGTATGAGTTTTTAACCATACTTGATGATGGTTAAGAACCCCAATCACCTGGTCCGATCACCAACCATGCCGACGGTCCTGCTTGTGATCCTGCCTGTGATCCTGGCTCGGCCTTCGGCTCTGGTCGCGGCTATGATCACGATCCTGATCCCGACCCTGATCCCAACTCTGATTCCAAGAAGAGCCGTAACCACGCACCTCGCGCCAATCGCGCCCGGTCCATTCGAAACGCTCGCCGCGATTATTGACCACCCAGGGGTTTTGAAAACTGCCACCAATCTCCACGGCACCACCGGGTACGCGATCAAACTGGCGACCGTTCCAGCGGTAGATGCCAAAACCGCCGGGACGTCGATCAGTACCGATAACCCAGCCATCACCCACGTCAATGGCCGACCCCGGCACCCGACGCCAACCGCGATCAGTTCTCATCAGAATCTGGTTGTGAGGTCCCAGACGCCAGTCAGCGCGATCATAACCACGATCCCGGCCAGGGTTCGCCTGCACCTGGGAGGCGGCCAGCAATAGCGTCATGACCAATATGCTGCTGACAGCGAAAATGCCAGTAATCTTCTTGTGTGATGTTGTCATGTCATTGCTCCTTTCTTTTTAAATGACTTTGGACACCTGTAGAATAGCGGACGCAGATGTACGGGAGCTGAACGCGAACGGCGCAACTTTGCTGTGTAAATCCAGTACTATGTGTACCACGATAAGCAGCTAGCAACACGAGTTCTCAATGTCAGAATCCAATACTGTCCTCGTCGGACTGATCGATCCCAAAACACCCACCAACGTCGGCGCGATCCTGCGCGCGGCAGGGTGTTATCAGGCGCATGGCGTTCGCTATACGGGTGAGCGCTTCGGACATGCGGCAAAGTTTCACACAAATACCAACAGCGTCACGAGCAAGATCCCGCTGCTTCATGTGGATGACATTCTGGCGGGTTTGCCCGAAGGGATGAAGGTTGTTTGTGTGGAATTGGCTGAAGGAGCGACGGCGCTTCCCGGGTTCACGCACCCGGATCATGCGTTCTATATCTTTGGGCCAGAAGACGGTTCGATACCTCAGCAGATTATTGATGCTGCTGATAGCGTAGTTTACATTCCGACTATTGGTTGCATGAATCTCGCGGCGACAGTCAATGTGGTGCTTTATGACCGGATGGCAAAGATGGGGCAGGATTTTGATGGGGAAGGGAGGATTAAGAGTAGCCGGGATGGGAATAATCGGTTGAGGGTTTGCACACCATGAACAATTCTCGCGACAACCTTTCCGCTATCATCATCGCCACTGTATTCCTGCTGTTGGTCTGGATTCTCACGCTGCGCATCCAGATACCACAGTGGGTCATCATAGCTTATTTGTGGGTGAGTCTTGTTACCTTCCTGGTCTATGCGTTCGACAAATGGTCAGCTCGCAATAGTCGCTGGCGAACACCGGAGATCACACTCCACATGTTGAGCCTGCTCGGCGGCTGGCCCGGCGCACTGATCGCCCAGAGGCTGTTGCGTCACAAATCGGCAAAAATGAGCTTCCTTGTGGTGTTCTGGTTAAGCGCGTTGGCCAATTGCGCGGGATTGGTATGGTTCACGATGGAGAATGCTGTGCGATATTGGCCGATAGGCTCTTAGCGAGTAATCCCGAAATGTTTCCGCCGCTCGAATGGTCTATACTCATGACTCTTAAACCCGACACATCAATCCCATTAATAACAAGGAGAAGTAAAAATGTTGAAGAAATTTTTGTCCGGCGTAGCACTGTTTTGCGGTCTTGGTCTCTCAGGCTATGGCATGGCGCAGGAGGCTGCGGCCCCGGCTCTTACCCTGGAGATGGCTGAACGTGCAATGACAGCAGCGTTAGCGGAATCGCGTGCCAACAACTGGATCCTCACCATCCTGATAGCCGACGCTGCAGGTGTTCCCGTGATGATTCACCGCATGGATGGTGCCTCAGCCCGTACTTTCGATATCGCGATGAGCAAGGCTAAAGTAGTCACCGCGACAGGGCTGGCTTCCGGCGAATACGGCCGCAGACTGCAGGCTGGCGAAATAGCTGAAGTAGAGGGTGGTGTCACCTTCGCTGGCGGCGTGCCGATCATGCTCAATGGCGAAAGAATTGGCGCGATAACGTCAAGTGGTGCGCGAGGCATTGAGGACGAGCAGGTGTCGCTCGCGGGTGCAGCGGTTATTGGTAATTGACCGTTTAGTTTTCGAATATGCATATCCCCACCCGCAACGTAAGGGTCTCGTATGGAATCCAAAGAGCACTGGGAAAAAGTATATGCCACAAAATCAGCGACAGAAGTCAGTTGGTTTCAAGAGCACGCTGACTTATCTCTGAAACTGATTTGCGATTCGAAAACTGCGTTGTCATCATCCATCATTGATGTGGGTGGTGGCGCCTCTGTTCTTGTGGATGAACTGCTTTCCATCGGTTATGCAGATCTAACGGTACTTGATCTTTCCGGAGCCGCCATAGCAACCGCGAAATCCAGGCTTGGCAAAGACGCAGACCGGGTAAAGTGGATTGAAGCTAATATTCTGGAAGCGGAGTTGCCCGCGCAGGCGTATGAAGTGTGGCATGACAGAGCGGTGTTTCATTTTCTGACAGAGGAAAGGGATCGCCATACTTATGTTGACCAGGTGCTTCGTGCAGTCAAGCCGGGTGGTCTGGTGATCGTGGCAACTTTTGCCGAAGATGGCCCTACCGAATGCAGTGGGTTGCCGGTTATGAGATACAGTGCAGATGAACTTCATTCGGAGTTTGGTGCACCGTTCATTTTATTGGGGCATGAGAAGGAATCCCATCACACGCCCAGTGGCAAAGAACAGAAGTTTGTTTATTGTTTTTGTCGCAGAGCGCTAACCTGAAGGAACAGGCTAATTAGGTTCAGCAGCTCAAATCAGGATAAACTTGCATGTGCACAGTAACCATATTCAGAAATACAGGTAGAACCATTGTCACCATGAACCGTGACGAGTTGCGAACCAGACCAGAAGGGGCCACTAAGCGGGAGACAACACAACATGGTGTTGAGTATCTTTTTCCGGTAGATGCACTCTCTGGAGGAACCTGGATGGGTATCAATTCACGTGGAATTGGTGCTTGCTTGTTGAACCGCTACGGCGAAACACATCTTCGCGACGACACTGAGGTTCAAAGTAGAGGCACAGTTATTCCCAAGTTACTGCATTACGGAAGCCTGGACAGTGCTTTCCAACACCTTGTAGAACTACCATTAAAACGCTTCAAAAATTTTGATCTGGTGCTTTTTGACGATAGCACCATTCTGCAATTCACTCATGAAAATGGAGCCGGCGTACCACAACGAATTACCGTTGATTGGATGATGCTATCCTCATCCTCCTGGAATAAAGATTCCGTCTTAGAATATCGTAAAAGAAAATTCAATGATTATCTTTCCGGGCAGATAAATCACAGCAATATTGCGCGCTCAGTACTGGGAGACTTTCATCTGGCAGATTATGGCAATCCTCGGTTCGCTGTTTTGATGAGTCGCACCGAGTCGCATACCAAAAGTGTCAGTCAAATAGTCATTGAGAGGAAGAATATTAATTTTCTGTACCTGGACGAACACGATTTGAACAGAATCACAGATCCGAGATGTTCCGAAACATCAGATTCAGGCGGAACATTAATGTTTATGAAAAGACATGGTTTGCAAGGCAAGGCAAGGGAAGTAACAGATACGATTAGAGTTTCTTGAGCTCCGGGAAATTTTCAGGGGAGTTTAAACGCCAGTCATAATCTATAAACTTGATCTGTGGATTATCGCCCAGATTTTCCAAGACAGCGTCCGACGCGTTGCTCTTTATGAAACTCATGACATTACCTTTTGCGTTAGCAAAATCCTGTGAGTACCAATCAAACAAGCTGCTCAAATGCAGGATATTGCTCTCGATGAGTAAATGGCGAGGGATACTGAAAGCCAACCGTGTGCTTTCCGACAGTTGCTCATTAATTTCTCTTGCAGTATAAATTTCACGTCTTAGAGGAGGACAGCCCACAGAGGCGCAATTGACTGCAAAATGAACTCTAGGATCCATCCAGCCAGCGTCTGAGAATTTTTCACCCAGAAGCGTATCCTTCTCCATATTGTCCAAACTGTACAACTGTCCGCCTACGTCAAACTTACGGTGATTAAAAATGTTGTCGCGAAAAGGATTGTAACGGCCGCCATAATCCCACACGGAATTTACCAGCTCTCCATTTGGCCGATCCTCCAGAATAGTTGCCACCATGAAGAAGTTGTATGCGTTAATCCAGAAAGATGTGGCGAGCTCGCGACTATCGAGTTTTTTGATATCAAGTTCGCTCAACACTTTTTTCTGCCTTGCAATTCTTGGCAGCGTTTCCGCAGACTGAAGCGCTTCTTCATAATCAAACGCTGATACCAAACCGCCTTCAGGAGTGTAATGTTCAATCAGATAGCTATCCAGCAGCGCAGCAAAGTCTATGTACACTTCCTCCATCATGTCAGTTGCGGCTGATCCTGGCGCATCCAGAGACAAAAGCCAGGCTGATAAAGCTTTGCCGATGGCGTGAGGGTTGTCTTCCTGCACAAAGTGCCGCCCAGCGCCAATATTGACCACCGCTAGTTCACTAAGATTGTCCTGCAGCCAGACTACGTCCGTTTGCGTGATGAGCGCGCCGGGCGTTGCCGCTAGTAGCAATTTTGGCAATGGGGTTTCTGTAAGCCACTGTTGATAAGCGTTGACCGCTGCAATCACATAGGCAGGCTCCCCTGCAAGTGGCAATTGACGTGGCCATTGCAGCACCGGCTTACGACTGGCTGGAGTACTGAAAGGTGCCCGATAGTGCTCCATCTCCACTTCTGTTAATCCTCTCACCACTGACCCAGGCAAAATCTGCTCCACGAAAAGATTCTGATTCAGCAACAGCTCTTCCCCAATCCCCGGCGTGCGGAACCGCGTGAAAAGCTCGCCCATGCTCTCGCGCTCCCTGTAAATTGCTTCCATGAACGCTAATGCTTTGACATTATCCGGATAACGGCTGGCATAGTGAAATCCTAAACCTGACCCCCAGTCATGCAACACTAATGTCACGTCAGTCAAATTTAGTGTCTGAATAAAAGCGTCAACGTAACGTGCATGATCAAAGAAAGTATAGTCAATATCGGGTTTGTCCGATTTTCCCATGCCAATCAAATCCACCGCGATGGCACGATGAGACCCGGCAACGTAAGGAATGATATTTCGCCACAGATACGAAGAGGTTGGGTTGCCATGGATAAACAGAACAACATCCCCTTCGCCCTCATCGACATAGTGCATTCGGGATCCGAGCACCTCGACGTAGTGCGCTTGGTAGGGAAAGTCAGCACTGATGGCCTCCAACGTATCTGACTCGGGTTGAGCTAACGTTACTGAAGGAAAAATCACCCCCGTAACAATTAGCAAGAAGCTGAAAAAGGAGAATGTCAGTTGCTTGATCATCATCGTATACCTCAAAAAGTTCAATTCAGTCGCGCACGGCGTCGAAAACTCTGTGTAGCAGCTGCGACGCCTGCTCGCTCATCCAGACTGATATTGTGTCTCGCAGCGATGGAGACAATATATGCGGTGTGGTGTATTGTGTGTTCTATTATGTGAAGAACCTCTCGCAACAAACTACTTGAAAACTCACCGATTGCCTGAGAAGCGCTGTTGTACTCGGCTATTACCAGCACGGGCTGATCGTCTATCTGAGTCGACCGCAACCACATCAACAGATCAGCGATGTCAGACAGAGCTGCAGTAGCATTCCGCTCAACGGCACATCCTCTTCGACGTATATTGTAATCGATCACTCCACTGCCTGAGCCGTCTTTCAGAGCGTGGAAGTAATCCAGACTGTGTCTGACGTGAGGACCAATATCAGCATAGCAGCTATCGTCATCATGCAATGCAATTCGTACTACACAGTCGGATAAATCGAGCAGCGATTCAATCACAGGTTTTTGTAACTTAGACCAATTCAGTGACTGAGACATTTTATCGCAGCGCTTCCTGTGTCGTATCCTTGAGCACGGCTACGGTTATTGCAACAATTTTCATTGTGAATGTCATGCGATCTATCCTTATTGTGTATAGTTCTCTTGTTTATCAGACATAAAGCGCTCACGCATCCTTTTACTTAAACCGTCAGTATCAACACTTAGCAGCAGGCCGGGTGTGCCTGCAAAGTTGGGGTCGACTCCCATCGCGTAGAATCTGGCTCCCATTTTTGCGTAATGACGCAGTAATACCGGCAAACCTTTGCCATCCGCTTCCAGTTGGCGAACCAGCCAATCAAGATGAGATAGTTCTGATGCGTGGTTTTTTACATAATCCGACATTTCGGGCGGTACTTTGTAAGGCAACTCTTGTCTGGCGCTGACTTGTTGTGTGAGTTGCACCAATGTTTCCCGGATCAACAAGGTACTAAGTGGTGAATATTGTCGGCTTATAGAAACCGTGCCATACAACGTTTGATATTGTGGAAACTGGCGGATGTAACCGCCTATACCTTTGAATAAAAGTTGCAGACCCTTATAGCTGCGCTGAAATTGGGGTGTGATAAACGAGCGGCCCATCTCCAGGCAAGGGCGGTTCAGATTGATGAAGTCGGGGCTGAATGAGAACATTTGATTCAAATACAAAGCTTCTACACCGCCAGTTTGCAATAACAGATCCGTTCTTCCGAGTCTGCAAGCACCCAGGATTCTCTTGGTGTCATGATCAAAAAGAAAAAGATGCACATAGCTTGCGTCGAAATCATCACCATCGAGTGGATGACCATTGCCTTCGTCAAGATCGCGAAAGATGGATTCTCGCAAACGTTGTATTTCTGTCACTATATCAGGCGTCTGCTCTTTTGAACTGTAGTAAACACCAATAGTGCCTGCGCTTAGCAGACGTTGTTGAGGTGAAAGGACCGCAATTTGCGCGGCCAGGATGTTTTTATTAATTGCAGGAGCCAGGTGACTTAAGTTGCCAGCGACAGGGGCGGGACGGTTGCTTTCCAAAGCTGGATCTTGCAGAAATGTAAGAAGTCGCAAATGGGCGATCTGCACATCTGCCGGGGTGTCTGTCGGCATATCAATAACGGGTTTAGCCGGGAAGAAACCCAGAGTTTTCCCCTTGGCCTTCAGCATCTCGCGCATCAAGGTCATCATTCTTAATTGTGGATGCAGTCTTCCCAACCAATAGAACAAACGACTGTTGCGGCCAGCAATAAAAACCGGCAGGGTTACCAGTCCGGGAACTTGCAATAATCGTTTAATCGACCGATGCCAGGGATAATCAAGCAACTCATCACTTTGCGGTCGTAATGCTGCAACACGTCCCGCAGGGAAGACCACCAGCACACCGCCCGATGTCAAATGGTTCTGACATGCTCGCAGAGACGACAGATTACCATGCGCCCCACGCTTTAGTGGCTCTGTAAAGATGAATAGCGACTCAAGTTCGGAAAACACCTGCAAACGACGATTCGCGAGTATCCTGACGTCCGAGCGGCGTTTTGACAGTATCGATGCTAACGCGACACCTTCAATAGCACCCAGAGGATGGTTAGCTATCAACAGACAAGGACCGCTTTCCGGCACTGCTTTCAACAATCCGTCCGTGTTCAAAAACTTGATATCAAGCATCGCCAGAAGTCGTTCGGCAAACACCATTGCATTCAAGTTTTTAAACTCATACCGCGTGTAGAGTTCATCCAGTTTCCGAAATCCCGTCAGCCAGTCAATGATTGGCACGAACGCGGTCATCCACTTGTTCTCCGAGAATATTGAACTTGTTTTGGAGACTGTAATAGCAGGTTTGTTGCTCATAAAACATTTGACTTAGATGACGGGCTATTGTTACAACCGGAGCGCTTCGTCAAAGCGCAACACTCGGGTTGACGCCAAAGCAACGTTTGAATGCGCGGGAAAAAGCGGCAGGGGACTGGTAGCCTACCAGACAAGGGATATCGGATAGTCGTGTGCCGTCCTCCAGATGTTTCCAAGCCAGCTGCATTCGCCACCAACTGACATACTCCATGACCGTCCAGTCGCTTAATAACTTAAAAGTAGCCGCAAATGACGTCCTGGATTGTGCTGCTTGCCTGGCAAGCAGGTCCAGTGTCCATGGAAAATCGGGTTTCTCATGGATGGCGTCTATGGCGCGTCCGATTCGCGGATGGGCATACAAAGCCAGAATGTTCTTATTGGCCGACTGCGTCACGTTGCTGCTCGCCAACGTGTACGCGAATAATAGTTCCGCCAGTTTTTCCAGAATTGCCTGGCTGGCCCCACCAGGGTTCAGACTTTCAGCTAGTATCATTGTAGTAAGCGGTTTCAGCCAAGGCGTGTCGGAGGCATACAAAACAGTGACATCAGGTAATGCTCGCAACAACAGCTCACTTGCCGGATGACGGAAACTTACGGCCGCACACAACAGCCCGGTACCTTCGCGGCCAAGTGATTCCGGGAACGGTACATGCTCCTGAGGCCCCGTCAAGCGATGACATGGGGTCATGCTATGAGGCAATTCTACTGGGAACAGGATCAAATCCCCTGCATGCAAGGTCGTGGAAACTCTCTCGGGTACATCAAGCTGACAGTCACCGTCGGTCACCAAATGAAAGCAGGTTAGTGGCGGCTTGTGCTCAGAGATTTGCCACTCACCACACACTTTGGCATTGTGAAAAACATTCACTGAGGCGCTAAGCAAACGCAATAAATCTGAAATGGCCCGTTGGCTGGGTAGATCTGACATATTGTTTGATTCCTTAAGTAATGACGAAATCTGTACGCTTGAGCATAAAAATTGGACTTGATGATACCAGCATTAGCCTCCTTGCCCAGTATCATATGAACTAGTTCATCATGTCACAGAGTAGATTTTTATGTCCGATTGCACGTTCCCACAAATATTGAAAATCCTTGCCTCCTGAGTCCGCGATAAGGTCAACAATGAAACCCTTAGCTCCTGATCTGGACAAACTGCGACAGCAGGATCATGCCGCATTCAAATCCCTGGTGGTGCGTTATCATCAGAGATTGGTGTTAATCGCGAGGGCAATCGTTGGAGACACCTGGGCGGAGGAAGTTGTACAGGATAGCTGGTTGGCGGCTTACAAAGCCTTGCCAGAATTCCAGGGTCGTTCGGCAATTTCCACCTGGTTGATTACTATTGTGAAGAACACAGCAACCTCTCGCTTGCGCAAGGAAAGACGATTGGTGTCCATGGACACCGGTTTTAATACCGATCCGGATGATGAAGGTTTTCTGGATGCTGATCGTTTCACTCCCACAGGAAAATGGGCAAATCAGCTCGGCGATTGGGGAACCGGGAGTGCAGCAGCCTTGATGGAGCAGCAGGAACTTCAGCAGCAAATAGATATAGCGATGTCCAGCATGCCAGTGCAGCAGCGAGCTGTCCTGATGTTGCGCGATGTTCAGCAGCTGGAGGCGGCTGATGTCTGTAACATTCTTGACATCAGTCACTCCAATGCCAGGGTGCTGCTCCATCGTGCCCGGTTAAAGCTGTTTGCAACTATAAACACCTATCTGGAGTCAGGTGAATGCTGAAGTGTCGTGAAGTTGCCGAACTGGCAAACGATTACATTGATAAGGAATTGCCCTGGCATAAAACTATGGCAATGGGTTTCCACCTGGCCATGTGCAAACATTGCTCAGGTTTTGTGCATAAGCTCAGACTTGTTATCAATTTGGTCAATGAACAGCCCCCGGAGACACTCAGTGATGAAAACGCCGAGGACATCGTAGAAAACGTGTTGCAAAAGGAAAATAGTTCAATACATAAGAAAGATTAGGCTACGCTCTATCAATAACGCCAAGGATATTTGATCCGATTTCAATAACTACAACAACGAGGTAATTGATCATGGAACAACAACGCATCGCCAATGCTTTACTGCTACTGCGCCTAGGTGTTTTTATTGTGATGATCATGTGGACATTGGACAAGTTCATCAATCCCCAGCATAGCGGTGCTGTATTTGAAAACTTTTACGGCATCGGTGGGCTTTCAAGTACCGCATTCATGATCATAGGTTTCTTGCAGTTGCTGGTGGTGCTCGCTTTCGTTGCCGGTTTCCTGAAACGTTTCAGCTATGGAATCGTGCTGGTATTGCACAGCATTTCGACATTGTCCTCCTGGCAGCAGTATCTGGATGCTTTCAACAATCTGCTTTTCTTCGCCGCTTGGCCCATGCTGGCGGCTTGTATCGCGCTATATATGCTCAGGGATCTGGATACCCGCTGGACTATAGATGACCGTCAGAAGTAAATACTGACCCGCTCTGTGTGCATCGTTATCCAGGTCAAGTCCATCAACTTCTCCGTCTGGAATTCAAACTATGAGAAATCCTTTCAGATTCCCTGTTGAATTAATGCAACAACCAACCTGGATAATCGTTTGGGTTTTTTATTTGATGGTAATCAATCTGACCAGCGTGTGGTACTGGCACGAATTGTTAGCAAAAGTGGTTTTTATTACTTTCATGTCCTCAGCGATGTTGATGATGGCACTGTATTCACGATTCGGATTCGAAAAAATTCTGGGGTTGGGACACATCTTCTGGATCCCACTGCTCCTCTATATTGTGATCGGTATTCCTGCAGCTGAGGACGGATTCCAAATCTATTTGGTGATTTTGACTGTTTCAATCGTGATCTCACTGGTATTCGATGTTGTAGATGTATGGAAATACTTCACCCAGCGTAACAGCACTTGATCTGGGTTACCCTGTTGGGCCGAGCGGCCCCAGCTAGGTTATCAGGAAGATCCGCGGATCGGATAATCGTTGTCGCGGATGTATTTCAGCCCTTTTGCTAGACCGGCCAGGTCCGGTCGGGCGAACGGCGCGTTCGAGATGTCCACAACCTGAAGCAGTCCGTCGGCATTGATCACGAACACGCCCGGCTCGGCGAAGGGACGGTCGGTTTCCTTCGCGGAGCGAGGTTCTGAGACATAGAGGCCGAGTGTTCGCATCTGATCCACTGTCAGGTCGTAACCAATCGGGAACGATACCCCGATCTCTTCTGTGAAACTGCGGGCACGATCTTCCGGATCACTGGATATAGCGATGATACCGACACCTGTCTTAGCGAATTCGGGCGCCATGCGCTCGAGTTCGGTGAGGTAGGTCTTGCAGATTGGGCAATGCTTGCCGCGATAGACAACCACCATCTGCCAGTCGTGATCGTCCACGGGAAAACCGAGGCGCAATTCGCCGCCACCCAACTGTGGCACGGTGATATCAGGGAGCCGTTTTCCGGATTTTAGTTTGTCTGTCATAGTTGTTTCCTCTTATCATCATGCGCGTCATGCGCGTCAGGCGAGTGCGAGCCATAAAGATTTTTCACTTGCGCCGCTGGCAGCCCGTACTTCTCTCTGTGTTTGTTCTTTGTGGGCGGCTCGTCCCACGGCATCTCGCCAACCACGAGTTTCGGTACGTTCACAAAGACCTGATCGCCTGAGCGTCTGACCACAGCGTCAAGTGGGATGTAGGTGTCGGTAGGAAAGATCATGCCGCGCGGTACGATCATGTAGGCCGGGGTCTCGTTCTCCGCCGCGACGACGTCTTTCACTTCGCCGATCTCCATATGGTCAGACCCGCGTACCGTGTCGCCGGATTGAACCTGTCCCGCCGCTGACGCATAGAGCGCAGCGAGGAATTCGTTCACCTCCATCACGCCGTTGCCGACCAGCGGGAAGTTGAGTGTCACCGAAGCCTCGTAGCTTGGGACGTTTTCCGAGCCAATGGCGTCTGAGAGAAACGTGACGTCATAGCCGATCTCTCCGGCGCGTCGCCCGGTGCTCCCGCAGCATAGATTCGCCGTCATGCCGGCGATCACCAGGTGGGTGATGCCCAGACGCTCTAGATGGTCAGGTAGATCGGTTTCGAACACGTCGGTGCCCTTGTGCGGCAGCAGGATGATATCATCTGCGAGTGGTTGCAGCTCGGGATGAAAGTCGGCACCCCAGCTGCCCGCCAGAAACATCTTGCGCTCGAACATGATCCGGTTGATACCGGTTTTTCTTTGCAGCTCCTCGTCGGCGTAGTCTTCCTCCGTGTAGGCCATTGGGCCAAAGATTACCGGCACTTTTTTCTCGCGGGCGCCGTCGATGGCGCGGCGCAGGTTGCCAATCACATCATGTAGCTTGAGAGTGTTCTTGGTGAGATCCCAGGCTGCGCCGCCCTCGGAAAGAAAGTCGTTTACCGGATCGATCACCAGAAGTGCGGTCCGGTCCAGTGGGAAGCCCAATCCATACTCGTTTTTGGAAAGATAGGTGGCGCGCTCGGGTGCCTCGTTTCTGCTGTGGTCTTGGCTCATGGGGTTTCTCCAATGTTGTTGAATGCTCGGCTCGCGCCAGTCAGAAAAAGACAATTATTGGAACTGTCGGTGAGGTAGGTTGTCGGTGGGCTATCGCACATAGTATCCAGTATATTCTGAAAAGGCGTTATGACGAACTATTTGTCCATTTATTGTCGGGTATGTTTTACAACGCACAGACTGTCTTGCTTTTTGTCGTCGAAACTCACTCAGTAGCCACACTGCGCAGTTGCAACAGAATTTCCTCTCCAAAACAAGGAGCCTGAACATGAACGACCGTGATGCAATTGCACCTCAAATCAGCACCAAAGCCGCACTCTGGGCCGCCTTAATCGCCGGTGCCGTATTCATGATGCTGGAAATGATCATGGTGCCCGTTTTCATGGGGGGCAGCCCTTGGGGTCCTCCGCGTATGATTGCCGCCATGGGCATGGGCGAAGGCGTGTTACCGCCGCCCGCAACCTTCGATGCTGTCATCATGATGGTTGCGATGCTGATTCACTTCGGGCTGTCAGTGATTCTCGCGTTCGTGTTTGCGTTCATCGCCCGAGGTCGTGATTTTGGAATGGTGATTGGCTTGGGTGCCGTATTCGGCCTTGTCGTGTACCTGATCAGTTTCTATGGCATGACAGCGATATTTCCCTGGTTCGCCATGGCACGTCACTGGGTTTCAATCCTCGCCCATGTCGTCTATGGCGCGGTGCTGGGATGGGTCTATGTTTCAGTCGCGCGGAAGTCGTTTATGGGAAAGACGGCTGACGGCTTGCATCCTGTCCGGCAGAACGAATCCAACCCCCAGACCCCCAGGACCCAACGATGAACACCTACAATAAATCTGCAACGGTGGTCGATCCCGTTCGCACCAATCCAACAAAGGGACTACTTCTTTGAAAAAAACAGCTCTGATTTTAAAGATGGTGACCGTGCTTGCTCTTGTCACCGCTTGCGCTGAGCGTGCACAACTGCCCGCGCACGCCGGGACCGGTGCTGATCCGGTATTGCCGCCGCCCAACACCGGTCTGCTGCCCACAGTCCATATCGCGACGGCGGTAGGGTGGACAAACGGGGCAAGCCCGACTCCGGCCACGGATTTGCAGGTGACAGCGTTTGCCGAGAGCCTTGACCACCCACGCTGGCTATACGTACTGCCAAATGGTGACGTACTGGTCGCAGAGACCAACGCACCGCCGGGTAAGAGTGGCATAGATGGCATTAAAGGCTGGGTGATGAAACTGGTCATGAAGCGGGCCGGGGCCGGAGTGCCGAGCGCCAACCGCATCACCTTGTTGCGCGACAGTGATGGCGATGGTAAGGCCGAATTGCGCAGCGTGTTTTTGCAGAATCTGCATTCGCCGTTCGGTATGGTGCTGGTCGGAGACACTTTATACGTCGCCAACGCCAATGAATTAGTGAAAGTGCCTTATCAACGTGGTGATACCAGCATCAGCATTTCCCCTGTCAAGGTTGTCGATCTACCTGGCATGGGCGACGAGTTGAATCATCACTGGACCAAGAGTCTGCTCGCCAGTGCCGATGGCACACGCCTTTATGTGGGCGTCGGATCCAATAGCAACATTGCTGAGAACGGCATGGAAGTAGAGCACATGCGTGCGGCGATACTTGAAGTCGATGCCGTCACTGGCACCACGCGGGTATTTGCTTCGGGCCTGCGCAATCCTGTCGGCCTGGACTGGGAACCACATACGGGTGCTCTGTGGGCAGTTGTCAATGAGCGCGACGAGCTCGGCAGTGACCTGGTGCCCGACTACTTGACCTCAGTCCGCCGGGACGCTTTCTACGGCTGGCCTTACAGCTACTATGGTCAGCACGTGGATGAGCGCGTGAGCCCGCAACAACCAGATCTGGTGGCGCGCGCAGTCGCGCCTGATTTCGCTCTTGGCGCGCACGTGGCACCGTTGGGTCTGGCTTTCAATAACAGCGGCGCAGCCGGTTTTGCTGAAGGCGCGTTCATAGGCCTGCATGGTTCCTGGAACCGACGGCCACTGATTGGCTATGAAGTTGTCTTTGTGCCGTTCACCGGCGGTCGGCCAAGCGGCCCGATGCAGGTGGTGTTGTCCGGCTTCGTGGACTCGGATGGCAAAGCGCGCGGGAGGCCTGTGGGGGTGTCATTGGATGGGCGTGGGGGGCTGCTGGTCGCCGATGACGTTGGCAACACAGTATGGCGTGTAACACCCGCGCGGGACCTGTCGGGCCGTTGACCTACGCACTGAACCCTATCAAACAGAGATAAACCTATGCAATTAACTGAGCGACAAGCCGCGCTGTGCGACCGGAACGACACCGATTTTTCGGATCTCCGAGCTGCTTTTTTCAATTGCACCCTGAAACTGCCCGATCAGCCATCCCACACCGCGCTGCTGATGGGTGCCTCCGCTGAGATCATGCGCCTGAATGGCGTTGCCGTTGAAGACATACGCGGCACCGCCCACCGTATCGCCTTCGGCGTACAGCCAGACATGCGCGAGCATGGCTGGGACCAGGACGACTGGCCAGACCTGTGGCAAAAGATCAAGGCCGCCGACATCCTGGTGATCGGCACGCCAATATGGCTGGGCGAGCAGTCCTCGGTCTGCCGCCTGCTGATTGAGCGCCTGTACGCGATGTCGGGACTTCTGAACGAAAAGGGACAATCCATCTTTTACGGCAAGACCGGAGGTGTCGTGGTCACCGGCAACGAAGACGGGGTAAAGCATGTAGCGATGAACGTGCTCTATTCGCTCTCGCATCTGGGTTATTTGATCCCGCCACAAGCCGACTGCGGCTGGATTGGCGAGGCCGGCCCGGGCCCGAGCTATGGTGATGATGGTGTGGGCCTGGACAATGAATTCACCCAGCGCAACACAACAATCATGACGTGGAATCTCTTGCACGCAGCGCGAATGTTGAAGGATGCCGGCGGCCTGCCTAACCACGGCAATGATCGTAACGCGTGGTCGGCCGGGTGCCGGTTTGATTACGAAAATCCCGAACACCGAAGCTGAGGGTTTGGAGGCGCCCTTAATATGCCTGACACTTTAAAGCCTATAGCAGAATGGTGCGCAACGCTCGTCGAGGCACTCGGAATTAGCATCATCACGGGTGTTGCTATCTATACGTGATTTTTTTGTTGCAATGCAGTTACTGAAGAGGGAAGCGACAGTAGCCCTCTTTCAGAGAGCTCGCCAGCGCCTTGGAAGAGGGATCCTGCTCGGTCTGGAGTTTCTGGTTGCCGGCGATATTATCCATACGGTGGCGGTCGAGCTGACCTATGAGACTGTGGGCGTGCTGGCAATTATTGTGCTGATACGAACGTTCCTGAGCTTCGCCCTGGAAGTCGAGCTAACGGGAAACTGGTTTTGGCAAAGTAGAAAGTAGCTTATGAAAACTTCAACAGTTTTTTGTGCAGTGCTACGAATAATTATTAGCGTAGTAAGTGCGTTGACTTTTTTATCTGCGTGACAACGTACAGACGCGACCTCGCAACTATTATTTCATCACAAACTCTCACATACAGATATTTCCACAAAATCCAACTACAGATGCAACCCCGTGACAGATGTTATTATCAGGAATACTAATAATCTGGATTCGACCACTGGGATGGTCAGGCAACCGGTTCCCTTGATGAGCATCGACACGGCCATCAGCATTGCTGAAAGTCGATACAGATCAGTGCGAACTGAATCATTGGCAATCTGTGCGCCTTTGCAGACAGAGGACTATGTGGTGCAGCCCTGTGCCGAGGTGAGTCCGCCGAAGTGGCATCTGGCACATACCACCTGGTTTTTTGAAGAGGCCGTCCTGAAGCAATACATCACCGACTACCATCCCTACAATTCAGATTTCTTCCGGCTATTTAATTCCTACTACAAGTCTGCGGGCGAGCACTGTCTGCAGAGCGAACGGGGCCAGTTGTCACGTCCTACCGTAGCAGAAATAATTGCTTATCGCGCGGCCGTGGATGATCGCATGCTGGCATTGCTTGGGAAGGAGTGCGGAAACAAAGAACTGCTTACTGTATTGGCGGTGGGTCTGCAGCACGAGCAGCAACACCAGGAACTACTGCTGATGGACATCAAGCGCATACTGGGAACGAATCCTTCTATGCCCGCCTATACGCAGGCGCATTGGTTGGCCCCGGCCACTGCGGAGAGCTGGTCGGAATTTTCATCGGGACTTGTTGAAATCGGCTACGAAGGCAACGCATTTGCCTATGACAATGAGTGTCCCCGTCACAAACACTTTTTGTACGATTTTGCGATCCGTGATAACACCGTTAGTTGCGCCGAGTACATTGCATTCATTGATGCTGGCGGTTATACCGACTACTCGTTGTGGCTGAGTCAGGGTTGGGACTGGGTGCAACATAACAATATAACGGCGCCCTTATACTGGTTCAAAGAAAATGCCTCCTGGCACCACTACACACTGCATGGCGCAAGACCAGTGTCTGAGCACGAACCAGTCGTGCATGTCAGCTATTTCGAAGCCGATGCCTTTGCGCGCTGGAAGGGATGCCGTCTTCCTGTCGAGGCGGAGCTCGAAAGGTGGTTGACGATACAAGACGAGACCGTCGCCCTGCAACCCGGATTACTACACCCCAATCGTATCGACCAAGCGGCCAATCAGGTCTGGTATTGGACAGCCAGCCACTACTCGCCATACCCCGGATACCAACCCTATTTGGGTATGTTGGGTGAGTACAACGGCAAGTTCATGTGCAATCAGTTTGTATTGCGTGGCGGTTGCGTCGCAACACCGGTCGGTCACTACCGACCCAGTTATCGAAATTTTTATCAGCCCCAGCAGCGCTGGATGTTTTCAGGAATCAAATTGGCAAAGGATTGTTAAGTAGAGGATCCCCAATGAATGTGTCGAGATTAGAGCAGATCCCTGATGGCTACGAACATGAAGCGAATCAATTTGCAGCCGATGTACTCACCGGTTTCAGCAGCACGACGAAACATCTGTCAGCCAAGTATTTCTATGATGATATTGGCAGCGAGTTGTTTCGCGCCATCAGCCAGCACGAAGACTATTATCTGACCCGTACCGAGTACGGCATACTCAACGCCATCAGCAACCGCTTGCCTGGCATACTGAATGAAGGCGAGATCGATATCATTGAGCTTGGCGCCGGTGACGGACACAAAAGCGAACTCATTATCGATGGCTTTCTAGATGCCGGAGTGGCGGTCAATTTCTACCCTGTCGACATCTCGGACAGGGCGATGGATATGCTCGGGGAAACTATACGCGAGAAGCCCAATCTGTCTGTACAGGGATTGATTGGCGATTACTTTGACGGTCTGCGTTTCGTGCGTGAGCGTTCAGGAAATCGGCAGCTGGTGCTGTTCCTGGGCTCCAATATCGGCAATTTTAACCGCTTTCAGAGCCAGAGCTTCCTGCGCCGACTCTGCGACAGTTTGAACCCCGATGATTACTTGTTAATCGGTTTCGACCTGAAGAAAGACATCGCAGAGCTCATCAACGCTTACAGCGATTCCAGCCACTACACGCGCGACTTCAATCTGAATTTGTTGACGCGTATCAATCGCGAACTGGGTGGCAATTTCGACCTTTCCGGTTTTCAGCATTACGCAGCGTACAATCCGGTGCTGGGAGCCATGGAAAGCTATTTGCTGGCGTTAAGGGAACAACGTGTCTTTATTGACGCATTGCAGAAGGAATTTTCCTTTGCCGCCTTTGAACCCATACATCTGGAGTATTCCTTCAAGTTCCTGCCGACCGATATCGAATTCCTGTGCCATCAAACGGGTTGTATCATTGTGGAAAATTTTACTGATCCAGAAGAGCGTTTTATCGACTCTCTTTGGCAAGTGAAGAGAACAAACAAAAGAATTATAAATGGAGCATCCGCATGAATGACAACAAAGGCTATACCCCACCCAACGTATGGACGCAGGATCAAGTGAGCGGCGGCCGGTTCGCCGGCATAAATCGCCCGGAATCCGGTGCCACACACGAACAGGAATTACCTGTTGGAAAACACCCTTTCCAGCTTTATTCACTGGGCACACCCAACGGCGTGAAAGTCACAATACTGTTTGAGGAGCTGCTGGCAATGGGTCATGCCGATGCTGAGTACGATGCCTGGCCCACCAAAATTCTGGACGGGGAGCAGTTCTCCAGCGGCTTTGTGGCCGTCAATCCGAACTCGAAGATTCCGGCCCTGCTCGACCTCAGCGAAAAACATCCCGTGAGGGTGTTCGAATCCGGCGCCATTTTGTTGCACCTTGCTGAGAAGTTTAGTGCCTTTCTTGCTGCCGGCGGTCCCACACGGGCAGAAACGCTGAGCTGGTTGTTCTGGAATATTGGCAGTGCGCCATTTCTGGGCGGCGGATTCGGGCACTTTTACGCCTACGCGCCGGAGCCTATGAAATACCCGATTGACCGCTACACAATGGAGGTTAAACGCCAACTCGACGTGCTGGACCGCACGCTGGCTGAGCATGAATACCTTGCCGGTGACGAGTACACGTTGGCAGATATCGCCAATTGGCCATGGTACGGCGCTCTGGTGCTGGGCCGTCTCTACGAGGCGGGCGAGTTCCTGAATGTCACGCAGTACCAGCACGTCCAGCGCTGGGCTGCGTCCATCAATGCCCGCGCGGCGGTCAAACGCGGCTGCATGGTTAATCGCACCTGGGGCGACGAATCCAAACAGCTTCCGGAACGTCATGATGCGAGCGACTTTGAACTGCGTACGAAAGACAAGCTCGACGCTGCAGGGAAAGATGGTGCTGGTGAGTATGTTTAGTAGCAGTTCCATCTTACCAAATTGCATTAAAGCACCCTTTAATATTGCGAGCAGCAAGTAAAGCAGGCTTTAATACGCGTTCGTTCTGGCCGTCAAAAGGGGCATGCTTCAGACTGGATCAAGACGTGAGCCTACTCACAACCTCTATAAGTCATGCGAATTCAGCGCCGACGACAAGTTCGCGTTTGTTGCTCGGCCCCTTTGACCTAAAGTCCATGGACCGAGATTCTGATTCTCGATGGGAGCAAAGGTCATTGATGAAGCCTATCGCCCAAAAGATCCGTCTGTGCACCTCCGACGAGGGAGTACGGCTGGCGTATGCGGTTACCGGATCGGGGCCGCCGTTGGTAAAGGCGGCTAATTACTTAACCCATTTGGAACATGATTGGCCGGTGTGGCGGCATTGGTTGGAAGAGTTTTCCGCCCATCATACCCTCGTCCGGTACGATGTGCGGGGTAGCGGCTTGTCGGATCGACAGGTCACGCATTTTTCCCTCGATGCCTTTGTCGCTGATATGCACGCCATTACCGTGGCAGCCGGGCTGGAACGCTTTCCGGTGTTGGGAATATCGCAAGGGGCGGCGGTGGCGGTTGCCTACGCGGTAAGTTATCCGCAGCGCGTTTCGCATTTGATTCTTTGTGGCGGCTATGCCCGCGGCCGGTTTCACCGGCAATTGACGCCCGATCAGAGATTGGAAGCGGAAACCATGATCAATGCCATCCGTCTGGGATGGGGTAAGGCGAATCCGGCGTTCAGGCAATTGTTTTCAACGTTGCTGATGCCGGAAGGAAACAGCGAACAACAGCATCAACTGAACGAACTGGCGAGGGTGTCGGCCACGCCGGAAACCGCGGCCCGCATGGAGACCGCGCTTTACGATCTTAATGTCAGTGCCCTGGCAGAAGAGGTTGCGGCACCAACGTTGGTCTTACACGCCCGCAACGATATGTGTATTCCGTTTGAAGAGGGCCGGCGGTTGGCGGCTCTGATTCCCGGCGCTGAATTCGTGCCGCTGGACAGTAACAATCACATTCTGTTGGAACCGGAGCCCGCCTGGGCCGAGTTTCGCCAACACGTCAGGCGTTTTTTGGCGGTCGGCGCCGGGCAAACGCAGATCCAAAAGATTGAAACCTTAAGCGAATTGACCCAACGGGAACGGGACATATTGGACTTTATCGCCCGGGGTTTCAGTAATGCTCAAATCGCGGGCCAGCTGCAAATCACGGACAAGACGGTGCGCAACCATATCACCCACATTTTCAGTAAACTCGGTGTCAGCCGCAGGGCGGAGGCGATTGTCATGGCCCGCGACCTTGGCATTGGCGGGGCTGGCGAGCGTTGACGGGACATATGTCCCGATTTTTTTCAATGTTTCCGCTTATCACCGCTTCGACTGGGACAAGGGCCTCACGCGGACGAGGAGGAATCTGGCTACCCTGACTTCTTTCAGAACCGATCTCAGTTTTTGAGATAGGTCATAAAGAAGGATTCATAAAATGAAACGCACCCTGATACTGCTCTACGGCGTCATCTGCTACCTGATTTTCTTCATCACATTTTTGTATGCGCTTGGTTTTGTGGGCGACTTCATTGTGCCGAAAGGCATGGATTCGCCGCCCCAGGTAAGTTTGCCGATAGCAGTGGCGACCAACCTGATGCTACTGACCCTGTTCGCGCTGCAACACAGCATCATGGCGCGGCCGGCGTTCAAACACTGGTGGACGCAGATTATTCCCGCCGCTGCAGAGCGTAGCACTTATACCTTGTTTTCCAGCCTGGCTTTGATTGTGTTGTTTGTTTTCTGGCAACCATTGGGCGGCGTTATCTGGCAAGTGGAAAATCCTCTCGGGGTTATCGCATTGTGGACCGGTTTTGGTTTTGGCTGGTCGCTTGTGCTCATTTCCACATTTTTAATCAATCACTTCGATCTGTTTGGCCTCCGGCAGGTGTGGACCTATTTCCGCGGGCAAGTTTACACGCCGCTGCGTTTTACAACACCGGGTCCGTATAAATTTGTCCGTCATCCCCTATACCTGGGCTGGTTGTTCGCTTTCTGGTGTATTCCTACCATGACCGTCACTCACCTGTTGTTTGCCATCGTCACGACCGTTTATATTTTGGTGGCCATTCAATGGGAAGAACGCGACCTTATTACCGCGTTAGGCGAAGACTACCGCGCTTACCGCCAGCAGGTGCCGATGATTATTCCGATGGGTAGACGGAGCAAAGGGGCTGTGACGGCTTAAGGTGAAGTTACAACTGATCGTTTACGGCTAACCAATAGGATGGCGGCTTGTCCCGGGAGGCCGGATAGCTGTGGGGCGACATTGATGACCTCGCACGTCGACGGGTTCTCCTCCAAACTGGATATCCCGTACAACCTGCATATCTTTGCATCCGATTCCAAAAAGCTGCTTGATCACCTGGGCATCGAAAGAGCCGCCATTCTCGGTCACTCCATGGGCGGCATGCTGGTGAAGGAAGGCGTGCTGACCCAAGACCAGGAGAACAGCAGTCTGACCCTGGACCATCTGGAAAATCAACTCCATGCAGCAGGTGCACGGGCACAGCATTACTTACCGCATCGCCATCGGGCCTCAGCAGGGCAAAAAAGTCCTTACCCTGCAAACCCTTTTCCCGCAGCAAAATGAGGAGGATCGTTTCAGTCCGGTGGCCAAGGCCGGTGGCTTTTCACTGCACGCCGGCGTGGCAGTGCGGCCGCATGACAGAAAGAAGCTGGCGCTGACTCGTGATGGCCGGGTGCGCTATGCGCTCAAGACACCTTACCAGGATGGCACTACCCACGTCATCTTCGAGCCACTGGATTTTATGTACAGGATGTACGGTATGCCGCGGGCGCAGGGATGCGCAGGAGCGGCCATAGCGAGACTCGCTGCATTAGTGCCCAAGCCGAGGGTCAACCTCACCCGCTTCCATGGTGTGTTCGCCCCTCGCAGAAAAATGCTCCTGCATTTTCTGCATACCAGCCTCGACCGTTATGGAATATCTGTTTATTCTTCCTATACTTAAGACTCCCTGATCCTTGTCAAACAGTAACATTCAGGCGCATAACATGTCTAAATGCCAAGCTGGTGTTTTCTTCAGCGCATCACCCACACCTGATATAACCCCAAGATACAAGAGACGTTACGCATGATTTATCGCCAGAAATTTATATATTGCAGTGTTGCAATCAGTGCTGTTGTTTTATTGCTGGCACAACGTTGGCCAGCTCTGCACTGGGCCTGGTTGATATTGCTACCGCTTTTTTCGCTCGCACTCTACGATGTTTTACAGCGCAAACACACGATTCTGCGGATCTATCCGATTATCGGACATATGCGTTATATATTCGAATCCGTTCGGACCGAGATGCAGCAATACTTTGTGGAATCAGACACCGACGGCAGGCCGATAAACCGGGAGTTTCGCAGCCTTATCTATCAGCGAGCCAAAAAAGACGATGATACGCGCGCGTTTGGGACAATTTTTAACGTATACAGTGATGGTTACGAGTGGCTGAATCATTCAATATCGCCTACCAGCTGTAATCAACATGACTTGCGAATCATTATTGGTGGACCGGCGTGCACTCAACCTTACTCGGCATCGCCCTTGAACATTTCTGCAATGAGCTTTGGTGCACTGAGTCGCAATGCCGTTATGGCACTCAACCGGGGAGCAAGACTAAATAACTTTTCCCATAACACCGGCGAGGGTGGCATCAGCCCGTGGCATCTGGAACATGGTGGTGACCTTGTCTGGCAGATTGGCACTGGTTACTTTGGTTGCCGCAACGAAGCCGGCGAATTTGACGTTGACCTGTTTGAGAAAAGCGCAAAGCTGGATGTCGTCAAAATGATCGAGATCAAAATATCTCAAGGCGCCAAGCCCGGACACGGAGGCGTATTACCCGCAGCCAAGCTGACTCAGGAAATTGCTGATATTCGTCTTGTGCCAATGGGTCAGGATGTCCTTTCCCCTCCTGCGCATTCGGCTTTTTCCAGCCCTCGTGGATTGCTGGAATTTATTGTCAAACTTCGCGATCGCTCCGGAGGCAAACCCGTAGGTTTCAAGCTCTGTGTGGGCAATAAAGTGGAATTTCTGAGTATCTGTAAAGCCATGAAGGAAACCGGAATCGTACCTGATTTTATCACCGTGGATGGTGGAGAGGGCGGGACCGGTGCGGCCCCGGTGGAGTTGACCAATTCCGTTGGTATGCCGCTGCGTGATGCGCTGCGCTTTGTACACAATGCATTGCGCGGAATCGGTGTGCGCGATCAGCTTACGATCATTGCCGCAGGCCATATGTTTTCTGCTTTCCACATGCTGCGTCTGATTGCCTTGGGGGCAGATGCGGTGAACTCGGCGCGAGGCATGATGCTGGCGATGGGCTGCATACAATCTCGACGTTGCAACACCAACGAATGCCCGACAGGCATCACCACACAGAACCCTGTGCGCTATAAACAATTGGATGTGACTGATAAAGGTGCGCGGGTTGCCAATTACCATCATTCAACTCTCTCTGCTCTGGCAGAATTACTGAATATTCTGGGGCTGAATAGCCTGAAAGATATGCGATCACGTTATATCAATCGTCGCATCAACCAAGGTCAGGTGATGAGCTACGACCAACTCTATCCGTCACTCCCTGTTGGTTTCCTGCTGGATGACTCCACAACACCGGAGGAATGGCGACACAACTGGAATCATGCGACTGCGGCAGCGTGGCGATCATGACAACTTTTCAATGAGAGCGAACTCCCAAAAAAGGACGAACACATGAAAGCATCCGATCTATTCGTAAAAGCATTGGAGAACGAGAATGTCGATTATATTTTTGGCGTTCCCGGTGAAGAAAATCTCGATCTGCTAGACTCGTTGAAAAACTCGAGTATTCGCTTGATTCTCACTCGACACGAGCAAGGTGCGGGATTTATGGCAGCAACCTACGGGCGTTTAACAGGTAAGCCAGGCGTGTGTCTGGCAACGCTTGGGCCGGGTGCCACTAATCTGGTCACGCCCGCCGCGTTTGCCCAACTGGGTGCCATGCCCATGGTGATGATTACCGGACAAAAACCGATCAAGACCAGCAAGCAGGGGCGCTTCCAGATTTTGGATGTGGTTGACCTGATGCGTCCTGTCACCAAATTCACCAAACAAATAGTGAATGGTAATACCATCGCCTCTTTGGTGCGCGAGTCATTTCGTCTGGCTATTGAGGAGCGACCTGGCGCTGTCCACCTTGAGTTGCCTGAGGATATTGCTAAAGAAGAGTGCGCGGACATCGTTTTTCCTGTTGTCGGTCATCATCGCTCTCATGCTGACCAGGAAGTATTGCGTGAAGCAGCCAACATGATTGAGTCTGCAAAAAGTCCACTGCTTCTGATCGGCGCGGGTGCCAATCGCAAACGCGTCTGTGCGGCATTGACGGAGTTTGTAGAGTCCACCGGCATTGCTTTTTTTACCACACAAATGGGCAAGGGTGTTGTTGATGAGCGCCATGCACTGTATCTGGGCACGGCCGCCTTGTCCGACCATGACTTTCTGCATTGCGCGATACACAAGGCAGATCTGATTATCAACGTAGGTCATGATGTGGTCGAAAAGCCGCCCTTTTTCATGAAGCACGGCGGCTCGCAGGTGATTCATGTGAATTTCTCCCCCGCTGAAGTGGATGCGGTGTATTTTCCTCAACTCAATGTGGTGGGTGATATTGCGTATTCCGTGCAGCAATTGACAGCATTGATTAAAAAGAAAGAGCAATGGGACTTTTCCTACTTCGAAGTCATCAAAAAGGAAGTGGACCATCATCTGTCAAAGTATTTTCTAGATAGCCGGTTTCCGATGTTACCGCAGCGTCTGGTGCACTTGCTGCGGGACAGGCTGAACGATGATGCCATGCTTAGCCTGGATAACGGTGTGTACAAGATCTGGTTTGCCCGTAATTATAAATGTTATGCAGCCAACACCATGCTGCTGGACAACGCTCTGGCTACCATGGGCGCCGGTCTTTCCGGTGCCATGATGGCTAAAATGTTATACCCGGATATACAGGTTGTAGCCGTATGCGGTGACGGTGGTTTCATGATGAATTCACAGGAACTCGAAACCGCAGTTCGCCTGAAGTTGCATATCGTGGTGATCATTCTCAACGACAATGCTTACGGCATGATTAAATGGAAACAGCAGGACATGGGCTTCGAGAATTTTGGCCTGGACTACGGGAACCCTGATTTTGTGACCTATGCCCAAAGTTATGGTGCACAGGGTCACCTAATACAGAGTGATCAACATTTCCAGGAAACGCTGGATAGCTGTCTCAATAGTGACGGCGTTCATGTCATCGAGTTGCCAGTGGACTATTCACTCAACCATGCCATTCTGAACATATTGCTCAAGGAGAAAACATGTCAACTGTGAGTAACCTGCGCACACTGAAAGTGCTGCGCCCTTACGATCAAAGTCTTATCCGCGAAATTCCGATCAATTCCACGGCATCGGTTATGAGTGCGCTGGACAAAGCGCATAAACTTTTTCAGGATCGATCGCGCTGGCTGGAACCCTGGCAATGCATTGAAATACTGGAGCGTGTGACAGAACTCATGCAAGAACGAGTGGAGTCATTGACGCAAACCGCCTTGAGTGAAGGCGGTAAGCCGTACACAGATTCAAAGGTGGAAGTGTTGCGCGCAATTGATGGCGTCAAGATCGCGCTGGAAACCATTTCCCATCTTGCCGGTAAACAGATTCCAATGGGTCTGACCGAGGCAACACAAAATCGTATAGCCTTCACCACTCGCGAACCCATTGGCGTAGTTGTGTCAATCAGCGCCTTCAACCACCCCTTGAACCTGATCATTCACCAGACTATCACTGCCTTTGCCGCCGGGTGTCCGGTGGTCGTTAAACCTGCCACTACCACGCCTCTCTCCTGCCTGGCATTTGTGGACTTGTTAAACGAAGCCGGTATGCCTGAGGATTGGTGTCAGGTTGTAGTCTGCGATAATGATGCTGCGGAAAAAATGGCCACCGATTCACGGGTCGGTTTTTTGTCTTTTATCGGTTCATCAAAAGTCGGTTGG
>JBGSXL010000030.1:0-75789 GCA_041751425.1 Pseudohongiellaceae bacterium | reverse complement strand
GGGGTCAGAGTAAAAATACAGTACTGTATTTTTACTCTGACCCCATTTATTTACCCCATTCCTGGCTGCTTGCCGTAAAATTAAATAGACAGAATGCGACCTTTACGCTAGCGTTCCGGACCAAGTATTTCTGCCTGTCCTTTGGAATCGCAGAACGACTAACTTAACCCAAAACAAGGAAAATAAATGGCTACTCTCAGCAGATTACTTATCGGAATTTGGATCATTGGTTTCATTACTGTTTCAGCTAGCGCGCAGCAACAATCCAGAATCATCAATGGCAAACCAGCATCAACGGCCACTTACCCATGGTTGACCAGCATTTTTGTTCTAAGCGCTCCGGACGCAGAAGGCGGTGGTGGTTGCGGCGGCAGTCTGATAGCACCAACCTGGGTGCTGACAGCAGCACATTGCTTTCTCGATGAAAGTGGCAAACAGGTGGGGACTGACCTGCATACTCTGACCACGTTAACTCTGAACTCTGACAATAATTCTGACCTATCCGCCAATGCCATCGTGAGAAAAGCCATAAGGGTAATTATCCACCCTGATTATAATCCGTCAGAAGAGAGCAGTAATTCGCATGATTTCGATATTGCTTTGGTTGAATTGGAATCAGCTGTCAACTTGCCGCTGGTGAAACTTTATACTGGCGCGATGACTGCCAGCATCCCGGCTATCGTTGCAGGCTGGGGAGCCACCGTAGGGGATGGGACTGCAGCCTCCGATAATCTGTTGGCCACGCAGTTGATGACCGTTACCGCAAGCGCTTGCCAAGGGGCACATGGCGAGTTGATCACATCGAATATGTTTTGCGCCGGCGGTTATACCAGCACGGATACTTCCGATACCTGTCAGGGTGATAGCGGCGGTCCTATTTTCGTGCGCCTGAATCAAGGTACCCTTCAGTTGGGAATTACCAGTTTCGGTGGCAGTGACTCAGCGGGTTGCGGAACACCGGGGTCACCGGGCGTGTACGCCAATATTGCGGAGTTGTTCTCGTTTATCAGTTCGCACGCAACGGGTTTCACAACGGTGAACTCTCTGGGAGATATTCGAACCATCAGTAATGCCTACGATGGCGTAACAGATTCAGTCACGCTGCCAAAGGTATATGCTGACGGAGATAATTATTCAGTGACATTGAAACATACAGGTAACTTCAACTTTGTGCTGGCATCCGGCGAGATGAACACTTCCAATGATATGGATGCGGTGCCGTCTTTCTTCGACGCTGCCAATAATCTGCTTCTGCTGCCCCTGGTCAAGGTAGGGAGCGAAACGTTTCATGTGGCTCTGAGGCATCTGGGCGATTTCAAATTCGTGCTGGAAACAGCCGATCCCATCGACTGAAACAGCTTGTGACTGCAGAGCCCGCCCGCTAACCGCAAGGCGGCTCTGCAAAATCACCCCGCCGATGTTTCTAATAAATGGGGTCAGAGTAAAAATACAGTACTGTATTTTTACTCTGACCCCATTTATTAGCCCCATTTATTAAGATCAAACTGTCAGGAAGGCCGACTAAATCATCAGGACTTCATGCCACGACCTTTGTTGGCCGCGATGCGCAAACGCAATGCATTGAGTTTGATGAAGCCACCGGCATCGGCCTGATTATAAGCACCGCCGTCTTCCTCAAACGTGGCAATGCTGGCATCGAACAGAGAGTCAGCAGACTCGCGCCCAACTACAACTACATTGCCTTTGTACAACTTCAGACGAACCTTGCCATTGACGTATACCTGTGTGGAGTCAATCAATGCCTGCAACGCCAGCCGCTCTGGCGAGAACCAGTAGCCGTTGTAGATCAACGATGCGTATCGTGGCATCAGCTCGTCTTTCAAATGCGCCAGCTCTCGGTCCAGCGTAATCGATTCGATAGCCCTGTGCGCCTTCAGCATCACAGTACCACCGGGCGTCTCATAGCAACCACGAGACTTCATGCCGACATAGCGATTCTCCACGATGTCTGAACGGCCTATGCCATTAGCTCCGGCTATTTTGTTCAGATTCGCAAGCACTGTTGCAGGTGATTGCACTTCGCCGTCAATGGCAACGATATCGCCCTTTTCATACGTAAGTTCGATATACGTTGCCTGATCGGGTGCGTTCTCCGGAGACACAGTCCACAACCACATATCTTCTTCCGGTTCCGCACCAGGATTCTCAAGAACATCCCCTTCGTAAGAGATATGTAGCAGGTTGGCGTCCATGGAATATGGAGACTTCGTGCCGCGCTTTTTCTCGACCGCAATATTGTGCGTCTCACAATAAGCCAAGAGTTTGTCACGCGAATTGAGATCCCACTCACGCCAGGGAGCGATGACCTTGATGCCGGGAGCAAGTGCATAGGCACCCAGTTCGAACCGTACCTGATCGTTACCTTTACCGGTGGCGCCGTGAGAGATGGCATCTGCGCCGGTTTCTGCAGCAATCTCCACCAGGCGCTTGGCGATCAGGGGCCGCGCGATAGAGGTGCCCAGCAGGTATTCACCTTCATAAATGGTATTGGCACGGAACATGGGATTGACGAAATCGCGGGCAAACTCTTCTCGCAGGTCTTCAATGTAGATTTCCTTGATCCCCATGGCCTGGGCTTTGGCACGCGCCGGTTCAACTTCCCCACCCTGCCCCAGATCAGCGGTAAAAGTGACCACTTCGCAGTGGTAGGTTTCTGTCAGCCAGCGGGCTATTACAGATGTATCCAGACCGCCGGAATAAGCCAGCACCACTTTGTTAATGCCCGACATCTCTTGTTCCTCGTTGAATATTGAAACCCAGTAAGCAAAACTGGAAGGCGGGTATTGTACATGGGTGGGGCGTGGAATTCGATGATCGGTGCAGCTTCTGGCCGAAAAGCCAGCCCCACCCAGACAGAGGACACAAAATCCGTCACATTGGTTGCTGCATCGCCTGCCAGATTCACTGGCGCCGTGAGCAATATGAGGAAAGTTAGGGTAAACTTCAGCCTGTTTTTCTTTGCAAGATCGACCAACGTGGATAAATTTTCTGCATGAAACTGCTCACACTGACCCAACCCGACGATTGGCATCTGCATTTGCGCGACGAGCAGGCTCTGCAATTGACTGTAGCCAGCACAGCCAGAACCTTCAAACGGGCTATCGTGATGCCAAATCTGAAACCCCCGGTCACTACAACTGAGCAAGCACTTGCTTATCGTCAACGTATTCTGGCAGCGGCTCCCGCCAACTCGGATTTTGAACCCCTGATGACGCTGTATTTAACAGACAGCACATCTGCAGGCGAGATCGCAAAAGCCAAAAGCAGTGGCTATATTCACGCAGTCAAGTACTACCCTGCCGGTGCCACCACTAACTCAGACAGCGGCGTAACAGTTATCGACAAAGTCTATGGCGTGCTTGCGGCCATGGTCGAACAAAAAGTACCTTTATTGGTACACGGTGAAGTTACCGACAGCAGTATCGATATTTTTGATCGCGAGAAAGTTTTCATTGATAAGGTATTGCATCCGTTGACGCAGCGCTTTCCGGACTTAAAAATAGTGCTGGAACATATAACAACGTCCAGCGCGGTAGAGTTTGTGAAACACGCCAGTGCGCAGGTAGCAGCGACCATCACTCCGCATCATTTGCTATACAATCGCAATCACTTACTCTCCGGAGGGGTCAGGCCGCACCTTTACTGTCTCCCGGTTTTGAAACGTAACACCCATCAGGTGGCGCTGATTGAAGCAGCCACCAGCGGCAACAGTAAATTTTTTCTGGGAACCGATTCCGCCCCGCATCTGAAAAGTCTGAAAGAACATGCCTGTGGTTGCGCCGGTTGCTTCAGCGCCAACGCCGCGCTGGAATTGTATGCAGAGGTGTTCGAAGCTGCCAATGCACTGGACAAGCTGGAGGGGTTCGCGAGTTTCCACGGCCCAGACTTTTACGGACTACCGCGCAACAGTAAAACAATTACACTGGAAAAAGCGGCCTGGACAATGGCAACCGAACTGCCTTTTGCCGGTGCCACCATTGTACCCCTGCGAGCGGGAGAGCAAATTAATTGGCGCATCAAAGGAGCCGCACAATGACGGGATTTCTGCGGCAGGACGATGACGAACCCATCAGCTTGATGGCGCAACGCTTTCGCACGTATTTGCCAGTAGTTGTCGATATTGAGTGCGGCGGCTTCAATGCCAAAACAGATGCTATTCTAGAAATTTCAGCTGTTATTCTGGGCATGAACGAGAAAGGCATACTTGGCGTCGAGCAGACTTACTATCATCGCATCGTGCCATTTGAAGGCGCCAATATTGAAGAAGCTGCGCTGAAGTTTACCGGCATCGACCCGTTTCATCCGTTGCGTATTGCCCGGTCAGAGAAAGATGTTTTTGAGGATCTCTTCAAAGCCATTCGTACTTCCATGAAGTCCAATCAATGCAAGCGCGCGATTCTGGTTGCTCACAATGCCCACTTCGATCATGGCTTTATCAATGCTGCAACTGCACGGCATGATCTGAAGCGAAATCCATTCCATCCGTTTTCAAGTTTTGATACTGCAACACTCAGCGGCCTGGCTTATGGTCAGACGGTGTTGGCCAAAGCCTGCGAAGCTGCCGGTATCGAATTCAAAGGCAGCGAAGCGCATTCTGCAAAATATGATGCAGAGAAAACAGCGCAACTATTCTGCAAAATCGTCAATAAATGGAAAGCGTTGGGCGGTTGGCCGCTGCCCTGATGCCTGCTGTAATATCAGACAGGGGCAGCGATCGATGAGAATTTGCCGGTAATCTGATTATTGCGCCGCAGCACTACCCGAGTTGTCGATCATCGTCTGCAACTCGCCCTTCTGAAACAAGTCAGTAATGATGTCGCAACCACCAACCAGTTCCCCGTCTATATAGAGCTGCGGAAATGTCGGCCAATTGGCAATCTTTGGCAATGTCGCGCGAATCTCCGGGTTGGCCAGAATATCTACGTAAGCAAAGCGTTTGCCGCATGACATCAGGCACTGGGTTGCCTGCGCGGAGAAACCACATTGCGGTTGATCCGGCGAGCCTTTCATGTACAACAGTATGGTGTTGGAACTGATTTGTTCTTTGATGGTGTCTTCGATATTGCTACCGCTGCTATCTTCAATACTCATGTTTAACAGACCTGCTTGAATGGAAGTTTTGTCATATTCTACACGTGTTGCGATAGCCCCGTCACGCACGACATTGGCAGACAATTGCCACTGGCAGATAAATTAATATAAGATACGCGCTTGCATTGAGGGCGGCCTTGGCTGCCCTTTTTAATTTTGAGTCTAATTTTGAGTGGTTTGATCGAAGTCAACGCGGCACCCGACCCCTCTTGCTAACCCCAGGCGACCAAGAAACTAACGGCAATGGCTATTCGACACTTTTTAACCTTATTGGATCTCTCCAAAGAAGAACTGCACAGCATCATTCAGCGCGCTATCGCGCTAAAGCACAGCCCTGCTCTGCGCAATGAATCGCTGAAGCACAAAACACTGGGCATGATTTTCGACAAATCCTCTACCCGGACGCGAGTCTCCTTTGAAGTGGCCATGACTCATCTGGGTGGTAGCGCCATATTCCTTGCTCCCGGGGATACCCAGCTCGGCCGCGGCGAACCGATTGAAGATACCGCAAGAGTTTTGTCGCGTATGGTCGATATCATCACTATTCGTACGTTTGAGCACGAAAGAGTCGAATTGTTTGCCAGACACTCAAGCGTCCCGGTCATCAACTCATTGACGGATGACTTTCATCCTTGTCAGTTGCTGGCTGATATGCAGACTTTTTTCGAGCACCGTGGCGATATCAGCGGCAAAACCGTTGCCTGGGTGGGCGATGGTCATAATATGTGCCATTCCTATATCAACGCCGCGCGTCAGTTTGACTTTGAACTGACTATCGCTTGCCCCGCTGGATTTGATCCTCGCGAGGATCTGGTGAGCAGCAATAGTGATCGTGTCCGTATAGTGCGCGACCCAAGAGAAGCTGTTAAAGGCGCCAGCCTGATTGCCACCGATGTCTGGGCATCCATGGGTCATGAGAAAGAATTGAGCAAACGCATGGAGAATTTTGCCGGCTATCAGGTCAATCGTGAGCTGATGTCTTATGCCAACTCTGATGCATTGTTCATGCATTGCCTGCCAGCTCATCGCGATGAGGAGGTCACAGCCGATGTGCTGGATGACCCAAACAGTGTTGTCTGGGATGAGGCTGAAAACAGATTGCACTCCCAAAAGGCGCTGTTGGAATTCCTGTGCGCCAATAATTAACCAGCCCTCAATACCGACTTATACGCCCCGCAGGTTTCAGCCCGTTCCCGCAGCGAAGATTCACACGCTGTGCACAGCTTATCCACAGAAAAACCCCTTGCATTCCACGCTAAAGCGCACTATCTTGTGTTCCTTACCAAATTTATATCTATATATAGTGTATTGCTGTGCAAAATACAGCCAATCGTAGCCCGCAACACTCCAGACAAATATCGTGAAATCATGGAATCAATCACGGAGAGCAAAACCCCATGCAGCCAGACACTTCTCATCGTTCCAGCTCCACCAGCTCAGCTCAGACCAGCACCACGCGCTCATCGTCTACATCATCTACTGCCCCCGGGCAGATTCGTGTCATAAAACGTAATGGTTCTGTATTGCCGTACGACGAGTCAAAGATCGTTGTGGCCATTACCAAGGCCTATCTGGCAGTAGAAGGCGGCACGGCTGCTGCCTCCTCCAGAGTGCATGAAACCGTCAGCAAAATGGGCAAACAGATAACCACCATTTTCAAGCGGCGCATGCCATCTGGCGGCACCATTCATATTGAGGATATTCAGGATCAGGTCGAGCTGGCGCTGATGCGTACCGGTGAACACAAGGTTGCCCGCAGCTATGTGATCTATCGCGCCGAGCGTGCCCGTGTGCGCGAACAGCGCATTCTTCAACAGCAGAGCGATGAGCCGGCAATCCTGGTTACTTTCACAGATGGCACGCAAGGGCCACTTGACACATTGCGTCTGCGCACCGTCATTGATGAGGCATGCGAAGGTCTGGAAAACGTCTCAGCCAATGACATTTACAACGAGACCATCAAAAACCTCTACCCCGGCGTGAAAATAGAGGATGTGCGTACTTCATCTGTAATGACAGCTCGCACGATGGTGGAGAAAGACCCCAATTACTCTTATGTCACTGCGCGCCTGTTGCTCGACACTCTGCGCTCGGAAGCTTTGCAGTTTCTTGGCCTGGGTGAAAGCGCTACCCAGTCTGAAATGCATTACCGCTATCCCAGCGTGCTGCGCCCCTATATAGAAAAGGGTGCAGAACTGGGATTATTGTCTCCGCATTTGCTGGACTACGACCTGGACATGCTGGGCGAAGCCATCAAAGCGGATCGTGATAATCAGTTCACCTATCTCGGGCTGCAAACTTTGTACGATCGCTATTTCATTCACAGTAACGACGTTCGCTTCGAGCTGCCGCAGGTATTTTATATGCGCGTTGCGATGGGCCTGGCCAGCAACGAAGAAAATCGTGAAGAGCGCGCCATCGAGTTCTACAATTTGATCTCCAGTTTTGATTACATGGTTTCCACGCCACAATTGTTCAATTCCGGCACATTGCGTCCACAACTGTCTTCCTGTTTCCTGACTACAGTGCCAGATGACCTGCACGGTATTTACAGCGCCATCAAGGACAACGCCATGCTTTCCAAATGGGCCGGTGGTTTGGGCAATGACTGGACACCTGTCAGAGCACTGGGTGCGCATATCAAAGGCACCAATGGCAAGTCACAGGGCATCGTGCCATTCCTGAAAGTTGTTAACGACACCGCCGTTGCTGTAAATCAAGGTGGCAAGCGCAAAGGTGCCGTGTGCTCCTATCTGGAAACCTGGCATCTGGATATCGAGGAGTTTCTGGAGTTGCGCAAGAATACCGGTGATGATCGTCGCCGCGCACACGATATGAATACGGCTAACTGGATCCCCGATTTATTCATGAAACGCGTTTTCGAAGATGGTGAGTGGACGTTGTTCTCACCAAACAATGTACGCGATCTGCATGATCTGCACGGTCAGGCATTTGAAGATGCCTATATCGATTACGAACGCAAAGCCGCTGCCGGTCAGGTGGAGATTTATAAAACCGTGCAGGCGAAAGATCTGTGGCGCAAGATGCTGTCGATGCTGTTTGAAACCGGTCATCCATGGATCACCTTCAAGGATGCCTGCAATGTGCGTTCACCACAGCAGCATGTTGGCACCATCCACTCGTCCAACCTGTGCACAGAAATTACATTAAATACCAGTCAGGATGAAATTGCTGTGTGCAATCTTGGCTCCGTCAATCTGGTCAACCATGTCAATGAAAACGGGCTGGACACCGAAAAGCTGGAAAAAACCATCAAGACTGCGGTGCGCATGTTGGACAACGTGATTGATATCAATTACTACTCGGTGCCACAAGCAGAAACTTCCAACCTGAAGCACCGCCCGGTAGGCATGGGCATCATGGGGTTCCAGGACGCACTTTATGTACAGAAGATTCCTTATGCCTCTGATGCGGCGGTGAGTTTTGCAGATACCTCCATGGAGATCATCAGTTATTACGCCATCAAGGCTTCCACTGATCTTTCCGAGGAACGTGGCCCATATCAGAGCTATGCCGGCTCATTGTGGGATCAGGGCATTCTGCCTATCGACTCACTGAAAATGCTCAGCGAAGTACGTGGTGACAAGTATCTGGAAGTGAATATGGATCAGACACAGGACTGGGACAGCCTGCGCCAGCGTATCAAAGCGGTGGGCATGCGTAACTCGAATGTGCTGGCGATTGCGCCAACGGCGACCATCGCCAATATCACCGGCGTTTCACAATCTATCGAACCGACTTATCAGAATCTGTATGTGAAATCCAATCTGTCTGGCGAGTTTACCGTGGTTAACCCTTATCTGGTTCGCGATTTGAAAGCACTGGATCTGTGGGACAACGTGATGGTTAATGATCTCAAGTATTTTAACGGTAGCGTGCAGCAAATCGACCGCATTCCGCAGCACTTGAAATATCTGTATGCCACCGCGTTTGAAGTTGAACCGCGCTGGCTGGTCGACGCAGCAAGCAGACGCCAGAAATGGATTGATCAGGCGCAATCACTGAACATCTATATCGCAGGTGCGAACGGCAAGAAACTGGATATTACCTACCGCATGGCGTGGGTGCGTGGTCTCAAGACAACTTATTACCTGCGCTCGCTGGCAGCTACAACAACAGAAAAATCCACAATATCTGATCGCAGCCTGAATGCTGTGGCAAGCGAACCGGTAGCAGCAGCAGTGCCATTGGCCTGCTCGATTGATGATCCGGATTGTGAAGCCTGTCAGTAATCAGCAACTAATTTTGCAAGGGGGAAATCATGCTTACGTGGGATGAGTTTCATGAAGAAGAAGGAACAGCCACTACTGCTGCTGCGAAAACAACGGCGCCGGTACAAAAGCCGAACATCAGCGTAACCGAAACTGCTTTGCAACAGGAAGCAGAGCGCAGCCTGAACGAAGCCGTGGCTTCCGCAGAGCTCAGCAGGTCTACCGAGGCAATTGCCAATGGTACGCAACGCACCGCACCGCGTAATGAGGCGACACGTCTCACAGAAACGGCGAATTCGGATATTCTGCAGAAAGCGCTGGAATCTCTGGAGTCTCTGGATATCGATATCGGTTTGCAGGAACTTGAAGAGTCTTCGCAACGTGTAGCTGTTGATGACAAGCGCATGATCAACTGCCGCGCCGACCTCAATCAACTGGTACCGTTCAAATATGACTGGGCGTGGCGCAAGTATCTGGATGGTTGTGCGAACCACTGGATGCCGCAGGAAGTCAATATGAATGCGGACATCGCGCTGTGGAAAAATCCTAATGGTTTAACCGCTGATGAGCGCCTGATCGTCAAACGCAATCTGGGATTCTTTGCAACGGCAGATTCACTGGTTGCGAACAATCTGGTGCTGGCAATCTATCGGTTAATCACCAACCCTGAGTGTCGTCAGTACATTCTGCGCCAGGCATTCGAAGAAGCCATTCATACTCACGCCTATCAATATTGCATTGAATCACTCGGCATGGACGAGGGCGAGATATTCAATATGTATCACGAGGTACCTTCGGTTGCCAAAAAAGCATCCTGGGGTTTGCGTTATACACAAAATCTCAGCGACCCGAATTTCAATACCGGTACCATTGAAACCGACCAAGCTCTGTTGAAGAATCTGATTGCGTTCTATTGCTGCCTGGAAGGAATTTTCTTTTACTGCGGCTTCACCCAGATTCTTTCGATGGGCCGTCGCAACAAGATGACGGGCACCTCCGAGCAGTTCCAGTACATTCTGCGCGATGAATCGATGCACCTGAATTTCGGTATCGACATGATCAATCAGATCAAACTGGAAAACCCGCAGCTGTGGACCAACAAGATGAAAGAGGAAGCCACTCAGATGATTCTGCAGGCAACGCAATTGGAAATTGAATATGCCCGCGATACCATGCCACGCGGCGTACTCGGCATGAATGCTGTCATGATGGAAGAGTATCTGCAGTTCATTGCGAATCGTCGCCTTGCCCAGATCAACCTGCCGGAGCAGTTCCGTGGCGTCAAGAATCCTTTCCCTTGGATGTCCGAGATCATGGATCTGCGCAAGGAAAAGAATTTCTTTGAAACCCGAGTGACTGAATACCAGACTGGTGGCGCATTGAGCTGGGAGTAACAGCAGACCAAGGCGGATGGGCAGAGCCTTCCCACCCGGAATGTAGCACGGAATGTAGCCAGTAATATAAAAAGCCTACAGAGATTGCAAATATGGTGTTGCAACCGCAACCCGACAATCGGGCTGCAAAAAAAGGCGCCCTGGTGCTTGCTGCCGGTTACAGCAAGCGCTTTGGGGGCAGCAAGCTGACCGCCATTCTCGATAATGGCAATACAGTGTTTCAGCAGACATTACAGAAACTCAGTGCAGCAACCGAAAATATCCTGATAGTAACTCGCACCGAACTCATCGAAGATGGCCTGTTCGATACCGGCATCTGCCATTTCGACTCCCTGCGCCGCCATGCCTTCACTCACTCTGCCAATGCCGCCTCCCCTGACTCCACTATTCGAGTTGCGCTATGCGAAGACTCCAATCTGGGTATGGGGCACACCCTGGCCTTTGGCATCAGTCAGATTACGGGTTGGGATGCATGCCTGGTATGTCTGGGTGATATGCCCTTTGTCCGCACTGCCACCTACCAGCAACTATTAGCTGAATTAACGACAGACAACATAGTCGTGGCCGAATACCACGGAGCAACCGGGAATCCGGTTGGTTTTGGTAAAAACTATTTTGCAGAATTGCAGAAAGTTTCCGGCGACACCGGCGGAAGGGAACTGATTCGCAGAAACTCTCATCATCTGGTAAAAGTGACAGTTAACGACAACGCTGTCCTGCAGGATATCGATACTCGCGAGGATCTTACACGCTTTCAATAGCATACGTCCCTGAAAACAGACGAAGCAGGATTGCGTTGCGGCTTGAACTCGCCATACAATCAGGCAACCGTTTCCTGCTTAGCCAGTAAAACTGACGCTGTAGAATGGCTCAGGAATAAATATAAAAAGAGCGCAGAAAAAATAATGCCCATAAAGCCCTCAACATTATCGCTTATACGACACCTGCTGTTGACAATTCTTACGGCCGTGTACGGTTTAACCGCCCACGCTAATATCGATACAGCATTGCAGAATATGGACGATAGCAACAACCCCCTGATGCTGATGAAAACTTCACGTGGTGACGTGTTTCTGGAGCTGTTTCAGGATGCAGCACCGAATAACGTCGCCAATTTCATTGGCCTGGCTGAAGCCGAAGTGCCATTGCTGAACCCAACGACAGGAGAGACTGTCTACGCAAACTATTATGACGGACTGACCTTCCACCGGGTTTTATCTGGTTATCTGGTACAGGCTGGCAGACAAACGCATCCGGAACGTGGACTGCCAGCGCGGCAGTTGGCAGATGAGATCAATGCCAGCCAATTAGGTCTGAACCAAATCAAAGTGCTTGATATCGGTCTAAAGCCACACCCCTGGCTGAATATCGCCGATAAACTGGAATTCGAACAGCAGGTACTGGCGCCCTTATACGGCCGGCTCAATATCAACAACCTGGTAGAGCTCTCGGCGCGAGAACAGGAAGTGATGACGCAATTGCGGAATCTGAGCCTGCAGCAGGCATTCGAGAATCTAGGCTATCGATTCAACAATAACCTGCCCTCCCGGCGCCCGGTCCGTGGCAGCCTGATTCTGGCGAACTCGGGACCCAACACCAATAGCGCAGAGTTTTTTATCCCGATTCTTGATGCACCCTGGCTTACCGGCACACACACCGTGATAGGCAAAGTGGTAGCAGGCATGGAAGTAGTAGACAGGATTCATATTCAATCTGCTGGTCGTCTTGCCAGCCCATTGGCCACTACCACCATTTATGAAATTCGACGTGTTGATCCCCGGATAGCCGTTAGTGGTCAGTAGAAATTTTCAGATGATCTGGCAGCTAAGAAAAATAAAGGATTAAAACCATGAGTAAAAAACTGAAGAAACGCAAAAGCACCAGCATCATTGCGATGTGTATTACCGGCGGGGTATTTTTGGGATTGGGGATGGGTGCGCTGATGAATAATCTGCTGCCAGTAATGCTTGTGTGCATAGTTGCAAGTGCAGGCCTCGGCTACTACATTGATAAAAAGAATGGCATTGCCTACACCAAAAAATCTTCCTGACTCTATTTGATATGACTGGGGAATATGTCGCGCCGATAAGGCGGCAGAGAATTCAGAATCGCCTGGCCGTAGAATTTATTGATAATTCGTTCATCGAATAAAGTAATACGCCCCGTATCTGATTCATTGCGCAACAAACGCCCACTTGCCTGAACCAGTTTGAATGCCGCCTCCGGCACAGACAGACTCATGAATGAATTTCTTCCCTGCTGCTCCAGCCATTGCGCCAACGTCGCTTCGATTGGGTCATTTGGCACAGAGAACGGTATCTTTGCGATTAGTACATGCATGCAGTATTTGCCCGGCAAATCCACGCCTTCGGCAAAACTGGCTAACCCGAAGATGACACTGGCCTCGCCACGATCGATGCGTTGACGATGGAATTTCAATAACTGCGCTTTCTGATAATCATCCTGACACAGAATGATTTCCCGCCATTCTTTGTCCAGCCCATCAAGCACATCGAGCATCTGGCGCCTTGAACTGAACAACATCAATGCCGCTTCCCGTTTATCCAACAGCTGCGGCAGCAAACGTACAATTGCCTCCGTATGACGCACCGTATCACCCGGATCGCAGTCCAGTTTCGGCACCGTGAAAGATGCCGCGCGCCCATAATCGAAGGGACTCGCGATACGATGATATTGTGTGTGCCGGGGCAAACCTGCGCGCATCGCAAGCACATCAAAATTACCCAGCGCAGAAAGTGTCGCTGACGTGAGCACTGCTCCGGCACATACATCCCATAATTTTTCCTGCAGCGTGTTCGCTGCCAGTACAGGGCTGCACGACACGGTAATATCGCTATCATTCATGCTGACCCAACGCGCCCATGGCGCCTGGCCAGCCGCATCGCTCTGAGCAAAATGAAACCAGAGTTTCTGACTGGCTTCAGCGCGACTACACATGCCGCCTATCATCGGGAACCAGTGTTCTGCATGTTGCCTTGCGATAATGGTTTCGGCACCTTCCATGTCACGTTTCAGATCATTACTTATGTCCTGCAATAGTTTGCTCAATTGTGTGAAGCGGCTGCTGAACCCGATTGCTAATTGTTTAAACTGTTCGGGCACTACACCCAATTGAAAAGCAAACTGCGAGGCATTGTCAGCCCGCGAATCGCGGCGATTGTCTGCAGCCATTGTATTGTCCTGGCTTTGAGCCAGTGTTTCGAATTGTGATAAAGAATCCTGTAACGATTGCTCAAGCATTTGCAGCAAGTCTTTTAGTTTACTCTGTTCACGATGAACGGTGGCACGATTCCCCAACACCGTATCAGCGGCTAGTTTGTTCAGCGTTTTGCTTGTCTGCTCCAACCACTGAATGCTGCCACGCAAGCGCGTAAAACAGGAAAAATGTTGGTTGCTTTTCAGAGGTAAGTGGTGCGCTTCGTCAAAAATATAAATGGTTTCTGACGGGTCAGGCAGAATAACGCCGCCACCCAAAGCGAGATCAGCCAGCACCAGATCATGGTTGGCAACAATGCAATCTGCACTTTGCACCTGCTCACGCGCCTGATAAAAACAACAGCTGCCAAAGTTGCTGCACTTCGGGCCTGCGCATTGGCCATGCTCTACGGTAACCGGTGCCCAGTCTGTATCAATCACCAGATCTTCCCAGTCATCCCTGTCTCCATGCCACTCTCCGGCATTGAGTTTATGCAACATGGACTCGTAAAGTGGCAGTTTGCTGCTGTCGGGAGTATCCAGGATTTCACCATAGAGGTCCGCCATCGCGTTTTGACTGGCATTGCCTTGCAGCAATAAGCCGAGTTTTGAAAGGCACAGATATCTGCCTCTGCCTTTGGCCAACGTAAAGCTGAAATCGAGATTACAATAATGTTTGATATCAGGCAGGTCTTGCAGGGTTACCTGTTCCTGCAAGGCGACTGTCGCTGTGGCCAACACTACTTTCTTGCGCAGATGCTTGGCCAACGGAAGCGTACCCAACACATAGGCCAGAGTTTTGCCTGTTCCTGTACCCGCCTCGATGACACAAACAGGTCCCGCTACGGAATTGTCTTCGTCCTCATCGGCATCATCTTCCACATGTAATGGGATGTTTGACAAAGAGCGGGCAATATCGGCAATCATCTGTCGCTGCCCTTCTCTGGGGCGCAGGGACTTATTGGCGAGTATCTGTTTGTACGCCTGCTGAATTGTCTGTTTTACATCATCGGAAAGCATAGATTTACTTGAACACACGCAGCGCTGACAGCTGAATAGACGAAAATCGCAGTTCCTGAGGCAGGCTGCAACACACTGCTGTGATTATAGCACCTGTCTGCTATCATACCTTCCAGCAGAATTGCCCTTGACCGTTTTACCAGTGGCTAAATGCCAGCGACGAATCAGCAGAGCCAAAGAACCTAGAGACAGTTTTACATGACTTTCCCCACAGAACTGCAAGACCGCTGGACACATGCCGATTCAGAAATCCGCCTGTTAGCAATCGAAGAGCTGGAAGCGCATGCGGGAGTTTCTGCTCTTGTTGAAGCGGCACAACAGGTTTTTGCTGAGATCGCTGCCACTGATTCTGATAATCGGGTCCGACTGGCCGCAGCAACGAAAGTGAATGATGCTGCTTTACTCGATCAATTGTGCCAGCAGACCCGTCAGAAAGATAAAGCCGTATTCAAGCACTGCAAAGAAAAACTGGATGCCATTCGGGCAGTCCGAAAGCAGGAAAGCGCCACCATCGCCAGAGCTATGGAAATATGTCAAAGCCTTGAATCCATGGCCTCAAAAACTCCGGGACCGCTTAGCGCAGCACAGCATGAGTATCTGTTAACTCAATGGCAGACAGTCAGCGAAAAAGCCGATCACGAAATGTTGGCGCGTGTCGAAGCGGCTAACACCAGCCTGCAGGCGACTATTGGCGAATTCCTGGCTGAACGCTCCCAGGAAACCTTGATTAACGAGAGCATGTCGCAGTTGCACACTGGCTACCACAGTGTGGAAGCTTTCATCACATCGCTGCGCGCTCCGATTGATAATGAACAGATGCAGAATCTGGAACTGCAGCTGCACGAACTCCAGTCTCTGTTAGCGGCATTCCCGGTGAATACCGCCCATGAAGAAGCCAGTGAGCTGCTGAAAAGATGCCACACTTTACAGAAAACACTATCAGCGAGCAGCAAGTCCTGGCAGACATTACAAAACAAAACGCGCGACTTCGAGAAACTGCAGGCAAGTCTACAGAACACCTCGCACAAAGATACGAAAGCATTATTGGATCTGCAAAAACGGATCGAAAAATTAATGACCACTCTGGAGTGGCCGAAAGAATTGCCTGAATCACACTGGCACCAGTTAAGCACCAACATGTTGCAATCTCTCAATGAACATCTGCAGAAGAACACGGAGTGGCAGGCGAAGATGCTGACAGATATTGCCAGCAATCAGGAGCTGCTGGAAAAGAATATTGAAGAAGGACATTTGGCCGAAGCGCAAAAGCTTTGGGACAAAATTCAAAGCACGGTTAACAATATCGCTGAGCCACAACGCCATGCCTTGCAGGAACAACTGGCTCCTTTCAGGAAACGCATTAGCGAATTGCAGGATTGGAAGAATTTTGCTGCTACCGAAAAAAAGAAAGAGCTCACGGAGAAAATGCAGATATTGGTTGACTCCAGGCAGCCTATTCCGCAACGAGCAAAACTGATCCGTGCGTTGCAGGAAGACTGGAAGAAACTGGGTCACTCCGATGACAATGACTTGTTATGGACGCAATTCAATGAAGTAGCACACAAAGCTTTCGAACCTTGCAAAGAGTACTTTAAGGAACGCAAGGAGAAAATGAGTAGCAATCTGAAGGAACGCATTCAGATTTGTGAAACCTTGGAGTACTTCATTGCGAACAGCACACCGGAAAACTTGAATATCGCTGAAACAACCAAGCTGGAATCCACCGCACAGGAAGAGTGGAAAAGATACGCGCCAGTTGCACAAAACAAGATCAAGAATCTGCAGAAACGCTTCAATGAGATTCTGAATTCCATCAGGCAGCTAAAACGTAAAACCCTGCAACACAACGCAGGCAAAAAACTGGAATTGATTGAGCAGGCTGAGAAACTTCTGGAGCTGGAAAATTTCCAGGAAGCCATAAGCGCGGTCAAGAAGCTGCAGGCCGAGTGGAAATCCATCGGGCCTTCTCCCTACAAGGACGACAGAAATCACTGGAATACATTCCGGCAAGCCTGTGACAAAATTTTCGGCAAGCGCGATGAGCTGGCAGCTCAACAGAAAACTGAAGCGAAAAAGGTCGTTTCTGCGGCCAAGAATACACTGAAGACACTGGGTAATCTGCTTGATCTCAGCGATGAGGAGTTTCTTGACTCCAGAAAACAGTACGCCGAGTTGAAAGAGACATTCTATTCGCAGTTGAATCCTGATATGAAAGCAGAGAGGCGACAACTGCTTGATCAGTTCGAAAGAATCAGCAAGAAATATGAAGCAAGACAAAAAGCTTCACCAGACAGAAAAAGTCTGCAGTTGATCAATCAGATCAAAGGTCGCGCAGAGTTCTGTGAAAATCTCGAGCTAAAGCTCTTGTCCCCGCCGGAAGCAGGCACTGCCTCTGAACAGGAATTACAGGAACAATGGCAGGCACTGGATGCCATCAGCGATGCAGACCTGGCGCAACGCATGGAGAAACGTTTCAAGTTACTTTGTCAGCATCTGAATGATCCAAAGAAACTGCAAAAGCTGGCCGCTGAAAACGAAACCCTCGCGAGGGAACATTGTGTAGAGATGGAGATACAGGCTGGCGTGGATTCACCCGCACAGGACAAAGCGCTGCGCATGATGATTCAACTCAATCATTTGAAACAGGGTTTTGGGCAGAGCAGAAATGCTGGAAAAAGCAAAGCACAGATCATCGGGGAGTTGGAGCTGCAATTTTATTGCATGGGGCCTTTGAGTGAGGCGACCAGAAAAAGTCTGCAATTGCGGATCAATGGCATAAAGAACGCCTGATCCTCGCCGCAGTTTCGTTTTTAGTTTTTAACTTCTCCCGCAAACGGATCTTCCTGTCCTATCGCATGTCGGCTGATAACAGGATTGGCGTACATCTGTAGCAAATAAGGCCTGACTTTTCCGGCTACACCTTGCAAGCGTTTTTCCAACTCCTGCTCTACCACAGCAAGCGCTTCAGTATTTAGCGCAGGCAACGCTTCCAATTCAGGTGTCTGTTGTTGCAACTTCTGCAACGCCAGAAAATTACTGGTCTGCAATAAATAATTGTCGATGATCTGCTGATCAATCAACGTTGCAACGTGATCAGCGTCGTCCTCTTCGATTTGCAGTTCCTTGCCGAAGCTGACGTGCACGTGTCCTTTATAACCAATCATGCCAGTCACGATACTGTGAATATCGCTCTGCTCGTCTTTTTGGAAGTTACCCAATTCCTTCTTCTGATACAGTTCATTCGCTTTCAGCGCATCACAGGGGTCGAATTCGTAGGAGATAGCAACTGGTACGATATGTAATTCGGATAATGAGTCCCGCAAACCTTTTTCACGTTTGGCCAAACTCAACATTTTCAATAATGCCGTGTCGGTTCTATCCACTCCGTCCTTGGCTCTGCCTTCGCGTTGCGCTATCCAGACATTGCACTTCAGATCAATGCAGTGATGAATATACTCAGACAATTGCTTGGATGACTTGAGCAAGTCCCGCCCCTTCAATGAACGGCGCACGATGAAACTTTTGTTCAACCGCATCAGATCATTCACAAATGGTCTTTTCAGCAGGTTATCGCCGATGGCGATATAAACCGTGTCATAACCCGCATGATAGAGCATGTAATTGACGAAAGCCGGATCCATGGCAATGTCACGATGGTTGCTGATGAACAGATAAGATCTTCCCGGCTGTAGATTCTCCAGACCGGAGTTGGTCAACTTTGAAGTTGTCTTCTCAATCATCTCATCCATGTAGTACGCGATAACTGATTGCATGCTGGCGATATCAGTGACATTACGCAACTGAGCGGTCAATTTTTGCTTGACGAGAAACTGGACCAGGGGCGGCAGAAATTTATTCAGACGAGGAAAACTGAAACTGGCGATGCTGCTTATGAACTCAGGATTGGATAACAGAGAATCCAGCACAGGACGTACTTCATCGTCATGATACGGACGGATATCCTGAAACTGGTCCTGCTGCTTCTGTTCAGTCAACTTTTGCTCTGAACTATTCATAGTTTTACTCGAAGGATTAAAGCGGCAGCGATTCTACTCATTTTGAACCGAGCTGGCAAACTCGCCCGATTGGGATTTAAGCATATCCTGATTCGAGAACTGCAACTCGGCAAGACGCGCATAGAGTGGGCAACTCTGCAACAGCTCCTGATGTGAACCCTGCGCAATCAGGCGCCCTGTCTGCATGACTGCAATGGTATCTACATTCATTACAGTTGCCAGCCGATGGGCAATGATAATCGTGGTCCTGCCACGCATCAGCCGTTCCAGCGCCAATTGCACCTTACGCTCGCTTTCTGCATCCAGAGCGCTGGTTGCCTCATCCAGCAACAGGATTTGCGGATTCTTGAGGATGGCCCTGGCAATGGCAATGCGCTGGCGCTGCCCGCCCGATAGCCTAATGCCGGATTCACCCAGAAAACTGTCATAACCGCGCGGCAACTGCTCTATGAACTCGTGAGCATAAGCAGATTTTGCGGCTTCAATGATTTCATCGTCCTCGGCATCGGGGCGGCCGTAGCGGATATTCTCGAACACATCACCGGTAAACATGGCGGGCTGCTGTGCCACGATGGCAATGTGACTGCGCAGCTCCTGTGGATCGACCGTGCGGATATCCACACCATCTACAAGAATCCTGCCGTTTGCCGGGTCGTAGAAGCGCAGTAACAAATCAAACAAGGTTGATTTTCCTGCACCCGAAGGGCCCACCAACGCCAGGCTGCTGGCGGCCGGTATTTCCAGTGTCAATTCACTGACTGCAGGCCGTTCAGGGCGTGAGGGATAAAAGAAGCTTAGCGACTCCATTCGAATCAGTCCCTGAAAATGTGGCGGGAAACTGTCCGGCTTGGCAGGTGCTAGAATGGCACTCTCCGCATGCAACAGTTCCAACAATCGCTCCGTCGCTCCTGCTGCCCGTTGCAGATCACCTATCACCTGGCTGATGGAGCCGACAGCTGACGCCACAATCACCGCGTACACGACAAAAGCTGTCAATTCGCCCGCCGACATGCGACCACTGATCACATCCTGTCCGCCTACCCATATCATGGCTGCCACTGCAGCAAACACCAGCGTGATCACAATGGTAATGAGCATCGAGCGCGTGCGTATCCGCGCCAGCGCAACTTTGAAGGCAGATTCCACATGTACAGCAAATTGCAACTCATCAGCGCTCTGATGGTTATATGCCTGCACGGTTTTTATTTGTTGAATGCTTTCACCCACATAGGCACCAACATTGGCAATCTGATCCTGGCTGCTGCGCGACAAAGTGCGTACGCGACGACCGAAAACCAGAATCGGTCCAATGACTAAAGGAATGCATAGCAGGACAATGCTGGTGAGCCTGGGATTGGTGATAAACAGAAATACAGTGCCACCAATCAACATGAGAATATTGCGCAACGCGATGGATACAGAGGAGCCGATCACTGTCTGCAGCAACGTGGTATCTGTGGTAATACGGGATGAAATTTCGCCGCTGATGTTCTCTTCGAAATAGCCCGGATGCAGGCTGATCAGATGCGTGAATACGGCCTTACGCATATCGGCGGTGACCCGTTCGCCTAGCCAGGACACCCAGTAGAAACGTGCGTAAGTCCCCAGCGCCTGCACAATAGCAACCAACAGAAAACCGCTGATGGCCCAACGCAGTGATTGTGTGGATCCTGCGACAAAACCGGAATCCACGATTACCCGCACAAATTGCACCAGGCCCAACGTGACGCCAGCCGTGAATATCAATGCCACGGTGGCGATAAACAACTGCTTTTTATAGGGGTACAGAAACTTCAGTGCCTGCAACAGAGTAGCGGTTGATTGCAGCGGTGGCAGCACTGGCGTTGACATCTAAATGCTCCGGAAATCGACAGAGCATACTCTTGCACAGGCAGCAGAGCAAAGGCGAAAACAACTTAGTTATCCACTTCCAAACGCCCACTCACTGATGTCAGTTCCACACTGCCTACCCCTGAGCCAGTCGTAAATTCCAGGCTTCGGGCCGGACCATAGCTTGCCCTGGTGGCTTCGTCGTCGGTGATTCCATTGCGAATTGCCCCGCCTACATTACTGCGCAAACTGAACTTGGCGTTGATATCCTCATCCAGATGCACAGTGATACTGCCACTAACGGTGCTGCCTGATATCCGGGGACTTATCGAATCTTCCAGATCGATTTCAATCGGTCCATTAACACCGCTAAGCTTTACGACACGGCTACCCTGTAAATTTGCATTTACCCGTCCGTTAACGATACTCAGCTCAACCTCGTCCGCGCTGCTGTCGGCATTAATGCGACCGTTGATTGCGCTATAGGAAACACGACCACTGGAGCCCTGATCATCGATAGTGCCATTGATGGTAGACAGTTCAACTCGTCCACTATTGTCGCTACTGTCAATGGCTCCATTGACGGTGGAAATTTCGGCGAAGTCACCTAGCATTCTGGCTGCTATTTCGCCATTCACCGAACTCAGCACGCTGCCACCACGAACACCGGATACATCCAGACTCCCATTCACGGTTTTGACTTCAATCGTGCTGCCAGTGGGGACAGCTATTTCAAGATCAGACCCTTCCGAGTCGTTGTTACCTGAGAAGCGCGTCCTTCTGGGCATATTTACAATGAAACTGGTAAAGCCATTATCGGACTCCAGTTCAAAACCTTCTGCCAGCTCATCCAGCACACCACTGACACTGAAGACATTGGCGTCGTTGGCGCGAACCCGCACCTGCCCACGCATCACTTCGATGGTGATCTTCTCGTTGCTGCTGACCTGCCGGGTTTCATCTATCGGCTCCCGCTCTGCCGCGAATGCAGTAGTGCTTAGCACAGAAACAAGAAGCACCCTGAAGGCTGCACGCCATAAACTCAATTGTTTCATCAAAATCTCCTGTCAGTAGTAATAAGGATCCGCCGTGTTGACGACTTGCAGATAGGCCAGTTGCTGTTCATAAAGTGTTTCCAGTTGATAAAGCAAAGTCGGCTCTTCGGGGTAGAAATCAAGAGCCATCTGCACTTGTGCGACAGCCTGATCCCAGAATCCCAGTTGTTGTTGCCAGTCAGCAAATGATGCGCTGACACTGCCAAATTCAGCCATCTGCTCCGCTTTGCGTTGTTCGTAATGCAGAACCAGGTCCAACTGCGACGGAAGACTTTCAGAGGGTGCATCTGCAGGTAACAGGGTGTAGCGCCAGCCAAGAATACTGACTGCGCACAACGCAAACACTGCTGCCCAGCGCACACCAGCTTGCCGTTGATCACGGCTGTGGCGTGACGGCAGCTTTTCTTGCAGCGACGGCCACAGATCGCGCTCCGGCATGATCTCCTTCGGCAACTTGCTGATGACTTCATCAAGCCTGTCAGTCGGATCTCTTTCAATAGTCATTCAGATACCCCTGTAACAACTGCCTTGCTCTGTGATACTGGGCTTTACTGGAACCTTCAGCAATATCGAGCATGTCGGCTATTTCCTGATGTCCTAACCCTTCAATGGCAAACAGAACAAATACTGCTTTAGCCTGCGCCGGTAACTTCTGTATCGCCTGTTCGAGGTCTCTTGCCTCAGCTACCTGCGCTGCAGCTACAGACTCTACAATCTCGTCACTAACCACCAGACGCATGACCTTGTCCTTGCGCCAGATATCTATGGCCGTTCGTGTCGCTATGCTGTGCAGCCAGGTTGCGAAGGTGCTGTCTCCGCGAAAACCGGGTAATTGCAACCAGATTTTCGTGAAGACCTCCTGCGCCGCATCCTCAGCGCGCTGCCGGTCGCCCAGCAAACGCAGGCATAGCGCATATACACGAGCAATAAACTCCTGATATATCAGAGAGAACGCCTGCTGGTTGCCTTCCTGAGCCAGACGGATTGCGTGGGCGAGCTCTGTTGACATCGGTTACCTTTTCCTTTCATTTGACTGTTTAGTCGCGATGTCGGGCTATAAGGTTTAAATGATAAGGGTTTAATGATAAGGGTTCTAAACGTTAAAGGCCTAGATGCTGAGCCAGCGCATCAGCATAGGATTCCAATTCATCAAGCAGACCCAGAGCGGTTTGGTCCACACCATCTTGACGCAACTGCGCAACAGCAGCACGTAATCCAGCCACCCCCAACCCGGAATGCCTGCCCTCTTCTGTGCGCCCCAGGCGTTGACGACAGAAATCAGCCCATTGCAAAATTTCCAGTTCGTTGAGGCTTTCCGGCCAGTTTCTGGCTCGATAGCGAAACAGCATGTCGTGCAAGCGACCGTCCAGAAACGCGAATTTTTTATCCACCAGATTCTGCGGTGCGCTGTTGCGAATAGCTAACATGTGGCGCTTATCGGTCTCGGTGAAAAATCCACCGCTGTAAATCATATAATCCGGGTCGTCTTCCAATTGCACTTCTTCGTCACCATCAGCTTCAACAAAGCGACGATCAAAGGCCTGCGCAATCTTCTGCACCACTTCCGTATGCAAAGTCGGGTGCTCCACCAGGTGTTGCCAGTGTTGCTGGTGGAGCCGCAAATCCATCGCATATTTTTTCGCCAACTCAGGTTCCAACACCGTTTGTGGCACCACCACCGGACAACGATTCAGGTGCACCACCTTCAACGGTACGCGCTCCTCACCTTCTGCCAGCTCCTCCTGCGGTGTGAACAAGCGATGCTTGATCTCGGCAGCAGTCAGATCCATCCACTTGGCTGGATCGCCGCGCAGATCGCAAACAATGATGCCGTTGTTATCGACCGGGTGTTTGCACAACGGGGCGACCAGTGCCAGACATCCCTGACTGGCAGGATACATCATGGACACATGCAGCACCGGTTTGTGGGTTCGTATATCCAGCTGCGCCTGTGCCGCCTGTTTACTGCGCAATTGCCAGATGTGTTCGTACAGACGCGGTTGTTTGCTTTTGATCAGACGCGCCAGTTCAATGGTTGCCAGAACATCTGACAGCGCATCGTGGGCGTCAGCGTGTGCAATACCATTGGCGGCCGTCAACATCTCCAGCCTGAAACTCGGTGAACCGTCTTCCCGTAAAGGCCAGTTGATACCTTGCGGGCGCGTTGCCGCACACAGACGCACCATATCGATAATGTCCCAGCGCGAATTACCGTTTTTCCACTCCCGCTCATAAGGGTCATGGAAATTACGATACAGCAGTTGCCGCGTCATCTCATCGTCAAAACGGATACTGTTATAACCGGCTACACACGTTCCCGGTTGTGAGAATTCGCTGGCTATGCGCGTGATGAACTCAGCCTCACAAAGACCTTCGTTGAGGGCTTTCTGTGGCGTTATCCCTGTGATCAGTGTGGCCTGCGGGTGGGGCAGCATGTCAGGAGCTGGCTTGCAGTAGATCACCAGAGGTTCACCAATTACGTTCAGCGCCTCATCGGTCCGGATGCCAGCAAACTGGGCGGCGCGATCACGGCGGGGATCGCCGCCAAAGGTTTCGTAGTCGTGCCAGTAGATAGTCTTGCTCAAAACGGTGTTTCCCTCACTCAGGCTTCACAAACCGGTGGTCGCCTTTCTAACTATTGTCGATGCCATCTTACAACGACTGCATGGCTGCAGACATAGAAAATTCGGCCCCCGGATTCCTTCAACTCCCGCTTAGTAGTAGTATTCCCTCAAATAACGATCAGACCAAGGACTCTCATGCATTTCCCCGGTACCCATATCCTCAGTGTTACCCAGTTTGAACGTGAAGATGTTGAAACCATCTTCAAAGTTGCCGACAGCATGGTGCCCTTCGCGCATCGCGCGCGCATGACCAAGGTGCTGGATGGCGCCATCCTTGGCAATATGTTTTTCGAACCCAGCACACGGACCCGGGTCAGCTTTGGCTGTGCCTTCAATTTGCTGGGCGGTGAGGTGCGAGAAACGGCAGATATAAGTGCCTCTTCAATCACCAAGGGTGAATCCTTGTACGACACTGCACGAGTATTGAGCGGCTACAGCGACATTATCGTCATGCGGCATCCGCAACCAGGTTCGGTGGCGGAATTCTCCAGAGCGAGTCGCGTCCCGGTACTGAACGCCGGTGATGGCACAAACGAGCACCCTAGTCAGGCTTTGTTGGACCTATACACAATTCGCAAGGAACTCAGCACTCGCAAACAGCAGATCGATGGTATGCATATTGCCATGATTGGTGATTTGAAGCATGGGCGAACGGTACACTCGCTGTCGCAGCTGATCAGTCTTTACAAAAATGTGACAGTCACCCTGATCTCGCCTACCGAATTGCGCATGCCGGAAGAAATTGTTGAACAACTGCGCAAACTTGGTCACAAAGTTACTGAAACAGATGATATGGAAAAAGGCCTGGTTGGTAATGACACTGTCTACCTGACCCGTATTCAGGAAGAACGTTTCACAACCAAGATGGAAGCGGATATCTATCGCGGGCGCTTTCGACTCAATCAGGAAATCTATACACGCTATTGCCAACCCAATACGGTCATCATGCACCCACTACCCCGGGATTCGCGCGCGGAAGCCAATGAGTTGGACAGCGATCTGAACCTGCATCCCAGCCTGGCCATTTTCCGGCAAACCGATAACGGTGTACTGGTGAGAATGGCGTTGTTTGCACTAACTCTGGATGTCACCAACCAGATTGAAAAAACTGCACGTGAAGTAAACTGGTATACGGAACGCCGTTTCTAAAATAATGACAAAATAACAGCAAGGAAATACAGGACAAGACAATGGGCTTCAAAGATCTGTTACGCATCATGATTCAACGGGAAGGTTCCGACCTGTTTCTCACCACTGGCGCACCACCCAGTATGAAAGCTTTTGGCAAATTGACGCCGCTTGGTTCACAGGTGCTCCCTGATGATGCCGTCAAGAAAATTGCTTATCAGATCATGTCACCAGAACAGATCAAAGATTTCGAAAAAAATCCGGAAATGAATCTGGCTATCTCTGATCCCGACATTGGCCGCTTCCGTGTCAACATTTTTAAGCAGCGTGGCCAGCTGGCGCTGGTTGCCCGTAATATCAAAACTGAAATACCCAGCGCAGATTCGTTAGGGCTGCCGCAGATTCTGAAAACCCTGATCATGCAAAAGCGCGGTCTGGTGCTTTTCGTTGGTGGCACAGGGTCAGGTAAATCAACTTCACTCGCCGCTCTTATTGACCATCGCAATATGAACAGTGATGGCCACATCATTACCATCGAAGATCCTGTGGAGTTTGTACACCAGCACAAGAAGTCCATTGTCAATCAGCGCGAAGTTGGCGTGGATACAATGAGCTATGAGGAAGCGTTGAAAAATACTTTGCGTCAGGCGCCAGATGTCATTCTCATCGGTGAGATCCGCAGCCAGGAAACCATGGAACACGCTCTTGCTTTTGCTGAAACCGGACACCTCTGCCTGTCAACACTGCATGCCAATAACGCCAACCAGGCGCTGGACAGAATCATCAACTTTTTCCCGGAGGAACGGCACAAGCAGCTCTTCATGGATATGTCTTTGAACCTGCAAGGCTTCGTATCACAACGTCTAATTCCTACCGTGGACGGCAAACGTGCGGCTGCCATTGAGGTACTGCTGGGTACACCACGCGTCTGCGATCTGATCAAGCAAGGTAAAGTGGACGAGATCAAGGAAGTGATGGAGAAGTCAGAAAATCAGGGCATGAAGACTTTCGACTCTGCTTTATTCGATCTTTACAAGACCGGCAAGATTACGCTGGAAGAAGCACTCAAGAATGCAGACTCCAAGAATAACCTGCGCTTGAAAGTCCAGCTGTCCGAAGGCAAGAATCCGGCTGAAGCTGACGAAGAAGATGATGAATCAGGCTTGTCGCTGGCACCAAAAGAAGACGACGGCAGAGGCCACTGAAACCATGGAAACCTTCGCTGTTGCGGTGACCCTGTTCTTAATCATGGATCCACTGGGCAATATTCCGATCTTCCTTTCCGTATTGCAAAAAGTGGCGCCGGAACGCCGCAATCGCATCCTGGTTCGTGAACTTCTGATAGCACTGGCAGTGATGATGCTGTTCCTGTTTGTTGGGCCGTCAATTCTGGGAGTATTGGCATTATCTCAGGAGGCTGTGGCAATTGCCGGCGGTCTGGTTTTGATGATCATCGCTATCCGCATGATTTTTCCATCCCGTGGCGGTGTCATGGGTAACGAAGAAGGGGATGAAGAACCGTTAGTGGTGCCACTTGCCATTCCTTTGATAGCGGGACCCTCTGTGCTTGCAACCTTGGTGCTGTTAGCCGAAACCGGCCCAGACAACACTGTGTACTGGTTGCTCGCATTAGTTGGAGCCTGGGCGGTATCAGCCGCTATCCTGCTGGCCTCTCCTTTCTTCTACCGGATACTCGGGCATCGAGGACTGAAGGCAATAGAACGTCTGATGGGGATGATACTGGTGTCTATTTCCGTGCAGATGTTATTGAATGGTTTTGAACGGTTCATGACCTCTGCTGGTCAGGCTTAGTTTGCATGACCATCTGTATTCCAGTTACGCTGGAAAAGATCAAGAGCAATAAACCGCTAATTCCCAGAACTCTGTCCAGCCACCGAATGCCCGTCCACTGAAGATAATGCAATCGATACAGGCGATCGATCCAGTACGTATCCTCGCCATATTGTCTGAAGGACAACGTATTCCAATTCAGGGATATTTCTACTCCTGTTGATGTGTGAAACGCACCATTTTCATAGCGGCTTACCTCTCCGTAACGTTCAGGATTTACGGTAATTGCATCACTTAATAACTCTGTCTGCTTTTCCTCGACTGGCAGTGGTGCTGCTTCCAATGTCTGTTTATCAAGGTGTAGCCAGGCAGCGTCAGTTTTGACCAGCAGATGCTCACCCAGTATGGTTCTCAATACGCGATATTCCAGCCAATCGTTACTCGCAGGCAAAACCAATGGCTCTACCAAAGGGTAAGTGCGAGGCTCTAAAACAGCATAGGCAGAACCGTAGCCTGGTTGCACCAGAAAAACCATGCCTGTGATAGCCCAAACTATCAAAGGAGCCAAGAGTGTCAGCCCCAACAGTCTGTGCAATTTGCGAGTCTTCATTACTTCGTGGCTTGTGCCAGTAGGGTTTCAGCACTTTCAAAACCCATATTAAAACCCTGTGCAACTGGCAGACATGTGAGCTTGCCAGCAAACACATTCAAACCATTGCGCAGGTTGGCATTCTCCAGTAGCGCCTTGTGAACACCCTTGTCCGCCATTTCCAGCACAAAAGGTAACGTGACATTACCCAATGCTTCCGATGCAGTTGTAGGCACTGCTCCCGGCATATTGGCGACGCAATAATGAATTACACCATCCACGACAAAGGTTGGTTCGGAATGCGTGGTTGGGCGAGAGTTTTCGCAACTGCCGCCTTGGTCAATCGCGACGTCCACAATAACGGAGCCAGGTTTCATTTTTTTGACCAGACTGCTGGGAATGAGCTTGTCTGCACTGCGTCCCGGTACAAGTACGGCGCCTATCACCAAATCGGCTTCCATGACAAATCGTTCGATATTCGCCGTGGAAGCGTATGAGGTTTGCAATTGACTACCAAATTGTTGACTTAATTCTTCCAATTTGAGCAACGACTTGTCGAGCACAATCACATCTGCACCCATGCCCAATGCGACCTGACAGGCGTTATTGCCCACCACTCCACCACCAATTACCACCACTCGCGCTGGTGGCACCCCTGTTGCACCACCCAACAGTACACCGCGACCGCCCCTGATTTTCTCCAGATGGGCAGCACCTGCCTGAATAGACAAGCGGCCGGCAATCTGTGACATAGGGGTTAACAGTGGCAGACGGCCTGCGTTGTCTGTAATTGTTTCATAAGCGACACACGTAGCCTGACTGCTCATCAGGCTACGCGTCAGTTTCTCATCTGCTGCCAGGTGCAGATAAGTAAACAAGGTTTGACTCGCGCGCAGCATTGCGCACTCCTGAGGTTGCGGTTCCTTCACTTTGACTACCATCTCAACAGATGCGAACAGCGCCTGCGCGTCAGCTACTATTTGCGCACCAGCGTTAAGATAATCCTCGTCGGTCATACTGACACCAGCGCCAGCGCCGGTTTCTACGTATACCTGGTGACCATATTTGACTAACTCTGTGACTGCACTAACTGTCAATCCAACACGATATTCGTGCGCTTTTATTTCTTTGGGGGTACCAATCTTCATAATGATTTCCGCATTGATTACTGCTGTGTTTTGGTTGCCACCTGCTGTGGCGATACGGCGCGTACTATAACATATCCGCAGCCTGCAGAATTGGAACGGGTGACAGGTATTGCTGTTCACCGCACTTGAATTGCCTTGCCGCCATGCTACCCCTATACTGTCCGCCCTTTTCGCCAATGAGACTGCTACCCCCATGCGCCTGGATAAATTCATCAGTCACGCCACGGGCCTGTCCCGCGAGCTCTCCCGGCGCGCCATACGAGGACGGCAGGTTCTGGTCAACGACCAGGTGTGTAAAAGTGCAGCCTTCAGTCTCAAGAGCACCGACGTCGTTACGTTGGAAGATGAGGTGTTGACGCTACCGGTTGCGCGCTACTTCGCGCTGCATAAACCAGCTGGCTATGTTTGCGCAACTGTCGACAGCGACCACCCTACCGTTCTGGACATGCTGTCTGACATTGATATCACCGGACTGGCCATCGGTGGGCGATTGGATATCGATACTACTGGGTTGGTGCTGCTGAGTGATGACGGTCAATGGCTGCACAAAGTCACTGCACCACGTCACCATTTTTCCAAAACTTATATCGCGCAACTTCAGCACGCTGTTGATCAGGAATTGATAGATCACTTTGCAGAGGGTGTCATGTTGCATGGCGAGAGCAAACCTACCAAACCCGCCCAGTGTCGAGCGCTGCCTGATAACAGTGCAGAAGTGATCATTAGTGAAGGTCGTTATCATCAGGTAAAGCGCATGTTCGCCGCTTGCGGCAACAAGGTTTTGCACCTGCATCGCACTCAAATAGGTGAAGTGCTTCTGGATAGCTCACTGCCATCAGGTCATTATCGCTCTTTGAGCGAGCAAGAGATCCAGAGTTTTCTGACATGAGCGATGCGCTGCAACAATTACTGCTACAGCAACTACAACTGTCGGAATCCCGAACTCTGTGGGTCATAGATGAAAACCTGACTGACCCGGAATTGCGATCCGTGCATGCACATGAGAACCTGCACGCCATCACGAACCGCTTCGATGTATGGCAAAGTTTGCAAACCATCGGCGTGAATACCGCGCTCAATGATTTCGATTTCTCGCAATGGCCTGACGCGTATTTTTCACGCGTCATTTATCGTGTCTCCAAAGAACGCGCATTGGTGAATCATTGCATCAACAATGCTGCGCGTTTGCTCGCAGACCAGGGGCAGTTGTTACTGCTCGGTGGCAAACAGGATGGCATAAAAACTAATGCGGTCAATGCAGCGAAAATGCTGGGTGTTAAAGCGAAGAACAAGAAACATGGTATTCACTATATCTACACCATCGATAAAACGGGTAAAGGTTCCGCGGATTATCAACAACGTTTACTGGACAGCAATAATTACAGTGAGCTCCGTGAGTGCCAGAACGCTGGCCTGCAATTTCTGAGTAAACCCGGCGTGTTCGGCTGGGACAAAGTGGATCGTGGCAGTGCGCTGCTGGTGGAAACACTGCGAGATCTGTTGCAGAAACCTGCCGTGCAGACTTCCAATAAGGCTGCTATAAGTACAGTACATGAAAGTGCGAACATGCGCGTGCTGGATCTTGGCTGCGGTTATGGTTACATTTTTTTGGCAACGCGAGAGTTCGTTTTCGCAGAGCGCTTTGCCACTGATAATAATGCTGCTGCCGTGTTAGCCGCTTCGGCAAACTTCGCGGCGCAGAATCTGACGGTGACTGTCTCACTGGATGATTGCGCAGCCGGTCTGGCACCAGGCTTCGACCTTGTGTTGTGCAACCCACCCTTTCACCAGGGCTTTGCGGCAAGTCGTGACATGACTATTAAGTTTTTGCGGCAGATTCAACGACTATTGGCAAAACAAGGCCGCGCATTGCTGGTGGTAAACCAGTTCATTCCACTGGAAAAAGTGGCTGCTGATTATTTCGCTGGAATAGAAACGTTGAACAATACTGAAAGTTTCAAAGTAGTAGCATTGCAGTATCCAAAATTGAACAAATGACAGGGAGTTGTTATGAAATCTGCGAAAAAGCGCTGCTGGTGGCCCGGTGAAGACGAACTCTACGTTCATTACCACGATACGGAATGGGGAGTGCCAGTGCATCATGACCAGAAGCAGTTCGAGTATCTTTGTCTGGAAGGACAGCAGGCGGGTCTGAGCTGGATAACCGTGCTGCGTAAACGCGAACACTATCGCAAGAAGTTCAAGAATTTCGATCCTGCGGCTGTTGCCCGCATGACAGATGCAAGCATCGAAAAACTGCTGCTTGATCCGGGTTTGATTCGCAATCGTCTGAAACTTTATGCACTGCGCAACAATGCGCGTCTGTTCCTGCAGGTCCAGAAAGAGTTTGGCAGCTTTGATACATATATCTGGAGCTTTGTAGGTGGCAAAACGCTCCAGAACAAACGCAAGTCGCGTAGCGATGTACCCGTCTCCACACCAGAAAGTGACGCTTTGTCGAAAGACCTGAAAAAGCGTGGTTTCAAGTTTGTCGGTTCCACCATCATGTATGCACACATGCAGGCGACCGGCATGGTAAACGATCATATTTGTGATTGTTTCCGTTATAAGGAACTACTTAGTTCCTGACATCTCCGCAACAATTTCCTTGGCAATCCTCTAACTAATTGAATTAATTACTAATTTATTTTTTAAAAACACTTGCCTCTTAGCGATATAGTGTTATAGTTATGTACAACACTAAACCGCGGTCAATTGCTGCCAGACAACATTTTTAGCAACTGAACCCAGCCAGGCACTCAGCACAAACTTATGCAGATCATCTGGAACGATAAAGAACCGATCTACCATCAGCTCCGCGACCGACTCGTGGAATTGATTCTGGAAGGTGCACTACAGGAAGGTGATCCTGTGCCCTCCGTGCGCCAAATCGCCAGCGATCAGCGCATCAACCCCATTACAGTGTCCAAGGCTCTGCAGATTATGGTGGAGGAAGGCCTGATTGAAAAACGCCGAGGTCTGGGCATGTTCGTACTGACAGGTGCCAGACAAGCATTACAGGAACAGGAAAAGGAGAAATTCCTGCTTGAAGAATGGCCTGCCCTGCTTAAACGCATTCATCGTCTGGGGTTACAACCTGGTCAATTGATAGCGCAATTGCAGCAAGCCGAAGACAGCAACAATGAACAGGAGGATAAAGGGTAATGAGCGCGATCATCTCTGCACAAGGGCTTAGCAAGTCATACGGTAACCACAAGGCATTGAGCAATGCCAATTTCAGCATCCAACCTGGCGCTATCACTGGCCTGATTGGACCTAACGGTGCCGGCAAAACCACTGCTCTGCGCGCTCTATTAGGTTTGTGCGAATTTACCGGCGACCTGGAAGTTGCTGGGCGTGATCCACGCCAGGACAGACATTTGCTGATGGAGGATGTTTGCTTCATCGCCGATGTTGGCATCTTGCCAAAATGGTTGCGCGTTTCTCAGGCGATAGATTTTGTTGACGGCGTACATCCCCGCTTCAATCGCGAGAAAGCCGAGCGCCTACTGGCACGCACAGAAATCAAACGCACCAGCAAGATCAAGGAACTGTCGAAAGGGATGGTGACGCAGTTGCACCTGGCGCTGGTAATGGCGATTGATGTGCGGCTACTTGTTCTTGATGAACCCACACTGGGACTGGACATCATGTACCGCAAGGAGTTTTACGACAGACTCCTGGGCGAATACTACGACGCGGAAAAAACCGTTGTGATCAGCACTCACCAAGTGGAAGAGATTGAAAATCTGTTGACGCAACTGCTGTTCATTCAGCATGGCCGCATCATTCTCGATATCGCCATGGACGAATTGCCGGAACGTTTTCACGAAGTGATTCTGTCGGCGGAACGTTTCGAAGAGGCGCGTTATTACAACCCCATCTACGAACGCGATGTATTGGGCCGCAAGGTTTTCCTTTTCGATACGCTGGACGCGGGTCGCTTGCAGGTGTTGGGCGAGACGCGCACTCCCAGCGTTTCTGATCTGTTTGTAGCAATGATGACTCATGCCGGTACAACGGGAGTGCGATCATGAATATGGAATTCCACATCAAACAACTGCGGACGCTGATCTTCCGCGAGTTCTGGGAACATAAGATTGCTATCTTCTGGGTGCCGGTTTCCATCGGCATTCTGTGCACATTGGCGTTGCTTTGGGGCATCACCCGCGAACCGGTTTACGATGCAGCTATAAATCAGCTCAATATCATGAGCTCTATTGCACAACCCGAGGCCAGGGTGCAGTTGCTTGGAATTTTTGGCATGGTCAGTATGCTTTTTCTGGCACCACTGTATCTGACAATTCCGATCTATTTACTGGTCTGTTTGTATGATGATAGAAAAACCGGTGCGAGTTTATTCTGGTACTCATTGCCGGTGTCGAATGCCAAAACAGTAGCATCCAAATTGCTGACTGCCCTGGTGTTGATGCCTTTGAGCGCCATCGCCATTCTGCTGCTCTTTTTTATGCTGCTTTTGCTTATCAGCACCGTTTTGATTTTATCCAGCGGTCTGGGCGCAGGCCTGCTTTGGTTGCTGATTCAATCATTTTTCAACGCTGTATTGTTGATTGTATCCGTCGCCATTCTGACAGGCCTATGGTTGCTGCCATTTTACGGCTGGCTGCTGTTGGTCTCCGCTTTCGCCCGCGCAGTACCATTCTTCTGGGCTGTCGGTGTCGTGATTGCCCTGGCGATTGCCGAACGCGTTGTATTCAGCAGCAGCTACTTCTCAACCTGGCTGGACTCACGAGGCATTCCCTATCAGAACCTGTCAGTAAGCTGGACTGAGCTGGTGGGCGCATTTTTGAATTACGACATGCTGTATGGCTTGGTGCTGGGCAGCGTGTTGATCGTGGGTGCTATTTATATGCGGCGCTATACAGATTAAAAATATTCACGCAGGGAGATAACCATGAAGAAATATGTACTGCAAAAACGTTACTCACTATTCGCCAGTATTACCTTGTTAGTTTTTCTAGTGGTGTTGGTAGAAGGCAGGCTCAGCGGACGAATATCTGAACGCTTTGGATTCACCAGTCCTTTGCTGGATATCAGAGTTAATGATCGATAACAAGACAGATTCATTCTGCAGCATTTGCAATCGAAAAAGCATGACAAATCTAATCGCACGTATCATGAGGTAAATAAAATGAAATTATTCAATCTGCACTACAAGAAACTGTTTGTTCTGCTCGCGCTCGCATTCTTGATCGCCAATACTGCGATGGCTGCTGATGATCCATTGGCAAACCATCCTGGTTATGTGGACTTTGCTGCTTTGGAGTTTTTTCCAGGGCAGGATGCCAAAGTTGAAGTTAGCCTGAAAGCCCCGTTGTTGAGTCTGCTATCCAGTTTGATCAGCCATGAAGACGTGCATGCCGGTGCCATGGTCTCGCAATTGGAGCGCGTCATGGTCAAGGTATACAGCACGGCAAATCGCGATGTCGACCAGATAGCCACCGCGATGAATATCACCGCAGAAATGCTCGATCAAAATGATTGGGATCGCATCGCACGGGTGCGCGATGGGGGTGACCATGTTGATGTCTATTTCAGACTGTCAGAAGATGGCAGCCTGATTCACGGCATTGCCATCATGGTGGTTGAACCTTCCGAGACTGTGTTCGTCAATATCGTCGGTGACATCAGCGCTGCGGATATCAGCGCATTAAGCAATCACTTTCAAATACATCATCTGCAGGATCTGGACGAGTGCCAGTTCAACCCAGCCGCCTGCTGAAACACAACATTGCGCAAAACCGATAAACCGCTGTAAAGTGCTGCAACTGCTGGATAGAATCGCGTAGTCGTCCCAGGATTGTCCATCACTGCAACACAAGAAGAGCGGAAACATGCTTACGGAACAAGAATACCAGCAGTTGGATGCCGTTGGCCTGGCAGCACTTGTGCAAGCAGGTGAAGTCAGCGCCACCGAGCTGCTGGAAACCGCTATCACGCTATGCGAACGACTCAACCCTGCCCTGAACGCCGTTATCGTCAAAGACTACGAATCAGCGCGAGCGCTGGCTAAACAGCAATCCCGGGAACCTGCGACCGGTCTGCTGGCAGGCGTACCCTTTCTGATCAAAGACATCAGCGCCATACAAGGTTTGTCACAGGCGCGCGGCAGTCAGCTCTTTGCCGGTGATGTGGCGGAAACAGACAGTCGTGTTACTGAACGCTTTCGCAGCGGTGGCCTTATCATTTTTGGTAAAACCAATACGCCTGAGTTATGCCTCACGATTACCACGGAGTCGCAACTTCATGGGCCTTGCCATAACCCTTTCAAGCACGGCTACTCTACGGGTGGTTCCAGTGGTGGTGCAGCTGCGGCAGTCGCAGCAGGTATAGTTCCGGCAGCACATGGCAGCGATGGCGGCGGATCCATTCGCGTGCCTGCCACCTGCTGTGGGCTGATAGGACTGAAACCCAGTAGAGGTCTTACAGTTATTGAAGATGACATTGGCAGTGCCTGGAGCGGATTCAGTGTCAATCATGTGTTAACCAGCAGCGTGCGTGACAGCGCCGCTTTTCTGGATTTGTTGCGTCTGCGCCAGGCTGGTTTGTTCCCTCTGCCGGAATACAGACAATCCTACTTCCATAGCCATGCCGCGCACCCGGGCAAGCTGCGCATTGCGGTGCAACGTGCACATCCGGCCGATTTTCCAGTTCATAACGACTGCATAGCTGCTTTGGACAGGACTGCTCTGTTGTGCGAAAGCCATGGTTTTATTCTGGAAGATGCTGCGCCACCAGTGGACTATGCCGCGGCCACGCAGGCGATGATTAAGATCATCAATACGCACGTGGCGCAGGTAATTTTGCCGCAGCTTGCTATTCGCAACTTGGCTTTGGCAGATGCGCCGTTGGAAGAGGCTACCAGGCGCATGACTGCTGCAGGAAGCAAGGTTACCGCGACAGAGTATCTGGCTGCACTGGATACGCTGAAGGACATGGAGCGCAGGATGACAGCATTCCATCAGGAGTATGATCTCGTTCTGTCACCCGTGCTGGCCTTGCCGCCTGCTCCCCATGGCTGGCTGGATATGGCAGCGACCGATATGAAAACCTATGCACAAAGATTCGCAAGCTACGGTGGTTTTGCTGCGCTCTACAATGGCACCGGTCAACCCAGTATCGCTATCCCCTCCATGCAGAACGCACAAGGGCTGCCCATCGGCGTCATGTTCAGCGCAGCCTGGGGCATGGACCATCAATTGTTGCAGGTAGCCAATTTATTGCTGACTGCAAAACACTGATTCCGGTAGTTGTAATGGGAGGCTTCGTTACTCATCGAGGCTACAGTTGGTGTTGCTTGGAGAGCGCGCCGGGTTGGGGGGAGGTACGCTCTCGGCGGCTTGCACCCCTCCGGGGTTCCCTCTCTCGGTCGGAAGCCCTGTAAAGCGGTCTTCCTCGGTCGGTCGGTGCTGCGCTTTTATTGCCGAGCGCGCACCTCCCCCCAACCCAGCGCTTGGTGAACTCGCGAGACAGATTGCCGCGCGAAGCGGGGACCCCGTCAACGTTTGCTACATCAACTAAAGTTAACTGTAAAACACAGTCAACAGTATGCAGCGACGCGCCCCCCATCGAAGCTACTGCCCTGCTCGAGTGGTAATCACCCATCGTGCTGCGGGCTATCAGATCCAGCCACATAAAAGAGGCAACGCCGAACGCAGCAAAAAGACCGCTTTCCAGGGCTTTTTGCGGAGAGAGGGAAGCCCGGAGGGCCGGCGTCAGTGGTTGGAGCTGATAGCCCGCAGCGCGATTTCGAAGCTGCCAAATTACAGCTCGAAGTGCGATTTCGAAGCCACCGCATTACAGCCTGCAGCGCGATTTCGAAGCTGCTCTGTAGCCACGGTCATAAAAATGCCAACGTCTTGTCACTGACCATTTCCATAAATTCCTGTATAATCGCCGCCTTTTGTCAGGCCACAGGATATTTACTTGCATGAAGAAGTTTCCACACCCTTTTTACCGTTGGCGCCCACACCCCTGGCATGGTCTTGAAGTCGGACCTAACGCTCCCCGCGTCGTCAATGCATTCATCGAAATCTGCCCTTTCGACCTGGTCAAGTATGAAGTGGATAAAACCACTGGCTATTTGCGGGTTGATAGACCACAGCGTTCCTCATCGCAGCACCCTACCCTTTATGGATTCATTCCAAGAACGTTCTGCGGCGCGCGCGTTGGTGCCCTGATGCCGGAAGCGAAGCGCGGCGATGGCGATCCCTTGGATATTTGCGTGATCAGTGAGCGCCCGATTTCAAAAACGGAAATCATTCTGAATGCACGCGTGGTTGGTGGTTTGCCGATGCTGGATGGCGGTGAGGCAGACGACAAGATCATCGCAGTGCTGGAAAACGATCCGTTCTTTGGCGAGGTCGACGACCTGACGCAATTGCCACCGGCATTGATTGAGCGGATGAAGCATTACTTCCTGACTTACAAGCTGGTTCCTGGTGAGGAAAGTAAGGTGAAGATTGGTGATCCTTATGGGTATGAGCATGCCAAGGTCGTAATCCAAGCAGCTGTTGACGACTACGATTCGGAGTACGGTAGCGAATCCTGATGTCCCAATGCGGTAGCTTCGAAATCGCGCTGCGGGCTATCAGCTCCAACCACTGACGCCGGCCCTCCGGGCTTCCCTCTCTCCGCAAAAAGCCCTGAAGGGCGGTCTTTTTGCTGCGTTCGGCGTTGCGTCTTTTATGTGGCTGGATCTGACAGCCCACAGCACGATAGGGTGATTGCAAAACGAGAATGACGGTAGCTTCGATGGGTAGTGTGTCGCAGCTTACTATTGACTGTATTTCGCGGCTAACTTCGAAGCGGATCAAACAAACACTGATGCGCCCCCCCTTCACGCGGCACTCTGTTCCGCAAGATCACCAAGCGCCGGGGCGGGGGGAGGTGCGCGCTCGGCAATAAAAGCGCAGCACCGACCGACCGAGGAAGACCGCTTTACAGGGCTTCCGACCGAGAGAGGGAACCCCGGAGGGGTGCAAGCCGCCGAGAGCGCACCTCCCCCCGACCCGGCGCGCTCCACTCGCAACACCAACTGTAGCTTCGATGGGTAGTGCGTCGCTCATACCCAACCCGCTTCAAGCGCGCCCATGTCTGACAGCAGTAACTTCTGCCATGATGGCAATAGCAATCTCAGCGGGAGTCTTGCTGCCTATCTGGAAGCCTATTGGGGCGTGCAGTTTATCGATCTGCTCTGGTGACAGGCCCAGTTCGGGTAGGCGCAGGCGTCTGTTGGCTGAGGTTTTTTCGGAGCCCATGGCGCCAATGTAGAAAGCATCTGTTTTTAACGCTTCCATCAGTGCCATGTCATCCACTCTGGGATCATGAGCTAATGCGATAATACCGCTGAAGGGATTGCTGAATTTGTCACGCACAATATCGTCCGGGAGTTCCGGCGTAATCTGTACTCCTTCCACGTGCCAGTTCTCGAGATAGGCCGGGCGTGGATCGCATAGCGTTACTTCGTATTCCAGAGCCATGGCCATTTCGGCAACATATTTTGCGACATCTCCTGCGCCCAGCAATAGCAGCCGATACTTTGGGCTAAGGCTGTGAACGAGCATATCGTCGTTGAATTCGACGGCCTCGTCAGCTGCTGAGTTGCGAGATGTGATACTGCCATCACGCAGATCAACCACACGACTGATGCGCTGATGGTTCTCCAGCGCATTGTGCAACGTGCTGAAAACCATTTTATTTGCCGCAACCGGTTCAATATATTCCAGCAGTACGTGTAATTGTCCACCGCAGGGCAAGCGCAAGCGCGCGGCTTCTGCAGCGGTGATGCCGTATTTCACAAGGAAAGGTTTGCCCGCAGTGTCATACTGCTGCTTCAGGCTGCCGTCTCGCAATTGCTGCAGGAAATCTTCCTCTATACAGCCGCCGGAGATGGAGCCAATCAACTCACCGTCTAATGTGCAGGCCAACATCGACCCAATTGGGCGCGGCGAAGAACCCCACGTTTTCAGGATCGTGCAAAGCCACACCGGCTTGTCTTCATCCAACCAACGCAAGACATGAGAAATGATTTGTTGCTGACTGCTTTGCATAGGTGTTACCGGTTACTGCTCCAGATTTTAGTTTCTGAACGATAAAAATCGCCAGGATTTTTGAGTACGCAAACGCTGCACATTCAAATCAGACTTACACTGAATGGTACTTCCATCGTCCGCGTAGAAACAACGCCGCGCCTACAATACTCATCAGGGTCTCTGCTGTAAAGATGGACCAGTAAACACCCAACGCTCCCCAACCGACAACTGCCGCTAAAAAATACGCCAAAGGTATCTGCACCAGCCAGTAACAGAACACATTGATCCATGTAGGCGTCATGGTATCTCCTGCGCCGTTGAAGGCTTGTACGGTAACCATGCCGATAGACATGGATGCAAATCCGATGGCCAGAATGCGCAAGGTTTGCACGCCGTTGGTGATGACCTCCTGCTCCGTCGTGAAAAAGCTCATCACCCAAACCGGGAAAATCAGCAACAGAATGGCCACACCTACCATGTATCCCAGGTTGTATCTTGCGATATGCCAGACTGTCTGCTCCGCGCGATCCGGCTTAGCGGCACCCAGGTTTTGTCCTACCAGTGTAGCCACAGCGTTACTTAATCCCCACGCAGGCAGAATCATGAACATGATCACCCGCAGTGCGATGGTATAACCGGCAACAGTCTCACTACCGTAGTTGGACACAAGACGCATCAGGAAAACCCAACTTGCTGTGGCAATCAGGAATTGAGCGATGCCACCTGCAGAAATTCTTATCAAACTCAGAATAACCGACAGGCGCAAAACCATATTGTGCAAATGCAGACGAATACGCCGATTGGTAGAACATAAGTAATACAACTGATACAACACACCGGTTCCGCGACCGATATTGGTTGCCACGGCCGCACCCGTCACCCCCATCTCCGGAAATGGACCCCAGCCATAGATCAGACAGGGATCAAGGACAATATTGATTCCGTTGGCAATCACTAAAGATCGCATCGCTATGCTGGCGTCACCTGCACCGCGAAAAATTGCGTTGTTCAGAAACAGGAAGACAATCGTGAATGAGCCACCCAGCATGATCTGTGTATAAGACTCACCGGTCTCAACAACAGCCGCGTCCGCGCCCATCAGCAATAGTATTTTTCCTGCATAGAAATAACCAACCATCCCTACCAGCAGGGAAACCACAATACCCACCCAGATAGCCTGGCCGGCAACCTGCGCAGCACCCGCCGGATTCGATTCTCCGATACGTCTGGCAACCATCGCTGTCACACCCATGCTAAGCCCGATAGCAACGGCGTAAAGCAAACTGATAACTGCTTCCGTGAGACCTACCGTTGCCACCGCTGCTGTGCCAAGCCCTGCAACGAAGAAAATATCAACAATGGCGAAAATTGATTCCATGGACATTTCAAGAATCATGGGCACAGCCAGCAGGAAAGTAGCGCGAGCGATGGAGCCTTCGGTGTAGTTGATTGTAGAGCTGCCGACCAGTGCCTGCCGAAACAAGCTGGCACCAGCGCGAATTTTTTTTAATGTCATAGTGAATCCAGAAGTCTGCAGTAACATTAACTTCAGGAAAACAGCCATCAGTTAGACAAAGCAGGTTTCCTGAAAATCACAAAGACAAGACTAATTTCCTGCCAATAAAGTTTCGTGCAACTCCTGCATCGAATTAACAATCGCAACTGGTGAATATTTCTTCAGCGTTTGTTCATCATGAACTCCCCACTGCACCCCGATGGCTGGCATACCGATGCGTTGTGCCATTTCCAGATCGTAACTGGTATCACCCACCATGATTGCTTCTTCCGGGTCGATGGCGAAGTGCCTGATGATCTCCTGCAACATCGTCGGATCTGGCTTGGAGCGGGTTTCATCCGCACAACGAGTAATTTCGAAATGCGACTTCAGTCCTGTTGAGGTCAAGGCAATATCCAATCCTCTGCGGCTTTTTCCCGTTGCAACAGCACGACCAACCCGCAACTTCGTTAAGGCGCCAAGCAATTCAGAAGCGCCGGAGAAAACACTCTGTGGCGTAGTTTCGCGTGTAAAAAAATAGCGGCTGTAGTTTTCGCGAATCTGGGTCAACTCCTGCGCAGACAATCCAGGATAAAGTGAGTTGAGTGCTTCAACTATTCCCAGACCAATAATGTTCCGATACGCACTGCGTTCACGAGGGGGCAAGCCCAGAGATGTAGCAGCGTGGTGCAAACTATCGGCGATATGTTCAACTGAGTCGATCAGCGTCCCATCCCAATCAAAAATAACGACTTTCGTTGCCATGGAAAACATCTCTTAAAATTTAACTATTGTCATTGCAGCACGAAAGGCACGGAAGCCTGCTCGAGTTTCAATAAGTGTTCCTTAGTCGCCAACCCCCCGCCGAAGCCTACCAGTTTTCCCGTGCTGCCTATCACGCGATGGCAGGGGATAATGATGGGAATGGGGTTCAGTCCGTTCGCAGCGCCCACCGCCCTGCTTGCAGTGGGTTGGCCGATACACTGCGCTATTTCCCCATAGCTGCGTGTTTCACCATAGGGAATAGTCAACAAAGCCTGCCATACAAGTTTCTGAAATGCAGTACCTTGCGGCGCAAGTTTCAGATTGAATTTCAGTAATTCTCCGGCGAAATACGCCTGCAACTGCTCCTTTTCTTGTTTGAACAATTCGTTGCGACGCAACCAATCCGGTTCGGGTTTGCGTGCCGATTTACCTCCCGGAAAGCTGACCAGTTGCAAAACATTGCCATCACCGGCCAGCAGCAAGCTTCCGATTGGCGACTCCAGATAACTGTAATAGATATTGTTCATGGGTTTGCTCTCTGCGTGTAATCGTGCCATAAAAACATCACCGCGTATGCCCGCCAGGGGCGCCATTTTTCTGCTTTATTGCGAAGATCAGCCGGTTTCAATATTTCGCCGGGGCTTGCAGCTGCGCGCAACAGTATCAGATCTGAATCAGGGAAGGCGTCAGGATCACCCAGTGCACGCAACGCGATATATTGAGCTGTCCATGCGCCGATACCCTTGATCTGAGTTATTTGCTGAATGAATTCCTCTGTACTCGTGCTGCCATCGAAACGTAACTCGCCGCTTGCAGTAATCGCTGCCAATTGTTGAATGGCCGCTATTCGATTCATGGTTATGCCCAGTCCCGACAGGTCTGCGTTGCTCACCACCGCAGGGCCGGGAAACAAGGTGTGTAGATCCGCATCGGCAAAGTCACAGGCCAGCCCGCAGGCTTTTACTAGTCGCGCGACGAGTGTGGTAGCTGCTCTCACAGACACCTGTTGTCCGAGAACTGCCCGCACCGCCACTTCGAAGCCGTCCCAGGCTACAGGAACCCGCACTCCGGGATATTTTTCAACTATAGATTGCAGCAGGGGATCACAGCCAAGGTGCTCTTCAATATCCGCACTGACTGCATTCAGATCAAACATTTGGCGCACCCTCTGCACAATCTGGTACAAGTGGCGCGTCAACTGCGCGCTGACGTGCAGAGTCGCAGTGTTTTCATTGGCATTGAACTGCAGATAAATCAGGCCCGGAATATCATTGATGATCAATGTGCGCGAATAACTATCGTGCGTGATTTTTTCAACGCCGGGTATTGCGCGATACGCCAGGAACGCGAGCATGGTTCGCCAGGCAAACGGCGGTCGATAGCGCAACTCCAGACTGATTGCCTGTGCGCCGCGTTCTGCGTTGGACTGATCAAAGAGATTGGATTGCCCCCTATTATTCTGCTTCATTTTCCGCAGTGAGTTCGGACTGCGCTGATAGGTATCATGAAAGGCAGCATTAAAGCGGCGCACGCTGCTGAAGCCGGCGGCAAAGCATACTTCACTCATGGGTAATCGAGTTTCATCTATTAATTTTTTCGCGAAATGCAATCGCTGTGTGCGCGCCAACGCTGCCGGGGAAACGCCGAGATGTTGGTTGAATAGACGCGTCAACTGTCTGCTGCTGATGCCGAGCTCCTTAGCAAGCGCTTCAACATCGCCATCATCCAGAAAAGCGCGGGAGATCAATTGCAATGCTCGCGCAAGATTATGTGAAGCACCCAACCATGCCGGTGTACCCGGAGCGGACTCCGGTCTGCATCGCAGACAAGGCCGAAAACCGGCTTCCGCCGCGGCGGCTGCACTGGCATAGATGCGCACGTTTTCTTTTTTTGGAACTCGCACCGGACAAACCGGCCGACAGTAAATACCGGTGGTCAAAACCGCCACATAGATACGGCCATCGAAATGTGGGTCTCGGGCCTGTCGCGCCTGTTCATAAACTTCGGTATTCAGAAGCACAATTCACTCTCGTTATTCCTGTGCACGGAAGGATTTCCCTACAGAACAGGCGCAACATTAGCACAGTGTGAATTGAATTTATGGCTGTTTTCGGACGTCATCAAGAATTCAGGCAGACTCATCCGTAAGCCTGCCGGTATTAAGCAATTACTGCTCTGCGTCCCTGTCCTCGATTGCACGTGCAATGACAAACGCGCGAATGGCTTCGGCATCATCACCCTGCAATACGGCCTCGAACGACACCATACCAGTGGATTCAAGCTCGCCATCTATCACCACCGAATTCCACGCTTCAGATGTATTGAGTCGCTCGCTGTAACGCAGATCAGGGAACGTATCCCCGCTTTCACTGACCGCGGACGGACCGTGGCAGACGCTGCACAGACGACCATATACCTGCTCACCTTGCGCGATAGTTTCATGTGAGGCAGTTTGCGCTGGTGGGTTCAGTACGCGTTCACCGCTGCTCTGCTCTGCATCGGTCACGATGCGGGTTGACAGTGCAACACTGCTACCCAGTTTGTAAACCAGCAAACGTGAATTGTTTGTTGAAGCCTGCGTGGTTCGTCCAACCACACCAGCACCGGTCGTAGGCAGTGCGCGTGAACCTGTCAGCAGTGCAACATACTGCTCACCATCCAGCATATAGCTGATTGGAGCAGCTACCGTTGCGGATTGAGTGATTGCAGACCAGACTCGCTCACCTGTGTCATCGCGATAAGCTATGAACTCACCACCGAAATTGCCCTGAAATACCAAGCCCCCGGCGGTACTCAATACGCCAGCTGTTTCACTGGGGTGCTCCCAGTCAGCGCGCCAGACTTCCACCTGATTCACAGGATCCCAGGCCAGCAGATAGGATTTGCGATCCGGAATATTGGGAGCAGCCGCTGCGACTACCGCCCCGCCAGCCGCAAAATCGGTACCTGTATTCCAGCCGCGTTCTGAACGGATGAAATCGGTTTCCGGTACATACCCCATGAACTGTTCGCGCGTTGGGATATACACCAGATTCGTTTTCTGGCTGAAAGACATGGGGTGCCAGTTGTGACCGCCCTGTGGACCTGGTTGAATAATGGCCGGCACACCGGTTTCGTCATAACGAGAACCGGGAATTTCAACGGGACGACCGGTTTCAATATCGATATGAGTCGCCCAGTTAACCGGCACAAAATTTTCGGCTGAAATCAGTCGGCCTGTTGCAGCATCCAATACGTAGAAGAAGCCATTCTTGGGCGCCTGCATCACAACCTTACGCTGCTCCCCGCCTATCTCCAGTTCAGCAACAATTATTTGTTGTGTGGCGGTGTAATCCCAGGTTTCGCCGGGCGTAGTCTGGTAGTGCCAGACATAGCTGCCGTTGTCAGGGTTGATAGCAACTATCGCAGTCAGGAACAGATTATCGCCACCGCCCGGGCTGCGCAGAGTCTGGTTCCATGGCGAACCGTTACCAACGCCCAGATAAAGCAGATTCAATTCAGGATCATAAGCCATCGCGTCCCAGACGGTGCCGCCACCGCCCTGCAGCCACCACTCGCCATTCCAGGTCTCAGCGGCCATTTCGAGTTCAGGCTGTTCGAAACCATCAGCCGGATTGCCCGGAATTGTGTAATAACGCCAGACTTGGTCGCCAGAGCTCGCATCGTAGGCGGTAACATAGCCTCGCACACCGTATTCTGCGCCAGCATTTCCGATAACCACTCTACCTTTGATCACTCTGGGAGCGCCCGTGATGGTGTAAGGTTGAGTCTGATCCACCGTGACCACATCCCAGATTTTTTGGCCTGTCGCGGAGTCCAATGCAATCAGACGACCATCAATGGTACCCACGAAGACTTTGCCTTCCCATACGGCCAGACCGCGATTGACGACGTCACAGCAGGCATCCACGCCTTTTGCGGGAGGAACTTCCGGATCGAACTCCCACAATTTGCGTCCGGAGCGCGCATCATAGGCCTTCACCATGCTCCAAGCAGTGCTGATATAAAGTGCACCGTCTACCACGATCGGCGTTGCTTCCTGGCCGCGGCTGGTATCCATCTCCGCATGCCACGCCAATCCCAACCCGGCAATTGTGTCAACGTTGATCTGATCCAGCGGGCTATAGCGCTGTTCGTTATAGTCGCGTCCAGTAGACATCCAGCTTCCGGGCTCGTCGTTCGCTGCAACCAGGCGGGCTGTGTTAACTGATGCGCTGTAACTGGGCGCGGCAGGTGCGGTACGCACGGGAGCGCTGGATTCGGTAGTTTGCGTAGCTTCTTCGCCGGGGCCGCACGCCACAAGAAGAGACGTCAGAGCAAAGGTTGCCAGTGCTGGATATTTTATTATCATTTTAAATACTCTTTATTTAGAACTAATTATTTTGAACTATTTAGTTTGAACTATTTAGTTTGAAAACCAATAGAACATTCCCGGGAAGCTGCCCAAATGTAGCATAGCCTGAGTTTACCACCATGTAGTCGCCACTGAGCACCGCTCCGGTGGCATCAAAAGAGCCACCCTTGGCTGCCACACCGTTGATGGTCTGGTATTCCTGCAGACTATTGTATTCCCAGATCACCTCGCCGCTATTCTTGTCATGTACGAACAGGTGACCATTTAAGCCGCCTGTGATGATGAAATCATCGCTGGCTGTAGAAGGTGCTGAGTATATATTGCTGCAGCCCCGCTGTCCCTCCTCACATCGCGCTGCGGGTCTGGCATACCATGCAACTTCTCCGGTTTTCATATCAATGGCATGCAAACCAGGCTGCCTTTGCAACCCCGCATCCTCCAATGGACCATTATCAGCAACCGGGGCGAACAACATATCGCCTACGGTGGTCATCCCCCAATGAATGCCGCCGAGCGGACTGCCGCGGCCAATGCGACGCTCCCATAAAACCGCACCATTATTATCCGGGTCCAGGCCAAAAACCACAGCTCCCTTGGTACCAGTGACCAGAATATTGTTGCCATTACTCAGCGTGACATTCAGGATAGGAGCACCAATATCTACATCCGGCCCCGGCTCCGGGCAATTGGGATGGTCAGCGCCCATCACGCAAGCCATGGTGAATGCGTCCTCGGCCGTGGACTGGAAAACCCAATCCATATTACCTGTATCCATGTTGAAGGCGATAACTGCATCGCTGGTGCCGCTGGTAGGTCGGGTGTAGTTCTGACCAGTACCTACATAAATCCGATTCCGTTCCGCATCAATGGTTGGTGCCTGCCAGATAGGAGCGCCGGAAGGTGCCATTATCGGATTGCCAGCGCTATTGATACCCACCTGCTTTGCCTCTTCCATGACATAGGTGTGCCAGAGTTTCTCACCCGTAGCCAATGAGAATGCGGCGACATTGCCGCGGAACGTACAGCAAACATGATCCGGACGTCCTGCCGCGCTGACTTCGCTGGAGGAAACCGGTACGAAAATACGTTCACCATGCACTACAGGGGAACCGGTGCTGCGGGCATAGGGATTGTCATCCACGTCGGCATGCCAAAGCTTTTCACCAGTCATGGCATCCAGCACATACAGGCGATTGGACACATCGGCGAATACGGCCAGTTGCTTGTTGAGAGTTTCCGAGAATGCCACAGTGACTGACGTGCGCACCTCAGTTGTCGCCGGATACGTCCAGAAAGTGCAGCCCGACTGAATATCAAAGGCATAGACCACGCCGCTGGGGCTGCCTGCAAGCATCAGACTCCCCAATACACTCGGTTGCGACCGCACTGCAGTGGCACCTTCCAGACCGAAAGCCCAGACCAGCTCCAGTTCATCGATATTCTGCAAATTGATATTGGTGCCACTGGCTGGCTGAAAACGCAAATTCGCCGGGCCATTGCCCCAGCCGTTCCAGTTGCTGGCCAGACTCAAATCAATAGCTGGCATTGCATTGCTGCAGGACTGCAGAGAACCAGTCAACGTGCTGCTATAGGTGCCTCGCGACAGATATTCGGCCAGGACGATAGTTTCCGCCTCATTCAATGCCGCGCCTTGTGGCTGCATGATGCCCTGCGTCAACGCATGCACAATACTGTTAGCCGTATATGATGCTAACGCTGCTCTTGGCGGTGTGCGGATATCGGTTGGCGCATCGTGACAAACGGCGCAATTCTGGCTGTAAAGTGATTCACCTGTTGCCTCTGCTGCTACCAAAGGATCTGCGGCTACGGCAAACAAACCCATTACCGAGAGAGCAATAATCAGCGCACTTTTAAAATTTCTCATATCCATTTCACCGTTCACAAAATCGACCCGATGTTAACTGATTAACTGGTCAAAGCGAACCTGCTTGCGCACGAAAACCTGTCAGTCCCCATCAGGTCGCGATGGAAAGCAGCACCCCTACCAAGAAACTACCCGTTGGTGTATAGTTTCGCCCAGTTTCAGACCTCGGTCACGATACCGTAAACACATCAGATTGGTCGGGACCCGACACAACACCCAGCCTGCAGAATAGCCCGAAAGATTTCCCAAAGAGTGATACAACCATGAGTGATAAAAACAAGCGCAAATATTCCAGCCAGGTCGTTGATGGCGTTGAGCACGCAGCAAGCAGAGCTATGCTTCGTGCCGTTGGATTCAACGACGCCGATTTCACAAAGCCGCAGATCGGCATCGCTTCCACCTGGAGTATGGTGACTCCCTGCAACATGCATATCAACAAGCTGGCAGACGAAGTCAATCGCGGAGTGGATGCGGCCTCAGGCAAAGGCGTCATCTACAACACAATCACGGTATCCGATGGCATCTCCATGGGCACGGAAGGTATGAAGTACTCGCTCGTTTCGCGAGAAGTGATTGCGGACTCCATAGAATCCGTTTCGGCATGCATGGGTCATGATGCAATTATTGCCATTGGTGGTTGCGACAAGAATATGCCCGGCTGTCTTATCGGGATGGCGCGCTTGAATCGCCCGTCTATTTTCATTTATGGCGGCACTATTCAGCCTGGCAAAAATCATACGGACATTGTTTCCGTTTTTGAAGCAGTAGGCGGTCACGCCAATGGCACCGTGTCTGATATTCAGTTAAAAAATATCGAAGAGACGGCCATTCCGGGCCCGGGTTCTTGTGGCGGCATGTACACAGCGAACACGATGGCTTCCGCTATCGAGGCGCTGGGGATGAGCCTGCCCAACAGTTCCGCCCAGGACGCCATTTCCGATGACAAGATGGATGATTGTCTGCGCGCAGGTGAAGCAATCATGAATCTGATTCGGCGCGACATCAAACCTTCGGACATCATGACCAAGGCCGCGTTCGAGAATTCGATCAAAGTTGTTATTGCTTTGGGAGGATCCACAAATGCAGTGCTACACCTGATTGCGATGGCACACTCAATAGGGGTTGACCTGGCGCTGGATGATTTCACACGCGTTGGCAAGGTGACACCACTATTAGCAGACCTGCGCCCAAGCGGCCGTTTCCTGATGTCTGAGTTGATCGCGATTGGCGGTATTCAACCGCTGATGAAGATGATGCTGGACAGTGGCATGCTCGACGGCAGTTGCATGACGGTCACAGGAAAAACGCTGGCAGAAAATCTTGCAGACGTAAAGCCCTACCCTGCGGGTCAGGAGATTATTGCTCCGTTGAATAAACCAATTAAACCAGATAGTCACCTGGTAATCTTAAGGGGCAACCTGGCGCCTGAGGGTGCTGTCGCAAAAATCACCGGCAAAGAGGGTTTGAAGTTTACCGGCACTGCGCGTGTATTCCACTCCGAAGAAGATTCGCTGAAGGGTATTCTGGATGGCACTGTAGTTAAAGGCGATGTGCTGATTATTCGTTACGAAGGTCCAAAGGGTGGCCCCGGCATGCGCGAGATGCTCAGCCCGACTTCTGCAATCATGGGTAAAGGGCTCGGCCTGGATGTTGCGCTGATAACCGATGGACGTTTCTCCGGTGGCAGTCATGGTTTCGTAGTCGGACACGTTACCCCTGAAGCAATCGAGGGCGGTCCGATTGCAATTGTTGAAGATGGGGACCGCATCACGATTGACGCAGAGAATCAGGAAGTAACACTGCATTTGAGCGATGCTGAAATAAATAAACGCTTGAGTAATTGGAAAAAACCTCCAGTTCGTTATACAAGAGGCGTACTGGCCAAGTATGCAAAAACTGTTACTTCTGCTTCTGAGGGCGCAGTAACAGACAAGAATCTTTAAGATACAGGCTGCGCATTGCCATGCTGACAATTTATTCGCTCAACAAAAACGGTTACCTGATTCCTTCACAGGATGATACGAAGCCGCAGTCACTGACCAACGCCATGTGGCTCGACCTTGTCGACCCCAATGACGATGAACGCGCGCTGATGGAAACCCAGCATCGCTTGCCTTTACCCGACACAGAAGATGTCGAAGAGATCGAGGCCAGCGCCCGTTCCTATCAGGATGAGGCTGGCCTGCATATTCACTCCCTGTTTTTACACAAGGTGGATGACAAGCCGCGCAATACCACAGTTGCATTCACGCTGAATAACAACCAGTTGATTACACTGCGTGAGCGTGAGATTCCTGCTTTTCGATTACTACGCATGCGAGCACGCCGCGTTTCCGGCGTCGCACAGGATGCAGTTGCCATACTGCTGGCACTGTTTGAAATCAAGATCGATGATCTGGCTGATACGCTGGAAGAGGTTTATACCGGTCTGGAACTTACCAGTAACCATGTACTGGAAGAAAACGGCTTACCTATAGAAGATGATATTGATGAGCTTGCCCGCCATGAAGACACCAATGGCAAGGTACGCTTATGCCTGCTGGATACGCAACGCGCTCTTACGTTTCTTTTGCGCCACGGCAAACTTTCCGCGCAATATGCAGAGACCGCCCGCGAATTGTTGCGCGATATCGAATCACTGTTACCCCACAACAGTTTCGTGTTCGACAAAATCAACTTTCTGATGGGCGCAGCTCAGGGATTTATCAATATCCAGCAGAACCAGATCATCAAGATTTTCTCGATTGCTGCTGTGGTGTTCCTGCCCCCTACCATGATTGCCAGTATTTATGGCATGAACTTCAGGTTAATGCCTGAGCTGGAATGGCAATTGGGTTATCCCTGGGCGCTGGGTCTGATGGTGCTCTCCGGTATTGCTCCGTATATTTTCTTCAAACGCAAAGGCTGGTTGTAGGCTTTCGTCATAAAGAGCTTCCCCTGCGTTCTGGCATTGCCTGAACAGCTGCGATATTCTTTGCGGGTCAGACAAATTGTAGAGCCGTCAATGAAAGCGGCCACTGCTGTCAATCAGAATTCCCCAGTCGGAGCCAGACATCATGAAAATGCGTCACCTGTCCGCCACCTGTTTAGCGCTCGGTCTTCTCTCAGCAAGCTCCGGTATATTTGCGCAGCAAGCAGCTCTACCCGAACACGTACAATCATTGGTCGATCGAGTCATGCCGCAGGTCGTCGAGTGGCGGCGCGATTTTCATCAACATCCCGAACTGGGCAATCGTGAATTTCGCACATCAGCCATCGTCGCGGAACATCTTCAATTATTGGGCATGGAGGTTGAAACCGGTATCGCTCACACAGGAGTGGTTGGAATTCTGCGAGGTGGACGTCCCGGACCGGTAGTTGCTCTGCGCGCCGACATGGATGGGTTGCCGGTGGAAGAAATGGTCGATCTGCCATTCGCCTCCAAAGTACGCACTGAATACAATGGTCAGGACGTTGGCGTCATGCACGCCTGCGGCCATGACAATCATATTGCCATTCTGATGGGCGCGGCACGGGTACTAGCCGGATTAAGGGAGGAACTGCCTGGTACTGTTATGTTTATATTCCAACCGGCTGAGGAAGGCGCACCGGAAGGCGAAGAAGGCGGTGCGGAGTTGATGCTCAAAGAAGGCATATTCGATACCTTGCGCCCCGATGCCGTGTTTGGCCTGCATGTCTGGCCTATACCTATCGGCGTTATTGCTGTTCGCGAAGGCGGCACCATGGCATCCAGCGATTCATTCCGCATCAAAGTGCAGGGACAACAAACGCATGGTGCAGCACCCTGGGCCGGCATAGATCCCATCGTTGTCGCCTCACAGATTGTTATGGGCCTGCAGACCATACCCAGTCGCCAGCTTGATTCGACACTGACACCCTCCATTGTGACTGTCGGTGCTATCAATGGCGGCATCCGCAGCAATATTATTCCCGACTCTGTGGAAATGATCGGCACGCTACGCACTTTCGATGCCGCAACGCGCACACAGATCCATGAACGCGTCACCCGCACTGCTACCCAGATTGCTGCCAGCGCCGGCGCCACCGTAGAGGTGGAAATCAGCCTCGGCTATGGCGTCACCAGCAATGATCCTGCCCTCACCCGCAGCATGTCACCCACGTTGCAAAGAGTTGTTGGCGATGGTCTGATTGAAGCACCACAGATTACCGGCGCAGAAGACTTTTCCTACTACGCCAATGAGGTTCCCGGCATGTTTTTCTTCCTTGGCATAGGATCAGATAACCCAGACATGGTATTCCCCAACCATTCGCCTTACTTTTTTGCTGACGAGCGGGCTTTGCCAATAGGCGTGCAGGCAATGACAGCGCTGACACTGGACTATTTGAATGGCCAATAGTTTGCGCTGAAACGACATCGCTGCGAATAGTAAAAGACGCGGCGCTGGTCTACTATTGCAGCGCCGCATCTACCAATAAAGACTGGAGCAACTCCATGAAACACAAAGGGCTTGGCTATCTGATTACCGCTATCGGTTTTTCCGCGATGACAACCATATGCACTGCAGCCGATGAATGGGTGATACCACGTACACCGGACGGAAAGCCTGACTTACAGGGCATTTGGACCAATGCCACGCAAACCCCCCTGGAGCGCCCTGCCGAATTTGGTGACAAACGCTTTTTGACTGAAGAAGAAGCCAGCGAGCGCGAGCGTATGGCTATAGCGCGTGTTGAACAAGCAGACCAACCCAGCGATCCGAACCGTCCCCCACCCGATGATGGCAATACCGATGCCGGTTACAACCTTTTCTGGCTGGACCGCGGCACCAACGTGGCGGTGATCAATGGGGAATACCGTACATCGCTTGTTATTGACCCACCTAATGGCCAGATTCCGATGGCTGAGGGCGGTCGCCAGATGGGTTTGGCTGCCCAGTGGCGGCAACGTCCGGGAGTTGCTCCCTTCGATGGTCCCGAATTGCGACCATTAGGCGAACGCTGCCTGCTCTCATTCAGCTCCAGCTCCGGGCCGCCTATGTTGCCGGTTATGTATAACAACAACTATCAGATTGTGCAGACTCCGGACTATGTCATGATCATGGTTGAGATGGTGCATGACGCGCGCATCATTAGGCTGAACGATGAACACTTGCCCGAACACATGATCAAATGGATGGGTGATTCGGTTGGCCATTGGGATGGCGACACGCTGGTGGTGACTACGAAAAACTTTCATCCTCAGCAATCCTACCGGGGCGCGAGTGAAACCCTGACGGTTACCGAACGCTTTACGCGCGCATCCGAAAATCAACTTGTGTACAGCTTCACGATGGATGACCCGAATGTGTTTACAACTTCATGGACGGCGGAGATACCCATGCGCGCCAGACCTGATGGCGACAAAATGTATGAATATGCCTGCCATGAGGGTAATTACGCTCTACCCGGTATTCTGGCGGGTGCACGGCAGCAGGAAATGGATCAGCAGAACTGACAATAATTCAATACAGGAGATAACTGATGTCCAGGTTCAACCCTGCCGTGAATCGGCGTACTGCTTTGAAATTGGGCCTCGGCCTGGGCGCAGGTCTGGCACTGGGTAGCAAAGATCTTCTCGCCCAGCATGGAGAATTGTTAACGAAAGCCATTCCATCTTCAGGTGAGCGTGTCCCCTTGATCGGCATTGGTACGGCGCGTCGCTATGACGTAGCCGCCACCGAAGAAGAGTTGAGCCCACTGCGGGAAGTACTGCGCAATCTGCCCGGAACCGGCGGTGTTATGGTAGACACGGCACCTTCTTACGGCAATGCGGAAACGGTGGTTGGTAATCTGACAGCAGAACTTGGCAATCGCGATCAATTATTTATCTGCACTAAAGTGGGTGCCGGTCGCCAAAGTGTAGCAGCGGGACTGGCGGAAATTGAGCGTTCTTTCGAGCGCCTGCAAACGGACCGTTTTGATTTGTTGCAAGTACACAATCTGGGTGGTGTTGAACAGATGCTGCCTATACTCCGCGACATGAAAGCAGCAGGCAGAATTCGCTATTACGGCATGACTACATCCTCCAAACAACAATACGAAGAATTCGAGCGGGTGCTGGCCAGTCATGAAATGGATTTTATTCAGATTGATTATGCCATCGACAATCGCTCAGCGGATGAACGTATTTTGCCACTGGCGTTGGACCGTGGCGTTGCCGTGCAGATTAATTTGCCATTTGGTCGTGGCCGCGTTTTCGAGGCATTCGGCGAGCAGCCAATCCCCGAGTGGGCCGCTGAACTGGATATCAGCACCTGGGCACAGTTCGCGCTTAAATATATCGTCTCACATCCGGCAGTAACCACTGCGATACCTGGCACCGCACGCCCGGATTATCTGACTGATAATATCGGTGCCTCCAGGGGTGGCTTGCCGGACGCTGCAATGAGGCGGCGTATGGCCGACTTGATAGACGCGGCATAAGACGGCCATGAATAGTCCCATCACACGGCTATTGAGCCGCAGCACGGATGTACGCCCCGGCGAAGGGGCGGCGCTGTTTTGTTCTGGCACCTATTATTTCCTGTTGCTGAGCGCCTACTACATTATCCGGCCTATTCGCGATGATATGGGCGCAGCGGGCGGCGTCGAAAATCTAGCCTGGCTGTTTACCGGCACCTTGGTTGGTATGCTGTTGCTGCAGCCCTTATATGGGTTTTTGGTCAGCAAGTATCCGCGCCGCCAGTTTGTTCCTCTTGTGTACCGCTTTTTTATTGTCAACCTTCTATTGTTCTTTTTTTTATTTCAGATGGTGGAAGGCAACAGCGAAATCTGGGCCGGGCGTATATTTTTCATCTGGACCAGTGTTTTCAACTTGTTCGTAGTCTCTGTGTTCTGGTCATTCGTCAATGATATTTTCCGACCATCACAGAGCAAACGTTTGTTTGGCATAATCGCCGTTGGTGGCACTGCGGGAGCTTTATCCGGATCCATTATCACGTCTACCCTGGTTGAGTTATTTAGCCCGGTTGCTTTGCTGTTAGTCTCCGCAGTCTTGCTCGAACTTGCTGCACGGGTTTCTGCTTATTTAGGCCAAACGGAAGAAAGTCTGGCAATGGCTGGCATCAAGGAAGAGGCAGCACAGTCTTCCACCACTCAGCCCGTTTCGGTCAACGAACAATTAGCATTGGATGAAGCTACGTTACGGCAGATCAGCGCTGCCGCAGCAGCAAAAGAAAATCAGATAATTGGCGGCGGGGCGCTGGAAGGAATCAAACATGTTCTGAAGTCACCATATCTGCTCGGTATAGCCATCCTGATGCTGATGTTCACCATCGTTTCGACATTCCTGTATTTTCAACAGATCGCCATCGTCAATGAAGTGTTTGGAGATGACCGCACCGGGCGTACGCAATTGTTCGCCAACCGCGATCTGGTGACCAATGCCTTGACTCTGATACTGCAAATGTTTATGACCGGACGCATCCTGAAATGGTTTGGCGTAGGAGCAGCGCTGGCATTCCTGCCTATTGTCAGTTTTATTGGATTTGGCTTGCTGGCAGTCGCTCCGGTACTCGTAGTAGTGATCGCGTTCGATGTACTGCGCCGCACCACCAATTTCGCCATTCAACGCCCCGCCAGAGAAGCTTTGTATACCGTTCTTCCGCGAACAGACAAATACAAAGCGAAGAACTTCAACGACACGGTTGTATACCGTGTGGGTGACCAGATTGGTGCCTGGTCCTATACCTTCATCGCAGCATTTGGTTTCAGCCTTTCGGCACTGGCGTTAACCATGTTACCTGTGTCCGTATTGTGGTTCTTTGTCGCCCTCTGGCTTGGTCACAAGCACAAGGAGTTTGAAAAAAAGTAAACCGACACAATAGAATTTATTCTCTTGGAATAGTTTCCACTTCAGCATACTATTCACATTGTTTGTGTTAGAAACGTCTTTCGCGGTGGTGGTAGATGATTAATGCTTTGCTCGTTGCTGTAGGGTTAGTCCTGTTAACCGTTGGTGGTGAGAGTCTTATACGTGGCGCCTTGTCTGCGGCAAAAAGGCTCGATGTTTCTCCTCTGCTTGCCGGCCTGGTTATCGTTGGCTTTGGCACCTCCGCACCTGAATTGGTGGTCTCGGTTGGCGCCGCTATCAACCAACAACCGGACATCGCTATCGGGAACGTTGTTGGCAGCAATATCAGTAATATCCTGCTCATTCTCGGCCTATGCGCGATAATCACGCCATTGGCGGTGCAACCCATGTCGTTGCGTCGCGATGGGCTGACTGGTGTTGTCGCTGCTGTTCTGTTCATACTTCTTGCTATAGGCAGTGCGCTGGGTCGTGCTGACGCATTGTTGCTTCTGACGGGATTGGTCATATATCTGGTGATTGCATATCGCTCCGAACGCCAAGTCGACAACCCCGCTGCTTCGATGAATATCGCTGAATCCGAAGAAGTGACTGCACTTCCTGTTTCTGTCCCAGCAACTTTGCTGTATCTGGTTATCGGATTGTTACTGCTTGTTATTGGCGCAAGACTACTGTTGCAAGGCGCAACTGGTATTGCCCTGCTAATGGGAGTATCCGATGCTGTTATCGGCCTCACTCTGGTAGCCTTGGGGACTTCACTGCCTGAACTTTCTGTTTCAGTGTTGGCAGCCCTGCGCAAGCACGCAGATGTTGCGGTTGGCAATATACTTGGTAGTAATATTTTTAATGTGCTGGGCATTTTGGGCCTATCGGCAATATTGCAGCCGCTTCCCGTAACTGCAAGAATTCTGCAGTTTGACCAATGGGTAATGCTTGCCGCTTCTGTATTGCTGATGGTCTTCCTTTATACAGGAATGCGTTTAAGTCGAACTGAGGGGGTTGTGTTGTTGGCAGGCTATGTAGCGTATATCTGGCTGAGTTTTACCTTATTCGTAAACTGATCGTTACTGGATTAAAGTTAAGGTGTCGGCTCGCCTTCTTTCCTGCAGGCACGTGAAAAAATTCCGCACAGGATTCCCCCACGACTATCAGCTTGTCGCCTGCTCTTCTGTTGCTCTTCCAAAGAAACATAATCTGCTTGCAGTGCGGCCAATTTCAAAAGTGCCTGTTGCAGCTCGGTATTACTCATAGCTAATTCATACATGTGCTGGTTCATCTTTTCGTACTGATCAGTCATGTCGAACTTGAGATCTTCATCAGATACTCTACCTGTGGCGAGCGCCATTTCCATAGCCAGAGTAGGAGGTAACGAAGGGTCTTCGCCAGAGCGCCAGGCAGCTACTGTCTGCGCAGCATATCTGGCGCGTTCGTTTGCCAGGAATGCCGGTTCACATTTGCGTTGCAGAATATAACTGCCCGTACTGGATTCAGTGTTGCAATTAATCTTGAATCTGCTGTCATCCAACAATTGATTAAACAAGCGATAAATATCATCCTGCGCCCTATCCATCTGAAAGCGCAAACCGGAAAGCGTGCGCTCTCCGGTTACCACAATTTCCTCAGGCAAAGCCTGCTCAACAGAGGCACTCTGCTGAGCAGTAACGCCGTTTGTGCAAAGCGCCAGCATCATACATGCAAGGCGATTTTTATAACGCATTGAGCACCTCTGCTTTGACAGCCTGATGCAAAGATCAATCGATGATAGCGCCATAGGTCACTGCTTTGAATGCGGCACGCAGTGGCACTTGCACATTCATATGTTGAATCATCACTACGCCGATTAATTCTTCCACTGGGTCTATCCAGAACATGGTACCTGCGGCACCTCCCCAGTAGTATTCGCCTTTGGAGCCTACACCGCCGACAGCCGCAGGATCTTCAACAACGGCGAAACCCAGTCCAAAACCTGTACCGGACACAAAGCCAGGCAGGTTCATGCCGCTGTCCGGTCCCTGACCACGGAATATGCCGGGCAAGTGATTCTGCGTCATGTACTCAATAGTCTTGCTCCCAAGGATACGCTGGCCATCCAGTTCACCACCATTCAGCATCATTTGACTGAAGCGCATATAATCTTCTGCAGTGCCCACCAGACCGCCACCACCGGAATAGAAGATCACGCTATTTGCGAACGCACTGGTCGCGGGACTATCACTGACTACCAGTGTTTGTGTGCGTGGATCATACGAGTGGTTGGTACCAAAACGTGGACGCTTGTCGGCAGGTACTTCAAAGAAGGTGTCGGTCATCTCCAGAGGCGCGAAGATTCTCTCGCGGAAAAACTCATCCAGTGTTTGTCCGGAAACCACCTCCACTACGCGACCCAAAACATCAGTATTGACGCCATAATGAAAACGCGTACCAGGCTGAAACTGCAGTGGAATGCTGCCCAGACGTGTTGTCATTTCTGCCAGATCCTGATTACCCAGAATCTGTGCATCGCGGTATTCTCTGTCAACCAGCGTGTCGCCAAACACACCGTAAGTAAGCCCTGCACTGTGCGTCATCAGCATCTGAATGGTAAAAGGTCGTGCCTGAGCTACCAGATTGCCACCCTCACCCACTACACGCACACCGGCAAACTCTGGCAGGAATTTCTCCACTGGATCGGTGATTTGCAGTTTGCCTTCTTCGTACAGCATCATCGCTGCAACAGTCGTAATCGGTTTGGTCATGGAGTAGATGCGGAACAAACTGTCGGTTTCCATCTCCTGCCCGGTATCCTTATTCAAAGTGCCGAATTTTTCGAAATGCACTACTTTACCACGGCGGGCAACCATGCTGACGGCCCCGACCAACTCTCCATCATCGATATAACCCTGTAACAAAGGAGTAATGCGTTCGAGTGCAGCAGAAGACATGCCCACGGATTCTGGACTGGCGTAAGAAAGATTGTCCGCTTGCGCAGACATTGCAGCGAACGACGAACAGAGTAATGCGAAACCTATTGTTCGCATGCGACGTAATTGAGACATAAGATACCTCTTTATAGTTTTAAGACTAGCGTTTTTTCACAATCAAGCTACCAATAGAATAACCTGCTCCAAACGAGCAAATCACACCAATATCACCAGCGTGTAAATCCTGGCTATGCAAATTAAAGGCGATGATCGACCCTGCGGAAGCGGTATTCGCATAGCGGTCCAACACAATGGGGGCCTCTTCTACGGTGGCTGCGCGACCCAACAGTTTTTTCACAATCAACAGATTCATATTGATATTCGCCTGATGCAGCCACCAGCGTTTCACATCCGCTATGGCAAACCCCAATAGCGTCAGGTGATTGCCTATATGCTCAGCAGCCATGGGACACACTTCCTTGAAAACAGAGCGCCCCTCCTGATGAAAAAGTTTATCCGGGCCGAACGCATCCACATCATGAGTTCGTGACATATAACTGAAGTTTGAGCGTATATTGCTGGAAAACATGGTCTGTGCCTGCGTTCCCAGTATTTCATATTGTTCTTTACTGCTGGCGGTGTCGCCACGCTCAACTACAATGGCTGTGGCTACATCGCCAAAGATAAAATGACTGTCGCGATCACAGAAATTGACTTGAGGAGTAATCAGCTCAGGATTGATAACGAGGACGGCACGTGCCGAACCTGCCTTGACCATCTCATAAGCGCGATGCAAAGCAAAAGTTGCCGCCGAACACGCAACCAGCATGTCGAAACCAAACCCCTCTATACCAAGCGCATCCTGCACCTCAATCGCAATTGCCGGATATGCTCGTTGTGTGTAAGCGCAACTGACGATCACTGCATCAATATCTGTTGCAGCTTTGCCGGCATTAGTTAAAGCAATTTTCGCTGCAGCCAGCGCAATTTCCGCCTGATGACTGAGCTCGCTTTCAGCTCGCTCCGGAATGTTCGGTCGCATGCGGTTAACGTCCAAAATGCCGTCTTTCACATAGGCATGGCGTTGTCTGATGCCGCTGGCCTTCTCAATGAAATCGGGATCCGATTTCGCAACCGCCTGACATATACCGGCTGCAATTTCTGCTTCGTGTTCCGCGTTGAACTTGTCGGCATAAGCATTCAAAGCCAGCACCAGCTCCTCGTTGCTGACGATATGTTCGGGCGTCCACAAACCGCTTCCGCTGATAACTACTGTAGAGCTGGGATTATGCTGACGCATAGGCGCATCCTGACAACGTCTTAAATATTATTTTTATTGACTGACTGTCACAGTTATTTTTTCAGAAACTACAGGTAGATTATGGGGGATATGCAAATGATCGCCCAGGATCAACTGCAGAGTATGCACGCCAGGCTCCAGTGTCACGGTAGTTTCTGTTTGTCCAAGACCGAAGTGAGTCACGTTGGTTCCCAAAGGCACATTTAAGTCTGGCAATTGCTCGGCATTGACCAACAAATGGTGATGTCCTGTATTTGGCATCACTATACCAGCAGGCGCAACGCCCATTCCTTTGAGTCCAAATACAACAGTGAATGGGGAGGATACGACGTCACCATTCTGTGGAGAGACAAAATAAAGTGATGCCCCTTCAGGTGCCGGGGTTTTTTCCGGTTGCTGCGCTATCAGCAGTGTTGAGACAACGCCCAGTACCAGAGCTACACTAATGCCAAAAATTTTCTTCACTATTTCTACTCCTCTACGGTCTACATCATTGATAATTTGCTTCGGAGGCAAATTCGCCCCCAATTCTGCTTGATAAGCGTCTGAATTACCAGTATCTATCCGCTCAAGCAAGCTGTGCTAGACTCAGGCACCAACATTCGGTTGAGCCTGCTATGGAGAACCCCAGTTTATGAGTCAATCTGAACCGCCCTTCCTGAGTTTCGACCAACAAGGCGCCATTGTCCTGCTCACCATGATTCGCCCGGAAACGCGTAATGCCATGACCGGTGAGGAAGACGCCGAAGAGATCATGGAGGCTTGCGCACGTATTACCCGCGACCGGTCAGTGCGCGCTGTTATTCTCAGCGGCGCGGGACCTGCGTTTTCGGCTGGTGGCAACTTGCGCAAGATGACAGAGAAGATGGGTAAAGGAGTAGGAGAACCCGCCAATATTCGCCACGCGTATCGTGGTGGCATCCAACGGATTCCTCTCGCGCTTTATAATCTGGAAGTTCCCACTATAGCTGCTGTCAATGGTCCGGCCATCGGCGCCGGCTGCGACCTGGCGTGCATGTGCGATATCCGTATAGCCTCAGAGAAAGCGACCTTTGCAGAAAGTTTCGTCAAAGTGGGGTTGATTCCAGGTGATGGCGGGGCATGGTTACTGCCTAGAGCCGTAGGCATGTCTAAAGCGGCTGAAATGGCATTTACCGGTGAAGCTATAGACGCTGCAGCGGCTCTTGCCTGTGGCCTCGTGTCACAGGTGGTTGCCCACGAAGACCTGTTACCTGCCGCCATGCAGATGGCCGAGCGTATTGCCGCCAACCCGGGCCAGGCTCTGCGAATGACAAAACGACTCCTGCGCGAGGGTCAGCATATGCGCCTGGAAAGTCTGCTGGAGATGTCTGCCGGATTTCAGGCGCTGGCACACCACACAGCACAACACGAAGAAGCTGTCAGCGCTTTTCTGGAAAAAAGGACTCCAAAATTCAAGGATTGATCGCGGAGTATTACTGCGATTAACCAAATGGCTGCACACCAATCAAGGGGCCATGCAGAAACATGGCGAATAACACCCACGAAACTAAACCGATTACGACCACCTGTACATCTTTCTTGCCAGTGCCGGGTACCACTTGCACACCAGCCAACCGGTCGCGGCGACGCGATACCGCATACTCAACTATAGCCCAAACCAGAAAACTGCCAAATAGAATGACATCAGCTACTGTGCCATTTGCTATCAAATGAGCAAGCGCCCAGACTTTGACACCTAACACCATGGGGTGACCGACTTTGGCGCGGATTCTGGAGCCGGGAATATAAGTTGCTACCAAAAGAATGAAAGCAGGCACAGTCAACAATGCTGCCAGATGGCGCGTCCACACCGGGCTTGCCCACAACCAGGTTGGATTCATACGGGCTGCGCCATAACCCCAGATGATAAGTACGAAACCCACAACGGCAACAGCTGCAAAGATTCCTTTCCAGGTTCCCGCGCCCAGTTTTTCAATTTGGCGGGTACGCCAGCCATCCGCAAAAATACGAATGGAATGAACACCCAGGAACAATACAATTCCAAGTACGAGAGCCGTCATAGTAATCCCCTGTTGTCAGGCACGCGCCTGTATTTCCGCAGCAATACGCTGCACGTCGTCCAGCACTCTTAACAGATTGCCACTCCATAGAGCGGCTATTTGCTCCTCAGTGTAACCACGTCGCACTAATTCCAGTGTGACATTGAATGTCTCAGAGGCATCGTTCCAGCCTTCAACCCCGCCGCCACCATCGAAATCAGAACTGATGCCTACGTGATCCAGACCAATCAGATCTACCATGTAATCAATGTGATCAACGAAATCCGCCACATCAACGGGTGGTGCCACGGCATCTACCTCGGCTGCAATGCGCGGCGCGGCCAGAGCATTAATTTCAGTCATTCCTTCCAGATACGCCGCGCGCGCTTCATCATCGAGCGCACGAACCGCTGCAGCATCCAGCATCTCGAAATCCAGATCCTGTGCAATCGCAGTCTGCAGCCGCAATAGCGCCTCACGATTCAGGCGATGTTTGTCGCCATCTATGTAAGCGCGAAAAGCGGTCACCTGCACTACGCCACCGTTATCCCTGACCGCAATCAATTCTTCGTCATTGAGATTACGGCTGTGATCGGACAGGCCCCGGGCGGATGAGTGCGATGCAATCACCGGTGCCTCTGACATCGCTATAGTTTGGAGATTAGTCGTTGTGGCAGGATGGGAAATATCGATCATGACTCCCCATTTATTCATCTCGATAACAGCCTGGCGACCCAGTTCGCTGAGTCCGTTATACAACCACTCACCAGTAGCTTCACCTGTATTGGAGTCTCCAAACTGATTATGGCCGTTGTGAGTCAATGACATGTAACGGCCACCGAGTTCCTGAAATCGTCTGACCATATTGATATCGGTTCCCATGGGGTAGGCATTCTCGATACCAATCATCGCAACTTTTCTGCCCTCTGCAACTATACGACGGACATCATCCGACGTGTATGCCAGATCAATAGCGCCAGGTGCAATCTCACTAGTCAGGCGTTCGATGGCATCGAACTTATCCATGGCATTGGCGTACGCAGCAGCATAACCATTGTCAGTAAGTTCGCCCTGTCCTGTATAAACAATGAACCACGCAACGTCCAGACCACCGGCTTCCATCTTCGGCAGATTCACCTGCGTATCCAGATCCATGGTGTAGTTGTTGTCAGCCGTAAAATTCGCGGTATTGATGTCCGCATGCGTATCCAGTGTGATCACTCGCTCATGAATGCCACGAGCTCGTGCGATCAGCTCTGCCTCACTTTCGACTGACGAAACTGTTGCTGGAGGCGCTGAGGTTGCAGCAGACTCCGCCGGTGGAGAACTTTCCTGCGGACTGCATGCAACAAACCCCATCGCAATTATTATTGGCAATGCTGACAACTTGAATATCCTGAACATGATCGTGCCTCTTAATTTGGAGAACCTGCGAAAAATCCCTTAACGTTGATCTGGCAATTTATAGCCGTCTGCGTCCAACTTGGCGCGCACTATTTTCTTGTCCATCTTGCCTGTTGTCGTCAAAGGTATGGCATCAACGAACAGTACATCGTCAGGCAACTGCCACTTGGCGAACTTGCTTTCGCAATGAGTGACTACCTGCTGCATGGTGAGCTCGGCGCCTGGCTTCTTGATAACCAGTGCCACCGGTCTTTCATCCCAGCGCGGGTGTGGATGTGCCACAACACAAGCCTGAGCAACACCAGGCAATGCAACAATGTGATTCTCCAGATCCACTGAGGATATCCACTCGCCGCCCGATTTGATCAGATCTTTGGAGCGGTCAGTAATAATGATATAACCTTCCGGATCAATACGTGCCACGTCACCCGTTACAAGCCAGCCATCGTGGAACTTCTCTGGTTGCGGATCGTTGTAGTACTCTGAGCAAATCCACGGGCCTCGAATCAATAACTCGCCGAATGCCACGCCGTCATGTGGCAGTGGTTGCCACTGGTCATCAAATATTTCTATTTCCAGACCTGCAATCGGTAAACCGGCCTTTGCCTGATTGGCAGCACGCTCAGCATCCGACATTTTCAGATGCTTCAGCTTGCCAGCACGGCGGCTGATTGTTGCCAGCGGACTGGTTTCGGTCATACCCCAGCCCTGCACCATCTCTACGCCCAGCTCATCCCAGAACCAGCCTATCAATGAAGGGGGTGGTGCGGAACCGCCACACGTCAATCGAGTCAGTTTGGAGAATTTGTATTTGCCGGGAGACGCTTCCATCAATCCTTTTACGCCCTGCCAAATAGTAGGAACGCCTGCTGAAATTGTCACCTCCTCATCCATAATAAGTTGCGCCAATCTGTCCGGCACCATGAAGCGGTGCGGAAACACCTGTTTCATACCCAACATACAAGCTACCCACGGCAATCCCCAGGCGTTGGCATGAAACATCGGCACAATTTCACACACAGTATCTATGGCCGATAAGCCCATCACATCAGTCATCGCGATGCTGATGGTGTGCAGATAATTGGCGCGGTGCGTATACATGACGCCTTTTGCTTTACCCGTTGTGCCGCTGGTGTAACACAGCCCCAGTGGAGAGTTTTCATCAATCTCCGGCCATTGATAACGCAACGGCTTACCCTTGATGAAGTCCTCGTAATCCATGGCGTTTGGCAACGTTGTTTGCCAGCCTTCGAATCCGGGCTCAGTGGCAACGATAATTCTTTCGACACTCGGCATGCGACCTGCCAGTTCCTGCAGCTTGGGCAACAGGTCAGCATCCACGATAATTATTCTGTCTTTGGCGTGGCTGATGATGTATTCCAGGTCCACATCCGACAGGCGAATATTCAGCGTATGTAATACCGCTCCCATGCACGAGACTGCATGATATGTCTCGAGATGGCGGGAACCGTTCCACATGAAAGTCGCTACGCGATCACCCACTTTTATACCCGCATCTTTCAAGGCATGCGCCAGTTGATGGGCGCGATCGCGGGTTTTCGCCAACGTTTGTTTACGCACGCCATCGGCAGTAGCTGTCACCACCTCGGCATCCGGTTGCAGCATTGCGCCACGCTCCATCAAACGGTGCATTAATAGTGGGGTTTTTTGCATTGTCATTGTTGTACTCCTGGGGATGGCTTGGGCGGACGTGGCGCCCCCTGAAAAATTTGTTATTCTAGGAAGCCGAAGACTAAGCCACCTTTCCCATAAATTCAACAAGTTATGGGTTTCCATCCGGGGTATTTTTTGCGTAGCACGGAATCCGTTGCCTATGGGCATCCAAGTGATTCACTTGAACGTACTCTATGTTGATTTCTAACAAGTAGCAGCTGAATAATAATCTGCTATCAGCGTAAGCTAACTATTAGTGACAAATTCACTTTGTGGCTGATTACCTACAACAAGGAGTGACATGAACAAAAAGAGTCTGCAGCATGTTCTGATAATTCTGGTCGCGTTTTCGCTTACAACTCTTGTCGCGATTGCTGGCAGTCAGGGTGGCGTACGCATTGGTGAATGGCCGCTGTTGTTGCTATGCGTAGCTCTTGCTTTCGGCATACAGTGGTTGGCCTTTATTCCCGCCTACCTGGCACAAACTGAGCATTTCTTTGACTTGACAGGCAGCCTCACCTTCGTCTCGCTGGCTATGATCGCACTGGTTCTTAGTGATGCGCCCGATACCAGAGCAATCATACTGTGTGCACTGATCTCGGTATGGGCAATCCGGCTTGGTTCATTTCTTTTTAAACGAGTGAAAAAGGATGGCTCGGATGGCCGCTTTGACGAGATCAAGCCGGTACCTACTCGTTTTTTCCTCACGTGGACTTTGCAGGGTGCCTGGGTTTTCCTGACGCTTTCTGCAGCGCTTGCTGCAATGACAACCAGCGTTCGCCTGCCACTTGGCCCCCTGGCCTGGCTGGGCATCATGCTTTGGCTAACAGGTTTCACTATTGAGGTAATTGCTGATGCACAGAAGCGTGTGTTTCGTAAGAACACGGCCAATAATGGTCGCTTCATAACAAGCGGCCTGTGGGCGTGGTCACGTCACCCCAATTATTTTGGTGAGATCACTTTATGGCTGGGAGTCGCGTTGATTGCAGCGCCGGTTCTTTCTGGCTGGCAATGGTTGACGATGATTTCGCCATTGTTTGTTGTGTTTCTGCTTACCAAAGTCAGTGGCATTCCATTGCTGGAAGCGCGTGCAGAAAACCGTTGGGGAAATGATGCGGAATATCAGGCTTACAAGGCCAGAACGTCACGACTGATACCCTGGCCGCAAAAAAAGCAAGCTACTTGATTTCGAATTGAATTTTTCACGTGGCTAGCGGAAACTCTCGTTAATTGACTGCAGCGTTCTGTTACCCGGACATAAAGCTTCTTCGCTCAGTGAAGCCAGTGGTTTATTCACGGTATTGAGAATATCGTGCAGATCACTGGGATCGGTATCCACGTAAAGCAAACCAGTCAATATTTGTCCTTTCTCTTCCGCGTCTTTGATCGCTCGCAAGGCGCCACGTCGTGACCCGGGATCAAATCCTTTCTTGGCCTTGTGCAGGCGAATCACGGAACCATCGTGCAAAGTCACATCCTGAGTAGCCCCATACGCATAGTCAGTTGTGATTTCCTTTTCCATCGGCACAAAGTCTATTGTGGAAGTGGCATCACAATGTTCACGCACAAAATCATAACTCTTTTTCGAACCCGGATTGTTATTGAAGGTAACGCAGGGTGAAATAATATCGATGAATGCAAAACCACGATGCGAGATAGCTGCCTTGATCAGGGGTACCAACTGAGCCTTATCGCCTGAGAAACTTCGGGCGACAAATGTTGCTCCCAATTGCAGGGCAAGATTGACAAGATCAATAGGCGCAAACGGATTGACGACGCCGGCTTTGTTCTTGGACTCCACATCCGTTGTCGCCGAGTTCTGCCCTTTAGTTAAACCATAGCAGCCATTATTCTCAGTGATATACAGCATATTGAGATTGCGGCGCACCACATGCGCAAACTGACCCAGGCCAATAGACGCAGAATCACCATCACCGGAAACGCCCAGATAGATCAGATCGCGATTGGCGAGGTTAGCACCCGTGGTTATCGATGGCATGCGCCCATGTACTGAATTGAATCCGTGTGACTGACCCAGAAAATATGTGGGCGTTTTCGATGAACAACCAATGCCGGAGAGCTTGGCAATACGGTGTGGTTCAATTGAAAGCTCGAAACAGGCCTGAATAATCGCCGCACTTATCGAGTCGTGACCACATCCCGCGCAAAGTGTGGAAATTGACCCTTCATAATTTTTCTCTGTAAACCCAAGTCTATTGACTGGTGCTTCAGGATGTCTGAAATTGGGGCGCAGATAAGTCATGATGCAGCCTTGGCAGTTTTGCGCTGCGGTTGATGATGTTCGGCTTCCAGCACGCCGGCCATCTTCCCCAGCAAATTGGTCGCGGTCAGTGGCATGCCGTCATAGTTCAGTACGCGAATCAGTTTCGCCGGATCTATCTCCAGTTCATTAATCAGCAAACTACGCATTTGCGCATCACGATTCTGCTCTACGACAAACAGTTTGTCATGGGCGTTAATATAAGCGAGCACTTCTTCGCTAAACGGAAACGCTTTCAACATCAAAGCATCAACGGGCAGCGCACGTCGTGCCAGTTCGTCCATGGCTTCACGCACCGCATGATTACTGGTACCAAAGAATATGATGCCGTGCGATGGCTTGCCTGATTTGATATTACAAGGCCAGACTTCCGGCTTCGGAACAAGCGTTTTCGCCGTGTCGAATTTGACCATCAGTCTGTCCATGTTTTCAGCATACTTTCTGCCGTCTTCCGTATAGACTGCATACGGGTCGCGTGATGTTCCCCGTGTAAAGAACGCACCCATTTTAGGATGTGCACCGGGATACGTGCGATAACAAATGCCATCACCATCCACGTCCAGATAGCGACCAAAACGTTTGCCATCTGCGGCCAACGCTTCAAGACCTTGCGCATCCAGCACCTTGCCACGGTCATAGCTGCGATTGTCGTCCCACTGGAACGGCTCGGAGATATGATCGTTCATGCCAAGGTCCAGATCAGACATGACAATGACCGGAGTTTGCAGGCGGTCTGACAGGTCGAAAGCCTGCGCCGTGAAATCAAAACATTCTTTAGGTGTTCCGGGAAATAATAGCACGTGCTTCGTGTCGCCATGTGAGGCGTAGGCACAGGCAAGAATGTCGGACTGCTGCGTTCGTGTCGGCATGCCGGTGGAAGGTCCTGTGCGTTGTACGTCAATCAGCACAACCGGCACCTCAGCGAAATAAGCCAGCCCCAGAAACTCGCTCATCAGCGAAATGCCCGGACCACTGGTCGCAGTAAATGCGCGCGCACCGTTCCAGTTGGCCCCTATTGCCATGCCAATAGCAGACAGTTCATCTTCGGCCTGCACAACTGCGAAAGTTTTCTTGCCAGTCCCGGCATCTATGCGCAGCCTGTTGGCATATTTCTCGAATGCTTCCACTACCGATGTAGAAGGCGTAATGGGATACCACGCCGCTACGGTAGCACCGGCATAAACAGCGCCGAGCCCTGCAGCATCGTTACCGCCAGCCAGCAATTTGTTGCCAATCAGATTGCGTCTCTCCACTCGAATTCCCAGCGGGCATTGGAAATGTTTGCTCGCATACTGATGCCCCAGTTCCAGCGCATGAATATTGGCTGCGATCAGTTTTTCCTTGCCACTGAATTGTGCTGCGACAAGATTGGCAAGTACGTCGAACTCAATGCCAATAAATGCGGACAAAGCGCCAACGTAGATAATATTTTTGAACAATTGCCGTTGGCGTTGATCGGTATACTCGTTCAGACAAATCTGCGTAAGGGGTATCGGCAGGTAATGAATATCGCTTCGATACAATCTTACATCCAAGGGCTTAGTTGAGTCATACAGAAAATAACCACCACTGACCACTTCTTGCACATCGCTGAGCATGCTTTGAGGATTAACGGCCACCATCAAGTCCACGTCACCGCGCCGGGCAAGATAACCTTTCTCACTGATGCGTACTTCAAACCACGTGGGCAATCCTTGAATATTGGATGGAAATATATTCTTCGGGCTGACAGGCAAACCCATGCGGAAAATGGCTTTGGCGAAAAGCTGGTTGGCACTGGCAGAGCCGGTACCGTTGACGTTGGCAAATTTGACAACCATTTCGTTCAATGAAGTGATAGCTTGCGCTTTTTCTACGGCTGACATGGTGTCCCCGCATGAGCAACTTTATAAAGAAATTTCTGCATATCCCACGCGGCTGTTGGGCATCGTTCTGCACACAATCCACAATGCAGACAAACGTTTTCATCCTTCACCATCACGCGCCCCGTTAACAGCTTGTCAGAAACGTAAACCGGCTGATCCTCATTGAGCGCTGGCAACGTGAGTTTGGCGCGCAAGTCTGGTTCGACGGTATTGGTGGTCATAGTCAGACAGTCTGTTGGACAGATATCCACGCAGGCATCGCATTCAATGCAGAGTTTTTCGGAAAAAACCGTTTGCACATCGCAGTTCAGACAACGTTGCGCTTCGTCCAACGCCAACTTCGCATCGAATCCCAGCTCTACTTCCACTTTGCGATCAGCCAGCGCCTTGTCGGTCGCTATTAATGGCATCGTGCGTCGGTCATCATCACTGATGGGGCTGCTGTAACTCCATTCATGCACGCCCATTTTCTGGCTGATCAGGGTCACTCCAGGTTTGGGTCGCTCCGCAATCGCGCGGCCCTGACAGAATGCATCAATGGATATCGCAGCCTGATGTGCCTGCGCGACTGCGGTGATAATATTCTCGGGCCCGAAAGCGGCATCACCTGCAGTGAAAACTTTTTTGTGTGTCGTTGCGAACGTAGTTTTATCAACAACCAGCATGCCCCATTTGTCGAACTCAATCCCTATATCACGTTCTATCCACGGAAAACTGTTTTCCTGCCCGACAGCAACCAGCACATCGTCACAATCGAATACAACCGCGGGTTCACCTGTAGGTACCAGTTCACGCTTGCCATCCGCATCGAACCGCGCCTCAACTTTTTCGAATTCCATTGCCACCAGTTTCCCGTGCTCGGTGATGAAACGGCGCGGAACGTGATTATTGAGTATGGGGATGCCTTCATGACCGGCATCTTCAATCTCCCATGGCGAAGCCTTCATGTTCTCACGCGGACTTCGCACAACCACTTTGACATCTTCGCCGCCCAGTCGTCGCGCAGTTCTGCAACAATCCATCGCCGTATTACCACCGCCGAGCACCAATACCCGCTTGCCAATTTTTTCGATATGTTCAAATGCCACACTGGAGAGCCAGTTCACCCCGATATGCACATTGGCCTCGGCTTCTTCCAAACCAGGCAGGGACAGGACTTTACCTTTGGGTGCGCCAGTGCCAATGAAAACAGCGTCAAACTTTTCCTGCAATACCTCTTTCATGCTTTCCACGCGCTGACCAAAGCGCTGCTCTACCTGATCACGCAACACGAACGCAATTTCTTCATCCAGCACAGAGGCGGGCAAACGAAAGCTGGGTATCTGGCTGCGCATCATGCCGCCAGCGATACCTTGTTCGTCAAAAAGTACAATGTCGTAGCCAAGCGGCAATAGATCCCGGGCAACCGTCAATGAAGCCGGCCCGGCACCTATCAATGCGATACGTTTGCCATTCTTGCGCTTGGGAATAAGGGGGAGACGTGCGGCTATATCCTGCTTATTGTCAGCGGCGACGCGTTTCAGACGACAAATCGCCACCGGTTCTTCGTCTGCTTCCAGACGACCACGCCTGCAGGCGGGTTCACAGGGTCTGTCACAGGTTCGTCCCAACACGCCGGGAAATACATTGGATTCCCAGTTGATCATATAGGCATCGCTATAGCGGCCATCTGCGATCAGTCGGATATATTCGGGAACGGGGGTATGTGCTGGGCAGGCATGCTGGCAGTCGACTACACGGTGGTAGTACTCCGGATCTGCGGTTCTGGTAGGTTCCACTTCAACTCGCCATGAGGTTATTTTAGGTATTGTACCCAGGCCAACTGCTGCATTTGATACTAACGGAAAGCGCCTTGGGGTGCCAATTGTTTTTTGTGGGCTCTTGTGGACTCTTACCAGGCTCTTTTTGTGGGCTGTGCTCTGTTAGAATTACAACTCTTGCTACGGAGCGATTTTATGCACGATACGATAAAACTGACGGAATTCAGCCATGGCGCAGGCTGCGGATGCAAGATTTCACCCGCAGTTCTGGACGAAATTTTGTCGGTTGGCCAGCCTGGCCCGGAATTCAAGCAACTCTGGGTAGGCAACAACAGCCGTGATGATGCGGCCGTTTTTGGCCTGGATGACGATACCGGCATTGTCAGCACCACGGATTTTTTCATGCCGATTGTCGATGATCCCTTCGACTTCGGGCGCATAGCAGCTACTAATGCTATCAGCGATATTTATGCCATGGGCGGCACTCCCATCATGGCTATTGCCATTCTTGGCTGGCCAGTTAATTTGTTGCCCGCCAGTGTTGCCGGAGAAGTCATTGCCGGTGCACGATCCGTTTGTACTGAAGCTGGAATACCGTTGGCAGGTGGGCACTCTATCGATGCGCCTGAACCCATTTTTGGTTTAGCAGTGACCGGCAAGGTGACAAGGCAGCAATTGAAACAGAATAATACCGCGCGACCGGGTGCTCGCCTGTATCTGACTAAACCACTGGGCATCGGCATTCTCACCACGGCAGAGAAACAGAAGAAGCTGCGCCGGGAAGATACCGGCGTAGCATGCAAACTCATGTGCCAACTCAACAGCATAGGTGCTGTCTTCGCCAATCTTCCTGGTGTGCAGGCAATGACCGATGTCACCGGTTTCGGATTATTGGGACATCTGATTGAAATGGTGGAGGGATCAAACGTCAAAGCGATTATCGATTTCAATAACGTGCCAAAACTGGAAACTATAAACTACTACCTGGAAGCGGGTTGTGTGCCGGGTGGCAGCAGTCGGAATTTTGCCAGCTATGGCCACAAGGTAAGTGCCATGTCAGAGCAATATCGCAATATCCTGTGTGATCCGCAAACCAGTGGTGGTTTGTTGATTGCCGTGTCTCCTGACAGCGAAGCAGAATTTCTTGCTCTGGCGAAAAAACACGAACAGTTTGTGCAGGTCATCGGGGAATGTCGCGCCGTAGACAAAGGCGCTCGTGTCGATGTGATTACAGGAGCCTGAGTCCTTTGCGCGCCGATACTGATGACTACCGCGCTCTGTTTCTGAATGATATTCCACTTTTGGATGCGCGAGCGCCTGTCGAGTTTCGCAAAGGCGCATTTCAGTACGCGATAAATCTGCCTCTGTTGAATGATATTGAGCGGCAACGCATTGGTACCTGCTACAAACAGCAGGGTAAGGAAGCTGCGATCGGTCTTGGTCATGAATTGGTGAGTGGCCGTGTGAAGAATGCTCGCTTGGCCGCATGGCAGGATTTTACGCAACGCTATCCCACTGGCTATCTGTACTGTTTCCGTGGCGGCTTACGCTCCAGTATTGTCCAGCAATGGCTGACGGAAAGTGGCAATCCTTATCCGCGTGTGATCGGTGGATATAAAGCCATGCGGCGCTTTCTGATCGATACGATGGAAAATACTGTTGCGAAATATCCGCTGACTGTTGTGGCGGGTTTGACCGGTACGGGAAAAACTGAAGTAATCACCGCACTCGATAATGCAATCGATTTGGAAGACTGTGCACATCACCGCGGCTCCAGTTTCGGAAGACATGCGACAGAGCAACCTTCTCAGATCGATTTCGAGAATCGCGTAGCCGTCAGCATGCTTAAATCGCTGGCAGAGGGAAACCAGCATCTTGTGTGTGAAGACGAGGGTCGGTTAATCGGGCGCTGCTTCGTTCCGCCAATTCTGCAACAGAAAATAAAAGCAGCACCGCTGGTTTGGCTGGAAGACACATTCGAGGGTCGTGTCGCGCGCATACAACAGGACTATGTCTGCAATATGCTGGCAGAGTACCGTGCGTTGTACCCTGACGATTCCAAAAAAGCTTTCGCTGAATTCTCGTTGTATCTGCAGGGCAGTCTGGACAGAATCCGCAAAAGACTGGGCGGCGAGCTGTACAGTATTCTGCTCACACAAATGCGTCATGCGTTACACGAACAACAGACCAATGCAAATCTGAGTGGCCACACTCTCTGGATAAGTGCGCTGTTGAAAAAATATTACGACCCCATGTACAGCTATCAGCGTGGTGAGACACGAACACAGATTCTGTTTCGTGGCGAGCGCGACGCGGTCATTCAATATCTGCGTGCGGCTCAATATGCGTAGCGGCATTGACGCCTAGCGCCAACAAGGCCTGTTCAATGTCATCCGCAACAGTATGTGAACGATTAACACTCCAGTCACCCGGCACGCGCACATCGAGAGTGGCAAAACTGCTGCTACCCGATGCGCGCGTCCGCAGATTCACGATGTTGCAGCCTGCAGTGGCAAAAGGCAGCAGTGCCTTGCGCGGGCTTGGCAGACTCAACGTTTCCAACAGCTTCCCTTTAATGCTTTATTTTTATAGGTATAGCTAAAGAACATCTATCGATAGCCGCTTATTATTTAAGCAAATTTTATAATCGCTACCATCATGGGTTACACTCTTCAGCAATCACCGGCAATACAAGAACCCTCATGGAAATCCCGGCACTTGTTCAGGCACAAATTCACGCTTCGCATGTCAAACGGCTCTGGCAGGTGTTGCGCGTTGTCCATGTAACGCTTGTTTTGCTGCTGATTCTCAATGCGCCGCTGATGAATATCCCGATACTCATTACACTGGCTCTGGGGGCGACTGGCCTGACTGCAGCTTATATTCCTCTGCGCAAAGGCAATACTCAAGCGGCTTCTGACATATTGATTGGCATTATTGGCCTAAGTCTGTGCGTTGTCATGTGGCATGGTTCGGGATTGCGCTCCTCTGGCATGTTTGCGTATCCGGGTCTGCTCATGTTCTGTCTGATTACAGGCAATGAGCGCCTGTTCAGATTCGCCTACTTCGGCATGGTGCTATACATGGTATTTCTGCACGTAGCCACGCAACAAGGTTGGCGCGTGGGCACAGAACACCCCTCCTCCATATATACCCTGCTGGAGTTCCTGGTGGTGGTATCCACTATTACCTATATCGTGAAAATACTGGCCGGTGACCTGTTCGCATTGCTGAATCATCTGGATGTTGAAATGATGAAAGCGCGAGAGTCGCAATCGCAGACCCAGCATGTAGCCGACCACGACAACCTGACCGGACTGCCCAATCGGCGCGTGGCTGACCAGCGCTTTCAGGAAGCATTGGATGCCAGCCTTAAATCCAGACGCGGCCTTGCTCTGGTGTTCATGGATATCGATAATTTCAAAATCATCAATGACAGCATGGGGCATCAGGCAGGCGACGATTTGTTGCAAACCTTCAGCCAGACCTTATCCAACGCTCTACGCAAAACGGATACATTAATCAGACATGGAGGTGATGAGTTTCTGCTCATCATTGCTGATACGGATAATCAGGAAGAAGTGACTCAAGTGCTGGAAAAATTACTGGCAACAGTGCGACGCGAATTCACTATCGACGGCAATTCCTGTCAAACCAGTTGCTCCATGGGTGTCGTGCTTGTGCCTGAGCACGGGACTGCCTTCAATGAACTATTGCGGAAAGCAGATATTGCCATGTATCGCGCCAAGGCTGCCGGGCGCGATTGCTTTCGGTTTTATGACGAAAACCTTGACTGATAAAACGGTTTTACAGAGGCAACGTCATATACCGTTATTCAAATGCAAGATTATCCGCCATCCGATCAAGAGGGCTGGCCGTGCCAGCATAGTGCTGACCCAGAACATGCGTATAAATTTGCGTTGTACTTACTTCGTTATGACCGAGCAACTCTTGCAACGTGCGAATATCCGTGCCGCTGGCGAGCATGTGAGTCGCAAAGGAGTGACGAAACGTATGCGTACCAATTTTTTTTGTGCAAATCCCGGCTTTTGCCACCGCGGTCTTTAAGAATTTGCGCACCATGGAATCGTGCAGGTGATGTCGACACCATGTTCCATCATAAGGATTTGCACATAAGCCCGCCGATGGAAAAAGAAACGCCCACGCAGCAGATTGATAGGCATCTGGATACTTCCTCGCCAGCGCAGACATTCCGTCACTCGGAGCCCGCTTCCATAAAGTAATTCGACGATGAGTTTGTTCCGGCCCGTCAGTTGCGCGATGATTCTGCTGACCTCGTTTACTGTCAGAACCGTTGGAATATGGCGCTGCTTGGACGCCAATTTGAAACCCAAATCACCCAGCTCGCGATTCAAAACTTTGTGATACATGAATACCAAAGCGTTCAACGCAATTTTCTGCGTATTAACGGAAACGTTTTTTTCCATGGCTAGAAAGGTCAAAAATGTTTTGACTTCGGCTGGTCCTGCCTCCTCAGGGTGTCGTTTGCCAATGAAGTAGATGTACCTCCTGATCCACTCCAGATATGTTCTCTCTGTCCGGATGCTGTATCCCCGCAGGCGCATTTCTGAGCGGAGTGATTCGATAAAAGGACTGGCCACTGAGTGATCCTCAAGCTGGGTCTATCTTATTAATAGGTGAGGACTCGGCATTCGTCAAAGAATGGCATAAGTTGCCTGCGTGGAGCTCCCTATTTTTACTAAGAAATATATGAAGTTAGTGCAATTTCATGGGGCACCTGGTTTGGAGATACTGGGAAACCCGCTATCCCCATAGCTCGTGCATGCACGCATCCGCGGAATAAGCGTTCTAGAAGAAGGCTGTAAGGCTATGTATTTTTTGGAAAAGACGGTCTACACTACCGTCAAAGCAATTAAGGTGTGTGCGTGCACACTAATACAATGTTAGCGATCATCGAGATCGAAGAAAATGAACGTCAGTCTAGAAGGAAATTGGAGACAAATAGCTGCAACCGAAAATGGCGTGGTCATAGATCATCACGATGAGATCATACTAACGATTATCGGTTCGATGTTTGTCGTTA
>JBGSXL010000029.1:0-197987 GCA_041751425.1 Pseudohongiellaceae bacterium | reverse complement strand
GACGAGATCTCCCTGGGGATTTAATCCCCCTAAAGAGCCGTTGAAGACTACGACGTTGATAGGCTGGGTGTGTAAGTGCAGCGATGCATTGAGCTAACCAGTACTAATTGCTCGTGAGGCTTGACCATATAATCACAGATTCTTTCCGACTTCGCAGCGCGTGGCGCTGCTTCGACGAGACGGGTCCTGATGAGAGTAACTACAGATTGTAAACGCATGTAAGCTTTGTATATAAACCAGCAGAATCACGTCAAAATCACGACGAAGTCACGTCGAAGTTGCGCGCAGCGCAACGAAGACGGAAGACGGACGATTGTGAAAAGTCAAGGCGGTGTGGGTCCAGATGGGCCGGCACCACCAGCAGAATTGCCTGACGACCATAGCGAGTGTGAACCACCTGATCCCATCTCGAACTCAGAAGTGAAAGTGCTCAGCGCCGATGGTAGTGTGGGGTCTCCCCATGTGAGAGTAGGTCATTGTCAGGCATCTAAATAAGGAAAATCCCCGTGTTCTCTGAGCGCGGGGATTTTTTTTTGGTCGCGGAAAAGCCGGAGGGACCTGACACTTTCCGTTGGGCGACCGCCAAAGAAGGCGGAAAAGCTCAAAGACCTGAGTTGAACTGACCACCGCTGGCGCGCCTTATCAGGCTCTTGCTGGCGGAGTGGAGTATACGTTGACAAGCATGACGGGGTAATACATGATTTTCCACGTGAGCTGTGTCACAGAACTTATTGATTTACTTTATGTGGATATAGAAAGCGCTACGCAAATCACATTAGTGAGGCACAGATCCTCCTACTCTTACGCTGCCGATTGCCGTTCCAACGCTGTGTTTTGACTGATCGCACTGTGTCCAACGCAGTCGGTTGATGAAAACAGGAAGCTTTGTGGACTTTTAGAGAAACCAGGCGAACAGTTATGCGGCAAATACAGAAAAACAACTGCTCAGGCCTGACAATGCTGGAATTGCTGATAACGATGGCTATATTGTCCATTATTCTCAGCGTTTCAATTCCAAATTTTTCGGACTTCAGAGAGACGCAGCGACTGATAGGGGCCGCAGAGCAGATTTATGGACATATACAACAGGCACGCTCGGAAGCCATCTCGAGAAACATCGCCGGATATGTGAATTTTTCGGCCAATGACACCACAAACTGGGTGTATGGTGTCAGCACGGTGAGCAGCCTTTGCGATCTGACAGTAACTGTACCGACAACGACTAATGCCTGCGTAATCGTTATGGATGATGGCGACGGCGTAGTCGATCCTGGGGATGGTAGTGTCGATAGCGCGGATTTGGTTTTGATGCGTTTTAGCAGCGCCGATTATCCAGGTGTATCGATGAGTATCAGTAATTTTTCGAGTGGCAATACACAAATCACTTTTGACCCGGTGCGCGGCACGGCAACTTCAGGGCAAATGGATTTTCAAATCCAAAATGGTAATCAGTTGCGAATAAAAACAAGTCAGCTAGGAAGAACTAGCTTGTGTTCTCCGAACGGTTCTGCCGGAAAATACAGCAGTACAGGTTGTTGAGTATGTACAACAATAGACAAGCAGGGTTCACCCTGACAGAACTTCTGATTTCAACGACCCTAAGTTTAGGTGTAATCAGTGCGGTTCTTGTTGGTTATGTCGCTACATCCACTAGCACCATGAATACCATGGCAGCAAGTAAATTGAATCATGAGATGACAACAATGATGAGCCTTATGGCAAATGATATCCGACGAGCGGGTTATTGGGGCGCACTTGCTGCTTCATCAGAGCCGTTGAATAATCCTTTCAATGTTGTAGGTCAAACGGCTCTGACAGTTTTCGATTCCGCGACTGGAAATAATGCTGCTGGCGTTACAGGCAATGGAACGTGCATCGTATTTGCATACGATCTCAATATGGACGGCACAGTGAATGCTAACGAATTAATGGGATACAGGTTGAATAATGGTGTCGTACAGATGCGTACATCTGGCACTCCTGGTAGTAACGCTACCTGTGCGGCAATCGGTAATACCTGGGAGGATTTGACGGATAGTGCCCATGTCACCGTCACGAGCTTGAATTTCGATCTGGTGGACTCCGTGTGTATCAATACGAGAGAACCCGATGAAGTAGACAATGATGCAAACGGCGTCATCGACAACCCCGAGGAAATAGACTGCTATAGGGTCCCCTTACCTGTTGCAGCCAGCGGAGATGTGACAGTGGAAACTCGCCAAGTTCGGATTACCGTGACAGGGACGCTGGTTGAAGATTCCTTTGTCCGTGTGACCCAGTCACAGATAATTAGAGTACGTAACGAATTGGTCAGGGTGCGATGATGAGTTCAACGAAAACGCACAGACAAATGATACACAGTGGTCGCCAGAATGGTTTCATCACTATGGCTGTGTCGCTGGGTATTTTAATGCTCAGTACGTTGGTTGTTTTCAATGTGGCGAGCACCATTCTACTGGAACAGCGCGTTGTCAGTAATGACTCTCGTGCCAAGCAAGCTTTTGAGGCTGCCGAAGCCGGGATAAATGCCGCGCTGACGTATCTGAAACAAGACCCGGATCGCGATGGTAACCTCATTATTGATCCGATATTCGATACGAATAATGATGGAATAGGCGACAGTAATTCGGCAGATATAGGTAGTGGATCGGTGACAGTGACCACTGTCGATTTGTCTGGGGGAGACCTGACACCTATAAGCATCACGTCACAAGGATTCAGTGATGATTTTTCCGCAACTCGCACCATCAGCTATACATTGGTTAATATCAATCCGTTGCCGAATTCGCCGCAAAACCCAATGACCACCCGTAGCGGAGCCATTATTTCGGGTTCCGCAAAGGTTTACAATCCGGAAGGTCACAGTACTATCTGGAGTGGTTCTAATGTGGATCTGGGGTCAAATAATGCGACCACCACGCAGATTCCCGATATGGGAAGCCCCGGTTATCCAGCCTGCATGGATGTGTCCATGACATGTGCGCTGATTTCCTCCTCCAATCGAACCGCGCTTGGTGTGGATGTAATCGAAAACGACTCGAGTCTTGCTGCACTTACACCGGATGAATTATTTCGAAATTATTTTGGCATGTCGCCGTCAGCGTATAGAGCGTCCATGGTAACTGTGGATACGATACCAGCCAATCTAGGTACAGACGTGCATCTGGCAACCCACGAGGTGGTCTGGATAGAAGGGAATACCAACTTCAATAGCGTAACCGTAGGTTGTACTGTCCATGTTCCTGGAAACAATCAATGTACGGCGGCTAATACCAAGCCTTCGATTGTCATAGTTAATGGTGACGCTTCATTCCAGGGAACGCCTAAGATTTATGGCATTCTTTACATAACAGGTAATGTGTCCTTGACTGGAAATACTACAGTTTATGGAGCTATGGTGGTCGGCGGTGATATGGCCAGTAGCGCCGGTGGCAACTTTGATATCTGGTATTCATCAGCTGTACTTGCGGGAACCCGGTTTGCCGGTGCCACTACCGGTTCTGCAGGAACATGGAGAGATTTCTGATCTACGCAGGAGTAATCATGAATAAAAATTACAGAATACATAAAGGTTTTGGCATGGTCGAAATTCTCATTACGCTGGGTGTACTGGCTGTGGGAATTCTGGGTGTTGCAGCTTTCCAGGGAAATGTGGGCAAACAAAGCCAGGATAACAAGTCTCGCTCTGAAGCCTACGCGATTGCACAGTCACGCATCGAAGAGATGCGAAACTATACAGATACTGCTGACACGCTGACCGCATTCGATGCTTTGTATGCTGATACCGGTGGGTTTGTGAACAGTACAAATTTTTCTGGTGTTACTGCTGCATTTACCAGAACCGAAAGTATCACTACAACCGGAGAGCAGAAGAATATCGTAGTTGCAGTGGCCTGGAGTTCTGCAGACACTCAGGCAAACAATATCAGTCTGGCAACGCAACTAGGCTTTGTTTCACCACGTACTATCGGAGATACAGTCAGGGAGAGTGCTCCGCCGCTCGTCAATGCTCCGACAGGAAGAGCCAGATTGGGCGAGGGTGAGTTACCTGAAGGCGCAGCAACTACCTCAAACGGTGACGGCACTGCGCTATATATGGATGGTGGTACGGATTTGATGCTCGTATCTGACGACCAGATCGTGCTGACACTGGCTAATGCATGTCAGACAGAAGATGGTGAATGCATTGATTTTGTGAAAATAAAAGGAAAAATATATATAGATGATTCTTCGCAGGGGAGTCTGGACCCGGGTGAAGTTTATGTGCTGGCTTCAGATGCGGCCTTTTGTGCGAGGTATTATGTATCCGGAGGACAGACCCATACCGTGACTAACAACACAGTCACTGCACTCACAACACCAGGTGGCGATTACAAATACTTTGATTACACCTGCTATATCGGTGGTGGCTGGCACGGTAATGTAGGAATCCTGCTCGCGGGTGGCCTCTCTCAATCTGACAAGATATGTCAGGGAAACCCGATATCTGCTGAGCCCTGGGAGGCTCCAATTATAGCAGCTCGTCGTGCCTACCGAGGAATGTTGTATAAGCACAATAATGTCAATGCCAGCGGCAAGGAAGAAATCAGCGATGGTGACGGAGGTACTCTGATCCGGTACTACAGCCATGGTATTGCCGATTCGACCGAACTGCCAGTACCCAATACCGAGCAGAGTGGACATGATTTCGTGATCGGATCTATGCAACAAAACCTGACAGCGGGTACAAATTGTCAAACTCAGGGAGTGATGACCAGAGGGGACGCGAATATAGATGGAACTGCTGGTGATCTCTTTACCGGTTTGCCACGGGATTTTGTTTGCCTGAACCCTGACTATCTGGATGACTATGATGCCGCAATCTTCGGAAATCAGAGTCATTGCCCATTCGATCCTACCAATCCTCCTTCCAAGCGTCACGTTGTCAGCGGTTCCATCTCAGTCACGGCGCCAGTCAGTGCAGCAAACAACGCACTGGTGGCAAGTGTCAATGCATTAACCTCAGACGGAGTAGGCAATTGTCTGGTGGGGTCGTTTGCCCATAACGGAAACAGTTTTGTAGGTAACTACGAATGTGATGTATTTGATTGGGGGAATGGCTGGAATGGATTTGTGCGTGTAACTTATGACGCCAGCGGTATGAGCTGTAGCCCCAATCAAATTTCATTTGCCACCATCTCTGGCAACAGCACGGGTAATAATTTCAACAATTGTTCACCGGGAGCATTTGCCGTAATATCTGGTTCTGTGAATACCTCCAATGCTAACAATCGCTATTTGACCAGCGCTACGCTAAGTGACGGGGGTGTTTGCACTGTGGAGACCGGAGGGCTCGCCTATAGTTGTGTTACAGGCGCTATTGACGGCACTTGGGATGGGACGATTACTTTTGGTCGTAGTGGCGGCGTATTGTGCGATTCGAATAATGGAGTCGTGACACTCACCGGAATCGCGCCCGGTTATACTACGCTTAATCTCTCCATGCGTAATAACGCGGGACAATGTCCATAGAACGGTACTATACGTTACATGAATAAGAATAACGGGTTTACGCTGGTCGAATTGCTCATAGTCGTTGCCATCGTTGGGTTGCTGGCGGTGGTGGCGTACCCCTCTTATCAGGATAGCGTACGCAAGACTCGCCGGGCAGATGCTATGGCTGCAGTGCTTTCCATTCAGTTGGCACAGCAGGGCTTTCGCGGTAATTGTCCGTTCTATGCACAGGCCCTGGGTAATGCCAATACTTGCGGAGCCAGCGCAGCACTGAGTACAGTCAATGCAGCAAGCGCCAGTCGCGAGGGTTTTTACACACTTGCTATTCAGGCTAACAGCGCGACGGGCAATGCTTACACAATTGTAGCTACACCTGTTGGAGGTCAAGCGGCTGATACGGAGTGCGCCTCGATGACTCTAACTGTTAGTGCTGCCAATCCCTCCGGACTAAAAGCACCGGCCGACTGCTGGTAAATCTTGAGAACTGCTGGTCAGCCAATTGTTGTTTTTATCCCTGTCAATTAATCATCCAATCCGGTTAGATTCTCCCTCAGTATTTTAGTATGATCCGCACTTTAGTTTCACCATAATGGCGGGCGGCACTTTGACTGGAGCAATTGCACAAGGTTTGAATCTCACACTATATGGCATGGGAACCGTCATTGTATTTCTGTCCCTGCTCATACTTGTTACTATGAGTATGTCTAAAATCATACTTGGTCTGGAGAAGGGCTCAGGGCTGCATAGCATTGGCAACGTAAATTCACAAAGTCACGACAAATCGTCTCCCGATAACCCAACTGATATAGATGCCCCGCACATAAAGGCTGTTATAGCCGAAGCCGTGCGAGTGTACAGATCCCAGCATCCGTAAAAATTAACTCCTATGAAGTCTGTTAGACTTCAGTAAGAACCCTTCAGAATAGGCGCGGTACGAATGAGTAATAATAAAAAACCTCTTGCCATAACCGATGTCATATTACGTGATGCGCACCAGTCATTGTTGGCGACTCGCATGCGGATTGATGACATGCTGCCCATTGCTGACAAACTCGATAAAGTTGGCTTTTGGGCGTTGGAATCTTGGGGCGGAGCAACCTTTGATGCCTGTATACGCTATCTAGGCGAAGATCCGTGGGATCGTATCCGGGAGCTGAAAAAAGCCATACCGAATACACCGCAGCAAATGCTGCTTCGTGGCCAGAATATTCTGGGTTATCGCCATTATGCTGACGATGTAGTAGAAAAGTTCGTTGAGCGTGCAGCATTTAATGGTGTAGACGTTTTCCGCGTTTTCGATGCGATGAATGATTATCGTAATTTGGAAACCGCCATAAAAGCTGTAAAAAAACAGGGTAAGCATGCGCAAGGCACGCTCTCTTACACGGTAAGCCCCGTCCACACCATTGATAGTTGGCTGGATATGGCGCGTCAAATAGAAGATATGGGCGCAGATTCTCTGTGTATCAAAGACATGGCTGGCTTGCTTGCACCTTACGTTGCTTTCGATCTGATTACACGCCTAAAACAAACGGTAAAACTACCCATTCATATGCAGTGTCATGCCACTACTGGTATGTCCACAGCCACCTACTTGAAAGCTGCCGAAGCAGGTATCGATAATCTGGATACAGCGATTTCATCGATGAGTCTCACATACGGTCATACTCCGACAGAATCCATGGTGGCGATGCTTGAGTCGACAGAAAGGGCAACTGGTTTGGATATCGTTCTACTGGAGGAGATTGCCAGCTATTTTCGTGAGGTTCGCAAGAAATATGCCCGCTTTGAAGGCTCATTAAAAGGAATAGACTCAAGGATTCTGGTAGCTCAGGTGCCAGGTGGCATGCTTACAAATCTTGAGAATCAATTGCGAGAGCAGAACGCGACTGATCGAATGGACGAAGTTTTGGCAGAGATACCGAAAGTTCGAGAAGACCTTGGTTTCATCCCGTTAGTAACCCCTACCTCGCAAATAGTTGGCACCCAGGCAGTGTTAAACGTGCTCGTGGGTGAACGCTACAAAACAATTACCAAAGAGACAGAAGGTGTTTTAAAAGGGGAATATGGCGCAACCCCCGCTCCAATCAATCAAGAATTGCAACAGCGCGTTCTGGATGGGCGCAAAGCAATCACATGCCGGCCAGCTGATATGCTGGAACCTGAATTTGAAAGGCTACAGAAAGAACTCATCGCGATTGCAAAGGAAAAAAAGTTTGCGCTGGAGAACGATGTAGATGATGCGCTCACTTACATACTGTTTCCACAACCCGCGCTGAAATTTTTGCAGAATAGAAATAATCCTGAAGCATTCGAGCCGGTACCTACAGCGGAAGTCGCACAAAGTAGCAACGCAGATAGTAAAGAAGCAGATGTCTTTACAGTAGAGGTGGATGGCACAGCATATGTTGTGAAAGTCACTCCTGGCGGGGAGATAAGCGAACTTGCAAAAGTGACGGATTCCAGTTCAGCCGCTCCCGTGCAACAACCCAAGGCGAGAGCTTCGGATGCAGAAGCATTTGATGTGACAGCGCCACTTTCTGGAACACTATTCAAAATAGTTGTGAAGAAAGGACAGAGCGTAGCTGCAGGAGATATTGTGATTGTGCTTGAAGCTATGAAAATGGAAACGGAAATTCGCACCAGCCGTGCAGGTCACGTTCTGGATATCAAGGTCTCTGAAGGGGATTCTGTCACTGTTGGTCAGACTTTGATCACTCTTGAGTAAAAAAAATGGATCAATTGGTAGAGTTGTGGCAGTCAACTGGAATATATCAGATAGAGCTAAAGCAGGCTTTGATGATCCTGGTCGGTATGCTACTGCTATATTTGGCCATCAGTAAAAAATTCGAACCACTTTTGTTGGTCCCTATTGGGTTTGGGGGAATTCTTGCGAATATTCCTGGTGTTGAAATAGCGACGGGCAATGGTGTTCTGGCGCAATTTTATGCGATGGGTCTGGAGACAGGGATATTTCCTCTTTTGATATTCCTTGGCGTGGGTGCGCTGACTGATTTTGGTCCTTTGCTCGCCAATCCGAAAACGCTGCTACTGGGAGCCGCCGCGCAGTTTGGCATCTTTGCAACGGTAATCGGAGCCATGTTTTTTACAGACATTGGCTGGTTTGATTTTAGCTTACAGCAAGCAGCCGCTATCGGCATCATAGGAGGTGCAGATGGGCCAACGGCGATTTACGTAGCCGGGGTATTGGCTCCGGAATTACTAGGCGCTATTGCCGTCGCGGCCTACTCTTACATGGCGCTCGTACCATTGATTCAACCACCCATTATGCGCTTGCTGACAACGGAAAAGGAACGCAGGATTGAGATGACTCAACTGCGGATTGTTTCGCAGCGAGAGAAGATTGTTTTCCCATTGATACTATTGGTTCTGGTTGCGCTTTCAGTTCCCAGTGCGGCCCCTTTACTTGGAATGTTCTGCTTCGGCAATTTGATGAAAGAATGCGGTGTAGTAGATAGGTTGACCAAAACTGCACAGAATACATTGATCAATATTGTCACAATCTTGCTGGGACTTGCCGTAGGCTCAAAACTGAGTGCCGACGAATTTTTGGTAAGCAGCACTCTCGGTATTCTTGCTTTAGGGATGGTGGCTTTTGGAATCGGTACGGCTGCCGGGGTGCTAATGGCCAAGCTCATGAATCTCTTTTCCAGTAGCAAGATTAACCCTCTGATCGGCGCAGCAGGGGTTTCCGCAGTGCCAATGGCCGCCCGAGTCGCGAACAAGCTTGGTATGGAAGCTAACCCGCACAACTTCCTGCTTATGCATGCTATGGGCCCAAATGTAGCTGGTGTAATAGGCTCTGCTATAGCTGCCGGAATACTAATTCAGATTGTCGGATAATTTGCCAGTAGTTCCCGGAAAGTAGCCAGGAATGCCGGTTTGGCCCGGTCCTCATGCATATATTCGCCAGGATATACATTGTGAATTCGATTGATTTGCCCTGACCACACCTGTGCCCCTGAGTTGGTTTCGTATATTTCCACCAGGATGGTGGCGACATATCGCAAGGTTACATCCATCTCTGTGCGGCGCTCAAACGGATCGATTGTCTCCTGCTCCGGGTTCAAATTGATATGTCGATAAATTAATTTGATAGCAACATCTGCATTGTTGTCATTGCGTACCAAACCGCGCTCCTGAATTGCCACATTAAACTCACTGGCAACATATTCCTGCAGGAACCCAGGCATTTCCTGTGATTCAAGGCTATAAGTCCGGTACTGACTATAATTACCAGGGCAGCATAAATTGACGGAATAGCCAATCTGCAATCCTGATTGCGCGCAGGACGAGAGTATCAACAGCAAAACCATAGCAAAAATGGTACGAGCTAAAAACATATGTTTCATACACCACCCAGTAGAATTGAGGAAATATAATAACCAGGATGATTTTGTTGCCTGCTTTCGCAAACTTTGTCACACTGTAGTCGCACTGTAGCACTAACTTCTGTTAAGCGTTTTGATCTATTCGAAGTTCAGGAAAGGTGTTTCATATGGTTGAAATCGTATTGGCAAGCAATTCGCAAGTCTTTCAGAAAGTCGACAATCCAATCTTTTATGTGCTTGATACCAACGTCCTGATCCACGATCCCACCTCAATCCGCAATTTCGATGAACACCATGTTGTAATCCCTATTACGGTTCTTGAAGAGCTGGATAAGCTGAAAAGCGGCAAAATTGCCGTTGCGGCGGAGTGTCGGCAGGCAATCAGAGAGCTCGATACCGTATTGGGAGGTGCGGCTCCCACCGCTGTGGAAGAAGGGGTACCCATCATACGAGGGAAGAAGCTTAAACCACTGGGAATGCTTTCGATTTTAATGGCTGAAACGCCGGATGACCTGAAGATACTGCCATCACATTTAAACGACAATAAAATACTGAATGCCGTCGCCTATCTGAAGTACAGAAACCCGGAACACAGGGTCGTTCTGGTAACCAAAGATATCAACATGCGTTTGAAGGCGCGCGGATGTGGAATAGAGTCAGAGGACTATCATAGCGATCAACTGCTGAGCGATATCACAGAATTGAACAAAGGCTATATCGAGTTTGAAAATAGCTTCTGGGATTCAATTGAGCAGGTACAGACAGAGCATATAGAAGGAAGAACCATCCATCATATTGCGAGAGAAGCCATCAAACATGGAGTGTACCCCAATCAGTTCTTTCTGGATGGGACGGGTTTCCTGGCCAGAGTGATAAAGGTAGGCAAACATAAGATAAGCCTGTTACACCTTGATCTGGAAAAAATGCTTGAAAGCGATACTTGGGGATTACGACCAAGAGATGTATATCAGGCGATGGCACTGAATTTGTTGCTGGACCCGGACGTGCATCTGGTCAACCTGACCGGCGCAGCAGGATCTGGGAAAACGATACTGGCATTGGCAGCGGCAATCGAAATGACAGTGCCTACTAAAATATATCGGCGGATCATTGCTACTCGTAGCACGCAGGGTTTGGATGAGGATATTGGATTTCTGCCTGGTACAGAAGAAGAGAAAATGGAACCATGGTTGGGCGCTATTACAGACAATCTTGAGGCTTTGCATTGGGACGACGAAAACAGCGTAAGCAGTATGGAGTACGTGCTGGCGAAAGTCCCACTCATGTTCAAATCCTTGAATTACATTCGAGGTCGAAGTTTTCAACATAGTCTAATTCTTATAGATGAGTCGCAGAATCTGACACCTCACCAGATAAAGACTATCGTTACACGGGCGGGAAATGGTTCAAAGGTGGTTTGCCTGGGGAATCTGGCTCAGATTGACACACCTTATTTAACTCCCACCAGCTCAGGATTGACTTATCTTACCGAGCGATTCAAGAACTTTGAACATGGTGGCAATTTGCAGCTCAAAGGAGTGCCGCGCTCACTGCTCGCAGCATTTGCAGAACAAAATCTGTAACCAGAAAAAAAGTAAAACGACCGATTACGTGTTGTTGGCCTCAAAATTCTGATCCATGGTTTTGGACGGAAGCTCTTTACAAGGTTTACCGATAACGTGAGCTGGAACACCAACTACTGTTGTGTATGGTTGAACATCGGTAAGCACTACGCTGCCAGCTCCTATTTTGGCTCCAATGCCAATCTCAATATTGCCAAGCACTTTGGCGCCAGATGACACAAGAACACCAGAGCGAATTTTAGGGTGCCTGTCTCCCTGCTCGTTACCAGTTCCACCCAGGGTTACAGATTGCATGATTGATACATCATCATCAATAATCGTGGTCTCACCTATAACGATACCCGTTGCATGATCGAACATGATCCCTTTGCCCATGACACATGCGGGGTGAATATCTACACCGAATACTTCAGAATTTCGACTCTGCATGAAAAGCGCCAAATCTTTTCTGCTGTTTTGCCACAGATGGTGGGCAAGTCTGTGCACCTGAATGGATTGGAAGCCCTTCAGGAAGAGAATTACTGGTAAGTAGGAGTTTGTCGCGGCGTCTCGGTCGTACACTGCCTGAATATCATAACTGGCTTTTTCTATAATATCTGGCGCTTCTCTGAAAGCAGAATCAAAGAGTTCGCGAATGGCAATTGCAGACATAACATCATTGGCCAGCTTGTTGGCCAACAGGAAGCTCATCGCTGAACTCAAGCTATTATGATTCAGCACGCAGGCATATACATAGCTGGCTAATAGCGGCTCTCTCTGAATTAAAGCCTTGGCTTCAATCTGCAATTGCTTCCACAATTCATCACGCATTTATCAGTACCTTATCCCCGGATTGTCATGATGTGACTGACAGTCTTATTTGAAACGGGCATTAGTGTGCCAAACTCTTCAGACACTAACAAGACCAGTGCTTGGTTTGGACTATGAAACAGGTGAAACGCTTGTCGCTTCAGTATCATTGCTGGCCGCTTGAATATGATCCTGGTCTATCTTGTTACTGCCGCTACCATATGCGGTCATCATGGCTTTATGACATAGAATGTTTACAAGACGGGGAACTCCGCGGCTGCATTGGTGCAGTAATCTGTAAGCTTTGGGTGTCATAAGATTGCTATCCTTAGCACCAGCTGCCTGGAGTCTTGCTACAACATATGCAGCAGTGCCGGATTCACTAAGTGGCTGCAATTGAAGGTGGACAACCCGATGGTCTCTTGGCCAATCGGCGCTAAATCTCGATACACTCTGGCGTAGCGAAGTGTGTCCAAGTAATACCAATCGCAATAGTTGTTGTTGTGTATCCTGATCATAAACGATATCCATGAGCAGTTTGAGTAACTCCTGCGGCAGAGACTGTGCTTCATCTATAAGCAAAACTGACAAACGTTTGTTGGCAGCTTGCCTGTTCAAGATAGCCTTTATCGTGACCAGGATTTCCGCTGGTTTATTCTTCTGATCCTTCAGCGGTTTTTTGCCATCCAACACTTTCAGCAATGCCCTTAGCATAACGGATTGATTCAATAGCGGTGGGGATATGGTCAGTGTGAGATAACGCGAGCGATGAGCGTGCAGCGAATTCGACAACTTTCTATACAAAATAGTTTTACCCATGCCGGGCTCACCCACGATACTCAAAACATGTGCTCCAGAGTTTATCGCGACAATGGATTGCCGAAAAATAGCATTAGTTCCGCTGGTATCCTGAAAAAACGCAGTATCAGGAGATAGGGTGAACGGAAACTTTTTGAGGTTGAAATGTTCAAGGTACATCAGTGTTTTGTTTTCCTCCATCGTTTCAACGGTTCAGCTTTCCGGCCGGGCCATATTAAACGATATCGTTGTTCTGTAGTATTGATTTCAGCTTTTCCAATTCAAGCTCGAGCTCTTCGCGAAGCTCCGGCAACAAATTCAGATCTGAAAGCACGAAGTAGGTGGTTCGAAGAACTTCCCGCCAACGAGGTGCTTTCGGCAATAGGTCAACTCGAAGATAGCGGTCCAATGTTCGTGTACGCAGCCTACCTTCATCTATGCTTACTGCCCATATACGACTGTTTTCTGCAAGTTCTATCTTGGATTTACCAGTTGTGTGCTCCCATGCAGCTAAAGTTTTCTGCATCAGGTGTACTATCTGCTCGCGATACTCACCCTGCGATTTGATTGAAGAGAGATTCTGCTCAAGGAAACCTACCAGCTTTCGCATACTCTGGAAATACTCGGTTACTTCCGGGTGTGTGGTTAGTTCAGTCATGCTCAGAAATTTCAATCGAGCGTTCAGAGTCCGTGCATCACTCATGGCGCCACTTAAGGACTCCAGCAATTGAGGTTCACCCGCCAGATTCTCAACAGGCATCTTTTTCTCATTATCCTGAGTCTCAATAAAGAGTATTGCCGTACTGTCGTCATCGGATAACAAAGAAAATCTGGCCTTAAACACTCGCTCTGTGGGAGCATCCGAACCTTCTGTAGAGAAGGGTATTCTGATTTCTACCGATATAATCTGTTCGCTATTCGCTTGTCGCTCACCAATTTCCCACCTTGAAATAAATTCTTTTAGCGTATCATTCGACGTAGAGTCCGTGAGTAAATCGATTAGTGTGCGGCCATTTAACTGGGATGAAGTTACGCCAAGCATCTTTTGCGCGGATTGATTTACATGCACAACTATCCCGGGGTATGCCAGTGCGACAGTACCAAGATCGAGAGAATCCAATACAGATTCAATCTGATGCCGCGAGGTTCGCAGCTGCTGGCTGGCCTTTATGTAATCCTGAATATGCAGCCTTAAGCGTGCATTTTCAGCGCTTGCCTGTTGCAGGTGTTTCAGCTTCAACTGACTGGAAACGCGAGCTCGCAATTCCTCCATATGAAAAGGTTTAGATAGATAGTCATTCGCACCAGCCAAGAACCCCTCCGTCAAGTCTTCCAGATGATTTTTCGCAGTCACAATTATTATCGGTAATTCCGCAGGATCGAACCGCTGTCGTAAATGTCTACAAACTTCATAGCCGTTGAGGCCTGGCATCATCAAATCCAGCAGAACAAGATCAGGTTTCTGTCTGGAAACCATGGCTATTGCTTCTGCTCCACTTGAGGCTTCAAGTAATCTGTGCTGTCCCAATTGCTCCCGTATGACCTGCCGATTTATCGCATCGTCATCGACGATCAGGATTTCAGCACCGCTCTCCGTAGTTTCCGGCATAGCTGTGCGCGGTTGCAAACTGAAATCAGAGCGCTTCAGCAAATGGGCATTGGCCAAGGTTGCAACATCATCGGTTGGGGTGTTTGCAGAGGCCAGGGGTAGTCTGAAGTGGAAAACTGACCCCTTGCCCAGAACACTTTGTACTTCCAGCTGACTACCATGCAATTCAACCAAATGTTTGCTGATGGCTAGTCCCAATCCGGCTCCCCCTGGTTGCATGTCGGCTGGGACATGGCCCTTTTCAAAGGAGTTGAATATTCGTGATTTATCCTCTTGCGAGATGCCTATGCCAGTATCGCGAACGCTGATCGTGACAAAACCGGGCTCCTCAATGGATGCTGTAATCCATATACCTCCCTGTTGCGTGAACTTCACAGCGTTTGTCAGCAGGTTCAATAAAATCTGGTGCAAACGGTCTTTATCAGCAAGAATCCACGGCAGATTTTCGGCAACGTCATTGTGAATTCGTACAGCTCCATTGTTACGGAATATGTTTGAGGTCAATAAAATATTACTGCAAAACTCATGCAGATTAATTGCGACAAGTTGAAGATTGATACCTTGGTTTTTTATTCTGGATAGATCGAGCAAATCATCAATTAAGCGAATCAATCGATTGCCGCTGCTACCAATCAGTTGCAATTTTTCAATGGCAGATTCCTTGCTATTTGTGTCACTCTGCAAGTCACGAACTACAACCTCTGTCAGGCCAGTAATGCCATGGACTGGCGTCCTCAGTTCGTGAGAGACATTCGCAAGTAATTCATCTTTAATGGACTCGGAATGTTGCAGATGTGCGATAGCTAACTGTTGCGCCTCTTCCTTGCTTTTCTTCATCTGGTTGTAACGGAAGGCCAGGCTGAATGATAAAAGCATGGCCTGAACTACCATGCCAATTTCAAAAGCCTGATCCACAAACGAATTTGCAGGTAGTACGTTAAAGACCTGGTGCAACAGTTGGACTGCAGCTCCTGCAATAAGAACGCTTACTGCTAATAGATGAACAATGGCAGTGTCTATACCGCGTTTGATTGCATCTATGTTTGTGTATAGCGCAAGCAGGATGCCGATAATGATCAAAGGGATATAAAGATTCTGTACGTACTTCTCGTCAGGAATAAGTGAAACCAGTAGTGAAAATCCAAACAATCCAATCAGTATCTTTATTGTGTTGTTCAAGCGCCTATTATATTCCCAAATATGCAGTAGCTGACGTTGAAATTGAAGATGTGCCATGGCCATAAAAATGTAAATATTACGCTCCAACATATTTATAAGCCACGGGTTGATAAACTCACCCTCATTGATTAACCGAGCATGTTTGGAATCCAAAATCAGGAATGCGAGTTGCGTACCGACCACAAGTACGTAAAAAATGAAGCTGCGCTCTTTTATGGAGACGAACAAAAAAAGATTATAGAAAATCATTGCAATCAGAATGCCATACTTGATACCAAGGCTTGTATTGGCATTCAGTTCGTTGGCACGAAAAGCGCTTTCATTCCAAAGCGTCAATGGCAGTCGAAGTTCACGAGCCGACTCTACACGCAAGAAAATTTCAGAGGATGTGGAGTTCAGTTTCAAAGCATAACCACCCTCAAGAGTTTTCAGCTCGATTTCACTAGAGTAGGTACCCAGTTGTTCGCTGAACTGCAATTGGCGGTTCTGATCGAAAATGTAGGCATTGACACCGCCGCGAGCGATGCCTGGAACATGCTTAGGGGGGCCAACCTCAAGTATCCATGCTTGATCTGCGATTGTGGACTGCCAGTCCAGTGTAAACTTGATCCAGTAAACGGATCTCGTTAATCCGAAATGGAGTATATCGGCGTTGTTTGCAACGAAATTTGCTTGAAAACTATCTTGTACAACCTGCTCGATACCTAATATGCCATTAGTATCTTCGTAATAGAAGCTATCCTGCGCCAGCGCGATACTGTCACTCATTGGCGTGACCGGCACAGGTTGCGCCGTGCTTACTCTGATCAGCGTAAATGCTGCGAACAGCGCTGCAATATATACGAAGGGCCTTATACCCATAGCAGTTTGCCGGATTCCTTGTTCTAAACGTTTGTTATGCCATTAGCCGGCGGGAACAAGTTGCCGTCATCCTGAGCTCTGTTCACATGCAAAACGAACTTTTTAACAATGAAGTGTCAAATTTAGTCGCTAACTCTGCTAAGTGTACTGCCAGTGGTTTAAATAATGAATAGGCTGGCAACGGCTTTGATCTGCAGAATCGGTGTATCCAGCAGATTGTCAGATCAGGAGAATTTGCTTTCACCTGCCGGCATTGAAGACACGAACCGCGCGGAATACTTGAATCTCCCCAGTCTTAGCAGTAGTTTCCAAAGCGATATCCAAATTGCCTCTAGGAAAGATCTCGCTATCGAGTGTTGCAGTGAATCCGACCACGGGTTGCGATGGATCACCCGTAAGACTAAACGCCGCAACCACATCGGGCCGCGAGACATTTAACTCAAGTACTGCAACAGGTTCGCCGTTTGCCAGCAAGCGAAGACTTCTGATGCCTCCGCCATCGTTGAACGCCCAACCTGATACTGTAAAATCGCCAGTCAAGGTGCTATTTGCCGGGGGTTCATCTATCCACGCCTGAGAAGGTACGGGGCACACAGGCTGAGTGACTGTGGAAACAGATGCATTGTCGTTAATTGGTGCTCCAAGCACGCCAAATCCTTCGTAAACGCTGAAATTTTTATCGCCACCTAACAAGTACCATTGTTCAAGAAACTTCAGCTCCGAAAAAAAGGAGCAAACCCGTGTAACTACCTCGGTTTTGTCATCTAAAGACAAGGTGCTGTCCTCAGTAATAAACCAGGCATTCTCTCCCTCTCTGCCGCGCAATCCTGTGCCCTCGTTTTGCCAGAGTAGATACTGTACGGCGCGGCCATCGCTGACTGCCTTGTCAGCATCCAGATTAAAGACACTGAATTGATCGCCATGGGCAAACTCAACTTGGGCACCGGTATAATAATTGTCAGTAACTATAATGTGACTGTTGAGTGAATTTCGATCGCGAGTAAGTGTGTGTATATGATCATTGAAATGCTCCCAACCAGCCATCTTGTTTGATAGCACGCCATTGCCCAGCAAAGGTTGTAGTGTGCCATGAATGGCCTGAGACCCGACCCCTATCATAATCAGCAAAGAACCAGCAAAACCCAATATCGGAATGGATAAAGTAAAAGGTTTCGCTCGTGTGGGGCGAAGCCAGCCATAAATCACACGCAGCGCTTCAGGCAGGAATACCAATAGGGGGAAGTAACCGGAAAGCGGCCAGTGAATAGAAGTGCGGGTGCTGTCAGCCCAGGGTGCCAGGACCATGAATACTCCGATATGCACAGCGGCAAAGCTGGCTATGAGGCCTCGACGGTGGTCGCCCTTGCGAGCTGCCCGTAGCAACAGCACCAGGGTAACTAACAAAGCAATATAAAGCGGAGGAGTGACCAGGACAGCTTGTTTCAATGGATGTAACAACCCTTCAGTTTGAAAGCTCCAGGGGTGGCGATCTAAAAAGTGATAACCGAGACCACTCAAATCAGTTGCCATATTAAATCGGATGGCAGGAATCAACCCGATAAGCATTAGGCCTGCTGCTACCCACGGTTTATAGCTCAGCAACAAAAGCCGGTGGCTGCTGCTTGTGAGCAGGAATAGAAAAGCAGCAAAAACATACAACGCGAATCTATAGTGCGTGCTGAATCCAAGCGCCGCCACAACACCTGTAGCTATCCAGTAACCTAAGCTGCCCAGGCGCATGGCACGCTCAAACAAGCCAATCATCAATAAACCAAAGAAGACCAACGGCACATCCGGTACGGCCACAAGGCCGAGGAATGCCCCCAATGGCAGACATAAACTTAGGAAGGCTGATTCCAGCGCCAAATGTCTTGAGGTAAAAGGTCGGGCAAGCCAGAAAACCAGCAAAGGCAGAGCGGTTCCCATAACCAGGAACAAGGAGCGAACGGCCAGAGCGGTATTCCCAAATAACCAGGTACCAACCCCGGAAAGCATGGCGGCCATAAAAGGCAGATCGCTATAAGCCAGAGCGGGTCGCGTGGAGGCTTGCCAATAGAAAATCTCATCGCTGTACAGATCCAGCATTGAAGCTAGAATCAGTTTCAATGTAAGGATTAGTAAGAGTGCCAGAACAAACCATGCTGCCAGGCGGTTTTCCCCAAATTTGTTTATATTTATTAGATTATTGATACCTGGCTCCGGGTAAAAAAGCAGTGGGCGGCAATTATAGTGAAGTAAGCAAGTACTGAAAATCCATAAAAATCTACGTTAATTCATTTTCGCTGTTGACAATCATTCTCATTAGCATTTAAGATTGCGTCCAGTGAGGATATGTTATGTACGTTTGTATTTGCAGGCAGATTACCGACAATCAGATTCGTGATTTGTGCCGCGATGGTTTTAACGATCTGGCGGAGATTCGCGCGCGTTTGGGTGTTGCCAGTGAATGCGGAAAATGTACGCGTCATGCCCGCAGTATCGTTGGTGAATTTGTCAATCCTCCCAGTTTTGTAAATGCCGCTGCTGGCTGAGTTGCTAAATAAAAACTTTCCCTCTTTATGAATGTGAATGCGTTTGGTTCTCATTCATATATTCTCGATAGATCAATGCCTTACTGCTGCTTTCACCTTGACAATAATGGTGGAAAAGCCCAATCTGGGGCCAGGTTTCACCAGCGTTTAGGAGTAGCAAATGAAGGCAGATGCAACAGTAGTACGCCATCTCAATAAAGCCCTTGGAAATGAACTGATTGCCATAAACCAGTACTTTTTACATTCGCGAATGTATAAGGATTGGGGGCTTAAGAAGCTGGCTGACAAGGAGTATGAAGAATCCATTGATGAGATGAAGCATGCCGATCAGTTGGTCGAGCGCATCCTCTTTCTTGAAGGGCTGCCAAATCTTCAGAATCTGGGTAAACTGCTTATTGGTGAAAATACCAAAGAGATGCTCGAATGTGACCTTGCTTTGGAAATGTTGGCTATACCAGCCTTGAGGGAAGGTATAGCTTATGCAGAGTCGGTGCAGGATTATGGAAGCAGGGATTTGCTGGCCGCGATACTAAAAAGCGAAGAAGAGCATGTCGACTGGCTTGAAACACAACTGGAACTCATTAATAAAATTGGCATCGAAAACTATCAACAATCAATGATCTGAATGGCTGTAAATTCCTGATGTACGCATGCCTGGATTTGGGTTCAAACAGCTTTCACCTTCTGGTAGCCAGACTAACCGATGACGGTGTTGAGGTTGTTGAGCGCTTCAGCGAAAAGGTGCAGCTGGGAGAGGGATTGTCTGCCAGCGGAGTCATATCGCCGGCGGCTTTCCAACGAGGTTTGGAATGCTTGCAGCGCTTCCAGAACGTAATAAACAATCATCCGATAGAGCAATACTGGGCTCTGGGGACCAATGCCCTCAGAGTCGCCCGCAATGCGGAGGAGTTTCTGGAGGCAGCGAAACAAATTGGGTTTGAGATATCTGTCATCACAGGCACTCAGGAAGCAATTCTGGTGTTTGCAGGTGTCAACTCAGTGCTGCCGGACTCTGCCGATACGCGCCTTGTTATCGATATAGGAGGTGGTAGTACGGAAATGATCATTGGGCGCAAAGGCAAGCGACTGCTCACGCATAGTCTCCCGATAGGGTGTGTCAGTTGGCGGGATTGCTGGTTCAATGAGCCGATGGTATCGACAGCGGAGTTAGAAAAGGCTCTTGATCTGGCAATTGATGCTGCCTGCAAGGTTTTCAGAAAAGTGCGCCCGAGCATGAAGAATCACCCTTGGCAAAGCGTGTATGCATCATCTGGTACAGCGAAGATGTTAGCAGCGGTTTGTCAGGAGAATGGACTGAGTTCGTCAGGAATCCATCTGGATTCGTTGCTGGCAATGCGGCCATTGATTGTGCAAAGCGTGCTGGAGAAGAAACTCTTGCCCGGACTGAAAGAAAACAGGAGCGATTTGCTCATGCCAGGCTGGTCTGTTTTGACCGCGCTGATGCAAACTTACGCCATAGACACTGTGTATTTCAGTGCCACTGCACTGCGTGAAGGCATGCTCGATTTTATGATGAAGAATTCGCGCTCTTCCTCCAACATGGCGGACCGAGGTTTGCCAGAAACTACCCTCGCGATGCCGTAGCATGAGTAGAAAGCGAATTCAGCAATCGAGCTTGCACTGAGTCCTTCGGAGAGTCTTCGGCAGGTTCCAGCTTTAGATACTCACCATCTGCTTGCAGTTCCCATGTTTGTCTGTGATCTACAAGATACATTTCCAACTCTTCCATGATTCTGTTAGCCAATTTCTTTTTCTGAATGGGAAAAGCAATCTCTATGCGATGTAATAAATTGCGCTCCATCCAATCTGCACTGGAGCAATACAGCTGAGGGGTGCTGTTCTCGAAATAGAAAACGCGCGAATGCTCCAGAAACCTGCCAATTATCGATATCACTCTGATGTTATCAGAAAGACCCTTGATGCCTGGTTTAAGACAGCATATTCCTCTGACAATCAAATCAATCTTCACACCACATCGGGCTGCTGAGTACAGCTCTTTGATAATGCCCGGTTCAGTGAGTGCATTGACCTTCGCAATGATTCGTGCCGACTTGCCATCCAGAGCTGCTTGCTTTTCCTTACGAATCTGTTGGATTAGCGTTTTGCGTAATTTAAAAGGCGCATGGACGATTAGATCTGGAACTATCCGTTTTCCCATGCCAGTAATCTGTTGGAACAGTTTATGAACGTCGCCACAAATCACCGGTTCGCAGGTAAGCAAACTGTAATCAGTGTAAAGAAGCGAATTCTTGCGATGATAGTTGCCGGTGCCAAGGTGGGCGTATCGTTTAATTTTGCCACCCTCGCGCCTGACAATCAGAAGCATCTTCGCGTGCGTCTTGTATCCCATGACGCCGTATACGACAACCGCGCCAGCTTCCTGCAATATGCTGGCAAACTGAATATTCTCCTTTTCATCAAAGCGTGCTCTTAATTCAATGACAACTGTCACCTCTTTTCCATTGCGAGCCGCGTCAGAGAGAGCTTCAACCAGTTCGGAGGACTCATTGGTTCTATAAAGAGTTTGTTTGATAGACAGTACAGCCGGATCTTGAGCGGCTTGTCGAACCCAGTATATTACGGGCAGAAACGACTGGAATGGGTGCAGCAATAATTGGTCTTCTTTGCTTACCGCAGCAAACATGCTGTTCCCTTCTTCCATAACCGCGGGCATGCCTGGCGAAAATGGTGGAAAACTTAAGTCAGGACGGTTGACCATGCCGGTTAAAGCCATTAATCGCTGCAGGTTAACCGGGCCATTGAGACGAAACATTTCACTTTCCGTCAGGTTGAAACGCTGGAGAAGGAAATCTGTCAATTCAGACGGGCAAGCAGTTCCAACCTCGAGTTTTGCGGCGGCGCCGAAACGTCGTAAATGCAATTCACCCTGTAATGCGCTTGCAACGTCCTCAACTTCTACATTGGACATTTCAAGGTCGGAGTTACGCGTAACACGAAACTGGTGGCATTCCTTTACCGTCATACCCGGAAAGAATTCATTGACGTGCGCATGAATAATAGATGACAGGAATATAAAATTATCGCCGTTGCTCAGAATGTGGGTTGGTACTTTGATAAGGCGTGGAAGAGAGCGTGGCGCAGGAACAACAGCGAGTCCACTGTCTCTGCCAAACGCATCCTTACCTTCCAGTGAGAGAATGAAATTCAGACTCTTATTTACCAGGCGCGGAAACGGATGCGCGGGATCCAGCCCCAATGGACTGATTACCGGGAGAATTTCATCCCGAAAATACTCTTGCGCCCAACTTGCTAACTCATCACTCCATTCATATCTATGCAGGAAATGGATGTTCTCGGCTGCCAGGGAGGGAAGCAGTTCTTCATTGAGAATTCGATATTGTTCCTCCAGAGCAACCTTAACCTGCTGATTCACCTCTTTAAGTATCTGCTCCGGGTATTTCCCATCAGGTCCCGGTCGTTGGCGCCCAAGCAACTGTTTCTTTAAACCCGATACACGAATTTCGTAAAACTCATCCAGATTGGAGCTGAAAATCAACAAAAACATCAAGCGCTCTAAAAGAGGATGTTGAGTGTTTCTGGCTTGATCAAGAACCCGCATATTAAATTGCAAATAGCTGAGCTCGCGATTGAGGTACAAGTCGCTACTGTTGAGGTCTATATCTACACTGTCACCCGTATCAGGGACATTGGTATCCGGGGCAAGGTCGGCAGCCGAAGTTTCCTGATTAGCACTGGACTTTTCAGGATCGGAAATGACGCTTTTCAGTTTTATAGAGCTGCTCATGATAAATTCAACTATTGGCTGCCTGGTTGGGGGTGCAATCTCATTATATGCTATCCTTCGCCAGCAACAAGTCGAGATTGGGTTTCTGGCCGCATCTGTGATTTATTTGCAGAATCGCGAGAAAGACCATGGTAAATTGTCACGTTAGTGTCATATTATGTGGTTAAATTGGCATCCAAATACGATTACGATCCACATGTTGCACAGAAATTGAAGCCTTTCGCTTTGCCATATAAAACCTGTTTGTTCTAGGGAAATTGTCCGAATGAAAACTGAAGCTGGCATTCATGCCCATCATATTTCACAGCAGTTCAATATCGAACTGGAAGAAATAAAGAGCAGTCTTCTTGAAATGGGTGGACTGGTTGAGAAGCAGATGAGTGATGCGATTGATTCGATTATCACTGCGGACAGCAACCTTGGTCAGTTGGTCAGAGAGAATGATTCTCTGGTTAATGAAATGGAAGTCAATATTGATGAAAGTTGCAATCGGATTCTTGCGCGACGTCAACCCACTGCCAGTGACCTGCGGTTGGTGCTTGGCATTATTAAAGCCGTGAATGATCTGGAACGCATTGGAGATGAAGCAGCCAAGATCGCCAGATTGGCGATAGAACTTACGGAGCAGGGCGAGTCTTCGAAAGGTTATGTTGAGATTCGCCATATCGGTGAGCGTGTTCGGAAAATGGTCTATATGTCTCTTGATGCCTTTGCCCGCTATGATGCAGAGGCTGCGCTTGAAGTTGCCAAGGAAGATGTAAATGTCGATATGGAATATGCGACAGCCATGCGCGAAATGATAACTTATATGATTGAAGATCCACGCAGTATTACGCGTGTATTGAACATTATTTGGGCGTTGCGCTCACTTGAACGCGTAGGCGATCATGCCAAGAATATTGCGGAACATGTGGTGTATATGGTCCTGGGAACCGATGTGCGACATATCGGTCTTTCAAGTCTGGAAGAGCAAGTCAAATCTGATTGATTTGTTCAACATCTGATATCACCCGACTCAATGGAAAGCAGCACTTGAAACAGCTTCCTTTGCCGGGTTCGCTACTGATATCCAGTTTGGCGCCATGGCGAGCCAGTACGTGTTTCACGATGGCGAGCCCCAGTCCTGTGCCACCCGTGTCTGTGGAGCGGCTTTCGTCTACACGATAGAAGCGCTCCGTTATGCGGGGTATGTGTTGTGCCTCTATCCCGACTCCATTGTCTTTTACTTCAATATACAATCCGCTGTTAACCTTATAGCAGTGCAGATAGATTTCGCCTTTCTCCGGTGTATACTTTGCCGCATTAAAAACTAAATTTGATATGGCGCTGTAAAGCTCATTCAAATTGCCTTTCAAATTATATTCCGCATCTATATCAATATTGAAAACATGCGACTTATCTGAATAAACCTGTTTGGCGTCATTGCGGACTTCCCGCAGCAGTGAGTTAAGGTTAATAACCGTTTGTTGTTTGGATGCAGACCGGGTTTCAAGACTGGAAAGTGTCAGCAAATCGCGAATGATGTTCTCCATCCTGCGAGACTGTTGGTACATTTGCTCTAATGGTTTTATCCATTTATCAGCAATGCTTTCGCGCTGATCGAGAAGCGTTTCCAAATAACCGGTAATGACAGTTATGGGTGTACGAAGTTCATGTGACACGTTGCCAACAAAGTCTTTACGCATCATTTCCAGTTTATGAAGTTGCGTTATGTCTCGCACCAGCATCAACCTTTCCCCCTCACCAAACATGGTGATCTGGAATTCCAGTGTCAATTTGGAATTAATCGGAGATCGTAATTGCAGTGGTGTGCTGTAATTTTTAGATTGAAAATATTCCAGAAAACGAGGCTCACGAATCAGATTGGTAACAGCTTGTCCTTGATCCTGGCGAGGGTGAAACCCCAGAAGTCTCTCAGCAGCCTGATTCCACCATTCCAGATTGCTCTTGCTGTTAATCATAATGACCGCAATTTCCAGTGCCGCCGTTGATTCCTGCGCTTTGTCCACAATACTTTTCAGATGATCAACTGCCTGCCATTCGCGCCGCTGCATGCGATAAATATCATCGAATATATCACCCCAGACGCCGTATGCTTCGGGTGGCGGTGTATCGCGCGCGGATGTGGCGCTATTTAGCCATTGTTTGAGGCGGAGGAGTTGGTAGAGCGTGTGTAATAAATAGAAAGATATACTTATCAATAAAACAAGCGAGAGTTCGCCCACTAACAAGCCAAATAAGGTAGAAAAGGCTATGAGCAGAATCAATCTATTGAAAACGGTTGGCCAGTCACGCAGCAAAGGAAGAGCCTTCGGTTGTCTAAGCAGGAAAAGCCAATATAGCCAATCTGTTGGCGGAAATAAACCGGCGCTCCAACAGGGATGCCAAACCTGTCGACTTAATTTCAGGCAGGTTTCGTGGAAAAGCGATAACCCGTTCCGCGGACTGTCTGGATCAAACCTGAATAATCTATGCCAGAATTACTTGCTGAGCCCAGTGCTTTACGCAGGCGACCAATATGCACATCTACTGTTCGCTCTTCCAGATACACATTGCCACCCCATACCTGATCCTGAATATGATCGCGTGTAAATACTTTCTCAGGGTGCAACATAAAGAAACTGAGCAGACGAAACTCGGTAGGGCCCATATCAACGGGTGTTTCATCGATGGTAATACGATGGCTTGATGGGTCCAGTTCGAGATCAAACACCCGAATCACTTTGTCCTGCATATTGCCACTCGTTCTGCGCAGCACGGCTTTTATGCGAGCCACCAGTTCACGGGGGGAGAACGGCTTAGTGACATAATCGTCCACGCCAACGTCAAGCCCCTGGACCTTGTTGTCTTCACTGGTTTTTGCCGTCAGCATGATGATAGGGATGTTGGCAGTGAGCTCGTCCCTTTTCAGACGACGTGCCAGCTCGATACCACTGCCGCCAGGCAGCATCCAGTCCAGCAGGACCAGATCCGGATGTTGATCTACTATAGCAATATGAGCCTGATGGGCGGTTTCAGCACTGAGGCTGTTAAAACCGGCAGTATCCAAAGCAATGCCAATCATATCCCTTATGGCAGACTCGTCATCAACAATCAGAATGGTAGGATCGTTCATATCGTCAGGCACCGTTAGCGTGATAATCATTGACCGCCATTTAAGCAGTAAAATATTACACTTTCGTGACATTGCGCTCTACAAATGCTTTGCCGGCCACACTTTTGTCCTCTTTTGACCTTGCTTTGACATAATGGAATCTGCTTCCTGTCAGTCTTTGATCAAAAAACTGTAAAACTGAATCCTTCTAGAAAATTCAACAGCTTATATAGAGATATTTAGAAAAGATTAGGCTATACTTGCCGCCGCAGCTTGAAGTTGAGCTGCAAAACACAGCGTTCATTTGAACTCAGATTGTGTGGCTATGTTGGCCAGTTTTATCATTACTCCCACATATCAATGGGTAATGGCAGAATAGTATTGACTTGCGAGAGGGGATTATCATGGGAAAGAATTTATTTAAAGCGTTTGGTTTGATAGCCGCGTTGGTTATGTCTGGTGCTCCTGCAATGGAAACGTATGCGGATGAAGGCCAGTACTACCTGACAATCGGTGGTAATCGTATCAATTTTGACAGCAAGCGTAACAATGCTGATTCTGACGCGGCATACACATTCGGGTTTGGTTATGATATTTCGAATAGCTGGAGTTCTGAGCTCTCAATATCCAAGTTCAATCTGGATACCAGAGTAGGTGATATCGATTTGGTACAGAGTCGTCTGGACTTTTTCCATACCTATAACAATGCGATAGGTAATGGCAGATTGTCTCCGTTCACCGTTATGGGTATTGGTCATAATAAGTTTGATGGCGACGACGAAACTTTCGCGAATATCGGTGGTGGCTTGAAACTTAAATTGAATGATAATCTGGAATGGCGTACAGCCGTTCGTGCTTACCATGGCTTTGATGACAGCGCGACAGATTTTGGTATAGATACAGCGCTGGTATATCGCTTTGGACCTTCCCGAGCGCCACGCGCAACTGTTGCGCCTACGCCAGCTCCCGCAGCTGTAACTCCTGTAGGTGATCAGGATGGTGATGGTGTGCCTGATGATCGCGATGCTTGCCCGGATACTCCAAGAACCCATCGTGTTGATGCACGTGGTTGCTCGATGATGGTGGAAGAGGTTGAGCGTATTGAACTGGCGGTACAGTTCGACTTCGACCAGGATGTAGTGAAGCAGGAATACCTGGCTGATATTCGTCGTGTTGCAGATTTCCTGCGCGCCAATACAGGAACAACCGCTAACCTGGAAGGTCACACCGACTCAGTAGGCGATGCAACATACAATCAGGATTTGTCTGTGCGTCGTGTGAACGCAGTCCGCCAGGTTTTGGTTAGTCAGTTTGGCATTGATGCAGGTCGAGTTACTGCGCGCGGTTTTGGTGAATCACAACCCGTAGCAAGTAACGATACTGCAGAGGGTCGTGCTCAGAACCGCCGTGTGGTCAGCATCATCGCTGCTACGCTGCAGAGGCCACAAACCAGATAGTTGGTGGTTTGTGACGCTTGCCCACAGATCAATTGATCTGTACAGACAAGTAAATGGTTTTCAGTAAATGGAAGCTCCCTGACAAATCAGATTTGGCAGGGAGCTTTTTTAATTGAGGAATCAACCAGTTTGAAAAACGATAGGAATTTGCCAAAAGATTGCTTCCGGGCCGACGCAGATTTGTCATGGAAACCTGCTGTTCAGGTGCTCCCACGTCTGAACGCCTTCTGGCAGTCCTGGTTGCTGGACCCCGGATCTTTGACACAACGCCTGGTAACTTTGAGCCAGGGCGAGTTTCGCGTTGCCGTTCACGAGCAGGTCTGGAGTCGTAAACGCTCCCCGGCTTTGTTACAGTGCTTTCAACCTCATCTTGTTTCACAAAACATGTGGTCCAGAACTGTAACGTTATATGGTAATGATCAGCCTTGGGTAGCAGCGCACTCGCTGATACCGGCAGATAGTTTGCGCAGCCCATTGAAAAGAATATGTAAACTGCAGGAAAAGCCTCTGGGAGAGTTCTTGTTCAGGCATCCGCTGTTGTTGCGTTGTCAATTGGAAGTTGCTTGCATTGGTGATGTATGGGGGCGCAGGTCATTGTTTTATTTATATGGAAAGCCACTGCTGGTTGCTGAATTTTTCCTGCCAGATTTGGTTATCGCTAGCAAGTTTGATGAGGATCTTAGGAATGACAACCAGTGACGATGTAATAAAAACAACTGGCGCCTTACGAGGTAAACGAATAATTGATCTGTCACGTGTACTTGGAGGGCCTTACTGCACTCAAGTCCTGGCTGATCATGGCGCAGAGGTAATCAAAATAGAACCTCCACAAGGAGATGAGGTGCGGGACTGGGGCCCTCCGTTTCATGAGGAGGATGCTGCGTATTTTATCGGTATCAACAGAAATAAGCGCTCCATGGGTTTGAATCTCACGCAACCGCGAGGCCGTGAGTTATTACTGCGTCTGTTGAATGGAGCAGACATTTTGCTGGAAAACTATAAGCCTGGCACCATGGAAAAGTGGGGGCTCGGTTATGAAGATGTCTTGAAAGAAAAATTCCCTAAATTGATTCATTGTCGCATCAGTGGCTTTGGCTCTGACGGTCCACTGGGCGGTTTCCCGGGTTACGATGCTATCGTGCAGGCGATGGCGGGGTGGTTCAGCGTCAATGGCGAGCAAGGCAGCAATCCTACCCGTCTGGGTGTCGCGATGGTAGACATGGGTACAGGGCTGTATTCCGCAGTCGCTATTCTGATGGCGCTGGCCGAACGCGAGATTTCGGGGCGAGGTCAATACATTGATATGACATTGTATGATTGTGCAGTGTCGTTGATGCACCCACATATTGTGAACTATAACCTGTCGGGTAATATTCCTGTAGCAACAGGTAATGCTCACCCAAACATAAGTCCTTATGATACGTTCCGGACACGAACCGTAGATATTTTCATTGGTGCTGGAAACAACGGAGCGTTTGCGAAACTTTGTCATGAGTTACAGGCGGCAGAGTTACTCAAGGATGTTCGCTTCACCAACAATTCAGATCGGGTTCTTAACAGAGAGGAACTGAAAATGGAGTTGGAGTCTCGCCTGATGAAGATAGATGGCAGCAAGCTGTGTGAATCGCTGCTGGCAGCCGGATTGCCCGCTGGTCCAATACACAATACAGCCCAGGTTGTCAGTCATCCTCACACTGCGCATCGGCTAATGAATATTGAGAAGGATTGGTACAAGATGACAGGCATTCCGATAAAGTTGTCTCGTACACCAGGGTCTGTGCGTCGGTTACCACCAAAATTTGGTGAGCATACCCGTGAAATTCTTGCTGAATACGGAATTGCGTTAACAGAAGTGGAGCAGTTACTGGAGGCAGGAGTTGTGCTCGAAAAGCGCCAGAAGAGCTAGCAGCTTATTGAGAAAAATCACCTGCGTTATTCACAAGCCTGCTCGTCAATTTGAAAATTCCGGTTTACTCAGGCAGCACCAGACGCATTGTTATATTCTCTGTACGGACAGGCCTGCCGTTAACGATCGCTGGTCGGAACTGCAACCGTTCAACGATATTTCTGGCGCGCGTTCGATGTTGAGTTTCATCGGGTTCTGCAGCGACTACTTCTATCCGATTAGCCTGTCCGTTTCCGTTTACAGAAAAATTCAATGTAACTATAGATTGTTCGGGTGCATAATTTTGCTGCTGACCGATTTCATCCTGCTGCGGACTTGGCACGGAATCTACCAGCAAATGAACATCTCCAAGGTCGTAAAGTGACTGATCTGATTCTTTCTGACAGCCACTGTTGCTGGTGGAGAAACTGGGGGTAAACTGATTGATCGGCAGAATGCTGGGACAGCTGAAATAGTGTGCGATATCAGCGGTGTCGAACCCTTCGGAAACCAACAATTCTGCCGCTTCGGTGTAATACCGATTCGCTAATCCTATATTACCACTACCTCGGCGTTGACCAGCAAACTCCAATGGTCTGGACTTGTATTGCTCACGCATGAGCATCGAATCGCCCATAAGTATCAGTGCCATAGCTTCTGCTTCTGAATTCTGGATGCCAGCATAATAGTCACGTATCTCAGAAAGCTTACGGAAATGTTTGCCCATCGCGCTTCGAAAAGTTCGATCGATGACAGTATTTACTTTAGAGCCGTAAGCTGCCTCAATATCACTAACAGTCCGCAATTGGGTTAAACGGGGCCCTGCACTATTGCTAACGCCTTCAATATCAGAGATTAGCTCAGAACTATTGTCTGGCGTCAGCACAATCGCCAACGCAATATATAATTCCGCTTGAGCTTGATCATGCATAAAATCAACCAGTGCTTCACTGTTTGCGCCGTACTGTTGAGTGGCCATTGCCATGGCGCGTTGCGAAAGATCCCGGATACTTAACAGATGCTCAGCTTCGCGTTGGGGATTGTCGTTATTCAGAATGAATAAATGCCAGTCACGTACGCGACGCAGTCCGGCGAGCTGCTCGGCAGCCGGGCTCTGTGAGTCGCGCAGATGTAACCATGAGAGAAAACTTAGCCGGTTGCTGGCAGCCTCCCAGTCGTTTCTCAGCACATCAAGGTTCATTAACTTTTCAATAACAGGAATTTGCGTATTGCTGTACAAGCCGTCGCCAATACGATAGATCTGCAGTTGCTGCTCCAACAGTGAAGAGGCTTCAACCCAATCTCCGGTTTCTATAAGCGTGTCACTGAGTGTCTGCAGAGGTTCTAAAAGCTCAGCGTTATAGGGACCAGAGCTACTTTGCAGAAGTGCAATCTGAAGTCGCAGGTCTTGAGTGTGGGCACTGTACTCGTTGGATTTTTGGACAGCGTCCTGAGCATCCTGAGCAAACGATGTCGCGCTTGTAAGCGACACTGTGCAACAAACAACAAGGAGCAATTGCCTCAGGTTATTGAGTTGTTGCCCTACGTTATTGAATTGTTGCTCTACGTTTTTAAATTGTTGCCCTACGTTCTTAAATTGTTGAAAGTACGCTGGTTTCACAGTCAACCTCGCCTTGATCGCATGCATGCTCACCATTCTATCTTACGGGGGCGACATTGGAACAGCAGATTACCATTGTTCACCTGCTATTTGCCCCTATTGACAGTGACAGGTCAATACTCTGGATTCTTGCGCCTCCGATTCATTTTTAAGCCTTATTTCGTGAACTGGGTTTGGCTGTTTGCAACAGGCAGGCACTGGCAATTGAACGAGGGAAAAGGACCTGCGTCTGGGGCCAGGCTGGCCGATGTAGCAGTGAGCCACGAAGAGCGCTTGTCAGCATAGCGCTCTGACCTTCATTGACAGGGGAGCTGGTTGTTAATTGGACCCAACTTGGGTAGTGTACGTTATCTGAAAATTCGCTATGGCAGTAGCAGATGCTGTCGTAAAACCGGGTAGAACCCGCCAAGGAATCGTATGAAAAACCAACGCATGCTTTTAGCTAAACGACCTGTTGGAGAACCGGATGACAGTTGCTTCAGACTGGACGAAATCGAAGTGCCGGAACTGCAGGAAGGGCAAATTCTGATTAAAGTACTGTGGCTGTCCCTGGACCCGTATATGCGTGGTCGCATGAATGACATGAAATCCTACACCAAACCATTGGAAATTGGTGATGTCATGACTGGCGAGTCCGCAGGAGTGGTTGTGCAATCGCGATCCGAAAAGATACAGGTTGGTGAATATGTGACAGCCCATATGGGGTGGCAGACCATGATTGTAGCTGATGCCGAAGATCCACGTGTGATGGTATCGGATTTAAAGAATGGTGCTTTGTCTGCTCATCTCGGTGTGGTTGGTATGCCAGGGCGAACCGCTTATTTTGGCTTGCTGGAGTTGGGTAAACCGCAAGCAGGCGAAACGCTTGTTGTTGCCGCAGCATCCGGTGCCGTAGGGTCTGTGGTAGGTCAAATAGCCAAGCTCAAAGGGTTGCGTGTGGTTGGTATAGCTGGTGGTAGTGACAAGTGCGCCTATGTACGGGACGAGCTCGGCTTTGATGAATGTATAGACTACAAGGCCGGCAATCTCAGCGCAGCTCTACAGAGAGCTTGTCCCAGTGGCATCGATATTTATTTCGAAAACGTCGGTGGCGATGTTACGCGTGCTGTAGCCCCAATGTTGAACGAAGGCGCCCGTGTGCCTATTTGTGGTTACGTATCCAATTACAATGCGGAAGATATGTCCAAAGTTGAAACGCCATTCCATATTCTCAAGCAATTGGCTGATCCGCTGCCAGAGCATCGCTTTTTTGTCGTGACTGAATGGGCGGATAGGTGGAAGGAGGCAACGAGTCAATTGGGCGCCTGGGTCTCGGAAGGGAAAATAAAGTATCGGGAGTCCATTGGCGACGGTTTGGAAAATGCCCCTGAATTGTTCCGCGGACTTTTGCGAGGCAAAAATTTTGGTAAGCAATTAGTCAGAATCGCAGAAGAATAAAAAAGGACATCATGTCTATGAGTGGCGCTATTGATATTGCAACACTGTTTTCATTACAGGGGAAAACGGCACTGGTCACTGGTGGTTCCAGTGGTCTGGGCTTTATGATGGCTACCGGGCTACTGCAAAGTGGTGTCAAAGTTTATATCGCCTCACGCAAACAGCAAAAATGTGAAGAGGCAGCGCATGAATTGGCCGCTTTCGGTGAATGCATTCCTTTGGTGGCAGATGTCACAGATTCAGCGCAGCGTCAGGCTCTTGTGAATCAATTAACTGAAATGGAGTCGCAAGGCCTGTCTATTCTTGTCAACAATGCAAGGGCAAATTGGGGGGCTCCCGTTAGTGAATACCCAGATGCTGCGTTCGACAAGGTGATGAGCACCAATGTCAGCGCAGTGTTCTCACTGACCCGGGATCTATTGGGTTTGCTGGAAAAGGCAGGGAATGCAGCTGACCCTGCCAGAGTCATCAATATTGGCTCAATGGATGGCCTTCACGTCCCCATTGTCCAGCGCGTTCCCACTTTTGCTTACTCCGCCAGCAAAGCCGCATTACATCATTTGACACGGACACTGGCTGTGGATCTGTCTGCCAGAAATATCACCGTGAACGCTATAGCGCCGGGATTTTTCGAATCCAAAATGGCTGACGTAGTCATCGAAAAATATATTGATGATATTCAGGCTGACTGTCCATTGGGTCGTATTGGTCGCCCTGAGGACATCATCGGGGCGCTCCTCTATCTGACTTCCCGTGCCGGATCTTATGTCAATGGCAGCGTGCTCCCAGTAGATGGTGGTACAAGCATAAGCAAAGGGCGTCGAGCCTGGATGGATGAATAATTCGCTTGTCCTGTGTCGGGCAGACTGCTACCTTATTATAACGCAGGCTTATGTAATTCATTAGTATTATAACTCTTATAAATTTCAGTGATTTCACGTGTGGTGATGACGGGTTATATCTGTCGAAAATTGAGTCGCTGTCGTAATCAAAAATCAAAAAGCCTGTTAAAGAAAAATTAGATAAGTATTTAGAAAAGGGGGGGAACACCATGAGCCTATTTGATCTTACCGGGAAGGTAGCATTGATAACGGGGTCAACCAAGGGGATTGGACTGGCTATTGCCACGCGCATGGCTGAAGCTGGCGCTAAAGTTGTGGTATCCAGCAGAAATCAGGATGCTTGTGATGAAGTGGTTGCGGGAATTAGAGCTAAAGGCGGAGACGCGTTGGCAGTCGCTTGCAATATCAATTACAAAGAGCAGTTGCAGAATCTGGTCAGCACAACGGAAAAACATTTCGGTGCCATAAATATTCTCGTCATCAATGCTGCGCTCAATCCTTTCTATGGAGCCTCACAGGATATTCCTGACGCGGCGTTCGACAAGATCATGAATGCCAATATCGGCAGCGCCCACAGACTGTGTCAGTTGGCACTTCCTGGTATGGCTGCCAATGGTGGTGGTGCGGCGATCATCGTTTCCTCCATAGCGGGCATTAAGGGTAGCTCTGTTTTGGGTGCATACGGCATATCCAAAGCAGCAGACATGCAGATGGCACGCAATCTGGCTGTTGAATGGGGTCCCAAAAATGTTCGCGTCAATTGCATTGCACCGGGTTTGATTCGTACCGATTTTGCACGTGCGCTGTGGGAGAATCCGGAAACCTATGAGGCGACAGTATCCAAGTATCCGCTGCGGCGCATTGGTGAGCCGGATGAGATTGCCGGCGCGGCAATATTCCTGGGATCAGATGCCGGCAGTTTTACGACAGGTCAGACAATTGTTATAGATGGTGGTGGAACAATAGCAGGTTAGTCGGTTGCACTTTGTCGTTCATTTTTGCACAACAAAGTGAAAGCAGAATAAATATAAAAATGTCGGGAGTGTACAGACCATGATGGAATTAGGATTGTCAGAAAAGATGCATGAGGTTCGTGAGAAAATCAGGAATTTCGTGGAAGTGGATGTTGCGGCAGTCGAGCATGAATACCATGATGAAGTCAGTGTCGGGGATCGCTGGTCGCATACACCGCGGCAGGATGAAATTATGGAAAGCCTGAAAGCCAAAGCAAAAACGCTTGGCTTGTGGAATTTCTTTTTGCCTGAAAGTCAGGGCGGAGCAGGAATATCCAATCTGGAATATGCGCACCTTGCTGAGATCATGGGGCGCAGCAGACTGGCATCAGAGGCTTTCAATTGCAGTGCGCCGGATACCGGCAATATGGAAGTGCTGGAACGTTACGGATCAGAAGAACAAAAGGAAAAGTGGCTGAAACCACTGCTGGAAGGAAAGATTCGCTCTGCCTTTGCGATGACGGAACCTGATGTTGCTTCATCCGATGCCACCAATATTGCCACTCGCGCCGTGCTGGATGGTAACGAGTGGGTGATCAATGGCGAGAAATTTTATATTTCCGGTGCAGGTGATGCGCGCTGTAAGATAATGATCGTCATGGTCGTCACTGACCCTGATGCACCCAAGCACAACAGACAGTCGCAGATACTAGTGCCAATGGATACTCCCGGTGTAACTGTTTTACGGCCTATGGAAGTGTTCGGTAAAGATGACGCCCCCCACGGTCATATGCATATCCGTTTCAGTGGAGTGCGCGTACCCAAGGAAAATATAATTCTGGGCAGAGGGCGCGGATTCGAGATTTCCCAGGGACGTTTGGGACCGGGGCGGATCCACCACTGCATGCGTTCTATTGGCGCTGCGGAAAAAGCATTGGAGCTGATGTGCAAACGTTCGATAAGCAGAGAAGCTTTTGGCCGACCATTGGCTGAGCTTGGCGGAAACTATGATGTTATTGCGGATAGCCGCATCGAAATAGAAATGTGCAGACTGCTGGTATTCAAAGCAGCGTATCTGATGGATACCATCGGCAACAAGGCGGCACGAGATGCCATCTCGCAGATAAAAGTCGCCGTGCCCAATATGGCTTTACGTGTGATTGACAGAGCTATTCAAATGCACGGTGCGGCAGGGGTTTCGCAGGACTTCCCATTGGCTGCACTTTGGACCGGTCAACGCACATTGCGTCTGGCGGATGGTCCGGATGAGGTGCATCGCAGAGTGGTGGCACGCAAGGAGCTGGCAAAATACGGTTCAGCGTGAACAGGAAATCACCGTGAAAATCGCAGTAATCGGGTCTGGTATTGCCGGACTTAGCACAGCCTATATTCTTCACAAACATCACGACATAGTTCTATATGAAGCCGATGACCGTCTGGGTGGGCACACGGCGACGGTTGCAGTCTCGGTAGCTGGACGACACCATCATATCGATACCGGGTTTATTGTTTACAACGATTGGACTTATCCGAACTTCATTCGTCTGCTGAACGAGGTTGGAGTCAAGTCTCGTCAATCCGATATGAGTTTCAGTGTCAGTTGTGAGCAAACCGGGTTGGAATTTGCCGGACTTGATGGTCATCTGGCTCTGATCAATGGTTTGTTTGCCCAGCGGAAAAATTTACTATCCCCCAGCTACCTGAAGATGTTGCTGGATATCGTGCGTTTCAACAAACAAGCTACGGCGGATGTTGAGAATGATCGTGTTCCTGCTGACATCAATTTAACCGGGTATTTGCGCAAACATGCTTTGGGCAATAAATTCAGAGACTTCTATCTGCTCCCGATGGGCTCTGCCATCTGGTCTACATCTTTGCGGGAGATGGCGGAGTTTCCGATGCGTTTTATGTTGCCATTCATGTATCGACACGGATTGCTGAATGTAAATAGCAGGCCTAAATGGCGAACTATTGTGGGTGGTTCGCACGCTTATATAGATCCGTTAACTGCAGGCTTTCGAGAATCGCTCAGGTTGGGCGCAGCCGTTACATCCGTGGCGAGAACGCCGGATTCTGTTTTGTTGGGAACAACAGAAACGGAAGAAAAGTTCGATCAGATTGTTTTTGCCTGTCACAGCGATCAGGCTGTCAAGCTACTGGCTGATATCACTGCAGCCGAGCGTGGTATTCTTGGCGCTATACGCTATCAGGAGAATGAGGTAGTGCTGCACACAGATGTGCGTCAGCTTCCCGCTAACAAGCGCGCGTGGGCCAGTTGGAACTACCGTTTGGGTGCTGATAGAAACGCGTTGCCCAGACTGACTTATGATATGAATCGTCTGATGGGTATTCAGGCTGATGAACGCTTTTGTGTCACACTTAATAATACCGCTGCGCTGGATCCCGCTTTGATTCTGCAAAAATTCTCTTACGCACACCCGGTGTTTAACCTGGCTGCTGCAGATGCTCAACGCCGCTGGGAGGAGATCAATGGCGTCAACAGGACATGGTTCAGTGGCGCCTATTGGGGGAAAGGGTTTCACGAAGACGCTGTGAACAGTGCTATTCGTGTTGCAGAAGGCCTGGGAGTAAAATGGTAGCAACTACTGTAAGAGCGCCAGGTTTAGCTCATTGACCTGCAGCAAAATATCTCGCTGTCAGGTCAGGCTGAAATGCTTACGAACAGCATCAGAGGTTGCTTCATCGTCAACGTCTACACCACGTAATATGGTGGCGGTGAGCGTGGCGATGTCAAACATCACCAAACGTACATTTGCGTCGTCAAGCAGAAGAGATGCAGGGCTGAGCTTGGCTCGTTGGGCGAACAGCAATACATTTTCCACCGGTGACCATTGCAGGTTGTAAATAAGTTCATCAGTCTCATAGACGTTGACGGGTGAACTGTAAGTATCAGGCGAGCCGAGCATCAGGCTGGAACCCGCGTCGGTATAGCTGATGAATGCAAATAATTCGCCATCGCGGGAGATCAGCGGATTCCCTGCACTGGTGTATTGGACGTCATTGTCAGCGCTTATGCTACTTGTAGATCGTGCTTCAACGCTACCTGACCGCAGTGCGCCGGCCAGAGCGCTGGAGCTCAGGTTGATATCTGCGCCTACATTTCCCGTTGCAGTTGCAACTTCCTCTGTGTTCCTCGTATTCATGTCTATTGGTAATGCTTCAGTCATTGCCAGCAGCTGCACTTGCGTCATTTGCGTCGTTACCAACAATTGCCAGGCCAAAACGACTGTCGTTACTGTCAGGCAGGCAGCCAGCGCTACGGCTGCGCGGAATTTGCTATTTGTTGCTTCACTCTGAGTAGATACAGTGGTCAGGCTAACGGATGGCTGCGTATACCCTCTAACAGGTATAGTATCTGCAACCTCGTTCTGGCCTGCAATGCTGACGCTGGCAGTCAAGCGATAACCGGCCTTGGACACCGTAGCTATCAGAGGTGTGGCATTGATGTCGTCATTGTCTGTAGAAGGTGATTTCAGAGCCTTGCGTAATTCAGAAACTGCTCGGGTCAACGAGTTCTCATTGACAATAACCCGTGGCCACAGATAGTTGATCAGCGTTTCACGACTGACTACTTTCCCTGCATTAGCAGCAAGAGCGCACAGCAAGAGCATGACACGTGGTTCCAGAGAGCGAATCTCAGGAGTCTTGCCGCCACGGCTATTTGTAAGGAAACGGCTAATCTGGTTAGTCTGAGGCTCCACCAGCCAGTCAGCAATATAAAAATCCAATTGCCGCAAGCGTCCAACTTGGTCTGTTTGCAGTGCAATAGTTTCAAATTTGGTTAACTGATTGGTTTTCAACATTTGCATGTCCATCTCGTTTAATTAACTTGTCTTTTCAAACCCTTACCTTACCCAAACCTTGCCTTAATATACACCGTCTGGACAATTTTAGACCACAGTCGCGTTTAAAAGTGCCATCTTCACATTTTCTGGATGATTCCTTCATCACAACATCAGGTGTTTACCTGATTCCAGTTTTAGGATCACGACAGGTTTAATCATTCTCAGGAGACTTCAAAATATGCGAATTAAACAGTTATCTTTCAACTCTCTGATTTTGATCGTTTGCCTGACAGTAGGTTCAGTGTTGCACACAACTCAGCTCTGGGCGGAAACCAACGCTCAAGGCCTGCCTTCTCTGGCACCCATGCTGGACAATGTTACTCCTGCTGTAGTCAATATTGCCACCACCAGAACTGCCCGGTTACCCAATCAGCTCCGCTCGCTGGATGAAAGAGATCTGCAACGATTCTTCGACCGCGCACCACGCTCTATGCAACCTGCACCAACGAGAGCCGCTGGGTCAGGCGTCATAGTAGACGCAGAGCAGGGTTACATCATCACCAATCATCACGTAGTAGCGGGAGCCGACACTGTCACAGTGGGTCTCAGTGATGATCGCCAGTTTACAGCCACTGTGGTGGGTAGCGATGCCAGTACCGATATTGCGCTGTTGCAGATAGATGCGCAGAACCTGAAAGCTTTGCCTTTTGCTGATGTCAGCGGACTGCGGGTTGGTGACTACGTGGTTGCCATAGGTAATCCATTTGGCATTGGCCAAACTGTTACTTCAGGCATTGTCAGTGCGTTGGGACGGGCCGGACTTAATGCTGAGAATTACGAGGATTTTATTCAAACTGATGCAGCCATCAATATGGGCAATTCAGGCGGAGCTCTTGTCGATCTGGCCGGCAATCTGGTAGGTATCAATACGGCAATCATATCCGGTAGCGGCGCGAACAGTGGCGTTGGCTTCGCGGTCCCTGCCGACATGGTAGCGGCTGTAATGGAGCATTTGCAGCGAGACGGAGAGGTGCGCCGTGGCCAGCTTGGTGTACAGATTCGCGACTATACTCCGGTCATGGAACATGCGTTGGGTCTGGGCACGGAGCGCGGAGCGCTGGTGACCGCAGTTATACCGGACAGCGCCGCGGAACAAGCCGGTATTAAAGTATCCGATGTCATCATCGCTATTGATGGTCGCAACATAAACAGTGGTCGCGAACTACGCAACATCGTAGGCCTGGCCAATACCAGCGCGCCGATTGAACTTGAATATATCCGCGATGGCGACCGTCACACTCTGACCGCGCAACTTGCCACTCCTCAGCAGAATATTGCACAGAACAGCGTTGGAGGCACGCAGGAGGGGCGCGGGTTAGACGACTCAATGTTTTTTGGAGCTCGCCTGGAAGCCATAGGAGCGGTAGCGGGAGACCGTAGCGGGCTGGCGGTGGTTAATGTTGAACCACAAAGCCCTGCCTGGCAGGCGGGATTGCGTGCGGGCGACATCGTCTATGCAGTCAACCGCAATGAAATCAGCAACTTGCGAGACTTCAATGAGGCTGTATCGGCTGTGGGAGAGATTACTGCGCTGAGTGTGGTGCGAGAGGATAGAGAGCTGTTAGTCATACTGTCATAAATATTGGTTAGGCTACTACAGGCAAGGTTCTCTCGATCGTACCCTTTGGTGTAGGGCTTTTGACAAGCCAATCCGCAAGTTTCGGATTGGCTTTTTTTTTGCGATTGTCGTGAAAGATTGTCGCGAGCGACCACTGATTACGCTGCTTACAGCCCGGATTGAAAACCGATACTTGCAAAAAATGCCTGACGTGGTATTTTCGCGCCAGTCTCAGAAATTTTCGGGTGCTACTGCTGGAGAAAATTTTGCTATCTGCTGATCATGAATACCAATTGCAAACCTTAACTAAAGTGTTGATCGGCACACTTGTCACCTTCATCTCCCTCCTGTTCTCTACAACGTCTGCTATAGCTCAGAACTCGTCGACAGATATTCAGCCTATGCTGTTAAGTCATGGCGGCGGTGTTGTGCATCGCGATACACATGCATTCCTGCAACGCGATTTCGACGAATTTACTGCATGGTTAAAGCAAGAGATGGCAGAGCAACAATTGCCGGGTTTAGCAATGGCTATTGTTTCTTCACGTGGCATTTTAAGCATGGAAACCTGGGGTGTCAGGGCCGTAGGCAAGCCAGACCCTGTCGATAGCGAAACCATTTTTCGGATTGCTTCAGTCTCCAAAACATTTGCCGGTACTGTCGCTGCGCAGCTGGTGTTACAGAATGCGTATCAGTGGGACGAACCCCTGATCAAGATATTGCCACAATACAAGCTGGGAACCGATGTCAGCGGCCAGTCACTGACTCTGCGTCACATCATGAGTCATTCGACCGGACTGATGCCGCACGCATTCTCAAATATGTTGGATGCTGGCGTTAGCTATCAGAAAATTCAGGAGAAACTGCATGAGATCCCCGTGGTGTGTCAACCCGGCAGTTGTTATGGTTACCAGAATGTGGTGTTTTCTCTGGTATCCGACGTTGTGCAGGTGCAAACGCAAAAGACATACGAGCAGTTTGTCCGGGAAAATATATTTACCCCCTTGGGTATGCGTACCGCGTCACTCAGTCTGGAAGAATATCTGGCCAGCGCCAATGCGAGTGAGCCGCATCAGCGAGTTCGCGCCAACAGTTGGCGCGTAGCTACAACCAACGCGGCATACTACACTACAGGCCCTGCCTCCGGGATCAATGCCAGTATTACTGATATGACACGTTGGGCTCAGGCCAACCTGGGTGCATTTCCGCAGGTTCTACCCCCGGCATTGTTGGAAGTGCAGCACGCGCCGGTCGTAGAAACTCCTTATGGGAGCTATTTCAATCGCTGGCCAAAGTTGGACAAGGCATACTATGGTCTGGGTTGGCGCATATTTGATTATGCAGGCATGCGCGTCGTGCATCACGGGGGAGGGGTACGCGGTTTCCGAACTGAGATGGTTCTGATCCCCGAAAAGGACCTTGCGCTGGTTATTTTATTCAATGCAGAAACCCCCGTAGCCAATGATGTGGTTCCCAGTTTTCTGGATCAGGTAATGTTGAAATCTGACTTGCTGGGTTTGACGCAATAAGTATTAACTGGAAAACTATGACCGCTGTTATAGATCTACTCAAATCACATCGCAGTATTCGCAAATTCACGAATAAAATAATAGCCCCGGCGCTCTTTGATGAACTATTGCTTGCTGGTCAGAGCGCTGCTACCTCCAGTTTCCTGCAGGGCGTTACAATCATTCGGGTCAGCGATGCAGAGCGTAGAAAAAAAATGGCTGCGTTTGCGGGCAATCAATCTTACGTTGAAACTGCTGCAGAGTTTTTGGTGTTCTGTGCAGATCTCAAGCGCGGTGGCAATGCGTGCAGGCAGTATGACAAACCCTTTGCGGGTGATTACACAGAACACTTTATTATTGCAACTGTAGATGCCGCATTGATGGCACAGAATGTAGTTACTGCTGCAGAGTCAGTTGGTCTGGGCATTTGCTATATTGGAGGCATTCGCAATAATCCGCGTGAAGTCTCTGATCTGCTTGAGTTACCTTTTGGCGTGTATCCTGTGTTTGGATTGTGTCTGGGGTATCCGGACCAGAATCCTGAAGTCAAACCACGCTTGCCTCTGTCTGTCTTACTTAAGGAAGAGGTTTATAGCGAGGAGGGTGACGCTGCCACTATCGCTACTTATGACGAGCAAATTCGAGAGTACTATCGCTCAAGAACAGGCGGAGGCCATGGCATCTGCTGGAGCGAGCAGGTTGCCGGCCTGCTGAGCGAAAAAGCCCGACCTCACATGCGGGAATTCCTGGCTCAACAAGGTTTTCTGTTCAAGTAAAATCCCACCGCGCAGCGTCCTGCATTTGAATCTGATTTCAAACGACTCGTGCAGCTCGCAATTCAGCAATTTCCTCAACAGAGTATCCCAGCTCTTCCAGTATTTGTTGAGTATGCTCCCCAAGAGTTGGCGCGCGGTGGCGAATTTCGGCAGGCGTCCTCGATAGTTGCACCGGAGGCTGCATGACAGGAGCAGGTTTGCTCATGCCGGGGTAAGCCAACGGATTCAACATCCCACGTGCCGCTACATGCGGATCATCCAGAACGTCCTGCGGTGACATTACCGGTCCGGCTGGCAGGCGGGCTTTTTCCATCGCAGTCAATACCTCCTCTGAAGTCCTCTTTGCACACCACGCAGCCAAGCGTTCACTAATGATGGCGCCGTGGTCGCCGCGACTGATGTCATCTTTGAAGCGCGCATCATCCAGCCAATGTGGCTCCTGCATCAACGCTACCCAACGTTCGAACAAAGGCCCCCCTACCGATTGCACCAGAACCCAACCATCTTTGGTTTTGTAAGTGTCGGCCGGAGCAGAAGTTTGTGAGCGATTTAAAGTGGCTGTGCGATTCTTATGTAGAATCGCTTGTTCTATCAACGTGCCATTCATCATGGTGAGAGCTGTACTGAACAGTGATGCCTCAACCTCCTGGCCTTCACCCGTTTTTTGTCTTTCCAGCAAAGCAGCCATAGTTCCGAATGCACTGAGGCTGGCGGTACCATAGTCAATAAAGGGCGGATAGGCCTTCACAGGTTGCTCTGGAGTACCGGACAAATACATGGCGCCGGACATGGCCTGTCCCAGACCATCAAAGCCAACGCGTGAGCTGTAGGGACCACCACTGCCAAATGCAGAAATCCGGGTCAGAATAATATCCGGTTTAACCGCTTTCAGGCTTGCATAGTCAAGCCCCATGGCTGTGAGTGTTTCGGGTGGCAGGTTGGCGATAACCACATCAGCCGTCGCGACTAATCGCCGCACAACCTCCTGGCCCTGTGGTTTCATCGGATTCAGAGTCATGCCCAGTTTGTTACGACTCATTTGCATGAACAAAGCCCCATCACCCTTATCTGTGACTGGAGAGAGAAAACGATCTTCGCTGCCCTGTACCTTTTCAATGCGAATAACTTCAGCGCCCAGATCAGAAAGCAGGCTCGCACAAAACGGGCCGGCAATATAACGGCCAAAATCAAGTACACGTATTCCTTCCAAAACCTTACCCATTATTTACACTCCTGCCAGTCTGATGATGTCCGCTTGCGGCGCTGCGGCATTCTAGCACGCCAGACTCTCTCAGAGTGGCCATGGACTTATTCAGAGGCTCCCTAGTACAATCGGGCGGAGTCAGCCCCCTTTAGCGGAGAATCCCTATGCGTCATTCCATCCGAATATTGCCAATGTTGTCAGCGTTACTGTTATTGCTGAGTCACACATTGCACGCCGCTGAAAATGCACCTGAGTACGAGTTTGCACCGGAGCGCAGTCAGGGGGGCATTGGTAAGTTTTATATGGGCAGGGAAATATCAGGCGTAATGGGGCATCAGGCCGCCGACTGGCTGGAGCGTCCACAGCGAACGCACGAAGAAATGCCTGATGAAGTTGTCGCCAATATGGGACTGGTACCCGATAGTATTGTTGCGGACGTAGGAGCCGGTTCAGGTTACTTCACTTTCAGAATTGCCAAGTTGGTGCCGGACGGAAAAGTATTTGCCACGGATATTCAGCCGGAAATGCTGCAGATGATTGCAGAGCGCATGCAGTCGGAAGAAGTTTCCAATATCGAGAGAGTGCTTGGCAGAATTGATGACGCGAATTTGCCTGCGAATTCGGTTGATGCGGTTCTGATGGTAGATGTCTACCACGAATTTTCGCACCCATACGAAATGATGCAGAGCATCTATAACGCTTTGAAACCCGGAGGACGGCTGATTTTGGTCGAGTATCGTGGTGAAGATCCTAGTGTTCCCATCAGGCCTTTGCATAAAATGACTGAGCAACAGGTGGTTAAGGAGATGAGTGTCTTCGAACTGGACTGGGACGATACGCTCGATTTTCTACCGTGGCAGCACATGATGATATTTGTGAAACGCTGAAAGGTTTCACTTATTGATTGATGATTTCCGGTCGCAAAGGCGCCAGACGGGCCAGTAAGCGATTCTGTGCTGCGATAGGAATTTCTGCTTTATCCATAGCGACGATCAGGTTATCAACGACAGCGTTGAAGTCAGCCTCGCCTATATTCATGCCAGCATGCACCTGCACCATAGTGTCACCCGTATATTCACAGGGACCGTCGGCAATAGCGCAAAAATGTTCTTCTATTTTTTCGCGAAATCTTTGCACATTGGAATCAGCAAAATAGTCGATAATCTGTTCATCGTTGGCGATTTCCATGATGAAGTTGTCAGTAATCTGAGCAACGCCTGCATGGCCGCCCAGGTCCTGGAACAGATTAGTGTCATTATTGGATACGCAGGCGCTGATAGGAATGAGTAACGCTGCAAATAAACAATGCCGGGAATATTGGCAGCACCGGATAATGCTGGTTATCTTGCTCATCAGAATGCTCCCTGTATGGAAAGATAGGTCCCTGTTTGTTTTTCTGATCCCGCAATTTCGCCCAGGTCCAACCAGGCAGCAGTCACAGAAAAATTCTTGTTGGGAAACCACGCGATGAAAATGTCCTGGGCAGCCTGTTCTGTCAGAGCAGACAAATTATCCGGCTTTTGTCGATACTCGAAACCGATAGCAACGCTGCGAGTGATGAAAAGCGCGGCAGCGAGTTCCCATTGCAGTTTCTTGTCCTGATCATCGCCACCAAAACCCAGCAGGCCGTATTGATTCGCTTCGGAATAGCGGGCATTGATATTCAGCATTGCTGTGCGATTCGCTATTGAGTTCAGCCATACCTTCGCGCCACTAAGATAGATTTCATTGCCCTTGACAGAATCAGCGCCAACTGCCACAGCGGTAGCGGGGTCACGCAGTTTGCTATAGACAAGCCCTGCACTGATCTGTGGCATGGCGCCATATATCACATCACCGGCCAGCTTTACCTTAAGTCCGATCTTGTCCTGACTGATGCTGGCATCGTTAGCTTTGATAGTGAATTTCTGCCGGGCCAGAGAAACTTCAATGCGGTCATGGTAATTTGCGGAAACACCAGCGACTGCCAGTTCGAAGTCATTGATTTCGGCGCGGGTTATAAAACCGGTAGCACCGATCTCGTTATCCATGGCATAGCTGCCCAGCGTAGCCCAGGGAATCAGACCACCACCGCTGCTGCCATCGATGGAACTCACGCCACCAGTACCTTTTATTTTGCTGTCTGCGTACGTAGCGCTTGCAAAGAGCGTGGCTGATAAACCGCATATCATCAAAAGTTTTTTGGACATGATTTTATTGGTCATTAAGATAGTATCCCGTTAACCAGAGCTCAATGCCCTAAAACCAAAATTCTGTACAGGTCTCTCAACATCGACACGTATTTCAAGTTGTTCACCAGAAGTCAGAGCGGAGGTGTCGACCTGCACACTCTCACTGGCATTGATCCACGGGTGCCACAGGGTGACAAAGTCAGGATGAGCGGGCAGTTGAGAGAAGTGAATCACGCCGGACTCATCGCTGGTTGCTACATCTTGCCAGGCTGATACAAAAACATAACCCACCATGCTGTCGTGTATATTGCAACCCAATACAACAATGCCGGCATTATCCAGGAGTATTGGTTCGATGGGTTCATCGGCATACAGTTCAGTGGAGAAAGTTTTTGCTGGTGAAAACGAGTAGACATGGTGGCGAATATTGTCCTGATTTGGAAAATTGATCAGTTGTCCCTTTCTGGCACTAACAACTAATGGCTGAAAGCGCCGATCAATCTGATCCATGATTACTAAGTTAAGATCGGCTACGGCAGGGCGAAGAGGAATCTCAATAACAACATCAGCCACGGGTTTGCCGGACTGGTCGATAATGCGTATTGAGAAATCTGCAGCAAACACCCCCGCGCTCGGAAGGATAGCAAGCAGGGAGACAGTTAAGCAGATAGCTGATTTGGTTATTGTCAGGTTCAAGATGTTCCCAGCCTCAATGTCCGGTTGAAATTTCTCCGGGAAACTAAAAAGAATTTACGCGCAAACTTGTTACTTGGATCAATTCAGGCTGGACATATCCAGGTCAAAACGTAGTTCTGACCTTCAAGGCCAATTTCTGCCCACTGTTGTTGCAAGAGTTTTCTATCTCACGCAAATTATTGGCCGCAGTAGTGCCAGCATAACGTAGCCGTTCACGACAAAATGTGCTGTTCAGCGTGTTCATGGATTCGAAGCGGAAAGTGATATCGTCAAAAGCGACTTTGGATATGAAGAAACTCAAGTTAGGTTCGCTTGAGTATCGCTCAATGGTATCGATATCGATATTTTTCTGACCACCATTGAAATCGACTGAATACGTGAAACCATAATTCAGGTTAAGCGCTGGCAAATCATGGCGAAAGCCAATCCGGGTATTGCCTCTGCCGTTGAAGCGTCGCTCGATACCAAGAAAGGGGTCGGTAATGACTGAATCGAACACGTTCAAACTGGTTGTTAACATGGCATCGGGCAGGCCCAGGAAGCCCAGCCTGGTGCTGGCGTCCAAATAAACTCCGTAGCGTACGCCGTCACCAATATTGCCTGCTGCAGATTCGGGGGCGTTCGGGTTGCTCGATACATCAATGCGTCCGATCACATCTTCTATCTCACGATAAACAAAGCGGGAACTCATGATTCCTGCGTCATTCGGAAGGCGATATTCCAGATTCAATTCGTAATTGGTTGCCTTTTCCTGCACCAGGTCTGGATTGCCCGCGTTGCTGGTTTTATCCTGATCCGAATTGTTGGCAGATGCAGTGAAATTGGCGAAGCTGAGTTGTGAAACAGCTCGCTCAACAGAGGCTCGCAACTGTACTGAAGAAGTAATATCGAAGCGATAATCAAACTTGGGTCTGACAAAATCGAACGACCGGGTTTTATTGACAATTCCGCTCTGGGAAATCTCCGAGGTTTCGTATACGACAGTGCTCTCCAATGACATACGATCATTCAATGTCCAGTTGTGGACAGCAAACCCTTCGTAGCGCATCTCCTGAACTGTAGAACCGGGATTCGTTGCGCTAAGTACAGGCACCAGATCGCCGTAACGCGAAGAGCGATTGCCGGTGCTTGAATTTGCGCCTATAAACAGGCTTGAGTCCAATATGGTTTGCGCGCGCTCGAGGCCCAGCTGTATGTCCTGAGCAGGGGATAATTGGCGATTATACGTATTGCGAACGATACGCTCACGGGTACGCTGATTGCTTTCTATGAACAGTGATTTGGTCTCCGAAGTACCACTGTTTGCGTTGACAAGAAAGCGTTCACGCACATTGTCCCGGTTCTGATCATTTGCTACAAAAACGACCACATTGCGACTGCCATCCGCAAAGGTATGTTCGTACTCACCGCCAATTTCCCAGTTGTAATGTATATTGTCGATGTTCTCATTCTCGCGTCGCAGAGAGGGTATCCCGGTGTTGTAGTCTGTGATTGCCCGCGTAACGTCTGTCTCGTGACTGGAATCTCTGCCCAATGCATTGAGCTGGAATTTTTCATTCCCAAATCTGTAACCGAGATTCATACTCGCCTGATAGGCAGTTTCGTCGCGGATGGAGTGTTCTTCTGTTGAATCGCGCAGGCGCATATCCGGACTATATCCATACTCCTGACGCTGATTATGGTTGTAACGTGGATCTGCCATGATGTTGAACAGGTAGTTGAAGGCATTGTTGCTGCCACTCGCGGACACCGAAGCTCCAGGATCGATGGTGCCATCACTATGTCTGTCTGAACTGATTTCGGTAGAGATACTGTTGCGGCTCGTGGCTTCGTTCAATACCACATTAACTATCTGACTGGCATTGCGCACATCGAATTCAGTGGAATTACCGCGAATGATTTCAATGCGGTCAACTTCGCGCGCTGCAATGCGTGTCAGTTGCGCGCGTGGAGAGTTATCTTTCCCCGCCATGCGCTGACCATTAATCAACAAATTACCGCCAGAACCAAGGCCGCGGCCATTGCCACCACCTTCTATGCTGACACCTGGTATTCGGTCGATCATGTCATTGACGGAAACCGGGCTGTACTGTTGGAAAAAAGCAGCAGGATATACGACAGTGGAGTCTGAAGAGTGTTCGACAACATTTGCATTTTGCGAGCCGGCGTTCAACTCGCTGAGTACCCTAGCGTCAGGTGCTAATTCGTCAGGGAATTTAGTGTTCGTGTTCGTGGTCTCGGTAGCAGCAATCGCGGTGTTGGTAACGAGCAGCGCAGTCGTCAATACAGCGGTGGTTAATGTTGAAGAACCCAAAACTCTTGTCTGGCTGTGCTTTGCAGTCATTGTTACTCCGGAAAGTAGCTCTCTTTGAATCAAAAAAAACGCATCGCTAAAGCAATGCGTTTCAATCAAAGTCCGTTTGGCGCCCATGACGCGAATGTGAGGGAGATTATAACGTGAAACTTTCATCTCGTGTTGTAACAAATTGTAAGTAAAGCAAATAATAGTGTTTTAATTGTGGCAATAAACAGGTTTCGAGCGGGTTAGCGGACCCTATTGGCAGGGACTTTGCGCTTTGCGGGTGAATTAAGGATAATACCGGCCCTATCAAGCAGTGCCAGCTGCTGAACGAGTCCGCCTCCGGAGGAAAACAACGATCATGCAACGCGAATCAATGGAAGTTGATGTAGTTATCGTAGGTGCTGGACCCTCAGGTTTAGCTACCGCCTGTCGACTTTTGCAAATGGCCAAGGAAAAAGGGTCCGAAATTTCAGTTTGCGTGCTGGAAAAAGGCTCTGAGGTGGGTGCGCATATTTTGTCTGGCGCTGTTTTTGAGCCTTCAGCGCTGAATGAGTTATTCCCCGATTGGAAGGAACGTGGTGCACCATTGCATACGCCAGTAAGCGGCGACGATGTCTACTACCTTGCAAGCGCGGAGAAATCGCTGCGGTTTCCAGATCTATTAGTGCCCAAGCCCATGCACAATGATGGTAACTATATCGCCTCACTGGGCAATCTGTGTCGCTGGCTTAGTGAGCAGGCCATGGAGCTTGGTGCGGAGGTGTTTCCGGGATTTGCGGCAGCAGAAATTCTCTATCACGATGACGGTCGGGTGAAAGGTGTAACCACTGGGGACATGGGCGTGGATGCTCATGGTGAAAAGAAAGACAGCTTTGAACCCGGGTTCGAGTTTCATGCAAAATATACGATATTTGCGGAAGGGTGCCGCGGTCATCTGGGTAAGGAGTTGATCGCTCGTTTCCAGTTGGACAAGGATTCTGACCCTCAGCACTATGGTATCGGCTTGAAAGAGATCTGGGAAATTCCAGCCGCAATGCATAAGCCGGGATTAGTTGTGCATACTGCCGGATATCCAATGATCGGCGCCAGTTACGCCGGCTCCAGCGGCGGCTTCCTCTATCATGCCGATAACAATCAGGTTTATGTCGGCCTTATTGTCGATCTGGGCTATAAAAACCCACATATCAGCCCCTATGATGAGTTTCAGAAATACAAGCAGCACCCCGTTATTAAACAGTACCTTGAAGGCGGCAAGCGCCTGAGTTACGGCGCCCGCGCATTGAACAAGGGTGGGCTCAATTCGTTACCCAAAATGACATTCCCGGGTGGCTTGCTGATTGGGTGCGATGCGGGCACGCTGAATGCAGCCAAGATCAAGGGCAGCCATACAGCCATGAAATCCGGCATGCTGGCTGCAGAATCTCTGTTTGCTGCGCTGAGCGCTGAGTCGCAAGCTCCTGAGCTGACGGATTACGCGCAGCGCGTTAAAGATTCCAGTCTGTATGCGGAGTTACATAAAACCAGAAATTTCAGTGCTGGATTCCATAAATTTGGTTTCTGGATTGGCAGTGGCCTGAGTTTCATCGAACAAAATATTTTCATGGGCAAATTTCCGCTCACCTTTCGGGACAAGTCCACAGATCACAGCCAACTAAGACTGGCCTCGGATAGCCCTGTAATCAAGTACCCGAAACCTGATGGGAAGATCAGTTTCGACAAACTGTCTTCGGTTTTCCTGTCGAATACCAATCACGTTGAAGACCAACCTTGCCATCTGACCTTGAAAGATGCCTCCATACCTATCAGTAAGAACCTGCCGTTGTATGATGAGCCCGCGCAGCGCTACTGTCCGGCGGGCGTGTATGAAGTGGTCGAGGAAACTGACGGCAGTAAGCGCTTTCAGATTAACGGACAAAACTGTGTGCATTGCAAAACCTGCGACATCAAGGATCCTGCGCAAAACATTCAATGGGTGGTACCAGAAGGCGGCGGTGGGCCCAATTACCCGAATATGTAGGAGCAACCAGACTTGAACCGTTTTGCTACCGGGGGTAATCTGGTCATCATTCAGGAATGATCACACTCGCGGTTGCAGGGCAAAAGTATGGCTCGATCCTCCTTGCTGTATATTGTTTTTTTTAGTCTTGTATTGACGCAAACCAGCAGCGCGCAGATCGCGGTGCTCGACTCCACCTGGCTCAAGGCTGAAACTCCTTATTTCACGTTGCTTAGCCAGTTGCCTGCTGGTGATACTCAGCAGATTGCTTATGACTTTGCGACCTGGCGGCAATTGGCAGGTTATTTCCTCCCGCAGACTGCCGCCCAGACTACCCCCCCAGTGCCTCTTCATATTTATATTTTCAACTCGCCAGCTGAACTGGCACAGTTCAACTGGGGAGATCAGCCGGCTGGTTTCCATCCGTCGCCGCGCGGCAATTTCCTGGTTGCGCTGGGTGACCCGGAATCTCTAAAGTTAGCCAGACACCAATACAGTCACTTTCTGATCAATAATTTTCTACCATCAACGATTCCACGTTGGTATGAAGAAGGGCTGGCGGATTACATGGGTCGACTGCACTTCACTGACAACGTGGCAAGTGTCACTCAATTTGATGAAAACAAGTACAACGTCGGCTCCCGCACCAGCACAGCCATGCCACTAGCCGAACTTCTTTATGATGAAGACTCACTGGCCTCGCCGTTGCTGGTGCAATTGGCCAACGAAAAATCTGCGCTTTTGTTTCACTTCCTGCTGCATGCCGGAGAACATCCGGACTTCATAGATTACCGTGAACAACTGAATGCCTATTTGCAGCTTCTGCACGAAGGGCGCACTGCACGTTATGCATTTGATAGAGGTTTCTCCGTGAGTGTGTCACGGTTGGATCGTGAGTATGAACGTTATCTGCCAATGGAAAAACCACAACCCATTTTTGCAGGTTCAAAAATAGCAATCACAAATCAGTCGATTGAGCTAGCAGCAGTGGCTGGGCCCAGTCTGGCATTGACATTGGCTGAACTGGCGCTGCATGCGGGCCAGTTTGCTACTGCAGAACAGCTATTCGCCTATGTCGTTGCCAATGACAACTCAATAGGCAGAGCGCACTCAGGGTTGGCGGATGCATTTCGCATGCAGGAAATTGCGGTAGAGCTCCCGCTACGTTACCAACGCGCCATTGATCTGGAGCCGGATAATCCGAGCCTGCAACTGGACTATGGTCAGTATATTGAAGCAGAGTTGTTACGTTGCGATGTGGATTTTACGGATGAGCAACGCAGCGTAATGACAAGTGCGATGCTTGCTTATTTCGAACGTGCGCTGGCGTTAGCCCCTGATGATGCAGAGGCAAACTTATCTGTAGCGCAGGTTTATCTGTTCCCCGAGCAGGACTGGCGTGCGGGATTGTCGTTTCAGCAACGCGGGTTAGCGTTGCTGCCAGCCGACACCTTTGTCGCAGAGCAGGCAGTGAATTACGCCATAGCCGCGGAGAATTTTGACGAAGCGCAGGCGTTGATCGACAAACTGGCCAGGCCAATACACTTGTGGGGTGAGCCTTACTGGATAACTCAATTGAGCAACAAACTCAACGCGAAACGACGAGGCAGAGAATATGATGCCTGCAGTGCGCAATAAAGTTCAAATGACCATGCTTCTGCGCTTACTCATTCTGATAGTCAGCCTTGCTGGCAGTGTAAGTCTGGCTCAGACATCAGATGTGGAAGCTCATGCTTATACGTTACTGAAAGCGATCCAACCCATGGCTGAAGCTGTGGGCATGGATGTACAAGACAATCTGAATGCTCCGGATGTCGCTAGATCACAATTGACGCGACCACGTTTAGGCGCGCTGGCGGATATACCGGGCGGCAGGCAGGCTGATGCCGCAGAGTTGACGATGTGGGAGGATGCTGTAGCAAATGGCGAAATTGGTGCGTTGTTCTGGATGGGTCTTCAATCGGGGCACGCAAACGATGCAACGGGCTCCGATGGCGATATTAATACCGATGAACTGACCGCAGAAGCATTTTGGGATCAATGGTCCGGCTCTGACCTGCAAGCGCAAAGAGTCGTAATCAGTTTTGCTAAGGATGATGCGTTGGTTGTAGTAAATCTGGCTGCACAACTTCGTGCTAATGGTGGTGTTTTTTTTGCACAACCACTCCCATCCGCCATTCATACTCAATTCCCCGGCAGTTTTTATGCAACAGCCGCTTACCGTTGGGTTGTTGACTCCGACGCCGCTCGTGATCTGGAAATAGCACTGCCAGAATTTCTTTATTTGGGAGAGCCTACCCGGGGCGATAGTAATTCAGTGCTCGGACGCCCGGACAGAGAGGAGCGCCGCTTGCTGGCATCGGAACCGGAAATATTCAGGAAAAGCAGTCTGGGCGATGAGTTTGAAGCATCTACCATTCCGGAAATCATCGTGCCCGGAGGAATAGCTTTTGGTGAAACTGCGGTCTTGACCATTGATGCGAACAGGCTGGAGTTTGACGGTCAGCGCCTGCGCTTGCTGGCCACAGACGGTACTACCTGGCTGTTCCCTGAAGAGTCGTTGGCAAATCTGAAAGCGAGCTTCGATTTCGCTATGCGCTCCATGCGAATTGCTTCCGATGCTGTAGTGGATATTGATGAAAGAGGGCGTGTCAAACTGTCTGCGGCATTGCGCGACACAGATGCAGGCTACGCCATGGTGGAAGCGGATGTGAAACCATTTGAGTTTATAGACTACCTGCCGGCCGACAAGAGTATCATCATCGACAATACAGTCTCGGTGATCGCACATAAGGAGCAGAATGCTGTTTTCAAAACAGAACTGGAAGTTCGTTATCTGCGCGCGGACAGACGCCAGATTGCGCAAACCCGGGCAGCAATCAAATACCGCTTTGATCAGAGTACTGGTGAAACGTTTTATTACGATGATTGGGGTACGGATGCCGCGCGATTGCGTGCCAATTCAGATTACGATGGCTTGGGAGCGGCGATCAACGTTGCGGCAAATTTAGCCGCCTGGGTAGCGTTGTTTCGCTTGGTGAATGAGCAGGAACTGGATTTCAGCATCGGTCGTTATCAATTGATGAAAATCGACAAGCGGGGCAGAGAAACCCCGTCCAGATTTTAGTGCCGAGTTTGAATTTCAATGAAAGATCCGGATTTTAGTTTAAAGGATAGATTTTAAAGAATAGTTCAGTTTCTAAAGAAAAGTTCAGATTGAGCGGAGTGAAAGGTGTTACTAAAAACGGTTTTACAAAAAGTATTATTGTTGCTGGTGCTGAGCCTAACGGTCAGTGCCTGTTCAGTAATCTATGTGGAACCCGATTTTGATCGCGATGAATCCATAGAGCAAAGCATCATCAATCAAACGACCGACAGCTTTCCAGAAATCGATTTGCTGGCGCTGGATCAGGAAATGATAGATTACCTGACGATGCACATAGATCCACAGGCGCGCAATCAGACAAAGGTGGAGAAACTGCGCGAGTTGCTGTTCAATGAAGAACACTTGAATATTCAGTATCGCGATTCAGCAAACTACTCCGCGATAGACACTTTCAGGACGCGCGAGGCAAACTGCCTGTCTCTGGTCAATCTCTATGTTGCCATGGCGAGACATGTGGGCATCGATGCGAATTATCATACCGTGCAGATAAGACCGCGCTGGGATCGCAGAGGTGAGTTGCTGGTTATCAGTGAGCATATCAATGCCACCGGGCGGTTGACACAGAATACCCGGTATGTGGTGGATTTTACTCCGGAACTCAGCCTGCAGCAGCTGACTGCCGCAGTTATCAGTGACGCTGCTGCCCGCGCATTGTATTTCAATAATCTTGGTGTTGAAAAACTGATTCAACAAAGTTATGACGAAGCGGTTGTCTATTTTCAAAATGCGCTATGGATCAATCCACAGCTGGCTATCGCCTGGAATAACCTGGGAGCCACGTTCAACCGACTGGGTAAAAAGGAGCTGGCGGAATACAGTTATCAACGCTCCTTCGATATCGATAATTCCAACGCTACGGCAATCAATAACCTGGCTAAGTTTTACTTCAATCATGGCGATACGGAAAAAGCAGAGATCTACACGAAGGCGATTCAACGTTTTAATAATAGAAACCCGTACTATCATTTCCTGCTTGGCAATGTTGCTTACAGCGAAGGCAGTTTCGATCAGGCAAGAAGGCATTATCGCAATGCCATAAGACGCAAGGATGCAGAACCGGATTTCTATTTGGCGATGGGACTGACTTATCGCCAGATGGGTATGGAGAATCAGGCGCAGGAAATGCTGGCGATGGCAGTTTACATGGAGCAACAGGCTGATGTAATTTATCAGCCTTCAAATGAGAAATTGCGCGTAATTGACACCAGCAACAGCATTTTCCGACGCTCGAGTTCAGGGTTTACCATTCAAACTAACTGAATTCTGCCACGACATTATATGGCGCAAGCAATTCCTCTGCTTTCGGCTGCAAATTAGGAATGCCCAGTTTTATACGAGCTATCATGCCTTTTTGTTTGTCAATTTGTGTGCTGACTTCGGCATCAATTCCCTCTGCAAGCAAATGTTCCTTGAGTACAGTTTCAGTAATGCGTTGTCTTAAAACAGGTCGGAAAATCTTGCCCACCGCAGTCAATGGCATCGCGTCAATAATCTCGATGCGCTTGGGTATTGCGGCGCGCTCGGAAATATGCTGCTGAGAATACGCCAACAGATCTTCTGCGTTACAGTTGCTGCCGGGTTTGAGTACCACATAGGCCATAGGTAATTCCCCCGCATACGGGTCAGGTAAACCAATTGCTATGGCGCTGGCAACATCGGTATGTGTGAGCAATGGCTCCTCAATCAATTCGGGATCTATGTTGTGCCCGCTGCGAATAATCAAGTCCTTGGCGCGGCCAGACAGGTACAGGAAACCATCGGAGTCGAGATAACCAAGATCGCCAGTATTAAACCATCCATCCTCTATCCAGGCTGTTGCATTGTCGCTTTCGGCCTTGTAACCCTGAAACACCTGTGGCCCTTTTACCAGAATTACTCCACCCTCATTTGTCGAGCAATTTTTGGTCACGAGTGATCCGTCTAGATGCACAACGCGAATATGTGAATAGGGCAGGCGCATTCCAACGCTGCCAACAGGTTGGTTTTCAGGTGCGCGTGATATCAGCGCTGTGGTTTCAGTCATGCCATAGCCATTGGAAATATCCAGATTGTATTTTTTCTCGAAACCCTGCTCGAAGCTTGGTGACAAAGGTGCTGCGCCTGAATTGATATTGGTCAGGCTGCTGATGTCAGCATCTCCCACGGGAATCTGTGCCAGCACGGTCAATACCGTAGGCACTGTAGAAAAACTTTTTATGCGATAACGTGCAATCAGGTGCCAAAAGTTTTTCATTGCCTCGACATTGCGGAAGCCTGCGGGTGTCATCAATACAACACGGTAGCCGACACTGAATGCGGCAATGCCCTGAATAACAACGCCGTAGATATGAAACAAAGGAAGACCGCACATTACTGTATGGCGTTCCAGATGGGCAGTATAAATCTGCATCAATTGCCCCAGAAACGCCATGTTGCCATGAGTGAGTTGCGCAATTTTTGGTTTGCCGGTAGTGCCACCAGTATGGAAAAAAGCAGCGAATTGATCAGCTTGCAGCTGGCGTTTATGCAGTAGCTGCGAATCTGGCTGTTGAGTAATGGCGATATTGAAATCCAATACTTTTACGGAAGTTTTGGAGACAAGCAACTCGTCGTTATTAGTCAGACCTGGATGGCGAACGGCGATCACGGTATGAACCAAAGGAGTACGTTGCAGAACTTCCTGCAACTTTCGCCACAGATCACTATGTGCGGAAGGAGCCAGGCACACGATAACTTTGGCCTCTGCCGCAATAACGATCTCAGCAATATGGTCTGCCTCCAACATCGGATTAATCGGATTGACGATGCCACAGGCTTGCGCTCCCCAAATGATCGGATGACTCTGTGGCAGAATTGGCAGTAACACAGAGACAGCATCTTTTTCGGAAACACCAAGGCTATGCAACAGATTCGCAGTGCGTGTAACATCTGCTGCAAGTTGTCTGAAACTTATGGTTTGTGGCGTTTCGTCACGCTGGCCAGTAAGCAGAAATTCTAACGCTGGTTCATCGCCAAAACGTTTGGCGCTGTTCGTAATCAGATCATAGCTGTTGGTGAAGGGAAAGCGCGTGCGCAGTGGCTTTTTTTCAAAGGCCTCTATGTCGGCGATTGTGTCCATTAAAGGTTGCTTTTGTTCCGTGGATTGCTTCATGTTCACTGTGTTTTTCGCCCCTCTTTATGCTTTTTATTAGTGTCAGCTATAGGTGTGGATTGTAGGTCTGATTCTGGATGTATACCGCAAAACTTGTCAGGTGCTGCGATTCAGAGCCAGGTCAGCCATATCCTCCAATGCGGAGCGGAACTCATTTACAGGGAGTTCGCTTAAGGATTTGCGGGCAGCAACAATTTCCAGGCGAGCCAGGCTCTGTGCGTACTCCAGCCCACCGGATTCTTTAACAATCTGTATGACTCTCTCTAAATGTTGCAAACCACCTTCCTGCAAACTGAGTTTGACCAGGTCTGCATCAGCGGCGGAGCTCTTTTGCATGGCGTAAATCAATGGCAGAGTAGGTTTGCCTTCTGCCAGATCATCACCAACATTCTTGCCCAGTGTTTTGCTGTCGCCCACGTAGTCCAGGACATCATCTATCAACTGAAACGCCATTCCTATATGCATGCCGGCGTTTTTTAGAGCATGGCGATGCTCCGCAGATGCGTCTGCCAGTATGGCGCCGCAATGAGCTGCAGCTTCGAAGAGTATGGCTGTCTTGCTGCGTATCACGTTCAAGTAATCAGCTTCCGTGCTGGCAGTATTGTGTTTGTTGAGCAATTGCAGTACTTCACCTTCGGCAATCTTGTTGGTGGTATCTGCGATGATGCGCATGATTTCCATATTGCCCAAGCCAACCAGTATCTGGAATGCGCGTGAATAGATAAAGTCGCCAACCAGCACGCTGGAAGGGTTGCTCCATTGTTCATTAGCAGTGGGACGTCCGCGACGCATTGCGGACATATCGACAACATCATCGTGCAGTAAAGTGGCTGTGTGAATAAATTCAATGACGGCCGCCAGTTTTACCGGATCGGAGCCTATGGCCCCGCAGCTGCGAGCGCTTAGCAACACAATCACTGGTCGCATTCTCTTACCGCCGGCATCTATAATATAGTGACCAATATTCTCGACCAGAGGGACGTCTGAATGCAGCTGCTCAATTATGAATTGATTGACCGCAGCAAAATCAGCGGCAACCACTGAACGTATGTGTTTGTACATGAAGCTACCGTGTGAGAGCGGGTTTGGTCACTGATTTGACAGTGCATGCTAGGGGTGAAGGTCTGGGCTGTCAAGACAAAGCAGGACCACAGATTTTATCTCTGAGGAGGGTGAATTGCTTGATTCGCGCCCCGGCTTACCGTAAAATGCCCGCCCTTATAGTTGACAGCCACTGGGTGACTACTGATTTCAGATAGTCTGATATCAGTCAGCTAAAATCGCAGCCTGCAGCCTGTAATACCAAATTCTGGAGATTCATATGTACGCGGTAATAGAAAGCGGTGGCAAACAACACCGGGTAGTCGAGGGTGAAATCCTCAAACTCGAAAAAATCGAAGTTGCCACCGGTGAAGCAATCAGCTTTGACAAGGTGCTGATGGTAGGTGAGGGCGAGTCTGTCAAGATAGGTGCTCCCTATGTCGAAGGCAGCAAGGTGACTGCTGAGGTGGTTTCTCAGGGCCGCGCCAAGAAAGTCATGATTATCAAGTTCAACCGCCGTAAGCACTTCAAGAAGCGTCAGGGCCACAGACAGTGGTTCACCGAAGTGAAGATTACTGGCATCACGGCGTAAGCGGAGTAGAAAATGGCTCATAAAAAAGCAGGTGGTAGTACCAGTAACGGTCGCGATTCGATATCGAAGCGGCTTGGTATCAAGAAGTTCGGTGGCGAAAACGTATTGGCAGGCAATATCATTGTGCGCCAGCGTGGTACACGCTTTCACCCCGGTGTGAATGTAGGCATAGGCAAAGACCACACGCTGTTTGCTACAGCCCATGGTACTGTGAAGTTTGAGGTTAAAGGCCCGAACAATCGCAAATTTGTCAGCATAGTGACTGTTTAACAAGTAACAGTATAAGAAGCGATTGCTCCAGGCAGATGCCACTGTAAATCCGGAGGTTGAAATCCCGACACCGGACCGGCAGTCAAGGCTTTGTGCATGCAGTTTAAAAGAAGCCTCGTCATCCGACGGGGCTTTTTTATATGGAGTGATGACACCCCAGGCCTGAAAGGCCGAGAGCAGGTAAACATGAAATTCGTTGATGAAGCTGAAATTACAGTTGAAGCGGGGCGTGGTGGCAGTGGCTGTTTAAGCTTTCGTCGTGAGAAATTCATCGCCAAGGGCGGCCCTGACGGTGGCGATGGTGGCGATGGTGGCAGTGTATATCTTCTTGGCGACAGCTCTCTGAACACTCTGGTGGATTTCCGTTACCAACCACAATACCGTGCGCAATCCGGGCAATCCGGCATGAGTAAGGGGTGCACAGGCGCCGCAGGAGACGATCTGATAGTCAGGGTTCCCGTAGGTACCAGTGTAGTGGATGCCAATACTGAGGAGCTAATTGCGGATATCTCTGTCTCCGGGCAGCAAGTACTGGTTGCTAAAGGTGGCCATCACGGCATGGGCAATACGCGTTTTAAGTCCAGCACCAATCGCACACCTACCAAGACCACCAAAGGCCGCCCGGGTGAACATAGAACCCTGCAGTTGCAATTGCGTATTCTTGCAGATGTTGGCTTACTGGGCCTGCCCAATGCCGGCAAATCAACGCTGATTCGCGCGGTATCCGCTGCACGTCCCAAGGTTGCTGACTATCCGTTCACGACATTGGTTCCGAATCTTGGTGTGGTGCGGGTCAGCAGCGAGCGCAGCTTCGTCATGGCAGATATTCCAGGTGTTATTGAAGGCGCCTCAGATGGAGCTGGCCTGGGTTTTCGCTTTCTCAAGCATTTATCGCGCACACGTCTGATGCTGCATGTGGTAGACGCCGCGCCTTTTGATGATTCCGACCCGGTTACTAATGCTCGCAATATTGTCGCTGAGCTGGAAAAATTCAGCCCCGTGTTGGCACGCAAGGAACGCTGGCTGGTGCTTAATAAAGTAGATTTGTTGCCTGCGGAGCAGGTCGACCAGTTGTGCCAGCGTTTTGCCGCTGAGCCAGGATGGGAAGCAATGCCCATCTTTCGTATCGCGGCCATTAGCGCTCTGGGCTGTCCGGAGCTTTGTCAGCAAGTGATGGTATCGGTTGAAGAGCACCGCAGACTGCTGCTTGAGGATGCTGATTACCAACAACTTCAGAAAGATCTTGATGAAGAGATGGAATACGAAATTCGCAAGAGTATTGAGAAAAGTCGCACCAGCAAAAACGATTCGGAAGATTCGCTGGATTTTGACGACTTCCAGGATGACTGACAGTAAATGAGAAAAGAAATACTAAAAACCCGCTGCTGGGTCATAAAAATTGGTAGCTCCCTGATTACCAATAATGGTCTTGGTTTGGACAAAACAGCCATGGCCGCGTGGGTTAAACAATTGGTGAGTCTGCAGAAGCAGGGTATTCAGATTGTACTTGTGTCTTCGGGAGCCGTTGCCGAGGGTGTTGCGCGGTTAGGATTGAAGAAACGGCCGAAAGAGATTCACCTGCAGCAGGCAGCCGCAGCCGTGGGACAGATGGGCCTGATCCAGACTTACGAATCCTGTTTCCAGGAATATGGTGTACACACTGCGCAGATTCTGCTCACGCACGAAGATCTCTCCAACCGCACACGCTATTTGAATGCGCGCAGCACATTGGCAACCTTGGTCAAGATGCAGGTTGTGCCTGTGATCAATGAAAACGATACAGTTGCAACCGCCGAGTTGTGTTTTGGAGACAATGACACCCTGGGCGCACTGGTAGCGAATCTGCTTGGTGCAGATGCATTGATTATTCTCACGGATCAACAAGGCCTGCATAAAGTAGATCCACGCAAGGATCCTGACTCGCCGATTATCAATCAGGCTATGGCAACCGATTCGGGATTGCTGGCTATGGCGGGAGGCAGTACGAATCTGGGCAGGGGCGGCATGCTGACCAAGATTACTGCGGCACGTTTGGCAGCACGATCTGGTGCCAGCACAATCATTGCCTGCGGTCGCGAGGATAACGTACTGGTGCGTCTGGCGGCTGGTGAGGAACTGGGGACATTGCTGCTGCCTGAGAAGCAGCCCGTTGCAGCCCGTAAACAATGGCTGGCTGGTCAGCTCAAGGCCAAGGGTCAATTAGTTATAGACGACGGTGCCGTGCGGGTATTGCAAAGTTCAGGGCGCAGTCTGTTGCCAGTCGGTGTGCTTGCTGTGCAAGGGGAGTTCGATCGGGGTGATGTTGTCACGCTGGTTGATCAGTCGGGTAAGGAGATTGCCAGAGGATTAGTCAATTACGATAGTCATGAAGCGCTCAAGTTGCAGCGCTGCAGTAGTGACCGGATCACGGAATTGTTGGGTTACGCGGGAGAGCAGGAGATCATGCATCGCGACAATATGGTGATGGTTGATTAGGCGCTCAAGCAGCGCCTGCATCCAATCTGATTCTTCAGGCTGCTTTCAGCGCCAGAATTGCTGAGTTCAGACGGCTCTTGTGACGAGCTGCCTTGTTCTTGTGAATGATGCCCTTGTCAGCCATTCTGTCGATGACTGGCACTGCCTTCACGTAAGCAGCTGTAGCATTTTCATAATTACCTTCATCAATGGCATTAACCACCTTCTTGATATAGGTGCGAACCATTGAACGAAAACTTGCATTATGGCGACGTGAAACTTCGTTCTGACGTGCGCGTTTGCGGGCTTGTGCGGAGTTAGCCAACTGATGCTCCTTAAAAATCCTGATTGGGTTTGGCGAATTTCGAGACGCGGTACTATGCCGTTTATGCCATGTCTTGTCAAGCGCGAGTGTCATGCCAGTTGTTCTGCGATGACACGACAGGCAATCAGGCCGAGAAAGCAACTCACTAAAGCCGCAGGTACAGATATTTTCTCTGGATATCTAGGAAAATACTGTTTCAGACCATAGAATGGCCGACTTTAGGGATGTCCGAATTGCCAATTCTTGCACTATACTGCGCAGTCGTGCTGATCTGGGGTTCCACCTGGATTGTAATCAACTTCCAACTGGGCGTAGTCGCTCCAGGGCTTTCAGTAGCCTACCGTTTCACTTTGGCGTCAGTTGTGCTTTTCGCCTGGTTGCTGATTCGCAATAAAGGGCGTTTGCGTGGTTTTACCGCCAGCCAGCATCGTATCATTGCCCTACAGGGCATATTTCTGTTCGGGTTCAACTATTGGTTTGTTTATCTGGGCTCGGAAAGACTCAGCAGTGGGCTGGTGGCTGTACTAATGTCTCTGCTGCCGTTGTTCACCATTATCAATCAAATTGTTTTCATGCGACTGCCTGTGCGCGTGGCAGTGCTTCTTGCAAGCCTGACCGGTGTTCTCGGTACGGTGTTGATTTTCTATCCTGAGTTCAATGAGTTGGGTAGCTATTTAGGAGCGGATGGGCAGCCGGACAGCTTTTATACTGTGATTGGCATACTCTACTGTGTGCTTGCAGCCTGGCTGGCCTCCGTTGGCAATCTGTTTGCTGTCAGAAATGCCGGCAAAGACCTGCCAATAATGGAGACTACGGCCTGGGCTATGGCTTATGGTGCTGCGTTCATGTATGTAGTCAGTGCCGTCTCGGGCGCTACTTTCATTTTCGACTTCTCCTTTGACTACCTCTGGTCTCTGCTTTATCTGGCAGTATTAGGTTCGGTGTTCGCATTCGTTTTCTACTTCATGTTGGGAGCTAAAATAGGAGCAGACAAGAGTGCCTATGTTGCTGTAGCTATTCCTATAATCGCTTTGGGATTTGCCACTGTATTCGAAGGTTACCAGTGGAGTCTTAATGCTGTTGCGGGTATTGTATTAATATTACTGGGTAATTATTTGATCCTGCGACCCGCCAAACCGGTCACATTGGTATAGTCTGGTCAATGACACGTGGAGTTGAAACTATGAGCAAAATAGATATTGGTATCAAACAGGCGGACCGCCTCAAAATTGCAGAAGGTCTGAAACATCTGTTGGCGGATTCCTACACACTGTATCTGCAAACCCATAATTTCCATTGGAATGTCACTGGCCCTCAATTTCGTGAACTGCACCTGATGTTCGAAGAACACTACACTGAACTCGCGCTGGCTGTTGATGAAGTGGCAGAACGCATACGCACACTGGATGTTCCTGCCCCCGGCACCTACAAGGAGTTCGTCAAGCTCAGCTCTATCAAGGAAGTAGATGGCATACCCGAAGGCCGCAAGATGGTTGATATCCTGACCAGTGGTCATGAGAAGGTGGTCAAGACCTGTCGGAATGTATTGAAACTGGCGCAGGCCGCCGGCGATGAATCGACAGCTTCACTGGCTTCTGACCGCATGCGCGTACACGAAAAAACGGCCTGGATGTTGCGAGCTCTGAATCAGTAATCGGGTGCGCTTGGGGGATACCGGTTTAGTGAAACATCACCTCAGGAACAACCACCAGTAGACAAAGAACAGGCTGAAAACGCTGAGGTAAATCATCCCTGCCCAAGCCAGTCTGTTCATCCACGGATTTAATTGCTCACTGCGCACCAGGCTGAAGTTAAGCCACGCAAAAACGGGTGTAGTGATAAACGCCAGCGTCATGGCAAAAGTGAGCATCAGATTAAGGGAAGTCTGGAAAAACAGGATGACTGCCATGCCGGCAAAAGCCTGCGTGACGATCCAGAGATTCAATGTGCGCGTCTTACGCTCGGCTTTACTGCCACGTAGCAGGAAGAAAGATTCATCCAACGTGCGTGCATAACCATCCATGACTGCCAGGGTGGTTCCGAACATACACAGGAAGGCAATCAATGCGACAAGTAGGCGCGACCATTCCCCAATAGTTTCCGCATACATGGAAACTAATTGCTGCGCGAAAGCCGCCCCAACCATCGCGATTTCCTGATCAGTGCCAAACTGTACAAGCGCACCCAGCGCAACGAACACCAGTGCCAGAAAGACGGTCACGAAATAACCCGTGTTGAAATCGAACAGTCCGTCACTCAACGATACTTTGGTGAGCTTTTGTTTTGAGCGCAACCACAAAGAGTTTATCGCGGAAATTTCAATCGGAACCGGCATCCAGCCCATCATCGCTACCAGAAAGGCCAACATGGAGAGTTGCCAGGGCGAAGGATTAACAAAATCGGCGGGTGCAGCTGAACCTTTTTGCCAGGCGAAAAGCACGGCGATAACCGTGGTGATAGTCAGTATCAGCATGATCACTTTAGAGATACTGTCCAGTAGCTTGTAATGACCAGCCAGCAATATCGCTAAACTGACAGCCAGCAACAACAGGCACAGAATAGTGAGGGACAGATCACCTGGGATGAAGTATTGCAACAGACTGGCGGTCAGGATCAGTACACCTGCCGTGTTGACCACGGCCGCAATAATATTCAGGCCGGTAAAGACCAGCAGATAAACCCGACCCTTGCGTTGATAACCCTCAATCAAACTCTCCTGATTATTCAACGTGTACTGCACGCCAAAACGGAAAAAGGGATACTTGAGTATATTCACCAGCAGAATAAGCCAGATCAATTCCCAGCCAAACAACGCACCGGCCTGTGTAGAGGCAACCAGATGCGATGCACCCACAGCAGCAGCTGCCATTATTATTCCGGGGCCCATGGCGTTGAGCCGGGTTTGTAGCAGGGATTTTTCCATAGTGTTCACTTTAATTCATGCGATAATGCGCCCGCATGGCATAAGCTGCGGCAAAGCGTGCAGAATAATCCATTCTGCTATTGTCTGCCGCAGTTTTTTACGGTGACTGACACGGACGCAAATGCATTGAGCGAACAGCAAACAAACAATAAGTCTGCACCTGCGGAAGAGCGTCCCAAAGCAGGGTTGCTCAAGTCCAGCGCCGTCACCGGCAGCATGACGTTTGTATCGCGTATTCTGGGTCTGGTTCGCGATGTCGTACTGGCAAGAGTGTTTGGACCAGGTGACGGTGCCGATGCTTTTTTTCTGGCATTCAAGATTCCCAATTTTCTACGCCGCCTGTTTGCCGAAGGCGCTTTCAATCAGGCATTTGTTCCTGTGCTTTCCGAGTACCGCAGTCAGCGCAGCCTGCTGGAAGTGCAGGGGCTGATCAATGCAGTTGCAGGAACTCTGGGTGGCATTCTTGTTCTGGTTACCGCCGTGGTTGTTGTTGCTGCGCCGTTGATTGCCTATCCCGTAGCTTATGGCTTCACAGCAAATCCGGAAAAATTTGCTTTGTTTGTGGAAATGTTCCGCATCACTTTCCCTTATTTGTTCTTGGTTTCCATGACGGCTTTCGCGGGTTCAATACTCAACAGCTATGACCGTTTTGCCATTCCTGCTTTAACTCCCGCGTTGCTCAATATCAGTTTGATAGGCTCCGCATTGTTGCTTAGCCCCTATATGAACAAACCTGAAGTCGCACTGGCCTGGGGTGTATTCATCGCTGGCGTTGCCCAGTTACTGTTTCAGTTACCTTTTCTGGCAAAATTGAAACTGTTACCCCAACCTGTCTGGGGAGCAAAACATGAAGGCGTAAAGCGCATCCTCACGCTGATGATTCCGGCATTGTTTGGCGTATCTGTCAGCCAGATCAATTTATTGCTGGACACTCTCATCGCTTCGTTATTGGTCTCCGGCAGTGTGTCCTGGTTATATTTTTCCGACAGGTTGGTGGAATTACCGTTGGGAATTTTTGGTATTGCCATAGCTACAGTAGTACTGCCGAGTTTATCGCGCCGTCATGCGGAAAAATCCACAGAAGAATTTTCAGCTTTGTTGGACTGGGCACTGCGATTGGTTTTATTAATTGCCATTCCTTCCAGTATCGCGCTGATTGTGTTGGCTCAACCTTTGATTATCACTTTGTTCCAGAATGAGAATTTCACCGTAACAGATGTTCTGATGGTGACAACCAGTTTGCAGGCTTATGCGTTAGGATTGTTGCCATTCATGGCAATCAAGATTTTCGCTCCGGGTTATTACTCACGTCAGGATACTACTACACCAGTACGAATCGGTATTATTGCGATGGCGGTCAATATGGTACTGAATATTCTGCTGGTTTTTGTACTGGATATGGCACATACCGGTCTTGCCCTGGCAACCTCGCTGGCTGCGTTCGTCAACGCGGTTTTATTATTCAAGGGATTGTATAGCGCAGGTATATTCCGTTTCCAAACTGGCTGGTTGCGCTTTGGCTTGCAATTGGGTCTTGCCAATCTGCTTTTGAGTACATTTATTATATGGTACGCCGGTGACTGGCAGTCATGGCTGGATTGGAGCCCCTGGGCGCGGGTACTGCAAATCAGCGTGCTATGTGTTGGCGGCGTGGCGCTATACGGTATCGCGCTGGTGATCACTGGAATGCGCTTGAAAGACTTTCAGCGCCGTAGTTAACCGGCGATAAAAAAGGTCAGCACCGCGCGGTACTGACCTTTTTCTCAAGCCGAATCTTTGCAAAACTTATCAGGGCTTACGGAACAACAGCGTGAAGCGATCCGTGCGGCCGGTTACATCTGCGTTGCCCACTTCCAGCTCGAGTGCATCTACCGGGCTGTAGTGAAGATCACTGTAGTTCACCAATTCGAAACCGGCATCCTGCACTTCCTTGATAACCAGCACCGGGTCAAGTCGACGACCGTTGGCGCTTGACTGCGGTTCATTGTGGCGACGGGTATGATCCTTAATGCCATACAAACCGCCCGACTTGAGACTGGCGAAGACGGCGTTATTCACATTGCTGCGGGATTCCGCTGACATATTGTGCAGATTACGGAAAGTCACCACCATATCCAGATCGCTGACACCAAAACTGAACTCGCCCATGCTTCCGAGTGTCATCCCTTCAGGGATTGGCAGCACTTCAACTCGATCAAATCCGGCCTCGTTCAGTAGCGAACCTGCAACATTAGTTGTACCTATGGAAATATAGAGCTGCCCGTTATCGCGCAGAACTGGCGCTAATAACTTGGTGTACCAGCCGCCACCGGGAACCAGCTCCAGAACCCGCATGTTTTCCCGAAGACCAAAGAATTCAAGCGTTTGTACAGGTTTGCGCTCAACGGCATCACGCGCTTTTTCCGCATCGGTACGCACAGCTCCCTGCATGGCCTGCTCAATCTTGGCCTGGGTTGCCGCAAAGTCTTCCATTGCCAGCAGATTTCCTGAAAAAATCATCCCAGCCATCAACATAATTATCTTCTTCACATCCAGCTCCTTAAAATTGTTAGTCTTCGAGTGTACAGGCTAGCGCTATTCAGTACTATAGAGTCTGTTCTGCAGCAGAATCGTTCATCCAGAGAGAGAATCATGAGTAAACGCAACAAAGAAATAGACAACCTGCACATTGTCAGTAGCGAGGAATTACCTGCCCCGCGCGAACTGAAGGATGCCATGCCCGTGGCCGGGGAGGCACTACACACCGTACTGGAAGGGCATCGTAGCGTCAAAGCCGTGCTGGATCGCAAAGACAGTCGTTTTATGGTGGTTGTAGGGCCCTGCTCAATTCATAATGTGGATGAAGCGCTGGAATATGCTCAGAAGCTCAAGAAACTGGCGGACGAGTTGAAGGGGTCATTGTTGATTCTGATGCGTGTTTATTTTGAAAAGCCGCGCACGACGGTAGGCTGGGATGGATTGATTTATGATCCAAATCTGGATGGCAGTCACCGCATAGAGCACGGCTTGCGTACGGGTCGTCAGTTGATGCTGGATATCGCTAAACTCGGTCTACCCATAGCAGTGGAAGCGCTGGATCTCATCTCCCCGCAGTATCTCCAGGATCTGGTTACCTGGACCGCGATAGGTGCCAGAACAACGGAGTCACCAACGCATCGAAAACTCTCGAGCGGTATTTCTTCTGCAGTGGGTTTTAAAAACGGTGTGGATGGCAGTTTGAGCGTTGCGGTGAACGCTATTCGCTCCGCGTCTGCCAACCATACCTTTATCAGTATCACAGAGGAGGGGAAGGCAGCCGCGTTTCGAACCGCCGGCAATCCGCATTGTCATGTTATTCTGCGAGGAGGCAAGGAACCGAATTTCACAGCCGAATACGTTGCCCATTGTGAGGAAGAGTTGCGCAAAGCATTAATTCCGGAAAACATCATGATCGACTGCAGTCATGGTAATTCACGCAAGGACCATACCCGGCAGTTGGAAGTTCTGGATGATGTCGCACAACAGTTATTGGCTGGTAACCAATCGATTATTGGCGTCATGCTGGAAAGCAATCTGTGTGCGGGTAATCAGCCTATTCCGGAAGATCTGGAAGAGATTCGCTATGGCGTTTCAATTACCGACGCCTGTATAGACTGGGAGACAACAGCAGCAGCCTTGCGTAAATTAGCCACTGCTATTGCGCCTGTATTGATAAAGCGCCGAAAAAGCGCTTGATTGTTTATCTGCTCAATAACCTCTATGAACCCAGCACCGCAGACAGTGCAATTAAACAAAGAGCTACGATACAGATTGCGCCAATGGTACTGGCCAAATTGCGGTACACGATACGATCTTCCATAGTGAACTCCTCAAGTTTGCTGGTGTGCTTGAGATTATTCTTGCTGAATTGCAGCCGCTGGTTGTTGATTTGCATCAATAAGAATTCATTCAGATGAGGCAACCCGTCGGGATAATTGTAGTTACACAGAAAGAGAGCGTATATTGCATGCAGTTACAGTTTCTGCCGGTGCGGTTCGGATAAAGTAAACCCAGAGAAAAGGAGCAAATCTTATGAGTCACTACAAAAATGTTCTGGTAGCTGTTGATGGATCAGCTGAGGAGACGGAAACCATTATAGGCAGAGCAGTCCAGCTCGCTGCCAGCAGTAAAGCCAAACTCAGTGTTGTATTGGTGTTCGAGCCCTTACTTGGTAATTACTCATTCGAATTGAATATGGCTGATTTTGAAAAACTGCAACAACAACATCAGGAGTTGTTGGCTGGCAGAATACGGACATTGTTGACGAAGAAATTTCCGAGTATCGATGTCAAGAACCTGCATCTTCTGCGCGGCAAACCGGCAACAGAGATCAAGCGCCTGGCAGAGGATGAGAAAGTAGATCTGCTGGTTATAGGCAGCCATGGGCATAATCCCATTCGTGCCGTACTCGGCTCCACAGCGAATGCCGTTTTGCATGGCATACACTGCGATGTCATGACGGTGCGCGTTTAATCGCCTCAGTCGCTGAGAACCTTCGCCAGAGAATCAGTCAGATAGTCAATATTGCCGTCATTGATGCCGGCAATATTGATGCGACTGGAGTCCACCAGATAAATACTATAGTTCTTTATCAGCGACTGAACCTGCGCAACTGAAATGCCCAGAAAAGAGAACATGCCTTTCTCCCGTTCTATGAAGCTAAAATCTCGTTCAACCCCCTTGGCTTTCAGATTGTTTACTAATTGTGAACGCAATTCATTAATGCGGGTGCGCACGATATTCAATTCAGCTAGCCAATTTTTTTGCAACACTTTATCAGTAAGAATGATTTCTACCACGGTAGCACCATGGTCTGGTGGCATTGAGTACATGCTGCGCGCTACTGATGCAATCTGGCTGCTGACGGCACGAGTGGAGCCGGCATTTTCACAAAGTACAGTAAGGGAGCCGGTGCGCTCCCGGTAAAGTCCGAAATTTTTCGAACAGGAACTGACGACTACCAATTCCGGTAATGACTCAGCCAGTAAGCGCAACCCATAAGCATCTTCATCCACACCATCGCCAAGGCCTTGATAGGCCAAATCTATAAATGGCGTAAAACCGTTCTGCAAGGCCAGGTCACGCACATCGCGCCATTGCGACTGACTAAGGTCAGCGCCACAAGGGTTGTGACAACAGCCATGCAAAAGCACCATGTCACCCGGACCAGCTTTACCAAGAGTATTCATCATTTCATCAAAGCGAATGCTGTGATTGGTGTAGTCGTAGTACGGGTATTTTTCAATTTGTAATCCTGCTTCGCCCAAAAGGGGGATATGATTCGCCCAGGTAGGATCGCTGACCAGAACCCTGGTGTCAGACTTGGCGCGTTTGATAAATTCCGAAGCCAGACGCAGGCCTCCGCAACCTCCGGGTGTCTGAAAAGTTGTGCGGCGAGGTTGTAAAGATGCAGCCAACGATTCACCCAACACCAATTGTGCGACCTGCTCGTTGTAAACACTGGAACCGGCAGGACCCACATATGATTTACTGGTTTGGCTCTTCAACAGTCGCGTCTCCGCTTCCTTTACCGCTGCCATGACTGGTGTGTTGCCATGTTCATCTTTATAAACACCAACGCCAAGATCTATCTTCAATGGATTGCTGTCTGCGCGGTGTGCAGCCATGAGGCCAAGAATCGGGTCGGCGGGCGGGGCGGTCAGAGATTGGAACATATAGTAGAACTCCTGTGGGTGCTGTAGCAGCAACCCGATTTCCTTCAGATACGTTTAACGACTTTAAATAAAATGTGTAGCTTGAGTTTCAATTAGCTTTGAGTGTTTGTGCCTTCAATGTGTTCTGCAGCAGAGATGCAATGGTCATAGGGCCAACACCACCCGGAACTGGCGTGATAAAAGAGCATTTGTTTTTGACTGCTGCGAAGTCAACATCGCCTGCCAGTCGAAAACCGGATTTGCTGCTGGCATCCGCTAGTCGGGTTATGCCAACGTCAATGACAACGGCGCCATCTTTGACCATATTCGCATCTATAAACTCTGCTTTGCCAATTGCTACTATCAGGATATCCGCAGAGCGACAAATCTCAGCCATATTCTGACTGCGGCTATGCACCATGGTGACCGTACAATTACCTGGTTTGCTATTGCGTGATAGCAGAATAGACATGGGAGTACCAACAATATTGCTGCGTCCGACTACGACACAGTGCTTACCCTCGGTATCGATATCGTAGCGCTTCAGCAGTTCCATGATGCCATTGGGTGTAGCCGATATGAAGGTAGGCAGGCCGAGACACATCTTGCCCAGATTGACAGGGTGGAAACCATCGACATCTTTTGCAGGGTCTATGGCCAGAGTTACTTTGGTCTCATCGATATGTTTCGGCAAGGGCAACTGCACAATAAACCCGTCGATATCGGCGTCAGCATTCAGTTCAGCTATTTTTGCCAGCAATTCGGCTTCGCTGATTTCGGCGTCAAACCGTAACAAAGTGGACTTGAACCCGACTCGCTCACAGGCAGTAACCTTGTTACTGACATAGGTTTCGCTGGCGCCGTCACTGCCAACCAAAACGGCGGCCAGATGCGGAATTTTGCCGCCGGATGCACGAATTCTGTCAACCTGCTGCGCGATTTCCGATTTTATCTGTTCCGCGGTCAGTTTGCCGTCAAGTAAATGCATGGAATGGGCTCCGCCAATGAAAGGCCGGTATCATAAACGAGCGCTGCTTTTACCTCAAGGAACCTGCTTCTACTTCAAGAAAACCCGCAATGCTTACCACTTTCCACTGTTGGGCATACTTGCCCAGGGTTCTTGTGCTGGCAATGGATCGCCCGCCTGCAGCAGCTCGATAGAGATATTGTCTGGAGAGCGAATGAACGCCATACGGCCGTCGCGCGGTGGGCGATTGATAGTGACACCGTTATCCTGCAATCGTTGGCAAACCGCATATATATCGTCAACCCGATAAGCGAGATGACCGAAATTACGCCCTTCCCCATAAGCTTCAGGGTCCCAGTTATATGTCAGTTCGACTTGTGCATCTTCGTCGCCGGGTGCGGCCAGAAAGACCAGCGTAAAACGGCCGGCTTCATTTTCCCTGCGCTGCACTACCTGCAGGCCCAGTTTTCTGCAATAAAAATCCAATGATGCGTCCAGATCGCTGACGCGAACCATAGTGTGCAGGTATTTCATGAGCTACTTCCTCTTTCAATTCAGGATGCGGTTACATCAGGGTACTGTTTCAGGGTGCTATTTCAGGGTGCTATTTCAGGGTACAACGTGACAGCCACATATTCGCCTACGTGACTCCAGTCGCCAACAATGTGGCTGACGCGCGTCTGTTCAGCATCAGCCCAGCGCAGGGTGCCATAAAATTCAGCGCGTGCAGCAGCGATCATCATGGTCAACTCATTTCCCTTCAGTACCACAAGGTCTACAGGTATGGCCAGCATGCCCTGCGAGGGCAGATCCAGAGTGGCAGAATACACGCCATCCATCCAATGTAGATTGAATACCAGGTTTCGGGACACCTCAATACCAATAACAAAAGAGCCGCTCCAACGACCCTGCAACGGATTTTCAATCTCATTGGCGGTCGCAAACTGACCGCGCACTGGTGCCAACGTCAGTAATATGCCCAGCAATCCTGCCAGAACAGATGGCAGGACAGTTTGTAGTGATTTTTGCATTTGCAAGTTCAATGTTTTTCGCATGTGGTTGATCCGTTTGAATACTGTAGGCAACTATAGCATAGCGGGGTTTTCTTCCGGACAAAGAAAAAGGGCCACTGAATTGACAGTGGCCCTTAAGGTTAAGCAAACCAAGCGTTTACTAAATCTTGGTGTACTCGTAGCGCAGCACATAGTTCGAGGTTACCGGTCCGGCAGCAGACTGTGCGGTACCGGAGAAGGTTACATCAAAGATCACTTTGCTACTGCTGACACTGACCGTAGTTACAACTAATGAGTTGATGGTTCCTGCATCTTTCATGGCGTCTCTGATCGCATTTTCAAGCGCATTGATGTCATTAGCATTCGGTGCTGGGATTTTCTCCAGTGTGATGCTGATAGGTGTTTGCGGACCAGCGAAGCCCAGGACTATGGCTTGCACCGTACCTGAAATAGTTAGATTGAAATCACCCTCGGGTATATCAGGTGTAACATCCTGTCCTGTCAATTGCGCGATCACTGAAGCCAAAGTTCCGACCGAAACTGGCGTGCTACCAAACTGACCCCCGGAAACGAATACTCCACCATTGTTGATTACCAGGTTAACCTGAGTTGATGCGTAAGCGCGATGGATGTTTCCCTGTATTATGCGGTAGGTATAGGAAAGTGCTCCGCTGGGGAAAATATCACCAAACTTTTCCTCTGCCAATTCAACAATCTTATTCACGTCAGTGAAATTGGGATTTCCACCACTGATCCCGCAATCGGTGTTGTTGCTTACTTTGCTGCCTTGAAGTTGACCCAGCCAGACGTTGTTCATGGTGGCAACATTGACTTCATTAAAATTGCCGGTGTTGATATTGGAGACAGCCAATTTGACACCTGCTTCAGGGGCGCTCCAGATGGCTTCAGCCGGGTTGCCATTTTCCAGTACCGGCTTGGTTAAAACATAGTCGGCTATACACAATACTCCGTCAGAGGTGAGCACCATCGTTGCAGTCGCCCCATTTGGCAGCGGGGAGTTGGCCTGGGCATTGGCATAAGTCATATTGTAGGTGCCCTGGAACGATGTTGGAATTGTGGCAGGTGCAGTAGTTTGCGCAGCAACAAATGAGCTGCTTGCTAATGCGGCAGCTGTGAGAAACAGCTGGGTGGTAAATGCCTTTTTGTTCATTTTTTGCTCCTCTGGATGGACTGTATATGCAATTGTCATGTCCGAACTATTCTTTCATCCACGAGCATGGATTTCCAGAAATACAATACGTTCGATGAAGGCAAGCTTAGGGGATGGGGGTGTGTGGCAGTACCCCCTGATCAGGGGGTACTGCCACATGAGTTGAAAAGGAGGGAGGACAAAGCCCGTACAGGTTAGTTAAAACAACACTACTGAACGAATACTCTTGCCTTCGTGCATCAGGGAGAAGGCTGTGTTGATCTCTTCCAGGGGCATGGTGTGAGTAATCAGAGGATCAATCTGGATTTTCCCCTGCATGTACCAGTCCACTATTTTGGGCACATCAGTGCGCCCTCGCGCTCCGCCAAAAGCAGTACCTCTCCATGATCTTCCGGTAACCAGTTGAAAAGGGCGTGTGGAAATTTCCTGTCCGGCACCTGCGACGCCGATAATATATGACTCACCCCAGCCTTTGTGAGTACATTCCAAAGCCTGGCGCATGGTATGGACATTGCCGATACATTCAAAACTATAGTCCACACCGCCGTTGGTCATATCGATAAGGGCAGCGGTCACATTTTCCACTTCACGAGGATTAATAAAATCAGTCATGCCAAACTGCCTTGCCAAAGCGACCTTGGCGGGGTTTGTGTCGATACCAATTATCCGGTCTGCGCCTACCATCCGGGCTCCCTGCACGACATTCAGACCAATACCTCCCAGCCCGAAAACTGCGACTGTGCTACCTGGCTCTACTTTAGCTTCAAACACAACAGCACCAATGCCGGTTGTGACGCCGCACCCGATATAACAGACCTTGTCATAAGGGGCGTCGCTGCGTATCTTCGCTAATGCTATTTCTGGCAATACCGTGTAATTCGAGAATGTGGAGCACCCCATGTAGTGCAATATCGGTTGGCCATCCAGTGAAAAACGGCTGCTGCCATCCGGCATCAAACCTTGTCCCTGCGTGCTACGGATAGCCTGACAAAGATTGGTTTTGGGATGCAGACAAAAGCTGCACTCCCGACACTCTGGCGTATAAAGAGGAATAACTGTATCACCGGGGCGCAATGATTTAACACCGGGACCAACCTCCAGCACCACACCAACACCTTCATGTCCCAGAATGGCGGGGAAGGCTCCTTCGGGATCATCACCAGACAGGGTAAATGCATCTGTATGGCATACCCCGCTGGCTTTGATCTCAACCAGTACCTCGCCCGTCCGCGGTCCTGCGACATCAACTTCCACTATTTCCAATGGCTTTCCAGCGGCGAATGCAACAGCGGCGCGCGACTTCATACAAGGACTCCCGGACAGTAAATGGCGGATTACCCAGGATTGTATGCTGGGGGTCTCGCAAGCTGCAAGGTTTGCGGTGACGTAACCTTACCAGCCTGCTCCACGCTGCAAATTTCTGCTAGTATTTGTCTTTCTTCAAACCAGCTAAAGACCAAATGCATGCAAATAGCAGATAGAAATAAATATGTGCTCACAGTTTCCTGCCCGGAAGCCAATGGCATAGTAAGAGCAGTCAGTGATTTTCTTTTCCAGCGCGGAGCCACAATCAGCGAAGCGGCGCAGCATCGTGATCCGGTTATTGATCGTTTCTTTATGCGAGTTGAGTTCGAAGAAATGGAAGCTGCTCTGCCGGGGTGCGAACAACTGGACAGAGACTTTGCCACACTGGGTAAGAAATTCGCCATGCAGTGGAATTTCTTTGACCTCAAAATTAAACCACGAGTTCTGCTGGCAGTTTCCAGGCATGGACATTGCCTGAACGACATTCTGCATCGTTGGAGTAGCGGCGTGTTGCCTGCTCAAATTGTAGGTGTGGTTTCCAATCATGAAGAAATGCGCGGTATTACTGAATGGTATCGGTTGCCTTATCATTACTTGCCAGTGACTGCAGAAAACAAACAAGCGCAAGAAGAACAGGTGCTGGATATCATTCGCACAGAGCAAATAGATTTGCTGGCATTGGCACGCTACATGCAGATTTTGTCACCGAAAATGTGTGCAGCGATGTCAGGCAGAGCCATCAACATTCACCATTCCTTTTTGCCAGGCTTCAAGGGTGCTAATCCTTATCGACAGGCTTATATGCGTGGCGTAAAAATTATCGGGGCAACTGCTCATTATGTAACGACAGATCTGGATGAGGGACCAATTATCGAGCAGGCAGTGGAAAAGATTGATCACAATTTCGATATTGATGAGTTGGTGCAGATTGGTCGTGATGCGGAGTGTGCTGCGTTTGCCCGTGCAGTGAAATGGCATTGTGAGCACAGAATAATTGTTAACGGTACCAAGACGGTGGTTTTCAAGTAAACATGATAGTAGCAGTTGGCACATTTATAGGTGGTCTGGGTCTTTTTTTGCTGGCCGTATCGATGATCAGCGATGGGTTGCGTCTGGCGGCCGGTAATTCTTTGCGTAATATTCTGGCTCAGTCAACGAGAACACCTGTGCGTGGTATCGCGTCCGGCGCCTTCCTAACGGCACTGGTGCAATCATCAAGTGCGGTGACAGTAGCGACAATAGGTTTTGTCAACGTGGGCCTTCTTGGTATTTCTCAGGCACTGGGAATCGTGCTGGGGGCAACGATCGGCACCACGATGACTGGCTGGTTGGTAGCAGCGGTAGGCTTTCAATTTAAAATCACAAGCTTCGCGTTGCCTCTGGTTGGCATCGGTATGATTCTGCGCCTTGTTGGTCCTTCTCGCCGTATGGGGGCAATAGGTGAAGCCATTGCGGGTTTCGGTCTGTTTTTTATTGGTGTGGATTTTTTAAGAGGTGCGTTTGAAGGCATAGCCACGAATCTGGACATGGCGAGTTTTTCTCCGGAAGGTATTTCTGGTGTGCTGCTGTTTTTGCTGATTGGTATTGTGATGACGATGCTCACGCAATCTTCAAGTGCTGCTATTGCAATCACTCTCACTGCTGTCAGTGGTGGAGTTGTTAGTTTTGCCGCGGCAGCCGCGATGGTAATTGGCGCAACGATAGGCACCACATCAACTTCCGCTCTCGCAGTTATCGGTGCGACGCCCAATGCGAAACGGGTAGCAGCAGCACACGTTATAATCAACAGCACCAATGCGCTTTTCGGGCTACTGGCTCTGCCCCTGGTTCTGTGGTTTGTTAATGCAACGAACTCCTGGCTCGGATTGCTCACTGTACCCGCATTTTCACTGGCTGTGTTTCATACCTTTTTCAATGTGGGTGGCGTCATACTGATGCGGCCTTTCGTAGGGAGGATAAGCCATTTTCTGGAACGAAGTTTCCGTTCTGCTGCTGAGGAGTTAGGTAAACCGGAGCATCTAGACAGTAATATTCTTGCCTCGCCCGGATTGGCAATAGAAGCGTTTTTTCTGGAATTGCAACGCATGGCTGCATTTGCCAGGGCCCACGCGATTGCTGCGTTGAGCAATGAGGGACCACCCACGAAGTCGATGGAGCAGCAGCATGATGGTTTGCGCAAACTGGTATTGGCGGTCGAGTCATTTGTGGCAACGCTGGAGACCGAGCGCCTGCATAGAAATGTAGCCGAACTGCTTCCGCTAGTGCTGCGCATAGCCAATTATATAGATGAGGCAGTAGCGCAGGCTCAGGAGAATGCAGAAGGTGATGCTGACGTTGATTTTCTTATGCAGACTTCTTTGCGCGAGCAGATAGCAAACTACCAGGCCGGTGTGCTCGCTCATATTGAGAGCTGTGACCCCGGTAGAGTTGATTTCAGCAGCGATGAGTTGGAAAAAAATTATGAGTTACAGCGTGAAAAATGGCGGCAATTGAAAACTGATCTGCTGAATGCAGGTGTGCATGGAGCCTTACCGATGATGCGCCTGAATCCGGCAATCGATAGCCTGCGAATTATGCTAAGAGTTGCTGAAAGGTCCACTCGCATTGCAATCAGGCTGGCGGAACTATCCAGAGCCATTCCTGTCATAGCCTCTGTGCCAACCGACGAGGCAGTGCCCTTGGCGCCGGATTCGCCAATATGACAAAAATCCCGTTTTTGTCACAATTCTGTCACTAAAATCCGTTACTGTTTCCAGCAGTAGTTAACGAACTCCGGAATTCCGGTACCGAAGGAGATACATCCATGATCAGTTTCAAAAAACTTGCCGTTGCCGGGATACTGGCTAGCTCAGTAGCTTCCAGTGCTTACGTGTTCGCCGATGTTGATCCAGCGCTACCCGAATACACAAGGGCTTCAGGAGTTTCCGGCAATCTATCCAGTATCGGCTCCGATACCTTGAACAATTTGATGACTTTGTGGGCGGAGGAGTTCAACAAGCTTTATCCTAATGTCAATGTGCAGATTCAGGGTGCAGGATCTTCTACAGCGCCACCAGCGCTTACTGAAGGAACAGCGATGCTGGCTCCCATGAGTCGTGGTATGCGGCAATCAGAGATTCAGGAGTTTGAGAATCGCCATGGTTATGCCCCAACGGAGTTACCCGTTGCTGTCGACATGCTTGCTGTTTATGTGAACAAGGATAACCCCTTGGAAAGCCTGAGCCTGCCGCAAGTGGATGCCATTTTTTCTGCAACACGCCGATGTGGTTACAGCGAAGGTATTGATCGATGGGGCCAGCTTGGCCTGACAGGTGCTTGGGCAAATCGCGATTTCGCGTTGTACAGTCGTAATGCCGTGTCGGGAACTTACGGATTTTTCAAGGATAACGCACTCTGTGGCGGTGATTTCAGATCCTCCATCAATGAGCAGCCAGGTTCCTCCTCCGTAGTACAAGGTATAACTGAGTCAATCAATGGTATCGGATACGCCGGGATAGGTTACCGCACATCTGGTGTACGCGTACTTCCCCTTGCGGCTACTGAAGGTGGGCAGGTTTTCGAAGCAACGGCTGAGAATGCAGCTACCGGAAACTATCCGTTGGCACGCTACCTGTTTCTTTATATAAATAAACATCCAAATCGTGAACTCGACCCACTTACACGCGAATTCATAAAAATGTTATATTCGCGTCTAGGTCAGGAAGTAGTAAACAGGGACGGTTTCGTTCCCCTGCCCGAAGCGTTGGTCGGCGGCATCCGAAAGGATCTTGGTATCGAATAAGCGATTATTGCTCGATGCAAAGGTAATCTCGCCCTGTATTGACCAAAAGGACAATAATATAAAAGGGTTAGGGGGAGATTTCTATCAAATATTTCAATTTCACGAAGGCCGGCAGTTTACTGTTGGCCTTTTCTTCATTCTTGGTACTGGCAAACTCTGTTCCTGCAGCTGAAATACAGCTGTATGGCCGCGCTCATCTAAGTATAGACCAGTTAAGTGATGGCGAAGACAGTGGCTTTAACGTGTCGTCAAACGCAAGTCGCTTGGGTTTTCGTGCTAATGCCGAGATCGTGGAAGGTGTCAAAGCCATCATGCAGCTGGAGCAGGAGATTCGCTACGAGAACGGATCAGGCAACTTTTCTACACGTGACTCCTTTGTAGGTCTGGAAACTGAATATGGCACTTTCAGGTTGGGTTTCTTTGATACCCCTTTAAAACTGGTTGGTGCCAGAGTTGACTTGTTTCGCGACCAGATAGGCGAGGTTCGCAACCTGACGCGAGTACGTGACAACTATAGCGGCGCTGATTTTGATTTCGATACGCGATTCCGCAATGGTATTCACTATCGTAGTCCGCAGTTCAATAACCTGACAGTCGATATCCATTACGCCACCAATACCGATGCCGGTGTCAACACAACGGGTAACAATGATGCCGTGAGTACCGCGGTGACTTACCAGGCCAACGGGACCTACCTGGCAGCTTCATGGGAGCGCAAGAATGACACAGGTTCGGCTGCTGTGCGACTGGGTGCGAGCAAACCATTTGGTGCATTCCGCATTAACGGTCTGCTGCAGCAAGCCACAGTGAAGGATTCAAGTTTAGTAGCAGAGCAGCAGGTCAATACTTATGGGCTGGGTGCCAGCTTCCGACATTCCGATAAAATCACTTTCAAGTCGCAGTACCTTTGGGTAAATGCAGACGGTGATGAGCGTGATGCCGCCATGTTGGCTGTGGGCGTGGACTATCTACTTAGCTCCGCCTTTCGGGTACTGCTGGCGTACGCTACAACCAGCAACGATGACGCCGTGCGTTATGCCATGAGCAAGGGTGGACACGGTGCCCAGGTCACACCCCCGGTTGGCGAGACAACTGACGGGATTTCACTGGGATTCCGATTTGATTTTTGAAGTCTTAGCAAGCACTCTGTACACGCTTCCCAAGTACCAGTGAATTCTAGAGTTGACGAGCTCAGTAATGCTTTTGTCATTGAAATGTCACATAACTGAATTAACCTTGGTGCTCAGATTTGCGCACATCGAACACGAGCGGTTTTTATGACAGAAATACCTACTGGGGCGGGAAGCGCCCGCAGGCCGACGCTTCTGCCAGATGCGCAGGCCAGGCAAAAACTGCGTCAGCGCCGCAAGTTCAAAGATAAGCTTTCCCGGTGGGGTATCACAACTGCTGGTTTCGGCGTGGTGTTCGCTCTTACGCTGATATTTGTTTACCTTTTTTATGAAGTCCTGCCGATCTTCAAGGGCGCTGACGTCAGCGATCCGGTTACTTACCCTTTGCCAGTGCAACAAGCGACAACGCAAAGAATATTATTGGAGCGCTACGAGGAGTTAGGCGTTCAATATAGTGACGACGGTGTTGTCACCTTCTTCGAGCTGGACACCGGTGCGATTCGGCAGCAGATTGATGTAGCGCTGCCAGAAGGTACCGCTGTCAGCAGTTTCGCAGCACAGGAATCAATCAGTAATACGGTAGCACATGGCCTCGCAGATGGAACGGTTGTCATTTCGCGACACGGTTTTGATCTGACTTTTCCAAATGACGAGAGATATCTGACGCCAAAGCTGGAGTATCCATTCGGTACTAACGCCCTTACAGTAGATCCGCAGGGACGACCACTGCGAATGCTGGCAGTTGAGTCCGCCGCGCGCGGCAACGCGGGCACTTACGTAGCGGCAGTGACAGAAGACAATCGATTGCTGCTGACAACGTTGACCAGCAGAACCAATATGTTGACGCGCTCTACAGAGGTCAATGCCGCTACATTTACTTTGCCCCGATTAAATTCAGCGCCGGTAAAAATGTTGATGGATAAGGCGCTTCGAAGCCTGTTCATCGCAGATGAACGTGGCTACGTTCATTATTACGATATTGCGGCACCGGCAAACTCGCGACTGGTCAGTTCTGTGAATGCAGGTGGTGGAGTTGCTGTAACCGCCATGGAGTTTCTCGTTGGTGCAGTGTCAATTATAACGGGCACGCAACGTGGAGACCTGACGCAATGGTTTCTGGTGCGTGATGAAAGCAATAACTACTCCCTGACCCGTATTCGCGATTTTACGTCGCACGACGCTGCCATTACTTCGATTGCACCCGAATACACTCGTAAAGGATTCCTGGTTGGTGATGCTTCCGGGCAGATTGGAATTCACTACGGCACATCATCCAGAACACTGTACCTTGAGCAGTTTATCGATGAGCCAATTGCCAATGCCGCCATCTCACCTGTAAACGGCAGACTGTTAGTTGTCAGCGACAGCGGCGAGATTACTGTGGCCGATCTGTGGAATGAACATCCACAACTCTCATTTGCCGCATTGTGGAATAAGGTTTGGTACGAGGGGCGGGAAGATCCCGAGTATATCTGGCAGTCATCCTCCGGAAATGATGAGTTCGAATCCAAGTTCAGTTTGGTGCCGTTATCGGTGGGTACCCTGAAGGCAGCGTTCTACGCCATGCTTTTTGCAACGCCTCTGGCGATAGCAGGTGCCATATATACCGCTTATTTCATGACGCCAAAACTGCGCGGCATTGTGAAGCCAAGTATTGAGATTATGGAAGCTCTGCCAACTGTGATTCTGGGCTTTCTGGCTGGCTTATGGTTGGCACCATTCGCCGAAGAAAATCTGCCAGCGATCTTCAGCTTCCTATTACTGATGCCTGTAATGATGTTGCTGTTCGCCTACTTTTGGTCTCGGTTGCCCAGTGGCATACGCACCCGGATTCCTGACGGTTGGGAAGCAGCCTTGCTGGTGCCGGTAATTCTGATTTTTGGCTATATCTGCATAATCGCCAGTCCCTGGATTGAGATCTGGTTTTTTGATGGCAGCATGCGGCAATGGTTCACCAATATTGGCATCACCTACGATCAGCGCAATGCCTTGATAGTGGGTATTGCGATGGGGTTCGCTGTCATTCCAACTATTTTTTCCATCGCTGAAGACGCTGTGTTTACCGTGCCCCGCCATTTGACGCAAGGATCTCTGGCCCTGGGAGCTACACGCTGGCGAACAGTCATGGGCGTTGTATTGCCTACAGCGAGTCCTGGTATTTTCTCAGCGGTCATGATGGGTTTCGGCCGGGCGGTGGGGGAGACCATGATCGTGGTGATGGCAACCGGTAACAGCCCGGTTGTCAATTTCAATATATTTGAAGGTATGCGCACACTTTCGGCAAATATCGCTGTAGAACTTCCAGAGACGGCGGTTGGCTCATCGCATTTCCGCGTGCTGTTCCTGGCCGCGCTGGTGTTGCTGTCATTGACGTTTATTGTGAATACCCTGGCAGAAATCATTCGGCAGCGTTTACGTGAACGCTATAGTAATCTGTAAAGGCATCTTCTGATGAAGGCATGGTTCAAAAGTGGTTCTCCCTGGATCTGGCTCAATGGCGGCGCAGTCGCCATGTGCATGATCATGGTCATTGGGTTGATAGGCCTTATTGCTGTGCGCGGCTTAGGACACTTCTGGCCATCGTCAGTTGCAGAAATTATTTTGACAGATGAGAACGGCAATCGGTCTGTTGTGTTTGGTGAACTGGTACGCTCGCAGGAGATTGCCGCGTCGGTGGCACGGGACGCTGGAAATTTCGTTCCAGAGGGCAGTGATCTGCTGACCCGCCATCTCATCAAACGCGGAAACCGCGATCAGTTCGGCAGCGATTTTGTCTGGCACATGGAAATCGGCATGGAGCCTTTCACCTATCCGGACAATATCTATACGGTTGAACGCAGAGAGTGGGGGAATTTCTATGGACAACCTGTTGCATTGCTGCGCGAAGGTGTAGTGGTTGCAGTTGCGGACAGTGCAAACTTCTGGGATGAACTACAAGCGTCAGTCGATCGCAGTATTACGCTGCATACTGATGTAGAGCGCATTGAACGGCAACAAATAGGCCGGATCAATGCGGAAATGGAACAATTGCGTCTGGCTGAGCGAAGGCTGGAGCTTGATGATCCGGGTCCGGAAATTCGTGCATCAGAAGAGATACGTATTGCAACAGGTACAGCGATTCTGGACGCAGATTACAGCGCGCTACGCGAGGAATTGGACCTGCTTTATGAAAGCATGGAGCGTGATAACTTGCGCATGCGCATGAGTGACGGCGCTGAGGTGAATATCACTCTGGCTACAATTGTACGTGTCAGCGCAGTGAACTCCATGTCAATCGCAGCGAAGTTACAGCAGTATATGGTCAGGTTTTGGGAGTTCCTCAGTGATGACCCGCGCGAGGCTAACACAGAGGGTGGCATTTTCCCGGCTATCTTTGGCACGGTAACCATGGTGATGGTGATGTCGATTATGGTGACGCCGTTTGGAATTCTGGCCGCCATCTATCTGCGCGAGTACGCCAAGCAAGGTACCATGACGCGCATTATTCGTATCTCTGTTTACAATCTTGCCGGCGTGCCTTCTATTGTCTATGGTGTATTTGGTCTGGGATTTTTTGTCTATTTCCTGGGCGGAAATATTGACCAGATGTTTTATGAAGCCTCGATGCCAGCGCCAACTTTTGGCACGCCAGGTCTGTTCTGGGCGTCTCTGACTTTGGCGCTGTTGACGTTGCCAATTGTTATCGTGTCGACAGAAGAAGGTCTGGCACGTATACCCAGCACGATCAGACAGGGCAGTCTGGCATTGGGTGCTACCAAAGCAGAAACCCTTTGGAAAGTCATTGTGCCATTGGCAACACCAGCCATGATGACCGGCCTGATTCTCGCCATAGCCAGAGCAGCGGGTGAGGTGGCACCCCTGATGCTGGTGGGTGTCGTCAAACTGGCACCTACACTGCCTATTGATGGTATCTATCCATTTATACATCTGGAAAGAAAAATCATGCATCTGGGCTTTCATATCTATGATGTTGGATTCCAGAGCCCCAATGTAGAAGCAGCAAGACCGCTGGTGTATGCGACTGCACTAATACTCGTGTTGTTGATTGTCATCCTCAATCTGACAGCTATCAGTATTCGCAATCATTTGCGGGAAAAATATCGCAGTGCATCAGATTAAACTGTTACAAAGAACCAGGAATATTTGCCAATGAGTGATTTGAACATGGATACCCCGAACAAGCCGGAATCAGAATCGACGCCAACGCCTGAGCAAAGCGTCAGACCTGCTGTTGGCGGCGCCAAGATTCGCCGTGTTCTGGAGCGTGAACCCATATCTATGGCTGATGAAAAGACCAAGATTGAGGTCAAGAATCTGCAACTTTACTATGGCAAGGACCGTGCGCTGAATGGCATTAATATGACGATACCTGAGAAGCGCGTGACAGCGTTTATCGGACCTTCAGGTTGCGGCAAGTCGACCTTATTGCGCTGCTTCAATCGCATGAATGACTTGGTGGATATTTGCCGGATTGAAGGGGAGATTCTGATGGATGGTCAGAATATCTACGACCGTAACGTAGATGTAGCGGAACTCAGACGCAATGTCGGCATGGTGTTCCAGAAGCCAAACCCATTTCCTAAATCGATTTATGAAAATGTCGCGTATGGCCTGCGTCTGCAAGGTGTGAACTCGCGCCGTGTGCTGGATGAGGTTGTGGAGCGCTCTTTGCGCGCTGCCGCTTTGTGGGACGAGGTGAAGGATCGCTTGCAGGATAATGCCTTTGGCATGTCAGGTGGTCAGCAGCAGCGACTTGTTATTGCGCGCGCGATTGCGATTGAACCGGAAGTGATATTGCTCGATGAACCGGCGTCAGCACTGGACCCTATTTCTACATTGAAGATTGAAGAATTGATTAACGAATTAAAGAGGGACTATACGATCATCATCGTGACCCACAATATGCAACAAGCGGCGCGTGTATCGGACTACACAGCGTTCATGTATGTGGGAGATCTGGTGGAATACGGGGATACGGATACGTTGTTTACCAACCCCAGCAAAAAGCAGACAGAGGACTATATTACCGGGCGGTATGGTTAATTAGAAATTTCGCTGTGTGAGAAGTCTTATTGGCAGCAACTTTTTGCGGAGTACCCTGCGCCACTATTTTCCCGCCCTGGTTGCCGCCTTCAGGACCTATATCAATTAACCAGTCCGCTTCGGCAATCACATCCATATTGTGCTCGATGACAATGACACTGTTTCCGGCATCAACCAGACGATGCAGCACGCGTAACAGTTTTTCCACGTCTGCCATGTGCAGTCCCACAGTAGGTTCATCCAGAATATAAAGTTTATGCGGAGGTTTATTGCCACGCAGGGCCAGATGCGGTTTGGCTTTGGCAAGTTCTGCAACCAGTTTGATGCGTTGTGCTTCACCACCACTGAGAGTGGGGCTCTGTTGACCCAGGGTCAGGTAACCCAGACCGACCTCCTGAAGAAGACGCAATGGGTGGAAAAGTGAAGGGATCGAGGCGAAGAACTCAACAGATTGGTCGATATTCATAGCCAGCACTTCGCCTATATGTTTCTCTTTATAGTGCACAGTCATGGTCTCTTTATTGAAGCGCCACCCCTTGCATTCTTCGCAACCCACTCTCACATCCGGCAGAAAATTCATTTCGATTTTCTGCATGCCATTGCCGCCGCAGGATTCGCATCTGCCGCCGGCCACATTGAACGAGAAACGACCTGGCGAATAGCCTCTGAGGCGCGCATCCACCGTATCCGAAAACAATTTACGAATCGTATCCCAAATTCCGATATAGCTGGCAGGGCAGGAGCGTGGAGTTTTGCCAATAGGGGTCTGATCCACTTGCAAGACGGAATCAATAGATTGCCAGCCTTCGATATTGTCGCAACCATGCCACGCAATCGCCTTGCGTTTCCGACCCTTCTGCACAGTGACCTGCCGCAGATTTTCATACAACACAGAACGCACCAGAGTGCTCTTGCCACTACCGCTGACACCGCTGACCACGACAAGATTTCGTAAGGGAATTTCCAGCGTCAGATTCCTGAGATTATTCAGGCTCGCGTTCTCGATATAAAGTGACTCTTTGTCAAAATGCTTCCGCAGAACAGTGTCCCGTATATCGGTTAGCGGGTGCCGCATGGGGTTGGCAAGAAACTGACCGGTCAAGGACCGCTTGTTCCTCTTGATTTGAGTTAAAGTGCCTTGTGCCACTATTTCCCCACCATTGACACCAGCGCCGGGGCCCACATCAATCACATGATCGGCTTCTGCCATGGTGGCGTCATCGTGCTCAACAACCAACACGGTATTGCCTTGCTGTTGTAATTCCCGCAAGGTCTGTATCAGCAGCTGATTATCGCGGGCATGCAGCCCGATGGTAGGCTCGTCCAGGATATAACAGACACCTTGCAGCGTTGAGCCCAACTGGGAAGCAAGTCGAATACGCTGCGCTTCACCGCCACTCAAGCTCGGCGCAGAGCGATCCAGAGTCAGATAACCAAGCCCGACTTTCTGTAGAAAGCGCAGTCGGCTGTTCAATTCCACGAAAATATCGCGGGCGATACTAAGTTGCTTCTTATTCAGTTTAATACTGGCCAGCGCTTTCTCCGCTTCCAGAACCGGAAGTGCCGCAAGCTCAGCGATGGTGTATTTCTGAAAACGCACTGCCAATGCTATTGGATTCAGGCGTTTGCCAGCGCAGGCTTTGCAGGTGCGATGTTGAGATGAGTTGTTCTCATCTTTTTCCAGCCAGTATTCTTCCTCGCCCGTTTGTTCTTCATCAAACTGGCTGATCTGCTCGCCTGTGCCGAAGCAGCGTTTACACCAACCGTGTTTTGAATTGTATGAGAACAGGCGTGGATCAAGCTCATCGAAGCTGTCGCCGCAGCAAGGGCAAGCGCGTAATGTAGAGAAAAGACTGTCCGGTTGCCTGCTTTTAACAGACTTCTTTCCCACATCTGCATGGCTTACAATCAACAACCCATTACCAACAGCCAGTGCTTCATCAATCAGGGTGTTCAATGTTTGTTCGGCGTTGGCACTAACGGTGATAGCACCAATCAACACGTCAATGGAATGCTCCTTGTAGCGGTCCAGCACGGGCCAATCTGTACTGTCGTAATATTTTCCATCAGCGCGTAACTGCGTATATCCCTTGCCAGCGGCCCATGCGGCAAGCTCCTTGTACAGACCTTTTCTTGCTATAACTGCAGGTGCCAACATGTTGATCTGCTTGCCACGCCATTCACTTTGTATCCTGGCAAGAATCATGTCCCGGCTTTGCGGTTCAATGGCAACATCGCAGCGCGGGCAGTATTGGGTGCCTAGCTTGACGAAAATCAGCCGTAGAAAATGATAAATTTCGGTAAGAGTGGCAACTGTGCTTTTACGACCACCGCGACTGGTACGCTGCTCTATAGCGACTGTGGGAGGAATACCATGTATTGCATCCACATCTGGTCGCGAGGCAGGCTGCACGAACTGGCGTGCGTATGCATTCAGGGATTCCAGATAGCGCCGTTGACCTTCCGCGAAAATTATATCAAAAGCGATTGTACTCTTGCCGCTGCCACTCACGCCGGTAATTACCGTGAATTTATTCCACGGGACTTCCAGGTCTATATTTTTAAGATTGTGTTCGCGAGCATGGTGAATCTGAATGGCAGGTTTGACACTGACTGTTTTAGTTACTTGCTTCTTTACAGCTGAAGCGTTGGCTGATTTGCGCGATTGTTGCAACTCTTTCTGATATATACGCAACGCATCGGCGGTAAGGCCTTTTTCCCCGCTGAGGAAACTGGCAGGAGTTCCAGTCGCGACCAGCTTGCCACCTTTATCACCGCCTTCCGGCCCGATATCGATCAGCCAGTCTGCAGCATGTATCACATCCAGATTGTGTTCGATGATGAGCAAAGAGTTACCCGCTGCGATCAACTTGCGGAAGGCGGCCAATAGAACGCTGATATCGTGGAAATGCAAACCAGTTGTTGGTTCATCAAACAGAAACAGTAATCCTTTTCCGGCTTTCTTTTTCTTGTTGCTCTGCTGAGTGATGCCCGCCAGGTGACCGGCCAGTTTCAAGCGTTGGGCTTCACCGCCGCTCAACGTCGGGACAGCTTGTCCCAGCTGTAAATAATGCAGGCCAACATCCACCAATGGTTGCAGGCACTGTTCAATATCGCGTTCGCCGGCAAAGAAAACCAGTGCTTCACTGACGGTCAACTCCAGAACATCGGCAATGGACATGGCGCGTTTAGAGCTACCGGCTTCTCCGACTGGCCCTAATAGTGTGATCTCAAGAATTTCACGTCGATAGCGTTTGCCATTACATTCACTGCAGCGCAGGTAGACATCACTGAGAAATTGCATTTCCACGTGTTCAAAACCATTGCCAGAACACATGGGGCAGCGTCCGTTGCCGGAGTTGAAGCTGAAAGTGCCGGGTGTATAAGCTCGCCCCTGTGTCAATGCTTGTGCAACGAAGCGTTTACGAATGGCATCAAATGCACCTACATAGGTCGCCGGGATTGAGCGTGTAGTTTTGCCAATTTGACTTTGATCAACCAGTACCACATTTTCAATCGCCTCCATGCCGAGGATTTTTTCATGTGCACCGGGCGCTTCTACTGTAGATCCAAACTGCTTGGCTAAACCGCGATATAGTACATCGCGCATCAGTGTCGACTTGCCTGATCCACTCACCCCAGTAATACAAACTAATTTATGCAGAGGAATATCCACATCCAGATTCTGCAGATTGTGCTCACTGGCGCCTTTAATCGAAATCACACCAGTGTGGGCAGCCGCTGTTGCATCGACAGCCTGCTTGTCTAATAAATCCTGCACGGAACGCTCACCACGCAGGTATTGAGCAGTCAACGATGTCTTGTGCTTCAGCAATTGCGCCGGGCTGCCCATGAACTGTATCTCGCCTCCGAGCGCACCCGGACCAGGGCCGATATCGATAATGAGGTCGGCGGCCAGCATCACTTGCGGGTCGTGCTCAACAACAATCAAGGAGTTGCCCGCATCGCGAAGACGATGCAGAATTTGAATCATACGGCTCATATCGCGTGAGTGCAGACCGATGCTGGGTTCATCAAGTACAAACAACGTATTGACCAACGAAGTGCCAAGTGCAGTTGTTAAATTGATGCGCTGAACTTCACCACCACTGAGTGTGCGGGATTGTCTATCCAGGCTTAGATAAGAAAGGCCGACGTCAAGCAGATACTGCAGCCGCGTTCGAATCTCACCCAGCAGTAAGTCCGCGGCTTCATCATAGGGCGCCGGTAACTGTAAGGCATTGAAAAAATCTGCGCATTGTTCCAATGGCAGGCGCATAAGTTGATTAATCGTGTAGCCGCGTGTTGACTTGTTCGCTGGGGATTTTTGTTGCAACCGCCACCATAAGGCTTCCGCTTTCAAACGACTGCCATGACACGTGTGGCACTCTGTATAGGCGCGATACTTGGATAGCAGCACGCGGATATGCATTTTGTAAGCTTTGCTTTCCAACCAGCGGAAGAAACCGCGCACGCCATACCAAAGCCCATCCGCGGAAGATCCCTCGCCTTCCAGTACCCAGCTTTGTTCAGCGGCACTGAGTTCATACCAGGGTATGTCCAGGCGAATCTTCTGCTTCTTTGCAAATTTTTCCAGATCAACCTGACATTCCCTGAAGCTGGGAGTCTGAAATGGTTTGACCGCTCCCTGCCGCAGTGTTTTTTTGTGATCAGGTATAACCAAACCGAAATCAACATCGATGATGCGCCCGAAACCGCGACAGCTCTCACAGGCACCAATTGGTGAATTGAAAGAAAACAGACTGGGGGTTGCATCATTGAATTCAATATCGCAATCAGGACAGTGCAGGTGACTGGAGTAACGCAATGGTTCTTGAGCCGTAGCTGATGCTTTGTCATCACTGACCGGATAAACAAGGACATGCCCATTCGCATGTCGCAATGCAGTTTCTATCGCATCGGCCAGGCGTTCACTGCTGTCACTCTGCAAACGCAGACGATCCTGAATGACATGTACCTGTCTGTCGCCAGCATGATTGCTGTTAGTTTGCGCCTGGATGCGGGTGTAGCCCTGCTGCGCCAACAGTTGTACTATTTCTTCTTCACTGAAATCCGGTGGCACTGGCATCGATAAGCAAACATGCAAGCGCGTTCCCTGCTTCAGCCGTGCATTAATATCTGCGACTATAGAGTTAGTGCTGTCACGTTTGACTTCGCGCTGGCATTGCGGACAGGACAATGTGCCCAATCGCGCGTAAATTAATTTTAGGTAATCATTCAACTCCGTCATGGTGCCGACGGTGGAGCGTGAAGTGCGTACGGGATTAGTCTGGTCGATTGCGATGGCGGGTGGAATGCCTGTGACACTGTCTACAGACGGCTTATCCATGCGATCCAAAAACTGGCGGGCATACGCGGAAAAGGTTTCCACATAACGGCGCTGACCCTCTGCATAAATCGTATCGAATGCCAGACTGGATTTACCGGAACCGCTGACGCCGGTAATTACAATCAATTTATTGGTGGGAAGTTCCAGATCCAGATTTTTGAGGTTATTCTGCTTGACACCACGAAGAATTATTTTGGAGCTCACGCAACCCTCATATCAAGCATTTTGTATGGTGAATAATAGACAGGATTATATATTGCCTGTCGCTCTGCTACCATCTGCGCCTGATCAAACCTTCCAAAGGGCAAGTTGTCGATGGATATGCTGCTGGCATCACTCGTTATATTGATAGGGGCGTTTATACAAACCTCTATTGGTTTTGGGTTGGCAATCATCGCAGCACCCGTATTGTTCTTCATTGATCCCGCCTATGTGCCGGCGCCGATAACTATATCGGCACTTTGTTTGTCCATATTAAATACGCTCAGGTATAGACAGGGTATTGCCTTGCGCGGCCTCAAATTCGCGATTATTGGCAGAGTGCCTGGCTCACTGGCTGGTGCTGCCCTGTTGATTTTTATAGATAAAAACCTGTTGGCTCTTTGGATTGGTATTTCAGTGCTGGCAGCGGTCGCCGTCAGTATGACTTCGCTGCGCTGGCAACCAACTTCCGCAAGAATGATGTTGGCTGGCTTCATGTCAGGTTTCATGGGTACCAGTTCTTCAATCGGTGGCCCGCCAATGGCGCTGTTATGGCAGCATCAAGAGGTCAATCTGATCCGAGCCAACCTCGCTGCGTTTTTTACAATAAGTTGCGTCATCTCTCTGGTCATCCTGTTGCCAACCGAATACATGGGCTGGTATCACCTGCAGTTATCCTTACCACTGCTGCCCGCTACTGTGTTGGGTTTTTACATAGCGCAACGTACCGCTCACCGTTTACCTCATGGCATGATTCGCACGGGATCGTTAATTCTTTGCTCAGTATCAGGCTTTTTGGCGGTTTTATCTTTTTTCTGGTGATAGGGGGCAAATTGCGCAGTCATGTCCCGGCTGACTTTGGAGTGAGTCAAATATCAGAACTGTCTTCATCCACTGCAATGCGCTAAACTCGGACGCTTGCTGGCCAAATCGCGAAGCAATCCGGTATCTCCAGAAATCAGTTTAAAACGATAATGAGTTGACCCGACCATGTAACAGGGAGGCAGGCAGACATTGGAAGCAATAGATAATACAAGTGGCAAATTGCTACCAGGCTCTGAACCAGACTCTCATTCAGGTTCACATTCAGGCTCACATCCAGGCTCTCAATCCATCCTGGCCCCGCAATGCAATGCAAACCCGGCGCATGAATGGCCTCATAATATCAGTATGGCTGCCTTTCGCCGCGCCTGGGTTCTGGAAGGCGAACCATTGTGGCGTCGTGTTTTCGAAATGCACCGCGACAAAATGCAGATCAAGAATGCGCACGCTTCACTTGGTAATCTGGAAAAAATTTTCAATTGTACGTTTCGTCTGGCCAACTCACGTGGTTTTCAGGCGATGAGTTTGCGTGACCTGAGTCGTGAAACCGAAATCAGCATGGGGGGGCTTTACGCCTATATAGGTAGCAAAGACGACATTGCGTCAGTGATTGAAGGTGTATTGCGACAAACAATAGATGATGTAATGTCAGATCTGGACAAACATAATCTGAATCCAGTGCAGCGCTTGCAGGCCATTATTTATGGCGATATTTACATGAACGAAATCATGCACAACTGGTATTACTTCTGTTATCTGGAAGCCAAGGGTTTGTCGCGTGAGCAACGCGCAGCCGCCATGCAGTTGGAATTAAAATTCGATGAACGTCTGAAAGAGACATTTCGCGCTGGAAAGCAGGCCGGAATCTTTGAGTGTCAAAATCTGGAATTATTGGCGACGCATATCACCGCCATGCTGCAACAGTGGTATTTGAAACGTTGGAAATTCCAGATGCAGGAAACTTCTATCGATACATATACGCGCTTTGTGTTTGATTGCGCGCTGCGCAGTTTGAGCTTTGCAGATGCAGAGCGAGTGAAGTTGCTCAGGCATTCTCAGGGTTGATGCCGCGTTTATCGGCATAGAAAGCCCGGATAGCCTTCATATCCGCATCGAGATCACCTGTTGGGTAAAAGAAATCTGTCAGTCCGGCTTCCTTGGTTGCCGCATCGACATATCCCATCAAAACGGGTACGCCTGAATTACGGGCGATATGATAGAAGCCGGTCTTCCACTCATTGACTTTACTACGGGTTCCCTCTGGCGGCACCAGCACCACCAGATCCTGGTTTTCCTGATACTGCCGCACTGTATGATCAACCATATTGTTACTGCGGCTGCGATCAATCGGAATACCACCAAGCCACTTCATCAACCACGCGCATGGCCGGGGAAATAGACTGGCTTTACCCATCCAATGGACTTTTAAGCGCAATTGCAGCACCACCATGATCATGATGGGGAAATCCCAGTTGCTGGTATGTGGCGCGCCAATTAAAACGAAACGCGCATTTTTCAACGGAATACCTACCGCCTTCCAGCCCAGTATTTTGAGAATCAGCATAGACAGCCAGCGCAGAATCGGCGTAATAACAGGCGTTGAAAATACAGTCATTCGCATCGGTTCAGCGTCTCACCACGGCACAAAGTAGTCATCAATGGGCAGCTCGCGCACTGCGCGGGTTTCGCCCACAATCTGACCCAGATAGAGAAACCCGATAATTTTCTCAGCGCCAGTAAGTCCCAATCCCTGCATGACTTCCGGGTTCTCCGCCATGGGGCCTGTCCGCCAGATGGCACCAACACCCTGGGCGTGCGCCGCATTGAGCATATTCTGCACGGCTGCGCCTGTAGCTAACTCCTGCTCGTGTTGTGGCACCTTCGGGTGCGCTTTGGGGGAACAAATGGCAACCACAATAACGGGTGCCCGCAGTGGTTTGCTGCGAATGCTCTCCAGTTTCTCTATTGGCAGATCGGGTTCTTCTTTCAGGCTGGCAGCGACAAATAATTCCGCTAGACGCTGGCGCGACAGGTCACGAATGATCAGAAAGCGCCAGGGTCGCAATAAAGCATGATCAGCTGCCCGCATGGCGCTGCGATAGATATTCCGCAAACTCTCTTCGTCAGGTGCCGGTTCAGCGAGACGGGAAACAGAAACCCGGGAGAGCAGGGCTTTTATTGCATCCATAGACACCTTGCAAGGAGCTTTACAGCGTTGACCATAACTGTCTTACCTCGGCGTCCGGGTCACTGATAATTCGCGATTCGTTATTGAATACCATGGTATTGCGTGACGTCGTATCGTAGCTTGGCCAATAGGGTAGTTTGTTGGTGTTGGGGTTGCCTGTGCGCGCGAAGGCAATCCAGGCATCGCTCATTTTGTCTGCCAGTGCAGCGGCTGCAGGGCCTCCGCCAGACATGGCAGGCACTTTGGTCGTGTTGTCAAAGACGAAGCTGATTTCCAACGCATGATGCGCCTTCATATCGTTATGCGGTGTTTCCCACTCGAAAAAATACATATAAGCCGGCGCTTTGTTCGCCGCCGCCTTGCGCTGCGCTATGGTGATGGAGTCGAAGCGATAGGTGCGATCGCTGGTGAGCAATACCCAGCGCCAGCTTGGCGATGTATCAGGGTAATTGCGTCGGTAGACATCCAGCACACGATCAGTCGCGTTGCCGGCAATAGCCTCCACTCGCGAGCGCAATTGCTCTTCGGTCAGATTGCCCTGCTGAACTACTGGGTCACGGCCGCCGAAGTAGGCATATTCATGTTTATTGGAACCGATCAGAATCGGTACATGCGCAGAGATTTCTGTTGCAACCGGGTTGAATGCGAAAGCGGGCAGAGATTCGATGCCCACTGTCGGTACAAAGCCGTGTTGTTCGGAGACGCCGCGGAAGCGTGAATCACCATCCAGATTACCTTCGACTACGGTGTAAGCGCTGAGGATGGTGTTCATGGGTAAGGTTTGCAGTACATCAATCTGATCTGGGCGCAGGCTCAGTTCACGGAACAGGGCCAGACTCATTTCAGTGGCACGATCGCGCGGCTGCAGGGTCATGCCCGGTCCGCTCTGAATGATCGCTTTGTGGAAATAGCTTTGTGCTGCCGGCATGGCCAGCAGGGTAGAGACTTTACGACCACCGCCGGATTCGCCAAAGATGGTGATATTGTTGCTGTCGCCGCCAAACTCGGCAATATTGTCGCGAATCCAATGCAGTGCATGCACAGTATCCAGCATGCCGACATTGCCCGATTGTGCATAAGGCTCGTCGAGCAGATCGCCCAGATGAAGAAAACCAAAGACATTCAACCGATGATTCAGAGAGACTACAACCACGTCGCCTCGATTGCACAAGTTGACGCCGTCATACATAGGGCTGGAACCTGACAACGTGGAAAAGCCGCCGCCGTGCAGCCAGACCATGACAGGGCGCCTGCGGTTATCGCCCACAGCCGGGGTGAATACATTCAAAACAAGGCAATCTTCCGAACCGACACTGCGTCCACCCTGAACTTGAGCGGCTGATTCTCCGTATTCAATAGTGTCGCGTATATCAGTCCAGGGCTCAGGATCTCGCGCAGGCAGAAAGCGGTTCGCGCCAGCAGTGGAGGCGCCGTAGGGTACACCTCTGAAGACATTGACTCCGGCATCCATAAAGCCACGTATACGGCCGAATGCGGTGTTGGCAGTTGCTGATGGATTATCTGCTGCAAATACGCTGTGAGTGGACCAGCGTCCCATTCCTCCTGCGGCCGTCAAGATGGCTGATGCGGCCAGAGTGCGAGCAGCCAGGCCCAGAAATTGGCGACGATCAGGCCGAAAGCAGGCAGCAGCCTCTGGTTTTTTATTAATGGACATCGATGTCTCCGCTGGTTCTGTGACCGCTTTTAGAGTGAAAGAAAGAATAAAGCAAAAGCATTGCCATTGAAATAAGTGAATTCAGTGGTTCACTGGCTTCGATAGTGGGTTAGTTGGCCATTTGTGGTATTATTTCCCGCACGCATTTTGTAGGCGCGGAAAACAATGGATTCCGTGCCTTGCGTACCCAATATCATGAAATCAATGTAGTACAGGATAGTTGAATGAGCTCCATAGCTGATGTGATTGCGGTAAGTTCGGTCAAACCGATTTATCCGCAGGCGAAATCCCGCTGGTTCGGCAAGGCCGCCGGGCAGAAATTGCGATTGGTACTCAGCTTTTACTCACCGGATGGCAATGAGATTGCAATGCCGCTGGCCAGCATGTCGGCCTATCTGAAGCGCGATTTTCCGTGGGTAGAGATTATCCTGAAGCCGATCCTGATTGTGCGTGATGCTACAGAGTACTCGGCGGAAAACTTCGCTAAAAGTATCGCTGCGCTGGACGCTGATATCATCGCTTTCTCCGTGATGAGCCCGCATTGGTTCCCGATGGAGCCCTATTTTGCAGAGATTAAGGCACTCGTGCCTGAATTGCCGATCTGTATCGGCGGTTATCAGGCAATGCTTTCGCAGGAACAGACTATAGAAAACCCGCATGTGGATTTTATTTGTACGGGTGACGGCGAATACGCCATTGGTAATCTCGTGCAGTTTCTGCGTGGCAGCAAGGATGGCCCTGTTGATGGCATGTGGGAGAAATTGAGTGATGGTGAGGTTTTCAAAACGGAGGCCCACCAGATTGGCGATCTTGCAGCCTTGCCATTTCCTGATTACGACATTTATGCGAAAGACGGCAGCTTCGCTAATGTGAACACGTCCATATTCGGACCGAAAGAAAAGGTAGTGCTGCCAGTAATGACTGGCCGCGGTTGCCCTTACCGTTGCACATACTGCTGCAATACGCCATTGCTGGATGGCTGGAAATCCAAGAAAGAATTTCTGCGCAAATATGACCCGGAAGAAATGGTCAACGAGCTGATTCGTCTGCGCGACAAATACAATGTGGGCTACTTTGAATTCTGGGATGAGTTATTTCTCTCCAATCTCAAATTCGTACATGCTTTTTTTGCGATATACAAAGAAAAAATCCGCCTGCCGTTTTCAATCAATTCCCGTGTGGAAGTGATGAATGAAAAATTTTGCGAACTGGCTGCAGATGCCGGGTGTCACACTATCTGGTTTGGTATAGAAAGTGGCGATGAAGAATACCGTAGCAAAATGCTTGGTCGTAAAATGACCAATCAGAAGGTTATTGAAGCAGCTGATAATTGCAAGAAGGCCGGCATCAACAGGCTTACCTTTAATATTGTTGGTGCGCCATTGGAAACTGCTGAGAATATGCGCCAGACGCTTGAGCTGAATCGTCGAATTGCACCGGAGTTTTTCTTTTTCTTCCCGTATATTCCATTGCGCGGCACGCCACTATATGAAGTAGCTGAGCGGGAAGGGCTGCTGATTGAAGACAAGAAAAATCTTCACTATCTGTCAGCGGCGAACGACCAGAGTTTTACGTTGAACATGAAGGAAAGACCAGAATTGTTGACTGCTCAACAATATGATGAGATTTGCAAGGAGATGTTCGCATTTCAGCAAAGCAATAACCGTCTGAGTCTTGACGATGACAACGGTAGGCCGGAAAGAGTAAAAGTGGAGGACAAAAGTTTCAGTCTGATCAGCGATGCGGAAAAAGAACAGATGCAGAGCGCAAAAGTCGAAGGCTCTTTGGTCGCTGCAAGCAGCAAACCTTCTGTGCTAAGCGGCATCAAGAATCTTTTCCGCAGTGCGTGATTTGCAATGGCGTCAGCTTGTAGTTTTCGGTGCCTCAACCAGTTCAGGATTCACCAGTTGGTTGAACGCACGCCAAGCTACAGCTGCCATTAATAAATTTCCCATCACCGCGCCCGCAAAAAAACCGGGCAGCCCAAAGTAGTAGCTTCCAGCCCATGCCAGGGGAACATAAAAAACAAAGAACCTTATGACGCTCAGATACAGGGCGTGCATAGGTTTGTGTAATGCGTTCAGCGCCGAGTTGGTCAGAATCACTACACCTTGCAATCCATACGCAAGTGGTATGATCCAAAGAAACAATTTGATGCCTTCGGTCACAGTTGCATCGCGAGTAAAAACCATGGCGATCAAGTTGGCACCAGCAACCATCAATAAATACACCAGTAATTGCCAAATCAATACGAACTTCAATGCCAGCCGATAAGCATCGCGTACTCTGTCCATGCGCCCGGCACCGAAATTTTGACTGATGAAGGGAGGCAAGGTAGAGGAGAGTGCCAACACTACCAATGTAGCAATAGTTTCCAGCCGTGAACCGACACCGAATGCAGCAACTGTTTCTGCGCCATAAGTCGCTGCAATTGCAGTCATCACTCCAGCGGCAATTGGTGTAAGCATATTGGCGCCAGAGGCAGGGATGCCTATGCGCAACATCTCGCGACTGGATGCCTTGAATACGTGCAGACTGGGCAACCCTCTATAAATCAATTCATGTTTGACGCTCATGCAGTAGAAAATATAAAGAAAACCCATTGCCCAGGAGATACTGGTGGCCAATGCTGCCCCTTGAATACCCATAGCGGGTATCGGGCCCAGTCCAAAAATCAGAATGGGGTCAAGCCCAGCATTTACAAAACCAGCACCTGCCATCGCAACACTGGGCGTGCGGGTATCACCACAGGCGCGCAGTACACTGCTGGCAGACATCATACCTACCATCAATACACTGGTGAGCAACCAGATTGTCATGTATTCGCGGATCTGCGGCAGCAAAGACTCGCTCGCACCCAGTAGCAGGAATATCTGATCCATGAAAATATAAGCGAACAGTGCCAGCACAGCTGCCAGCAACATTGATAGATAATTGGTGACAGTGGATGCCTGCTTGGCTTTTTCGATTTCGCCACGGCCGAGATATTTGGCAACGACAGCGGAGGTTCCGATGCCCAGACCGATCGCGAGACTGAGCAGGGTGAAAGTAACCGGGAAGGTAAAACTGATGGCGGAAAGTGGTTCGGTACCCAACAAACTGATGAAAAAAGTATCCACCAGATTGAAACTGAAAAGCATGAACATGCCCAATATCATCGGCGTGGTCATGCGAACTAATGTTGCGGAAATCTCTCCGTCGACCAGGTTATGCCGTGACTTCATAGCATTATTTTTATTCTTCAGGGTTGTAGGGACTGCCTCAATTGCAGAAGTTGTTTAAAGCATTTTGGATTGCCGAAGATTAGTTCACGGCTGCCCTGCGTCATCGGGTTGCCTGATTGATCACTGATCAGAGCGCCAGACTCCTGCAGTATCAATAGTGCTGCAGAAAGCGCGCGTGGATCGGTCTCTCTGGTCCATCCTGCATCCAGCTTGCCGGCCGCGACATAAGCAAGATCAAGAGCCGAAGCGCCGCCCAGTCGGACATTAGTCTGCAGATTCAGCAGCTTTCCCTGCAGGTCCAACAAGAGTTTGCTAGCTGTTTCATCGCCGGGTTGCGCATCCAGCGCAACAAAACCGTTTTCCAGGGTTTCCGCCTTGCTAACGCGCATACGCCCGTCATTAAGTTGCGCCCCACTGCCGCGGCTGGCTGTGAACTCTTCGCGGCTGAGTGGGTTAACAAGAACGCCATGAGTTACGCGATCGCCGGTTCTCAGGGCAATCGATACACAGAAATGCGTATAGCCCCTGTTGGCATTTGCGCCTCCGTTCACTGCATCGATCAACCAGGTGTTATTGACGTCCTTGCCCTCGATTGCTCCGGAGAGCAGCGAATCAATGCCATAGTCAGGATACGCCTTCTGCAAATGATAGATTATGGTACGGTCCGCATCCCTTTCCATATTGGTGATGGTCTGCGTGCCAATCTGCTCAACAACCTTGACCCGGTCCAGGCGCTCGCTATTACGGGCTATGAGTTCAGCGGCATCACGTGCTGCTCTAAGGGCGATATTGACTAGTGCGTGCATGGTTGTTCGGTATTTCTCCAGATGACTGACAAAAGGCAGGCAGAAGATGCCTGACAAATTAGCGCGCAATCATAGCAAATAGAGCTGCAGTCGTCCTGCTGAATATTGGCAACCGACAGCGGTAGCAGAACTATTCGCTGTTTAGCTGTTATAATTCCGCGCCTGCTTGCGGGGCGGTAAAGGTCAGGGTTAAAAGAGCACCCAATTCCTCTCGCAATCAAATTGAAACTATTCACACACCATGCAGACCCAGATATGAAGAAAATCTATCCAAAGCAGCCGTCAATAAATGAAACGGAGCTGAAAGCACTGGACTTCAGCAATATAAGCATCGTGCTGGTTAATACTTCACACCCGGGCAATATCGGTGCCGCCGCCCGCGCGATGAAAAATATGGGCTTGCGTCATTTGACCTTAGTAGAACCAAGGGATTTTCCCAGTGGTGTCGCCATAGGCCGGGCAAAGGCAGCGCTGGATATCCTGGATAATGCCGTCATTACAGCAACGTTGGCGGAAGCAGTTGCCGATTGTGCACTGGTGATTGGTGCCAGTGCTCGGTCGCGCCGTATCCCCTGGCCTGTGCTCAGCCCAACGCAATGTGCGCAACAGATCGTCAAGGAGAGTGTCTCCAGTAAAGTAGCGCTGGTGTTTGGCCGCGAAGACACCGGTCTCAGCAACGAAGAATTGCAGTTGTGTCATTTCCATGTGCAGATTCCCGCCGATGAAGAATACAGTTCATTGAACCTGGCAGCGGCGGTGATGGTCCTCACTTATGAAGTGCGTGTTGCGATGCTGCAACGTGACCAGGCTTATCAGCGCGGTGATATGGATTCAGTGACCAACCTTGAGAGCGGTGCGGGCGGTGCTGATGCTGCAGAAGAGTTGGACGCCGAAGCGGCTTACTGGGATATTGTCAAAGCGACCGGGGAGCAGATGGAACATTTTTATACTCATCTGGAGCAGGTAATGATTGATCTGAAGTTTCATGACCCTGAGAACCCGCGCTTGTTGATGACGCGCATGCGTCGCTTGTTCAGCCGTATCCGTCCCGACCGTATGGAGCTGAGTATTCTACGCGGTCTGTTAACGCATATCGAATTTGTAATCGACAAAGTGCGTAAGAGCGAACCCAATAAAAGTGACCAGGCTCCTAAAAATTGATAGCAGATTTCGCCCAAGCTTGTGATTCCCCAATTAAACTAAACCTGTGTGTAACAGGCATGCCCCTGAAAGAGTAGTTTTATGTCTTTGATGTTTGATCAGATTGCAGAAGAAATAGTTGCTCGTCCTGCGCAGGTCGCTGCCGCAGTCGCTTTGCTCGATGAGGGTGCTACGGTGCCTTTTATTTCGCGCTATAGAAAGGAGGTGACTGGTGGGTTGGATGACACGCAGTTACGCAAATTGCTGGAGCGACTGGTTTATCTGCGGGAGATGGATGAACGTCGCGATACCATTCTTAAAAGCATAAGGGAACAGGAGAAGTTGACACCAGCGCTGGAACTGCAAATTAAGCAGGTGGTCACAAAAACTGAACTGGAAGATTTGTATCTGCCGTACAAGCAAAAACGCCGCACCAAAGCACAAATTGCCCGCGAAGCAGGATTGCAGCCACTGGCAGATGCCCTATTTGCTGAGCCTTCCCTGAATCCCGATGAACAGGCCACTGCTTATTTGAACCAAGAATCAGGTGTGCCGGACGTTAAAGCGGCACTGGATGGCGCCAAGCATATTCTTATAGAACAGCTCAGCGAAGATGCAGCACTGCTGGGTAAATTACGCGAGTATTTCTGGCAACGCGCGCACATGATTTCCGAGTTGATAGGCGGAAAGGAATCCGAAGGAAGCAAGTACCGGGATTACTTCAGTTTCTCTGAAGCTCTGGGAAAAATCCCTTCGCATAGAGCCATGGCGCTGTTCCGCGCTCGTAAGGAAGGCATACTCAATTTGAAAGTTGATTTACCGGAACCTGCTGAAGGTGTAACAGCACCGGAGCAACATCCGTGCGAGGCATTAATCGCCAGTTTCTGGAATATCCGCAATCAGGGGCGTGCCGCCGATAATTGGCTGCAGGAAGTTGTGCGCTGGACCTGGCGGGTACGTTTGCAGACGCATCTGCAAACGGATTTTCTCACCCAGGTACGTGAACGCGCAGAAGAAGATGCGATAGATGTATTCGCTAAAAACATCAAGGATCTGTTGCTGGCAGCACCCGCCGGCAAGAAAGTTACCATTGGCCTGGACCCGGGGTTGCGCACAGGGGTGAAACTTTCCGTGGTTGATGAAACTGGCAAGGTGCTGGATCACGGCGCTATTTTCCCGACGGCGCCGCAGTTCAAGGTAGCAGAGGCCAGTGAAACATTGCTGCGTTTATGTCAGCGCTATAAAGTGCAGTTGATAAGCATCGGCAACGGAACTGCATCGCGTGAGACGGATCAGTTCGTTGCAGCATTGATCAAGGCACATCCGGAACTGGGTCTGAAACGCGTCATCGTTAACGAGGCGGGTGCGTCAGTTTATTCCGCCTCCGAACTTGCTGCTCAAGAATTCCCTGATCTGGATGTTACAATTCGCGGCGCTGTTTCGATTGCGCGCCGCTTACAGGACCCTTTGTCGGAACTGGTGAAAATTGAACCCAAGTCAATCGGCGTAGGTCAGTATCAACACGATGTCAGTCAGGTCAAATTGTCGCGTAGCCTGGACGGTGTGGTAGAGGATTGTGTGAACGCGGTAGGTGTTGATATCAATTCGGCGTCGGTCCCTTTGCTCAAGCGTGTATCTGGCCTGAGTTTGACTTTGGTGAATAATATTATCGAGTACCGCAACAAGAACGGCATTTTCAAAAGTCGCGCGGAGCTGATGAAGGTGCCACGTTTCGGCGATAAGACGTTCGAACAAGCGGCTGGTTTCCTGCGCGTGCTGGAAGGCGATAATCCATTGGACGCTTCTGCCGTGCACCCGGAGTCGTATGACATAGTCAACAATATCGCAAAGAAGAATCAGCGCGATGTGCGCGCTATCATTGGTGACAGCGCATTTTTGAGGTCTTTGAGTCCAGAAGATTACGTCACGGAATCATTCGGACTACCAACCATCAAAGATATTCTGTTGGAGTTGGACAGACCCGGCCGTGATCCGCGCCCAGAGTTCAAGACGGCCGAGTTGAAGGACGGCGTTGAAAAAATAAGCGACCTGCAACCGGGCATGATTCTGGAGGGCACCGTCAGTAATGTGACGAACTTCGGTGCATTTGTGGACGTAGGTGTACATCAGGATGGGCTGGTGCATATATCAGCTTTGTCAGACAAGTTCGTCAGCACGCCGCATGATGTGGTGAAGGCGGGCGATATCGTGAAGGTGAAAGTTCTGGAGGTTGATCTGGAGCGTAAGCGCATTGCGATGACGATGCGCTTGAGTGATGAGATGCCATCCACTGACAAAAACGGCAAGGGGGCAGGTGTCGTGCAAAAGCGCGGACGTGATGACGAAAAGCGAAAAAAGGACTTTGCAGCCGCTGCGCAGAACAAGCGGCAGGAGGGGACGATGGCCGCTTTGTTCGAGCAGGCTCTTTTGAACAAGAAGAAGTGACGCTCTATAACGTCGTGATCTCGTTCGACGGTGCACTTTGATCTTCGTTCCTGCTGGTTAAGAGCGCTGTACTCGCCTTGGCGGGGGGATGGGGGTTGCGAACGGCCGCAAACCTTTGAACTTTCCGGGCGCTGCGGAACTCGCTGCGCTCAGACAGTCCTCGCTCAATCCCGGAAAGCTCAAAAGTTTAAACGCGTCCTGAAGGTTCGCAACCCCCATCCCCCCACCAAGGCTGAAACTGGCACGAGGTTTTGATGAAAAGCGGAATCCCGCGCTATCCGAGGTTGGAGGCGGGGGAATGGCCTTGGGATCATAAAGGCCATGCTTTGTCCGCTTGAAAAATTCAGGGTTGTCGCGAGGACTGTTTGAGCGCAGCGAGTTCCGCAGCGCTGAATTTTTCAAGCGGACATGGCCAGATCCCAAGGCCATTCCCCCGTCTCCAACCGCCACTACGGAGTTCAAACAACCTGCACTACGAAGCACTAAGCCATTAGTCTAGCGACTAAACCCTTCCTCTTTTTGAAGTTACGCGCTTCACCCCAGACTTGCCTGCAGCTTTAAAGCCAGGCTTGCCAGCCAGGCGTCGGGTTGGTTTATCGGCGGGTACCAGCTGGTGCGGTGCGTCGCCGATCATGTCTTCGCGGCCCATCTGTTTCAGGGCAATACGCAGCAACGGCCAGTTTTTCTCGTCGTGATAACGCAGAAACGCCTTTTGTAAACGGCGCTGCTCGATGTCTTTGCACACACTCACTTTTTCTGACTTATAGCCGACTTTCTTTAGCGGATTCTTGCCCGAATAATACATTGCCGTCGCTAACGCCATCGGCGATGGATAGAAAGTCTGCACCTGATCCGGACGGAACTTGTTTTTCTTCAGCCACAGACCCAGATTCAACATATCCTCATTGTCCGAGCCAGGGTGCGCAGCGATGAAATAAGGGATCAGATACTGCTTTTTGCCCGCTTTCGCTGAGAACTTATCGAACAATAGTTTGAACTCATCATAAGAGCTGATGCTTGGCTTCATCATTTTTGCAAGAGTTTTATCTTCGCTGTGCTCCGGCGCAATCTTCAGATAACCGCCCACATGGTGAGTCACCAGCTCTTCAATATATTCCGGATCGCGCAGCGCCAGGTCGTAGCGCAGCCCCGAGGCAATGGCGACTCGTTTAATACCCGGCAGTGCGCGCGCCTTGCGGTACAGTTGTGTAGTTGGTTTGTGATCTGTTTCCAGATGCTGACAAATGGTCGGGTAAACGCAGGAAAGACGTTTGCAGTTCTTCTGAATGTCGTGCGATTTGCAATTCAGTTTGTACATGTTGGCTGTGGGACCACCGAGATCAGAAATCGTACCCGTGAAACCAGGTACCTGATCTCTTATTTTTTCAATCTCCTTCAGAATCGATTCCTCGGAACGGCTCTGAATAATGCGGCCTTCGTGCTCTGTGATTGAACAGAATGTGCAGCCACCAAAACAGCCGCGCATGATATTCACCGACGTTTTTATCATGTCGTAGGCTGGTATCTTCGCATCGCCATAGCTGGGATGTGGGCGGCGTTGATAAGCCAAATCGAACACACCATCCATTTCATCGGTTTCTAACGGGATAGGCGGAGGATTCACCCAGACATCCTGCGTATCGTGTTTTTGTACTAGCGTTTTGGCGTTGTACGGATTCGCTTCCTGGTGCAGTATGCGTGAAGCATGAGCATAAAGTGCCGGGTCACTTTTTACTTTATTGTATGATGGCAGGCGAATATAAGATTTTTCCTGATCAAAGTCTGCCTTGCGCTGTAAAGGCATCGGAATAATGCGCAATGCTGTGACCGCTTCTGCTGCTTCTGTAACAGCGACTGTGCCAATTGCTGGCGCCGCATCAGTTGCGCAACTTCCCACCTCTTTCTTGTCATGAGGGTAATCATAGGGGTTAGGGATCTGATCGATGCGGCTTGGCCAGTCGATGCGCGTGGAGTCGATTTCTGTCCAATCTTCCGGTAATGACGGGCGCACTATAGCTGTGCCACGCAGATCCGTGATGTCCGCAATTTTTCGACCCGCTGCAACCTGATGCGCTACTTCCACCAATGCGCGCTCCGCATTACCGAAAAGCAGAATGTCTGCATTACTGTCGATCAATACCGATTTCCTGACCTTATCGCTCCAGTAGTCGTATTGCGCAATGCGGCGCAGGCTGGCTTCGATGCCACCAATTACGATTGGCGTATCGTAATATGCTTCACGACAACGTTGGCTGTACACGATCACGGAGCGGTCCGGACGTTTGCCGGGTTCGCCATTGGGTGTGTAGGCATCGTCTGTGCGAATGCGCAAATCCGCCGTATAGCGATTGATTAACGAATCCATGTTGCCGCCGGTCACGCCGAAGAACAGATTGGGTTCGCCCAGTTGCTTGAATGGTTCCGCCGAATCCCAGGCAGGTTGCGCAATGATGCCGACCCGGAAACCCTGCGCCTCCAGCAGTCGGCCAACCACGGCCATACCAAAGCTGGGGTGGTCCACATAGGCATCCGCCGTGACGATGATGATGTCGCAGCTATCCCAACCAAGAGCATCCATTTCCTGTCGCGACATGGGCAGATACGGAGCAGTGCCAAAGCACTCGGCCCAGTATTTCGGATAAGAAAACAGATTTCGGGAAGTTGTCATAAGACCTTTGATGTAATGGCAAGCGGGCCACAGTATAGCAGGTTTGCATCCAAGTAGCGCTGCAAAACTTTGACAAAGTGTCAATAAATTAAGGTGTTTCCAGCTGAAGTTGATTGCCTGAATGCATTCATAAACTGTTGCAAATTGAAAACCGGATGGAGTAGAGTTGCGCTGTTCCCTGTAGTTCCGTGTTGATCGGTTTTCGTGCCGGCGATATCAAGCGGAGTAGTATCGAACTGCGCTATTAATAAAAGTAAAAAACGTGCAATGACATATCAATCGCAAGGGGGATGTCCCATGTCCAGAAACTTTGGTTTGCCAAAGAAGTCCCTGATTCTCACGAGCGTAATCACCAGCATCAGCTGTGCGCCTGTGTTTGCTCAGGAAGCAGAAGAAATAGAAGAAGTCATCGTAACAGGTTCATATCTCAGAGGCAGTCCACTGGACGCACCATCTCCGGTGCAGGTTGTTGACAGGGCGTCAATTGAAGCACAGGGTGCCGCCCAGATATGGGATGTCATCAAAAACCTCGAAATAAATTCCGGTTCCATAACTAATGAAGGTACTGACGGCGGCAACGCTGCCATGGGTAACCTCTCCGGTACCGCTAACGTCAACCTGCGCAACCTGGGTGAAAACTCAACACTGACTCTGGTCAATGGCAAGCGTATGGTGTCAGCAGCGACAACCACGCCCACGGGTGGCGAATTCGTTGATATCAATACTATTCCTCTGGTCATGGTTGACAGGGTAGAAGTGCTGACTGACGGTGGTTCTGCGCTGTATGGCTCCGATGCGGTTGCCGGTGCGGTGAACGTGATCATGCGTACCAACTTTGAAGGCCTGGAAGTTTACGGCGACATTCAGGGCATTGAGAAAGCAGGAAATCTGTTTGACAAAACTGCCAGTGTCATCTGGGGCTGGGCAAGTGACAGCGGCGACACCCATTTCGTATTGGCCGGCGAGATGTTCCAGCGCGACCCAGTGCCGGTAGAATTTGCAAGGTACTTCGACGAAAGGACAGAATTTACCGGGACGGTAGGTGGTCTTGGTACAGTAGTGAATGTCGGTGCGTTCGGCGCTCGGGTCAATCCGGCCTATATCAACCAGGCTATAATTGATCTGGCTGTATCTGAGGGCGGTAACAACGACTTGCGCTATACCGATCCGCTATGTACACAATTGACTTCGCAGGATGGCACTCCATTTTTTACGGGTACCCGTACATCACAGCGCGGCTCTCCCAGTTCCAGTTGCCGTGAATCCACCACCGAGTGGAGTCTGATCTCAGTTGGTATGGAGCGCGAGAGTATTGCTGGCGCCTTCAACCACACCTTCAATGAGAAGGCGCAGTTCTACTCCTTCTTCCAATATTCGCAAAGTGATATTGAACGGGCGGACGCTGGCAATGCGTCTTCACGCGGACCTACCGTATTTTTGGCACAACCGGGTGCAGCTGCCGGAAATCCGGCTTGGGGTGGCTACGCTATTGGCCGTGCAGCGGAGTTAGGGTATTTCGCTCCCGCTGCCGGTAACACGCGACCTACGGCGGCAGATATTCCCAATGCTCCCATATCTCAGGCAAATGGGGGCGTGAACGTTCCGATGTATGCCAACTTGCAGATTGGCAATACGCCACGTACCGGTGAAAACTACAATATGAACCTGACTAATACGGTCGGCGTGCAAGCGGGTTTGCGAGGCGAGTTCAGTGCCTTCAATAATCGCCGCATGAATTACGACGTTAGTTACTCGTGGAGTGGTACCAGTTTCGAGCTGGAATACCAGACATTCCAGCGTGACAGGGCTGAGTTGGCGGCAAACGGTCTTGGTGGTCCAAACTGTACACCAAACGGCCGCAGTGACTTCGATTTCGTCCGTGCAAGAGGCCATATTTCTCCTGCACTGCCCACCTTCTGGGATTTCTACAGCCCCGGTCTGGTGCAGACCTTCTTCCCTGGATTCGTCTTCACAACCCGTGAGAGTTTATCACTGGCATTGACCAGCAATAATCATGGCCAGGGTGGTTGCATGTTCTACAACCCCTTCCTGACGTCAATGACTGATCCGGCATTCGCCAACAATCAGGAGTTGATTGACTGGATGTTGCCCACGGTGCGTCGTGCAGACAAGCGCAACAAACTGGGCGTGATTGACGCCGTGCTCTCCGGGGAGTTGATTGAGATGTCCGGTGGTATGTCACAGTTTGCTGTCGGTGCTCAGTACCGTATGCAGAATAACCAGTCGCGCGCGCCTTCAATAAACTATCCCGGCCTGCCAAACGCTATCCTTGGGTACGACAGCAATGGTGTGCCGAACAAGTTCCACTACGTCAGCAATAACTACGAGTGCTCATTGTGTATCTTCAATTATGATCATGATCGCAATGTGAAAGCGGTGTTTGGTGAACTATCACTGCCGTTCATTCCCAATGTGGAGACGCAAGTGGCTATCCGCTGGGAAGATTACGGCGGCAATATCGGTGGTGAAGTAACGCCGAAGGTTGCTATGAGCTGGCGCCCAAATGACCAGTTCCTGGTGCGTGGTTCTTTCTCGCAATCTTTCCGCGCTCCAAATATTGGTGTTGAGAGAGAAGGTCTGGAGTCAAGCTCTACCACTTTCCGCGACCCGATTCGTAATCAGGAAGTGCGTGCCGGCATGAAGGAAGCCAACAACGACAACGCGCTGCCTAACTTTACCTATCTGGCAGGTGCTCCTGCGCCGAATGTTGGTAATGAATCAGCCAACACTTACAGCACAGGCTTTATCTGGACCCCTGCAGGGCGACTGGATGGTTTCAATTTAGGCGCTGACTTCTGGCGCTTTGAAGTCAAGGACAGGGTAATGCCACAGCCGGGTATCTCATCGATAGCGCATGAGATAGAGGCATTCAAGACGGCCGCTGCCAATACTTCAAACTATGTGTATAACCACACCATTTCTGCAAGTGCGGCAAATTTGTATGTCCCTTGTGACCCGGTGGCTTTGGAAGCGCAGTGGGGAAGCGACCCGGATAATTCACGCACTCCAGCGGGTCAGGTCATCAGATTCTCCCGTCTGGACTGTGTGGTTGATCCGCGTACTTATGTGGTGGAAGATGTGGTCCGTTCCACGGGCAGCACCACCGGTTCCTTGATCACCATTATCAGCACCACTATCAATGCCGGTGAAGTTGAGTCGGATGGTGTTGACCTGAAGCTGGGTTATCGTTGGGAAACCGGCGTCGGTCGCTTCCGCGTCAGCTCTGAGTGGACCTGGGTGCGTCAATACACACTGAACGATGTGCCCGGACTGGATCTGGGTCTGTTAGAAACAGGTCGCTTTGACGCTGCCGGCACCACAGGCGATGGCTTGTTGGTTCGCTCGTTACCGGACTTGAAAGGCAATCTGACCATGAACTGGACCAGTAACAGCGCCAAGCACAGTGTCACCGCCATTACCCGTTATGTGGGTGGTTACGAAGACCTGTCCTATGACAATGTGTTCACCAATGGAAATGATTATGTTCGGTCAGTTGTAGAACCGAAAATTGACAGCTACCAGAGCTGGGATTTCCAGTACAACTATGTCCATGAATGGGCGAATACCAATCTGGGCACGTCAGTGTTCACCGTTGGTGTGCACGACGCCTTCAATGCCGAGTTACCATTCCGTTATGCGGGGTCATTGAATTATGATGCCGCAGTGTTTGACGGTCGTGGTCGACGCATATACGCCCGGGCCTTGTTGCAGTTCTGATCTTACAAGAGTGAAACTGGTGTCGATGGCATAAATAATTGCCATCGACACCCTCATTCGTTACCTTCCGTTACCACTTTTCTCCGAAATCCTTGGTTTCCAATCAAAGCTATCCAGCCGGCTGATCATACTTATTCATCCGAATGATAAGATCGCAATAAACCTCTGTTTTTTTTTAGTTTTTCTTTATTCGTTTGCGCGCATTTCTGTTGCATTGCCATCAGGAGGCAGATAAAGTTGGGCACGTTCTAGTAGTCTCGCAGGCGCAACCCACAACTATTGCGGGAATTCTGCGAAGAATCAGAACGGCGCCTAATAATAGAAATAAATAAAACGTGCAACACAAAAATAATCTCGAGGGGGATATTTGATGTCCAAATGGTTTTATTACCCGAAGAAAACCCTGGTGCTTACGAGCGTCATTTCCAGCGTAAGTTGCTTGCCAGTGTTTGCCCAGCAGGCCGAAGAGATAGAAGAGGTAATTGTTACCGGTTCTTATCTCCGTGGCAGTCCGCTTGACGCACCGTCACCGGTCACAGTAGTCGATAGAACATCGATTGAGGCTCAGGGAGCCGCACAGATATGGGATGTCATCAAGAATCTCGAGATCAACTCGGGCTCTTTTACTAACGAAGGTTCAGGTGAGGGCGGTGCACTTTCCGGTACTGCAAACGTCAACCTGCGAAATCTCGGTGAAAACTCTACACTGACACTGATCAATGGCAAGCGCCAGGTCTCTGCTGCTACTGTTACTCGCAGCGGTGGTGAGTTCGTCGATATCAACACCATCCCACTGGTTATGGTGGAGCGCGTTGAAGTGCTCACCGATGGTGGTTCTGCACTGTACGGTTCTGATGCGGTGGCCGGTGTGGTCAACGTGATCATGCGTACCAATTTTGAAGGTCTGGAAGTTTACGGCGATATTCAGGGAATTGAAAAAGCTGGCGATCTCTTCGACAAAACTGCCAGCGTAATTTATGGTTGGGCCAGCGATAGCGGCGACACCCATTTCGTTATTTCCGGTGAGATGTTCCAGCGCGATCCGGTGCCTGTGGAGTTCGGTCGCTTCTATGATGAGAATGCCGAATACACTGGTGTTGTAGGATCCGTTCCCGGATCTATTGCACAAACTCCTGCGAACCCTGCGTTCGGTTCTCGTGTGAATCCTGCGTACATCAACCAAGCAATTACCGCACAGAACGTTGCGGAAGGTGGGCTTGGCACTTTGGTACTGACGGATCCACTTTGTGATAATTTGACATCAGCTGATGGCAGAGCGTTCTTTACAGGTACGCGCACAGCTCAACGTGGCGCCAACAGCGGTACTTGTCGCGAGTTTACTGAAGAGTGGAGCTTCATGACCGTTGGTCTGGAGCGCAACAGCATCGCTGGTGCTTTCAACCATACATTCAGTGAAAAAGCAGAGTTCTATTCTTTCTTCCAGTGGTCAGATACGACTATTGACCGTTCGGACTCCGGCGCTAACGGCACGCGTGGACCAACTATATTCCTGGCACAACCCGGCGCCCATGTCGGCAACCCAGCCTTTGGTGGTTACGCAATTGGTATGCCAGCTGAGCTCGGTTACTACGCTGCTGCCGCTGGCAACACCCGTCCAACCGCTGCGGATATTCCAAATGCACCTGTTTCTATGGCCAATGGCGGTTTGAACGTGCCGTTCTATTCCAGCGTCTGGAGTGGCAATACGCCACGTACCGGCGGCAATACCAATGTGACGTACTCGGAAACCATTGGTGCACAAGCTGGCTTGAAGGGTGAGTTCCGTGCGATGGACGATCGTCGTTTTAACTACGATCTCAGTTACTCCTGGAGTGGCACCAGCTTCGAGCAGGAATATCAGACTTTCCAGCGTGACCGTGCCGAGCTGGCAGCCAATGGTCTGGGTGGTCCAAACTGCACACCTAACGGCCGCAGCGATTTCGACTGGGGTGGTGCACCAGGTCCATTCGGTGGCGCAATTCCTACACTCTGGAACGTCAGTAATAGCGCTTACTATAATGGCTACACGCAGACCTTTTTCCCGGGTTTTGTATTCACTACTCGTGAGACCATGTCACAGGCATTGACCAGTAATAATCATGGCAAAGGCGGTTGTGAGTTTTACAATCCGTTCCTGACGGCGATGACAAATCCCAATCTGGCAAACAGCCAGGAATTGATGGACTGGATGAACCCCACCATCAAGCGCGCCGACAAGCGTAACAAGCTGGGCGTTATCGATGCGGTAATCTCCGGTGAATTGCTGGAGCTTTCCGGTGGTATGGCGCAGTTCGCTGTCGGTGCTCAGTACCGTATGCAGAACAACAAGTCCAAAGCACCTGCGATGAATGATCCGGGACTGCCGAATGCCATTCTGAGTTATACCAATGGCGTGCCATCTGACTTCCATTACGTAAGTAATAACTTCGAGTGTTCGAACTGTATTTTCAACTACAGCAACGACCGCAATATCAAGGCCGTATTCGCGGAATTGTCATTGCCATTGCTGCCAAATGTTGAAACACAATTTGCTGTACGCTACGAGGGTTACGGCGGCAATATCGGCAGCGAAGTAACGCCGAAGTTTGCAATCAGCTGGAGGCCAGCCGATACATGGTTGCTGCGTGGTTCGTTCTCGCAATCCTTCCGTGCGCCTAACGTAGGTATCGTGGAAGAAGGTCTGGAAGCATCCAGCAACACGTTCCGCGATCCGCTGCGTAACCAGGCTGTACGTGCAGGCATGCGGCCTACCAACAATGAATTTGCGCTGCCTAACTTCACCTATACCCTGGGTGGACCGGCTCCCGATGTTGGCAATGAGTATGCAGATACCTTCAGTGCCGGCTTTATCTGGACACCAGCGGGTGTTCTTGATGGTCTGAGCATCAACGCTGATTTCTGGCGTTTCGAGTTGACAGATAAAGTGTTGCCACAGCCAGGTATCTCGGCAATTGCTGATGAGATCAAGCTGTTCAATACAGCGGCTGCCAACCCTGCCAACTATGTTCTGAACGGCACTATTCCTGCCAGCAGAACCGGTGCATGGGCGGCTATGGATCAGTTCACACCTTGTGACCCTAATGCACTGGATGCGCAGTTTGGTACTAACCCCGATACCCAGGGCGTTCCAGGCGGCAATACTGGCTACAGAAATGTTCAGCCTGGTTCACGTCTGGATTGCGTAGTTAATCCTGCGGCATACCAGATTGAAGGTGTAGTACGTACCTTCGGTGTGAATACTGGCTCCTTGACAACAACTCAATTGACAACCATCAACGCCGGTACCATTGTTGCCGACGGTGTGGACTTCAAGATGGGTTATAACTGGGACAATGACTGGGGCAATTTCCGCATTGGTCTGGACTACACCCACGTTAACAAGTACGAGTTGATTGACGTTCCTGGCCTGGAGCTGGGTCTGTTGGAGACTGGTATATTTGATGCAGCCGGCACCACGGGTGATGGTAACCTAGTGCGTTCACTGCCAGACAACAAGGGCAATATCAACCTGAGCTGGCGTCGTGACAACCACGGTGTATCTGTTATTACCCGTCTGGTTGGTTCATACAAGGACCTGTCTTACCGCAACACGTTTGAAAACGGTAATGACTTGGTGCGTTCACTGGTTCGTAAGCAGATTGACAGCTACCAGAGCTGGGATCTGCAGTACAACTACACGCATCAGTGGGGCAATGCTAACTGGGGTACTGCGGTATTTACCTTCGGTGTGCTGGATGCCTTCAATGCCGAGCTTCCATATCGTGAAGGTGGTGCTACCAACTATGACGCTGGTGTATTCGATGGACGTGGCCGCCGTGTGTATGCCCGTGCATTGCTGCAGCTGTAAGCGTTTTCGGTTGAGTTAAAATTAGGTAAGGAACGGCGGTGAAGAAATTCACCGCCGTTTTTTATTGCGCGCTTGTTTTCACTCCAGAGTGGCATTGTGCCTGCGGGTAATCGCACTGAACTTGCTTAACCCTGCACCAATCAGCAGTAATCCACAACATAAACCAAAGACCAACTGAAACCCGCCCTGAGCTTCAACTATTGCACCTGCAATGGCAGGTCCAAGCAATTGTCCTATAGCAAAAAACAATGTCACAAAACTCACGGCAACAGGTGCCTGCGAAGTTTGTACTGTGCTTGTGGATGCTGCCAGAATCGAAGTAAACAGGCCTGTGACGGAAATTCCCAACAAGGCATAGTGCAACACAAAGGATTCTGTTATTGGCCAGATAACGGGAAACAGCGTGCCTAACAATGATAGCGCCATACAGATCGTCAAAGCATTAGCGTGGCCAATGCGATCCGCCACCACGCCCCAGGCCGGACCAGAGAATATGGAAATGAATCCCATCATGGCGACCAGTCTGCCTGCAGTAATTACATTTACACCGCTTTCCAATGCAAAACTGACCATAAAAATAGACTGCACTATATAAGTCACACCAACAATGAAATAGATAAGACCTATTGTGACAACATGGGAGTTGCGATAAACACTAAGCGGCAGTTTGCTTATTGCTGCGTCCTGCAATGGTCGTTTTGCTGCGGGTGGGTTGCGGAGCACCAGGAATACCAGTAGCGCGGCAGCAGCAGCGGCTAGTGCGAACACAAACCAGACCATGCGCCAGCCGTTCTCCGGGTCATTATCTGTTAGTCGTGGCACTAGGGCGCCTGCTATCAGCATGCCAAGGCCAACACCGCTGTTGGCCATCCCGATAACGGTCCCTCTTTTCTCTGGATACCAGGCACCCAATAGTGAGATTAATGGTGTGTAGGCAAAAGCAGTTGCGAACCCCAGGAGAACCATCAAAACAATCAGTAGCGCGTATTGTGATACGTATGCCAAGCCGATAAATCCTGCCGCTGCCAGCAGTAAGCCAAGAATTATCGCCAGGCGGCCGCCAAACCGTCCAGCTAAAAATCCTGCTACCATCACCAGAGAAAGATAGCCCAACGCTGTAGCTGTGCCGAGATTGGCGGCCTGCGCATAGCTCAAACCAAGATTGTCCCGCATGGCTGGCAGGATTAAACCGAAAGCGAGTCGGGCGAAGACAACTACGACGAGTGTGCAGACAATACCGGTGGTTACGAGCAGCCAGAGTGGAGGGCGCGGCGATGATGGGTTGTCAGAATTCATCAAAATCTGCAAATTATCAGGTTGAAGGGGTGGTTTCAGTTCATCAGTATTGCAGTGCGACAGTTTAACGCGCGGAATCGCACCAACTCAATTCATTATGCACCAAATTGATACTGGCTCAGCAAAGGGTAATTATTGTTGGGCAGGCCGTTCCGGATGAGCAATTTCTGCTTAGATTTGTATGGGACGGATGTTGTTCCTGGAATGATGTCGGGCTGAAAAACAAGGAACCTTTGCTGCACCTTATCGGCTCACAGTCCGGCAACACAATGAACTGCCTTCAATATCAGGCATCGAAACAATGCGAGACTGTAATAAATATGTTCTGTGGTGGCGCATTAAAATTAATTTTCAATTCATCTTTCATGGCTAATGCACCTAAATGCAGCCGTGGCATGAGGGTGTCGGTATATTTAGTGCAAAAATACTCGCGCGCACCGTTTTGGCGATTGAAATATATTGTGAACTGAAATAGTGCTTTTCCGCAGAAATTTGCAATTGTAAATGCCGTTAGCTCGAAACATCAGAGTTTCTGGAACGCAATATATTTCTAAGTCGGAATTCGCATCTAATCGTGCGATATGGCGCCTTCATCTTGCAAAAAGATCCGTTGACCGAAAGTAGACGCCCTGTTTAAGGGCGTTGACTCCTTCCTTTGTAACCATTGCCCCTCTAACGCCATGATAATTATAGTAAAAATAATGGTGGCATATATATTGCTGAGCTATGACATAGCCAAGGTTGGCCATTCTAATCCTGCTGATCAACGCGGATTTACAAAAAAACTAATGAAAAAGTGCTGCCAAATACGCGGCCAGAGTTAGGGATTAACTGGCTTAAGTAACCAACTGGTCATCTACTTAATAGGGGTATATTTACAAATGAATGACAAAAATCGAAGTGTTTTTCGTCGCCGTCAGCTCAGTTATGTTATCGCAACTATCTGCGCAGGTGCTGTGCTGAGTCCTGGTGCTTTCGCGCAAACCACAGGTGCGGATACTACCATTGAGGAGGTGCTGGTAACTGGCAGCCGGGTAACGCGGGCTGACAATGCAACCTCATCCCAGCCGTTGTCAGTTATAGGCGCAGAGGATCTTTCCAACACCAGTACAGTTGATATCGGTGAAGTGCTGAACCAGAACCCGGCGCTGTTGTCTTCAGTAACCAGCACCAATTCGATTGGTGGTCAGGCTGCCAATGTGGGTCGTGCAAGTAACGTGGGTGGTAGCGCACTCAACCTGAGGGGATTAGGCTACCAGCGTACACTGACTCTAGTGAATGGACGGCGCCATGTGTCTGGTATCGAGGGTACTTCTTCTGTGGATGTTTCCACTATTCCCTCTGCATTGATTGACAGGGTAGAGGTGCTTACCGGTGGAGCTTCCGCGGTATATGGTGCTGATGCTGTAACGGGTGTGGTCAACTTTGTTCTGAAAAATGATTTTGAAGGAGCAGAAGTAGATTTCCGCCCGGGAATATCTGAGGAAGGCGATGCAGAAACTTCCAGTTTACGCGCTTTGTTTGGTCGTAACTTTTCGGAAGGTCGTGGCAACTTTACAGTTGGCCTGCAACACGATTACAGTGCCGGACTTCGCCAGGGCGATCGCGATTTTCTCGCCAATAACAGTCGTTACACGGGAGATGTAAACCCCGCATTGCGTTTTCAGAACGGCGACATAAATGCCAGTAACACACCGAACTTCAGTCAGTATTTTAATTTCGCCAATACCGGACTGTATCCTGTGGGATTGCGTATACCTACCGCCGCAGCATTTGCCACCAACTACCAGAGAGAATTTGGCGTAGCACCCAGTTTGACACCTGCCGAACAGGCTCTTTTTGATCGAGCCGCAACAGCTACACCAAGGGCATTTCTGCCCGGCAGAACATTCAATATTACTTCGCCTTATGGGGTTGTCGCTATCGGCGATTTTGGCAGCCGGCAGACTCCCCTCGGTTCGGAACCTGATCTGGATGGAAACGGTACACCCGATTGCCTGCAGAGCTTTACTGGTTACAACTCCAGTCTTGACGGAGCTGGTTCTTTTGGAGCTGCGGGCGGTTGCTGGTTTATCAATGAAGCGGGTGACCTGATCCCTTATAAAGACGGACTGGTAGCTGGTAACTTCAATCAGTTTGGTGCTGAGCAAAGTTATATCGCCCCAAATCGTCCATACATCATTCCGAGGAATGAGAAGTATGCAATTAATTTGAATGGCACTTACGATCTGACTCCATCGATGCAATTGTTTGTGGAGTCAAAATTCGTTTACGACGAAGTAGAGTTTGGTGGTGGTGGTTTTCAGGCTACAGACCTGTTGTACGGCGCGCCAGACAATCCATTCCTGCCAGCCGCACTGGCTCCTTTTGCTTCCAACTCCGGCGTGGGTTTCGTTGGTCCCGGTGGTCTGTATATTTCGCGTGACTCAGATGACTGGGGTGACGGCATATCAATGAATGAGCGCAAGACCTATCGTGTGGTCACTGGCTTGCGTGGTGAGCTGGATAGCCTTGGTTTGAGCTATGAGGTGGCAGCCAACTATGGGAAGTTTACCCGTGAGTATACATCGCCGACTACACCCATTACAGATCGCTTCTTTGCGGCAATAGACGTAACGACCGATCCCGCGACTGGTCAACCTGTTTGCCGCTCGGATCTGAACCCGACTGCATACCCACGCAGTACGCCTTTCAATTTTCCTTCTTATGTAGGAGGTCGTGTTCCTTCTTCATTCTTTACCTTTACGCCTGGCGACGACCAGTGCAAACCAGCTAATCTCTGGGGCGGCAAAGGTTCGATCAGCCAAGAAGCAATTGATTTCTTCACTTACACACGCACGGTTGAAGAGACTATAGAGCAAACTGTTCTCAGTGGTTTTGTGGCTGGTGACAGTGGCATGTTGTTCAGTCTGCCAGCAGGTCCAATCTCTTTCGCTGCAGGTGGTGAGTGGCGTGAAGAGAAAAGCTCGCAAAGTTTTGACGCGCTGGATCAGGGCATTTTGATGGCCAGCGGTGTGACTTCGCTTGGTGTCCCGTTTACTGAAGGGGGCTGGGTCGGTGACGTCAGTAGAGCGAAAAGCCTTGGATCTTCACCGGGAAACCGTTTATTGAATACGTCTGCCGGATATGATGTGTGGGACGTGTTTGCTGAGGTGGAAATTCCACTGCTTTCCGGCGTGATGCTCGCAGAACAACTGACATTGGATGCTGCGGTTCGACGTGCCGATTATTCGACATTCGGTTCCAGTACTACATATAAACTGGGTGGTGTGTGGGCACCGGTAGAAGACTACCGAGTTCGTGCGAACTATAGTGTTGCTAACCGGGTTCCCAATCTGTTTGAGCTTTACTCACCTGAGCAAGGTCAAAACTTCCGTCCTGCAGATCCATGTGACGTATCGCAGTTAAGCAGTGCACCAAACCCTTCACTGCGTCAGGCAAACTGTGTTGCCTTTTTGACGGGGAAAAATGTTACGCAAGACAATATTTTCGACGCAAGTGGCAACTACATTTTCGTTGATCCATTGTCTGCTGGCTTCCCGGGTGTTGTAGGTGGCAATCCAAATCTGGAGCCTGAAGAAGCAACAACCAAGACGATAGGTATCGTGATGCAACCACGCCAGATCGATCAACTGACTGTCAGTATCGATTACTGGGACATCGTGATTGAAGACGCTATCTCTGAGATTTCTGCGCAGAATATCGTTAACAGTTGCTTCGATGCACCCAGCATCAATAACGCGTTCTGCGAACTGATAGACAGGAATTCTGTTTCGACTTCGGCACAGTCCGGTGGTTTCACCTTCCTGCGTCAAACGCAACTGAACTTTGGTGAAGCTCGTGCTACCGGCGTCGATGTAAACATCAACTACGGGTTCGAGATCGGACGTTATATGTTTGGCATCGGTGGCGCTGTAACCAAGCAGTTGACGCTGGAGTTTGTAGAGCCTGCCAGTCCCGGAGAAGAGCCGGTGGTGGACACCACGCTGGGTGAAACCCGCAAGCCTGAGTGGGCGGGTCAATTGTCACTCAGTATGGCCACAGGTCCGTTCAGTGTTTCCCTGAAGTCCCAGTACCTGAGCAAGCAAACGTTGGGTAATGCACCAATCGAAACTGTCATGCAGAACTACGGCAAGGCCGGCTTCACAGATGAATTCATTTCTCATAATTTATCTGGTGGTTATGACTACAGCGACACCGTCCGTTTCTATGGTGGTATCAGTAATCTGACCAATGAAGAGCCTTTCCTGACGGATCGCAGCTATCCCATCAGCCCGGTAGGTCGGTCTTACTACCTGGGAGTCAATATAACTCTTTAACCTTTGGAGCTGGTCCTGACCCGTCGCCTGAGTCTTTGTTGAGACTCAGACGGCGGGTTCAGTGATTTGTTGATTTGTTACATCTAAAAGTCAGGATTGGATATGAGTATGAAAACTGCGTTATCCAGAAGCATAGTGACCTTCTGGTTGGTTTTAATGTCGATTTTGTTCAGCACGTCAGTTCTCGCACAACTGACACAACAGGATGAGGAGGTTGAAGAAGCTGAAGTACCGATTGAGTTTCCCGAGTCACTGGACAGTAAGCTCGAAGGATTAAGCGCTGAACAGATCGAATTTCTCAGCAGTCCCCGCAGTACAAGATCATTCGCCAGAACAGCTGAACTTTTGATTGAGGCATTGGAGAAACGCAGTGCTGCCGAAGTAGAGGCATATGTTGAGGCCATGATGTGGGTTACGGAACAACAAAAATTCAGAGAAGGCATAGACGAACCTTTCATTCCATTGAACACTCAGTCTCCCGACTTCAATGCCTGGTTAGTTCGCCGTCCAGCGAGCTTTGATCCGGAACGGGAAGTCGGGCCTGTGGAATTGGGACGCTACATGGGTGGGGGAGGGGGAATTCCCACATTTGCCGGAGCACCTGTTGCTTTGACACCTGAGGACCTTATCGCGGGTAAAGTTGACGTTGCTATTGTTGGTGCGCCTTTGAACATGGGGTCAGGTTGGCGAGATGCCGACCATGGCCCTCTTGCGATGCGGCTGCAGGGAGGCATGGCTGGCAATGATCAGTATACGCAGGTGAATGCCAACCGAGAGCTGAATATTGTAGATTACGGCGATATTGCCATGGACCAGGACAGCACTGAAAGAAGTATGCAGCATGTCCGGGCTGTGGTGCGCGAGATCGCGGAAACCGGTGCCATGCCATTCATTATCGGTGGCGACCATTCTTTGGAATACCCCAATGTCGCCGGTCTGGTCGATGCCTATGGCTATGGCAACATAGCGGTCATACATTTCGATGCGCACTACGATGTCGGCAGAGATCGTGCGCACTATATCGATCATGGTCAGCCCATTTACCGTTTGCTTGCTGATGGTCATATCAAAGGCAGTGATTATATACAGGTCGCCTTGCGCGCAAGCGGTCCGGATGAGGCTGGTTACAAATGGCTGCGTGAAGAAGGTTTCAAGTATCACACAATGGCTGAGGTGGAGCGGTTCGGCTGGGACTATGTGATGGAGCGCGTGCTGGCGGAAGCAAAAAAAGATGGTCGCAAAATTCATATTTCATTCGATGTTGATGCACTTGACCCTTCCTATATTTCGGGTACCGGAACACCTGTGTCAGGAGGCATGACGCCGCGGGAAACCATTCCAATAATCCGTCGCCTTTGCGCGGAATCAGAAGTTGTGAGCTTTGATCTGGTGGAGATAGCACCAGCATTGGATCCAACTTATGTCACCAACCTGCACAGTGCTGCAATAGCAAAAGCTTGTTTGACAGGAGTTGCCATGCGCAAACTGGGTTTGACAGACCCACATTACCTGAACCCAATTACCATTGATCATGCACAAGACAACTATCACGAGGAGAATAATTAAAATGTCTGAGATATATAAAAAATACCCGGCGATAGTAGTTGCAGTATCTGTACTTTTATCTGGTTGTGTGGTGCAGGACGGTTCTCAAAACACTGCACAAAGCGCGTGGCCGAATACTGCTCCTGGCTTTATGCAGGAACGAGCCGAAGTAGAAATATCTGCCAGTGTGATGGAAAAGCTGAGCACCTTGACTGAAGCGCAACGCGCGTTCCTGCGCAGCTCAGATCCACTTCGTGTTATAGCATCGCGGGAAAAACTTAATGAAGAGATTGAACGCCGGGATGCGCAGCAACTGCAACGCTATGTATCTGACATGATGTCGGCAGTGGCTGCTTTTGCTTATCAACCGGACAGTGATATGGGCGTAATTCCGTTGAACCCGGAAGCCACTGGCTTCAATAGCTACAAAATTTTGAAGCCTACTATCCTGAACACACGTAGTCGCAGTCCTGGTCCCTTCAGTGTGTCGCGCTATATCAATCAATGGGGAGGAATTCCAACCTTTGCAGGCGCCAAAGTAGCAATCACTCCTGAAGATCTTGTTGCAGGGAATGTTGATATTGCTATCGCTGGAATTCCACAAAGCATGAGCAGTGGCAATCGCGACGCAAGAAACGGACCTAAAGCATTACGCGCGATGCATGGTATTGCTGACAGAAATGTATTCTCGCTGGTTGACCCACATACAGTGCTCAATATTGTCGACTACGGAGATTTCTCAGTTGACCGCATGGCGATTGCAAGAAGTGTGGAGCATATTCGCGATATGATTTTTGATCTCAGCAGCACAGGTGCTGTGCCTTTCCTGGTTGGCGGCGATCATTCGGTAATGTACCCCACCGTGAAAGGCGTGCGTGATGCCAATCCTGAGCAGCCGCTGACAGTTGTGCATTTTGGCGCTCACTACAATGCTGAAAGAACGCGCGCTCATGAACTCTCAGACCGTGACGCTGTGTTCAAATTACTGCAAGAGGAAATCATCAATGGCGAGAATCTGATTCAGGTAGGTTTGCGTGGACCGCAGGCAAGTATCGAATCGTTCCAATGGATGAGAGAGCAAGGCATTCTCTATCACACGATGGCTGAAGTCGAGTTGCGCGGCTGGGATGTGGTGATGAATCGTGTCCTGAATGAAGCAAAAGCTACGGACAATCCTGTATATATCTCCTTCGACGTGAGCGTGATGGATATGGCGGAACTGACTGCTGCGGGTCGGGCCTCTCCTGGTGGACTAACCGTGCGAGAACTGGCGCCTTTAGTGCGTCGCTTTTGTGCGGAAACCGATATAGCAGGGTTTGAGATAATGGACATGGCACCGATGCTGGATTTCACCTATGTCAGTGCTCTGAATGCCAATTACATGATGAATGCCTGTCTGACAGGTATCGCCATGCGCAAACTAGGGATGTCGCAGGAAAATTATCTGAATCCGATTACTGTAGATCATGGTCAGTGAATTTTAGTTGCAAAGTCGACCCCCAATTGAAGACAGGAAATGGTATGAGCACTCGAATGTTTGATCTGCAGAATCTATTGCCTTTTTGTTTGTGTATTGTTTTCGCAGTTGCAAGTGTGTCCACGCAGGCACAGGAAGAGGAAGAGGAGCCTGAGACCCCGATTGAGTTTCCAGCATCGCTGGAGACAAAACTGGCACAATTGACACCAGAGCAGATGGAATTTCTCAGCAGTCCGCGGAAAACACGATCCTATGCCAGAACACCCGAGTTACTGTTTGAAGCCTTGGAAAAGCGCAGTCCGGAAGAAGTCAAAGCGTATGTTGAAGCAATGATTTGGGTTGCCGGACAACGTTCTTTCCAGGAAGGTCGCGATTCCGTCGAGATACCATTGAATACAGACTCACCGGACTTCAATGCCTGGCTGGTTCGCCGCCCCATCAGTTTTGATCCGCCCAGGGAAGCAGGGCCAATAGAGATGGGGCGCTATATGGGCGGTGGTGGTGGAGGTATTCCTACTTTCGCAGGTGCTCCCGTTGCTTTGACGCCTGAAGATCTCATTGCGGGCGAGGTAGATGTCGCTATTGTTGGTGCACCATTGAACATGGGTTCGGGTTGGCGCGATGCGGATCATGGACCCTTGATCATGCGCTTGCAGGGAGGTATGGCCGGTAATGATCAGTACACTCAGGTCAATGCCAGTCGCGAACTGAACATTGTCGATTATGGCGATATAGCCATTGATCAGGACAGTACCGAGCGCAGCATGCAGCATGTGCGTGAAGTGGTCAGAGAGATTGCAGAGACCGGTGCGATTCCATTTATCATTGGTGGGGATCATTCGTTGGAGTATCCCAACGTGGCTGCGTTGGTGGATGTTTACGGCCAGGGTAATCTGAGCGTCATACACTTCGATGCTCACTATGATGTCGGCAGAGACAGCCCACATTATATTTCTCATGGTCAACCCATCTACCGGTTGATGGTAGATGGCCATATCAAGGGCAGCGATTACATTCAGGTTGGTCTGCGATCAGGCGGTCCGGATGAAGCCGGCTACAAATGGCTGCGCGAGGAAGGCTTCAAGTATCACTCCATGGCGGAAGTAGAACGATTCGGCTGGGACTATGTTCTGGAACGCGTGCTTTCCGAAGCCAAGGGCGATGGTCGCAAGCTCTATATTTCCTTTGACGTCGATGTTCTTGATCCATCTTTCATAGCAGGGACAGGCACGCCCGTCTCTGGGGGCATGACGCCGCGAGAGGCCATCCCCATCATAAGGCGCCTGTGCGCAGAAGTGAACGTCGTGGGTTTCGATCTGGTAGAAGTAGCGCCGGCACTCGACCCCACGTACACTACAGCCTTGCATAGTGCTGCAATCGCAAAAGCCTGTCTGACTGGTATCGCAATGCGCAAATTGGAACTGACAGAACCGCATTATCTGAATCCTGTGACCATCGATCATGCACAGGATAATTATCACGAGGAGAATAACTAAGGTGGGCCAGCCTGATTCCAGTTCTGTAAAACTGACCGCGTTTCTGAGCGAACCTCTGACATTGTTTGTTTTGGTGGCCGCGGTTATTTTCGCTCTGGATGCACTGCGCGGTGGTCCCGAGCTGGAAGATCCTAATGCAGCCGACGAAGTGACAGTGGCTGTGAACCAACAACTGACAACTATTGTTGTTTCCGATGCCATTGTTGCGCAGATTGTCGATGATTTTCGCTGGCTGGAAGGTGCATTGCCTACGTCAGAGCAAACCTCACAGTTAGTGCGCAACTGGTTGGACGAGGAGTTGGTATTTCGCGAAGCAATCGTTAATGAAATGTACATGAATGACGGAAAGATGCGCGAGCATTTCGTTGAGAAGATTCGCCTGATGTGGGCTGGTGTGCCGGACGATCCTACGGAAATGGAACTGCTGACCTATTACATGGACAACCTGTCCGAGTATTACAGTGAACCACGCGTTAGTTTCACGCAGATCTTTTACACTGAAGAACCCAATGATCCTGCTGAAATATTGACCAGCCTGCAAAAGGGAGAGCAGGTTGAAGGTGACCGTTACTGGTTGGGTGACACGATGAACAATTACGCCGAGAGTATTTTGCGAACCAGTTTTGGCGGTGATTTCTATTCTGCTTTGACTTCAGCCTCAACGGATGAATGGTTTGGTCCACTTGCATCACCACGCGGTTTTCACTTCGTAAAAGTAACTGCCGGAATGGATGCCGCACCGCTGGCGTATGAGAACATACGTCTGCGCGTAGCGCAGGATTGGCTTAACGCAGAAAATTTCGCCCGCGTACGCGAGAGAACCGCTGAGCTGAATGATCGCTACACAATCATTGTTGAGACGGACGCGGTAACTGCAGATGACCTGGAACGGCAACATGATTGATCTGCTCCTGCGTCGTGCATGTGTGAAACTGACTCTGTTGTTGCTTTTGTCATTTTCGGGTATGGCGTTTGCCGATGATCTGGATCTGGCGCAGTTTTCTCTGACTCAATTGACTTCTAGTTCTGCTGCAAGTATGCAAATGAGATTGCGTGCGACCTTGCCCGAGGATGCCGATCCCAACGCAGCAGTCTCATTACCAGCATCGTGTGAGTTGCTCGGTCGCGATGCCAGCGTCACAGCACGCACCTTTATTGTTGATCTCCTGATGGATTGCGAATATTCCACGACTGGACAGATTCAGACAGCCTGGGCTATTGACGGGGGCGTGTTTGAGTTGGTTAGTGCAGAGGGTCACAGTACAACCTTATTATTGTCAGGCGGCCGCCCGGGTGCATTGTTGACCATACCGGACTGGCAGACTATCGTTGCCCAGCCTCAACCTGGCTTCTGGGAAACTGCCTGGCGTTATCTGGAACTTGGCACCGTACATGTACTGATCGGTTGGGATCATCTTGCCTTTGTTTTTTGTATCAGCCTGCTCGCCAGCGGTATGCCTCTGCTGTGGTTGATTACCGCTTTCACGGTCGGACATTCCATCTCACTGGCATTGTCCCATTTTGGTCTGCTTAATTTACCTATCGCTCCGGTGGAGGCTGTAATAGCGCTGTCTGTGGTATTCATGGCGCGAGAAGCTTTACTTATGCACCGTTCGCACTTGGCCGCAAACACACATGCGCATGCTCGCAGCTTTAATTGGCGTATGGGAATTGTAGCGGGCTTCGGACTGATTCACGGTCTGGGTTTTGCGAGCGTGTTGAGTGGTCTTGGTGTCAACGCCTCGGAAACCGTTACTGCTTTGGCCTTCTTCAATATCGGAGTAGAAATTGGCCAGGTACTCTTTGTAGCAGCTGTACTTACCAGTCTCTATCTGTTGCGTAAAATTCGCCTGGAGCGATATATGATCCAGGCGGCATCATACGGAATCGGAGCTATCGGGGTTCTGTGGACTGTCGAACGGGTTGTCAGCTAAGGCTTTTCATTTCTTACTACGTCATTTGACGTATCCCTGTCAGTCAATCAGCGAATTGTTCCTGTCTGCTTCTGCACACACACTCCTGTCTACGGTGCGACCGTCATGTCCAGACATGTCATGTGCCGGCAATTCATTCACTTCAGGAGTTGATCATGTCGACTAAACCGTTGTTCTCCAAATGCCTTACCTTTACGGGTACTTGTGCGATAACAATCGCCAGCCTGTTGGCGCTGCCCTCTGCCTTCGCTCAGGATACGATCAAAGTAGGTGTGTTGCACTCGCTGTCCGGCACCATGGCAATCAGCGAAACAACATTGAAAGATACTGTCTTGATGATGGTTTCTGAGCAAAACAAGAAAGGCGGGTTATTGGGGAAGCAACTTGAAGCCGTTGTTGTTGATCCCGCGTCCGATTGGCCATTGTTTGCAGAGAAAGCGCGCGAATTGATCAGTCAGGAGAATGTCGATGTAATCTTCGGCGCGTGGACATCTGTATCCCGCAAATCCGTGTTGCCAGTTCTGGAAGAGCTCAATGGTCTGATGTTCTACCCGGTTCAGTATGAGGGAGAAGAGTCATCGAAGAACGTGTTCTACACAGGCGCGGCGCCTAACCAACAAGCGATTCCTGCTGTCGACTATCTGATGGAGGAACTGGAGGTTGAGCGCTGGGTACTTGCCGGCACCGACTATGTTTATCCCCGCACTACCAATCGAATTCTGGAAGCCTATCTGCGGGCGGCCGGTGTGGCGCCCGAAGACATCATGATCAACTACACGCCGTTCAGTCACTCAGACTGGCAGAGTATTGTTGCGGATATCAAACGCTTTGGTAGCGCGGGCAAGAAGACGGCTGTTGTCTCTACGATCAATGGTGACGCCAATGTGCCTTTCTATCGCGAACTTGGTAATCAGGGTATTTCGTCTGATGATATTCCGGTAATTGCATTCTCAGTGGGCGAGGAAGAACTTTCCGGAATCGATACGTCGCCTCTCGTGGGGCATATGGCTGCCTGGAACTACTTTCAGAGTGTTGACACGCCAGAGAACGAAGCGTTTATAGAGGCATGGCATGCGTTCATAGGGAATACCAACCGTGTGACAAATGACCCTATGGAAGCAACGTTTATCGGTTTCAATATGTGGGTGAAAGCAGTTGAGAAGGCAGGAACTACTGATGTGGACGCTGTAGAGCGCGCCATGATTGGCATAGAAACACCCAATCTCACCGGTGGTATTGCTGTAATGGACAAGAATCACCATTTGTCCAAACCAGTTCTGATTGGTGAAATTCAGGATGACGGACAGTTCGAAGTTGTCTGGGAATCAGATGGGCTGGTTGTAGGAGATGCCTGGTCGGATTATCTGGAGGGCTCCAAGGACCTGATCTCTGATTGGACTGATCCTATCCGGTGCGGTAATTACAATACAGTGACTGCTACCTGTTCGGGCCAGGTGTATTAATATCGTGAGGATCAGTCTGACGCTACTTTTTGCACTGCTGCTTGTATTGAGCAGCAGGTTCCTGTTTGCTGCCGACATACCCGCAGCAGACACGGAAGTGTTAGCGGAGACTGATTCTTCTTTTGCAACAGCGCAACAACTCGAAACGCTCTTGCGCGAACTGACAGAGGCCAGTTTGAGTGACAGTGCGGACATACTCAGACAACTGGAAACAGCCGGAGGCAGACGCGTGCTTCCATTGGTTACCAGTATGCTGTCTGGTGACCTTTACTTTGACGAGACAACGCGCCAGGTTATGCGCATGGTGGAGAGTCAGGGCGTACGTACAGGCACTGACATACTTACCGGAACTGGCGTCGATGCAATGTCAACGCGGCAGTTGGGAAAAATTCGCGTAAATAATCGGCTGCGGGTATTGTTGCGGGAAGCCATTGCTCGCATCAATATGCTGGAAGGCGATGTGACAGAAAGACTGTCTGCGGCACAGGAAATTCTGCGCGACCTGAGTGATGGGAATGTTGCATTGCTTATGCAGGCTCGTGAAGTGGAGGAGGAGCGGGACGTTCTGGAGCTGATCAACGTGGGGATCAGCATGCACATACTTTCTGGCGCATATACTTCTGCTGAGCGAATTGCAGCAACCGCGGTGCTCGCTGAACGTCTGGAAAGCCCCGTACGTAATCTACTGGATAGCATGTTGAGCGAGTCCGGCAGAAACGAACAGGACGCTGCAGTGCGCGCAGCGGTGCAGGAGGCAGTCACGAGTATCAATCGCAAGGTGAATTTCTATCTGCGAGTGGAGCAATTGTTTTATGGTTTAAGCCTGGGCTCTGTTCTTTTGCTGGCAGCAATTGGACTGGCGGTGACATTTGGAGTGATGGGCGTTATCAATATGGCTCACGGTGAGATGCTGATGCTGGGTGCCTATACTACCTTTGTTGTGCAATCCGTGATGCCCGGGTTAATCAATTACTCATTGTGGGTTGCCGTGCCCGCCGCATTTATTGTGACGGCGATAGTGGGTGTTTTGATTCAGCGTTATGTGATTCGTTATCTTAACGGGCGTCCTCTGGAAACGCTGCTGGCAACATTTGGTATCAGCCTGATTCTGCAACAGACTGTGCGCACTATATTCTCGCCACTGAATAAACTGGTGGTATCTCCCGATTGGATGAGTGGTGCATGGCAGGTCAATCCCGTACTGTCGTTTACTAATAACCGACTTTATATTCTGCTGTTTTCTGTCATCGTCTTTTTTATTCTGTTGTTCATTCTGAAGAAAACCACGCTGGGCTTGCAAGTGCGAGCTGTCGCTCAGAACAGAAATATGGCTAAGGCGATGGGCATTAGAACGGATCGCTTGGATGCGCTCACATTTGCGCTTGGATCTGGCGTTGCGGGCGTTGCCGGTGTCGCACTAAGTCAGTTGACGAATGTTGGTCCCAATCTGGGGCAAGCCTATATCATTGATTCGTTTATGGTGGTTGTTTTCGGTGGTGTGGGTAACCTGTGGGGCACTTTGGTTGGTGCGTTCACATTAGGGGTGTCCAGCAAAATACTGGAACCGGCAACCGGTGCTGTGCTTGCTAAAATACTTATGCTGGTTTTCATCATACTTTTTATTCAGGTTCGCCCCAAGGGACTGTTTCCTCAAAAAGGGCGGGCGGCTGAATGAAAACCTTTGTTGAAAACTGGGGAAAACTGCGTCGTGGCGGCAGCCCGGTAGGCCTCTTTGTGGCCATCCTTTTTATCGTTACTTTGTTAGCCTCATTGTCAAATCTGCTGCTGCCTACTGATTCTGCGCTGCACGTCAGCACCTACACGATCGGTTTGTTGGGCAAGTATCTCTGCTATGCGATGTTGGCACTTTCTGTCGATGTTATCTGGGGCTATTGCGGCATACTCAGCCTGGGGCACGGTGCTTTTTTTGCACTGGGCGGTTATGCCATGGGCATGTATTTGATGCGCCAGATTGGTGACCGGGGAGTTTACGGCAATCCTGAGTTGCCCGATTTCATGGTGTTTCTGAACTGGGATGCATTGCCTTGGTACTGGTTTGGTATGGATCAGTTTTGGTTTGCCATGCTGATGGTATTGCTGGTGCCAGGTTTACTTGCTTTTGTTTTTGGTTGGCTGGCATTTCGTTCGCGGGTAACCGGGGTCTATCTTTCGATTATCACCCAGGCATTGACCTATGCCTTGATGCTGGCCTTCTTTCGCAATGAGATGGGTTTTGGTGGCAACAACGGTCTGACTGACTTTCGCGACATCATCGGATTCAATTTGCGTGAAGACAGCACGCGAGTAGCTTTGCTGGTGATCACCGCCTTGTTTCTGGGGCTCACTTATGCAAGCAGCCATTACATTATGCGTTCCCGTATGGGTCGCATCATTGTCTCCATTCGCGACAGTGAAGCGCGCACACGTTTTCTTGGTTATAACACTGAGCACTATAAGGTGTGGTTGTTCGTCTATTCAGCGCTGATTGCTGCCATTGCAGGTGCGTTGTATGTGCCGCAGGTTGGCATCATCAATCCTGGTGAATTTTCACCCATTAATTCTATAGAGGTCGTCGTGTGGGTGGCGGTTGGCGGACGGGGCACCTTGTACGGCGCTGTGGTAGGCGCTGTGTTGGTGAGCTACGCGAAAACGCGTTTCACAGCATTGGTTCCGGAGAGCTGGATATTCATGCTTGGCGCCTTGTTTGTGTTTGTCACGATTTTTCTACCCCAGGGGTTGGCTGGTTTGCTCAGGCAACGCAGTAAGCAAGCAGGTACAAATGGTTCGTCCTCAGGTTCCGGGTCTGACTCTTCAGCAGCTGATTCGGCGCAACGGGAGGTTGTGGCATGAGCTTGCCGGAAACTTTCAACCAGTGGCGGTACTCTACGGACTGGCGACTGCCTGCCATGCATGTTCCGAGGCTGGATGTTTCTCATAATGTCATTCTTTATGTAGAAGATCTGACCGTCAGCTTCGACGGCTTCAAGGCATTGAAAAACCTTAGTTTGTATATCAACGATGGCGAGCTACGCTGTCTGATTGGCGCCAATGGTGCAGGTAAAACGACATTGATGGATGTGATCACCGGGAAGACTTCCTGTGATTCAGGGCAGGTTTACTTCGGGCAGAGTATTGATCTCCTTAAACATGACGAAGCATCGATCGCTCAGTTGGGCATCGGTCGCAAGTTTCAGAAGCCAACCGTGTTTGAAGCGCACTCTGTTATTACCAATCTGGAACTGTCATTGAGGTTCAACAAAGGTGTCTGGTCAAACCTGTTCGCCACACTTAGCGCTGAGCAGGCAGACCATATTGATGAGGTGCTGGAGATTATCAGCTTGCAGGCAGAGCGCAATCAATTGGCAGGCGCTCTGTCACATGGACAAAAGCAATGGCTGGAAATAGGCATGCTGCTGGTTTCCGATCCCCGTCTGCTATTGATTGATGAACCTGTTGCTGGCATGACGGCTCAGGAGACAGAGCGCACCGCGGAACTGCTGACTTCATTGGCTGGCGAGCGAACGGTGGTAGTGGTTGAACACGACATGGCATTTGTCCGCAGTATCGCCCGCACTGTCACTGTTCTGCATCAGGGCAGTGTGCTCGCAGAAGGAAGTATGGATCAGATACAAAACAATCCTGCGGTAATTGAAGTTTACCTGGGAGACGAGCAGTGATTGAGATAAGAAAACTATCACAGCACTACGGTGGCTCACAGATACTTTGGGACTTGGATTTATTTGTCAAACAAGGGTCCTGCACCTGCATCATGGGACGTAACGGTGTTGGCAAGACAACTTTGTTGAAATGCCTGATGGGACTTTTGCCCAACACCAGTGGCGAGATTCTATTAGATGGTTTGCCGATTCAGCAACAAGCTGCCAGTAACAGAGCGCGGCTGGGAATCGGCTTCGTTCCGCAAGGCCGTGATATTTTTCCGACACTCACTGTAGAAGAAAATCTGAGAATAGGCCTGCCGTGTCGCAAGGATGGTTTGCGCGATATTCCCACCCGCATTTTCGAACTTTTTCCCGTGCTGGAAAGCATGTTGCAACGCCGTGGTGGTGATCTTTCCGGAGGTCAGCAGCAACAACTGGCGATCGGCCGGGCATTAGTGATTGATCCGCGCATATTGATTCTTGATGAGCCTAATGAAGGCATCCAGCCAAATATCGTCAGCCAGATAGGTGATGTCATCACGCGCCTGAACAGTGAGGGTATGACTGTCGTGCTGGTGGAACAGAAACTGGGCTTTGCCCGCCGGGTTGGTAAAGAGTTTCACCTGATGGAAAAGGGCAGAGTTGTCGCTAGTGACAGGATGGAAAATCTTTCTGATGAGCTGATTAAGAGGCATCTGGCCGTATGAATGCTGCAGCACTACAACGGCATAAACTGGAGGGTTTTTGCGCAGAAAACGGAAACCACAGATCTGTGTTACCCAAAAAGGGCAGCAACTGGGAAGCTAATCTTGAACTCTCTTTTCAACAGCGCGCCAGAGGTTGCAGATTAACAGAGTGCCGTCATCACGGCCCACTGTACGTTCAGAAACCATTCTATCCTGAAGGTCCTGATCTGGCGCATGTCTATCTTTTGCATCCGCCCGGTGGTTTGGTTTCTGGTGACAGATTACAGATCTCAATGCAGCTGGAAAAAGGCACGCGGGTATTGGTGACTACACCTGGTGCAGGTCGTATCTACAGGGCGAGAGCGGACAAGCGATTGCAGCAGCAGATAAATACCATCGAGTTGCATGAAGGCGGATCAATCGAGTGGTTGCCACAGGAAACCATTGTCTATCCGGGTGCGAGCGGACGGATGGACACGAGAGTCTCACTGGGAAAAAACAGTCAGTTCAGCGGTTGGGAAATCACCTGCCTGGGGTTACCTGCCAGTGGCCTTGTTTTCAACACAGGCGAGTTGCAACAGCGTTTGATGATCAGCAGAGAAGGTAAGCCACTATTGATTGAGAATCTGCTGATCAACGACGAGTCACGCAAACTGTATACAGCAGTTGTTGGCATGCAGTCTTGTCCCGTCACCGGTATTTTCGTTGCGGGCTCCTTTCTGAACGAAGTTGGTAATGGGAAAGTAAACGAGGAAATGCAAACGGCGATTCTTGCAGAACTACGTGGTGCTATAGCGCAAAAAGATCTAAGTGGTCTTGCAGGCGTGACGGCAATCAACGGTTTCATCGTTGCTCGCTATCTTGGATCCTGTTCTGAAGAGGCGCGCAGCTTATTTATCAAGTTTTGGACAATCATGAGGCCGATGCTTATACAGCGGCCTGCGTGTATACCAAGAATATGGTCAACGTGACACCAGTGACATTAGAAAGAATTATTCGTCAACCGGATTGAGGCAGGTGCCAATATGGAGCTACTTCCCAGAGAGAAAGACAAATTGTTGCTCTTTACAGCAGCACTGTTGGCTGAACGTCGCCTTGCAAGAGGATTGCTGCTCAACTACCCGGAAGCCATGGCGCTGATATCCATGGAGATTATAGAAGGTGCGCGAGATGGCAAGACGGTCGCTGAATTGATGAGTGCGGGGAAAAATATACTGCGTGCGGATCAGGTGATGGACGGTGTGGTGGAGCTGATTCATGAAGTTCAGGTAGAAGCGACATTTCCCGATGGCACGAAATTGGTTACCGTGCACGAACCCATTAACTAGACATGACTAGACAATCAATTGTCTGATCGCATGGCGCCAGGTGCTTCTGAATCAGAAAGGAGTTCGACATGACAGTAAACAGCACAGAACGCTTGATACCCGGCGAGATTCAGGTCGCTGAAGGGGATATCGAGATCAATGTGGGGCGTAAGACTCTAAAGCTGCGTGTGGAGAATATCGGCGACCGGCCTATACAGGTGGGTTCGCATTACCATTTTTTTGAAGTGAACAATGGGCTGCAATTTCAGCGTAAAGAAACACGTGGCTATCATCTGAATATTGCAGCGGGTACAGCAGTACGTTTTGAGCCAGGTCAGAGCAGAGAAGTAGAGTTGGTCGCTTACGCCGGTGAACTCAAGGTATATGGTTTCAGAGGCGAGGTCATGGGTGAGTTGTTTCCCAAAATCTGATGAAAGGAGATTGAGCGTGGCTACGATAGATCGTGCAACATACAGTCAGATGTTCGGACCGACAACCGGAGACCGTGTGCGTCTTGCAGACACCGCATTGTGGATTGAAATAGAAAAAGATTTCACCAGCTATGGTGACGAGGTGAAATTCGGTGGTGGCAAAGTTATTCGTGATGGCATGGGACAAAGTCAACACCCCGGCTATAAAAGTATGGATCTGGTTATCACCAATGCACTCATCGTGGACCATTGGGGCATTGTCAAAGCGGATGTCGGTATCAAGAACGGCAGAATAATCACCATTGGTAAAGCAGGGAACCCTGATGTCCAGCACGGTGTAAACATAGTTATTGGTCCCGGCACAGAAATTATTGCAGGTGAAGGTAAAATTCTCACTGCAGGCGGAATTGACTCGCACATCCATTTCATATGTCCGCAACAGATTGAAGAAGCGAGCATGTCGGGCATCACGACTATGCTTGGTGGTGGTACCGGACCGGCTACCGGCACAAACGCAACCACATGTACGCCCGGAGCCTGGAACATCGGCAAGATGCTGCAGGCAACCGACAGTATGCCGATGAACTTCGGATTTCTGGGCAAAGGCAACGCCAGTTTACCGGCCGCGCTGGTGGAACAACTCAGGGCGGGCGCCTGTGGTTTGAAATTGCATGAAGACTGGGGCACGACACCGGCATCCATCAATAATTGTCTAAATGTTGCCGAAGAGTATGACGTTCAGGTTGCCATACATACTGACACGTTGAATGAGTCAGGTTTTGTTGACGACACGATTGCAGCGTTCAAAGATCGTGCTATTCATACCTACCATACGGAAGGTGCAGGCGGTGGTCATGCACCCGATATTATCAAAGCCTGCTCGGTTGCAAATGTACTGCCTTCTTCCACAAACCCGACCCGTCCCTACACCCACAATACAGTCGATGAACATCTGGACATGCTTATGGTATGTCACCACCTGGATGCTGCTATCCCGGAGGATGTGGCATTCGCTGATTCCAGAATACGCAAGGAAACGATTGCAGCTGAGGACATTCTACATGATCTTGGCGCTTTCAGTATGATCGCTTCGGATTCGCAGGCGATGGGCAGGGTGGGCGAGACCATTACGCGTACGTGGCAGACCGCGCACAAGATGAAAGTGCAACGTGGCGCTCTGAAGGAAGATAGCAACAGGTCAGACAATTTCCGGGTGCGACGCTATATCGCAAAGTACACCATCAATCCTGCCATTACGCATGGTATTGCGCACGAGGTTGGTTCCATCGAGGCAGGCAAGTTGGCCGATCTGGTGTTGTGGAAGCCTGCTTTTTTTGGCATAAAGCCCTCGTTGATTATCAAATCCGGCATGATTGTCGCTGCGCCTATGGGAGACCCCAACGGGTCCATTCCAACACCGCAACCGGTGCACTACCGCCCCATGTTTGGTTCCTTCGGTTTAGCCCCGGCGGCCCTGTCTGTGACTTTTGCCAGCAGGATTGCCGTAGAACAAGACATTGGCCTTTCGCTTGGTCTGCAACGAAAACTGATAGCTTGTCGCAATACGCGAAATATTCGTAAGCAAGACATGATACTGAATGATTGGTTGCCGCATATCGAAGTGGATCCACAAACGTACGAGGTTCGGGCCAACGGTGAACTGCTGACTTGCGAGCCAGCTATAGTGTTACCCCTGGCACAACTTTACTGCCTGTTCTGAGGCGTCTTTTCTAAAGCGTCTTTTCTGAGGAGAGAAAAATGCTGGATGTGTATGAGCGAATGGGAATTGATTCTCACGTTTCTGTTGATCTGAGAATCATCCTCAGTCACGAACAACGCGACCGTGGTCGCATGCGGGTTTTTTCTACGGATGGTGAGGAAGTGCGTTTATTCCTGAAACGTGGCACTCCGTTAATTGTAGGGGAAACACTTCGCAGTCAATGTGGCCGCCACATTCTGGTGGAAGGCGCTATAGAGCCTGTGGTCACTGCAAGCAGTGAAAGCTGGGAAAAGTTCAGCCGCGCATGCTATCACCTGGGTAACCGTCATGTGAAAGTTCAGTTGGGTGAACGTTGGTTACGTATTCTACCAGACCATGTGCTGGAGGAAATGTTGGTGTTACTAGGATTGCAGTTGCAAAAATCCCAGCACGTTTTTATTCCTGAGTCCGGCGCATACGTAAATGGCGGTCATCACAGCCATGAGGAGCATGACTCGCACACCCACAACAGACTGACTCCGTTGCATCATCATGATAAACACTGACATGGCACTGTTGCGCATGATGCATCTTGGCAGCGCCGGTTTGCCAGTTGGTGCATATGCATTCTCGCATGGCATGGAATATGCCATGGAGGCACAGTGGCTAAAAGGCGTTGAAGATATACGCGACTGGATGGTTCTGCAGTTGCATCATGGATTGGCTTGTGTGGATATCCCGATTCTGAATCGTATTAACCATGCTCTGGATGTGAATGACCTGGTCGCTATCGAGTACTGGAACAGTTACGTTCTGGCTTGTCGGGAAACCAAAGAGTTTCTGTTGACAGATACCGCTACAGGTAAGGCTCTGCAGAAACTGCTGATCGACCTGGATGTTCCATTGTTGCCTGTTTCCGGAGAATTGAGTTTTATTACAGCATTCGCACAGGCGGCAAGACATTGGCAGATAAGTAATGAACTTTGTTCTCTGGGGTATGCCTGGTCCTGGTTGGAGAACCAGGTGAATGCGGCAACTAAACTTATGCCGCTTGGGCAAACTCAGGCACAGAAACTGATTATCAGTTTACAGATTGAGATATCGGCAGCCATTCAACATGCAGGTATGTTGGAAGACGATGAAATTGGTGTCAGCTTACCTGCGCTGACCTTGGCAAGCATGCTGCATGAAACGCAATACACACGATTATTTCGCTCATAAGCAGGCGATGAGCATTTTGAAGGAGTTTACAAATGACTAACAGTAAAACAGAACAAACGCTACGCATTGGGGTAGGCGGTCCGGTTGGTTCAGGCAAGACAGCATTACTACGCCGGCTTTGTTTGTCTATGCGTGAACATTACGATATTGCTGTGGTGACCAATGATATCTATACCAAGGAAGATGCTGACTTTCTGACCAAGCATGAGGCTTTGTCACCCGACAGGATTATTGGTGTAGAGACTGGAGGTTGTCCACATACGGCTATTCGCGAAGATGCCTCTATGAATCTTGCTGCCATTGATGAACTGATCACGCGGCATGGTCAGATGGATATGATTTTTGTTGAGAGTGGAGGAGACAATCTCAGTGCCACTTTCAGCCCCGAGCTCTCCGATCTGACGCTGTATGTGATTGATGTTTCTGCGGGCGACAAGATTCCCCGCAAAGGTGGTCCGGGCATCACCAAATCGGATCTGCTGATAATCAACAAGACAGATCTGGCTCCTTTAGTGGGTGCCTCGTTGGATGTGATGCGAGTTGATGCTGCCAGAATGCGAGGAGAAAGACCTTTCGTATTTACCAATCTGAAGACAGGCAGCGGACTGGATGCCGTCATCAAGTTTATCGTAGAGCAAGGCATGTTGAAACAGGATGATCTCAGCACAATCTTCGGAAAAATAGGGCCAATGGTGGAACCGCAAATGCCACAGCTAAACGGGGGCGCACAATGAGTAAACTCAGAACTGTCTTGATTTTCATGGTCAGCATTTTAGTTAGTCAGACCAGCTGGGCTCATCCTGGTCATGGTGAACCCGGTACACTCTTTCACGAGTTGAACCATGCAACCTGGCTACTGGCAGGCTCCGTCTTGTTGTATGTACTTTTGGTGCGCGTGGTGATGCTTCTGGCCAAAATGCATAAAGTGCGACGCGAAAGATGACGTCAATCAGAGCCCAGTATGCTGATGGCTATACCGGCCGCAGAAGTACGGTTCTGTACGCCAAGTTTTGGGAAGACCTGCTCCAGATGTTTATTCACAGTGCGAGGGCTCATGCTGAGAATTTGCCCAACCTCCCAGTTGGTTTTACCGCTGCTTATCCAGAACAATACCTGTGATTCACGGTTGGTCAGTGCCAGTTTTTTCTGCAATAGCTCAGCCCCGGAGGTAGTGCTGGTCTCCTGCAGTTTCAGAAAAACCTCGTGTTCGCTGCGTTGTTGCACAAAACTGACAGTGAGATTTTGAGTTTGCGTGGTTGCTGCCTGACTGTCTGGCAGACGCAATGATAGTGGTTGTGCAGGCGCTTTATCCGTCATCAACCATCCCGTCAGTTGTGTGGCCAATTCGCTCTGCAACCATAACTCACCGGCTCTGTATTTGGCGAATAGAGCAAGTGTCTGAGGCGTTGCCCAGAGAATTCTGCTATGGACGTCAATAGAAAACAGAAATTGACCTGAAGAATCCAGGGCGTTATATGCACTGCTCGTCATGCGGGCGTTTGTCAGATGCACATTGATTCTTGCGAGTAATTCATTCGGATTCACCGGTTTAGTCAGATAATCCACGCCACCGGCTTCTAATCCTTTGACGATACTCGCTGAGTCGGTGAGTCCTGTCATGAAAATGATTGGGATAGCGGACAACTCGGGGATAGCACGCAACTCCCTGCAGGTTTCAAAACCATCTTTGTGGGGCATGATGGCATCCAACAGAATCATGTCGGGGCGGATACGCCTTGCGATAGTTAACGCCTGCTTTCCTTCCAGAGCGACCAATACGTTATAACCAGCTTCCTCCAATGTATCATTCACCAGGCTCAGAGAGTCGGGTGAGTCATCTACAACCAGTATTACAGCGGATCTATGGTGTTTATTCATGTTTCTCATCGCCTGGAACTTCGATACTTTCAACCAGCTTTTGAAATTTCAATCTGCCAACCAACTGCCTGAAATGCAGCAGTACTGTTTTTTCAACAAGACCCGCAACCTCTATTTCATCCAATTTGCCGATAACGCCGCTTTTGTAGCCAATCTGTGCGTATGCAATCAGTTCGCGAAATAACGCGTGATCGGTAACACCTGCCGGGATTGTCGGTGCTATGTGTGCAGTGTCAGACATAACTCGGGAAACATGCAGCTCGGGTAAATCTGTTTCTTCAAAATGCCAGGACAAGGCAAGAAGGTTTCCAATGCAGTCGATCAGATTCTGATTATTGATTGGTTTGACCAGATAGTCATCGTGGTCAGGGCTGACCTGGTGAGTTCGATGATGTTCCTGTGCATCTGCGGAGATCATGACAATCGGTTGACGGTAGCCCTTGTTGCGAAGAATTCCTGCCAAAGTAAGGCCATCTGTTCCCGGCAAACTGACATCAAGTAAAAACAGATCTGGTGTCTCATTTTCAAGAGTCGCCATGCAGCTATGAAAATCCTGTGCCTCCACAACATCAAACCCTAAAGGAGTTAACAGATCGACAAGCAGGCCGCGATGCAGTGGTTCATCATCAACGACCATTACTTTTTTTGGAGCACCTGCGTAACCCAGAATTACTTTTTGCAATATCTGCTTCTCTACCGGATTATCTACCCGAGACAACATCAGTGATACCTTGAAACAACTGCCATCGCCGGGCGAACTGGTAATCTCCAGCTCACCTCCCATTATTTCGGTCAGCAATCGCACAATAGTCAGTCCCAGTCCTGTGCCGGATACCAGTGGCGTATCGGAGTTACGAATACGCTCAAATGGTTCCAGTATGCGCTGCAGATTGTCGGGATGGATGCCGATGCCGGTATCAATGATGGAGAATTCTGCCACCTGATTACGATAGCGAATATGAAACTCAACCTTTCCCTTCATGGTGTACTTTATAGCGTTCGAAAGCAGATTGATCAGAATCTGCCGCAGACGTTTTTCATCGGATGCCACCACATGAGGCAGTGATCCATGCACGTGACAGGTAAAGTCGATACCTTTCTCAAGCGCCATTTCACGGAACATCTGCACAAGCTGGTCCACTAGTTCCGGCAGCTTCACCTGATTACGATAAATTTCGAGACGCCCGGCTTCGATTTTTGATATATCCAGCAAGCCCTCGATAAGATCAGCAAGGTGTTCACCGCTGCGCTTGATGATCAGCAATCCATCATGCACTTTCACGGGTACGTCCTTTCTTTGACTTAAAAGTTGAGCGTATCCGAGTATAGCCTGCAGAGGTGTTCGTAACTCATGACTGATACCGCTCAGGTAGCGACTCTTGGCGCTATTGGCTCGTTCGGCGAGTTCCTTGGCTTGCTGTAACTGCAGATCCGTTTCATTATGTGCCTCCAGAGCGTCTATCAGTCGCGTTGTTTGCCGTGCAGATTCCTGTTGCGCTACTACCCGGCTTTCGTGGGCAAGCAGGAACAACCAACAGATAACTCCGCTGATGAAAAGCAGGATATAAAATACAGTCAGCAAAGTCTGCTGTAGAAGGGCTGTTTCAGTGGGTGTCTGGGTTTGCAACTGGAAATAGATCAAGCCCAGAACAGAGGCGTTGATTATGGTAGCCAACGCAAACACTCCCAGAAACCGGGCCAGACGAGGGTTGACTAGCTGCAATGCCACTGCAGGAAGTTTTGCCTGCAGGAATATTGTCAACTGTTCAGAGAAGCGGGCCCCGGGTTTGCACGAATCCATACAACGGGAATCCAGAGAGCAACACAGAGAACAAATGGCACCTTGATAAGCCGGGCAGTAGCTCATGTCCTGACGCTCGAAAGCATTTTCACAGATGCAGCATTCCAGATTGATGCTGGCATCAGGTTGACGCGCAGTGGATTCAGATCCATCGCGTGTCGTAACAATTCTGTTGACCTCCAGCAACTCCGCAATCTCAGGTGACTGCCGTGCCAGGTAGTATCGACCCTTCGTCATTACAGCAATCAATGGCACAAAAATATAGCAGATACCCAAGCTGATGAAATGCGCCAATGCCTGGCATACTTCGCCGAAAAGTCCCAGGTAGCACAATATCCCGGTAACACTGGCCAATAACATAGATCCGGCACCTACGGGATTGATGTCATACAAATGTGCACGTTTGAACTCAACATACGACGGGCTCAGTCCCAGAGGTTTGTTTATCAAGAGATCCGCTGAAAGGCAACCCAGCCAGCTGACTGCCACAATAGCGAATACGCCGAGCACAGACTCCAGCGCCCGATGCATGCCCAGCTCCATCAGTATCAATGCTATGGCGACATTGAAAACCAGCCAGACGACACGTCCCGGATGGCTATGGGTGAGGCGAGAGAAAAAGTTGGACCAGGCGATGGAGCCGGCGTAAGCATTGGTCACATTAATTTTCATCTGTGACACTATAACCATCACAGCGGCGAGCATCAGCGCCAATGTGGGTGATTGCACTAAATAGTTGAATGCCATCTGATACATATACGTGGGGTCGGTGGCCTGCAATACAGTACTGCCAGCAGTTATTGCGATATACGCCAGGAAAGAACCTGCCAGCAGTTTTATCAGTCCAATGAATATCCATCCAGGTCCAGCCAAAGTCAGCCAAAACCACCAGCGACCTTTGTTCTGCTCAGTCTTTGGGGGCATGAAACGCAGATAATCAACCTGTTCACCAATCTGCGCGACCATGGCAAACATGACGGCGGAGGAAGCGCCGAAGAAGATTAGATTGAAACCTGCGTTTGCGGAACCTGACTCGTTGCTGACTGGCATATATTTGCTCCAGTCGGCAACCTTCTCCAGTTCGAACCAGGCGATTCCAAACAGAGCGAGTAATTGCAGAATCAACCAAAAATTCTGCGTGCCAATCTGAAACCTGCTGATAGCAGAAATACCGTGCGTAACGACAGGTATCACGGCGACCGCGCAAATGATGTAGCCTAACCACAAGGGAATACCAAGCAATGCATGTAGAGCTGAGGCCAGAATAGCGCCTTCAATGGCGAAGAAAATAAACGTGAACGACGCGTAGATCAATGAAGTGATTGTTGAGCCCAGATAGCCGAATCCAGCGCCTCTAGTCAGAAGGTCTATATCAAGACCGTGCTTTGCCGCATAGTAGGCAATGGGGAATCCTGTCAACAGGATTACTACGGTGACTGCCAGCATGGCGGCAACTGCATTAATGAATCCATAACTCAAAGTAATAGCGGCGCCGATGGCTTCGAGCGCCATGAATGCAGTAGCGCCTAATGCCGTTTTGGCGACATCCGCAATACTCCAGCGCCGGGCCTTTTCAGCCGTGAAACGTAACGCATAATCTTCCAGCGTTTCATTGCCAACCAGGATGTTGTATTCGCGGCGTACACGGAAAATGTGTTGGCTTGCTCGCATGGATGGATTGCATTGCCTCTTTATAGTGCGAGCACAACCGGCGTGCCTTTTTTTAAGGCAAAATTGAAGGGTTCACCAGACAGCAGCCAGTCGTGACGTGATATGAAGTAAAGGAGCAATAATCATGCCCAACCGGGAGCGGTCAGGCAGACAGTGTTACTGGTCTGGAGTGCGACTCGTGCACATTATTTAAATTCTACGAGCAATCATTCGCGCCGGCAAAACAGAAAGCAGCATGAACAACGCCACGAACACATAAAACGGAATATGCAGCTCTTCGTTGTGATCGGGTGCAGCGTCACCTAGTGTCACTCGAGTTTGTGAATCAGCCCCACTGAATCCCTGGGCGCTTATCGAATAGGTCTGCCCATTCTCCCCAATAAAAACAAACCAGCCGTCTGAATCGGTTCGTACTTGATTGACAGTACCGTTTATCAGCGACTCAATGAGAAGCTCCGCCTCAGCCAATGGCTGTTGATCAGAAAGGCGCACCTGACCCATCATATTCTCCTGATCAATAAATATCTCATATTGTAAAGCAGCTTGTTGCTGTTGGCGTTCCTGCACAAAGCCGTTGAGTTGAAACACCAGTAACCCAGCACCCGCTCCAATCAGGGCAGTATTACTCACACGGCTTATAGTGGGCCAGATACTGAGTTTTTGCCACGCAGTGATTGCAATTGCCATGATCAACAATGCAATAATCTGGCCCAGTTCCACGCCAACATTGAACAACAGAATCTTGCTCAATAAATCGGGGTCATCCGCCAACGTCACACCCTGCAGGCGTGCAGACAATCCGAAACCGTGAATCAAACCGAATGCGAAAACCATGAACAGCAGATTGGGGGCTTGCACGCCGAACCAGCGCTTGAAGCCATCGAGATTCTCGAAGCCCTTATAAGCAACAGTGACGGCGATTACTGCGTCAATCAGATAATGGTTTGCTGTAATACCCGCAAAAGTAGCAAATATCAGAGTGATGGTGTGCCCAACTGTAAATGCAGTGACGAATTTCAGAATATCGATAAAGCGGGTCAGGAAAAACATGACGCCCAGCAGAAACAACAGATGATCGTAGCCGCTAAGCATGTGCTCAGCGCCTGTCCACATCACTTCGAGGTAACCGCCGGATGCCATCCTTTCGCGCGCGATTTCTGTCATGTCGTGCGCTATAGCGATGCCAGGCAACAAAAAGATAAGAAAGGTCAGACTCGCCAACAAGCATTGGGAATAACGTTTTTGCATTCAGGTGTCCCAGCCAGAGCACATTGAATAGTGTGCTCTGGCTACAATATGAGATTTATGAAAACAGCAGGAGTATCTATTGAGCAAGGAATGCTCGTGCCTCCAACAATTCTGGTCGCTGTGTGTCCGCAGATCCCGCAACGTTGAGTAATTGTTGGAAGTAGCGCTTTGCTTTGTCGCTATCGCCCGTAGCATTTGCCGCTTTGGCTGCGTAGTACATGGTTTGAAACCGGTTGGGTTCTTTGACCATAGTAGCCTCTAACGCTAGCAGCGCATCAGCAGGGCGATCTACATCCAGCAGCATGATGCCCAGCATTTCCCGCGCCGGCGACAAGGGGCCGGGTGACACAGCAGCTTTGTCGGTACCATCTTCCATGTCCGCTGCCGTTGTCATTGTGCGAATGCCTTCTTCCTGACGACCCTCTGCGAAAGCTACCCAGGCATTAGCAACGTGCCATTGGATATCAACCTGCTCGGTCCAGTACGTGTCTTGCCTGTCGCGTAACTGTTCCCGCAGTTCAGCCAGCATATCAATATCCGCAGCAGCTGCGCCCGGGATTCCGCTGCGAGCAGCACCAATGGCGCGGGCAAAGTGTGATATGGCCACCGTGTGTGGTGTGGTGGCAGGGTTGACGGATAATGCCGCAGCTGCACTGAAATCGCCTCTCTCCAAAGCGTAACGCGCAGGAATGGCTGCAATGGCAAAAGCGCCGGCAACCGTTGCACCTACAGCTGTCACATTGACTTGCTCGGTCAACGCCAGTGCACGTTCCACCACCGCTGCTGCCGCATTATCCTGTGCCAATTGCAGATAAGCGTATGTCTGATAATCCAGTGCATGCAACTCTTCGCCGGCAGTGCTGCTTTGTCGCGCTGTATCTGCCGAGCGTTGATTTGTTTCTATCGATTCCTGCCACAACCCAACACGGGTGAATGTATGAGATGGCATATGCAAAGCATGCGGTACAGCCGGCGCTAATGATGCATAACGTCGTGCGGCATCCAGTGCTTTTTCTGCTAATGGCGGGTGGTCGAATGCATGAATAATATAATGTGCGAGACCAGGGTGGTTCGGATACTTCATGAAGAGCGGCTCAAGAATCTGAGCAGCTTGCAACTGCCTTGCGTAGGTCTTGTCATTCGGAGAGGCGTTTTGATTGATTGCCAATGCATAAAAAATCTGTGCTTCTTCATCATCAGGATATGACTCTACCAACTGCTCCATGGCATTCTCATAAGCCTGGGTGCGGGCAGGCTGAGAGCCAGGTTGATTGTCAGAGAACAGATGTGCAACAGCATTAATATACGCGCTTTCACGTATTGTGGGTGAGCCCGTTGCGAGAGCTTCGGTAACGGCGGCTTCACCGCGGGCAAGTTGTGGCGCATTGCGTTGCCCGGCGAAAGGGTTGCTCCAATGGCTAAGAGCAATTCCCCAATGCGCGATCGCACAATCAGGATCGGTGGCCAATACTTCTTCAAACGTTTTAATGGCCTCTGCGAACCAGAATGAATGCACCAGAGCAACACCGCGATTGAAATTCTCAGCAGTATCCGCGTGACACGATGTGCTGAACGAGACATTACTGCCACCAATCTCATCAGCAGGCGGTGTGCCGTGCGAGTGGTCGGCATGTTGCGACAACACGGCTGAAGTGAGTGTAAAGCAGGCAATGGCGGACAAAGTAATGATGGCATTTCTATGGATATTCTTCATGATTTACCTCTATGGTTGTATCTGTACAGATTCAATTCTACAAAAGTATCTCGATATTGACGTTGACCCGAAGCTGAACATATCGAACTCCTTCCTGGCTGGAGGTGAGATTGGCCTTCGCGGTCCGGGCAAAGCCGCGACGTCCCCATTATATTGCATATCCAGCCATAACAGTTGTGCAGAATTGCACCGATTACGTGCAGAACTCAAGAGCACGCACCAAAGCAGCCAGAATCCGCAGCCATCAGAGCCACTCATTCCCATAAAACTATATATTCACCAATAGCTTGCAGAAACCGTTGAGCGGGCGTAGTGTTGGCATGATTATGGCTTCTCCACGATGCATCGCTGGTCTTCTTGATGAAATCAGGTTCGGATGTGCGCTGTCCTTACAAAAATAAACTGGGTAATTTGGGAGTGTCTGATGTTTCAACGCATGTTCTTGGTTTTGGGTCTGATGATCAGTTGTGGGTCAGTTACCGCGCAATGGGATAGTGTCGTTGGAGAGGTTGCCACTGTTCCGGAATCCGATGTGCATTGGTTCTCTGTTCGGGGCGGGACCACAGCGTTTCTGGTGGATGGTGACGCGGGTATTGTGCGCGGCACACTGCCCTTGTCGCGCTTCTCGCCTGCAGTCGCACCGCATATGGCGGCGGGAAAAATCTATTCTTACGGTTCCTTCTACTCTCGCGATGTGTATGGTGATCGCGAAGACTTTGTACTTATCTACGATTTCACCACCGCTTCTCCTATAGGAGAAATAGCTCTCCCTGCCAAGTCTGCCGGTATCGGCCACAGTGGAATGATTGGGCTCATTGATGAAAAATTCATTGGGGTCTGGAATATTACACCTGCTATGTCTGTGAGCATTGCCAATATTGAAAGCAACGAATTTGTTACCGAGATTGCCACGCCAGGGTGTGCTGCCGTGTACCCCGTCAGTGGCGGGTTCCTGATGCCTTGTGGTGACGGGACTATTCAATACATCGGTTTGTCAGATGCGGGTGAAGAAATTGCTCGTGCCAGAAGTGAAACATTCTTCAATGTGCTGGAAGATCCTGTTTACGACTATGCCGTGAAGGCGGGCAATGGTTGGATATTTGTGTCATTGGAGGGTCTGGTGTTCGAGGTCGGTGTGGAAGGGGGATCAGTGGTAGTCAGCGAGCCGTGGTCCATCAAATCTACCGAAGGCGGAGTGCCGGATATCAATGGCGTAATGCTGCCAAGCGATGACGAATGGCGCATTGGTGGCAGACAGCCTTTTGCTTACAGTGAAGCTACAGGTTTGTTCATGACCGTTATGAAAAACAAAGGCGGCCAGGAATTGTTTGAAAAACCGGGTACTGAAGTATGGGCATTTAATATGAACACCAAGCGACGCGGCTATCGCATCAAGATGGAAGGTGATGAAACCGTTAGCTCAGTGCAGTTGACTCCGGACGACGAACCACTTTTAGTGATGTCTACCAGCGAAGGGCTGGAAATACGTGAGGCACGCACAGGAAAGGAACTGCGCACAATGGATCTGGATGGCAACCTGATTCAGAACCTCCATTGATTTCCTGTGCGGAAATTGTTTTATAACCCGCTTGTTTTTGAATAACGATTTGCTTTTCGAAACATTCACAAAAAAAATTGGAAACTGAAGATGATAGATCCCCTGATACCCCTTGTCATCGCTGTCTCGCTTGCTCTCTTGTTTTTCATGGCAGCACGCCACAAGTTTAGTAACCTTGAGCATTTTCAGGCGCAATTGAGCGCGTATCAATTGTTACCATCCGCCAGTGTTCCTGCAGCCTCACGGGTGTTGCCGTGGTTGGAAATGAGCCTGGTGTTCCTGTTGCTGATTCCTTTTACACGCGCATTCGCTGCTTCAGCGGCTGCATCGTTACTGGTGGTTTACGCATTTGCCATGGCAGCCAACTTGCTAAGGGGGCGCAGTGAAATCGATTGCGGATGTGGTGACACCCCTCAAACATTATCTGTTTGGTTGATTGTGAGAAACGCAGTGCTGGCAGCAGGTGCCTTACTTCTGATTCTGCCTGTGGTGCAACGTAGTCTTCTGCTATCTGATGCGGTATTCCTGGTGTTGTTGACTGCTGGTCTGGCGATGACATATTTAACTGTCGAGCAACTGGTTCGCAATTATTCTGGCTTAATAAAATAGGAGTTGCAGTGATGGAAAATAGTCTTTTTGCCATAGTCATGGTGATGGCAGCAGTAATGCTGGTTCTGATATTTGCCGTATTCGCATTGGCGCGTCAGATAGGCATTCTGCATACACGGTTGTCACCGGCTGGCGCCTTGATGACTACTGCTGGCCCTAAAGTAGGTGAAGCTGCTCCGGTGCTTTCGATGGTAGATATAAAAGAGAATCCTGTCACCATTGGTGGCTCAGCTAAACTGGCACAACTGATTCTTTTTGTTTCCCCCACCTGTCCTATCTGTAAAGATCTGGTACCAATGGCCGTCAGCATGGCTGGCTCCGAACGTCTCAGTCTGGTATTCGGCAGCGACGGCGGGCAACCTGCCAAACACCAGGACTATATTCAACGTATGGGTATTGAAAAGTACCCGTATATTGTGTCGCTGGAACTAGGCCTGAAATTTGAAGTCAGCAAATTGCCTTATGCCGTTCTTATTGACGAGCGAGGCATCATGCGCTCCAAGGGCCTGGTGAATAGCCGTGAACATTTGGAGTCGCTGGTATTTGCGATGCAATCCGGATACGAATCCATTCAGGATTATCTGGTGAAAGGGGAACATCTTGTGGAAGTGCGCCTGGGAGAACAAGCATAATGAGCCAGCGAGAAGAACAGATTAAGCAATTATTCAAAGACCTGGATGCAAAAACCACGGGTGCTTTGCGCTTTCTGGCGGGTAGAACGTCGCGACGCTCATTTCTGGGACGCTTCGGTGTATTTATCGCAGGCATGGGTGCTCTTCCTGTACTGCCGGTGTTGCGTGAGGCGCACGCTCAACCTGCACCACGAACCCCTGTGAACGGCATCGCCGATGTGCAGGAGATGGGTGACCCAATGAATTGTGACTACTGGCGCTACTGCGCACTTAGCGGTGCCTTGTGCAGTTGTTGCGGCGGATCCATGACACAATGTCCACCCGGATCGCAAACAGCAACAGTTGCCTGGGTTGGGTCATGTCACAACCCGACTGATGGCAGAGACTATCTGATTTCTTACAACGATTGTTGCGGCAAGACCAGTTGCGGAGGTTGTGGTTGCTCACGCGCTGAAGGCGACAAACCGGTTTATTTTCCATCCAAGTCGAACAGTATTCTGTGGTGCTTCGGGTCGACCAGTCATGCCTATCACTGCACTCTGGCTTTGGTGATTGGACACGGCGACAGCAATGGTCTTGAATAGCAATGGTCTCGAGTAAGTACTTTCCGGCAACGGCAAGAGCAAAGCATGAACAATTTAATCGCTTGATCGCCGATCTGCTGTTACTTGTACCTTTGTTACTGCCATTGCTTTTGCTTTTGTTCTCGGGCAAGGCCTGGGCCTCGCCACAGTACGACTACTTGTTACATTGCAGTGGCTGCCATCTGGAGAACGGTGCAGGCAGTCCACCAGACGTTCCGGATCTGCGTTTAAGTATGGAGTATCTGCTGGGGTCCCCCGAAGGGCGCTCGTATCTTATCAGGGTGCCAGGTGCCTCTCAGGCGCCTATATCGGATAAACAACTGGCTGATGTGATGAACTGGATGCTGAAAACCTATGCGCCAAAGAAGGCCGCTGAAGTATCGCTATATGATGAAGCCGAAATAGCTCGATCCCGTAAAAACCCCTTGCTGAACGCCGTACTGTTGCGTGAGCAACTGATGAGCAAGCAGTAAGCACGGGCATGATGACAGGAGGGCTAAATGATTAAGCAGCTCTTGTTGCTTTCCACCGCTAACGCGCTGAAGCTTACTCTGGTAATGCCCGCAGTGCTCCTTTTTGCTTCCTTATCAGCGCAAGAGAACTCCACGCAACAAAGCCAATTGGAGGAACTTGGGCGCCTGCTTTTCTTCGACGTTAATCTCTCCATGGATCGGACCCAGTCCTGTGCCACCTGTCACGATTTATCGCGTGCTTTTATCGATGTGAGAAGCAATGGGGTGGCGGGCGCTGCATCCATGGGTGCGGATGCCATGTCATTGGGGGATCGCAATGCGCCCTCGATAGCTTATGCCGCGATGATCCCTGAGTTTCATGTGGACACTTTTGGCAATTTTGTTGGCGGGCTGTTCTGGGATGGTCGCGCGGAAAATCTTGAGAAGCAGGCGGAAGCGCCAGCCCTGAACGTGAAGGAAATGGGTATGCCTGACGCAGGTTTTGTCGTCAGCCGCTTACGCGAGAACGCACACTATGAAAGCAGCTTCAAGGCACTGTTTGGCGACGATATATTTGCAGATGCCCAAATAGCATTCGCCGCAAAAGCGCAGGCGATAGCGGCCTTTGAGCGCAGCAAATTTCTGTCTCCGTTTGACTCAAAATATGATCGCTACCTGCAGGGGCAGTACAACCCATCGCCTCCAGAAGCGTTGGGCATGGCATTATTTTTCTCGCCGCATTTCACCAGTTGTGCTCAGTGTCATCAATTGAACGCTTTACCATCCAGTTTGCGCGAAACTTTTTCCAATTATCGCTATGAGAACATTGGTTTGCCCATCAATGAAACCCTGCGCAGTGCCAACGGCCTGGGTCCGCAGCATACCGATCACGGTTTGTTGGGTCATCCACTGGTGGATGACCCGCTGCAGGACGGCAGGTTCAAAGTGCCAACGCTTCGCAATATTGCTGTGACTGCGCCCTACATGCACAACGGTATTTTTCAGGACCTGCGCACCGTGGTGTTGTTTTACAATAAATACAACACGACGGGTGGCACCAGCCAGATCAACCCCGAAACAGGTGCACACTGGGGGGAGCCCGAAGTGGCAGAGAATATCGCTATGCATAAGCTACAGGACACGCTGCCGCTGGAAAGCCGTCAAATTGATGCATTACTGGCGTTTCTGCGCATGTTGACGGATCAACGCTATGAGCACTTGCTGGACTAATCCCCCCAGCAATGACTCTTTCCCTGCAATAACACCACTCACAACTTTTTGAGTTTCACCCGCGAATTTGCGATTATGCGCGCCATGCATCGTGATGTTGGGTTACATTTGTTTACAAATCAGCGCCAAAACCAATACAAATTCCGTCTCATTTAGCAGGTACACTGCCCGCTACAGATTTGACTAACTGCGTGAGTGCAATCTTGATTCCATCCCTGAAAAGACCTGAATGTTTGCAGCGCCTGCCACACTGGCTTGTAGCATTACTTTGCACTTGCGCGCTATTGCCGGTTGCTGCTCAGGAGGGTGCCGGGCACACCGACGGTTCCCAGGATAGCCCATGGACATTGGGCGTAGCGGTGGGGCACGGACAGCGCGATAACCCGTTCATCGCCTCCGACGATCTGACCATGAACGCGATTGTGGATATTGCGTGGTACGGTGAGCGCTGGTTTTTTGACAATGGCGATATCGGACTCAAGTTGGGAGAAACCACGCAATTCTCGGCAAATGCTTTGCTCACCTTCAACAACGAACGCAATTACTTCAGCTATCTGAGCAACGGCAGTTCCGGACTGGACATTTTCAGTCTCAGGCAGATAGCAGAGGATAAAGGTATCTCGTTCTCGGGGATGGGTATAGCCGGAGCGGATGGGCCTGATCTGGAATCGCTCAACACGGAAGAACTGGAAGAAATTATCTTCGCAGACCTGGACACATCCTTGCCTGAACGCGATTTCGCCGTCAATTCTGGCGTCGAGTTTCTCTACATCAATGATTGGGGAGATCTGCAGGCACAGTTATTTACAGATATCAGTGGTACTCACAACGGTCAATCCGCCTGGGTTTCCTATTCTTACCCCTGGATCACGCAGACCAGTGAATTCAGTCTCACGTTTGGATTGGAATGGAAGAGCGGTGATCTGGTGGATTACTACTACGGAGTTCGCCCACAAGAGCGTATCGATGGCAGGCCGGCGTATAAAGGCGGTGCCGGTGTAAACAGTGTGCTTCGATTCTCCGCCAGACGAGTCCTGAGTGAGCGTTGGCAGTTAATAGGTGTGGTGGAACGAGAAAATCTAAGCTCGTCCATTCGGCGCAGTCCCATTATCGAGCGAGGCAGTGTGAGCACGGCGTTTCTTGGCCTTTATTATCAATTCAAATAATCCTGCATAATAATGTTGAGAAGATTCACAAGGAGCGGGATAGAAACTGACACGGCGCATTCATCTGTGGGGATTTCCATTCCTGTAAAAATCCTGAGCGCACTGGTGCTATGGATGTACCCGACAGCTTTTCTCCATGCTGAATCTCCCGACGATACTGTTTCTTTGCGCGTGCAACCGCGTATATGTGTGATGGCAGCGGGTGAGCAAACTTGCGCGATGCAGATGTTGGTGTCCTGGGTAGCAACCAGCAGTATGAACGTTTGTTTGAAGTTTCCGGAACAAGTTGAAAATCTGCATTGCTGGCAGTCACAACAGACAGGGGAGTATACCGTGGCAGTATCGCGAGTAGATAACGTTAGCGTGCAACTGCTGAATGCACAAACTGGAGAAATTCTAAGTGAGGTGGAAATACCCGTGATCAAACGGGATCTGCGCGATACTCGTCGCCGTCGCCGTCATGCCTGGAGTATTTTCTGATGAGTCAATTTAATAAAGTGTCGGGTGATTCTATTCAAGAAATCACACCAGTTGTGCGATTATTATTGATAGAGGATGACGTTCGATTGGCCGGTTTAGTGCGCGACTATTTGATGCAGGAGCACTTCGATGTGACCGTGCAGCATCGGGGTGATGTGGCTGTTGCGAATTTCGATGCCAATATGGTGGATATTGTCATTCTCGATTTGATGCTGCCGGGTATAAATGGCCTGCATGTCTGCACCCAATTGCGCAAAAGCTTTAACGGACCCATTCTGATTTTGACCGCAAAGAGCAGCGACATTGATCATGTGATGGGGCTGGAGTTGGGTGCAGATGATTTCGTTACCAAACCCATCGAACCGCCAGTACTACTCGCACGTTTGCGCGCATTACTAAGACGCACTCACGCAGAGAAGAAAATCTCAGAGAGTGACGTGCTTGTGTTTGGTAAGTTGCAATTAAACCTGCAATCGCATCAGGTAATTCTCGCCGGGTTAGAAATCGACCTGACTACCCAGGAGTTCGAGTTGCTGAGTTTTTTGGCGCGTCACGCCGGCACGGTCCTGAGTCGCGACGCGATATACAATAATATTCGCGGCATCGAGTACGATGGGTTGGACAGGACCGTTGATGTGCGTATTTCGCGACTACGCAAAAAATTGCACGATAACCCGGAACAGCCTTTTCGAATTCGCACCATCTGGGGCAAGGGCTATTTGTTTGTCGTGAACGCCTGGGATTAAGTGGCTTATGAAAGACCGATTTTCATCCGTGTTTTTTCTGCGCTCCTATATCGTCATAGCCGTTGGCATTTTAATCATTGCTCTGGCCTTGGATAGTCTGATGCTCTGGATGCTTCCATCCAATGAGCAGAGCAATACCGAAATATATGCGTCTGATTTCGCAATGATCGAATTGTTATTAGTGGATGAAAGCTCTGAACCAAGTGCTGTAGTGACGCGCTTTAACGCTGTAGCTGAACAACTGGAAGAAGCTTTGGCAACGCCCGTCAGGCTCTATGAGCCAGAAGATATGGGTAACCAACAGGCTTTCCTGCTTACGTTAAGAAATGGTCACATCGAATCCTTCCGGGATGGAGAGTCACGGGAAATCCTGTACAAAATGATTCCTGCAACAGGGCAGGTGATAGCACTGGGGCCGTTGCTTGAAGAAAAAAAATCTAACGCGTTTATCGAAACCGGCGTCATCGTCAGTTATTACTTACTGGTTGCCCTATTGTTGTTTCTATGGAGCAGACCTTTCTATCGTGATTTAAGTTCTCTGCGCTTGGCAGCAAGTCAATTTGGACGCGATAATTTCCACACGCGTGTGGCAGTTGCACCAAACTCCAGCATTCTGCCAGTGGCGCAGTCCTTCAATAAAATGGCAGAACGCATTCAGTATCTCGTGACAGCCCACCGTGATCTTACCAATGCCGTTGCTCATGAACTGCGTACGCCACTTGCTCGCTTCAAATTCGGTCTGGAAATGATTCCCAAGATTCATGATGAGCAACGCCTTGACGAGCATCTGAATGCGATGAAGGCGGATGTGCAGGAGTTGGAGGAGTTGATCGATGAAATGTTGTCATATGCTAAGCTCAGCGAGGACAACCTGCAGTTGCAATTACACGCCATCAGAATCAATGCTTGGATGGAGCGACAGTTAACTCTGTATGCGCAATCGCAAATTCCTGTGCGTTTGCAGGTGCATCATGAGAACGATGCGACAGAGGTGTATTTCAACTCGGATTTGTTGGCGCGCGCCCTGCACAATGTGATGCGCAATTGTTTACGTTATGCAGAAACGGAAGTACTGGTAACCTGCACTATCGAAGTTGCCGCGGTGGCCATTCGCATCAGTGATGATGGTCCCGGCATTCCGGAAGAGTATCGGGAAAGTATTTTCGAACCGTTTGCCAGGCTCGATACCAGCCGTGACCGTCAATCGGGCGGTTATGGTTTGGGCCTTGCTATCGCACGCCGCATTCTGCAACGTCACGGCGGGAATATATATGTGGAAAACACACAATCGGAAGGTGCTACCTTTGTGCTGCACTGGCCGTACAATTAGTCACAGTTTTCATACAAGTCTCAAACAGCCAGCGTAACGGGTTACGTGCACAATACGCTCAATTTCCAACAATAGTGCTGGAAAGTAAAATATTAACGCAGTAAGTGTGAGGTGTGTAATGAGTTTGAAGATGATGAAAGCGTTTGGCATGTTGACTTTGGTAACTGGTCTGCTAGTGGGTTTGCTGTATTCGGCGAGTTCAGCAGCGGATAGCGCGCTGTACCTGGACAATGAACTGACGATCAGTGATGCCATCGTGATGGAAGGGGAAACTACCCGCTATTATCAGCAGGTGCGTCTTACCATTGCGCCAAATGGCGACTTCCGGGTGATCGATGCGGTGGAGAAGCAGCTCGCTTATGTTGAAGAGTTGTCAGTGGCTGTGTTTGCAACAGAACCCGTTACGGTTGAGCTGGGTGTCGTGGGTTATCTGTCCACTCCCTGTGTTGAAATGAACACAGCAATAACCCGTAAAGGTAATACCTACTACGTGGTTATTGGTGAGACACCGCTGCAGACTCTGGTGGCTTGTGCTCAGGTGACAGCGCCATTTGATATTATTCTGCCACTGGACGTGAAGGGTTTGCCTGCTGGTGACTACCTTGTTCTGGTGAACGGTGACGAGATCGATTTCACACTGGATTGAAGCAACTCAACCAACTCGTGAAAGCAGAAGTGTTCTTTTTAATAAGTATTCGTAAACCAGTTAGTCACTTGTCATAAACAGCCCCTTCAGTAAGGAGTTTGCTGAGATTTCAGCGGCTCCTTACTTTTTTATTGTGCAAGCAGACTCCCCCCCCCCCCTGCAAGTCACACAAAATTACAAATGAGCAGGCTGGTTTTTTGAGGGTTTCTGCAAGTTTCGGGCTAGAATCCGCCTCTTTAATTGATTCTCAAACAATAAAACCAACACGGTGTACCCATGCTTGTCCGTCCCTGCCGTTTCCCCAGACTAATTTATCCTCTACTTGCTTGCTCGCTCTGGCCCGGCTTTGCTTTGAGCCAGGACTCTGACCAGAGCCTCAGCTTGAGACTAAACCATCCACAGGCCGAGAGTCCCACGCTCCCCACCAACGCGCCCAAACAATTCCGGGCCGTGCGTGTTGCAACGCCACCCGTTATTGATGGGCATCTGGATGAAGCTGTCTGGCAGCAGGCCGAAGTTGTAACCGATTTCCATCAAACCAGGCCGGGCGATGGGGCAACGCCTTCGGAGCGCACGGAATTATATGTGGTCTATACCGACGCTGCACTTTACATAGGCGCACGCATGTTCGACAGTGAACCGGACCTGATAGCTGCACCTGTCATTCGCCACGGTCAGGGCATGCCTTCTGATGACCGTCTTGTGATAATTCTAGATCCTTTCAATTCACGCAGAGCCGGTTACCGCTTCGAGACGAATCTCAATGCTGCGCGACATGATTCGCTTTATACCTCAGTGACAAGTTTTACGCTGGACTGGAACACCATCTGGGATACCGCTGCGCGGGTAGACGGCAATAGTTGGGTGGCAGAAGTAGAGATACCGTTCAAATCCATTCCTTTTGACCCAGCTCTTGATACCTGGGGCTTCAATTTTGGTCGTGCCATACGTCGCCGCGGAGAAGAAATGGCCTGGGTGTCACAGAATAGAACCTATAACCCCAGCATTGTCGGACAGATGACCGGCATTGAAGGCATCAGCAAAGGCGTCGGGTTGGATATTGTTCCTTCTGTGGCGGTGAATCGCAGCAAACGACACGCAGCAGGGACAAGCGAAACCGATTGGACGCCATCACTGGATGCGTTCTATCGTATTACACCATCATTGAATGCAGCATTGACTATCAACACGGATTTCTCTGCCACTGAAGTCGATAACAGACAAGTCAACCTGACCCGATTCAATCTCTTTTTCCCGGAGAAGCGTGACTTTTTCCTGAATGATTCGGATCTGTTCCAGTTTGGCAATATCGGCGGGCTTGCTGGTGGCAATCAGGCTACATCTTTGGGTGACCGCGAGAACTCCAGGCCTTACTTCTCACGCAAACTGGGCTTAAGTCAGACAGGAGCGCCAGTTGACATTGATTACGGTGGTCGCATCAGCGGCCGGGTAGGGCGCTGGAACATAGGTACGTTGGCCATTCGTCAGGATGAGTTCAATAATGTCGATGCCTCGAATCTATTCATCACACGCGTATCCGCTAATGTTCTCAACGATTCCGCCATCGGCTTCATCTATACCGATGGCAACCCAACGTCGAATCTGGATAACAGCGTGGCTGGCGTTGATTTCAAATATATGAATCGCAATATCGCCGGTGGCACTCGCACGTTTGAAGTAGATGCTTGGTTTCAGCAGTCGGATACGGAAGGGCTGAACGGTGATGATGCCTCCTACGGTTTCGGCTTGCGTATGCCAAACAGTACCGGCATTCGTTGGCGCTCCGCATTCAAAGAGGTGCAGGAGAACTTCTTCCCGGCGATGGGCTATGTGAACCGCACCAATATTCAGGATTTTTCCGGTGATATCGGTTACACGTATTTCGCTGGCGGTGACCTTGTGCAAACCGTTTTTGCAGGTGTTGATGTACAACGCATCGAAGATATCGATGACGGATTGCAGAGCCAGGCGCTGGTTTTCCGCCTGCTGGAAATTGAGACCAACAGTCGCGATGGTTTTAATATTTCACACACGAAGAATCAAGAGGTGGTTGAGCGACCATTCACCATCTACTCTGACCAGACGCGGCAGATAATTGTTCAGCCTGGTGATTATAAATTCGACGAGCAAAACATCGGCTTCAGCACCGGTGGGCAACGTCAATTCTCGGGTCGACTCAATTACCGCTGGGGTGATTTTTACAATGGTGAACGCACTAATATCGGTGGTTCACTCAGTTGGACGCAGTCACGCAATTTTGTCATGTCAGTCAACTATGACTGGAACGACATCAGTCTGCCGCAGGGCGACTTCATCACGCGCCTGACATCTGTCTCCACACAGGTGGCGTTCTCTTCTACGCTGTATTGGATCAGCCTGCTGCAGTACGACAACATATCCGAGGAAGTGGGCATCAACACGCGCCTGCAATGGATTCCGAGAGCAGGGCAGGAGGGATTCATCGTGTTCAACTACAACCTGGAGGACAAGGACAAGAACAATCGCTTCAAATCTGCGTACTCGGATCTCAGTGTAAAGTTTCGCTATACCATCAGGTTTTAATCCACGACGAATAAACCTGAACCCACCGGTGTATGATTGTCGTAAACCATAAAAATGGGAAGCGAACGCCTGCCATGAAGGCTGATATACACGTAGATGCTGAGCTGTTGCGGCGCTGCCAGAGCGGGAGCGCGGCGGCTTTCAAGGAATTGGTGGATCAGCTCAAACGGCCGGCTTATTACCACGCCTTGTCGTTGACCGGCAATGCAGATGACGCTATGGATATCTCACAGGAAGCCTTCGCCAGAGTCTGGCAAAACCTGACGTCCTACGATCCGGCGCTACCATTCTACGGCTGGTATTACACTATCCTGAAGCGCCTGGCTCTGAATCACATTCGTAATCGCGGCAGGCGTCGTGAGGATTTCAGCAGCGAATTCATTGCAACGCAAACAACGGATATCAGCGCGCCAGAGTCGGCACACCAATCACAGGAACATGGCATGTTGGTCAGACAAGTGCTGGAGCAAATGACGCTGGAGGATCGCGAGATACTTTGCTTGAAAGACATGCAGGAGCATTCCTACCGCGAGATTGCGGATATTTTGGGCATACCTATCGGTACAGTTATGTCGCGTTTATATGCTGCGCGACAACGTTTCCGACAAAAGATGAAGGACGGCGGCTATGAACATCGATAATTCTGCAGTACAGGCGCTGATGATGGCCGTACTGGACGGAGAGGCGGATGCCGCGCAGATTGAAGAACTCAATCGATTGCTGGCTTCTGACCCCTCTTTGCAAACTGAGTTTACTGAAATGAAACGTTTGAAGGAGATCACCATGGGCAATAAACCGCAGGATCCCGATGAGGCGCTCTGGCAAAGCTACTGGAGCGGGGTGTACAAAAGACTGGAACGCGGCATAGGCTGGCTGTTTTTCTCGGTCGGGGCCATCGCGTTAATGTTGTTTGCCGGCTGGGAGATGGCCCGCGAGTGGTTGACCAACTCTGAGTTGCCCATTTGGGTTCGCACCGCAGGGGCATTGCTGGGAACCGGCACCGTTATCCTGTTTGTATCCGTGCTCCGGGAAACGCTTTTCCATCATAAACACGAACGTTACAAGGACATTCAACGATGATGACTACCACTTCGGCCACCATTGCTGGCAGTAGAATTGTCAAAACACTCGGCATCGTGCGTGGCAATACCATCCGCGCCCGCCATATTGGTCGCGACATCCTGGCCAGCATCCGCATGGTCATTGGCGGCGAAATAAGCGATTACACCAAAATGATGGCCGAAGCCCGTGAACAGTCCCTGGACCGCATGACTGCCGAAGCGCAGCAACTGGGCGCTAACGCTATTGTCGATGTACGTTTCTCCACCAGCTATATCATGACAGGCGCAGCGGAGATTCTGGTGTATGGCACGGCGGTGGTGGTGGAGCGGGAGTAGTTGCTGATTTGTCTAAGCGGGCTACGATTGCATGCTGTTTGCGCCTACCTGGTGCCGGGAGTATGCTTCCGCCATGAATTCGAATCTTGTAGACCTTCCTGTTGAAGAACGTATCCGTCTTGTAGAGGATTTGTGGGACAGTATCGCCATGGATCAAGACTCTGTTCCTCTAACTCAGGATCAGAAGACTGAGCTTGAGAAACGGCTCCGGGCATTCGAACTTGATGGAAAACCGGGCCGCTTGGCAGCCGATGTAATTATGGATATTTGATCCAGAATATGAAGTTGCCAGTCAGATCATCCCACCCATTATCCGGTTGTTCATAAAAGCGTTAGCAGGGCTCTGCTGGGACGTTTCCCGTTTGCAATTTTCTATAGCGTAGAGAGTGAGTTCATTCTCATATATGCGGTCATGCATGCGAGTCGTCACCCACACAAATGGCAGAGGCGCACTTGAAAAGAGGATAAAATTTTCCTGGTCGGGACCACCGTTTCCAGCAAACGGGTTAGGGAGTATCACAAAAATCAATATGATATATAGGGATTTACCCTATGGATTAGGGGGGGACACTATTCTCAACTTTGTTACTCGTTTAAACAAAGGAATCCTACTATGGCAATCCTGAGCGGAAAAGTTGGTTATAGCGTATTGAAAGCGTATGCAGGCAATGGCAGAAACATAGGGCTCGCAACAGCATCCGCCTATGAAAACAAAAGTAAGCTGCAAATCTTAATGGGGAAAAACTTCCTTGCTGAGATCAAGGACAAGGTAGTCATAGATTTCGGATGCGGTATTGGCCTCGAGGCTGTAGAGATGGCGGAGCATGGCGCCATCAAGGTTATCGGGGTAGATATTCAAGAGAAGCACCTTGAGACCGCGCGAGCCAGTGCAGCCAGAAAACATTTGATTGAACGATGCCAATTTACTCAGAGTCCAGCCGAGCAAGCTGATATCATCGTTGCTCTGGATTCATTCGAACACTTCGACGACCCCACGCAAATCCTTCGAACGATGCATGAAATGCTCAAGCCCGGTGGGCGAGTTTTGGCTTCGTTCGGTCCAACGTGGTACCACCCGTATGGCGGCCACCTGTTCTCCGTCTTTCCGTGGGCTCATTTAATATTTTCAGAACAGGTTCTAATCAGATGGCGATCCGGATTTAAAACAGATGGCGCTACACGATTTAACGAAGTTGATGGCGGGTTGAATCAAATGACAATACGTCGGTTCGAGCGTTTGGTAGCTGACAGCCCATTCGAATTAGTGGAGTTGGAGTGCGTTCCGATAAGAAGTTTACAGTGGCTCGCAAATCCAATAACCAGAGAGTTCACGACATCGATCGTACGCTGCACACTCAAGGCCCGGATCGATTGAATGGTAAGGATGTTACAGGCCTTTCCATCCTCTAAAAGCAACTGCTTATCCGCATCATCCCTCACTTCTGCAGGCCCAATAAATCTTCATTTGATCTTCTGGCTACTCGTTCGTGAGCCAGCCACTATCCCCTGACTATGTAGATCGTCTCCCTGAATAAATAAAGGTTTAAGGAGGACCTATATGAACCAATCATAGCCAGGGGGAGGTTTACAGCCAGACGTAATCTGTCTGTCCCATGCGAGGGTAATACCCGATTCAACCAGCGTCTAAACGATCCAATGATCACTAATTCCATGTAACGCATGGGTAAACACAATGTAATCAACAAACTTTGGAGAAATTTAATGAAGAATCTACTGCAACGTTTTATCGAAGAAGAGTCCGGCGCAACCATGGTTGAGTATGCCATTTTGGTGGCCGTTATTTCGGTCGCTGCTATTGCTGTACTAATCGTTCTTGGACCTCAGATCGTGGCTGCATTCCAAGCGGTTGTGACTGCTCTGACCGGCGTGGTTCCAGCCGGCGGTTGAAATTAAGAACGGGGTGATGGCGCCGGTTTGTAAATATTTCGGCGTCATCCCACAAATCAATCTATCAACCGGTAATTATCCGGAACCCAGGACTCCCATGAATGACTGGATACAGGTAACACCATTATTTCTTGCTGTCGCCATTTTGGTTCCGGCCGCAGTTGTAGATATTCGTGACCGTCGCATTCCCAACTCAATTTGTATAACCGGGTTCATCAGCGGCTTCATACTGCATGGTTTATTGAATGGTTGGAGCGGACTGTCTGCTTCAATCGGAGCGGGAATTGTTCTGCTGATAGGAATGTTTCCATTTTTTGTATTTGGCTGGATGGGAGCAGGTGATGTGAAGCTGATAGGAGCCGTGGGTGCCATTGCCGGCACACTGACAATGGCTTTGGCAGCCTTATTCGGAATACTTGGAGCGGGAGTTGTTTTGGCGCTGCTGACCATTATTCATCGTAGAAGCGCACGATCAAGGACACATGGCACTGTCAGGTTCGGAATGCCCGGATTCCTGGCAAGGTTTCGTTTCGAAGACGAAATATCAGCGCAAAGTACTCCGTATGGTGTTGCTATTGCTTGTGGTGCGATTGTGGTTATGGCAATCAGCATACTCTGAAATATGAACGACAAAATTTGATAATCAGTATTCTATGAGGACGAAGATCATGAAAGCACTGTTTTTGCTGGGCATAGCATTAGCTCTTGGTGGGTTGGCCGCGTACATGGTCAGCTCCACGGTAAACCAGCAGACGGGCGGCACGGAAATAGTAGCCGTCCGGCAGATGCAGCCGGTCGTGATAGCCGCCTCAGACTTGCCTGTGGGCACGACGCTGGAGAGGGCGAATCTGCGTATCGCGGAATACCCTATCGATTCGGTGCCCGAAAATAGTTACCAGAGTATTGATCAGTTGTTGGCGGCCGAAGCGCCAGTCGTCATGGTGCAAATTCAAAATCGCGAGGTTGTTCTGCCGCAGAAACTTTCCATTGGTGTGGTGCGTCGCGGCATCACCGCGAAAATCCCCAGCGGGATGCGAGCCGTTTCCATCCCTGTCAATGACGTGCGCGGCGTGGGCGGTTTCGTGCTGCCAGGGGACCGGGTGGATGTGCTGCATACAACAAGCGTTGGCCGTCGGGACGAAAATCCTGTGACGAGAACCTTGCTTGAGGGAGTCATTGTGCTTGGCGTTGACCAGCTGAGTTCGGAGAATCAGGATGATCCTATCGTAGTAAAGGTCGTCACTCTGTTGTCAGATCCCGGGCAAGCCAAGTCACTAACACTGGCTCAGCAGGTTGGACATCTCACTTTGTCTCTGCGTAATGCGGAGGATACAGGACAGGATGAGTCATTCACTGTGGCTCTCAGCGATCTTTGGAAATTCGAGTCTGGCGAAATGCCGGTATCCCGCCCTGCGTCAATGCAGCGCAGTGGGCCACGCCTGATCAATGTCATCCGTGGACTGAAAGTCAACGAAGAAGCAGTTTCAGATTCAGACACCGCAACAACATCGCTAGTGTCAAATTGATGATAAATCAAGGAAAGCTCATGAACGCAAAAATACGAAATCTACATGGCACTTTTTGTTGCATGTTAATGGGTCTGGCGATGACTTTCGCCGAATCGGTGCATGCGGCTGAAGCGCCATACTCGCTCGGTTTGATTGGCGGAGATCAAGTTGAGGAATTGGTTTTGCCAATCGGTAAGTCCCAGATAATCAGGTCGGCTACACCGCTGCAGCAGGTCGTCGTCGGCAATCCTGAGATCGCCGATGTGCAGTTGCTTAGTGACAATCAGTTCCTTGTGCTGGGTCGTTCGGCCGGTACCACCAACCTGGCCCTGTGGGATACCGATTCCAACATCGTGACGATTCTGGATGTTGTGGTCGGTTTTGATCTGGAGGCAATCAAACGCAAGCTCAATGAAATGCTGCCCGATGAACAGGGTATCGAGGTGCGCTCGAGCAATGGCGATGTGATGCTGAGTGGCCAGGTGTCGAATAGTTCGGTCCTTGATGTTGTCCTTGCTGTTTCTAACAGCTATGCAGGTGAACGCGTTGTCAATCTCGTGCAAGTCGGAGGTGGACACCAGGTGGTTCTGGAGGCCCGCATTGTCGAGATCAAACGCAATCGACTGCGAGAGCTTGGGGTACAGACGGATATTATCGGGACTGCAGGATCTGAAACGGCTTTCAGGTTGTTGACGGGCGCGCCGCTCGGAAATGCATTCGGCAACGGGATTACTGTCAATGACACGGGGCTAGGCAAAGCCATTGCACTGAACCTGCAAGCGTTGGAGCGAACAGGAGCCGCACAGGTTCTTGCCGAACCGAATATTGTAGCGATGTCGGGCGAAGAAGCCAGCTTCCTGGTTGGCGGCGAGTTCCCGGTACCTATTGCTCAGACGGGTGGGTTATCCGGCGCTCTAACCATTGAATGGAAAGAGTTTGGTGTGGGCTTGTTATTTACACCTACCGTTCTTGCCAATGATCGAATAAATCTGCGCCTGACGACAGAGGTTTCAGACATCGATTTTACCTCCGGCACCAGTGTGCTCGGTACAACCGTTCCCGGTCTGCGTACACGACGGGCCTCAACCACGATTGAATTGGGCGATGGCAACAGTTTTGCCATCGCCGGCCTGTTGCAAAACGAGATGAGTACGGCCATTCGCCAGTTTCCCGGGCTCGGTAACATACCTTTGCTTGGCGCGCTGTTTCGCAGTAGCGATTTTCAACGCGAAGAAACTGAGCTTGTTATTGTCATGACGCCCCGCTTGGTTAAATCCGTGCAACGCCAACAGATCAGAACGCCGAATAATTTCCGCCAACCTACGGCCTGGGATCTTTACGGGTTGGGCAGGTCCGAAGCTCCGCCCGGGCAACATGAATTGGGTGCAGAAACAGCCGATGCCGGCGCTGCTGAACAAGGTCTGGATGGCGCACAGGGCCATCAGTTTTGACACCAAATTTTTACAGGAGAGGATCATGCTGGATAAGACTATTGCCATAGTAATAATTGCGGGATTGCTGTCGGCCTGCACGGTTCCGGCTCCCACTATTGATGAGGACTTTGGTGCGGCAGTGCGGCACAACATCGCGGTGCAGACCATTAATCCGGATGCGGGTGGCAAGGATGCATCTGACTCCATTGACGGGCGCAGGGCCCAACAGGCGATTGAGAGATATCGCCTGCCTCCGGAACCAACCGGAGCAGCCCTACAGGGTCTGATCATTGGCGTCGGCGATCAATAAGGTAAGAACTATGCGAATTAACAAGTTACATCGCCAGCAAAAAGGCGCCTACCTGGTTCTGATGGCGGCACTGTTGGTACTTTTAATCGGGGTTGGTGCGCTGGCAATCGATATGGGTCGTCTGTATGTAATGCGTTCGGAGATGCAGAATGCAGCTGACGCGGCAGCACTGGCTGCTGCCATGGAACTGGACAAGGCGCCGAATGCGCGGGCCAGAGCCGAAAATGCTGCCCGCAATCTGTTGCAGCACGACAGCAAGTTTGCTGATGTCGCTAATCTGCTCGGTGTCAGTATTCAGTTGGAGTTTTTCTGCGCGATAGGAGCCCGGTACGATCCTCGGCCAAAGGAAATAAAGTACTTCTGTGTCAACGATTACAGTGCCGGTCGTAGCATCGCTACCAGCGATGCCGAAACCAGTTATGTGCGTGTCAGTCTTAGGCCAACGGATGCCAATGGGGCGTATTCATTGCAACTGCTGTTTCTGCCGGCGCTGAGCGCCGTGATCGATCAGATCAACCCCCGGGCGTCATTGAGCGCCACAGCAACGGGCGGCCGGAACCTCTATATGTGTGATTTCCCGCCAATGATGCTCTGCAATCCTTTCGAGAACACCGGCATGGCATTCCAGGACGAAATGAATCCGGGTGATCAGATCATTCTCAAGCAACAGGGCGGCAACCAGTGGGCGCCTGGGAATTTCGGTTTTCTGCAGCCTGATAACACTCCCGGTGGTGGTGCGCCGGAAATCAGCCGATTTCTGGCTGATGAAAACCTGAGTGGCTGCAAGGCGCCATTATTTACTACATCGACCGGTAGTATGACCAACCAGACATCGAATGGACTGAACACCCGTTTCGATATCTACAGTAACCCCGGTTATGGCAGACCGGATGCACCGGACTATTGGCCGCCGGCGCCAAACGTTATCGACTTTCCCCGTGATACAACCTGGCGCGCTATCGACAACCGTTTTGGGAATGGTGACTGGAACCGGGACGGTTATTTCGCCACTTACCATGACTGGCAGTTGCATGGCCGTCCGGGTGGTTGGGCAGACATGACGCGCTGGGATGCCTACAACTGGGCAATTGCAGAAGGCAAATTGCCAAGCAAGTCGCCGTTAGTCGGATCCACTGATGACACCGCCTATGACGGCATCCCGGACCCCAACCACCTTTATACAGGTGACTACCCACCGCAGTCATCAATACCCGAGCGGCGCGTATTCATGGTTGCCGTCGTCAATTGCGTTGCACATGGAATTTCCGGGCAAACAACGTTTCCGCTCATTGCCCCCACTGAAGGTTTTGCCGAGTTGTTCATGACTGAGCATGTTACGAAACCACCGGACGCCGAAATTCGCGTGGAGTACATGTCGTGGGCTGATGCGGCGTCCAGCGAGAATATTCACGTGGATGTTCAATTATATGAGTAAGCCGGGTAAACATATCTTGTTGGAAAAACAGGCAGGTACGGCCATGGTCGAGTTTGCATTCATTTTGCCATTGGTCATCCTGCTGGTTTTTGGTTTCATAGAATTTGGTCGGATGCTCTACCAGCAGAATGTTCTGACCAAAGCGCTGGCGACTGGCTCAAGGTTTGTGTCTCGTTCTCCCGAGGCGCTTACTGTTAATTGCGCCCCGGGACCAGCCTGGGCAGGGGTCACCGATCGTGCCAGTGAACTCGTAATGTTTGCTGCGCCAGGTGAGCCCCGTCTGCCCGGCCTGAACGACCCCGGTGCGGTCACCTTCACTTCTGCTGCACAAGCGCTTGGCGGTGGTACCGCTTGTGTCATACAAGGCGTCGCGCGCACACAATTCGCAGGACTATTCGGTGCACGGCTGGTGCCTTTTATGGACGCTGGAGCCATCGTGTTAAGCGCATCGGATGAGGAGCGTTACATTGGCCAATAATAGCCCGATTCAAAGGCAGGGTGGCGCCGCAATGGTCGAATTTTCAGCCACGGTGATGATTTTCTTCGTGCTGGTATTTGCCATTTTTGAGTTCAGCCTGCTGATGATGAACCTGGCCCGTATCAATGAGGTGAGTCGCGATCTGGCCAGAATCGCTATCGTTCACGATCCAGTCTGTGATGTTTTCAATGGCGGTTGCCCGACTGGCGCTCTGAGTTGTCCCGGCGGGGCAGAAATAGCCGTGACATTGGACGAGGTGGACACCAGTTGCGGCAACACTCCTGAAACGACCGGGTGTTTGCTGCTGACAGCGGCGAAGAGACAGATTTCCTCAATAGACGCCAGCCAGGTACAAGTGGCATACGCCTGTTCGGCAGCAGGCGCTGAAAACCGGCCGCAACTGATACCCCTGATTACGGTGGGGTTAATCAATGTGAGGCACTCCTTGATATTCCCGGATTTTCTGGGGCTGTCGGCAGAAATCACCATGCCGTCGTTCGACACCAGCCGACTCGGCGAAGATCTGTATATGGAGCACCAGTAATGAAAGCAGTTGACTATGAAAAGCATGAGCTAAACGTGGTGCCGGTAGCGCTGACTGCGTTGGTCCTGGCTATCAGTGACAGCAGTGCAACATTACTGGACGGCATGTTGTCAGACGTTGCATCGCTGCGCTACCGGGTCAGCACTTACGCTGGTGACTCTCCGCTGAAAAAGGCGGAGAGTGAGCCTCGGCCAAATCTGGTGATACTCGAGCTCGAGAGTTGCACGGAAAAAACTCTGCAGGACATCAGACAGTTTTTAGAAAAATACGGCGAAAAAACCGAATTATTTGTGGCACTGTGGAAGGCGGACATGCAGGTAGTCAAGAACCTGGTTCAGAGTGGTGTGCGTGATATCCTCACTCTGCCGTTGGGGCATCAGGATCTGACTATTGCCTTGTCAGCAACCCAAGCCAGGTTGGCAAGCTCTGAAAAAAATCAATCTGCAGCAAGTAAAGGCACGGTAACGGCCTTTATGAGCACTCACGCCAATGCCGATGCGAGCACCATCGCTGTCAATGTCGCCTACCAACTCGCGGCCGTCTACAAAAAAAATACCGTACTGGTCGACATGGATATTCAGTTTGGCACAGTGGCCAGTGAGCTAAATATCCATTCTGATGGCAATCTGCTGGAAGCCCTTCGCAATCCGGATCGCATTGATGCTGTGTTTCTGGATGCTCTGCTTACCCGACACGACAGCGGCTTGAGTGTGCTGTCCTCCCCGGGAGATTTAAGCGCAAGCGACTATCTCACTCCAAGCGCGGTAGCCAGGCTGATATCAGTACTTGAACAAGGGTATGACCATGTGGTCATAAATACACCGCTCTATGTCAACGATGCTGTCGAGCAGATGCTGCGCCTGTCGAATCCGGTATTTCTGGTGACACAAGACTCTTTATATACGTTACGCAATTTGAAGATGATCATGCAGCGACTACCGTTGCGCGGGATTCCGGTCTCGCGTCTGGAAGTGATTCAAAATTGCTCGGAAAAAGGTGTTCAGGTCGTTAAAAGCAAAGACCTGAAAAAATTAATTGGTGGCTGCCCACTTTACAACGTCAGAAACAATCTCAAGCTTGCCGCTCAAGCTGACAATGCGGGCAAGCTGGTTAGTGAGATGTATCGAAATACCCGTTTGAGCAAAGATATTGGAGCCATAGCTGCGGCTATAGTGAATGCTGAGGCTAGTGCTGTGTCAGTAAAGAAGAAAGGAATTTTGGGCTGGTTTTCATAATGCTACACGGAGTGCTAGGTAGATGAGTGCAATTCTGAACAGAGTGCCAGAGGTGTTTGACGTCAAGACGGCAAAAGCTGAAATGCGCCGCTCGCTTCTGGATACCAAGACACGTACACACCGCGAGTTACTGAAGCGCATGAATCTGGAAGTCATGGACCAGCTGAGTGCGGAGCAGGTAAAGGAAGAGATCGCCGAACTGGCCTCCGCAATCATGCAGGAGGAAAACGTTCACCTCAACAGCATGGAAAGGGATGAGGTGGTATCCCAGATCCAAAATGAAGTGCTTGGGCTGGGGCCGATTGAGCCTCTGATAGCTGACCCCAGCGTGTCTGACATCCTGGTGAACACCTGGGAGCAGGTTTTCGTCGAACGCAAGGGCAGGTTGGAGTTAACCGACATACAGTTCCAGAACGAGAATCACTTACGACGTGTAATCGACAAGATCGCGACATCAGTTGGTCGTCGGGTGGATGAGTCGTCTCCGATGGTCGACGCACGCTTGCCGGACGGATCGCGGGTCAACGCGGTTATTCCGCCGACGGCTGTAGACGGTTCCTTGCTGTCGATTCGAAAATTTGCCGCGGATCCGCTGAAGATGAGCGATCTGGTAGCCAACAGGGCGCTGACGCCTCCCATGGCGGAATTTCTGGCGGCCTGTCTGGAAGCCAAAGTCAATGTTCTGGTGTCCGGCGGTACCGGTTCCGGCAAGACTACGTTGCTCAATGCCATGTCAGGATTCATACCCAAGAATGAACGCGTGGTGACTATCGAAGATTCGGCCGAGTTGCAAATGCAGCAGCCACACGTCGTGCGCCTTGAAACCCGGCCGCCAAATCTGGAAGGTGAAGGTGAGATAACACAGCGCGACCTGGTCCGCAACGCCCTGAGGATGAGGCCGGACCGAATCATAATCGGTGAAGTGCGTGGAGCGGAAGCCATGGATATGTTGCAAGCCATGAATACAGGTCACGACGGTTCCATGACGACCATCCACGCCAACACTCCCAGAGATGCGCTGACACGACTGGAACACATGGTTGGCATGAGCGGCGGATCCATACCAGCCTTGGTGGCCAGACAACAGATCGCTGCGGCACTGGATCTGCTCGTGGATGTCGAGCGGATGATTGATGGTCGCCGTGTGGTGACCAGCATTCAGGAGATCACTGGCATGGAGGAGACTGTCGTCGAGACGCAGGAGATTTTTGGCTTTCGCAAACAAACGGTCGATGAGCATGGCATGGTCAAAGGTGTGTTCAGTCCCAGTGGTATCCGTCCCCGACTGATGCAACGCATTCGCGAACACGGCATCACTTTGTCCGACGACATATTCGATCCGAACCGATTGTACGAATAGGAGGAGTCCGTCATGAGTGATCAGGAGTTTGGTGTAATCATTGCGCTGGTATTTTTCACTGTGGTGCTGTTTGTGGTGGGTGCATATTCATTCTGGAATCAGGCATTCGGTGCTGGCAAGGACACGTCAACCTCGCGCATCGATCAACTGGCGAAAGAAAGTCATCTGACGCCAGGCACTAAACTGTCTCTGACACGGCAGGTATCGATTTCCCGGCTGGACCAAATGTTTCTGGGCTTGCCTGGTTACAGCAATATCGATCGGAAGCTTGAGCAGGCCGGCATTGTGTATGGACCTGGTGGCCTGGTTTTGCGCTCTGCATTTTTTGGGTTGGTGGGCGCTGCCATCGGCGTGTTCGTGACCACAGGTATAAGCGCCTTGCCGCTGGCGCTGGGATTTTTGTTGGGCGGGATGTTGCCAGTGCTTCGTATCGGGCGCAAACGCAAACAGCGGCTGCAGCGTCTGGTTATGCAGTTGCCTGATGCCATGGACTTTTTTGCTCGCAGTCTCAGGGCTGGAAATCCCTTTGTTGGAGCGTTACGTTCGGCCCCTGAAGAGATGCCGCAACCGATTGCCCGGGAACTGGAAATAACGTTCGAGGAAATGAATTACGGCCTGGATTTCGAAGAGGTGATGCAGAATCTGGCGTCACGTATTGATGCCGAGGAAGTGCGATTCTTCGTCACCGCTGTATTGGTACAAAAGAAAACCGGCGGCAATCTGGCGGAAATCATGAACCGTATCGCCACTCTGCTGCGCGAGCGGATAAAAACCCGCGGAGAGGTCATGGTGCAGGCTGCCGAAATGAAAGCGTCTGCCAATGTCCTCATCGCCCTGCCCATCGTCGTTGCTGGTGCCATGCAGCTTCTCAATCCGGAGTATTTTCTGGTAATGCTGGAGCACCCAACGGGTCGCACACTGATTTACGTGCAGTTGGGAATGATGCTGGTGGGTTACCTGATCATGCGACGCATGGTCAATTTCAGAATATAGGGAGTGCAATATGAACACTGAATGGATAGTGTCGATGGGCCCTGCGCTTGCTCCTTGGGTGGCCTTTTTTGCTGTGGTTTGTGCGGGACTGGGCCTTGCATTTTTAAGTGGAGTCTGGCCGAGTACGGTCGACAGGCGTCTGCGTCAACTGGACGACACATTTGGCCGCCCGGCCGCTGGTGGCAAGGTAACTAAATTTTCCGGCGAAAAACGGGAAGGAGAATTTTTGGTCCGCTGGCTGGAGCCAGCTGGTGATTTGATCCTCCCCCAGCAGGAGTGGCGACGATCCGGTATCAAGCGGCAGTTGGTGTTTGCGGGTTACCGTCAACCCAGGGCGGTGAAGTTGTTTCTGGGTGTGAAGCTGTTCATGGCGGCCATTTTGCCAATTGTTGTAACCGCGTTAGCGGCTGTTATTGGTGATCCCACAAATCTGCTACAGCTGTTCGGTATCCTGCGGATTGTCGCTGCTGTGATCATGGGGTTCTATCTGCCTGACCTGGTGCTGGGGGTGCTGATCAATCGGCGCCGTCGGCAATTCGTGGAAAGCTTTCCGGACGCGCTGGACATGCTGGTGGTGTGTGTAGAGGCTGGATTGGGGCTTGATGCAGCGCTGAATCGTGTCGCCAGTGAATTGCGCCACAGCCATCCGGCCCTGGCCAGCGAGCTGTCTCTTATAGGCCTGGAAGTGCGTGCTGGAAAATCGCGCAAGGAGGCTTTTCAAGCGCTCGCCGAGCGCATGGAGATCGATCAGGTCAAAAACCTGGCGAGTATCATAATTCAGGCGGAACGCTACGGTACCAGTATCGCCGCGGCGTTACGCAATTTCGCGGAGGAAATGCGCGTTCAGCGTATTCAGCGGGCCAAGGAAAGAGCCGCCAAGTTACCGGTCAAAATGATTTTTCCGATCATGGCTTTCATTTTTCCGGCGTTGTTTCTGATTTTGCTGGGCCCGGCTGTCATCCGGATCATGGCGTCATTCTCGGGGAGCTGATATGAATACATTAACCGAAAGAAGGATTACACCAGGCGTAAAGCAATCCACTCGTAGAAGGGTGTCCGATGCGGTGCGGCTGTCGCTTGCCGTGTCTGTTTGCCTGGCTATGTCCGGCTGCGGTTTGAGCAGTTCTGTTGGCAATCAGACGGCGGCGGCGCAGAGTGCGAGCCTTTACTCGCCCACCGCGACCGATATGAGTATGGCCCGGACAGCATTTGCCAGAGGCAATTACGGCATTGCTATCGATTACCTGGAGAGTGAGCTTGCGCGCAGCCCCGCCTCGCTCTCCGCCCTGAACGGGTTGGGCTCATCTTACGATCGACTGGGACGCTACGACGTAGCACAGCGTTACTATTTCCGGGCTCTGGATCTGGCACCACAATCATCGCTGACCATTAGCAACATCGGCTATTCCTATTTGCTACAGGGGCGCAATCCTGAGGCAGAGATTCTGTTACAACTGGCGCTGCGTTATGACGCAGGAAATATGACCGCCGCAGCCAATCTGCATCTCGTCAGGGAAGCAGCGGTGACGGCTACGTCGGATAACTTACTCGGGGTCGCAAGCAGCAACATCGATGTCACACCGCAGCAAATGCCCGAACCAGTACAGCTGCCTGAACCGGCACTGCACTCCAAGCTGCGAATCGAGGTATCAAATGGCAACGGGACCAATGGCATGGCCGCCCGGCTGCGTCAATTTTTGCAGCATCAAGGTGCTAGCGTGGTCAGGCTAACAAATGCCGATAATTTTACCTACGCGCGCTCTACGATCTACTACCGCGAAGGCTACCGTGCGCCTGCGGAAGCAATTGCCGCGATGTTTCCATCTCATACCATTGCGCTGCAAAAGTCGGATCACCTGGCGGAGCGGGTGGATGCTCTTTTGCTACTGGGCTGGGATTTTTCACAATTTGAGGTAGAGAGAATTACCACAGGAGAAACTCTTGCTCAACTTGCGCGATAACGACCAGAGGCGTTGTTCGATGGTAATACTGTTTCTGTGTTTTGTGCTGCTCGGCGGCTGTGCTTCGATGAGTGAAGTACCTGAGACTCCGGGCGCATCAGTGCTTCTGGATAAGGCAGCGCAGGCAATGGACAGCGGTGATCTGGAAGTGGCCCATTACAATCTGGAACAATTGTTAAATACTCATCCCGGGGATGTCGAGGCACTGCAGATGCTGTTGCGTCTGCATACAACGACCAACAACGAGAAAGCGCAACGCGATGTGGCTGAGCGGTTGCTGCAGATTCAGCCGCGGCATGGCCAGTCTCTGGAACGTCTTGGTCTGCTGGCGCTGGCGCAAGGGCGGTTGTCGGTGGCGGCGGAATATCTGGCAGAAGCTGTGGCAGCTGATCCTGAGCGTTGGGCAGCGTGGAACGGGCTTGGCGTCGTCGCGGATGCCCGTGGCAATTATGATGATGCTGAAAACTTTTTTCTCCGCGGTCTGGGCGTCATTCCGGGTCACCCCAGGTTGACAGCTAATCTGGGTTGGTCGAAGATATTGGCCGGCCAGGCAGTGGAAGCGGAGCGTCTGCTGCGCGAGTCAGCGCAGAACGCGCCTGACGATGTAATTGCTCGCAGCAATCTTGCATTCTCCATCGCGCTGCAGGGTCGATACCAGGAAGCTTTGCACCTGTACGAGGAATTGTACGCAAAGTCGGTGGCAGCAAATAATGTGGGCTACGCGGCACTACTTCGCCACGAACACGAAACAGCGAGTCGCTATTTCAAACAAGCCCTGAAGCTCGAACCGTCTTTCTACCGCAGGGCGGCAAATAATCTGCAGCTGGTGGGGTCGCTGGATTGAAATGTAACCTATGTCTCTGGGTCGGACACGAATGTATCTGCATTCAGGAGGATAAATGTCGAACCAGCCCGCCTTCGCTGAAGCTACGGCGTGGCACTCCACATCCCACGCTTGCGGCGCCGCAGCTAGATTTTGCTTGCAGCAAAATCAGCGATGTGGGTGGTGCCCCGGGCAGGATTTGAACCTGCGACCTGTCCCTTAGGAGGGGACCGCGCTATCCAGCTGTGCCACCGGAGCATGGTGGGGGTATAAAGTCTGGCTACCGGCTGAAACAGCCAGTCTGGACAGGCGCGCGATTATAGCACGCTGCGCTGATAGCAAAAGGTGACGAATTGTGCGGATTGTGTAGATTGTGCGAATTGTATAGAGAGCCCTGCCGCGAGGACTTTTTGATTGAATCAAGAGCCAGCATCAGTCACCAGCCAGCAACATCAACGATGCGCAGCCGCCGCGTTACACGCCATGTGCTGAATAACCCCAGGTTTCTGACTGCACAGCTTGCAGATCTTGTAGGCATAGCTTTTAGCGCAGGGGTCTATGTCGCACGCCTCGCCAATTGCTGCTTCCAGATCGGCCTGGGCCGCATTGAGGGTCAGATAAGGGCCGGAGATGTTTACCGTCAAAGCGGGGTCTTCGGGATCTACTGCTACTATATAAAAATTTTCAGAGTTCATTGACATTACAGTTGTGGGCTGCCTTGTTCGTGAGGCGAACAGATGCCTCGTGAGCTTCTGTTCTGGATGCCGCTGTTAAACACATGGATCTTTTCGGTGTTGACCTGCTACATGAGGGCTATCGGCCTGATTGCTTGTAACTTCATTCTCGACAGTTAAGTTTCTTACTGCAGAAGAACGTTGCGAACCAGATTTTCTTACCCTGCGTTCCTTAAAAAGGTCGCGTATTATCTGCCTTTCTAATAGAACTTCATAGCCCCTGTTTGCATGAATTTCACAAGATTTTCGTTTCATGTGATCCGGGACACCTGAGCGGCGCGTAGCAAGTCATTAACGACTGGCATACAATCATCCTAACTAAGGCTGACTGAATGTCGGCTGAACACTTTCACCACTGCAAATACACACCGGAACAGGCTGATTTTATGCTGGATACGCGCCCTTTATTGCTGGGTTTGGAGGTTGAATCTACCTTCCCGGCACTGCGCCGGTCCGCTGTTGCCACCCTACAGGTGAATCTGGGTTATCTGTGTAATCTTAGTTGCACCCACTGCCATGTGAATGCCGGGCCGAAACGCACTGAGCTAATGGATCGTGCGACAGTTGACCTGGTACTGACTTATTTGCAGAAACAAGCCATCAAGACTTTGGATCTGACAGGCGGCGCGCCGGAGATGAATCCCAATTTTCAGTACCTTGTTGAGCAGGCCAGGGCATTGGGAGTAGAGGTTATTGACCGTTGTAACCTGACAATTCTCGAAGAGCCAGGTTACGAAAGCATGGCGGAATTTTTAGCCGATAAGCAGGTGGTTGTAACGGCGTCTTTACCTTGTTATTCGGAACAGAATGTCGAGCGCCAGCGCGGTAAAGGAGTGTTCTGGGAGAGTATTCATGCATTGCAGAAGCTGAATGCACTGGGTTACGGCAGAGATCCTTCGTTACAACTGAACCTGGTTTACAATCCTGATGGTTTGAGTCTGCCACCGTCACAGCAGAAATTGGAAGAGGACTACAAGCGCGTGTTGATGGCCGACCACGGTATTGTCTTCAATCAGCTTTTCACTATTACCAATATGCCCATCAGCCGGTTCGGAGGCATGCTGCTAGCCAAAGGCCTGTATCAGGAGTACATGGACATTCTGCGCAATAGCTACTCGCCTCAGAATTTACAGACGGTTATGTGCCGAACTCTTGTCAGCGTTGACTATCAGGGCTATGTCTACGATTGCGATTTTAATCAGATGCTGGCTCTGCCTATGAAGTTGTCTACTGCAGTAAACTCCAACGCTAAGGCGCACGCCGATCTCCTGGTATCCGATCGCCCTAAAACCCACTTGCAACAATTATTGGATATCAGTCTGGAAGGCAATTCCGTGATGGTAGCCGAGCATTGTTTCGGCTGTACCGCCGGACAGGGCAGTAGTTGTGGTGGAGCTCTGAAAGCCTGAAGCTGCAGTTCAACTGCCATACTAGAAACCTGCTATTTTATGTGTAAAATCAGCGTAATAATCCCTGTTCTTAATGAAGAACATGCACTTCTTGCAAACCTCCCACTACTGCAATCCTGGCGTCAGTCCGGTCATGAAGTGATCGTTGTGGATGGAGGTAGCACCGATACCAGCGTCGGAATAGCCGAAGAAATGGCTGATAGTGTGCTGCTGTCCACGCCTGGCCGCAGCAGTCAAATGAACAACGGTGCAGTATACGCCACAGGGGACATCTTACTGTTTCTGCATATAGATACCCTCTTACCGGAGCGCGCTGATCAGCAGGTAATGGAAGCGCTACAGATTCCCGGAAAGGTGTGGGGGCGATTTGATGTGCGTTTGAGCGGCAAGAATCCTGTATTCCGGCTCATTGAAGCGCTGATGAACCTGCGTTCCCGCATTACAGGTATTGCTACCGGCGATCAGGCGCTGTTCGTGAACACAGCTGTGTTCAAAGAAGTGGGTACTTATCCTGATATTCCTCTAATGGAAGATGTGGTGATAAGCAAAAAACTGCGCAGTCGCTCCTGGCCCGTGTGTTTATCGCAGAAGGTTTTAAGTTCCAGTCGCCGTTGGGAGCAGCATGGCATTATGCGCACTGTGTTGCTGATGTGGCGTCTGCGGTTGGCATTCTTCCTGGGCGCGGATCCGCATGAACTGCACGCCCGCTATTACAGTAAGTCGTCATGAGTACGAAGGTTTTCGATAACGCGCGAGTTCTTATTTTCGCCAGAGAGCCGGTCTCTGGAGAGGTTAAAACGCGCATGCAACCCCACCTGAGTGCAGCTGAAGCGTTGGCTTTACATAAAGCCTTGCTAACTCACGTTATAGGCACTGTCCGCAATAGTAATCTCTGTAATCTGGAATTGTGGGTTTCCTCGAATCCACGTAATGAGTACTTTCTATCACTTTGTAATGTAAATGAAATATACGAACAAGCAGGTGACGACCTGGGTGCCAGAATGGCGCATGCTGCACGCTCTGCATTACATCGTGCAAGCTATGTCATTTTGCTGGGTTCTGACTGTCCGTCTGTAGATGCGACTTACTTGCAGGAGGCACTGAAGTTATTGCAACAAGGCGAGAATATCGTCTTTGGTCCCGCGGAAGATGGCGGTTATGTCATGTTGGGTTTACGCACGGTGCCGGATGTACTGTTCGAGGACATGCCATGGGGTTCGCCGGAGGTCATGGCGTTAACGCGGCAACGCTTGCAGGCAGTTGGCGAGCGTTGGCGAGAACTGGCTTATAAGTGGGATGTGGACACACCGGAGGACTTGCCTAAACTGCACGGTATTTTACCAGGCTGGTAAGATGTTGTCAGCTTAAACCATCCCTTCGATCGCAAGAGATGGGTTACCTCAATGAACTTTCAAAACCGACGATGCTTAATTGCCAGCTGCCACAGCGGCTTCCTGTTCAGCCATGCGAGCACCGGCCAGTGTGCCGGGCAATGCATAGTTACCTTCATGGCAGGCATACTCGAAAATCTGGTCCGTTGCTCCGCTTAGTGGTAACTCGCCAGTCCACGATGACGTGAAAGTGGTTGGATCGTCCACAGTAAAACGATAGATGATTTTATTTTGTCCCACTCGGGTAAAGTACTCAGTTACCACCAGATTCTCAGAGGCGCCACGAAAATTTTGTTGCGGATTGAAGTGCCGGGTTTCAACCACCAGGGTGTCACCTTCCCAGCGTCCAATGGAATCTCCCATCCATTTCATATGTGCTTCAGCGATATCGGTGTGTTCATCGGCAAGCCGAATAATCCGCGCGTCATGCACCATCTCAACCAATATCACCACATAGCCAGGTGACTGCACTATCTGGTAATGGCTGTTATACATTACGGGCAGCATAGGCGGGCCGGAACTGGAACCGAAGGACAGCAGGCAACGTTCACCCACGCCGCGCCCCTCCGGGCCGTCAAACGAGTCAGGCGTATTAAGTGCCGCTGCGGCGCGACGTTGCAGAAACTCTTCTGTGTATGAGGGTATCTGGCCATCCGGTGGATCGATCACAATAGAGGTGCGGAACTCGCCGTAGATATCCGGAATAAACATGCCGCGATCAGTCCAGAACAGATCGTAATTACCTACCGGGGGCAATGCGGTGGCTTCCGGAGCAGGACGATTCGGATCCAGTGGTTCGTTATCTTCTTCAACCGCTTGCTGTGCTTCGCGCTCCAGCGCATAGGCTTCTTCTTCTGTATAAGCTTGTCGCGTGCCCAGAGCGCGAGGTCTGGTCAGTGGGGTTACTGTGGCGTTTTTCCACACACCCTGCAGGTCAGGCGTGCCATCGCTCAGGCGTGGCACCTGATATTCGCTTTGGGCAAACGTTGCTGAAGACATCAGGGCCAGCAGGGCACTCGTCGCAGCAATTGTTACTAATTTCTTATTCGTCATCGTGTTTCTCCGTGCGCTGTCTACTGGTCGGTGCTGCCAGCTTTTAACGCCGAAAATTAAAGTAGTTTGGGCCAATTAGCAAGGTGGAAACGGCAAGGCGCTGTAACAAACAGTGTCAGCAGTTCAATGTGCGCGGGAGGAGTCCGTTTCACTGAACCAACGTATCATCCAGCAGGGAGAACCCCTTCAATACCAGTTCAGTAGCAGAGCCAGAACCACTGACCTGTTCCAATCTCAGTAACAGGAAATCTTTGTCGACAGCTAACCAGAAGCTGGTTCGTCTGCGGCTGTCCGCACTACGCAAACGGTCCACTTTCACCGCAGCCAGACTCCCCAAAGGTGTATCAAGCGTTTCCAGACTGGTTATTGCGTAGCGTTGTTCTTCAATTTCATCGCCATCCACTATCTGATAGACGAATTCGCGACCTACTTGTAAATAGTCTGCGCCCAATGCTGCGAGATCCATGCTCAGTTGAGCCGTGAAACTGAGTTTATCCAGTACCTCTGGCCTGATTTCCAGCACATGGGATTCGTCATCTTCCTGACTGCTGGCTGTCTGATTTTGCCAATCGAACACCACTGATTCCCGGGTCCTGCTGACACCTGTCTGGACGTACTTGTATTCGATAGAGCGCAGATAGTCATCGGCAAGCTGAAAGTCGCTGTGCTCAATGACGCTGCCGATATTGGCGCCGAGGACGGTCAGGCTGAGGCTGTTAGTCAGTCGGTAGGTCTTGTCGTCAATGCGTTCCAGGCTGCGATAGGCATCGGCGCTCATGCCAAAGGCTTTGGCTAGATATTCGGCGCGATAGGGTGCGGGCAGGCCCTTTGCTTTCAAGTCTGCAGATGCGTAGGAATTGAGTGGGTAAGAAATGAGCGGCAAGAGTACAAGTGCGCCCAGAAACAGGGTGAGCAGGGAGCTTGCATGATTGAAGCGTTTTGACATTGAGGTAAGCCGCATCGTGTTCACCATTCCGATTACTTAATAACAAGCGTAGTTCTGACCGGTTTGAATAGCCAGATCGGTATTATCAGACCGGCGTCCGCCGTATTCCTTGCTGTGGCAATTTTCTCTCGTCCAGCCAGGCGGCTCCGTCTTGCATTCGCAACCGTCCCTGACAAAACCAGCTGACAGCTTCCGGATAAATGCGGTGTTCCTGTTCCGCTACGCGTTTCGCCAGCGTCTCTTTGGTATCCTGTGGTTCAATATTAATGACTGCCTGCAGCACGACGGGGCCACCATCAAGCTCCTCAGTGACAAAATGCACACTGACTCCGTGCTTCGTTTCACCTGCATCGAGCACGCGTTGATGTGTATTGGTACCACGGTAGTCCGGTAATAGCGAGGGATGGATGTTTAATACGCGCCCGCTGTAGTGCTTTACAAATCCAGCGCTAAGAATGCGCATAAAGCCTGCCAACACCAATAAATCAGGATTGACTGCGTCAATACGCTTGATCAATTCCTGGTCATAAGCTTCCCTGCCGGGATATTCGCGATGATTCAATACCACTGTCGGGATATTGGCGTTAGCAGCGCGTTGCAAACCATATGCACCCGGTTCGTTGCAAATGACGGCAGCAATCTCAAAGTTATCAGCTTGCTGCCTGTCGATCAGTGCCTGCAGATTACTGCCGTTGCCGGAAATGAGAACTACAACGGCGCAGGGGGGTATGGACATGAATCAGTTCAAACCTGCGAGTTTTACTGTTTCAGTACTGTTGACAGAGGACTGGATATACCCAAGCTCAACAGCGCCCTGATTGAAGTTCTGCAGAATCTGTAAAGCTTTTTCGCACTCCTCTGCAGGCACACAGACAATCATGCCGATGCCGCAATTGAAGGTGCGGTACATTTCACGCTGTGCAATATTGCCCTGTGTTTGTAACCAGGCAAATATCGGCGGTTGTTCCCATGCATTGACGTTAATTACCGCCTGGGTGCCTTCGGGCAATACACGTGGAAGGTTTTCCAGAATGCCACCACCAGTGATATGGGCCAGTGCATTGATGCGCACTTCCTGCATCGCGGCCTGAATGGCTTTGACATATATTTCGGTGGGGATCAGCAGAGTTTCACCAAAAGTGCTATCTCCGAACTGCTCACTTAATTGTGTTTCTGTTATTTCCAACACTTTGCGAATAAGTGAATAGCCATTGGAGTGCGGACCAGAGGATTTCAGGCCGATCAGTTTGTCTCCTGCTTTAACTCGATCTGTATCGATAATCTGATCTTTTTCCACCACTCCTACTGCAAAGCCGGCCAGATCATAATCGCCTTTCTGATACATCCCCGGCATTTCTGCAGTTTCACCGCCAATCAATGAGCAGCCCGACTGCTCGCAACCATTGCCGATGCCTTCAACCACCTGGGTTGCGGCTTCCACATCCAGGCCACCGGTAGCGTAGTAATCCAGAAAGAACAGCGGTTCGGCGCCGCAAACAATAAGATCATTAACACACATGGCCACAAGATCAATGCCGATAGTGTCATGCTTACCCATTTCGATGGCGAGTTTGAGCTTGGTGCCTACACCGTCAGTGGCGGAAACCAGGACCGGCTTGCGATAACCTTCGGGAATTTCACACAGAGCGCCAAAGCCACCCAAACCAGACAGCACTTCGGGACGTCGCGTACGCTGGGTGATAGATTTGATTTTTTCCACCAAAGCATCACCAGCATCAATATCAACTCCAGCATCCTTGTAACTGAGTGAGACGGGTTTTGTCATAACAGAAATTTCCTGCTGTATAAGGTTTAGGCCGCAAAGGCGTCATGCCGCTGGGCTGAAAAAAGGTCGGGCAAGAATGCCGTCAAGGCGCGAATTCTAACAGTTGCAAGGCACTTAGTCAGGAGAAATTTGTCAGGGGAAATTTACATCGTAAACTGTGTAAAACGGGCAGCTATCGAGTATCATCGCCCGCATGAACAAAGCATTCCGTGAAAGCCTTATCGTTTTACCTGCCCTTTTTCTGACACTGGCAATAGCTATGGTTGCGATGCCGGCTAATGCCTTACCCGTGGAAGGTTTGTACAACCATGAGTTGCCGGTTGCCAACCAGGGTGACGCCGAAAGACGGCGCGCCTATCGGGAAGCGCTGGCCGCTGTGATCTTGAAAGTGACCGGTGAAACCCGCTGGCTGCAACGACCACAAGTGCAAACAGCATTACAGAATGCGCAGAGCTTCGTGGAAGAAGTGGGGTTCCGAACCGGTGTGCGTCAGGTGCCTGCGGTGCCAGATCAGACGGGCGCAGATCTGGATGATGTGATTTCCCCGCAACTGGTAACGCAACCGGCCATCTTTATCAATGTTCGCTTTTCCCGCACATTGATAGATGATTTGCTGGATGCCGCGAATATTCCAATCTGGGACAGAAACCGGCCTACCGTGCTGGTTTGGATCAGTATCCAGAGCGCTAATGGGCAGCGCAGTTTATTAGGGTCGGATTCCGAGCATCAGATACTGGAAGTTATTCAGGAGTTTTCCAGACAACGCGGCGTGCCTTTCCTGATTCCAGTGTTGGACTTCGTGGATAGACGCAGTTTGCCGGTAGCTGACGTATGGAGTCTGAATCAGGACGCAATCCGTGCGGCCAGTGCGCGTTATGGAGCAGACAGCATATTGGCTGGTCGCATATTGGTGACGCCAGCAGGGGAGCTGGTTGGGTTATGGCAGTTTCAGTTTCGCGATAACGTGGAAACATTTGATGCTGTCGATTCAGAAATAAGCAGGTATATGCAGTTACCACTGGATCGCGTTGTTGGTAGATTGGCAGGCCACTTCAGCATCGTCAGAAATACGCTGCAAAGTAATGAAACGGTAATGCTGCGCGTGGATGGCATTCAGGATATAGCCAGTTTTGAATCGCTGGTTTCCTATGTGCGGGAACTGGCAGTTGTCCGTAATGTTGAACTTGCCCGCCTGGATGGTGCAACGCTGGAATTGAATGTTGCGCTATCTGGCACGCGTACACATTTGCGCGAATTCCTCAGTCTTGATCGTGATTTTGCTGTAGTAGAGACAGGTGCAAATTTGGGCGAACGGGATTTTCTGCACTATCGATGGACGCGCTGACGGTTAATGAGTAACACACGACCGAGACAATTGCCCTTACCTCTACGGCTTGATGACGAAGCTACCTTTGCGAATTTCCTGGCTATCGAATCGAACTCCCAACTATTGCAGCATCTGGCACACCCACTGCAGCAGAGTCAGTATGTCTGGTTGTGGGGCGTAAAAGGAGCAGGTTGCACACATTTGTTGCAGGCTGTTTGTCATCAGAACGAAAGTCAGGAGCTGCCTTCTCTTTATATACCCTTGCAATGTTATACAGAGCTCGCGCCACAAATTTTCGAAAATCTGGATTCCATGGCTTTGGTCTGTCTGGATGAGGTTGAATCTATCGCAGGGATGCCTGAGTGGGAAACAGCATTATTCAATCTTTATAATCAATTGGCTGAAGCGGGAAAACGACTGGTTGTCGCCGCTAAATTACCACCGGTGCAAGTAGCCTGGCAGTTGCCGGATCTTGCGTCGCGTTTACAGTCAGGCCTGGTGTTTCAGTTACATGGTCTTGATGATGAGGCCAAGAGCACCGCTTTACAGTTACGCGCAAATGCGCGAGGTTTCGAGTTGCCTGCGGAGGTAGCTGAATTCCTGCTGCAAAGAAGCGAGCGGGATATGAGCAGCCTGTTCAATATGCTGCAGAAACTGGATGACATATCGCTGGAGAAAAAACGTCGGATTACGATTCCATTATTGAAAGAACTACTTTGAGCCTGTCGCGCTCTTAAGTATTGTGCGGCTATTTCGCCGTACCTAATACCTGCCCAAGATGTTTTCGCGCCAGATTGATATAAGCGACCAAACCAGCAAATAATCCGCTGCATAATAAAGCCAACCATAAACCGTAGTAAAGCGACTCAGGCGTGAATGCAGTCAACACTGCGGGTATGAAATAAATAAGACTGACGAAAGACAGCCAGGCGTAAGTGCGCAAATGCCCGGCACGCATGCCTGGAATAAATATCAATAATGGCAGGCACTGAATTATCAATACCACCAGCATAGCAACAAAACTGCTACCACTGACAACGCTGAGTATCGCTTTAACAGCGAACGTCATCAGCAACCCATAGAAAGTGAACAGTACTACCCGATGGCTTAACTGAACACTGCCGGGAATCTTGTTACCTGTTGAATTATCACTTTTCATTCGGACAATTGCAGGGCAAGTGTACCCAACCTTTTACCAAGCGCAGTACACAAACGCGACTCCTCGGCCGTCAATGGCAGATCGCTGCGCTCTCCTGCCGTATGACTTGCTCCGTAGGGAGTTCCACCACTTCTGGTTGCCATTAAATCGGCTTCGCTGTAAGGAATTCCACAGATCACCATGCCGTGATGTAAAAGCGGAATCAGCATGCTTAATAAGGTGGTTTCCTGCCCGCCATGTAAACTAGCCGTGGAAGTAAACACAGCGGCTGGCTTATTGATTAACGCGCCAGATGCCCACAAAGCGCCAGTTGTATCCAGAAAGTACTTCAAGGGCGCGGCCATATTTCCAAACCGGGTAGGGCTGCCCAAAGCCAGCCCGCTGCAATTGCGTAAATCTTCTTCGTTGCAATAGACAGCTCCCTGCTGAGGGATGTCCGGTTGACTGGCATGCGTATCCGGGCTCACAGCCGCTACCGTTCTGATTCTGGCCTCGATATCACCGGCCAATTCGATTCCTCTGGCAATGTGTGTAGCCATTTTTTCCGTTGCGCCGCTGCGACTGTAATAAAGAACTAATACATAAGGCTTTGACATGTGACTCTCACAGTGGAATTCAGATTATATTCAGTACGTTTTCCGGTGGCCTGCCAAGCACTGCTTTTTGATTACTGACGACAATAGGCCGCTCCATGAGTTTGGGATTAGCACAGATTATCGTGATCAGTTTGGTTTCCGAAATGCCAGTGTCTGCCAGCCCGAGTAATTTGTACTCATCTTCACCCTTGCGCAATATCTCTCGAGCGTTCATGCCAAGAAACTGCAGCAACTTCTTCAGTATTGCCGGTTTGGGTGGTGTTTCCAGATAAAGAATAATTTCCGGCGCTATTCCGTGTGCTTCAAGCAGGGCTAAGGTTTGCCTGGATTTGGAGCAGCGCGGGTTGTGATAGATGGTGACTTGTTTCATGTTTAACCTTTCGGGGTTTTGTCTTTGTCGAAATCTTTTGTGTCCTCTGGATTTTCAACAGTTAAGGTTTCAACAGTCAATTCAACAATTTCAGCGACATCAGGAACAACCGCTGCTTCGCTCTCCATCGCCAAATCAAGAAATCGACGCTCGCCCAACTCCTTGTCCAGAACGGAATCAATTTCTTGCATGAACTGATTGACACGAAGTTGTGCGGCAGACAAGGTATTTAACTGCAGTTTTTCATTGGCGTAACATCTGATCTGGTTGCGAAGTTTAAGCACAGAAAAATCTTCAACCGCGTAGCACGGAAGATAGCGGGGCGGGTCTTCGTTGGTTTCACGAATGAAATCTGTAAATACAAGCAGATTCAGCGCGTCCGCAATGGCAGATTTACTGAGCTTCAAATGCCTCGCCAGTTCCAAGGCCGACCACGGACCTGCCTTGGCATGAAAACGTACAACGATGAGATAAGCCAGGGTTAGCGCAACCTCTTCCTGCTGTGCAATGCTGAGCGCCAGTTTGCGATGACCTACGCGGGTGCGTTCCGGATACTGATGGTAATAAGCAATGCTGGAGCCGACCAGTAACACCAGCCAGGCTATATAGATGAAGATCATTACAAGAATAACTGTGAAGAACGCGACATAAATGACTGCATTGGGACTGTTGCTGGCAAAGAAACTCTGAAATATCCAGCCCATGGTTTTCCAGATGATGGTTGTCATGATGCCGGCAATGAAAGCCGAACCGAATTTCACACGGGTATTGGGAATAAAACTATAGGCCAGCGCGAAAGCAAGAGACATGAAGAAAAATGGTGTCGCGACCGCAACAACTTTCAACAACACCACGCCAACAGTGAGAGTTTCCAGATAGCGTGCGAAGAAATTCGTATTGACGTAGGAAGTAATGCCAACCGATATAAAGACAAGAAGCGGGCTAACGATGATGGCGAAAAGATATTCGCTGATGCGACTGGCAAGATTTCTAGCGTGATTAACCGACCAGATGAAGTTGAAAGCTAATTCGATACACTGCATCATGCGCAGCACGGTATAAAGTAGAACCCCCAGACTGACGATGCTCAACACATCAACTCTGACATTGTCCACAAACTGGATGATGCTGCTGGTGACCTCTGCGCTGCGTTCTCCCAAAGGACTCAGAACATTGAGTAATGCAGGCTCCATGGCATTGTGGGCGCCCAGACCCTTCAGTACGGAGAATGTAAGTGCCAGCAGAGGAATAATTGCGATAACTGTGTAGTAGACCAGGCTCATCGCCCGCAGACTCAGACTTCCTTCGCCCAGATCGCGTATCACAGCATACGTGATCTGCATGCTGCGAATAAGCGTACGTCGCCACCATGGCATGGCAGCAATATCTTCCTGCCATAGTAACTGATCAAGCCATAGCTCGAAGCGGCTGGCTAAAGCGGAAAAACTGGCTTGCTTTAAATCCATGGCGCCTCCTTACTGTTGCGTACTTTTCCTGAACAATTCTTTCGAATCCGAGTGTGACAGCAAATAATTATCTGCCAATGCGCTCGGTCAGGAAAGCCGCAATATTATCGGCAGCAACAAACTCATTTTCTTCATTACGGCGATAACGATACTCAAACTGATTTTCTTCAATGCCTCGCTCTGAGATAACCACGCGATGTGGGATGCCCATTAACTCGGCATCTGCGAATTTAACACCCGCACTGGTTTTCTTGTCGCGGTCATCCAGCAACACATCGTAACCCTGATTCTGCAATTGCTGATACAGGTTTTCGCTTTGTGTCAGTACCGCCTGAGATTTATGGGCATTCAATGGAATGATGACGATCTGAAACGGAGCAATATTGTCTGGCCAGATAATGCCGCGCGCATCGTGGTTCTGTTCAATGCATGCTGCCACAATGCGACTGACGCCAATGCCGTAACAGCCCATTGTCATCACCACGGTCTTACCGTTTTCATCCAGCACGCTGGCCTGCATGGCCTGACTGTATTTGGTGCCTAATTGGAAAATATGGCCGACTTCTATGCCACGCTTGATAGACAGAGATCCTTTGCCATCGGGGCTGATATCACCCTCACGGACTTTGCGCAGATCAGCCACTTCATCAAAATGGCAATCGTCACCCCAGTTGGCATTCTGCAGATGGTAGCCATCACGATTCGCGCCGCAGGTAAAATTGATCATATCTTTGACACTGTGATCCGCCAGGACGGGCATTTTCAAACCTACCGGACCGATGCTGCCGGGCTTGCAACCTATGGCCGCCCGAACTTCAGCTTCATCAGCAAAGCTGAGAGGTGCTTCCAGCATTGGTAGTTTTGCTGCCTTGATGGCATTAATTTCCTGATCGCCGCGCAGCACCAACGCAACCAGCGGCCGGTTTGCTGATTCTTTTGCAGCTACGCCATGTACGATCAAAGTCTTAACAAGATTGCTGGCTGGCAACTGCAGGAACTCTGCAACCTGCTCAATACTGTGTATATCTGGTGTCGCTACCTGCCGGGCTTGTTTGCGCTCTTTGGCGACTGGCAAAGCTGGCAATTCACCCATAGCCATTTCGATATTGGCGGCATAATTACCTGATGAGCTGAAGACAATCTCGTCTTCGCCTGAATCAGCAAGCACATGGAATTCGTGCGACATGCTACCGCCGATATTGCCGGTATCGGCCAGAACTGCGCGAAAATCCAAACCCAGCCGAGTGAAAATTGCCGAGTAGGTATTGAACATCACATCATAGGATTCCTGTAAGGATTCCTGCGAAGTATGAAAAGAGTAGGCATCCTTCATCAGAAACTCACGTGCACGCATCACGCCAAAACGGGGGCGTCGTTCGTCTCTGAATTTGGTCTGTATCTGATAAAGAATGACTGGTAGCTGTTTATAACTGTTGTATTCGTTGCGCACCAGATCAGTGATAACTTCCTCGTGGGTTGGGCCCAGGCAAAAGTCGCGTTCATGCCTGTCTGCAAAGCGCAACAGCTCCGGCCCCATCTGATCCCAGCGTCCGGATTCGTGCCACAGGTCGGCGGGCTGGACAACAGGCATCGAAACTTCCAACGCGTCCGCCTTGTTCATTTCCTGCCGGACTATCTCGCTGACTTTGTGAAGTACGCGCAACCCCATCGGCATCCAGGTGTATAAGCCGGCAGCAAGTTTGCGGATAAGGCCGGCACGCATCATCAATTGGTGGCTGATAACTTCCGCATCAGCAGGGGTTTCCTTCAATGTCGCAATCAAATACTTGCTGGCGCGCATAATTTCTAAAGTCCTGAATGAGAAAGGCAGCCCTGAGGCTGCCTTCTGTGTAACACTATCAGCGAGAAGCTTCGATTCTGGCTCGAATCATCGCAAAGATTTCTGCAGTGCTGGTCAGTTGCTCACTGACCTTTCATGCAAGGTCAGTTGAGAACAATGATCAGCTCCACGTAATTACTCGGCGAAATCTTTCAGCTTTTTCAAAGGCAATACTTTGACTCTTGTCGTTGCCGGCTTCTTGGGAATATCCATGAACTCGCCTGGCTTGAACGGGTTAGGTACGTTCTTGCGGGCAGGCCGGGCAGGACGTTTTACCGCTTTGATCTTCAGCAGGCCAGGTAATGTGAACTCACCAATGGAGCGCTTTTTCAGGTGGCGCTCAATGAGTGCGGACAACTCGTCAAGTACTGCAGTAACCTGCTTTTTGCTCAAGCTGGTGTTCTCGGCGATTTCTGCAAGAATTGCTGTTTTTGTGTATTTCTGCTGGATAGCAGTGGTTTTTCTGGAAGATGCAGCCGCAGTTGGCGCTGCTTTTTTTGCGCTTTTGACAGTTTTAGTTACAGCCATGCCCATTCTCTTTTTTTATGAAAGTTTACGGTGAAGGTTTACAGTGAATACCAGAGGCGTTGATACCATCTGTTTGAGGCATATTTATATAGCAATGAGTAGCTGCTAGCAAGTGCTATTAGCAAGTTTTCCCGTGGTTTTAGCCCTTTTCTTGATCTGGATGCTTTTCAATCAGCCCGTAAATGGTGTCTGAAAGTGTGCCAGTTAAAATCGAACTAAGGTATAATGCGCCGCCTTGGGGAAATGCCTGTTTTAGCAGAGTCATTCTTCCCTGTTTAAAGAATTGAGAGGTCAACAAGCTTTATGCCGATTTATGAATATCAGTGTCAGGACTGCGGACATCGTCTTGAAGCTTTACAAAAAATCAGTGATGCGCCTTTGCAGGATTGTCCGGCCTGCGCCAAACCGGAGTTATCGCGTTTGGTTTCTGCCAGTAGTTTTCGCCTAAAGGGCGGTGGTTGGTATGAAACCGACTTCAAGACCGGCAACAGGCGTCATGGTACTCAGTCGGAGAACCAGTCAGATACCAAGTCAGATACCAAGTCAGAAACCCAGTCTGGTAACGGTAACAGCAATTCGGGAACTACCCCGAAGACAACAGTCGCACCACCGGCACCGGTTGCTGCTCCAGCCAAAAATTCAGTAGCTGCAGACTGACGATAAGGTCAGTCAAAGAGCGCTGACCATGTTTCCAAAAGGTTCAAAAACAGTTTTATAAAACAGTTTCAAAAAACAGCTTTAAAAAAAGCTTCAAGACAATATCAGGACACAGGAACTAAGTATGCGCAGTCACTATTGCGGAGAATTGAACGAGACTTTTGTCGGCCAGACAGTAACCCTGTGTGGCTGGGTACATCGGCGCCGCGATCATGGTGGTGTGATTTTCCTGGACCTGCGTGACCGTGAAGGCATTACGCAACTGGTATTTGATCCGGACGCTGAGGAGAGCTTTGCCGCGGCTGAGCAGGTGAGAAGTGAATATGTTTTGCAGGTTGCCGGGTTGGTGCGGATGCGTCCCGAAGGAACCAGTAATGCAGACATGAGTACCGGTCAGATTGAGATATTAGGCAAGCAATTGACCATTCTCAACGTGGCAAAAACACCTCCATTCCAGTTGGATGAACATGCTGACGTTGGCGAGGATGTGCGTCTGCGGTACCGCTATATCGACCTGCGCCGCCCGGAAATGATGGCACGCCTGCAGTTTCGCTCCAAAGTGTGCAATACGATACGCAACTATTTGGACGGTAATGGGTTTCTGGACATTGAAACACCAATTCTTACGCGTGCTACACCGGAAGGTGCACGCGATTATCTGGTTCCCAGCCGCACCCATCCAGGCCATTTCTTCGCATTGCCGCAATCGCCACAGTTGTTCAAGCAATTGCTGATGGTGGCCGGTATGGATCGTTATTACCAGATAGCGAAATGTTTCCGCGATGAAGATTTGCGCGCAGACCGCCAGCCTGAATTTACGCAGATCGATATTGAGACCTCATTCATGGATGAGGATCAGATCATGTCGATCACCGAGGAAATGATCCGCCAGGTCTTCGCCACGCATCTGAGTGTGAATCTGGGAGAATTCCCGCGCATGACTTATGCAGAGGCCATGCGGCGTTTCGGGTCGGATAAACCCGATTTGCGTATTCCGATGGAACTGGTCGACGTCGCCGAACTGATGCAGGGAGTCGATTTCAAGGTGTTTAGTGGTCCGGCGAATGACGAGAGTTGTCGCGTGGTTGCCCTGCGGGTGCCAGGTGGTGTCAGTTTGAGCCGCAAGGAAATAGACGACTATACCCGCTTTGTTTCCATTTATGGCGCCAAAGGATTGGCCTGGATCAAGGTTAATGACATAGATGCAGGGTTAGAGGGATTGCAATCGCCGATTATAAAGTTCATGCCTGAACAGGTGGTCTGGGATGTGCTGAAGCGCACAGATGCCACCACGGGTGATATTCTTTTCTTCGGTGCCGACAAGATAAAAGTAGTTAATGAGGCGATGGGCGCTCTGCGCCTGAAAACCGGGACCGACCTGGGTATGATAAAGACTGCCTGGGCACCACTTTGGGTGATTGATTTCCCGATGTTTGAAGAAGCCAGTGACGGTAGTCTGAACTCCCTGCACCACCCGTTTACGGCACCATCCTGTTCACCCGAAGAGCTGCGTAAGAAGCCGAAAATTGCGTTGTCGCGCGCTTACGATATGGTGCTCAACGGCACGGAGTTGGGTGGGGGTTCTATCCGTATTAACCAACAGTCCATGCAGCAGGCTGTATTTGAAGTGCTGGGTATTGGTCCGGAGGAAGCCAATGAGAAATTTGGCTTCCTGCTTTCGGCGTTGGCGTCCGGTTGCCCCCCGCATGGTGGCCTGGCGTTTGGGCTTGATCGTCTGATCATGTTGATGACAGGCGCCGCTTCAATTCGTGAAGTGATAGCTTTCCCGAAAACCCAGTCAGCGGCCTGTCCGTTAACGGATGCGCCGGGTCTGGTCTCAGGCAAGCAATTGCGTGAACTGAATATTCGCTTGCGGGAAACAAAAACTGAGCAGGAATAATAAAAACAGATTCGAGTTTGCGAGGTTGCGGTAATGGCTGGGCACAGTAAATGGGCCAATATCAAACACAAAAAGGCCAGAGTGGATGCGAAGAAAGGCAAGGTATTTACCAAGCTGATCCGGGAGCTGACAGTTGCTGCAAAACTGGGCGGAGAACACGTTTCCGATAATCCCAGATTGCGCGCAGCTGTAGATGAGGCACTTGGCGCCAATATGACGCGTGACACCATTGATCGCGCAGTAGCGCGGGGTGCTGGCACGCAGGAAAGCGAGAATCTTGAGGAACTGGTGTATGAAGGCTATGGTCCCGGTGGGGTCGCCATTTTGCTGGAAACATTAACCGACAACAAGAACAGAACCGTTGCGGAAGTCCGGCATGGATTCAGTAAGCACGGTGGTAATTTGGGAACAAATGGTTCGGTATCTTATCTGTTCGCCAAGCAGGGCTATGTGAATCTTCCTGCAGGGACGAACGAAGATGCGGTACTGGAAGTGGCGTTGGAAGCTGGTGCAGAAGATGTTGTGGTGCAGACTAATGGCAGTTTGGAAATTATCACCAGCATGGAGTTGTTAGGTACGGTGAAAGACGCGCTGAGCAAGGCCGGTTTTGATCCACAGGATTCGGCAGTCACTATGGTCGCATCCACGGAAGTTGATCTGGACCTGGAAACGGCCGAAAAACTCCTGCCCCTGCTGGAACATCTGGAAGATCTGGATGATGTACAAAAAGTCTATTCCAATGCCAGATTGACAGACGAGGTCATGGCGCAACTGCAATAAAGCAAAAGATCATAGCGGGAGACCTGATGGCACTTATTCTGGGAATAGATCCCGGCTCGCGTCTTACCGGCTATGGCGTCGTCAACGCTGTGGGTAATCGCCTTGAATATGTCACTTGCGGGTGTCTGCGACTCGGTACCGGTACGCACGGCGAGCGTCTGAAATTGATATTCGATGGTATAAATTCGGTTATTCAGGAGTTCTCGCCGCAGGAAGCTGCTATTGAGGAAGTCTTTCTGGGCAAAAGCGTTTCATCGGCTCTGAAGCTTGGACAAGCCAGAGGTAGCGCGATGGTTGCCTGCCTGAACAGTGAGCTGACAGTCGCCGAGTACTCCCCGCGCAAGGTTAAGCAAACGATTGTTGGCAATGGCAATGCGGACAAGTTGCAGGTACAGCATATGGTGAAAGTATTGCTGGGAATATCAGGTAAACTGCAGGAAGATGCTGCCGATGCGCTCGCCGTTGCCATTTGTCATGCCAATATCAGTAAAAGTTTACAGCGCGTCAGCAGCGCATCATCATTTCGCAAAGGGCGCTTTCAGCTCTGACAGGTGAGCCAGCAGTGATAGGAAGAATTCACGGAGTACTACTCGAGAAAAGAGCGCCGGACGTCCTCATAAATGTGCATGGGCTTGCTTACGAGATTCAGGCGCCTATGAGCACTTTTTATCAGTTGCCGGCGGTTGGGGAGCAGGTCACGCTACATACGCATCTGGTTGTGCGCGAAGACGCACAACTGCTGTATGGTTTTTTTCAGTTGCAGGAACGAGTCCTGTTTCGCAGTTTGATCAAGGTCAGCGGTGTCGGTCCGAAAATGGCATTGGCTATTTTGTCCGGCATGGCTGTGGACGATTTTGTGCGAACTATCCACAACAATGATGTGGCGGCGATGGTGCGTATGCCTGGTATTGGCAGGAAAACAGCTGAGCGACTCATCGTGGAAATGCGCGATCGCTTGCAGGATTGGCATAGTGACACTCCGCCGGCAAACACTACTCCGGCAGGAATACAGCAATCCGAATCGCGTCAGATGACCGCGGATGCCGAAACCGCGTTGATTGCTCTTGGTTATAAACCCCAGGAGGCAGCACGAGTCGTAGTGCAGGTTTTGAAACAGAATGCGGAAATTGACAGCAGTGAAGAGCTGATCCGTCAGGCTCTGAGGAGTCTTGCCTGATGAGTATCGACGATCGTCTTATATCACCTGATATTACTGCTCATGAACAATCCATAGATAGAGCTATCCGGCCGATGAGTCTGGCCGACTATATCGGCCAGACGGAAGTGAAGACGCAGATGGATATCTTCATCAGTGCAGCCAGAAATCGTCGTGAAGCACTGGACCATACCCTTATTTTCGGGCCACCGGGGTTGGGTAAGACTACGCTTGCGAACATTATTGCCAACGAATTGCAGGTGTCACTGAAGACCACATCCGGTCCTGTGCTGGAAAAGGCAGGCGATCTGGCCGCCATGCTCACGAATCTGGAAGAAGGCGATGTGCTTTTTATTGATGAGATTCATCGTCTGAGTCCTGCCATTGAAGAGATCCTGTATCCGGCGATGGAGGACTATCAGCTGGATATCATGATTGGGGAGGGGCCGGGTGCGCGCTCCATCAAGTTGGATCTGCCGCCGTTCACTCTGGTGGGCGCCACCACCCGAGCGGGCTTGCTGACTTCGCCATTGCGCGATCGCTTTGGCATTATTCAGCGTCTGGAGTTCTATTCCGTAGCCGAGTTGAGCACCATTGTTACACGATCTGCCGGTATTCTTGCCTGTGAGATCAGTCCCGAAGGAGCACTGGAGATCGCGAAACGCTCGCGTGGAACACCAAGAATAGCCAATCGCTTGTTACGCCGTGTGCGCGATTATTCGCAAGTGAAATGCGCAGGCGTTGTCGACGCTGATTCTGCCGGTCAGGCATTGGATATGCTGAGTATCGACAAGAATGGTTTTGACCATATGGATAGACGTCTGTTGTTGACCATGATCGAAAAATTCGGTGGCGGCCCGGTGGGAGTAGACAGCCTGGCAGCCGCAATAAGCGAAGAACGTGACACCATCGAGGATGTGCTGGAGCCATATTTGATTCAGCAAGGGTATATTCAACGCACACCGCGTGGTCGCATGGTTACCCAGCACGCCTATTTGCAGTTCGGCCTTGCCCTGCCCACGCAAAACTCAAACGAATAAGCCATCACGCCAACTGTCTGAATAAAAACGCGATCAATCCTCAAAATCATCAGGTTACTTGCCTTTATTTGGCCACATTTGATCAGGTTCGTGGCAGCATTGATGCGTTCGAAAGTTAGATTGCAGCTGTTTAATGCCAACTTGTTGAATGTAACTCAAAAATCAGCGCAAAACCGCATGGAATAACGTTATAGATGTATCAGTAGCGTTTCACATGGCTTATAATGCGGCCTGTTTTTGCGTCTGTAGGTGCCTGATATTTCAGCATGTAACCGCCAACCGTCAATTGCCAGGAAATGACGCGGGTGGACAACGAGTTCTGAACCGGGTCTGGAAGCGGTAAGTGGAGATTTTTGAGTGAATGAGATAAGCGTTCTTACCCTGATTCTTGAGGCTACTCTTCCGGTTCAGCTGGTGATGCTGATTCTGCTGGCAGCATCAGTAACGTCTTGGGTGATGATCATTCAACGTTGGCTGGTGCTTAACAGCGCAGATCAGGGCATGGTCAGCTTTGAGAAGCGGTTCTGGTCGGGCATGGATCTGAGCCAGTTGTTTCGCGATGGCAGCAATCAACAGAAGGACAATAAGCCACTGGTGGGCATGGAAAGCATATTCCGTGCCGGTTTCAAGGAATTCATGCGGTTGCGCCAGCAAAGCGGTGTCAATTCGGATTCTGTTATGGCTGGTGCACAGCGAGCCATGCGCGTCGCCTACTCTCGCGAGGAAGAAAAACTGGAACGTCATCTGTCCTTCCTGGCAACTGTCGGCTCGGTAACACCCTATATAGGGTTGTTTGGTACGGTAATCGGGATCATGAATTCGTTTATCAGCCTCGCCAGCCAGAGTCAGGCGACCTTACAGGTAGTCGCACCTGGTATCGCAGAAGCGCTGATAGCAACAGCGATGGGCTTATTCGCAGCCATACCGGCAGTCGTCGCCTACAACCGTTATTCGGCACGTGTGGAAACCATTACCAACAATTACGTTACGTTTACCGAAGAATTTGCCAGCATCCTGCATCGGCAGTTATATAGCTCTGCCGGCAAGTAACACCAATTGCAACTGGAAATTAACTCCGCTTGGTGAGGGCAGCGCCAGACAGGAAGAGACGAAAGTGTAATCTGAGTGTCAGTAGTCGGGTGTTGAACAGGTCAAGGTAGGTATGGAATTACATAGAAAGCGCCGCAGGCCGATGGCCGAGATTAACGTCGTACCTTATATAGACGTAATGCTGGTACTGCTGATTGTTTTTATGGTGACTGCGCCATTATTGACGCAGGGGTTGAAAGTGGATTTACCTCCCGCAAATTCGGAACCATTGGAATATGATGAGAATCAGGAAACTCTGGTGATTTCCATCAATGCTGAGAACGAATTCTTTCTCAGCCTGGGATCTACAGCTGAAGATGCGCAAACACCCGTTGCACTGGAGTTTGTAGCAGGTCAGGTCGGGCGGATTATGGCGGCAAACCCGACCATACAGATTTTTGTAGAAGGTGATGATAGCGCAGGTTACGGATCGTTTATCAGGTTGATGACTGTGTTGCAGAATGCCGGGATTGAAAGTCCGAATCTGGTAACACGGCCCTTGGATTTGTGATGACAGCGTTTAATGGTTATCCCATCTCAGTATTGATTGCTGTGCTATGTCACAGTTTGCTGATTGCCTTTTTGCTTTACTTTGAACGCGCCGAAACTGAAGCGCTGGATCTGGTCAGACCTCCCGTGGTGAAAGCCATCCTGGTGAACCAGAACCCGCAGGCCAGAAACGAACAGCTGCAGCAGCAGCAGCGCGCTGACAACCAGCGCGCCGAGCAGCAGAGACAGGAACAACAAAGACGGGAAGCGCAGCGGCTGGAGCAGCAACGGCAGGAGCAGGTGCGGCAGGAGCAGCAAAGACAGCAGGAGGTTGCCGCTGAACAGCGTCGCGTTCAGGAACAACAGCGCGTGCGTGAAGAACAACGTCAGCAGCAGATAGCTGATCAACAAGCGGCAGAGCGGAGACAACAGGAAGAGCGCGCGCGTCAGCAAGAAGAGTTGCGGCAACAGGAGCTGGCGTCGCAACAGGCAACGGCAACGCAGGCACGGTTGGATGCCGAGGCAAGAGAAATTGCCGAGACTGAGGCGGAGATGGTGATGGCTTATACCGCCATCATTCATGATTTGGTGCAGCGACAATGGTCGCGCCCCCCCAGTGCCAGAAATGGTATGGTGGTGGTGCTCAGAATCAGATTGGCTCCGACCGGGGATATTCTGGGCAATGTGGAGATCGTCCGCAGCAGCGGTGATGCTAATTTCGATAGAGCAGCAGAAACAGCTGTGTTGAGGGTAAATAGATTCAGTGAACTACAGGGAATGCCACCAAGAATGTTTGAACGAAACTTTCGCTCCCTGTTACTGACATTCAGACCAGAGGACCTATTAAATTGAAGAAAAACAGCTTACTGACAGTTTTGTTGAGTCTGATTTTCTGCGCAGGCGTCTCCGCGGCTGAGTTGAATATCGAAATTACCCGGGGTGTTGATAACCCGATACAGATCGCCGTGGTGCCTTTTTCCTGGCAAGGTGACGGATTTCTGGAAGAGGACGTTGCTCAGATAGTTGCTAATGATCTGGAACAGGTTGGCGAATTCAGAGCGTTATCGCGCGCCAATATGCTCAGCCTGCCAAGTCAGGCCAGTGAAGTCTATTTTCGTGACTGGCGAATTCTTGCTCAGCAATATCTGCTGGTAGGGCGCATTGAACGTACGCCCGGTAGCCAGATGGTGCGTGTGCAATATGAATTTTTCGATATTAATCGCGAGAGTCTGCTGGTCGGTGAAGTTCTGACAGGTAGCCAGACGCAATTGCGCGATATCGGCCATGAAATAAGCAATGTGATTTATGAACAAGTCACAGGCAAACGCGGTGCGTTCACGACTGAAATTCTTTATGTCACTGCAGAATATGTAGGTCAGGAAGAGATCATCTTCAGGTTGGAGAAATCGGATTACGATGGCCGCCGTTCCCAGATACTGGTTGAATCTCGTGAACCGATCATGTCGCCAGCCTGGTCACCTGATGGCTCGCAGATAGCATATGTGTCATTTGAATCAACATTGCCACGTATCTATGTGCAAACGTTGGCTACAGGCGAACGGCGTCAGATTACCAATTTCAGCGGTATAAACAGCTCGCCGGTCTGGTCTCCCGATGGGCAGAAAATGGCGATGGTGCTATCCAAAGACGGCAGTCCGGATATATATGTCATGGACTTGCAAACCAGCGCCCTGACAAAGATTACGGATCATCCTCGTGCGGAAACCGAGCCCAGTTGGTCGAATGACAGCCGTTCGGTGATTTTTACGTCTGACCGCACAGGCCAACCACAAATTTACAGATCAGACTTGAACGGCGGATTTCCGGAACGTCTGACTTTTGATTGTTTTTATTGCGCGAAAGCCAAGTTCCTGCCTGATGGCGTGAATCTGGTTCATGTCAGAAGAGATACTCAACAGGATAGAAACTACAGTATTGCGTTACTGAATGTGGAAACCTCGCGGGTTATAACGCTCACTGACACATCGCTAGACGAATCTCCCAGCGTGGCCCCGAACGGAAGTATGATCATGTACGCTACCAAGCACAATGGCCGCGGAGTCCTTGACGCCGTATCCATTGACGGACGTGTGAAGTTCCGTTTACCATCCACGCAGGGCGATGTACGGGAGCCATCATGGTCCCCGTACCTGAATTAAATACTGTTTTTAACGCTTGTTCAGATAGCTGAGTCTATTGGAGGATATAAAGAGTGGGTACGTATAATATGAATTTTTTCAGAACCGTTATTCTGGCTGTTTCGATTTTCGGCCTTGCTGCGTGTAGTTCAACCAGCGAACCTGAAGTTATGGAACAAAGCACTGATACCTCTGGTATTGATGCAACAACTGCAGCCGCACAGAGAATGGAAGCGGAGCGACTTGAACGCGAGCGTCAGGCTCGTGAGCGAATCGAACAGGCTGCTTTGAGCACTACTGTGTTCTACTTCGACTTTGACGTGGCGGAATTCCAGCCAGCGGACAGAGAGACTCTGGCTATTCATGGTCGCAATCTGGCCGCGAATGCTAATCGTCGCATCCGTCTGGAAGGTCATGCTGATGAGCGCGGTACGCGTGAATACAACCTGGCCTTGGGTGAGCGCCGTGCGAACAGCATCCGCGACTTCCTGATCGTCAATGGTGCAGCGCGTTCACAGATTGAAACTGTCAGCTATGGCGAAGAGCGTCCTGCTGCGCAAGGGCAATCAGAAGACGCTTACCGTCAGAACCGCCGTGTTGAGATTCGATAAGTAGTTTTTTGATCTATCAGGTGTGTAACAGTATGAAAAACTGCGCAGCAGCGTTGATTGTAGTCTTGTCTGCCGGATTTTACGGTGTGGCAAAGGTTGATGCAGCCGATGTGGTTACAGTTGGTCAAGGCTCTTCCGGAGCCTTGACCGCTGTCATTGCCGCGCAGGTTGGCGGAACCAATGATGCTGTGATCATGTTGCTCGATCAGGTGCAGTCCTTGCGTAGCGAAATGGAAACAATGCGTGAGATGGTTGAACAACAAGCCAACCTGATTGATCGTCTGCAACGCGATTCAGTCGATCGTTACACTGACCTTGATACCAGAATCAGTTCTTTGTATGAAGATGGCGCCGCTGCGGCCTCTGTTGTTCCGCCCGTTAGTGGAACACCAAGTACCGCAGCCGGTAGCACTGCAGCCAGCACTGCAGCGACTGTTTCAGGCAACACTTCTGCGCCGGGCTCCACGACAACGCCAGTTGTGAATTCATCAGTAGTAAATGCGCCATCGGCATCTGCCTCTGTGCAAACGCCTGTTACTTCTCTTAATACCACAATCAATCCGCAACTGATGACTGAGCAACAGCTGTATCAGCTTGCACTGGATTCATTGCTTCAGGATGAACAGTACGAGCGTTCCATTAGCGAATTCGACCAGTATCTCAGCATGTATCCCAATGGGCGCTTTGTTACCAATGCGCATTATTGGAAAGGTCAGTCATTCGTAAATTTGTCGCGATTTGCCGAGGCACGTGATTCGTTTTCCATTATTTTGGAACGCTATCCTGATGGCGCTAAAGTAGATGACGCTTCCTACTCGCTCGGTACGGTGTACGATAGGTTGGGCAATACCGCTCAAGCGCGTGAACTACTTAATAGTGTGAAAACAAAATACCCGAATACATCCGCAGCAAATCTGGCCGATATCTATCTTCGCTCGATGAACTGAACACGGGATTTCCGCTATACCGCATACATCACTTAACCCTTCACTTTTGTCCGTTCCTGATATTCAGACGGCAAAAATTCGTGCCTTATGACTCAGTCTGAATCGCTTCGTCTCACTGAAATTTTCCACTCTCTACAGGGAGAAACCAGCACTGTCGGGTTGCCCACTGTGTTTGTGCGCCTGACGGGTTGCCCGCTACGCTGCCAGTATTGTGATACTGCCTATGCTTTTACAGGAGGAGAGTTGTGGACTCTGGACGAAATACTGGAGCGAGTTGCTATATACGGTGCTCAATATGTCACCGTAAGCGGTGGTGAACCCCTGGCACAACCTCTGTGCATCCAGTTGCTGCGGCGTCTGTGCGATGCCGGCTTTCGCGTATCTCTGGAAACCAGTGGCGCAATGGATATCCGCAATGTTGACTCTCGGGTAGTCACAATCCTGGATTTGAAAACACCGGGGTCAGAAGAATGTGATCGTAATATGGAAAGCAATATTGGTTTATTGAAATCGGTTGATCAGGTGAAGTTCGTTATATGTGATCGCCGTGACTATGAGTGGGCGAAAGCAAAAACTGATCAATTCGATTTACAGCATCGGGTTGCAGAAGTACTTTTCTCACCAAGTTATGGACAACTGGCTTATGCCGATCTGGCTGCCTGGATTCTGACAGACAAACTGCCGGTCCGCATGCAGTTGCAATTGCACAAGATAATATGGGGCGATAAGCCGGGACACTGACGCGATGGATGAAAGTAATAAAAGTGCTGTAGTGCTTGTATCAGGTGGTTTGGATTCGGCAACATGTCTGGCCTTGGCGAAGGCGGAGGGTTACCAGTGTTACGCACTAAGCTTCAATTATGGTCAACGCGCCACTAGCGAATTGACGGCAGCCGCACGCATTGCGGCAGATTCCGGGGTAGTCGAGCACCAGATCATCCCATTGGCGATCGGTAAGCTGGGTGGTTCCGCATTGACAGATTTAAATGTGGATGTTCCGGAAGACGGCTCCGACACCAGCCAGATTCCGGTCACCTACGTGCCAGCACGCAATACGGTGTTTCTTTCCTATGCACTGGCCTGGGCTGAGGTTTTGCATGCGGAAGCGATATTTATAGGCGTCAACGCCCTGGATTATTCCGGCTATCCTGACTGCCGTCCGGAGTTCATCAAGTCCTTTGAAATTATGGCTAATCTGGCAACCCGCGCTGGTGTAGAAGGTGAGAGGATGCGCATAGCTACGCCATTGATCGCTCTCAGCAAGGCGGAAATTATAGATATCGGTACACAGCTTGGCGTGAATTACAGCCACACGGTTTCTTGTTATAAGGCTGATGATCAGGGCAGAGCCTGCGGCCGCTGCGACAGTTGCCGGTTCCGCAGCAAGGGTTTTGCTGAAGCAGGGATAGATGACCCAACACGTTATAGCTGATCATAGGCAGCGGCTTCTCAGCTCCCGTCAAAATCCTGGGTAATTTCCCGAATCTGACCAATAAAACGCTTGTCTTTTTCTAATTAGATAGTACTATGTCGCCCTTTCCTTGGGGCGTTAGCTCAGTGGTAGAGCAGTTGGCTTTTAACCAATTGGTCGATGGTTCGAATCCATCACGCCCCACCATTTTCAAAACGGTCCGACTCGGGGACATAGGTTACATTTTATACCGGAGACATAGGTTACACTTTTGGTATAAATGGATTGTCCCCGGGTTCGACTCGACCTTCGTCTTCATCGAAGTACCCCAGATCATACTCCATAAAACTCACAACCCAAATATTTTCGCTCACCTCTCGTACTCCCACAATTTGCCCAGCAAATACAGTGCTTAAATTGATTTTGCGTCGTCCAATACACAAGCGACCACACTGGGTGACTTGCACAACTCTGTCATGGAAAGGATATTCCGGTTCTGGTGGA
>JBGSXL010000028.1:0-13405 GCA_041751425.1 Pseudohongiellaceae bacterium | reverse complement strand
TGGGGGCTCGTCTCGCGCCGTCCGGGCGCTCCACGGTCCGGCGCCGACTGCCCCCCTCACGCAAGACTCTTTGAAGTGCCGCGCGTGGGGCTGGATTCTTATTCTCTCTGCCGTCTTGCACTAATGCTACCTTTTCGTTCACTGCGATTCTTTCACTTCGAACATTCACTTCGAATGCGTTATCTCTTCACTACGAAAGCGCCTTCACTACGAAGCGCAATCAACTCGCAACGTTGCCGTCAGTCCGTTTCAGCGGGGTGGCTTGCGGCGGACCGTGGAGCTCCTGGACCCCCCTCCGGGGATAAAGGTGCGAAAACGACGAGCCCCCATGGATGGGTTCACGGCGCGTCCGCTGCAAGCCACCCCGCTGGAACGGACGCCCTACGAAGCACTGATACGAACCGGCCTACGAAGCTCTGATACCACGCGAACTACAAAGTGCAGACACACGAGCTACGAAAAGCTGCGGCACGAAGATACGAACCGCACTAAAGCGAGCGAGTGATCAGTCGACCTGCGCACGCAAGCGTTGCAGTTCGGCCTCGCGGAAGGCGACGTCGGTTAGTGTGCGTTGGGTCAGGAAGTTCTCCGGCACATCGATGCCCGTGTTGATCTCCAGGATGGCCATGTTTGACAGGCGATTGGTGACCAGATTCATCATCGTGAGAGAGCGGGCCACCCATACATCGTCTATCTGCTCAACGCGCGAAGCCAGCAGACGTTTGATCTCGCGATTATAACGATCGTAAAAATCCACACGCAGTGCCACGTAGCGCTCCTTGTCGATGTACTGCACCATGCGGCCGTAGCGGGTTTTGCGGGCGCGCTCTTCATTTGGCGTCAATTGAATCTTCCACACATCGCGACCGCCTTCTGTGGCTTCTTCCAAAAGAACAATTTCATATTCATCCAACTTTCCAGTGTCCTGATCTTCCGTGGTGAATTCGGAGCCGAACAAAGAAGCGGGTTCGGTGTCATCGTCCGAATTGCCGCTGGCTATACGCTTGACAGTGCCCAACGCGGACAAATAGAGCCAGGTCTCATTATCACGACTGGAGTCGTCATAGGAAAAATTCAACATACCAATGCCGCGTTCTGACGCAGGCTCAAGAACGATGGTAATTGCCTTGGTGTCGCGTTTGTTTTCACCCAGATTGATGCCCACTGATTCCAGCGCTTTTACACGTGGTCGCTCCGCGCAGGTTATCTGATTATTTTGTAAACCAAATCGGCAACTGGACAACTGCATTCGGTTGAATGCGGAGTCTGACGTGGCACGCTGATAGTCTTCCACTTTTTCCATGATGGCGCGTGCGTCTTCGGCCAGAGCTGCACTATTGAATAGAAAACTGGAAAAAAGCAGTGCACATATCCCGCGAGTTATTGGCTGCAAAACCGAAAAACGGGTTAACTTCATGCCGGGTACTCCTGTGAGACATTGCCCATCTTTGCGTCCTTCAAGCCAAAGCGAGGTTTCAGAACGATCATCATCGCTGGCAGCAGGAACAGGTCGCATAGCAGAGCAACGAATATTGCCATGGACCCGAATATACCAACCTTTGCCATGCCCAGATAGTCCGAGAAGCCGAGAATGGCAAATCCCAGGCCCAGCACCATGGTTGTAAACATGACTGCCTTGCCGACATTATCGATAGTACTGCGTAAAGCCTGTTCCATATTGCGGGTCTTGATCAGTTCGACCCGATAATGCGTCATGAAGTGAATGGTGTCATCCACAGCAATACCAATGATCATTGGAGCTATCAGCAAGGTGTCTACATCCAGCGGAATTTGCAGAAGTCCCATAATGCCAAAGGTCATCAGGGCCGGGATCAGATTGGGTATTATGGAAATCAGGCCCGCCTGTACTGAGCCAAGTGTCAGAATCATAATCAAACTGATGACACCCAGCGCCAGCAACAGACTGTTGTACTGGGAATGTGCAATCTCATCGGTAGCGCGCATCATCAACGGAATGGAGCCGGTTACTCTTACTTGCAATTCGGGGAAGGTTTCCTCCAACGAAGCAAATACATCATCGATTTCAACACTGAGCTCATCGAAGAATTGCTGGTATTGATAGGATCCGGCATTGTAAGCATTAATGGTGATATGAGAGCGACTGAAATCATCGGAGACCAGGCTGCGACGGTCTTCGGGATTGGCACTGTTAAACAGATACAATAATTGCGAGACCATGATTTCAGAATCCGGTATCTGATAGAACGCCGGGTCGTCATTATTCATGATCTGATTGGTGTCTTTAACGATATTCGCCAATGAATATGTGCGGGACACCTGATCCGGATAGCGTTGCAGGATTCTGTCCTGCAACTCATCAACTGCCTGCAACAATTGCGGATTCATCAGTCCGTCGACAGTGCCGGTATCAATCATAATCTCCATGTTCTGGGCACCGGCCATATTCTCATCGACGATGTTATAGGCGATTCTTATATCACTGTCTGCACGGGTCAGTTCAGACACATTACTATCAATACGAATCAAGCTGGTGCCGTACAGGCAACTGACAAACACAAAGCCAAAAATTGTCAAAATAGTGTAAGGGTTTCTGGCGACCAGCGCGGGTATGCTGCTCAGAATTCTTTCCTGCCAGTTGACCACCACATAAGTCAGCAATGTCACCATCCAGACATAGATGCCGACCGCAAGACCAATGGTCAGAATCAAAAACGCCAACCAGAGGGCAAAACACAATGTCTGTCGACCTGTTGAAAGCGCATGCCAGCTGTGTGCCAGACGTGTGGAGAGTTTACCATTAGCCTGGTTGCCGCCGGGATGCCAGAAACTGAGCAGGATGGGTAACAGCGTGACAGTAAAAATAAATGCCAGGAAAACGCCGCCGGCAGTCATTACGCCAAAAACCTTGATGGGTACCAGGTCAGAAAAGGACAGAGCGAGAACACCCGCCATCGTCGTAATAGTAGTGACAAAGATTGCCAGCCCTGTTTTTCCGTAGGCACTTTTCAAAGCCTGATCATGGGTTTCGCCCTGCTTGCGGCAGGTGAAATAGGCGCTGAGTACATGGACACAATCGGCAAGCCCCACAGCAAACACCAGCATGCTGGTTAGCGTGATCATCGTAGACATGCCTACACCCAGCCAGGCTGTAATTCCCCACGCCCACAGAAGACTGGCGGCGACCACCACTATCGGCCATACAACGGCACTAAAGGAGCGGAACAAAACCCATAACAGCAATACGAAAATAGCGATCACGCCGATGAACAGGTACATCATCTGTTGCATGGAACGCGCCACAAACTCCATCATCGGTGGATTGCCAACCGGATAGAAATTCAGAACGTCCTCTTGTTCACTGTATACCGATCGCACGGCAGTAAAGAAAACACTGTAGCTGAACATGTCCACAGTCTGGAATGGAATGGTTTCCACAACCGCGTTTTCATCGAAAGCAAGATCGAAACTGTCATCGAAGCTGAATGCTTCAAAGCTGTCGCTTAACGAAACTGATTCTCCATCGATGGCGGGAACGAAATCTTCCAGCGGCTGGGCACCGAAAAAAGTTTGAATCATCAGCGCGCCGTATTCTCCATCAGCAGAATAGAACGCCAGCTTGAAATCATCCTGCGCCATTGCGCGCTCACGAATCTGTGCGAGCTCAACAGGGTCGTCAGGAATATTTACGGGGACAAGACGATCAGACCGCAAGGTATCGCCGTCAGTGCGCTGAATACGTAAATTAGCGAGTGACTGCACGCGGCGTATATTGCGTAACTCATCAAAGATGACCGCTTGGCCACCAATCTCTGAGGGAAACTGTGATGGATCCAGCGACTGCCAGTTCTCTAAATGTTCGGTAAGTGTTTGCACCGCGCCCAACGATCGTGCTGAAAAGACATCACCATCGACAGCGCGATATACCAGAAAGACAGAGTCGTCGCTGCCGAACTGAGTGCGAAATTCATTCAATGCAGCAATGGCAGGATCATCCTGATCAATAAAACTGTCGATAGTCATGTCGAGATTCGTGCGAGTCAAGGCACCCTGCAACATGAAAACAGAGCCAAGAACTACAATGGTAAAAATCACCCATCGGAGACGAATAACGGATGCTGGCAGGCCGGCAAAAAAATGACTGATGGCCAGGAGTTTACTTTCCATGGGTGAATCCCTGTGAGTCCTGTCGTCGAGGCACGAGCTTGTGCCTTTTATTTTTTATTGTTGGAGCAACAATCTTCCTTCATCTGAAATCTTTTTACGGGCAGCGATATACACCAAATGTCTGACGTCCTTCATTGATAGTGGACTCCGGGACAACCCGGTTACCGCCAATATCGCCAGCCTCATTACGTGCCAGGTTCACAAGCTCGTCCTGCAGCTTTTGACTACCACGTTGCATAAAGGCCACTCTATCCAAAGCATTCACATTGCTGGTGCCAACCCGAGTGCAGTTGCTGACTTCTGCGGGGGTGGCAACGCTGACGCGCATGCCAGCAGGCGTAACCTGAACCCAACTGCTAGCTCCACAGCCTGAAAATACTATGGCGAGTGTACTTATAACGACCAGTCTGGAAAATTTGTACATGGCAGGCCTCCTGCTTGATAGCTGGTTTATCGCTGCTGGCTATTATGGCTGAAAGTACCGAACAATCAACAGTTGCAGGGAAATCTTAGTTCTGTCTGCTGAGGGAAACTGCGCCCGCAGCGATGTGTTAACATCGGCGCAAGAAGGCCAATCCAGCAACCCTTAGAGCCAGTTTCAGATGTCCGCATTGCTCGAACAACTCAAAAGTATCGTGGGAAACAAGGGCTACCTGGAAGGGGATGCTATTGGTGAAAAAAATACCCGTGATTTGATGGGAGCCCGTAACCTGCGCCCGGCGTTGTTGTTACGGCCCGCGAACACACAGGAACTCGCCCAGATCATGCGCGCCTGCCATAGCGCAGGGCAGCCGGTTGCGGTGCAGGGCGGGATGACCGGCCTGGTGTCAGCGGCGGCTCCGCGGCAGGATGAGCTTGCCATCAGTCTGGAGCGCATGCAGCAGATTATTGAAGTGGATCCCTATACGGCCACCATTACGGTTGAGGCAGGCGTGCAGTTGCAGCGTGTACAGGAGGCGGCTGCCGAGAATGGTCTGTTATATGCCCTGGATCTGGGCGCAAGAGGCAGTTGCACCATAGGCGGTAATCTTTCCACGAATGCAGGAGGTAATCGCGTTATTCGATATGGCATGAGCCGTGATCTGGTATTGGGGCTGGAAGTAGTGCTGGCAGATGGCACTGTGCTGGAGAGCCTCAACAAACTGCGTAAAAACAATACCGGCTACGATCTCAAACAACTGTTTATCGGCAGTGAGGGCACGCTGGGAATTATCACCAAAGCCGTGCTGAAACTCTCGCCACGCCCGTCCACGCAGGAGCTTGGCATGTGTGGGGTCAACGGCTTTCCGCAACTTCTACAGCTGTTGCAGCATGCACAAAAGAAGCTGGGCGGCAGCCTGAGCGCCTTCGAAGTCATCTGGAAAAATACTTACGAATTGATTGTTGAGCATGTCAGCCGCGTACAGCCGCCGTTGCCAGCGGATTTTGAATTCTATGTGCTGATCGAGAGTATGGGCAATAGCGGCAGCAGTGACACCGAGCAGTTCGATGACATGCTGGCCTCAGCAGCCGAAGCTGGAATTATCAGTGACGCAGTGCTGGCGCGCTCGGACAAAGATCGCACGGCGCTCTGGTCGGTGCGGGACTCTGCTGCCGAGATCGCCCCCGGCGTTGGCTTCATGCACAATTACGATATCAGCCTGAACGTCAGCGACATGGGTTATTTCAGCAGCGAGGTTGAGGCGCGCTTGCGAGCGCAATGGCCGCATGCGGTGTTGGGGCTGTTCGGGCATATGGGGGATGGCAATCTGCATATCATCATTCATGTGGGCGATGACACGCGTGCCCTGCATCACGAGATCGACGAGGTTATCTACGCGTTGATTCGTGAGCTGGGTGGGTCGGTGTCCGCTGAACATGGTATTGGTTTGATGAAGAAAGCGTTTCTGACTTATAGCCGGAGTGAGCAGGAAATTAATTTGATGCGCACGCTGAAAGCGGCGCTAGACCCTAGCGGGATATTGAATCCCGGCCGCATATTCGATACGTAAACGCTGCAGAACTGACAAAAAATTGAAATCTGTAAAGGAAACAGGAGTAAGTATGAGTTCACAAAATTCCACGTTGGCTGGTAAAAATGTAGTTGTTATCGGTGGTACGTCCGGTATTGGTCTGGCCACTGCGCTGGCAGCCAGTGCATTGGGTGCCAATGTCTGGGCGGCGGGACGCTCCAAAGAACATATCGAGAAGGCCAAGGCGGCCAGTGGCGGCAAGGTCAAGATTGTTAGCGTTGATACGCATGATGAAGAAGGGCTGAAGACTTTGTTTGCAGAAGTGGGCAGCATCGACCATCTGGTATCGGCGGCTACCGGCGCTAGCAGGACGTTGAAACCGTTTGTGGAACAGACTGAAGATCAGTTCAAGGAAGCCTTCGGTAAACTATGGGGATACGCCAAAGTGGTGCGTACTGGTGTCTCTTTCATGGCACCAAATAGCAGTATTACTTTGGTCAGTGGTGCGCCGGCGCGCAAGATCAAGCCGAATGTATCTGCGTTGAGTTGTGTGGGTGCTGCCGTGGAGAATCTGGGTCGCGCGTTGGCGGTAGAATTGGCGCCTATACGCGTCAATGTGGTGTCTCCCGGAATTATTGATACAGCTTTGTTCGATTGGATGGGCGCTGGGAAAGCCGATCGGGTAGCTGCCATGACCAAGGGTCAGTTGGTCGAACGTGTCGGTAAGCCGCAGGAAGTTGCCAGCGCGCTGATATATCTGATGCAAAACGGCTATGCTACCGGCACAACCGTGGATGTAGATGGTGGTCAGTTGCTGCGTTGAGTAGTCGCAAGGGGCTATACTGCACCCACTATGCTGAACCCACTATGCTGTGAGCGATTGGAGATTTAAAGTAGTGACAAAAGACAATACGAATAGACAAGACAGTCAGGTACAGCCGGCATCCGGTGCAAACAGTGTGGGAAAAAGCCCCGCTGATTATCCGGATATCAAGTTGGCGGAAGCCATTTTCGAGCGTCGGTCTGTGCGAGGTTTTCTGGATAAACCGATTCCTCAGGAAGTACTGCGAGATGTGTTTGAGTTGGCACAGCGCGCGCCCTCCAACTGTAATGTCCAGCCATGGAAGGTCTATGTGGCTACCGGCGAACTGTGCAATAAGCTGAGGCAGGAGATGGTCCGCATGGTCAAGGAAGGCGTGCCGCCCAATTCCGACTACGATTATCGCGGAGATTTTGTTAACGAGTACCGCAAGAGACAGGTGGATTGCGCGGTCGCTTTGTACACTGAAATGGGTATAGAACGCACCGACAGGGAAGGCCGACAACGCGCCCTGTTGAGGAATTTCGAATTCTTCGATGCGCCCTGCATTGTATTCATTGGCATGGACCCAACGTTTGGTGCCACCGTTGCGCTGGATGTAGGCATGTACGCCCAGAATCTGATGCTGGCTCTGGTGGCATACGGTCTGCACAGTTGCCCGATGGGCAGCATGCGTAATTATCCGGACCTGATCAGAAAAGAGTTTGATATCCAGGATGGAACTAAAATACTATTTGGCATAGCTATAGGCTACGAGGATACTGGCGTTCCAGCCAATCGCACCAGAATAGGCAGGGAAGATATCGACGCCAATGTGGTTTTCAAAAGTTGATGGTTTCCGCAAGGAATAAATAATTACAAGAGGCAAGGCAATGAGTTTTAAACCGGTCGTCCTGATTTACGATCTCGATAATCTGCTGGTCGATGAGATAGCCACCGAGCTTGGTGCCACAGGACAATATACAACCATCAATACCTATAACGAAGCCAATGCCATGGATGTGATGCGGCAGTACAACCGTGGGTTCGGTTTACTGACCAATAAAATTTCCTGCGTCATTACAGGTTGGAACAACCACAAGAAACCACGGGAGCAGTTTCTTTATCGCTTACGTGCGCAGGAAAATACGAGTCCGCTACGCAAACCAACGCCGGTGATTATCATCACGGAAGATCATCGCGATGATCTGAAGCAACGCGCGCTTGATGAAAAAGATGGCGCGGTTTCCGCGTATCTGCATCGCGATACGTTCAATGAGTTTCTCGCGGAAATATTGCATAAAGTTGTTTTTGAGAAACGCGCTATAGAGATGAATGAGCAGGCGCGCCTGAAGTTCAAGAATCGCGAACAGGAAGTCTTATAGTTCATCGCTCAATCTCGCATAAACATGCCCAATAATAAAATAACAACGGATCAACATGTCAAAGTTCGAATTCATCATGATGTTTGTATCAGTGGTGGTAGCTTTTGCCATGTCCGAGCTTTTGATGGGGTGGGGCCGACTGGTGCGCGCACGTCGCCGCATCAGCAATCCTGCTTTCATGATTGGTTGGTCGGTATGGTTGTTGGCCATTACCAACTTTCACTACCTTGGTTTCTGGGAATACAACATCGTTGATTTCAGAACGGCAGCGCAAATGTTGTTGTTCCTGGCTGCGCCAATCATGTTGGTACTGGTGACATTTGTATTTACGCCCGAAGTGCGTTATTACCAGCGGCTGGATCTGGAGGAACATTATTTCAAAGTGAAGAACTGGTTCTTTGTGATGGTGATTCTGTTCTTTCTGCTGGCGCGTGCGTCAGACACCTTGTTGCCGGATCATCGCGAGACCTGGTTTATACGCAGCATCGGCACCATGGTGATCGTACCGTTGCTGATTATTCTTTTGTTCACCAAAAACCGCGTGGCGCATTTCAGTATTCTGGGCTTTAACCTGTTTCTGCTGCTGTGGTCCAGCGCTGCCATTAATGTGCGCTCTCTTTGAAGGCCATTCTAGCGTTGAATCTGAATGCAGCCGCATACACCAGCAAGCCACTGATGATCCCCGGCATCCCTTCATAAACGGCATCGTGCAGACCGACCATTCGCCACAGAATGGCAACGCTGATACCCGTCAATACCATCGCAATGGACAACCTCTGTGACGGTCGTTGGCCCATGCAAAGAATCAGCAGCAAAGGCGCAAAGGCACTGGCCAGTCCGGACCAGGCCATAATGACCAATGCAAAGACACTTTGCTCGCTGGTGAAGGTCAGCGCCAATGCAACCGCAGTCATTGCAAGTGTCGATAGCTTGATAACCGTTGTAGATTCCAGGCGTTTCGGGAGCAGGTCATTACTGACAGCAGACGAACAACTCAGAATCAGAGAATCTGCAGTCGACATGGTGGCTGCAAATACCCCGGCCAATACCAGACCAACCAAGGCGGGTGGCAGTAACTGCTGAGCCATCAACGGCAGAGCCAGTTCCTGGTCGAAATCTACCGGGTTATTCAAATGCAGGCGCGCCAGCATCGCGACTCCGATTGCCATCGCATAGAAAGCAGTGAACCAAAGATAGTAATAGAAACGTGCCGTCATCATGTTGCGCGGATTATCCAGCGTAACGAAGCGAATCATGATATGCGGCTGGCCGATCACGGAGATACCTGCGAACAACCAGCTGGTGGCAAACAGAATTCCACCCGCGATTCCGGGCATCGGAAGGTCGTCGGGGAACCAGTTCATATAGCCTTCGATATCATGCAAACTCGCTGAGACTTCGTTCAGCCCACCCAGTGCGCTGACAGCGACAAACAGCAAAAGTGCCATGGCGAACATCATGACAATGGATTGCGCCGCATCGGTCCAGATGGAAGCGCGAATGCCGCCGGCGAAACAATACACAGCCACTAACACGGCGCCGGTGACTGAACCTGCCCACAACGGCCACTCAAACAGAACTGACAATGCTTTGCTGCCTGCCAGTAACTGCGCGCTTGCATAGGTCAGCAGGAACATCAGTGTGATGATTGCAGCCAGCCTGCGTAACGCGGTGTAGTGTTCGTTGCTGTTTTTGTCTACGCCCCACCAGTTGCTGAGAATGCCCGCGTAACTGGACGCATTGGAGCGACCAGCTGCCTCGCGCAGTCGTTTGTGTACATACAAAGAAGCAATAAAGTCGCCGCTTATCCAACCCAGCATCAACCAGATAGAGGACAGTCCCGCAACATAGGTGTAGCCAATGGCGCCGATGAACATATAACCGCTATTGTTGGTGGCAACAGCAGATAAGCCCACGAGCCAGGGAGAAACTCCGCGGCTGGCAAGGTAATAATCCTGACTGGTTTTACGCGAGAAAAAGGCAGAGCTGACACCGATCATCACAAAGACAAGAAGGCATATCAGAAAACTGCTTATCATTGTGTAACTCCTGGTTAATTACCCAGTGGATACGATCCTTCCTTATTGTGTACTTCTTTGCCAGTCAAAGGGGGATTGAATACGCAGGCAAGACTCAGCTCCGACTCTGCAAACAGAATGTGTTTGTCATGTTTGTCGAGAATATAGATGGTACCAGGAGCAATCTTATGCCTTTCGCCACTCGCCAGATCCAGAATCTCTCCTTTGCCTGAAATGCAGTAAACCGATTCCAGATGTTGCTGATAATGCATGTGGGTTTCTGTGCCGGCATAGATAGTAGTAATGTGAAAAGAAAAGCCCATATTGTCGTCCTTCAACAACATGCGAACGCTTTGCCAGGTTTCCGATTTCACACAGCGTGCCGAGTTTTCACAATCATTCAATGTTCGAACTATCATAGGTTTCCTTTGGTTACGATGCTGCGCTCACTTCCTGCTGCAATACTTTGCTCACCGCATTGCCCAAAATCTGCAAACCTTTGTCCAGCTCTTCAATACTTATGGTCAAAGGACACAGACATTTCACGACCTGGGAATCGGCGCCGCTGGTCTCGATAATCAGACCATTGGCAAACGCGTGCTTACAGATTTTTCCAGCCAGCTCGCCATCACGACATTCCAGCCCCTGCATGAAGCCACGGCCTTTGGCTTTCAATAATTTCTTATCGTAGCCGTTGGCAATTTTCTGCAGTCCGCTGGTGAGATGTTTGATCTTCGTCTGCACTTCTTCCTGGAACTCAGAGTTCGCCCAGAAATTCTGCAATGCAGCGGTTGCTGTTACGAAGGCGTGGTTATTGCCGCGGAAAGTGCCGTTGTGTTCGCCCGGTTTCCAGGTGTCGTACTCTGGCTTAATTAAAGTGACCGCGAATGGCAGGCCGTAACCGCTGAGAGATTTTGACAAAGTAACCAGATCAGGTTTGATGCCGGACTCTTCAAAACTGAAGAAGCGCCCCGTGCGTCCGCAACCGGATTGAATATCATCCACGATCAACAGAATTTTGTGCTCGCGACAAATCTTCTCCAGCCCTTGTAGCCATTTGTTGCTGGCAACATTAAGGCCGCCTTCTCCTTGCACAGTCTCAACGATAACTGCGGCTGGCAGGTCCATACCGCTGGACGAGTCTTCAATCAGATTCTGCAAAAGATCGAGCGTGTCCAGTTTGTCGCCCAGATAATTGTCATACGGTACATGCGAAACACCGTTCAAGGGGATACCTGCCGCATTACGATGATGTGAGTTGCCCGTTGCAGCCATGGCGCCAAGTGAGACGCCATGAAAGCCATTCGTGAAAGCAACGATATTAGTGCGACCGGTCACGTTTCTGGCTATCTTCATTGCAGCTTCGACAGCATTCGTGCCTGTGGGTCCGGTGAACTGCACCATGTAATCCAAGTCGCGCGGTTTCAAAATCAAGTCATATAACGTTTGTAAAAACTGTTCTTTAGCGTGCGTATGCATATCCAGACCGTGCGTAATGCCATCGTCCTGAATGTACTGCAGCAGACTTTCCTTCAATAATGGATTGTTGTGGCCGTAGTTCAATGTGCCGGCGCCAGCGAGGAAATCCAGATACGAGTTGCCATCCATATCGTAAAGCCAGGATCCTTTAGCGCGGTTGAATATCACCGGAAAGGCGCGTGCATAACTTTGTACTTCCGACTCAATGTCAGCAAAAATATCGTTCATTGTATCTACTCCCGTAATTATTTAGACAGCGGACCGATCCGCAGTTTGAATTCTGAATTGTGCAGATTGCGAAAATGCTTCTTGCGATCAAACAAGGTGCTTTCTTCTATCTCGCATTCACGACGTCGTGCCAGTGAATCGAATAGAGATCGCGACGCATTGTTATCTTTGGTGACTGTTGTTTCCACCCATTTAATGTGCTGCAAATTATCGCGTTGCAGAATATTGTCGAGCATTGCCTTGGCCAGACCTCGACGCTGTGCATGCTTGGCAACAGCAACCTGCCAGACAAATAAAGTATCTGGTTGCTCCGGCGGCACATACGCGGTGATCACTCCGCTTAGCTCGCCATCGATACGCGCGACAACACTGGTGCGCGCAAGGTGATGACAGACCATCAGGTAGCAATACAAAGAGTTGTTATCGAGAAAGGCGCTGCGGCGTACCAGATTGTGAATGGAGGCACCATCGGTTTCTCGCGGCATATCGAGTGCTGCGGGTGCGGGTGAATTATTGGGCGATAGGCTTTCTTGAAGTGTTGTCACTTCTTGAAGTTGAGTCATAACTTGAGTCGTTACCTTTATGGTTGCGTGATTAAGTGTTTATTGTCTCTTATTCGCAGCTTATTATCTGTTCGTTATCTAACTAGATAATTACCTGATCAAAGTTGGTTAAAGAAAGAATGATGGCTTTAAAACAGGCAGTTAAGCTAAAATTAATGCGTCATTATACGTAAAAAACGCTTAGATGTCTAAGTTAAATCTGGAGCTCGGGGAATGTCTATGGATACTATCGAACAGGTTTTAGTGTCTATTCGTCAGCTAATACGGGCTACTGACCTGCATTCGAAGCAATTAACCAAGAGCTCAGGCCTCACGTCTTCGCAGCTGGTTTTGTTGAAAGTAATAGCGGAGCAGTACGATGTCACTGCTGGTGAAATCGCGCAACGCATCAGTTTGAGTCAGGCTACAGTCACTTCCATTCTGGATCGACTGGAGGGCAGGGGGCTGGTGCTGCGGGAGCGCGGCAGCACAGATAAACGCAAGGTGTACGTGCGCCTGACCCCTGAGGGCAGCGCAACGCTAAACTCAGCGCCGCAACCGTTGCAGGAGAGGTTCATTCAGCAGTTTCAACAGCTGCAAGGCTGGGAGCAAACCATGATCCTCAGCTCGCTGCAACGCGTCGCCCACATGATGGACGCCGACCAGCTTGACGCTGCGCCCATGCTGGACGTTGGGTCGCTTGATCGTGGTTAGGTTTCGCACCGTATTTCTTCAACACTCCGTAGTGCCGGGTTGGTGGCGGGTATTGCCTCGCAGGACACGCCCACGAGTACATCCCTGTAGGGCTCGATCGCCCGCCTTCCCTGGCGGTCGACGGTCCTGCGAGGCAATACCC
>JBGSXL010000027.1:0-17691 GCA_041751425.1 Pseudohongiellaceae bacterium | reverse complement strand
GATCAAGCAGCAGGGGTGCGGTTCTCATTAGGGCCAGGCCGGGCAACGTCCCTGCCACCATAACAGGCCGAATATACGTATGCAGTTTTACCTGAATAACTCAAAAGACATTGCCAAGAACGAGGTGTCCATATATGTACTCGTAGGCGTGTCCTGCGTAGGTCTTACCATAGCGCCGACCGATCTACAGAGTATTCACGCTGGTTTAGTAAAGGAGTGACTGGATACTTTGCGCGAGCCAAAAAAAAGCCCAACCGAAGTTGGGCTTAGAAAATACTACTATCAAGGGAGAGATAAAAGGAAACAAAACCCACAATTTTGTCTGCAATCTACCTACACCTAATCAGACTCTGGCTTTGAAAGTAAGTTCAAAAATTCCGCAAATAATTTTACTCTGACCCCATTTATTTTGTAAGGTTTTGAAAAATATAGGATTATAAATCTACAAATTGTGGGTTTGTAGCTTCAGTTTTTCAGCCGTTTTCAGTTGGGCTGTGTTACTTATCACGCCTGTGCTCGCAGGTTTATTTAAAAGATAGCGATTTGTTACATCGCGCAGGTCATTTAGCTGCACCTCCAGTACGCGTTGGCGGAAAGCCAGGCGTTGTTCGCGGGTGCGACCGAAGACGGCGTTGAAGAAGTGCTGCTTGGCTTCGCCGGCCGGGGAGGCGGGTTTGTCCATGGCGCTGATCACGCCCAGAATAGCTTCTTCCACCTGACGCCAATGATGTTTGCCATTGATGACCCAGTCGATGGCCTTATCGAAATCGTTCAGTGTCTCTTCCATGCGTGGGTCGCGATAGGAATAGAAACGGAATGCTGCGGCGCTCGCATCCTGATCAGCTCCTCCACCATAGGCGCCACCTTGTTCGCGGATTACGCGGTGTAGATAACCATTGCGCATGAAACCACTCAACACTGAGAGCACAGCATGATCCGGATGGCTTGCTGTGACGGTAGGGTAGGCGCGGGCGCAGAAGTTCACTTGTGTGTTGGTAGTCCACATCTGCTGCACATTCGCTCTAATGGGAGGCAATGCCAGCGGTGTAAACTCGGCGTTCGCCACTATGTCGTTGCCTCTCCAGGCGGAGTCCAGGGTATGGATCAAGGGTTGCTCGTGACTGGCTTCAGCCACCAGCAGGAATTGTCGCGGCGCCAGCATGATTTTCTTATGCAGAGCTTTGAATCCTGTCAGAACGCCATCGATATAGGATTTCTTGTCAAACTCTTTGCTCAGTTCCTTCAAGGCTTTGATGCCGGCAAGTCCACTGAAACGGTAACTTAATGCTGCGCTGGGGCTCATCTGGCTGCTGGCCAGACCAATAGCCAGGCTGTGTCCGCGACCGGTGATGCTGCTTTCCTGACGAGACAGGATCTGCTCCAGTATTTCACGTAGACGTTGTTCCTCATCGAAGCGGGCGTCATGGAACGTCGCATGTATCAATTCGGTCAACTGCGCCTGATTGGTTTGTAAGGCTTTGCCCGACAGAACCAGAATGGCTTTACTGCGTTGTTCGTTATCCACGTCGCTGCGGATATTCGCATAACAATTCAGACCGCCACTGACGCGTGACTGCCAGGTCTGCACTTCCTGATAGGATTTATTGCCGATGCCAAGTTCCGTCAAGCAACTGGTGTACCAGGGCAACAGGGAAAGCAAATCGTCGTCCAGATGGGGCAGGTCTACTACAACCTGCTGATAGCAGAGGCCATTGGTTCCCTGACCATAAAAACTGATCGGAGTCGTCGCGCCGTTGCTGGTTTGCAGATGAGTTTTCTGCGGAATCAGTTCTGGTATGTCGGCAGGAACGTCTTCGAGACCTACTTTAGGTAGCACGCCGGGATCATCCTCTTGCTCCTGACGTTCAGCTAATGCCTTGCTGCGCTGAATAATCTCTGCGCATTGCTCAGGGGTCAGTTGTTCCTTGATCGCGCGCAGCCTTTGCATCTCGGCTTCTATCTGTCGCTGCGATAACTCAGGTTCCGGTAAAAGTGTAAGCACAACATTATGATTGTTTTCCAGCAGATATTTTCTGATGAGGTGGGGTATGAATTGTTTGTCATTGATTTTTACGCGCAGCTCTTCGAGTACGGGATCAATATCCATGACCTGAATGGGGTCACCTCGGTGAATGGCAGCGGACAAACCCGTCAGAATAAGTTGCAGACCATAAGGGTGGCTATCACCGGAAATCTCCCGCTGGCTCAATTCCAGCTGATGCAAGGCGGCTTCAACCTGCTCGTGATCCACACCGCTTTCTGCAATTTGCGTCAACGTATCACGGATCAGTTTTTCAACTGCAGGAGCACTGTCAGCTGCACAGCCCTCCATGCCACACAGGAAACTCATTTCGCGGCTGCTGTCTTCCAGGCCGCAAAGTGGGGAAGGGGACTTGCCCAGCGAGCTGGTTTCCAATGCGCTCATCAGTGGACTGGCGCTGTTATCCAGCAGTACGGAACTCAACAGTTGCGCTTCGAACATTTCCTGCAGACTAGTGCTTTTGCCCAGTAACCATGCCATCACGACGTGTGTTTTGTTGCTGACGTCAGCGTCGTCCAACGGATAGTATTCCTGCACTCTTAATGGTGCAAAATAACGTTTCTCATCTTCTACGCTGATGTTGATATCCAATTTTTCGAAACGCACCAGCGCCAATTCTTCAAATTGCTGTTGATGATCCCAGGCAGGTATATCGCCATAAGTCATGAAGACTGCATTGCTGGGATGATAGTGGCTTTGATAAAAATCCTTGAGGTCCTGATAGCTCAAATCAGGAATATGATCAGGTTCCCCGCCGCTGTTGTAATGATAGGTGGTAGTTGGGAACAGATATCGGCTGATGGTTTGCCAGAGTATGGAATTGGTGGAACTCATGGCACCTTTCATTTCATTGAAGACGACGCCTTTGTACTGTAATTCGCTGTTGCTGTTGTCCGGCTCACTGAACTCAAGCCGATGACCCTCCTGCGCGAAATCCAGTTCATGCAAACGTGAAAAGAAAACGGCATCCAGATAAACCTGCAACAGATTATCAAAATCTTTGCGGTTTTTACTGGCGAAAGGATAGGCGGTCCAGTCGCTGCTGGTAAACGCATTCATAAATGTGTTCAGAGAGCGGCGAATCATCATGAAGAACGGATCACGTACAGGATACTTTTCACTGCCGCATAGCGCCGTGTGTTCCAGAATATGCGCGACGCCGGTGGAATCCATGGGTACCGTGCGCAGCGCAACCAGGAAAACGTTTTCCGTATTTTCACTAGCCATATGAAAGTATTGAGCGCCTGTTTTGCGGTGGCGGTATTCTTCCATGGTGATATTCAGCGATGGGATTTCCTGGCTGCGAATCCACTCGAACGCGGGGTGCGTTTGGGGTTGTTGAATTGTATGCGCCGCGCCATTTGTTTGAGCGGTGGTCGTCTGAGCGGTGGTGGCACTTGAACTTGTACTGCTTGTGATCATTCTGTTACTACTCCGAATTCTTTAGACTCTTTAATCTTTGGTTTCAACTCTTACTAAAATATTTCATCTCATTAAACAAACATAACGTGCACAGCGACCAGCTCAATACTGGCCTGTTTGAAACATTCATGTAACTGCATGGTCTGCTCTTTCAGGTATGCCAATTCAGACTCGCGCACGTTGGGGTTGTTCTGCTTCAGTGTAACCAAGCGTCGTATTTCTACTGTCTGGTTTTCCAGCATGGATTTGGCAGCCATATTAACAGACTTTGACATCTCTAACTGCGCCAATTTATGGCCGTGCTCCAGCGCCTGCTGTAACTCCTGCTGATGTGCGCGAACCAGGCGCAGCGCATCGTGTTTATCCAGATACTCCAGTTGGTCAGTCAGGAGTAAGTTGGCAGCATTCAGCACAGAAACGCCGGTTGCACTTTCTTCATTATCTACATCAGGACCAGCTGTCGATCGGGCACCTTCTGCGAATGAAGCTCCTGATGCTGGCGCACCCGCGCCTGCAGCCAATAAGGCGTCTGCGGCTAAGAGAAAGTGCAAGCTGCTGGCGGGGAAGTAGCGGGGTAGTTGCAAATGCCTGGGTGCGGCAATCGAAATTCGATACAAACATTCAACCAATAGGCTGGCACCTGCAGGTATGCCCGGGGTACGCGCCTTAAGGCGACTGGCTGCAGCTCTGCCGAGATGACTGTCCAAAACCAGATCCATCGCGCCACGCACCAGTGGGTGTTGCCAGTGCAGGAATTGAATGTCGTCGCGGTGCAGTGCAGTTTGCCTCAGGAAGCTGGCGTCGAAACCTTCATCGGGTAGCTCAGGGAAGGAAGGAACCAGCATTTCTTCACCCGGATACATGGTCCAGGTATTGTCCGAGTTTTCCTCGTAGTGAATGCCATAGTTGTCGAATATGTTACACAGCAATCGCTGCGGCGATTCCTGCGCTTCAAACTGATGAATAGCTGCGATAACCGTCTGCGCTTTGTCCGGGCGAAAGGAATTGATTTCCAGCAAACGATCCCGGCCTTGTTCCAGATGCAATTGCAAAGCAACGGCGGATCGAGAAACTGCATGAAGAAATTCTGTAAACTCCTTTTCCGGGAAATCAGGTATACCCGCCGCGGCAACAAATTTCAGTAATTGTGACTCATGTTCCCGATACACACGCCACGCGGCCGGTGCAACTTTCACAAATGCGTTGAGTGCTTCATGGTACCAACGGAACATCACTTCCTGGTCCGTGTCCTTTATGTAAGGCACATGAATCTGAATAGTATTTTTCTGCCCGATTCTATCCAGTCGGCCGATACGTTGCTCCAACAGATCGGGGTTCAACGGCAAGTCGAAAAGCACCAGGTGTTTACAGAACTGAAAATTTCGACCTTCGCTGCCGATCTCTGAGCAGACAAGTATACGGGCACCATCCTCAGAGCCAGCGAAGTATGCTGCGGCTCTGTCGCGTTCTACGATATTCATGAAGCGATGGAACACGCTACTGCGCACTCCTCCTTGTACACGCAAATAACGCTCCAGCATGATGGCGGTTTTATCTTCCGCGCAGATCAGCAGGATTTTATCTTTTTTGTTTTTTTTCAAAAAATTCTGCAACCAGACCACGCGTGGGTCTCTGGCTGTCCAGTCTTCGGGAAAGATTTCTCCACTGTGTACTTCTGACTGGCCTGTTGAATTCAGCTTTGTTGCAACCAAATCTGTAGTGGTCTGCTCAGATGGGAAGATGACAGTTTCTTCAACACTTTTCTGTTGCGCAGGTGAAGTAACAGCTTCAGCAACGATTTCAGCAATCAGGGGCCACGCTTGCAACTCTCGTTCCGGGAAACCGCTAAGCGACCGACGCGTATTGCGAAACAGAATGCGCCCTGTGCCATGCTCATCCAGCATCTTTTGCACTTGTTTTTGCTCTGCAGGATTTTCCAGCAGTTTGTTGATGGTGTCAGCCAGATTCCTATAATGTTGTTGTTCGCCACAGAAATTTTCGTAGCTGGAAAATCGATGTGGATCAAGCAAGCGCAACAACGCGAAATGATTTTCATCGCCAAGCTGCTCTGGCGTTGCCGTTAACAGCAACATTCCGTTACTTTTTTGCGCCAACTCCTGCATACGGCTGTAATCGCTTTGGCCGGATTCTGAAGGTGTATCCTGCAAATGATGTGCCTCATCCACAATGCACAGATCCCATTCCCCCGCGCAGGCCTGCGCGAATATATCCGGGTTCTTGCTCAGCAGGCTCATGCTGGTGAGAATTAATTGTTCATCGTGAAAGGGATTGTCCTGATGTTCCTCTGCGATGGCTTCGCAGCGGGCCTTGTCCAACAGGCTGAAACGCAGATTGAAACGGCGCAGCATCTCCACCAGCCATTGATGCAGCAAGGGCTCCGGCACAATAATCAATACGCGACTGGCCAGTCCCATGGCCATCTGTTGCTGCAGAATCAAGCCCGCTTCAATAGTTTTTCCCAAGCCAACTTCGTCCGCGAGCATGACACGAGGTGCGTATCGCTGCGCTACTTCCGCTGCGATGTAAAGCTGGTGAGGAATCAGTTCCGTGCGGCTACTACACAGACCCAACACGTTAGATTTTTCAATGGCGCCCAGTTGCTCCAGAGTCTGTTTCTTCAGTGCGAACCATGCGTAGTTCTCAATCTGACCGGACATCAATCTGTCGACAGGGCGGTTCAGTAGCAGCCTGTCATTGATATCGCTCTCCAGCAGTATCGTTGGTTCTTCCGCAGCGTTGAGCGAATCATCACTTGGCTCAGCTGCAATTCGATAGACTGCCTGACCGTTGTGTATCTGCACAGCTTTTACTGTGAAAGATCGGCCCTGGCGATTTTTGATGCTGTCGCCTTCGCCAAACACGATCCTGTCCAGCGGGGCACTGTGCCGCGCATAACGCCGATTCTCCTCGCAGGAACGAAACGCGACCGTCACCGTGCGCACATCGCACTCAGTTACAATTCCCAAACCCAGTTCCGGTTCAGTTTCGCTTAGCCAGCGTTGTCCAACGACAAAGTCCATCGTGTTTTGCATAGTGCTTCTTTAGTAAATACTCAATTGAGAGGAGGTGATTCCAGGCTCATACGGCCAAGTTTACCGGACCGGAATTCATTCAATAACAGCTCAGAGATGCGATGGTAATCCGGTCGACCACCGCGTGTGTAGGCTTTGCTGATGGCCAGTTGCTCCAGCAGCTCCTCAGGTTGCTTTGGTAGTTCCTTGATGCCGTAACGTTCAATAAGTCGTTCTGGAAAATCCCGCAGCATGAACTCGGCCGCGAACGTAGCTACTTCATCGAACTCCATTGCCGTGTTGCGAATGGCGCCGGCACAGGCCAGACGATAGGCTGCATCCTGATTCTCCAGCTTCGGCCACAACACACCCGGGGTATCCAGCAAGTACCAGTTGTCATTCAACCGGGTGCGTTGCTGGCCTTTGGTAATAGCTGGCTCATTGCCGGTGCGCGCAATCTTGCGTCCGGCTATCTGATTCATCAATGTGGATTTGCCAACGTTTGGAATGCCAACAATCATGGCTTGCTTTTTACCGCGTTTGCCATCGCTGGCACTGGTAAGAATTTCACACTGATTAATGATAGCCTCAGTTTCCAGTCGCATCTCTGTGCCGTTGGCAATGGCGCGGCTATGAGGCTGCGTATTCAGGTACATTAACCACTGGCGCGTGATTTCCGGTTGTGCCAGATCTGCCTTGTTTAGAATATGAAGGCAGGGTTTGTCGCCGCGCATTTTCTTCAGCAAAGGGTTGGCGCTGGCTGCAGGCATGCGGGCATCCAGGATTTCGATAATGATATCGATTTCCTTGATGATCTTGGCCATTTCCTTATTGGCCTTGAACATGTGGCCAGGATACCAGGAGATTGTCATGCAGCAGGCTTCCCCGAAAAAGCGGCAAGTATACCGGAATACACCCTCAATACCGAGTATCGCTCCGGCTTTACCCCGTTTGTACCTCAGTGTAAGCTTGCCGACCTTGCTGTTGATTTGCCATGCACTACACCGACGAGCACTACGATGAATACACAAACAGCTATCACAGAAAAACTGCAGCAGGCACTGACTCCGGAGTTCCTGGAAGTGTTGAATGAAAGCCATATGCACAGTGGCCCAGCGACAGAATCACACTTTCGTTTAAGTGTTGTCAGCGAGCAATTTGCTGGCTTATCACCTGTGAAGCGCCACCAAATGATTTACGCGTGCCTGGCAGCAGAACTGCAGGGCGGAGTGCATGCACTGGCTCTGCACACCTATACACCGGTTGAATGGTTGCGCAGCGGCAATACGATACCTGAATCTCCTAATTGTCGTGGCGGCAGCAAAGCGCGATCCAACTGAAATGTGATTCCGCTCACCTGCATCCCCCTGCTTTTTATTGCTTTATACGCCTGATTCATGTAATTTTCAGGCACTGGTTTTTATCAACTAAAATCACTTAGGTATTTGATTTTAATGCTTAATTTACTTTCTTACCCGCGTGCGCCGGTGCTTGTCAGAGTTCTGGCAATTGGTCTGGCAGCCACTTTTGTAATCGCGCTGGCCATAAAAGTGAAACAGAACGCCAGAGATGCCGCAATAGACGAAAGCGCGATAGAGGAAGCCACTTCTGACACCAGCTACCTGCCTGACTTTGAGGCCATTACCAATGTCGATGAGAAGAAAGAGGCGTTTTTTTCGTTTCTTCTTGATTACGTGGAAGCTGAAAATAATCGCATCCTGGATGACAGGGAAAAAGTGTTGTGGCTTTGGGCAATTGCACGCGATGACACGCCATTCAGCGCTCCAGAAAATGCTACTCTGCAAGAGCTTGCCAACAAGTATCGCCTGAGTGAGAGCAATCTCGCCCCATACGCTTTATTGGATGAACTGGTGTCGCGTATCGATGTGATTCCTGTCTCATTGGTCCTTGCACAAGCAGCCAATGAATCCGCATGGGGGACATCGCGTTTTGCCAAAGAGGGAAATAATATTTTTGGTCAGTGGTGTTTTGACGAAGGGTGCGGATTGATTCCCGGTCGTCGGCGGCCGAATGCGAGCCATGAGGTACGCGCCTTTGCATCGATTGCAGCGTCAGTGAGATCCTATTTACTCAATCTGAATACGCATGCCGCTTACTCCAGTCTGCGTGAAATGCGCCGCGATATGCGCGAGCAGGGTCGCCCCTTGGACGCAATCGTGTTGGCACACGGCCTGACTGCCTACTCTGAGCGTGGCCCGCTTTACGTGAGTGAGTTGCATGAAATCATTCGGCAGAACAGTCTCGAATTGCTGGATCGCAGTTGATGATGACTTGTTGATATCTGCCTGTCTTACTGCTTAGAACAGTTTAGATCAGCCCAACCCCTTCAGCTTTCCCCGCTCGTGCTTATTGCCGATTATCTGTTGTGGAACGGATCCATAGTTTGGAATACCAATAGAACCGGTCGTCACCCGTTCTGGGAGCTGTGCAGTTATAGCCCCAACGGCGTGAATTGAAATCCTGTTCGGGCTGGATACGAAAGCGTATGGCATCTCTATCCAGCCATTCAATGGTCATGGGTTCACCACCCGCATAACAGGCGATATACGCGGGGTTGAAATCACCGGGTGCGAACTGCAGCGTCACTGCTGGATTACGAATATCGGTAACAGGGGAAGCGGGTTCCTGTTCTAGCACATGGAATGACAAAGTCTGGGACTTGGTGCGCACACCTTCCATACCTGCGTAAATTCCCGCCAATGGAAAGCGGGGCAGAGCCAGAAAATCTGAATAAAAGCCAATGGCTCCTGAATGTTGTGCAATGCCGACAAAACCTTCATCAGCCAACATTTCCTTTAGCAGAGAGTCGTATTCGCCATAGGGATAGGCCAACATCTGCAGGGACTGCCCGGTTTCCTGCTTGATCTGCTTCTCTGCCAGCAACATTTCCTGGCGCAGGCGCTCAACGCGAGTTGCGTCATTTTCGCCGGGCAAGTTGTCTGTCATATGAGGGTGATTAATCATGTGATTGGCAATCAGTACGCCAGCTTCCGACATAACTCTGATGTCATTCCAGCTCATATAGCCCTGACGCCCGGCATTAATGGGTTCTGTATTGATGAATACAGTAAACGGGAATTCCATCGACTGCAGCAGCGGGAACGCTTCGGTGAAAATTGAGGTGTAGCCGTCATCAAAGGTAATGACGATGGTTTTGTCCGGCAATTGCTCGCGATTGCGCATGGCAGTGATGACGGTATCCAGCGGCAGTACCGTGTAACCGTCATCGCGCAGATACTCCATATGCTCCTTAAACCGGGCAGGCGAAAGACTTGTGGAAGGCGGCGTATCGTCGGCGACATGATGATAAATACTGATGACGGCATGTTCTGCGGCGCTGGTTTGCGATGCTGACAGCAGTGATATCAGTACCAGGGCTAACAGAACAATCAAACCTGGCTTTAAGCAAGCCAGTGGAGCAAATTCGTTCGAAGAGCTGATCATTTACTACATTCCCGGCGCAGATTTTCGTTATTGCTGTGTGTTGATGCCTTAACAGCCGACTTTCTTTATAATGCCCGCTCTTTAGTTAACGACTAGCGGTGCTCAGCGTATTATTGGCTGCATCCGATTATCCACGAACAGTGATCACAGGCAAGGGCAGTTTGTTATGATTTATAAAGGCAAAGCAATTGAGGTAGTAAAACTGGAATCAGGCATCGCGCGGATGACGCTGAATTTACCGGATTCTGCCGTCAACGTATTCAACCGCCTGATGTTGGCAGATCTCAGTGCAGCCATTGCCGCTGTTGCTGCCAGTGATGTTAAGGCTCTGCTGATTGCCAGTGGCAAAAGCAGTTTCGTGGTAGGCGCTGATATCACCGAGTTTACCGAGTATTTTCGCCAGCCCGAGGCGGAGCTGATGCAATGGTGCATTGAGACTAATGCCATTTTCAATGCGCTGGAAGATTTACCAATACCCACAATCTGCGCTATCAACGGCATGGCATTGGGTGGCGGATTGGAGTTGTGCCTTGCGACGGATCTGCGCATAGCGAGTGAAGTCGCTGTGCTTGGGTTCCCTGAAGTCAAACTGGGTATATGTCCCGGCTTCGGTGGTACCGTGCGCGCACCGCGTCTGATAGGACTGGCTAATGCGGTGACTTGGATCATTACCGGCAAACAGGTTAAAGCTGCACAGGCTTTGTCTGAAGGTGCCGTGGATGCGGTTGTAGCTGCGGATGTATTGATCGAAGCAGCAGAAGACATGCTTGCGCAATGCCTGGACGGCAGTATCGATTACATGGATGCCCGTGCGCGCAAACTGGCGCCTATGGAAATAGCTGCTGCGGATGTAGACGCGACAGTTACTGATGTGAAAGCGGCCGCTTATAAAGAAAGCAAGGTGCATTATCCATCACCAATTATCGCCACGGATGCAATGTGTGCCGCTATTGATGCGGACCGCGCTGCGGCGTTGACGCTGGAGCATCGCGCGTTTGTGCAACTGGCACAGTCACCGGTCGCCGGTAATCTGGTGCAATTATTTCTGAGCGAGCAGTTCCTGAAGCGTCAGGCCAAGAAAATGCTGGCCAATGCAAAACCGGTGAATAGAGCTGCCGTGATAGGTGCGGGTATCATGGGTGGCGGCATTGCATATCAATCTTCAGTAACCGGTACGCCAATCGTGATTAAGGACATTGCGCAGCAGGGGCTTGATCTGGGTACCGGTGAAGCGCAGAAACAATTGCAGAAGCTGGTTGCCAAAGGCCGCATGAACGCGAAAAAGATGCAGGAAGTACTTTCTGCAATTGTACCAACACTGGATTACTCGTTGTTCAAAGATGCAGATCTCGTTGTGGAAGCCGTAGTGGAGAATACCGGCGTCAAACAGAAAGTGTTGGCAGAAGCGGAAACCAAATTGCGCAACGATGCCATTCTTACTTCCAATACATCAACTATTTCTATCAGCCTTTTAGCGAAATCGCTTCAGCGCCCGGAAAATTTCTGCGGCATGCATTTCTTCAACCCGGTGCCACTGATGCCTTTGGTAGAAGTTATTCGTGGCGAGAAAAGCGGTGAGCAGGCGCTGGCGACCACGATGGCGTACGCACAACGCATGGGCAAGACGCCTATTCTGGTTAATGATTGTCCGGGTTTTCTGGTTAATAGAATTTTGTTCCCCTATTTTGGCGCGTTCGCACAACTGGTTTACGATGGTGCTGATTTCCGCGACATCGATCGCGTCATGGAAGCGTTTGGCTGGCCTATGGGTCCTGCTTATCTGTTGGATGTGGTTGGCATTGATACCGCCGCACACGCACAGAAAGTGATGGCAGAAGGTTTCCCGCAACGCATGCAGTATGAATTCGCCAATGTCATCGATATGTTGCATGAGAAGGGTTGTTACGGACAAAAAACCGGTTCGGGTTTTTATCGCTACGAGACTGATGCGAGTGGTCGCGCACAGAAAATATTTGATGCGTCCATATTGACGGATATAGCTTTGCTTCAAAGCACGCAAAAGCAGATACCCGATCTGGTGATTGTTGAGCGAATGATGCTGGCGCTTTGTATGGAGTCCGTACGTTGTCTGGAAGATAAGATTATTGGCACCGCGATTGAAGCGGATATGGGGTTGATTCTGGGATTGGGATTCCCGCGTTTCCGCGGTGGTGCTTTGCGTTTTATCGATTCGATGGGCACGCGTGCATTCTGCGAGATGGCCGACAAGTATGTTGAACTGGGACCGTTATACCATCCAACTGCCGGTTTGCGCAAAATGGCAGAATCTGATCAAAAGTTTTATTCCTGAGTTATTTGATAGTTTACCGCGTGGAGTGTTGCACTGTTGACTGAATCACTGGCAGAGAAGAAAGATCAATTGACCCTCAACCGCAGTCACAAGAATTTGTGCCGCGATGTAGGCAAGGCTATTGCTGATTTCAAGATGATTGAAGATGGCGATCTGGTGATGGTTTGCATGTCCGGTGGCAAAGATTCCTACTCCATGCTGGATATTCTGCTCAGCCTGCAAAAGCGCGCACCTATCACGTTTCATATAAAAGCCGTCAATCTGGATCAGAAGCAGCCGGGATTCCCGGAAGACGTGTTGCCTTCTTATCTGCAGAGTATTGGGGTCGATTATCATATTATTGAGCAGGATACTTACTCGGTAGTAAAAGAAAAAACTGCCGAGGGGAAAACCTACTGCGGCCTTTGCTCACGCATGCGGCGTGGCGCTTTGTACAGTTACGCGAAACAGATTGGCGCAACCAAGATTGCATTGGGTCATCATCGTGACGACATTGTAGAAACCCTGTTCCTGAATATGTTCTTCGGTGCTACTCTGAAAGCAATGCCACCAAAACTGCTTAGCGACGATAAACAGAATATTCTGATTCGACCGATGGCTTATTGCACAGAGAAAGAAATCTCGCGTTATGCGCGTTTACGCGAGTTTCCGATTATTCCGTGCAATCTCTGCGGTACGCAGGAAAATATGCAGCGCCAGGCAATAAAGCAGATGTTGCAACAATGGGAACGCGAAACGCCGGGGCGTATTGAAAACATATTCCGCAGCATAACCAATGTAGCGCCTTCACAGTTGGCCGATACCAGCCTTTTCCCATTCACCACTTTGCAGCGCGAAATGGATGAATCGATTATCAAATATGTGAATGTGCAGTAGCCGCGGCAGGTATCTTTCTCATGTCATTTGACGAAACCCAATTAACTATAGATGCCGAGCTCAACGCGACCGGTTTGTATTGCCCGGAACCGGTGATGATGTTGCATAATAAAATACGCGACATGCAGGCAGGGCAAGTGCTGAAACTGATTGCGACTGATCCGTCCACCACCCGAGATGTGACAAAGTTCTGTATCTTCCTGGGCCATGAACTGCTGCATGACGAAGTGCGCGACAATACCTTTTATTACTTCATCAAGAAAAGCACAGCCTGAACATGCGAATCGTTGCTGATGAGAATATAGTCGCTGTCGATGAATACTTCAGCGCGTATGGCAAATTGGTGAAACTACCCGGACGCCAGATCACTGCAGCCGATGTGCGCGATGCCGATGCCTTGCTGGTTCGCTCCATTACTCCTGTCAATGAAAAACTGTTATCAGGTTCCCGCGTTAAATTTGTGGCAACTGCAACCAGCGGCACGGATCATCTTGATCTGGATTGGTTAGATGAAGCGGGAATTTATGTCAGCGATGCTGCCGGTTGTAATGCCAACGCCGTTGTGGAGTATGTGTTTGCTGCTATCAGCACTCTGCTTGCAGATAAAAAACTGACACTGACCAATAAAACCTTCGCAGTTATTGGTGCCGGGCATGTGGGTGGACGATTGCTCCGGCTGCTCAGTTTCTTAGGTGTTGAATGCATAGCTTGTGACCCTTTTGTAGATCATTCGATTTTTCCCGGCATTCGGTTTGTGACGCTTGAGCAAGCGCTGAAAGCAAATATAATTAGTTTGCATACGCCCCTTACTACAACGGGGCCCCATGTTACTTTGCATATGTTGGATGATTGCAGACTTGCCAGTTTGCAGCCCGGAACCTTATTGATAAATGCGGCACGTGGTGAAGTGGTAGATAATGACGCTCTCTTAAAACTGCTGGATAGCGGCGCGGATCTGCTGACTGTGTTTGATGTCTGGGAGAATGAGCCACAGGTAAATGCTGCGCTAGCGCAAACCGTGGATATCGCAACACCACATATTGCAGGTTACAGTATGGAAGCCAAGCTCGCTGCCAGTGTGAGTAATTACCGGGCTTTTATGCAGCATTTTGGTTTGCAGGAGCGCAACGATTTTGTTGAAGCAAGAACTTCGGGTTTGTTGTTGCGAAAAAATGAGTTGGCAGGATTTGTCGGGGACAAAACTGCGCAGTTACGGGTAGCAGAAAAAATCGATAGTAGTTTTGATTTGCGTAAGTTGAGTCAGGAGTTTAAGCGCGGGGCAGGGCAGTGTGATGGTGCGGCTTTGTTTGACTCCCTGAGAAAATCATTGATCTCACGCAGGGAGTTTGGGTTGTTGCACTCGTTATCATGAGGACCACTCCTTATGAGGACCACTCTTCATGAAGACCACTCTTCATCAAGACCACTCTTCATCAAGACCACTCTTCATCAAGACCACTCTTCACGAAGACCACTCTTCACGAAGACCACTCTTCACGAAGACCACTTCTTCAAGAATCGCTCCAGCTTCCCCATCGCCTGCTGCAATTCATCCACTCGGGGCAGAAACACCAAGCGGAAATGCTGCTGATCTTTGATATTAAACCCACTGCCTTGCACCAATAGAATTTTTTCTCGCTCCAGTAAATCCAGGATAAACTGTACATCGCTTTTAACCGGGTGCACTTTAGGGTCCAGGCGCGGGAACATATAAATAGCGCCGCGCGGTTTTACGCAGCTGACACCAGGAATCTGTGTCAACATATCCCACGCAGCGTCACGTTGCTCTTTCAAACGACCACCGGGCAGAATCAATTCATTAATGCTTTGATAGCCGCCCAGCGCAGTTTGTACCGCAAATTGGGCCGGAACATTCGCACACAATCGCATATTGGAAAGTATTTCCATGCCTTCAATATAGTTACGGGCTTTATCTTTGGCGCCGCTCAGAATCATCCAGCCCGAACGAAAACCAGCCAGTCGATAGGATTTAGAAAGACCATTAAACGTAACAATGAATAAATCATCACACAGAGATGCAACCGGAATATGCACGGCATCGTCATAGAGAATTTTGCTGTAAATCTCGTCAGAGAAAATAATCAGTTTGTTCTTGCGTGCCAATGCCACAATCTGTAGAAGAAGTTCTTGGCTGTAAACTGCGCCAGTAGGATTGTTAGGATTGATGATGACAATAGCACGCGTATTCGGTGTGATCTTTTTTTCGATATCCTTGATGTCCGGGAACCAGTCGGATTCTTCGTCGCAGGTATAATGCACGGCGTTACCGCCAGCCAGACTCACTGCAGCAGTCCACAAGGGATAGTCGGGAGCAGGGACCAGTACTTCATCGCCATTGTTCAACAAGGCTTGCATAGCCATTACGATCAGTTCACTGACGCCGTTGCCCAGATAGATATCGTCTATCTCTACACCAGTGATTTCCAGCTTCTGACATTCCTGCATGATCGCCTTGCGCGCAGAAAACAGACCTTTGGAATCGCTATAGCCCTGCGCGTTGGGCAGATTAAGTATGACGTCCTGAATAATCTCGGTAGGGGCTTCAAAACCAAAGGGGGCAGGGTTGCCGATATTCAGTTTCAGAATACGATGACCTTCCTCTTCCAGGCGCTTGGCTTCTTCCAGAACGGGTCCGCGAATGTCGTAACATACCTTGGCCAGCTTGTCCGACTGCTTGATTTGTTTCATTGCTTGTCTCTTTCAACGATAATGGCGCGTATTGTAAACGGATATGCGGAAAATGACAGGGTCAGGCGATATTAAATACAAGGTTTTCAAGCAAGTACAGGAGCACAGAATTTTATGAGTAACCATAGTGAGAGTGATAAGGGCGCGAAACAACTGGATTCGCATACCCACCATATCGTAAAGGAGAAGGGCACAGAGCGGGCGTTTACCGGCAAGTACTGGGATTGTGATACGCCTGGGGTGTATCGCTGTGTAGTTTGTGACAGTCCCTTGTTTTCATCGGAAACCAAATATGATTCAGGCAGTGGCTGGCCGAGTTACTGGCAGCCAGTGGCACAGGATCTGGTGAAAACTGAAGATGATTTGAGTCTGGGGCAGAAGCGCACCGAAGTGTTATGCGCTAAATGCGATGCGCATCTGGGTCATGTGTTTGAGGATGGTCCGCAACCTACGGGGCTGCGGTATTGCATCAATTCCGCATCGCTGCAATTGGAGGAAGATAAATAACAACGCTCACTACAAGGCAGGGTGCGGTCTATAGCGCCCTGCTACTCTAAGAAGTTAGTTATCTGGAATTGTAGGAGCTACAAGCTCGCTGCGCCCGGTACTGAACACACCCTGCACACTATTTTCAGCATTGCTCTGATCGATCAGATCAAAAGCGCCAAGGAAACCTTGCGCACTAAAACCGGTAAACACACCACCAAATGTGCTGTTGGGACTTATCATCGTTTCATTCATAACATCTGCTGTAACAGGGTTGATATATTCGATTTTACTATTACTGAAGTCTGCAATATTCAATCTGCCGCCATCGAGTTTTCCCGCGAAGTTTAAAGACCAGCGGTGATCATTAGCATTTAAAGGATCATCTACATAAACCCCAAGATTACCGTCGGTAACGGCTCCGTTAGCAAAATCGACGTCAAAGCGAGAAGAAATCGCAACGACATTCCCCTTGGTACTTATGGCACTGAAACTGTTTTCTTCTGCTGTGCTCGCAAAAGTGAACTTGCTGATGGCCTGACCTTTTAAATTTTGCATAACGATGGCTGGTGTCAAAGCTTGCGGGGGGAGATTAGTTAACAAGCTATCCCAGGTTGCTGCCAGTGAAGAATTCCAGGTGCCCCAGTCTATCGTACGATTCAGCCCGGACGAGTCAGAATCGGCTCCAATGCTAAGACCAAAGGTGGTACCAGAGCCAGATGTTGTACTGGTAGTGCCAGAGGTAGAGCTGGTGGTACCAGAGCTAGTACTGGTGGTGCCGGTGGTAGAACTGGTGGTGCCAGAGGTAGAACTGGTGGTGTCGGAAGCAGAACCGGAGTTACCAGAAGCAGAACCGGTGTTTGTAGTAGAACCGGTGTTGGTAGTAGAACCAGTGTTGGTAGTAGAACCGGAGTTACCAGAGGCGGAACCGGAGTTTCCGGGCGCCGAACCAGAGTTACCAGGTGCGGAACCGGAGTTACCAGGCGCCGAACCGGAGTTACCAGGTGCGGAACCGGAGTTTCCGGGCGCGGAACCGGAGTTACCGGGCGCCGAACCGGAGTTACCGGGCGCAGAACCGGAGTTACCAGGCGCCGAACCGGAGTTACCGGGTGCCGAACCGGAGTTACCAGGCGCAGAACCGGAGTTACCGGGTGCGGAACCGGAGTTCCCGGGCGCGGAACCGGAGGTGCCGGGAGCAGGTTCTGGTTGGGGCTCAGGTTCTGGTTGGGGCTCAGGTTCTGGCTGGGGCTCAGGTTCTGGCTGGGGCTCAGGTTCTGGCTGGGGCTCAGGTTCTGGCTGGGGCTCAGGTTCTGGCTGGGGCTCAGGTTCTGGCTGGGGCTCAGGTTCTG
>JBGSXL010000026.1:0-9764 GCA_041751425.1 Pseudohongiellaceae bacterium | reverse complement strand
AAAATTCAGGGTTGTCGCGAGGACTGTTTGAGCGAAGCGAGTTCCGCAGCGCTGAATTTTTCAGCCCGACATGGCCAGATCCGCCCCCCGGTACGCCCAGCACCCTGACCAACGGAGTGCCAAACCAGACGACATTAAGCTCCAAGCGTCAAGCACACTGATCTACGAAGTGCCAAGCCGAACACAATAATCACGACGCGTCACCCAGCTCCATCACGAGCGAAGAAAACGCCTCCACCCAGGCAGTAGTGGTGTCCATGTCGACAGCGTCTGGCCAAACGTCGTGTGGGTGATGGAAAAGTGGGTTGTTACCTAGCAGTGAAATAAAGTTGCCCCCACCGTCGTAAACATTGCGTGCCTCGCCGAGCGGTCGCGAATCTATTGGTGTTTCTATGCCCGGTTGCAGATCCAATAGTGCCAGGTGTTTTAATGTCAGAGCGCGGAATCTTTCTTCCGAATACTGCAATCGAATTGACGAACCTTTCGCTGCGAAGTTCGCGCCCAGGTGAATCCACATGGCTGCATCGCGCACCAGCGATGGGTTATTGTGGAGGTACTGATCAAGGCCGAGATGGCTCAACTCGTGTCCTGTGTTTGCGGTGAAAATGACATCCCGCTGCGGAGGACGCAAGCTGAAGTCACGTGCGAGTTCGAGGAACAAAGCGATACCTCCGCCGCGCTCCGAGGCGCACTGCCACCAACCGCTGCGTGGTGTCATGATTACCAAAGGAGGAAGCGCCGGGTTGTTGCCGTTTATTCTGCCGCGCACATTGAAGGCAGTAACAGCAATACGTTCGCAACGCGCCACAATTTTTGCAGATTGACGCTGGCTCATCGCCTGCTGCAATGCTTCCCAGGACGCATTCGCAATCTGCACAACCGGTGGGCCGAATGGTGCACGGAAATCTTCCGCGTTGATGGTTGCTATTCCCTCTGGCGGATAACCCAGATCGCTGACGATAACAATGCCGCGATGCGAACCGTTCAAGCGCGCTTCCTGTAACTGTGTATGCCTGGGGCTGACCGTTGAGGGAGGCAGCATGATGACGCCAATGTCTGCGTCACTGCCCAAGGGGCCGAGTGTCCCGGTAATACCTTCTGCGCCAGTGTAGAGACAATCATGTAAGGGTTCGCATTCCAGTTGCTGATTGGGGAAGGTGAAACTCGCGTCGATAACTTCAACACGCTCCAGCTCTACTGGATCAAGCACGGCGTCGACGCCGGATTCTTGTAATCTGGCGAACATCCAGTGCGCACTCGTGGTATCCACATCTGTTCCGGTGCGGTGGATACCCTGCTCAGAATACTCACGAATTATCTGCGCGATTCGGTTTGCTCGCGAGTTAGTCTGTTGTGAAACCACAGGCATGGCAGAAGTCAGCAAAGGAGCAATAGAAAGATACTGCACAAACTCGCGGCGGGATAAACTCATGATGAGTCTCCTGAAAGCAATTCATTTTCATTGTTCTTACCGCGCAGCAACCCAATGCCCGCAGCGGCCATCGCAATGGATATCAGTGGGTTCAAATAATTCAGAAACGCATAAGGTGCATACTCCAATACGGAAACTCCCAGAATTGAAGAATAGAATACACCAGCGGTAGTCCAGGGAATCAGTCCAGTGCTCATCGTTGCGCCTTCCTCGACAGAGCGCGACAGTACTGCGTTGTCCAGGCCTTTCTCCTCGTAGGCTTTGCGAAACAACTGGCAGTTCAGAATGATGCTGATGTACGCCTCACCCATTCCCATATTTCCAATAACTCCGGCACCTATTGTTGTTGCTATCAGGCTGGTGGTGCTGCGAACTCGCGAGATGATGTCTTCCAGAAGCGCTTTCAGGAATCCTGCGTTGTAAAGAATGCCACCCAGCGCTAATGCCATTAGTGACAGCAACAGCGTCCAGCCCATGCTCAGCATACCGCCGCGACCGAGGAGGTTGTCCAGGCTGGAAATGCCCGTATCCCCTTGTTGGTTGAGCCACAGATTGTTTAGTACATCCACAGGGTGTTTATCCTGATAGAAAATTGCAACAGCTACTGCGGCGAGTATGCTGGCACTCATACTGACCTCTGCGGAGTAGCGCTTCAGACTCAGGAACAGCATCACCAGCACGGGTAACAAGGTCACAATAAGACTCAAACGAAAACTACCAGCAAGCGCAGTTTGCAGCGTTTCAATATCAGTAGTTGGAAGCGGGTTATTGCCGAACTGCCAACCAAGCAAACTGAAAATCAGCAGGGTTGCAATAAAGGCGGGCACTGTGGTGTAAAGCATTGAACCAATATGGCGGAACAAATTCGTGTTGGCACTCATCGCCGCCAGATTAGTGGTATCGGAAACGGGCGAAAGCTTGTCTCCGAAAGTGGCTCCACAAATTATCATGCCCGCTATCAAGGGCAGCGGAATTTGCAGAGCCTCACCAATGCCGATAAGGACAACACCCAGCGTCCCCGCGGTACCCCAGGAAGTGCCGGTTGCCACAGACATCAGGCTGCACAGGAATAGACCTGCGACCAGAAATGTGCCAGGCGACAATAGGTTTAGTCCATGGAAAATAAGTGCGGCGACCGTACCGCTTTGCATAAACGCAGCGATCAACATACCTATCAGGATAAAAATGTAAATGGCAGACAGCGCCTGGCTGATGCCGCTACTCATCATGTTACGAATGGCGGTGAAATCGTACTTCAGTAACCAGGCGTGCATTGCCGTCCAGAGCAGGCAAAAGAACAAGATGATATGCAGGCTGATCGAATACACAAACAGACCTGTGGAGATCATCAGGAAATTGCCGCCGAAGCAAAGCAGGGCATGACCGACGCCAGGTAGCTTGGCGTTGTTATAGGTATTTATCACGAATTGCACCTGTCGGTAGTTAAATTCTTTGCTGCAATCCTGCCACAACTGCGCATGGAAATCATGACTGCGGGAGGTGCTTCTGTCATCTAAATCTGGTTTACTTTGCGGAAACAAACTGCCAATGGGAACAGTCATGTCATCAATCCGCCAACAAAGCGCAATAACTGCGCTGATTCTCAGTGTTCTGATCGCGCAGGTGCAGATTGTGATTGCTGCCGACACCACGGACACCGTTCTGGTCTTAACCGGGCAGTTGACCGGTGCGGATCATGAAAGTTACAAGGAGATCCCGTTTCAGGTGCCCGATGGGGTTAAACGTATGACGATCAGCGTTGAGTACGATCGTGAAAACCGCACGGTAGTAGATCTGGGTTTGTTCGACCCGGATCGCTTTCGCGGCTGGAGTGGGGGCAACAAGGCGAGCTTCAGTATTGCCGAAACGGATGCCACACCGTCTTATCTGCCAGGTCCATTACCCGCTGGAGAATGGAATCTCATTCTGGGGCTACCCAATATTCGCTCTGACAGTGTTGCCAGCTACCGCGCGGAAGTTCTGCTTGAGTTTGGCATGTTGGCAGGTACCAGAGCATTTGCTCCAGAGCCATTAATTACGGAGGCGGGTTGGTATCGCGGGGAACTGCACGCGCACTCAGGGCACAGCGATGGGAATTGCGCACTGCAAAGCGGCGCCAGCGGCCCTTGCCCGGTATACAGGATAGTCGAGGCGGCCGTAGAGCGCGGGCTGGACTTTGTTGCAGTGACTGAACATAACGCCATCTCTCATCACCAGAGTCTGCACGAGCTGCAGATAGCCTTTGATCAGACGGTACTAATGAGTGGTCGCGAAATCACCACCTTCTATGGTCATGCGAATATTTTCGGTACAACAGATTTTATCGATTTTCGTGTGCGCGATGGGCAGATAAATCCGGTTTTGGAGAGTGCCGCACTAAAAGGCGCTTTTATTTCCATTAATCATCCGGGCTTACCATCGGGGGAAGTGTGTATGGGTTGTGGGTGGGTAGCTGAAACTGACTACTCGCTGATTGATGCTGTTGAGATTGTCAACGGCAGTGTCATTGACAGTGGCGCGGGCATGCTGAAGAGTCCGCTGTCAGGTATCCCTTTCTGGGAGCAATTGCTGAATGCGGGTCACCGGGTAACCGCGATAGCGGGCACTGATAATCACAACGCAGATCTGCGCAGTGACAGCGGGCGTCGCACAGCTATTGGGGAAATGACAACAGTAATTTTTGCCAGCACTTTAGCGCAAAACGATTTGCTGGAAGGACTTCGCAAGGGCAGGGCGTTTATTGATCTGGAAGGCTCATCGGATCGTTTTCTCGAACTGCGAGCAGTTGCAGGAAACGACCAGGCTTTGATGGGCGAGTCATTGATAGTGCCCGAGGGAAGTTCTATCAATCTAACAGTGTCATCAATGAATACACCTGACTCTACTATAGCGTTGTATCGCAATGGTGAGTTGGTCAGTGCAGAGCATGACTATGCACAAAATGGCGAACAGCTACAAACTGTATTGATTTTCCAGGCTGTTGGTGAACCTGAATGGATACGCGCAGAGGTTGTTTCTGCAACAGGCAAAGTACTGTTGATCTCTAATCCCGTCTATATCAATTTTCCGGAAGCGCCTTAAGGTCTTAATCTCCATCATTCAGAAACTTTCATTGAAGAATCCGCGCTATCAGGCAAGTGCGTCTGCATCTCTTGCGTCCAATGCTCCGTAACAACGCCAAACTCGGCAGAAATGAATTTTCCACCATTCGTCGAGCGGTAATGTAGCAACGCTTTATAAACTATTGGTGCGCCCAATAATAGGATGGGGACGTTAAGATAAACCATGATGATGTTAGTGAGATCCGTGATGGCCCACAGATTGCCAAGCTCTAACCCGGCCAGTACAGTCAATGTGCCAAAAGGTACGAAGAACAATGAACCCAGTATGCGGATGAACAATATGAATCCAGCAGAGCGGGAAATAAAGTTTGCAGAAATTTCCGCAAAAGAAATCATGCCCAACAAAGTTGTGAATGCGAATAGACAATAACAGGCGCTCAAGATTATGGTAATGCCGTTAGCAAGGAACTCCGGTATCAAAGTTTGCACGGAGGTGAGATAAACCGTAATTGGAGAAGCGCGCACAGAATCCCATTCCACGCCGGTTGCGGAACCTGTCCAGACATGTGCCATGACAACGATAAATCCTGTCATTGTACAAATAACAATCGTGTCGAAGAATACGCCCATGCTTTGCACGAAACCCTGCTCGCAAGGGTGATCATTATCGGCAACAGCAGCAGCCATGGTAATAGTACCCTGGCCCGCTTCGTTCGACATCAAGCCTCTGCGAACGCCTTCCGCAAGCGCAACGCCGATTGCACCACCAAACAAAGCGTCAGGTGCAATAGCTCCTACGATAACTTCCTGGAAAAAGAACGGAATCAATGGAAAATTTATCAGGATGATCAGTAGAGAGATGCCGCAGAAAACTGCAGCCTTGATTGGCACCAGGATATTCGTGTAACGGATAACGCGACGAATCCCGCCCAGTATCAGATACGCACAACTGCATATCAGAATAATAGCGATACCGTAATACAGCGGCGATTGCCTGTCCGAAGTGCTGCCGCTGGCAGTGTCAGCAATAATGCCGATAGCGGAGAAAACATTGAACGTTTGTGCCGGCACATTAAACAAAGCATAAATAATAAATGCCACAGAAAGAAAAACGCCTATGAATCTGTGGTTGCCGAGAATGCGTCGGCCATAGAATGGCAAGCCTCCCACATACTCATTGTCTTTTCGCTCCTTGAATAATTGTGCCAGCACAGATTCCATAAAAGCTGTCGCCATACCAAAACTTGCTGCCACCCACATCCAGAACAGTGCGCCAGGCCCACCTACTGAAATCGCTCCTGTTACGCCAACAATATTACCTGGTCCGGCGCGCATTGCCAGGCCGAGCAGGAAAGAAGCCAAAGCGCTGACACCCGTGGAGGAAGTTCGTTTGCGTAACATAATCGGAATAGCCAACTGAAAACTCATGGCTTGCACAAAGCGGGTTTTAATCGTGAAATAAACACCTACCCCGAGCAGTAAAATCACTGCGAATGATAGTTGTCCTGCGATGGGTATTTGTGAGTACCAGTTGAACTGGGTAGGAAAATCCCACACGGCATCCGAAACAGGTTGAATAAAACCAAAGAGTTCATTGACCGACAAGAGTAGATTTTCCACGATGCGACGGTTCCTTGTGTTGTTTTTGTTTGAAATTGAAAGTCAACTGGCACCGGAGCCAATTTTCAGCTCCCGCGCGTTGAGTTCGTTACACAATTACACTAAACATATGTTGAATAAAACGCAGTCATAGCCGTTCGATAATTGAATTGCAACCCCCGAACCATTATTCTACACTCCGGCTTCGACTGGTACGTGCTCAGGAATGGACCCATACCTATCGATAGACATGACAAAATTAAGAAAGTAATCACTCGAGGGGGTGTATATGCGTCAAACCTATCCGGGCAAGCGGAAATCGCTTGCTATTGCTGTATTTCTCGCAGGTGCTGCCATGCCTGCTATTGCTCAACAACAGCCTGAAATTGAAGAAGTTATCGTTACGGGCTCACTGATTCGTGGCACGGCGGTAGATGCGGCTTTGCCAGTTGAGGTCTATACCATTGAAGATATGGAGCTCTCCGGCTCACCAACCGCGTTGGAATTTGCCAAGAGTTTGAGTATTTCCGGTCCCACAACCGGTGAATCTTACTATTTCAGCGGTGCCGGATTGACAGGCAGCGTCAGCTACAACCTGCGCGGTATCGGTGCAGACAAGACGCTCTCCCTGTTCAACGGGCGCCGTGTTACCCAGAATACATCTGTTATCCCCTCTGCTGCTATTCAACGCATAGAGATCCTCAAGGACGGTGCGGCAGTAACGTACGGTGCGGATGCCACCGGTGGTGTGGTCAACTTCATCACCCGTGATAGTTTTGAAGGGCTCGAAGTGTCAGGTGCGTTCAAGCACATCGATGGCTCGGATGGCGATTTTAACGTCAATTTGTTGGGCGGTTTCAGCGGTGACAGAACTGATGTGGTTTATTCGGCGCAATGGGAGCATCGCTCCAGACTTGATGCAGTGGATCGCGATTTTACCAACAAGTCGTATGCTGTAAACCCTGCGCCATGGTCAACTCTGACCAACCTGGCGGGATGGCTGCCCAGAGGAGCTTTGCCTGCTTCGCAGACTTACAACCCGGCTTCTTCAACTGGTGCCGGCGACTGGGGCAACCCTGTTGGTGGTGTAATTTCTGATTTCACCCAACAGTCTTGCGAAGCGGTTGGCGGTATTTTTATAAGTTCTTTCTCTTGCGCCTATAACTACATTCCTTACTACAATGTGGTTTCAGACAATGATATTTATCGTTTGTATGGTCAGGTCAGAACAGAAGTTACCGACAGCATGGATTTCTATCTGCGCGCTGCCTACTCCATGGTTGACACTCCGTATCAGTACGGATCTCCTTCGCAGCCCGTGATTCGCGGCCCTGCTATCCATGGCGGCCTCACTTATCAGATTTACGCTCCCATCAACAACCCGTTCGTGGCTGATTTTGCGCAACGTACCGGCTTTGCCAATAATCCGGCGTTTGGTGTCACGCAAGGCTTTACACCAATCACCTACCGCGCCTTCGCGCATGGTGGTCTGGACACTTTTGCGGAAAGCGGAAAGCACAGCACGCCAAGCGATATCAGAAACAAGTTTGCGCACATCACGTCAGGGTTTGAAGGTGAGTTCGACAGTGGTATCACCTATGATTTTGGTGTGACTTACAACCAATCTAATCTGTATTCAGACAGTCCGGACATGATGCTTGCACGAGTCCAGCAGGCTCTGAACGGGTTCGGTGGACCTGATTGTAATGTTCCCGACCTGAACCCCAATCGTTTTGGTACTCAGAATGCTGCCTTGGCGGGCAGTGCCGGATGTATGTGGTACAACCCGTTTGCGTCAAACTTCGCGGGACAACCTGTATTGGGTCTGGCCAACCCCAGCTATGTACCGGGTGCCGAAAACCCGGATGAGTTGGTACGTTGGTTGTTTAACGATCGTAAGAACGAGAGTGTGAACTGGAACCTGACTTTTGACATGGTATTCAGCGGTGAAACCGGAATTGAATTGCCGGGTGGACCTATTGGCTGGGGTGCTGGTGCTCAGTGGCGTAAAACTGAGAATCGCGAAACAGTTAGTGATCCACTCTACAATGGCAGCCAACCCTGTCAGTGGCCAGAGTCCGAAGGCCAGGTCCCGCGTAATCCGGCGGATCCACTGTATAACGGTTGTACAGAAGACAGACCTGGTCCATTCCAGTTCTTTGGAACCAATACTCCAGACTCTACCGAGCAGGATCAAGAATCTTACTTCGGAGAGTTAAGTCTGCCATTGCTGGATTCGCTGTATTTGACAGCAGCGGTTCGCTATGAGGAGTTCACCGGCGGCCTGGACGCGACTGTATACAAGGTGTCTGGTCAGTGGACGGCTACGGACAGCTTGTCCTTCCGCGGCTCTTACGGCACCAACTATCAGGCTCCCGGTGCTGGTATTGTTCCTGGTGAAGTAAATAACGGTGTAAACAGCTATACCCGCGGGGCGGGTAACTGGCGTGGGGCCCAGACTGTCACTGCGTCTGGTATCGAGCCTGAGACAGCTACCGTTTGGGGCGCCGGAGTGATCTGGCAATCCGAGGGTTTCACAGCTGGCAGTAACTTCAGATTCATTATTGACTACTTCAATATTGAAACTGAGAAAGAGCTTGGCTTGTTGGCATCGGCCAACCAGATAGCCAATGCTGTATTCAGCATTCCGCCTTCAGGCTCCGGTTCAGTGCCAAACAACGGAACTGCATTGGCTGATTGTTCTCACCCATTGGTGGGTCGCGTGACTTTTAATGGATCGTGTGTACAGGGAACAACAACTGCGCAAGACTTCTCTTCTATCCGTACCGAGTTTGGTAACGGCCCGGGACAATTGACCGCAGGTTACGATATCCAGACTACCTACAGCCTGCCTGTATACCAAGGTGATCTGACTATCGGTCTGACGGCTACGAAGGTCGAAAAGTTCGAGTTCACTGAAACAGTACTGGATGGATTTGTGCTGGATCCGGGCGAAGATCGTCTGGGTACTCTGAACTTCGCAACCATTGCCAATGCAGCGTCAGAGTGGCGTGCCAACCTGACCCTGAACTACGCACAGGGGATTCATAACTTCCGTCTGAACACAAATTTTGTCAGCGGCGTTAAGGATGAGCGTTTTTACAATGCGGATGGCTCATTGGTTGGCCCGGCTTCGTTGACACCTGCTGGTCGTCAGCCAGGCACCACACTGGGCTTCGGTCCAAGTATGTACGGCGTGAAGGGCACTGACTGGATCTCCACAGATTTCCACTACACCGTGGAAACGCAGTGGGCAACAGTGACAGCGTCAATAGTCAATCTTGAAGACAAGAACCCACCTGCCTCACGTCAGGAAATGGGCTACGATCCACGTATCGGCAGCCCGCTGGGACGTACCTTCGAGATCGGCCTGCGCAGAGAGTTCTAAGCGGTCCACTCTGGGTATCTGACAGAGCAAACAAACGGGCGAACCTGAAAAGTTCGCCCGTTTTTTTTGCTCTGCGGAAAGGCGGGTGGTACTCCGTAGGTCGGTCGGTGGTGTGGGTACCCGCGCGCAGGACACGCCTACAAGTACATATATGGACACCTCGTTCTTGGCAATGTCTTTTGAGTTATTCAGGTAAAACTGCATACGTATATTCGGCCTGTTATGGTGGCAGGGACGTTGCCCGGCCTGGCCCTAATGAGAACCGCACCCCTGCTGCTTGATC
>JBGSXL010000025.1:0-68858 GCA_041751425.1 Pseudohongiellaceae bacterium | reverse complement strand
TGGCCAGACCGATCAGATTAGACATGCCAAGGCGATTAGCCATGGCGACCATCAATGGAATAATTAACAGGTATTCAGATGCAAGGCCAAGAAAGGTGCTGCCTGCACCGAACACAATCATCAAACCCGGAACCAGAATATAGACATTGCCGCTGACGCTGCCCAACAAACGTTCCAGCCCGGCATCAATAGCGCCTGATCGCGTCATAATGCCAAACATGCCGCCAATCAACAGTACCATAAAAATCAAACCTGCCATGCGCTCAAGCCCGGCAGGGATAGCCATCAGAGTTCCAGCAATGCTGACCGGCCGTGCAATGCCGTCCTCCCTGCCAGTGTGCATTGAAAAAAGATTGCTGAGCGAGCGGTTTTTTTCCAGAACTTCGTAACTGTCCGGAACCACCAGGGGCCCTTCACGCTGGTAAGCCCCTGAGTCCAGCAGGTAGGTTAACGCCGCTGCCAGAACCAGAATACTTAGCAGTACAACGATGGGATTAGTCTGTTTGCTGAGTGCCTTGGCGGTTTCATCTTTCATGTCAATCTCGCCCGGTGAGTGAAAGTGATAAATAGTCGACAACTGTCTGAGCCCACCCCTGCAAGGGATAGCAGAGCTCAGACGATCGCAGTCGACATATTACAAGGCGTAGTTCACTTGCAGATACATAAATCTGCCAACTGCCGAGTAGGTGTTCTGGTCAAAATTGATGTTCACGTTGACCAGGGATACGGGTGGTTGCTTATCGGTCAGGTTATCGATACCTAAACGCACACCAAGTTGTTCATTCACTTGATAGTTGGTGGCGATGTTGTGGTAAACAATAGTTGGAATATGGCGTTGTTGCCCGGCAACGGTTTCCTCAGTGTCACCAATCATGCGAGCTGAGTAGTTGACAGCCCATTGGTCGCGGGACCAGCGGGTAGAAAAATTGGCTCGCCACTCCGGAAAGGCTTCCCGCAGCAGAGCTTTGCCGAGCTTCTTGTTCACCTGCAGATTACCATTAGGCAAAGTGGAGGATTCCGTAACTTCACGGAGTTGGGACGCGCCAAATGTGAAATTCAGGTTGCCATAGGAACCATCCATGCCGTAGCGCACGACCAAATCCATTCCGCGCACTCGCGTACTGTTCAGATTGATAGGACCATCTGCAAGATCAAGAATCTCGCCGTTTGCGGCGCGGCTGATGAAATTGCAGCGTTGTCCTGTCGAAGAACAAAGATCAAGCAGGTTTTGTGCACCAAAGGTACTGATAGTGTCCTCAATATCGATTTTGTACCAGTCCATTGTCAGACTCAGTCCATCGATAGCCGATGGCGTGAACACAAATCCATAGGAGACGTTTTCAGAGGTTTCCGGATTTAGATTGCGGTTACCACCGACACTGGCGGGGACATTTGCTTCAAGCTGCACATAAGCACCCGGAACGCCCTGACAACCCACAAGCCCAGCACCACCGCCGCTGCAAGGATCAGTCACAGGAATAGAGGTAGCACGGGCACCTTCGAACAGCTCCAGAATAGAGGGAGCTCTGAAACCTTCCGCCCAGGTGGCGCGAATCAGCAGATCCTCCACAGGTCGCCAGGCCAATCCCACCTTGCTGTTGGTGGTCTCGCCAAAGGTACTGTAGTCGGAGAAGCGCGTGGCAATATCCGCGCGCAACTCATTGGCCATAGGCGCATCGGTCAGCAACGGTACACTGAATTCAACATAGGCTTCCTTGAGATCGTACTCCCCATTTGTTCCTTCGCGCGGCGCAGAACTGGTTGTCCGGTAATTGTTTACCCGCGGCGCTGCATTGATATACGAATCGGACACATCCGTGCCTTTTTCTTCGCGATATTCAATGCCCGCAGCAAACGCTACTGTGCCTGCAGGAAGATCAAATAAATCGCCGGTAACGTTAGCTGTGAAATCTGACTGCTCAGCCCCGTTCTTGTCGCGACCGGTAAAGTTGACATAATCCACCATCGCAGGTGTCAAAGTGTTGAACAAGTTAACGGGCACACAGCCAGCTAATAAATCCGAGATATCTGCGCTGATACCAGCGGGGTTGCAGGCCCGCATACCCAGGGCTAAGCGGTCAACGTCCATTTGGTTGACGGAGGTAAAACTTGCTTCGTTCTCAGCCCAGGAATAGAACACGTCCCAGTGCCAACCATTGTCAAATTCGCCATTGAGGCCCGCACCGATACGCAGGGTTTCAACTTCCTGCTGATTCTGTCGTAAGCCATTTTCAACGTGGAACCCGGTTACGCGGAAATCTCCGCCCGCGAACGTTATACCAAAAGGATTCACGCGCGGATCATTGGGAATGGTGAAGCCTCGTCCGCCACCCTGGATAACAGAAAGTGGCTCTGAGAACTGCTGATTGGATTCCCGCTTGTTATAAAGCAGTTCAAGTGTGAATTCGGTTCTGTCGGTTACGGGTGTTGTGTTTTGCACAAAAACGGACGTTCTTTCCAGCGGGCCCACCACATAGTTGTTGTTGTAACGATTATATCGATCTGTCGCACTGACAACAGGTCGCCAATTTCCAATCGTATTTCCGTCTACCCCTGGGTCGCGGGTAATTCCATTAGTTGGAACGGTAAACCCGACTACTGGTGCCAAACTGCTTTCGCGAAACAATAATTCAGGAGTACCGAGACTCAAACCATTCAGTGGAATGGCAGTTAAGGAACGATCCTGGGTCATAATAGCTTTTTGATCGACATAGGTTACCGCGATGGTCCAGTTGCTTTCGCCGAAATTACGTCCAGCCAGGATATCCAGACCTAAAGTTTCACGATCACTTTCATTGGTTTCACCATAATTGGCTTTGAAACGCACCCCCTCGAAATTACGATAGGTATGCATATTAACCACGCCAGCAATAGCATCCGCACCGTAGATTGCCGTGGCGCCATCCTGCAAAACCTCAATGCGCTCAATCATGGCCTGCGGAATCGTGTTGAGGTCAACAAAGTCTCTGAAGCCCCTTGTTCCTGCCCCATTTACCCAACGGTGACCATTGACGAGCACCAGTGAGCGATTTTCACCCAGATTTCGCAGATTGAGACTGCTGCTACCGTGGCTTGTACCGGCTGAACCATTGGCATTCAAGCTGGGGCCGACAAATGGCAGAGACTGCAGAGTTTCACCAATGGACAACGAGCCATCAATACGCAAATCCTCCTCGGACAGTGTTTGTACGGGGCTGCTGGCTACTTCATCGCGGCGCATGATACGAGTGCCAACGATGCGAATTTCTGCGATAGCGGACTCATTGCTGGGTGGTTGCGCATGGACTAGATGAGCGCTGCCTATGCTTATCATGACAGCACTGGCTAGAGGCAGGCGATGGAACATTTTGCGTGAGCGGTCCAGCATAATCATTTCCTCCCGTTTCAGACGGTAAGCACTTGGCTCGTTCATGTGTGTAGTGAGCATGCAGCAGTGCAATGCTGGGCTGATAGTAGAAGGGGAATTTCTGCTATGCAATATCATGATCGAATAGCATAGATATATAACAAAACATTATTGTATTATCGGTCACGTTATTCATTGGGCTAATATAATGGTGCTCACTTTATGTCGCTGCCATCTTTTTCTTTGAGCCTCAAAAGCCTTGAGTGCTTTCGCGTAATTATCAATACCGGCTCCGCCACCGCCGCTGCTCGTCAGCTTAAATTGACGCAACCGGGTGTCAGTCGTTTATTGAAAATGCTGGAGGATTATATAGGGGCGCCTCTTTTTTACCGGGAAAAAGGTCGTCTGATTCCTACACAAGAGGCGTTGTTGCTTTACCCGGAAGTGGAGATCGCCCTACAGAGCGTGGAGCATGTGTCAGAACTGGCGCGTAATCTTCATAATGCCAACTACGGAGAACTGAAAATAGTTGCACCGCCCAGTTTCACTGAAGGTCTGCTCTCCAGCGTTGTCTCGGATTTTATCGGTAAGTATCCGAATGTTATTATCAGCCTGGATTCTCACAGTGTGGAAACGGCGAAAAAAATGATAGCGTTGCGGGCGGTGGATTGTGGGTTTGTCAAACTGCCCGCTGAACATCCGGGGCTTGTGTCTGAACCGCTTATCGAGTCGGGTACAGTATGTGTGCTGCCTGTAGGTCATAAATTGACAAAGTTAAAGGAAGTCGGTGCAAAAGACCTGAGGGATGTGCCTCTGATACTGCTTGGTAAAGGGAGGGTATTTCGCCGACAGCTTGAAGCTGCCTTTAGTCGGGCAGGTACTGCAATGATGATACGCGTGGAAACACACACGGTCGGTTCGGCATGTGCGTTGGTCAAAGGTAATACCGGCGTGGCGATTGTCAATGAAATGCTTGCCAAGCAATACACAGGTGATCAACTCGTGTTTCGGCGCTTTGTTCCTGATATCAGGCATGAATATGCTTTTCTGACAGCCAGCACCGCACCCATGACGCGCGTTACTCGTACCTTCTTGGAGCACTGCAAAACCTATTTTAAATAAATGGGGTAAATAAATGGGGTCAAAATAAATGGGGTCAGAGTAAAAATACAGTACTGTATATTTACTCTGACCCCATTTATTTAAAATAGGTTTTGCAACTAAAGAAATGCAAAGTTAGTGATTGTGGGTGGCTGGTGTTGCCGGAAAGATAACTTCAGCTTTACACTCAGAGGCTTCCTTGAATCTCAATTGTGTTCAGTCACATGTTCACTGGGTCCGTTCAACTTCTATCCGCGCCACCATCTCCGCTCTACGTTCTGCAATAAGTTCCGCCCAGGGTTGTTGCTGGAGTAATGGATGGGGACGCACCTGAACACGCATAAGGTGCTCGATGTCTTTGAAAGGCACTTCCGGATGACCGGTGAGATAGATGTCGGGATTCAGTTTTGCAAGGTTGTCAAAGCCGAATAGTGTTTCTTCGGCCAGATTCTGGAAGCGTGGGTTATTAACAATCTGCACGCCCGCATTCGGGCCATTGCAACCAAAGATGGCGACATTGACTGTCTCGCCACTGTCGCTCGTGTCCACACTCCAGGTGGTGCATCCGGGTGTGTGACCTGGCGCCCAGGTAGGTGTCATTGTAGTTCCGCCCAGACTAATACTTTCACCATCCTGTAAGCGTCTATCAACTTTTACGGGCTCCCAGCCTTCAAAACCTAAAGGAGATAAATCCTGTCCTGCTTCCAGCGCATCCGCATCGGCAGCAATTGCCATCACCTGAGCACCGGTCATGCGTTGTACTACCGCGTGCGCCTGCACGTGATCAAAATGTGCGTGACTGGAGAGCATGATTTTGATGTCGCTCATGCGAAAGCCAAGCTTCTCAACACTATCGCGAATGGTGGTGCCCATTTCGTTTACACCGGAGTCCACCAGAAAATGACCTTCAGGTGTCGCTATCAGATAGATGCCGACATTCGAGGTGCCTACGTAATAAATATTGCCAATGATACGAAAAGGTTCGACCGGCGCGGATTGATGCGTGTGGAAACTTGCACCATTAGCTACCTTCTCTGCCATGCTCATCGTGTCGAAACGACCGGTCTGCGCTTGCGAGTCGGGTAGCAGGAACACTGCCAGACAAGGAATTAAACATCTGATTACCTTATGCATAAATATCTCCGTGCGTGGCAAATAGGGTGAATAAATGGGGTCAGAGATTAAATGGGGTCAGAGTAAATATACAGTACTGTATTTTTACTCTGACCCCATTTATTAAATATACAGTACTGTATTTTTACTCTGACCCCATTTATTTTATTTTACTGTTTCAATCCATTGGTGTACGCGGCGCTCTAGTAGTGCCAGTGGCATGGCGCCGCCTAACAGGACGGTGTCGTGGAAGGCGCGGATGTCGAAGGCATCGCCCAGTTCGGCTCTGGCGTGTGCGCGCAATTCCAGTAACTTGTTCATACCTATCTTGTACGATGTTGCCTGACCCGGCATGACGATATAGCGCTGTACTTCCGAGCGAATTGCCGCCAATGGTACTGACGAATTCTCTGCGAAATATTCCACTGCCTGCTGTTCAGTCCAGCCTTCCGCGTGCAGGCCGGTATCAACCACAAGCCGGATAGCGCGCCACATCTCTGAAGTCAGGCGACCGAATTGAGAAATGGGGTCAACATAAGTGCCAGGCATTTCGCTGGCCAGATACTCTGAATACAAACCCCAGCCTTCCGAATAGGCAGTAAATCCTGCTTGCGTGCGAAACATAGGAATGCCTTCCAGTTCCTGCGCAATAGCGATCTGCATGTGGTGGCCAGGCAAGCCTTCATGATAGGCGATCACTTCCATTTCAGACTTGGGCATGGAATTCATGTCTGACAGGTGCGCGTAGTAAACGCCAGGACGCGACCCATCGGGTGTACTCGGATAATAGTGCTGTGCGGCGCCATCCTGTTCACGGAACGCTTCTACGCGTCGTACCACCAGATCTGCTTTTGGCAAAGTACCAAAATAGTCCGGTAGCACAGCTTTGATGTTTTCGATAGCGGCAGTGGCATCATCGATATACGCCTGACGTCCTTCATCGTTATTGGGATAGTAGAAGCGCTCGTCATCTTTGGCTTCGCGCAGCATCACAAAAAACTCCTGCAGTGAGCCTTCAAAGCCAGCCAGATCCTTGACCACTTCCATCTCGCCGCGCAGACGGGCGACATCGGCCAGGCCGATCTGGTGAATCTCTTCAGAGGTCAAATCAGTTGTAGTTTGCACCGACAACAGGAAGTTGTAGAAAGCAAGACCATTGGGTTGTGAGATCAGCCCAGTGGAGACATCAGGCACTTTCGATTTCTCAGACTCCGCCCAGGCAATAATGCGCTCATAAGCAGGTCCAAAATCATCCAGCAATACGGCCCTCGCTCTCGCAAGCAAATCGTCGGCACTTGCCTGATCCAGCTTCTCAGTAGTTACCAAAGCCTGCACATCGGTCTGCGCATCCGTCCAGATAGCTGAATCTCCACCTTCCGTGAATGGGGTGCCGGTTATCACATTGCGAGCCTGATCAATGACGCCATCCAGAGCGAAGCCAGGTGTCACAACACCGAGGTTAGCAGATTCAATGGCGCGTTCTATCAGTTGATCAAGTGCGCGCGCACTTTCACTGATACGCGCAATCAGAGCTTCGAAATCAGCAGGTTCTTCAACATTGTGGAAACTGATTAGGAACGTGGGCAAAAAGCTTTGTGCGCCGTTCATCTGCTCGAATGTGAAACCGTTGTAACGGAACTCAACCCCGCGCGCGGCTTGCTCGTACTGATATTTCCAAAGGTCCCACGAAGTTTGTGTCTCTGTGTCCAGACTATCGTATGAAAACTCACGCTCCATTTCCTCAACACTGGCACGCATCCATTCAATTTGACGGTCTTCGGCTGCCACTGAGAAATCGTCCATTTCATTATTGCGATCCTTGCGCCCAAGGAAAGTCAGTTGTATCGGACTAAGCTGCAATTGCTCTTCAAACTTCTCATCGAACCAGGCGTTCAAACGCTCCGACTCGGTTTGTGTAGATTCCGCAGTCACCGTTTCCGGGCTTGTAGTGGCGGTGCTGGTTTCAGGTGCAGAGGGTTGCCCGCAAGCCACAAGGGCCAGTAACAGGGCAAGGGCAGTCATGGAAGTACGCATGAAGAAGGTCCTTGAAATAGGTAAGGTAAATAGTGGTGTCAAAACGACAAGACGCTCAGTTTATAGGATTAGGCGAACGACAGTCCAGTTATGGAACTTTTCCTGCAATTTTACAGTCGAATTACCTGCCTCCTGACACGAGGGCCTCTTCCAACCAAAGTCGCTGTGTGAGTAAGCTTGGAAAAGAAAAGTTTGTATGTTGTTTAGAGATTTATGGTTATTGCTTGCAGATCTTGGCGCTCTGGCACCCCTCGTGTTTATGTTTGTATTAGGGATCCCATTGCTGAGTTTGTCTCGCGTAGCGCTGATGATCTGGCAAAGACAAAGGGTCCTTGCCAGTGGTTATTGGCCGCAGATACTACTGCAGGGGTTGCGCGTAGATATAATCCAAGTGTCAATTCTGAGTGTGATACCTGCGTTGTTGCTGCCACTTTCTGAGATTAACAGTCTCTGGCATCAGTGGGAGCTGTTCACCTACTACTGGGTTATAGCAAGCATCACGTTGTTGCTGTTTCTGGAAGCGGCAACCCCCGGATTTATCGCCGAGTACGATGTTCGCCCCAACCGTCTCTTTGTCGAGTACCTGAAATATCCACGCGAAGTGTTCTCGATGCTCTGGAAAGGGTTCCGTATCCATGTGGTGTTCGGACTGCTGGTTGCTGCGCTCAGTATCTGGGTATTAAGTCAGGTGATGGCACCATGGTTGTTGCAGCCTAATAGCTGGAGCGATATTCATACCTCGATTGTCTGGCCCTTTCTCATTGTGGTGTTGGCCGTCGCCATCCGTTCGTCATTTGGGCATCGCCCCGCCAATCCCTCCATGTTTGCAATAACTGCTGACAACATGGTTAACAGCCTGATCCTCAATTCTCTATGGTCAGTGCTCTATGCAATTTACAGTTTGCGGCATGAGAGCAGAACCAGTGCAATATACGGCAAGATGTCGCTGCAGTCAGTCGTTGAGGTGCTGAATCGTGAACGTGCAGCGACTCCTGGGATGGCGCCGTTTCTGGGCAATCCGGAGCGACCGAGTTTGAGTCGTCTGGAGCCGAGCCGCAAACGTGACCGGCCATTGAACCTGGTGATCGTGCTTGAGGAAAGCATGGGCGCTACCGCAGGCAGCAGTGAAGTTGTCGTTGGCGCAACATGATTTTTTTACATTGGCCGAACTTCTGGGGCGCAAGGGTTTTCACACCGAATTCATCTATGGGGGTGAGTCGCACTTCGACAATATGAACGGCTTTTTTCGAGGCAATGGATTCCAAAGTATCATTGATCAGCACGATTACGTTGCTCCAGTCTTCACGGGAAGCTGGGGTGTATCGGATGAAGATCTGTTCAATCGTGCACACGAGAATATCAGCGAGTTGCATGCGAAGGGGACACCGTTTTTCAAGCTGGTATTTACTTCGTCCAATCATTCTCCCTTTGAATTTCCGGATGATCGCATCGAACTGCATGATGCGAAAAAAGCGACGGAGGCCAATGCGGTCAAGTACGCCGATTACGCGCTGGGGCAATTCTTCGCACGCACCAGAGAGAGTAGTTATTGGCAAGATTCGCTCTTCATTGTTGTCGCCGATCATGACATCAAGGTGCGTGGCGAGAGTCTGGTGCCGGTGAAAAATTTCCACATCCCCGCCTTGATTCTGGGCGCAGATATAGAGCCACGTCGCATTAGTACTGTATGCAGTCAGATGGATTTACCCGTGACTGCGCTCTCTTTGATGGGGGTGCAGTCAGTACATCCGATGCCGGGCAGAGATATGTCGCGGGCAGGGGAATCGGAAACGGGCAGGGCGATCATGCAGTTCGAAGACAATTACGCTTTTATGCTGGACAATGCAGCGGTGATTCTGCGTCCGGGAAACACGCCGGTTCACGCCAATTACGACTTTGTGAACAAAAAAATGGAGATCGTCGAGGCGCCACAAGACGCCAGGGAAATTGCAGCCAGAGCGTTGGCCAATGCACTGTTACCGCACTTGCTGTATCAGGCTCGTCAGTATCGACTGCCTGATTGATGCAAGCTATCCCGACTTCAGTTACTCAATAGCGCACAGTAAATGTACACTCTGGCAGCGCGCTGGTAAACGCACGCTGCCCGGCAGGATGGTAATTAGTTGCCGAACGGCCCACGCAGTGGCGGTGGCGGTACCGGAGGCGTCCATGCACTGTATTTATTGTCCATCCCGCACCAAAAGCTGTCCCTTCTGTGTCAACCGATAGCGTTGCAGGCGGCTCTTGGGTTTGTCAGGAATTGACATCTCAATCAGACCCTCTGCTAATGCAAGCTGTAGATAACGGCTACTGAAGGACTTGCGGTCCAGCAGCAACAATGCTTCTTGTAGTTCTGCGCGGCTCATTTCACCGTTCATGGCTTTCAGAAGGCGTTTGACATGGGGGGTGACATGGGGGGTGACATGGGGGGTATGGCCAGTGTGGAAACCTGATATCGCACCAAGAATCATCTGTAACATAAATTCAATGAAGTGAGCAGAGTTGGTCTTCGCAGTGCTCGCTTGCAGCGCCTGATAGTACTCAGCCTGATGAGCATGGACGAGACTTTCGACCGGTATATTTGCGAAGAGCGGGTTCCAACGCGCCAGGATCAACGTCTGCCAAAGACGTCCCAGACGGCCATTCCCGTCAGCAAAAGGATGAATGAATTCGAATTCGTAGTGAAACACAGAGCTTACAATAAGTGGATGTTCACCGCAGGTTTTTTGCCACTGCAAAAGATCTTGCATTAAAAGTGACACGCGGTTCGCCTGAGGAGCCATGTGAATCACTCTACCCTTGGCCATGACCCCAACCCCACCATTGCGGTACATGCCTGCTTCATCCAGAAGTCCATGCATAAGAATGCCATGCGCTTCCAGCAGGTCAGCCTCAGATTCAGGTTGCCATTGTTCAAAGCGGTCATAAGCAACAATGGCATTGCGCACTTCTTGAATCTCCCGTGGTGGTGCGATTACCCGCCGGCCATCGAGTATCGCTGTGATTTGTGCTTCGCTTAATGTGTTACCTTCGATAGCCAGCGAACCCCGGATTGTCCGAATCCGGTTGGCACGTCGAAGCCGCACGGTTTTTTCGCTTTCGCTAGATGCAGTTAATTTCCCGAGACTTTCGCTGACTTGTGCAATCAAGTTTATGATATTTGGCGTAATGGTATACAGTGGCCGATTGCCGGTCTTTGGTTTCATGCATGCACCTGCACTTAGCAAGCTAAGGGATTTAAATAGCTGTATAGCACAAACCAGTTTGTTTGGTCACGCGTGACGGCGGCAAAAAATCGTTTCAATTGCGAAAATTAAACGTACGCTCCAAAATCGTGCTGTTCAGCTCACGCTGTCCGCGCTCCAGATAGCCGCGCAGTCTCTCCACGACCTCGGGATTTTCACGCGTGTAGCTGAACGACTCCGATGGATCTTTCACCAGATCGAACAACAAACCTTCTGGACCGTAGTAATTGTCCGGATGATCAAAACGCACGGTCCCAATACTGTAGTCGGATTCGGTAATCAGTTTCCACTGACCGCTACGTACTCCGGCAATGCGATCGTTCTGAAACAGAAACAATGCCTCGTGTGGAGATGGCTCCCCGTCACGCAACATGGGCATGATATCCAGGCCATCAATTTCCCGATCGGTTGGCAAGGCGCCCCCCGCCAGTTTGACCAGCGTTGGAAACACATCGATATTCATGGCAGGTTCGTTGGAGACTTGTCCCGCCGGAATCACAGTTGGCCACCAGGCGATAAATGGAACACGCATGCCACCATCCCATGAACTGCCTTTACGATCTCGAAAGGGGCCTGAGCTCCCTTCAAACCACGGGCCGTTGTCGGAAGTAAAAATCACCAGTGTGTTTTCATCCAGACCAAGACGCTGCAAAGTCGCCAGAATCTCCCCTGTGCTCCAGTCGATGGTTTCTACCACATCGCCATAGAGGCCCGCTTCCGAAACGCCCTCGAAATTATGGGACACGTGTAAAGGTGTGTGCGGAAACGTGTGTGGCAGATAGAGAAAAAAAGGATTGTTCCGGTTCTCTTCGATAAAACGAATTGCTTCAGCAGTGTAACGTTCCGTCAATGTGCCCTGAATAACTGGTGCTTCGATAACCTGTTCACCGCGGTACAGTTCCAGTGGATTCATATCATTGCTGTGCAGCAGACCGTAGAATTCATCAAAACCGTTGCGCAAGGGTGAACGTTCGGGCTGGTGTCCCAGATGCCATTTGCCGAACAGCGCGGTCTTGTAACCCAGCTCCTGCATGGCTTCGCCCAAGGTGATTTCCTCTGCGGCGATACCGACATTATTGGTTGGCCGCGCGACGTCCAGAACGAGATCCAAGCGGATGGGGTAGCGACCGGTGAGAAGACCGCCTCTGGCGGCGGTACAGACGTTGGCGCTGGAGTAGAAGCTGTCAAGTCTCACACCTTCGTGGCTCATATTGTCCAAGTGCGGAGTACTGATCAACGTGGAGCCGTAAACACTCAGGTCGCCGTAACCCAGATCGTCGGCCATGATGAGGATGAAATTGGGTTTTCGTTCCGGCGTTTGTGCATGAACCTGATTGAATGGTTGGAACAGGCCGACAACAGCCAGACTCGCCAGCAACGGAAATAAAGCGGCAAACGATGTGCCTGGTAACGTAGCAAATGACGTAGCAAATGACGTAGCAAATGACATAGTCAAAGACGTAGGAAGTACTCTCATGTTGGAACCTCTACTTTTTGTTCTTGTTATCAAGTCGAGCAAGAATTCAACTTGCTCAAGGCAGCAAGGACAGAATACTCCATTTTCGATGGACGAATAAGAACTGTGGGTTTATCCTCAGACTAAAATAAAAACGAGAGCCGAAAACCTATGAACGATAACGAATATGATGCCATTGTGGTCGGATCAGGAATCAGCGGCGGGTGGGCAGCCAAGGAATTAACCGAGAAAGGACTGAAGGTATTGTTGTTGGAACGTGGTCGCAGCCTGGAGCATGTGCGCGACTATGTGAATGAAAACAAAGAGGTATGGGAATTTCCGCACCGCGATCAGCCCACCCGGCAAATGAAGGAAGATTTTCCTGTTCTGCGCCGCGACTACCCGCTCAACGAGTCCACGATGGGCAGTTGGGCTGACGAGAAAGACTCCCCCTACGATGAAATCAAACGCTTTGACTGGTATCGCTCCTATCAGGTTGGTGGGCGCTCCTTGCTGTGGGGCCGACAGAGCTACCGCTGGAACCGCATGGATTTCGAAGCGAATGCTAAAGAAGGCATCGCCATCGACTGGCCGATTCGCTACGACGACCTGGCGCCCTGGTATGACTACGTGGAAGGCTTCGCAGGCATCAGTGGCTCAATGGAAGGTCTGGATGTGTTGCCCGATGGTAATTTCCTGCCGCCGATGGAACTCAACTGTGTAGAGAAGGATGTGGCTGCGCGCATGCAGACGCATTTTAACGGCGAGCGGCATCTGATCATCGGTCGTGTCGCCAATATCACCGAATCCCGCCCCGAACAGAACCGCGTGCAGTGTCAATATCGTAATCGCTGCTGGCGTGGTTGTTCTTTCGGTGCCTTCTTCAGTACCCAATCCACCACGTTGCCTGCTGCTATGGCCACCGGCAATCTGACACTGCGTCCCTGGTCGATTGTCAGTCGCGTGCTTTATGACAAGGACACTAAACGCGCTACCGGTGTCGAGGTAATTGATGCCGAAACCAATGAGGTGATCGAGTACAAGGCGAAGATCATTTTCCTGAACGCCTCTTCATTCAATTCCACCTGGATACTCATGAATTCCGCCACCGATGTGTGGCCGGATGGTCTTGGCAGCAGCAGCGGTGAGTTGGGCAATAATGTGATGGATCATCATTTCCGTCTTGGTGCGTCGGGGCGAGTGGAAGGCTTTGACGATAAGTATTATTTTGGCCGTCGACCCAATGGGTTCTACGTGCCACGTTTCCGCAACGTGGGCAATGACAAGCGCGACTATGTGCGCGGTTTCGGCTATCAGGGTTCTGCCAGCCGCACGGGCTGGAGTCGCAATGTCAGTGAGCTGAACGTAGGTGCCGATCTGAAACAGGCCTTGACGACACCCGGTGATTGGCGCATCGGCTTCACCGGCTTCGGTGAGATGTTGCCCTACCACGACAACCGCATGTTCCTGAATCGCCAGAAAACCGACAAATGGGGACTGCCGATTCTGGCTTTCGATGTGAGCCTGCGCGACAACGAGTTCGCAATGCGGCAGGACATGATTAACGACGCAGTGGAAATTCTGGAAGCCGCAGGGGTGAAAGATGTGCGCGGTACAGACTCGGGCTATGCCCCAGGCATGGGTATCCACGAAATGGGGACGGCGCGTATGGGTCGTGATCCGCGCACATCGGTGTTGAATGAATTCAATCAGGTATGGGATGCACTCAACGTATTTGTGACAGATGGCGCTTGTATGACATCTGCTTCCTGTGTGAATCCATCTCTTACGTATATGGCGCTTACCGCCCGCGCTGCCGACTATGCTGTGCAGGAACTTAAGCGGGGAAATCTGTAATGGGAGATGACCGATAATGGGAGACGACCAATAATGGAAAGACGTGAATTATTGAAAATGATTGCGGCCGCCACTGGCTATGCGTTTATCGGCAGTCCGTTATTACTGGCAGGCTGCGCGAGTTCCGAAAACTATGTCAGCCAGGAGTTTACTGAGGCTGATGTGGCTTTGCTATCGGAAATTGCCGAGACGATTATTCCACGCACCGATACACCGGGTGCGAAAGATGCTGATGTGGCGCCTTTCATGACTAAAATCGTGGATGAGTGCTATAGCGAAAACAATCAAATGATTATCCATGAAGGTTTAAGAACTTTCAGGGCAACTTGTGTGGCTCAATATGGGCAACAGTTTGAGACATTGAGCTCCGCGCAGAAAGCGGAATTCCTGAATCAACTGGGCCAGGTGGCTGCGGCACATCAACGTGAACAAGCGCAGATTGCCGATCAGAATGCTGCACCGCTGGGGCGCCGTGTTCCATCCACAGAGGACAGCAGCGGGCATTACTTCACCATGATGAAGCAACTGACCCTGTTTGCATATTTCACGTCCGAGTTGGCGCAGACCCAGGTGCTGCGCCATGTACCCATTCCCGGCCGCTATGACGGTTGTTATCCCTACAATGAAGGTGAGACATCGTGGGCAATATAAATAGAAGAAATTTTCTGAAACGCAGTGCAGTGGTCACGGGTGGCCTGGCGAATCTGGGCTTACTGAGTGCCTGCACCGAAGCAACTGCCACACATTATCCCTTCGGGTTGCAACTTTATACGCTGCGCGCGGATATGCCTGCGGATCCCGATGGTGTGTTGCGCCAGGTTGCGAGTTTTGGTTACACGCAATTGGAAGGCTTTGAAGGGCCATCAGGAATGTTCTGGGGCAAGACGCCGCAGGAGTTCAGCCGTTTTGTTGGTGATCTTGGCATGGAGATGATCGCCAGCCATTGCGGTATCGATGAAGGCTTCGAGCAGAAAGCGGACGATGCGGCCGCAGCAGGTATGCAGTATCTGATTTGCCCGATGATTGGCGCCCAAGCCTCGCTGGATGACTATCGCCGTTTCGCGGAACGTTTCAATGAGTGCGGGGAGATTTGCAAAAACGTCGGTCTGCGATTCGCTTATCACAACCATCATTACACCTTCATTGAGCTGGAAGGCGCCATGCCGCAGGATGTGCTGATGCAGAATACTGATCCGGAACTGGTGGAGTATGAGCTGGATATGTTCTGGCTGGTAGCAGCAGGGGGAGATCCCATTGAGTGGTTGCGCAAATATCCTGGCCGGTTCCCGTTCTCCCACGTAAAGGACAGACTTCCGAACATGCCAGGTGACTCACGCACGGCAACCTGCTCACTGGGTACAGGTATCATAGATTACCCAACTATTCTGCCGATAGCTTATGAGACAGGCATGCGCTACTTCATTGTGGAACAGGAATCCTATGAGGGCACAACGCCGCTGGATAGCAGTCGCGATAATGCAGAGTACATGCGGCAATTCAGATTCTAAGTAAATGGAATGTAAGATTGCCGTAGAGCGCCAGGTTTACTACTACCGCTAGCGCTACAAATTACGAATACGAATATTGCGGAACTTCACCACATCCCCGTGATCCTGCAAACCGATGTGACCACTTTGCATCGCGCCAAATTCATTGTGGGTGCTGAACTTGCTTTGCCGCAGCATGGCAAACCATTCCACCGTCCAGCGTTCATAGCGCAGCACCATCTCGCCGTTGAGCCAATGCTCAACCACCGGGCCATCGGAAATAATACGTACCTGATTCCATTGCCCATGGGGACGCGCGGTTTTCGGATTGATAGGTAGCAGATCGTACAATGTCCCCGCCTGACGATTGCCGTTTACGCCAAGAAAACTGTCCGGGTGGTTCTCATCGTCCAACACCTGCATCTCCAACGCTGACCAATAAATAGCCTGATCCGGCTGTTCCAGAGCGTGATAGAAAATTCCGCTGTTGGCACCTTCTTCCACCAGCCATTCCAATTGCAATTCAAAGTCCTGAAATGTTTGCCTGGTGATGATATCGCCACCGGAAACACCTCCCGGATTCTGCTCGGGGCGATATACCAACGCATCATCTTCTATATGCCAACCTGTGGTCGGAAAAGTATCGCGATTATACTGTCGCCAATGCTCGGTGGAGGAGCCATCAAAAAGAATGATCCAATCATCAGCATCCTGAGCGAAAGATGTGGGCATAGTGAGTACCATTAAGAAGGAAACAGCCAGTAATCGGGATATCGAAAGTGTCAGGAATCGCATATTAATCCTCCAGGCCTAAAATTCTTCTGTTCAGTTTGTGATCCGCCTGTTGTCCGGCGAAGTCGTCAAATGCTTTATCGGTAACAGTAATGATGTGGTTCTCAATAAACGGTGCGCCTTCTTCTGCTCCCTGCTGAGGATGTTTGATGCAGCATTCCCATTCCAACACTGCCCAGCCATCATAGCCGTATTGGCTGAGTTTACTGAAGATGCTGACGAAATCCACCTGACCATCGCCCAGTGAGCGAAATCGCCCCGGTCTGTCTATCCACTCCTGATAACCGCCATAGACGCCACTGCGGCCGCTGGGATTGAACTCCGCATCTTTCACATGAAACATGCCGATCTTTTCATGATAGATATCGATGAACTGCAGATAGTCCATTTGCTGCAGCACGAAATGGCTGGGATCGAACAGAATGCGTGCGCGGGGATGGTCGCCGGTCGCTGCCAGAAAGCGCTCATAAGACACACCATCATGCAGATCCTCGCCCGCATGGATTTCATAACAGATATCGACACCCACATTGTCGAAAGTATCCAGAATGGGGAGCCAGCGTCGCGCCAATTCTGCAAAACCCTGCTCCACCAAACCCGCTGGCCGCTGTGGCCATGGGTAAACGGTGTGCCACATCAGGGCCCCGGGAAACGAGGCATGCACATTGATATCCAGGTTGCGGCTGGCAGCAGCGGCCATCTGTAATTGCTTTACCGCCCATTCAGTGCGTGCCGCAGGTTTGCCACGCAGGTGCTCGGGCGCAAAGCCGTCGAACATCTCGTTATAGGCAGGGTGAACAGCTACCAATTGTCCTTGCAGGTGAGTGCTCAGTTCCGTAATCGACAGCCCGTAGGAGGCGATTCTGCCCTTGTATTCTTCCGCATAGGTTTTACTGCTGGCAAGAAGCTCCAGATCGATGAGCCGGGTGTCCCATGTTGGAATCTGCAGCCCTTTATAACCGAGTGCCGCAGCCCATTCGCAAATGTTGCCGATATTGTTGAAGGGTGCCTTGTCGTCGGCAAATTGCGCGAGAAAAATGCCGGGACCTTTTATTGTTTTCATTGCGATGTTCTCGTCTTGTCTGGATTAATTTACTTCGAGAAAATGTTTTTACCTATCGTTAAAGTTCCACAGGCAACGCCGTCCATTTCTCCGTAGCCGCAGCAGACGCGATCATGCCTTCCATAAAAGCCATGCCACGCAATCCCTCAGCTATAGATGGAAAATCATAATCGGTACTGCCAGCGAAACTGCCAGCGTTTTTCGCGTCAACGGCGTTGGCGAAGTTTATGTATATATTGGCCAGTGCTTCAATAAAACCTTCGGGATGTCCTGCAGGCAGGCGCGTGCTGTTAGTTGCCGCTTGCGAAAGATACCCGGAGCCGGTGCGATAAATCTGCAGCGGTTGGTCCAGCATTTTCAGGTGCAGGGAATTGGCGTCATTGTGTGACCACTCCAGACCACCCAGTTCACCGTAAACGCGAATACGCAGATTATTCTCCTCACCCGCAGCCACCTGAGTTGCAACCAGAACACCACTGGCACCCTGTTCAAATCTCAGCAAAGCAGCCGCGTCGTCGTCCAGTAAGCGACCTGGCACCACCGTGTTCAGTTGCGCGCATACGTGAGTAATCTTCAAACCACTCACATACTCAGCCAGATGCGCAGCATGTGTCCCGATATCGCCTATACAGCCGCCATTGCCAGCTCGTTTCGGGTCGGTGCGCCAGGCCGCCTGTTTCTGACCATTTTGCTCCAGAAAGGTACTAAGCCAGCCCTGCGGGTAATCGACAAATATTTTGCGAATCTTTCCCAGTTTACCAGCAGATACCAGATGACGCGCCTCCTTGATCATCGGATAGCCGGCATAAGTATGTGTGAGCGCCAACAGGCATTTGCTTTGTTCAGCCGCCGTTTTAATCTGTCGCGCCTCTGCCAATGACATGGCCATGGGTTTGTCGAGAACGACATGAAACCCGTGCTCCAGCGCCATGATGGCTTGCGCCGCGTGCAGATGATTGGGGGTAACGATGGCGACGGTCTGTATGCGTTGCTCGGCGGGTAACGCGGCTTCCTGTTGCAACATATATGCATAGGAGTCATACACCCGCTGTGGGTGCAAACTCAATGCGCGGCCGGTTTCGTGAGAGGTTTTCGGGTTGCTGCTGAACGCACCTGCCTGCAACAGGTAGCGCCCGTCCAGTGCAGCGGCTTTGCGATGAATCGCGCCGATGAACGAGCCTGTACCACCGCCGATCATGCCGAGCCGAATTTGCGTCATATTCGTTGAAATAGTGATTCCAAATGCTGCGTGAATTTATTACAGTTCGGGGCTATTGTAATGTGCAAACCAATAATAACCAAATAGCACGGGAATCCCTTTATGCGCTCAGATCAGCTTGTGATCACCCGCCTTTGCCTCATGATGTTTCTGCAATTTTTTGTCTGGGGCGCCTTCTTTGTCACCATGGGCAGCTACCTGCTGGAAGTGTTCCAGGGTGAAGCCGGCATCAATACCATCATCGGGCAAGCCTATGCGACGCATAACTGGGCTGCGCTGTTGGCTCCGTTGTTCGTGGGATTGTTGGCTGACCGTTATTTCAATGCAGAACGGGTGAACGCCTTTTGTCATCTGGTCGGCGCGGTTCTGCTTTGGTATGCAGCTACTATCACAGAACCGGGTGTCTTCATCTGGGTCATGTTCGCCTACTTCATGTTGTACATGCCAACTCTGGCGCTGGCCAATACCATTGCGTTTTCCAATATTGAAAACGCCGACAGACAATTCCCGGCAATTCGCGTCTGGGGCACCATCGGCTGGATTGTGGCAGGGTTTGTGGTGGCGCAAACTATTCTGGGTTGGGTGAATATTCCGTTGCTGCGGGCACTGACCGGTGCCGCGAACGCACAGATCACCAATATACCGCTGCAGATGGCAGCAGTTGTCTCACTGATTTACGGCCTCTACAGCCTGACGCTGCCGGCAACGCCTCCGCAGGCCAAAGGACAGACGTTCAGTGTGGGCAAGGCGCTGGGCCTGGATGCCATCAAATTGATGGCGGAGCGCAATTTCTTCGTGTTCGCACTCAGCAGTTTTCTCATCAGCATACCCCTGGCTTTCTACTACGCGCGCACAAACGACTTCATAGCCGCGATGGCATTTGGTGAACAATCAGCCTCCTTCATGGCCATCGGGCAAATGAGCGAAGTGTTGTTCATGCTGCTGGTGCCGTTCTTCATTATTCGCTTTGGCGTCAAGTGGATGTTGGTTATCGCGATGGGTGCGTGGGCGCTGCGCTATCTCGTATTCGCCAGCTTCCCTGAATCCGCCGCGATGCTTATTTTCGGTGTGGCATTGCATGGTATTTGCTATGACTTCTTCTTTGTAACGGGTCAGTTGTATGTTGATCGTAAAGCGCCCAAACCGATCCGTGCCAGCGCGCAGGGTTTGTTCGCTTTACTGACCTATGGCGCTGGTATGTTGATCGGCAACTATGTACTTGGCTGGTGGGGCGACAGAATTCAATTGGATGGTTCTTCCATGGCCGGGTGGCAGGAAAGCGCTTTCACATTCTGGATAATGCCGGCTGTTCTTGCCTTAGTCATACTGGTGTTTTTTGCACTTACATTCAAACGGGAGAATGCTAATGAGCCAGTTAATAAAGCGTCGTGAGCTGATGCGTCGGGCTGCACTCAGTGCGCTGGGAGTAGCGGCATTGCCCGGTCTGGTAGCAACTGCGAACGCCGCGCAGCAGGCAGCGGCAGAATTTCAGAATCGTGGCAGGATAAAACACTCGGTGGCGCAATGGACTTATGGTTTTCTATCGCTGGAAGAATTGTGCGCTGTTGTCAATGAAATAGGTTTCTCTGCCATCGATTTGATCGGGCCGTCGCAGTGGCAGATTCTGCAAGACCACAATATAGATTGCTCCATGTGCAACGGTGCCGAGATCAGTCTGACTGAAGGCTGGAACAACACTGATTATCACAGCACGCTGATCCAGAATTACACCAGTCACATCGGTTTAATGGCGCAGGCAGGATATAAAAATCTGATCTGCTTCAGCGGCAACCGCAACGGTATGGATGATGAAACCGGGCTGGAGAATTGCGCGCGCGGCCTGCAGCAGATCATGAGCCTGGCGGAGCGCAATAACATTACGGTGCAGATGGAGTTGTTCAACAGCAAGATTGATCATGCCGATTACATGTGCGACAGCTCCGCCTGGGGTATCGCCCTGTGTGAACGTATTGGGTCGCCCAATTTCAAGCTGCTCTATGATATTTACCATATGCAGGTGCAGGAGGGAGACGTGATCCGAACCATTCGGGATCACCACCACTGGTTCGGTCATTACCATACGGCGGGCGTGCCGGGCAGGAACGAGATAGATGATTCGCAGGAATTGCATTACCCGGCGATCATGCGCGCCATCTATGCAACTGGATTCGATGGTTACGTAGCACAGGAATTTATTCCCAGACGCGCGGTCAATATGGATGGTTCGGGCCCGGAGCGCAGTAATGCCGAGCGCATCGCATCGCTGGCGCAGGCTGTTGCGATCTGCGATATTTAGCCCGGACACATGCAGAACACCATACCTTCAACCATGGGGGGATAAATCAGGGGTTTAGGATACGCAAATCAGGGTCGCAAAATGGCGTATAGCCTGCTACCTTGGGGGCATTGCCCGGCGCTGACCTCAGCTGCGGCAGAACAAATGCTACTGCAGAACCCGACGCGTAAATCAGTAGCCATTCAGTGATATTGTTGGCAAATACTAAAAATAGTGCTTTTTATCTAATTAAATCATGGCTATACTGCTCAATATTAAGAGTTCAGGTGAGAATTTTTACCCGTTCATCTTGTGGACCAGGTAAATAATAAGAACAGCAACTGATAGGGCTGGCGATATGAAAAACCTGACATCACTGTGTGTGACGCTTATTGTTTTTGTAAGCATGTACACACTGCACATGCCTAAGGCGCAAGCACAAAGCCTTTCGGGCTCGCGTGCGTCCATGGAAAAGCAACATCAGCATGCCGTTAAACACAGGTATCAATTCGCCAGGACATCCCGTGAAGTCACGCAATTAACTGATTCAGGTGAATTAGTGCGTGTCGTTGCAGGCCGCAATATCATTCTGCACAACGTCTCCTACCCCTACGTACGCCCGCAGGTCAAAACTCTGCTTGAGCGTTTGAGCGCCCAATACTACAGCGCTTGTGGCGAGCGCCTCACTGTCACTAGCATGACCCGACCCATTGAAAGACAGCCCGCCAATGCAGCCAGAGATTCTGTACATCCAACCGGTATGGCGTTTGATCTGCGGATTCCTTCCAAAGGAAGTTGTCGTACCTGGCTGGAGCGCACTCTGTTGGCATTGGAAAAGAGTGATGTTCTGGATGTCACCCGGGAAAGAAATCCCCCGCATTACCATGTGGCAGTGTTCCCGGAACCCTACACGCAATATGTGCTGGCGATGTCCGGGCAGAGCAGGGAGTACATCGTACAACGTGGTGATACGCTGACAGCAATTGCTGCCAGAATGGAATCCAGCGTGCCACAACTGCGCGCCGCCAATGATCTGCGCGGTGACTTCATTACTATAGGGCAGCGCCTGCAGGTGCCTGGCAATAGCGTTGCAGCGGTTCGTGCAACGCCTGCAGATGCTACAAGCGCTAATAACGTTGCCGGTGCCATCGCTGCCAACACCGCAGCGACATTGGCAGCCAATGCTGAGCCGACAGAGATAACCCATAAAGTTCGCAAGGGTGAAACGCTTTGGCGAATCGCCAATCGCTACCGCACCAGTGTCAATACACTGCGGGCGGAAAATGATCTTGCCGATGATTTATTGCGTGTAGGGCAGGAGTTGAGAATCAGAGCCAGCGCAAGCGCCAGCGGCGGTTAGAGTAAGCATTTAGCAGCATTGGTTTTGCTGACTGTTGACATCACTTCTTGAAAATCATGAGCAAGCCCATGCGCGCATTCTTTCGGATACACCCTCGTCCCTCTTTTCTGTTTTTATTATTAACACATGGCCTGTTATCAACCGGCCATTTGCATGCGCAACAAAACCTCCCTTCCAGTGCCGAACCTCCACCCACACATCGGGGGCAACTGGTGTATGAAGCGCAGTGTGCGGTTTGCCACAATGGTGGCGATGCAAGAGCTTTAACCTTGCCGGCGTTGCAAGGCATGAGTGCAGATGCCATCTCCTATGCATTGACCAATGGCGTAATGGCCGCGCAAGGACAAGCCCTGTCTGTACAGGAACGAGCGGCGGTGATTGAGTACCTGGCATCCACCTCTGCCAACGATGACTGGCTGGCAGGCAATCTCTGCTCACCATCTAACAGCCAAGTTGAATTGAGCCCCGCCGCAATTGTTCCATCTGGCGCGGATCAACAGTTCTCCCGTAACTTCAGTGCCGCGCAGAGTGGCTTGCAGATGGCAGACCTGCCACATCTTGAGCTGGCCTGGGCGCTGGGTTTACCCGGAGTTTCAGGATTACGCTCTGCTCCCGCCGTAGCTGGAACCACTTTGTTTTACCCCGCTGGTGCCACGCAGAAAGTGCTGGCACTGGACAGTGCAACGGGTTGCGTCAAATGGGCGTATGACGCGGGAGCTACATTGCGCTCTTCGGCAACTTTGGGAGTGCCACAGGAAAATAGTGATATCTGGCCCTTGATCGTGACCGACGAGCAGGCTCGCGTGCATGCAATTAATGCTGAAACTGGCGAAGGGCTCTGGCTTGTCAGCGGGGAGGTAGACGAAGGTGTTGCCACGCGTTTGACAGCCGCTCCATTGCTGCATGAAGACAGAGTGATCATCGCCGTGTCGTCCTCAGGAGTGACAACTGGCGCTAATCCGTTGCATGAGTGTTGCCATGGGCGTGGCGCACTCATCATGCTGGATGTTAGAACAGGTGACACCCTGTGGCGTTACTACACCATGCCGCCTGCTGAATACACGGGCGCTATAAACTCTGCCGGTGCAAGAATGCGCGGACCATCCGGCGCTCCCATCTGGGGCAGCCCCACCCTGGATACAGCACGTGGCTTTATTTATGTCACCACCGGTGAGAACACATCACTGCCAGCGACCGTCACCAGCAACGCGATTATCGCACTGGATTTCGAAACAGGTGAACAGCAATGGCTATTTCAGGCTATTGCTAACGATGTATGGAATACAGGATGCAGTGGCGCCGTTCCCGGTCCGAATTGCCCGGACCCGACTGAAAGCATTCTGAAGGATTGGGATTTTGGCAGCGCTGCGGTACTGGTGACTTTACCGGACGGTAGCGAGCGTCTATTAGCGGGTCAGAAATCCGGTCATCTGTGGGCACTTGATCCGGACGATGGTTCCGTAATCTGGCAACAGCGCATTGGTGAAGGTGGCGTGCTCGGCGGCAACCACTGGGGTATCGCTGTGGATGGTGAGAGTGTTTTCATGCCGATAAACGATCCGCATTTCGCCAGCCTTACAGACGATATGATCAACGCGGGCGTGTATGCCTTTGATATCATCGATGGCGAACCACTGTGGGAATATCGCGCTAGTCCTGATTGCGGTAACGGTCGTTCTGAACGCATCGCTTCCTGCCACGAGAAATACGGCTTCTCGGCCATGCCGCTGGTTATAGATGGCGCATTGGTAGCAGCCAATATCGATGGCAGGATATTCATTTTCCATGGTGAGACCGGCGCTATTCTGTTCGAGTATGATACGGCCCGCGAGTTCGACACGATCAATGGCGCGCAGGCACGTGGCGGCTCTATCGATTCCCACTCTGTTGCAACCGGCGCTGGCATGTTATTTGTCGGTTCCGGCTATGAGCGATTCAGGCAACAAACCGGTAATGTACTTTTGGCGTTTCGTGTCAAAGTCGACTGAGCGACCCCGTTGCAGGCTACTCCGAGTGATCCGGTTAAAGTAAGTCACGTATAATTCACACGCGCTGCGGTAATCGGGTTGGACTGGCGCATCGGGTTCCGCTTGCAGGTAAATCAGTCTCAGGGGCGTTGAAGTGAAGAAAGTCATTCTGCCAGTAGCCATACTTGTTGTTGCTGTATTGGTTTTCATCGTATTGATCAGAACGCCAGCGCGCCTGGAAGCGGTGCCTCCGGAGCAGGCAGTGGCCAGTGTTCGCGTGGCGTCGGTTTATTCCGAAGATGTCATGCTGGAAGTCCAGTCGCAGGGTCGCGTGCAAGCAAGTCGCCGGTTAAGTCTTTCCGCCGCAGCCATGGGCCCGGTGTCCTGGGTGTCCCCTTCTTTTGTCGTCGGTGGGTACTTCGAAGCCGATGAAGTTATTCTGCGTATAGACAGTCGTGATTATGAAACTGCGCTGGAGCGAGCGAGCTCGAGCCTTGCCCAGACGCAGGCGGATGCGCGTCATGCAGCCGAGGAACTTGAACGCAATAGTGCTCTGGCAGTGCAACGCCTGATCAGTGAATCGCAACTGCGGGATCTGCAACGTCAGGCGGAGAACGCAGCCGGCCGTGTACGTGATGCGCAGGGAGCTGTGGCACAGGCTGAACTGGATTTGCGTCGCAGCGAAGTGCGTGCGCCGTTTGCGACTATTGTGGAAAGCGTAAAGATCGATCTGGGTCAACATATGGGCCGCGGTCAGGAGTTGGCGGTGTTGTTGAGTGCGGATGAGGTAGAGGTGCGTTTGCCTCTGGCAATTAATCAACTGTCATATCTGGATATTCCGTTAGGTGCGCGCGGTGAACTGCCACTGGATGTTGCCCCCATTGTTAACTTAAGTGGTCGGCTCGGCGCCGACATGCAGCATTGGCAAGGTAGACTGGTCCGCATGGAAGGCAGCATCGATACTGCGAGCAACGCCGTGCAGGCAATAGTACGCGTGGTGCAGCAGGATGCCGAGATACCTCTGCCGATCGGGCTTTATGTTGAGGCGTCTATTCAGGGCCGTAAAGCAGAAAACGTGATTGTGTTGCCGCGCGAGGTCGTGCGTGGCAATAGTCGCGTGCTTGTTGTGGATACTGAAAACCGACTCTGGTACCGCGACATTGAAATCATGCGTTTTGAGAATGAGCGTGTGCTAATCACCAGCGGACTGGCCAATGGTGAACGAATCTGTCTGTCTCCTATTCAGGCGGTGATAGAAGGAATGCGCGTGAATGTAGTAGAAGACAGCCTCGCGCTAGCGCAAACAAGCAGCGCTTCAATCTGATCGTTGGCAGCTAAACTCAGCAGAATCTCAGCGAGCATCTTTTCATGAAACCAATCATTGCGTGGTTCGTTCATAATCCAGTGGCATCGAATCTGCTGATGTTCCTGTTGATTGCTGGCGGAATAGTCGCCTATGCCAATACGCGCCAGGAAGAATTCCCCAGTGTTGAGACTGGCACCATCCAGATAAATATTCCCTACCCCGGTGCTCCACCTGCGGAAGTGGAAAATGCCGTTTGCCTGATTCTTGAACAGGCCTTGCAAAGAATAGAAAACGTTGAGCGCATGACATCAACTGCGCGGGAAGGTGCCTGTGCTGCCACTTTACAGATGCAGCAGGGCGCCGATATCAGTCGCTCACTGAACGAAGTAAAAAGCGCTGTGGATGGCATCGTCAGTTTTCCCGTTGATATCGAGCGCCCCACAGTCGCCTCCTTTGCACCCACAGGAACAGTCGCATCTCTGGCATTGGTCGCCGATACTGATGACTTGACACTGAAGCGCTACGCCGATGAAATCCGGCTTGATCTGCTGGATATGCCGGAGATCTCCCGCGCCGAGATCAACTATGTCAAACCGCTGGAAATTTCCGTTGAGATATCCGAGCTGACTTTGCGTCAGAACGGTTTGACTCTCAGCCAGATTGCCACCGCCATTGACCGCACTGCCATGGATATGCCCGCCGGCACTCTGCGCACACCAGGTGGGGAAGTTTTGCTGCGCAGTATTGGGCGCATGTCCAGTGGGGAAGAGTACGAGAACATCATCATACGCACAAATCCCGATGGTTCCCGTTTACGTCTTGGCGACATCGCCACCATACGTGATGGTTTTCAAGAGGGATATCTGCGCGCGCGAGTTGACGGTCGCAACGCGGTGACCGTGGATATTTATCGGGTTGGTGATGAAGACATCATTGCTTCTGCGGAAGCTGTCCGTGCTTATGCAGAGCGCAAAAGCAGGGAACTTCCACCCGGTATGGAGCTGAGCATACTAACGGATGACGCACGTGGCTTGCGCGAAAGAATCGATACCGTTTCCAGCAATGCCTACTCTGGTTTTGCACTGGTACTTATCGTGCTGGCGTTGTTCCTGCGTTTTCGCATAGCGGTTTGGGTGGCAGCAGGTATTCCAATTGCGATACTTGGCGCCCTGAGTCTGTTTCCCCAATTCGACATTACCATCAGCTCCATCACCATGATGGCGTTCATTCTGGTAGTTGGCATTATCGTAGACGACGCCATTGTTGTGGGTGAACGGGTTTATGTTTATGAGCAGATGGGGAACAGTCGCGAGGTGGCCGCAATAGAAGGCACATACGAGGTTTCAGTTCCGGTAATCTTTGGCGTGTTGACCACGATGGCTGCTTTCCTGCCGTTACTATTGTTGGAGGGGATGCTGGGTGGTTTTTTCAATGTTATTGGTGCAGTCGTCGTGCTTTGCTTGATAGCCAGCGTGGTGGAATCACAATTGATTTTGCCCGGGCATCTGGCACATAGACGCTCTGTAGCCCATCCGTTGGAAAAGCTGCGTGTGGTGATTCTGTGGAAGGGTATGCAGGGAAAATTGTCCAATGGCATGGAGAATTTCGCCGCCAATATTTATCAACCTGCACTGCGCAAGTGTCTGAAGTATCGTTATGCAACCTGGGCAGTTGCCACCGGTGTGATCATTATTACTGTGGGGCTGTTAGCCAGTGGTCGGGTTGTGCTGCAGTTCTTCCCCGCTGTGGAAGGGGACCGCATATACGCCAGCCTGCAAATGCCAGAGGGTGTTGCTGTAGAGATAACCGAACGCGCACTGCAGCGTTTGGAAACCACTGCCGCAGAGTTGATTGCAGAGCTGGAAGAGGAGTTGGATGCGCGTGTCCTGGCTGGCGAGGTTAACGCGATAGGCATAGTCGAAAGCACATTGACGACATTGGGTGGACGGGTTAATCGCGGGGGGCCACCCAGCGGCCGCGGCAGTGCTGGCGGCAGTCATATCGCTGAGGTGGTGATGCTTCTGCACAGTTATAAAGAGCGCGGCGAATTAAGTGCGAATATAATTCGCGACCGTTGGCGCGATAAAGTCGGGCTGGTACCCGATGCGTTGGAACTGACTTTCGTGTCCGACTCTTTCTCTACCGGGCAAGCCCTGAGCTTCCGTCTGGAAGGCCGCAGTGAAGAAAATCTGCAACGCGTCACAGCCGAGCTTCGTGATGCTTTGGGTCGCTATCCGGGTGTGTTCGATATTTCCGATTCCTTCCGTGCAGGCAAACAGGAGATGCAGATCCAGTTGCTGGATGAGGGCCGCCTGCTGGGCTTTACGCTGGATGATGTGTCACGACAGATAAGACAGGCTTTTTTCGGCGCCGAAGCACAACGTATTCAACGTGGCACGGATGAGTTACGCGTGATGGTGCGTTACCCGGAAGATGAACGCCAGTCATTGGGTAATCTGGAGAATCTGTTAGTACGCACACCTGAAGGCGGCGAGGTGCCATTGTCGAGCATCGCTGCTCTGTCGCTGGGGAATTCCTACTCGAATATCAATCGTGAGAATGGACGTCGCGTGATAACAGTCAATGCAGATATCAACCGGGCTGTTAGTGCGCCGGAACAGGTGACGCGCGAAATTGTTGGCGCTAACCGAGCGCGCTGGGCCAGCGAGTATGATGTCGATATGGTGATTGGTGGCGAGGGGGAGCAACGCAACGAATCCTTTGGCAACCTGTTCAGCAGTTATCCGATAGCGCTGTTGCTTATCTTCGCGCTGCTGGCAATACCACTGAAATCTTACCTGCAACCACTCATCATCATGAGTGTGATCCCATTTGGTGCCATCGGCGCTATTGTCGGCCACTTCATCATGAACGCGGAACTGGTATTCTTTTCCGTGATTGGTATGGTTGCGTTGGGTGGTGTGGTGGTAAATGCCAGCCTGGTACTGGTTGTATATATCAACAGGTCAGTGGCGGAAGGTATGTCGCTGCCAGATGCTATTGCGACAGCAGGCGTTGCGCGGTTCCGGCCTATTTTCCTGACTTCGTTCACTACATTCATAGGCCTGGTGCCTTTGATGTTCACGCCCAGCCCGGCGACATTCTTCATTATCCCGATGGCGATCTCATTGGCATTTGGCGTGTTGTTCTCCACTTTGATCACGCTGTTTCTGGTGCCTGCGCTGTATATGATGCTGTACGATTTCACCAGTCATCACAATCAAAAGCTGCAGGAAGAAGATGTTCACAGCGCGGTAAAACCAGTTTGATCAAGTTTCGGTGTTCTTGAAAAGATGGCGTGGTATCCACCACAGATAAAACACCATACCAAACAGCTCCACCAGAGACTGCAACACAATCACGATGGCAGCCATCTCCCAACCAACCGGCAACGCAATAGCGATAGGCAATACAACAAACGAGTTCCTGGTACCAAAATTGAAAGCTAATGTGCGACCGGCTGCCATTGGCAAGCGCATCAGGGTGGTTAGCAACCTGCCAAGCAAGGCGGCGCTAATCAGGAACAGAACAAACACTGGTACAACCTGCAGCAGAACAGGTGCGGCTGCAGGAATAGTTTCCGCCTGTGAGCCAGCAATCAGAAATACCACCAGCGCTAAAAGTGGCACCGGAAACCAGTTCAAGCGTTCGCGCCACGTGCTTTGCCGCGCCGCGAATATTTCGCCCTCGCGTTTTCTTTCCAACCAGACTTCTGTTAACGCTGCAGCAAGCAGAGGAATACCAATCAATGCCAATGCCGACGGCAGCAGTGAACCGATTGCCAGGTCCATACTGATCGCTGAGGTGCTTAGCATTAGCCACAAATAAACAGGTAGTAACAGAAACTGCAACAAGAGATTCAATGGTGTTATGGCGATGGCCCGGGCAGCACTACCGCGTCCCAGTTGCGTGAAACTGATGAACCAATCGGTACAGGGTGCCAGCAGAACCAGCAACACGCCCAGTTGCAGAGCCGGATCATCGGGCAGCCAACGCAAAAGTATCCAGACAAGAAGGGGAAGCAGAACAAAATTGCCAAGCAAACTGGCGATGACGAAACGTCTGTCGCGAAATGCATCGGCAATGTGCAGCAGTGGAACCTGCAGGAAGGTCGTAAACAAGAGTATGCCTAACGCCGGCCGCACTAGAAATTCCAGAATTGCTTTGGATTGCGGTACCAGTGCGCCGAAAGCGAGCCCCGCAGCGATGGCGGTGAGATAGATCCAGACCTGATGGCGGTCGATGTTTGCAAAGTTCACTCGCTTGTCCCCGGTTACGCTGTCATGCATGTCAGCGAGTATATTCCCTTGGGATTGTTCCGGTAAATAAACCCGTAGGGCATACTTCCCAGGCAACACAACTTTCCAGATAAAACAACTTTCCAGATAAAACAACTTTCAAAGTAACGATCAACTTTGTATCGCAAAGTACTTGACACATATTCACATCGCTGGCAATCTTCCACTCCATGAATAGTCCTGTTGAGAAAAAGTCTGCCCCGGTCTCCCTGCATCAGCATGCCGAGGACAACCTGCGTTTTATTCGCGCCACGATGGAAAATTCAACTTCATTCACTGGCGTATCCGGCTTGGGCTATGTGCTGGCGGGGTTATCGGCATTGCCCGCAGCATGGCTTGCTGCCTCGCAAGCAGATGCAGCGGGTTGGTTGGTAATCTGGATGCTGGAACTGGTTTTGGCCAGCGTAGTGGCTTTCTCTCTGACAGCAATCAAGTCCGTGAAGCAGGGCCGTTCGTTGACATCACCCAGTGGCAGAAAACTGCTTTTCGCTTTCCTGCCTGCCATGACAGCGGGCGGTTTGGTGACACTGTCGTTCTTTCTTTCCGGTCATGTTGCGTTGCTGCCTGGCGTCTGGTTAAGCCTGTATGGAGCGGCTGTGATGACAGCGGGTGCCTGGTCGGTACGAATTATTCCCGTGATGGGTGCAGTGTTTATGTTCGCAGGTGCTGTCACTCTGCTTACACCAGTTTCCGGCGACGTGATGCTGGCACTGGGCATGGGTGGATTGCACATCATCTTCGGTATTCTGATCTGGAGGCATCATGGCGGTTAGTTCACGTTCAAAACCGTCTGCAAAACCATCTGCAAAACCATCTGTACCAACGGTGGCTACGCAGAAAAAAAATTCCGGGAAGAAGGTTGAGTCTGCCGCTGATCTTGATCGGCTGATTCATGAGCGCACCCGTTTGGCGCTGGTGAGTGCGCTGGCTGCCAATGCCATGTTGACGTTCAATGACTTGAAATCATTGCTCGCCATTTCCGATGGCAATCTTAGCGCGCACGCCCGCAAGTTGGAGGATGCGGGTTACGTAGTCTGCAACAAGAGTTTCGATGGTCGGGTGCCGCGTACGGAGTATCGTTTAACGGCTGCGGGGAAGACGGCGCTGCGAAAATATATCGCGCACATGGAAGCGCTGATAAGCGCGATGAAGAAAAGCTGAGTTGGTTTTTTTTGCAATGTAGCTTTGTATCGCAAAGTACTTTCTAATTAAACCTTGCAAACTGAAAACGTAATCAAATAAGCAAACAGTACCCCCAGGAGAATGTTATGACCACTGCCACCACAACAGTTAAACCCGCCAACGATATCGCTTCCGTTCACACGTTGTTGGCAGGTTTTGCACTTGGCATTGCTGGCGATTTGCTCCTGTGGGAAGGAAATATAGCAGGTCCAGGCATGAGCATCTGGGTGGCGTTGCTTGCTATCGCCACCTGGGTACTGAATCGCAATACGAACCTTGCCTGGCAAAAAACACTCATGCTCTGGTCGTGTGTGGCATTCGCAACCACACTGGTGCTGATCTTCCGTGCGACAGAAGAGTTGATCCCTTTGTGTATGCTGGTATTGGCGGTGTGTGCAGCCACAGTTCTGATGCAGGCAAGTGGCACTCGTCTGTTGTTGGCTAACATCGTTGATTATCTGCGTGCTTTAATGCGACTGCCTGTGCAGGTGTTACAAGGTATCTGGCCGCTACTGGGTCAGGTGCAGTTGCGCGACGCTTCAGTCAGTGCGCGGGTGCGAGGTGTGACACGTGGACTGTTACTGGTGGCACCTTTATTAATCGTCTACATGCTGCTTTTCTCTTCCGCTGATGTCACGTTCGCACGCCACGCGTCGAATCTGGCACAGGTCTTGTCGCTGGATTTACCGCAACATATTCTGGTAACAATTGTATTGAGCTGGTTCGCAACTGGTTTGCTGATATGCACGTATCAACGCGGTGGCGATGCGTTGTTGCCGAATCTGCGTGACGGAAACAAGAAGTCGCAAGCGACAAACATCTCGAAAAAAACACTCGGTGATGAAGAAACCGCAGTCATCATGGGGTCGCTGGCCGCACTCTTTATTCTGTTTGTGATACCGCAGGCCAGTTATCTTTTCGGGGGCCGAGAGTTGATTGAACAGACAAGTGGCCTCACCGTTGCGGAATATGCCCGCCGCGGTTTTTTCGAACTGTTGGTGGTGTCGGTGCTGACATTGGCTGTGCTGATGTTGATGTCCAGCCTGCAATGCAATCAGCGTATTTTCCGACCGTTGGCGCTGGTACTTGCAGTTTGTGTGCTGCTGATTTTGGGTTCGGCGGCACAGCGCCTTGCGCTGTACACCGATGCTTATGGACTTACGCTGTTGCGCGTTATGGCGATCGCTTTCATGGTTTGGCTTGCGGTTAACCTGCTGTCCTTCTCCGTTACTGTTTTGCGCGGACGCCACGAGGGATTCGCGTCAGGACTCGTACATTCCGGTGTCATTGCGGTACTCCTGCTGGGGACTATAAATCCCGCCGCAGTGGTGGCGCGGGTAAATCTGGAGCGTTTATCTCCTGCGCATGAGATGAAAGACGCCGACTATCTACTTCAGCTTGGGCCTGATGCCGTGCCAGCTTTACTAAAGAAGTTTCAGAGTTTGCCGCTCTCGACGCAATGTTTCCTGGCCAGCAATCTACTCCACACTCACCGAAACGCAGTCGCTGAACAAGGGGATTGGCGCACATGGAGTGCCAGCCAGACAGCCGCACGAAAGGCCGTCGAAGAACACGCTGGTGAATTGCTTGCGGTAGCATGGTGTGAGCGCTACATCCTCAATTCAAACTAGCGCCCCTGCTCACGCGCTATTTTGGAGCAGCGAAGCATTGGGGAAAAGTCGCTGTATAAGTGATTGTTATGTTTGTTTGCCAGTGGTACAGTGTGTACCCACTGCAAAACTATACACACAGGTGATTTATGAGAACCAACATTGTTATTGACGACAAGCTCATGGATGACGCTCTCAAGGCAACTGGGTATAGCACAAAAAAAGAAGCAGTAGAACAAGGGCTTAAGTTACTCCTTCTGCGCTGCCAGCAACAGGATATTCGCAAACTGCGCGGCCAAGTGAAATGGGAAGGCGATCTCGACGAAATGCGGGGCGGCAAATGATACTGGTCGATACCAGTGTTTGGATCGACTATCTTAACGGCGTCAAGAACAGGCATACAGACACTCTTGACGCCGGAATTGTCGAAGGCTCTGTTGGCATGGGTGATCTGATTTTTCTGGAAATACTGCAGGGAATTCGGGACGATCGGCAATACCGTTTGACCAAGCAAACTTTGCTGACTCTGGGTCGGATGGAAATGTTTGGTGAGGGCATGCCTGATAAGTGTGCCGATAATTACCGCGTGCTTCGCAAAAAGGGAATCACTATTCGGAAAACAACGGATGTCATTATCGCGACGTTCTGTATCGAGCGAAGGATGCCTTTGCTCTTCCTTGATCGTGATTTCATTCCTTTTGTCGATCATTTGGGTTTGCTCTCGGTGCTGCCTGAGAGTTGTGTCGCGTTGGAATAATGTGCAGTAGCGCAATGTCAATGCGACAGTAACTCTATGTAGCGTTGGTAACTGTAACTACGATTTTTTTTCTGCCCGGTCGTTTCAATTGCGATGCCCAGGTCTTCCAGAACTTTAACGGCTGCAGTGGCCGTTGGAAAACTGGTGTCCAGTTTCTGCCGCACTTGTTCAATAGTGAAGCGCGGCATCACGGGCAACATCTCGAACAACCGGTAACTGGTCGGGCCAGCTTTAGGAGATTCAAGTAAGCGGTGCCGATCGGTTGTCACCAGAGTAGCGATGGCAATGATGCTGCGTTCGGCGTTGCTGGCGGCTGTCGCCACACCTTCCAGGAAAAACTTTATCCAGGATTCCCAGTCGCCTTCGGTGCGGATGTTTGACAGTCGTCGATAGTATTCGGCCTGATGCTGCTTCAAGTAACCACTCAGGTACAGCAGCGGTTCGGATAGCAGCCTCCAGTGTTCGAGCAGGGCAGCGATCAACAGGCGCCCAATCCGGCCATTACCGTCCAGGAAAGGGTGAATGGTTTCAAACTGGGCATGCGCCAGAGCAACTCTGACTAGAGGCGGTAACGCGATAGCATCGTCGTGAATGAATCGCTCCAAATCGTTCAGCAGGTCTAACACACTATCCGCCGGTGGTGGCACAAAAGCGGCGTTACCCGGACGGCTGCCTCCAATCCAGTTCTGTGAGTGCCGCAACTCGCCGGGCTGCTTGCCGTCGCCGCGCACTCCGTCCAGCAGAACGCGGTGCGCTTCGCATAGCAAGCGCACACTGATGGGTAATCCATTGGGGTCGAGCAGGTTGTCCCGCACCAATCGGAATGCACGCAGATAGTTGGTGACCTCCTCAACATCGGCCGTGTTACTGACGGCGAATCCGGCCTCCTCATCAAACAGGTCGGTGAGCGTGGCTTGTGTGCCTTCCATTTGTGAGGTGAGCAGGGCTTCTTTGCGAATAGCGCTGTAAAGTACCCAGTCCACGGAAGGCACCAGCCCCGACACCCCGGAAAGGCGGGCAAGCGCCATTTCTGCTTGATGATTCAATTCGGCAAATGACTCTGCAGCGAGTTCGGGTTCAACAGGCGGCAGTGGATAGGGCACAAAAGCCTGAACCGATTCATTCAGCGTGTTGGAGACAATATAAGACCCTGCGGTGCGGTTCATATTAAAGAGATCTTTAATTGGGTTGGGTGGTATTAAAGCATTCTTTAATTAATACCACCAGTATTAAAGCATTCTTTAATTAGAGTGGATGACAAGCAGTTGATGACCCCGATTCCGGGTAAGACCCGGAGGTCTCCGCGGCTGTAACATGCTATAAACCTGTGCATAACCATCGCGTAGGCGTAGATTAAGTGTCACGCCCACGCGATCTACAGGAGAACGCGCATGCAAGCCAATCGTGAACCCTCACAAGACAATTCGCAGCAAACCTCTCATACGTCCAACCCCATGCAGACCGACGGCTTCGAGTTCGTCGAGTACGCCACCGATGATCCACAGGCGATGGGCCAGCTCTTTCGCCAGTTGGGTTTCAGCGAGATTGCCCACCACAAATCCAAGCAGGTAAGCCTCTATCGCCAGGGCGATATCAATTTCATTCTGAACAGCGAACCAGACTGTTTCGCGGAAGCTTTCGCGCGCATGCACGGCCCGTCAGCTAACGCCATGGCTTTTCGGGTACGTGACGCCGCGGCAGCCATCGAACGCGCGCGCTCACTCGGGGCAGAGATAGTAGAGGCTCGCAACAGCCCCTCGGAGCTGAATATTCCCGCTATAAAAGGCATAGGTGGCAGCCTGTTGTATCTGGTGGATCAGTACGGCCCCAGCGGTAGCATCTATGATCACGACTTCAACTACCTTCCCGATGTGGACCGTCAACCTGCCGGTGTCGGCCTCAGTTATCTGGACCATCTGACCCATAATGTGCATCGCGGCAACATGGACAAATGGGCCAATTTCTACGAAAAGCTGTTCAACTTCCGCCAGATCCGCTACTTCGATATTGAAGGCAAGCTGACCGGATTGAAGTCGCGAGCGATGACCAGCCCCTGCGGCAAGATTCGCATTCCCATCAATGAATCGGTGGATGACAAATCCCAGATTGAGGAGTTTCTGCAGCAATATAAAGGGGAGGGCATCCAGCATATCGCTTTGGGAGCCAGCGATATTTACAGCGCCGTTGAGCAGATGCAAAAAACCGGCATCGATTTTCTGGATACACCGGACACCTATTACGAAAAACTGGACGAACGCTTACCCGGCCATGGGGAGCCGTTGCAGGCATTGAAGCGTCTGAGCATTCTGATGGATGGCGCGCCGGACAGCGCACCGGGAAAAGGGGACGGAGGCCTTTTATTGCAGATATTCACCCGCACCGTGATTGGACCCATCTTTTTCGAGATCATTCAGCGCAAGGGCGATGAAGGATTTGGCGAAGGCAACTTCCGCGCGCTGTTCGAATCCATCGAGGAAGATCAGATTCGTCGCGGGGTACTTTGATGAAAAACTGGATATCGTTTCCGCGCACGGCAGGCACCTGGTCCAAGCAGGCTCATTGCGACCTGCCCTATGGTACTTTCGAGCGCGAGTTCGGCAAGGAGGGTTTCTTCGGCCCCGTCAGTCACATTCATCATGCGCACATGCCCACTGGCTGGACAGCCTGGGAAGGCGACCTGCGCCCGCGTGCATTCGATACAACAAAACTTGACGGGAGTGTTGCGTGCCCGTTGGATGCTGCGGTGTTATTGCATAACACACATTTCTCTCTGCGACTCTGGAAAACGCAGGGCAAAATGGATCATCTGGTAAGCAATGCCGACGGGGATGAGTTGCTTTTTGTGCATGCAGGAAGCGGTGAGCTTTTCTGTGACTTCGGGCACCTCTCGTTCAGCGAAGGCGATTACATCATGCTGCCGCGCAACAGTCTGTGGCGCGTGGAGTGTCAGGAACCCAGCATATTTCTGATGATTGAAGCGACCAACGACAGCTACAGACTGCCGGAGAAAGGTATCTTGGGGGGTCAGGCGATATTCGATCCGGCGGCGCTGGATACACCTGAGCTGGATGAGTTATTCCTGGCTCAGCAGGGTGAGCACGAAACGCATGTGCTGGTGAAACGTGGCTCGCGTTGTGCACACCTGACTTATCCTTTTAATCCGTTAGACGCGGTGGGCTGGCATGGCAATAACCTGCCCGTGCGCATCAACTGGCGCGACATACGCCCGGTGATCAGCCACCGTTATCACATACCACCATCGGTACACACGACATTCGTCAGTTCCCGGTTTGTTGTCTGTACATTTGTGCCGCGACCTATTGAGACCGACCCTGGCGCATTGAAGGTTCCTTTCTTCCACTCCAACACGGATTTCGACGAGATCCTTTTCTATCACGCAGGTGATTTCTTCAGCCGCGACAATATCCACGCCGGTATGCTGAGCCTGCATCCCTGCGGTTTCCCTCATGGCCCACATCCGAAAGCGTTCGAGAAAGGCAGTAAAGGCGCGAGGACGCACACCGATGAAGTGGCGGTGATGATAGACACGCGCGATGCGGTGCAGTTGGGTGAGGCCAGCAGTCAGATTGAGGTGGCGGATTATGTGGATAGTTGGAAGTCATCTGCTGAACCCACAGAATCTGCAGAGACCGGGAAATCCACAGAATCTGCAGAGACCGGGAAATCAACAGAATCTGCAAAGTCTCGGAAATCCAACGAGGAGAAAAAATGAAACTTGCCAGCCTCAAAGATGGCGGTCGCGATGGAACACTGGTCGTTGTGAACCGAGAACTGTCACGCGCGGTGGCCTGCCCAAATATCGCGACAACATTGCAGCAGGCACTGGACAATTGGGCCAGCACCGCACCAAAACTGGCGAAGCTTTACGCCCAACTGTGCGCTGAAGAAGTAGACTCTTTTACACTTGATTCATTTACCTTCATCTCTTTTACCTTTAACCCAGCCGCCGTTGCGTCGCCACTACCCCGCGCCTATCAATTCCTGGACGGCTCCTCCTATGTGAACCACGTGGAACTGGTACGCAAGTCACGCGGCGTGGAAATGCCGCAGAGTTTCTGGACCGACCCGCTGATGTATCAGGGGCTATCTGATACCTTTCTCGCACCACACGAGCCTATGCCATTCGTGAATGGCGATGACTGGGGAGCAGACTTCGAAGGCGAAATCGCTATCATCACTGATGATGTGCCTATGGGTGTCAGCGCGGAAGAGGCCGGACGTCACATTTGTCTGATTCTACTTTGCAATGACATCTCCCTGCGGCTATTAGCTGCACCGGAACTGCAAAAAGGTTTCGGCTTCGTGCAGTGCAAACCAGCCAGCTCATTCTCGCCTGTCGCAGTGTCACCCGATGAACTGGGCGAACACTGGCGCGATGGCCGCCTGCAATTGCCGCTGCGCTGCTCTCTCAATGGTGAATTATTCGGCGCGCCGCATGCCGGCACCGACATGGTGTTCAACTTTCCGCAACTGATTGCGCATGCCGCCAAGACTCGTTGTCTCAGCGCCGGCACCATCATCGGTTCCGGCACAGTTTCCAATCGCGACAGAAGTGCCGGCTCCTCATGCATTGTTGAACGGCGCATGCTGGAGACTATCGAAAGTGGTAAAGCAAGCACACCGTTCCTGCGCGCAGGTGACCGTGTGCACATGGAGGTTCTGGATGAACAGGGCCAAAGCATTTTCGGTGCCATCGATCAGGAAGCGGCGGCCTATCGGAGCGGCTCATGACGCAGGAGCCGGATAACATGAAACTGTTCACCTACTATCGCTCGTCTGCGTCTTACCGGGTGCGAATTGCGCTGAACCTGAAAGGCTTGCGCGCTGAACACATAGCCGTGAATCTGCTGAAACTGGAACAACGGGCGCCGGAATACGCCGTGCAGAATCCGCAACAACTGTTGCCCGCCCTTGTGACCGAAGAGGGGATTTCCCTGACGCAATCCCTGGCCATCATGGAATACCTGGACGAGCGCTATCCTCATAAACCGTTGCTCCCACAAGAAGCTGAAGATCGTGCAAGAGTCCGCGCGTTGGCACAGGTCATCGCCTGTGAAATTGCCCCGCTGAACAATCTGCGCGTGCGCAATTATCTGACGCAATCGATGGGTCTGACCGATGAACAGGCGCTGATGTGGACACGCCACTGGATCGCGCTGGGCTTCAGTGCAGTGGAAGCGATGCTGCAGCAAGCGCAAACCGGCACGTATTGCCATGGCGAGCGGCCAACGCTGGCCGATTGCTGTCTGGCGCCGCAGGTGTACAACGCGGAACGTTTCGGGGTCGACATGACGCCTTACCCGTTGATTAAACGTATCGCCGCAAGTTGCGAAGCACTGCAGGAGTTTCTGGATGCACACCCGGACAATCAACCTGATGCACCCGGCACCCCATAACGAGGCTGAAAGATGGGCAAGTCGACGAAGTATGCAGCCAAGGTGCCCGATGCCGACGGTTTCATTCACTACACTGACGATGAACATAACATCTGGCACCACCTGATCACGCGCCAACGCCCCGTGACGACGAAGTATGCGTGCCAGGAGTATCTGGATGCCCTCGAGCGCATGAAGTTTTCCGATGATCGCATCCCGCAATGTGGCGAGGTGTCGAAGGTGTTGATGGACGCTACAGGGTGGCAGGTGGAACCTGTTGAGGCTCTGATTCCTTTCGGGCGCTTCTTTCAATTGCTATCTGAGAAGAAGTTTCCAGCCGCATCGTTTATCCGCAACTGGGCCGATCTTGATTATCTGCAGGAGCCAGATATCTTTCATGAAGTGTTCGGCCATACCCCACTGCTGACCGATCCGCGCTTCGCCGAGTTTACGCATCGTTATGGTCTGGCAGGATTGCAGGCGCCAAAGGAAGACCGCGCAATGCTGGCCAGGCTCTACTGGTTTACTGTGGAATTCGGCCTGATCAACACCCGCGATGGTTTGAAGACTTACGGCTCCGGCATTGTGTCTTCAATCGGCGAGACACCTTATTCGATTGAAAGTGAAGTTCCACAACGCAAGCCCTTCGATCCCATAGAAGCGCTGCGCACACCGTATCGTATCGATATTTTCCAGACGGTGTATTTCGTTATTGATAGCCTTGATGAATTGTACAAAGTTGCGCACCAGGATCTGCTGGCGCTGATCCGCGAGGCGCAGCAAAAGGGCATGCATGAACCCACTTTCCCCTTAGATGAAAACGCACCAAGTTGGAGTTGAATGATGAACAGCACTGAACAATTTGCAGATAAGCACTGCGTCGCCTGCGAGAGTGGCATGCAACCGATGACCCGCGAACAAGCCGAAAAAGCGTTGACCGCGCTGGGCAATGAATGGGGGTTGGACGACAAAGCGCGCGTTCTTTCTCGCGAATTTCGCTTCAAGGGCTATAACAAGACCATAGGCTTCGTGAACGCGATCGCGTGGATCGCGAACGCAGAAGGGCATCACCCTGATCTGGAAGTCAGTTACGACCGGTGTATGGTGCGGTGGACGACGCATGCGATTGATGGGTTGTCGGAGAATGATTTTATTTGCGCGGCGAAGGTGTCGGGGCTTGTTCCGTCTTCGCTTTCAGCTTCGACGTGACGGGTCCATATTCGCTTTCAGCTTCGACGTGACATGCCCGTCTTGGCGTTCAGCTGGCCCGCCAAGTCGTAGTTAAATGCCGCGAAGCGACGTTTAACGAAGATTGGTTAATGCTTGCCCAATATCTCAGTATGAGATATTGTGCCCCTCAAGGATGATTGATCTTGCATTTGATCAGCAACAGGACGTTGTTGGACTTTGCGTCGGTATACCCCGATGCCCACCTCCCTCTGCAGGCCAGACCATGTTAATACTCAAAGATCTCATTGATCATTATTCAGCGCTGTGTGCGCAGATTCCGTTGCGCCCGATTCGGAACGAATTGGATTATGGTAGCGCGGTGGCCTCGATGAACTCCTTGCTGGATGCCGGGGTTGCCAACGAGGACCATCCTCTCGCAGATCTGCTTGCGACATTGGGAGAACTGATAAGCGACTACGAAGAGAAATGGCGTATGCCGCACGCCTCGCCTGCTGAGGTGCTGCGCTTTCTCATGACGCAACATGCTCTGGGTCAATCGGATTTGCCGGAGGTAGGGAGTCAGGGGGTGGTATCAGAAATCCTTTCTGGCAAACGTGCGTTGAATGTCCGCCAGATTAAGGAGCTGGCGCAACGGTTTGCTGTTTCCCCGAATGTTTTTGTACCGGCAATTGATGCCACGTTAGATTAGCAGACTGAGGCGTTCTCGAACAAAAGAGGTAGAGCTGTATGAAAGCTAAAGATTTTGACAAGAAATTTGACCACGGCGAAGAAGACATCATCGATGATCTGGATTTGTCCACGGCGCGCCGTTCCAACCAGGAACAGAAGCGCATCAATGTCGACTTTCCTTCGTGGGTTGTAGAGTCGTTAGATCGCGAAGCGGCTCGTATTGGAGTAACCCGGCAGTCAATCATCAAAGTTTGGCTGGTTGAGCGTTTGAACGCCGAAGCTGCTAACAAATGTTAATCCTCAAAGATCTCATTGAACATTGTTCTGCCGAAGCATCCCAGGTCGACGACCCGGTGCTTGGTCAGTTTCTATGCTTCCTGGCCAATGACATCGCTCGCCGTCCTGAGCGGCTCCAATTTGTGGATCCCGGTCTCCCGCAACGGCTCCATTCGCTGGTCGGTGCTGTGGACGTTGATCTTGATACAGCCTTATCGGCAGACGATGAATCCAGCGACGTGACACGCCCCCCTTAGCGTTCAGCTGGCCCGTCTTCGCTTTCAGCTTCGACGTGACAGGCCCGCCAAGTCGAAGTTAAAGATCGCGAAGCGACCTTTAACGAAGACTGGTCAAATATCCCATCCGGCAACAATAACCGTTGTCGTAATAACTCCCTGTCCTTAGCTGGAAGCACAGCTTCCTCCGCCACGTCTGGCCAATGTTTCTCTATCGCAACAATCAGTTGATCAATCAGTTGCTGAGCCTCACCAGCCGTCAGATTGAAACTCTGCGCAGCTGCCAGACATGTGCTGATACGGCTCAGATTGTTGTTGCCGTGAATACGCATAGCCTGGCCGGCCTCGCGCCCTGCTCGCAATTGCGGGCATATGTCATAAGCAGGTGTCAGTGACAGCAGGCGCCCATCCCAAAAAGCTGCGTGGTTGCGGGCATGATCATCGGTATTGCTGACCAGAATGTTGAAAACCATGCGGCGGAATAATTCGGTTAATGTGTTGTTTGGGTGAGTGAATCGATGGCGGATTTGTTCGGCCAAATCTTCATAGCTTGCATATCGGGCCTGCATTTCATCGAGCCCGAGAATCGTAAGTGCCGACACCATAATGCGTCGGGTTGCAGGTGCGAGAATATCCCTGTCAAAACGTTGTACCAGCAACACGTCACGACCAGCAGCGCGAGTTAACTGCACTGTTGCAGCATCCAGTCCCGCCAGGTGGGCCAATCGCATGGCAACAAACTCGGCTTTCACGATGTTATAGATATCCGTGGAGGTGGAGAATTTGGCTATCCACTTGCTGCCATCCTTGTCATCGATCAGTGCTTTGGGTCGTGCGCCTCCCACACTGGTGCCGTGTTGAATAGCCTGCAACAGCGGTTCTGGCACGGACTCACCAGACTGGATGAGATCCGCCGCCTCCAGTAACTGATCCAGGCTGGCATTGTGACCATGGCGGGGAATGTATTCCGTGGCGCTATGCTGAAAATCCAATGCACCAATGCGATCCGAACCTGACTCCAACAGATAGGTCAGCTCATCCAGCTCGGCGGTATCCACTTGCGAACCTGATCGGTGCAATAGACGCTGAACGATAACCCGGCGTCCCCACGCATCGGGAGCAGCATCACGCAGACAACTGGCGAGTTCGTAATCAGGAATATGTTCTCCCGCCCGAAGAGGCAACTCCGGCAGATACAGCGCAACGGCATTGTCGCGGGCCAGATAACTGCGACCATAGGCAAAGTGTAGTCGGTTGCCTGACCGTTGCAGGACGCCGGCCACCACGGGTTCAATTGAGCCGGGCAGCCAGACCCAAACATAGGCCTGATCAGAAATCATCATCTATGCCCGCCTTTTGTCGATGAACCCGACCCGGGAGCAGCTTCAGTTTTGTGTCGATCAATGCTTTCTCATGGCTTTGTTGCCGTGGGTCGTACAAGGAAACCCGCAGAATGGCCGCAATCTCGAACACCGTACCTATAGCCACCTGAGGTTTACCCTGCAGAACAGACTTCAGCGTATTGATGCTGATACCAGCTCTTTCGGCGAGATCTGTCTGGGTCATACCACGTTCCCGCCGGGCAAGTTCCAGCTGCGCTGCTAGCAACGAGAGTATCTCGCGGGTGGCGATTGAGAGAGCGGGTGAGTTTTTCATTCCGGTAATATAGTGATTCTTATTACCAGTTACAATCATTATATTGATTCCCAGATGACAAAGCCGTCGGATAGTGGGTCGCCAGATGCCACCCCCAGTTTAAAAGGAAAATCCGGAAATCGGGGTTGTGCGATGACGTGTCGGCTAAACGCTGCCGGCAGAAGCGCGGCTGTGGCGAGCATGGACGCCTGTTTTAGCAGCCCGCGGCGGGACGGGCAGTGGTTTTCGCGTTTCAGCAGATGCAGGTAATTCATGGTCTCTCCTGGCTGCGGGGCGCGCGAGTTTCAGTTAAATTTCACTGTAGACAAGCTTATTTACTGAGTAATGACGCCTGGATGACATTTTGGTTAAATCTCGATCAATCCTGATGCACAGACACCCATGTCGCGAACAGTTTGCTGATCTTTGTGGGTGGCGCTAAGCAATATGATCATACAATTTGCAGCGCACGGAATATCGGAAGGTTTTTTGCCTCGAACTCCTTCGCCAAATGTACAAGCTGTTTGATATTTTCTTCCCGGGTTTCCAACGGTTTACCTTCTTTCAGTAAACGCTGGCCCTGCAAATTCAGTATCTGCCAGACATAATCCGCCCAGTCTTCGCAAGTGCTAAGCCCTGATTGTATCGCCAGAATAAACAGTTGGTGAAACCGGCTGACGGCGATTCCACCGCCAATGACCGGGCTCGCGAGGTAACTCAAATCTGCACTGGTTCGGGCTTTGCGCATAATCGCATGGTTGATTTTGTCACACTGAGCCTTTACCTTTTTTGCCTCTTCAGCACTCTGAGCCGAGTTCACAAAATTCGCACCAATAAGAATCATGACTGCCTGCACTACCTGCGCAAACTGAATTTCTTTCTGTTTTACTATTTTCGCTATTTCAGCAATGGTTTTCACCTGGTTATCTTCCAGCACTTTCAGAATTGGCTCGTAGACAGCAGCGTGCATCGTTGCTTCACCTATGGCACCGTTCACAGTGAGAACGACATCCTTCCGCGGGCACACTAATACTACACGCTGCTCTCCTATCAGCTCGGTACGCTCCAGATCGGACAGCTTTCGTGGGCCCTTAATCCAGTAATCTTTCCTGAATTGCTGATTAGTAATAAAGTCCCGTACTGATTCGCGGAACATTGGGTCCTGAATATCGTATAGAAATTTTTCCTGCTCTGGATTTAAATTAATAGTATCAACGTGTTCCAGATAATTCGCCGAGCAGGCAAAGCTTACCTTTGCATCTTCCAACCAATGTCCCAAGGTTGCGAAATGCATGGGATGCCAGTCACGGTTAAAATATTCGTGAGCCAGGTAATGGCGATTTTGCTCAGTCAGTTTCTTTACCCGTTCGCCAATCAGCGGGTTGGCGCGCGCATAAGCAGGATTGATGGACATTAACTTTTCGGCAAAAATTAGGGCATCGTCGATTCGTGATACAAAACCGCTGCCCTTGGCACCAATAACTTCCGCATGCTCCGAGAGAAGATGACGCATTGGCGCGAATGCCGCCCAACCGGGCAGCGTGTTATAGCTGATATACAAAACACCGCCTACCTTCAGCTTGCGGTTTATGAATTCAACAATGCTGTGACGGTTCGCATCTGATATCCAGCTCCAGATGCCGTGCAACCCAATGTAATCAAACTCGGGCAGATCGGCGCGACTAAAAAAGTCTTCAAACGACTCATCAAAGAGTCTGGCCTTCGCGCCGGAGGTACGTGCAAACTCCTGAGCGCAGGATGCCTGTGTGGGATTGAAGTCTGTGCCCCACCACTCGGTAACGGTAGCAGCCGCATTGATGTTGGTGCTTAGACCTTGTCCAAACCCGAGCTCGCATGCTGTCCCAATCTCCGGAAAAACCAGACCTTTATTCAGAAATGCAATCTTGATGCGCAGCGGATTTAGCTCATTGTAGTAACCGAAGGTGTAGTCAATTTCAGATACGTAACCTGCTGACCAATCACTCATATTCCATGCATCTCCGTTTTCTTATGCGTTTCCTGTTCGTTCTTGTTCATGCCTACCATGCCCATAGTATTCTATACGGAAATTTAATTTGCGTAAGCCAATTTCAGAACGCCGTCTACGGGGTTCGTAGATCTCTGATTGCTATTCCAAGCCTGCTGACAACCGTAGTAATGTTATCTGGGGCTGTTATACCGCAGTGCCAAAACGCTGATATCCACTTCAGGCAGTGATTTGAAGTCAGTTAAATGACAATTTGGTCAAATCCCGTTCAATTTATTCAAATAAAATAGCAAGTTGTAAGGGAAACCTAACAAAAGGTTGTCAAATGATCCTTACAAAGGTAACATCGCGCAGCCTGTCCGCTTGCGTCCCGATTTTTCGTGCCTCAAGCAGCATAATGGTTGGGTCTGGAAGTATGACGATTCGGTGTGACTGTAGTCACAGAGGATTTTCGGGAAACTACAGTATTCTTGGCACGACCGATATGAGGCCGCCTGCTGTTTATCAGCAAGTCACATTCGGATATAACAATTTTGCAAAAAACCTTTAAGGAGCTAGTAAATGGCGATTACAACTGAAATACGTGCGGATCTCATCACCATGGTGGTCGGTTCATTCGACGCTGCACCCGGTAATGCACTTCTTTCCGATATGGTAGCCCAGTACAATAACGGCGCAAGCGTTGCAGCAATCGCTGTTAGCTTGGGCAATACGGCTACATTCAAATCAATTTACCCAACATTCCTGACCAATCGGGAGTTTGCGACCCAGATGGTCAACAACATTATCGGCAACCTGGTCTCTGATTCCGAGAAGGCATGGGCGGTCGAATTTCTGCTGGGCGATCTGAACGCTGGCGGCAGCCGTCCTGAAGTGTTGCTGTCTGCGCTGTTCGCACTGCGTGCAGTAGCTGACACCGAGCCTAACTGGGGCAAGGCCGCTGCTACATTCAATAACAAAGTTGAAGTGGCAACCTACCACACAGTAGTTCTGGGCAAAGATGGTACCCAGGCGCAGCTGACACAAGTTCTGGCGAATGTTAACGAAACAGATGCTTCTGTTGAAGCGGCCAAGCTAGAACAGGGTGGTCCAGCTGCTGATGACTTAGCTGTTGCTAACGCCAAAACTGCTTCTGATGCGGCCAACGTTGCTGCAAGTGCTGCGATAACCGCCGCCAACACAGCTGATGCTGAGGTTACTACCGCAAAAACTGCCTCCGATGCGGCCAACGCTAAAGCTGCGCTGACTGATGCAACTGCGTTGAACGCAACTGCAGTCACGGCTGAAGCCGCTGCTGCTGCTGCTGTTACAGCAAATACTACTGCGCAGGCTGCGCTTGTTACTGCCAACGCAAATTTGAAAGCGGCTATCGAATCTGGCGTTGAAGCAGACGTTAATTCAGCCAACGCCAAACAGATCATCGCTAAATTCAATGCTGATCAGGCTGCTGCCACGGTAACCACAACTGCTGAAGCTGCTACTACAGCACGTGCTGCTGCTGATGCTGCTGCTGCTGATGATGCAGCTGCCGCCACTGCACAGACAGCATTCGATGCTGCTATTGCTGCTTCTGTAGCTGCAAGCGCTCAGGCTGTGACTGCTGCTGCTGCTGCTGTTGTTGCTGCAGACGCCTATGTGGCTGCTGCTGCGGTAACGCCTTCTTCAGACGACAATACAGCTGCTGCCTCAGCCAAGGCTGTTGCTGCTGCGTCAGTAACAGCTGCTGCGGGTACAGGCACAATTGCTAATGCAGCGATTGCAGAGAAAGCCGATGTGGCTGCATATGTTGCCGCCAAGGCAACCTTTGATGCTGCTGAGGCTACTGCTGCCGCGTCAGCTGCTGCTGCGCAGACAGCCGTTGATGCAGCCGCAACTGCAAAAGCTGCCGTAACCTCTCTGGCCACAGCAAACGCTTATGTAACAGCTGCTGCGTCAGCCTCTACAGCAGTTGCTACTGCTAAAGTAGATGCCGCTGCTGCTGCAACTGCTGCTGCTGCGCTGGTTGCTGCTGCCGCTGCAACTGATCCTACAACTGACGACACCAGTGCTGCCGCCTCTAAAGCTACTGCAGATGCGCGCGTGACCACCGTTGCCAGCCTGGAAACAAAGGCTGCTGCTGATGTTGCTGCTGCCGCACTGGAGCCAGCCAAGTACGTGGCTCAGACCTTTGCACTCACTACAGGTGTTAACACCTTTGTTGGCGGGGCAGGTGACGACGTATTCAACGCAGGCACTGTGGATACATTGAGTGCGTTCGACTCGCTTGATGGTGGTGCAGGTACAGGCGACTCATTGACTGCGCTGTTGTCTGGCACAACAATGCCTGGCCAAGTAACTATCAAGAACATTGAAAATGTTACTTTGAACAGTACAGGTGCGGGCTTCACAGTTAACTCTACCGGGTTTACTGGCGTAACCAACCTGACACTTCAGACCTCAGCTGCTGGTGACCAATCTGTTACTGCTGCGAATACAACGGCGGTAACCGCATCAACTACTGGCGCTGCAAGCAAGATTACAGTATCTGGTGGTTTGTCACAGAATGTTGCTGCTGGTGCTGACGTTACTCTGTCTGGTTCAGTCGGTCCAATCAATGCGTCATCTTCAGCGCTGGCCGCTGGCGCTGCATCTATCAATGGTGGAACTTCAGTCAGCTACTCCGCATCGGGTGCCACGACTGGCACTATTAATGTAGGTGCTACTGCTGCTCCAACAGGCACAGTGACTGTTTCCAAGACCATTTCGGGTGCTGGCAACGTGACTGGCGGAACAATCACTGTAAAAGGTGGCACCACTGTAAGCTCTACCACTACAGCAACTAACTCTGATCTGACAGGTACTACCGTGACTCAGGGTAACGTTACGGTAACTGGTACTGCTACAACTACCGGAGTGACAGTTAACCAATCAGCAACTGTAGCTCAAGTGGCTCGAGCAACTGAGACCCATACGGTGACTTGGCAGAACTTCGCGGTCGCAGGTACACAGACGATTGGTGGTATGACACTAACCTCTAATGATGGTACTCATACTGCAGCCAACGCAGCAACTGTTGCAGGGGGCGGTGTCGTTGCTGGTCTGACCATTACAACCTCACCTACTGCTTGGACTGTAGGGGCTGCTGCTGGTGCAACCAACTTGTTTACAAGTACTACTACCTTCTCCAATGTGACTGACCTGGCTGCTGGCTCCTTTACCGGTGCTGGTAACTCAGCCCCAACATCTCTTGTTACTCAACAAGGTAACTCGGGTACTGCTGGTATAACAGCCGGTGACGTCTCTGTGACGGATGTGAACTCTACATCAACAACAGCAGCGGGCGTTATCACCGACGTCAGTTTGAACAACTTTGGCGCCGCCACGGTTAACTCAGGCGCGTTAAATACACTGACTCTGGCAGGCAAAGGTACGTCAGTAGATGCAGGTACCTTGGGTGCGCTGACAACGGCTACGGCTACTGCTACCCTGGGTCTGAACCTGAACGGTGTAACAACAACCGGTGCGGTTACTCTGGATACCGATGTGAAGACGCTGAACCTTGCTGCATCTTCGGCTAACAGCACACTGGACAGCCTGTCTGCGACCGGTGCTACTGCGATCAATATCAGTGGCGACAAGACAGTGACCTTGACTGGCAACACGCTGCATGCGTCGGCGGTTATTACGTCTACCAACAGCGCGGGTGTTACTTTGGGTACTGCTCTGGCAACCGGCACGCAGTTCACTGGTGGTTCTGGTGCGGACACTATTACCCTGACAGCAGGTGGTACAAAAGCAATCAGCATGGGTGACGGAGCCGATACAGTTAACTACGCAGGTGCCTTGGGTACTGGTGGCAGCATCGATGGTGGCGCAGGAGTAGATACCATCAAGATGTCTTCTGCTCTTGCGGAGACGGCGACAGCAAATGGAACATTTGCTGGTACTATTTCCAATTTTGAAGTATTGGAGATAGATGGTGCCACGGGTGCTGCACGAACTATCAATATGGCAAATGCTGACGGTATAAACCATTTGGTCACCAATGGCGTGAGCACTGGTGTATTGACTATCAGTAATGCGGGTGCCAATTTCACACTGACACAGAAAGCAGCGAATACCGAAGCTCAGAGCATTGCCTTGCAAGTTGATGGTGGCAGTGATGACACGGTTAACCTGGTATTCCGTGGCACTGATGGCTATACAAATGGCGCCCACGTAACGACAATCACCAATGTTGAGAATATCAAGATCACAACTGTTGATACAAATACCACGGCTAATACCACAGCGTTCACGTCCATTATCACAGCGGCTGCTGTGAAGACGGTAACGGTGTCTGGCCCCATTGGTTTCAATGCATCAACTGGCTTAAACGCAACTACTCTGACATCATTTGATGCCTCTGGCGTTACAGGCACGGGTGCTGCTGGTGCAGTAACGTTGACGACAGGTAACCTCGCTAACAGTGCAACATTGACTGGTGGTGCGGGCACTAACGTGATCGATGCCTCTGCAGTTTCCGTAGCGACCAAAGTGATGACAATCACTGGTGGTGCCGGTAACGATACCCTGACTGGTGGTGCCGGTAACGACATCATCAATGGTGGTAATGGAACCAATACATTGATTGGCGGGGGCGGTAACGACACTATCATCGGTGGCAGCGGCGTAGATACCATTACTGGTGGTGCCGGTGCAGATACATTGACTGGTGGTGGTGGTGCTGACATCTTCATATTTGGTGTTGGCGATTCAACACGTGCGAATCTGGACACCATTACTGACCTTCAGGTTGGAACTGGCGGAGACACGATCAGGTTGATCAATTCGCCTGGCACGCCAACTGGTGTTACAGGTGGTGTATTGACTGCGACAGCAACCAATGTGAGCCTGGCTGGAACGTTCCTGGAAGCACTGGATATCGCTTCCGCTGGCGACGGTAGTGCCAACGCGATCGTAGCCTGGTTCCAGTACGGTGGTGACACTTACCTGGTACAGGACCGATCTGCTAGCACAGTCAATAACCCCGCTACGGATCTCGTAATCAAGATCACTGGTATTGTGGATCTGTTGGCAGGTACCAACCTGGCAGTCACTTTCGCCTAATCTCGCAAGAGAGTAACCCTTCGTGCCAACGAAGGGTTAAAACGAAAGCAAAAAAACCCCTGACGTTTAGGCGCCGGGGGTTTTTTTATGGTTAAACATAATGTCAGGAATTGACAACGTTGAGGAATATCATTGAGAGGAATAAACGCACAAGCGCAATATAAAGGCTAAATTGGAAAATTCAGATATTGGAAAAATCTATCGTGTTATTGGATTTGCCCATGTCAAAATCGAGTTCATCGTTAATGGATTCGGCCTGCGAGGAAGAAGTAGAGGCCTCTGCAATCGTGTTTTTCAGTAGCAATAATTCGTTAATATGTTGCATTGAGAATATCTGACAATAGGCCAGTGTCAACGCGCCATTATCGCGTAAGGACAGGAATTTTTTGGCTGATAATGCGTGCAATGCTTCTTCATCCACTCTGTAAAGACCATTAATCTGCCGAGTGCCGCTGGCATCCTTAATGGTAAGCGGCCACTCCTTTATCAAATCCAGCTTCTGAAGAGCGTCGCAAATGCGCTGCGTCGCCACTCTGTTCGCATGCACCTGATTCAGGAAATCGAGAATCTTAGCCAACTCCTCCGCGGGTTTGCCATCGCCGTCAAAAAATGGTTCGCCGGCAGAAGCAGATTCCGCATCAACAATCAGATCACTGTTTTCGCGTACGCACAGTACTTGCGAGTTATCTGGCGCTTTTGCCAACAGGAAAGGATAACTGCGATAGTGGGCAGGAATGTAGCGGCCCAGCCAGCGTCCATCAGACGCCACAAAAAGATTATGATTTTCCTCCAGACCCATCACAGCAACCAGCTTGAAACTATCCCCACTAGCGGTGAATGCGACGGGCATACCCATAATGGCTTTATGCAGTTCCTGCATTACCAGTGGGCAAACCAGATCTTTGCCAGCGAACGCGTAGCCTTTGTAGCGCAACCAGTTTTTCTGGCCATGTATTTCGCGATTAATAACTGCAACACCAGACAAAATAAATCCTCGTAGATAAGTCAAAAAGCCCACTTAATATATGCGAAATCGGTAGATCTGCGCAATCTTCAATTTCTTCAGTACAGTCAACTGAGTTGTCAAAAACCGATCGGTTAATGTATTAGGTTTCTGAATATTATCGTCTAGCTCTTCCATGGTGTTACCTTCCTTGATAATACGTTGACCTTGTCCAAACAGTATCTTCCCAGTGACGTGCGTCAGATCAGCAGATTTCCTCTTCCCTTCCAGCATGACGAGCAGAAACAACTGTCGAAAACGACCCGCAGAAATACCACCACCAGGCAAGATTATTGACATAACTGGATGTCGAAGGACTGAATCAAGTTGATGAAGAGGCAATGAATGGTTTAGATCCAGAGAAATTCTCTAAAATGCGTTCATCAGGTGCATTCTTAATTGCATGTGCTCAACTATCCAGCAAGAGTCATTTGGACAGATTATTGGAAAGAGCTCAATTGGGTGGCATTGATCCCACCGTACTGCCTCGCGAAATAGATGGTATATTGGGGCAGGATGACGGCACAAGGTTGAACTTTGGATGCCTTCTGAACGAAATACACAAACAAACAGCTAAATGAGGATTGAATACTATGTCAGACACTTTTAAAGAATTGCTAAAGAAAAACTTGAAACGTGTCCGCAAAGACGCAGAAAACAGCAAGCCAGCGAATGTGAAACTGGCTTGGGACGATAATATTAGTGAGGAAGAAAAGGCACGCAACAACTCTCCAACCAAACCCGTTGATGAGTGATGCAGCGAAGCAATCGGGTGCGGATGAATAGACAACGACGTACCCGATCCCCTGGATCTACTTGAACCCGGCGGAATAACTGACTCGGTTGAGTCCGTTGAAAGTCATCCATATTAGTGTGCGGCTATAAGGGTTATACTTCGGCGGATAAATGGGGGCTGCTGCAAGGCTTGAAACGAGTTGCTTAGCACCCCATATAGTCCATTAACATAACAATTGAATACGGTTGGCAAGCTGTCTGATGAACAAAAACACCGGAAAAGTGAAGTACCCCGAGCTGGCTGAAGCGCTGCAATCTATCAAGCACTACTTTATTTACGCCGGATTATTCAGTGCCGCCGTCAATATCCTGATGCTGGTACCCATAATTTATATGCTTCAGGTCTATGATCGGGTGATTTCCAGCGGCAGCTATTCAACGCTGACCATGTTAACGCTGATCATGGTATTTTTGCTGCTGGCATCGGGCGGATTCGAGTGGGTACGCTCAATGATTCTGATTTCCGCAAGCAATATGATTGAAAAGAAACTAAGTCGCAGGGTCTTCAATGCGACATTCAAGAATGCGCTGTATACCGGCAACAGCTCTGGCCAGGCTATGAGTGACTTAACCTCATTGCGCCAGTTCTTGACCGGCAATGGTTTGTTCGCCTTTTTTGATGCGCCCTGGTTCCCGATCTACGTCGCTATCATGTTCATGTTCCATACCTGGTTTGGCGTGGTCGCCATCTTTGCGGGCATTGTCATGGTGGTGCTGGCGTGGGCGAACGAAGTGGTCACTACTAATCGCCTGAAAGAGGCAAACACCAAGGCCAATCAGGTTAATGGACAGATCAACGGCAGTTTGCGTAATGCCGAAGTGATAGCTGCCATGGGTATGACCAGCGATATTCGCCGCCGACAGGAAATGAAATCTGACGAGGTACTGATATTGCAAACTGATGCCAGCCGCATGGCCGGCATGTTGACAAGTATCTCTAAATCCTTCCGCATGATTATTCAATCTTTAACTTTGGGGTTGGGCGCGTTACTGGCACTGCAACAGGAAATTTCGCCGGGCATGATGATCGCCGGATCGTTATTGTTGGGTCGGGCACTGGCGCCCATCGATATTCTGGTCGGCTCCTGGAAAGGTTTTTCGGTCGCGCGAGCACAGTATGAGCGTCTGGGCGAATTGCTAAATAATATTGCGCCGGAAAGTGAGAGTATGAGTTTGCCTGCTCCCGTTGGCCAACTCTCCCTGGATCAGGTGGCGGTTATTCCACCTGGCACGCGGGTGCCGGTTGTCAGAGGCGTGACCCTGCAGCTGGCAGCAGGCGAGGCGTTAGGCATTATCGGCCCAAGTGCGTCCGGAAAATCGAGCCTCGCACGCGCCATTCTGGGCATCTGGCCTGCGGCTAACGGTAGTGTGCGTTTAGACGGCGCCGATATTGCCACTTGGGACCGCGAAGAGTTGGGTCCTTACCTTGGTTATCTTCCGCAAGACATCGAACTGTTCGATGGCAGCATTTCAGAAAATATCTGCCGCTTCGGCGAGCTGGATTCAGAAAAAATTGTGACTGCCGCCAAACTGGCCGGCGTGCATGAACTGATCCTGCATTTGCCGGGCGGTTATAACACCATTATTGGCTCCAACAGTGGCATCTTGTCGGGTGGGCAACGCCAGCGCATCGGGTTGGCAAGAGCCGTATATGGCAATCCGCGACTGCTGGTGCTTGATGAGCCGAACTCCAATCTGGACGACCAGGGCGAACGCGAACTGGTTACCGCACTGCAGCGCATCAAAGCTCAGGGAGCAACTGTGGTGGTCATTTCTCACCGCACCATGGTGCTGCACGCCATGGACAAATTGCTGGTTATGAAAGAAGGAGCTCCCGTCAGCTTCGGCCCCAAAGACCAGGTGTTGGCCTCCCTGATGGGTCAGGCTGAACCACGCCGCGTGGGAGCACAGCCATGAGCGAGGAAAAAGCCATGAGCGAGAAAAAAGCCATGAGCAAACAGAAAGGCGTGAGCGAGCAGAAAGACATGAGCGAGAATAAAGCCGTAAGCGAACGGAAAGCCCTGAGCGAAGATAGCGGTACTCAAGATTTCGGGAGCTCCGTGACAAACGATGTGGACACCACACCAGCCAATTTATCCGTAGAAACCAGCATGGAGACGCCCAGACGCGTTGGCATGCTGATTTTCCTGCTGGTGTTCGGTTTCTTTGGCGGTTGGGCAGTGTTAGCTCCGCTTGACGGCGCGGCACATGCACCGGGGTCCGTGATAGTGCGTTCCAATAATCAATTGGTGCAGCACTATGAGGGCGGCATAGTCAAAGAGTTGCTCGTTCGCAATGGTGATGTGGTCACAGCCGGCCAACCCATGATCATTCTGGACAATACCCAGCCACTGGCACAGTTGGACATCGCCGAAAGCCAATATATCGCCTTGCGAGCCATGGAGGCCCGGTTGATCGCGGAGCGCGATGGTCTGGATTCGGTGACCTATCCCAGCGACATCTCCGCACAAGGCCGAGATGCTCTTTCCGAAATGGCCTCTCAGGATCAGTTATTCAGGGTCCGCCGTGCAGCACTGTCGGGCAGTGTCGAAGTTTATGAACAGCGCATTGAACAACTGCAGTCGCGCTTGGGCGGCATGCGCGAGCTACAACAGGCCAAGCAGGAATTGGCCGACTCCTTTACTGAAGAGCTGGTTGATGTGCGCGCCTTGTTGTCAGAAGGTTTCGCGGACCGGAATCGTCTTCGCGAACTGGAAAGAAACGGTGCCTCGCTGCGCGGTGAAGCAGCAGAGTTGACCGCCTCTATTTCGTCTACCGAGATTGAGATTGGCGAGACCCGTTTACTGATTCTGCAACTGGAACGCGAATTTCAAAATGAGGTTGCCAAGGAGCTGGCCGAAACGCAAACCCGACTCAAGGATGTTAGTGAGCGCCTTACAGCATTCAATGATATTGTCGCTCGCACAGTTATCGCCGCACCTGTTGCCGGTGTCGTTAACGGCCTGCAGGTTCATACCATTGGTGGTGTTGTGCCACAAGGGCAGCCGATAGCCGAAGTCGTACCCAGATCCGACGAGCTGGTCGTGGAAGCCAGGGTGTCTCCAATGGATATTGACCGCGTCGCAGTCGGGCAACCGGCAACGCTGAGATTCTCCGCCTTCAGCAGCGCCGTGCCGAATATATTTGGCGAAGTCAGCCATGTATCTGCCGATGCGTTTACCGATCAGAATACGGGTGTTTCTTACTACACCGCGCGTGTTGAAGTGACCCCGGAAGGTCTTACCAATCTTGGCGGTCTAACATTGGTACCTGGTATGCCTGCAGAAGTATTTATTACCACCGGCTCGCGTACCTTCCTCCAGTACCTGATGAAACCCATAAGCAGCGCCCTTGCGCGTAGCTTTATTGAAGACTGATGCCTATGAAATCCCGGATCGTCGCCACCGTTGCAACCAGCCTGATGTTGGGTCTGGTGTTAAGTGACGGCGCACTCGCTCAAGCCAGCCAGCCCGAAACGTCCGTCAACGATGCTGTTCCGTTACAACAGCGCCACGTGGGCATAGGCAGGTCGCTGGAAGATTTTTTCACCGCAGCGCTGACCAATAGCCCGCAATTGCAAGCTGCTCAAGGACGTTGGGATATTGGCGGTGCCCGCCGGCAGGCCGCCAATGGTCAATTATTGCCACAGATCGCTGCCAATGCCAGCTTGTCCGACAACCGTCAGGACAACATCAGAGGGATAACGGAGTACCGCGGCGAACGGCTTTCTGTGCAATTAAGCCAGGTTCTGTTCGACTGGCAGCTTTTCTCGCGGCGTACAGAAGCGTATCTGATCGAAAATCAATATGAAGCTGAATATTACGCCGAGCTTTCTAATGTGCTGACGACGGTAGCAGAGCGCTATCTGGACGTATTGCAGTCGCAGGATGCACTGACTTCCATCGAGGCGGAGCTTGAAGCGGTGCAGGAGCAATTGAATCAGATTACCCGCCTGCACGACCTGCAGATGGTACAGATTACGGATCTGTATGAAGCCAGGGCGCGCATGGCAGAAGTGCAGGCAGAGCGTTTATATTTATCCAGCGAAGTGATATTGACGCGCGAAGCACTGCGCTCCGTCTCAGGTCTCTCTGTTGGCGAACTGTTTACGCTGGGCGAAGACCCCAACCTGCCTGCGGTTGAGGGCACACTGGAAGACTGGTTAGAAAAAGCACGCGGACAGAACCACATGATAAGTGCCCGCGAGTTTGCGGTGGACGCCGCTGGCAGCCGCATTTCGCAGGCACGCAGCCGCTATATGCCGCGAGTCAATCTGATCGTGCAGCAACAAAGATCTGACTTGGGTTTTGATAACGTGCCAATCGCGCGCACCGATTCTGGCTATATTGGCCTGGATGTTTCCATACCGCTGTTCGCCGGCGGCAGCAACCGCGCCGCTGTGCGTGAGGCAACCAGCATGGAATCCATTGCCCGCAACGAATTGCGCCAGTTACAACTGGAAGTGGGCGAACAAACCCGCCTGTACTATCTGCGCATGCAGGCCCTGGAACGCCAGATAGGGGCGGCAGAGGCAGTAGTAGAATCGCGGGAAATTTTTAATACCTCCATGCAGCGCGGCTTCGAACTGGGCACCGTGACCAGCGTCAACGTGCTGGATGCCGTGCGCGACCTGTTCCTGGCCGAACGGGAATTGCAGCGCTACCGCTATGACTACATCCGGTTGGGTCTTTACTTGCGCCGGGATTCCGGTGCGCTGACGGCAGATGATCTACTGGATATTGGGTCGCGGTTGCAGGAGCCAAACTAACACCCGTTCAGGGGGTTTTGCAAAGCGCCAACTCCTTTATAGTTAACCCCACTCAATATGATTCGATCATAAATAGCGAGAGGGCGCTGACTCATGGAAATTTCGAAAGCCAAAAAAACCAATCTATTTCTCACGTTAACATTGAAGATGAAGCGTTGTCTTCCAGCGCTGCCCTTATTACTGCTTTCGAGTTTTGCACTGGCTCAGCCGGGTGCTCTTGACACCAGCTTCAACGGCACAGGGGTCATGTATGACACATACAACCCTAATGACCATAGCTCGCGGCGAAGTTTGCCAATAAAGCCAATCATCAATCCGGACGGTTCATTTCAGATATTTGGAATATCTTCTGATACAGAAGGTTCATTGGTATTCGCCAATTTCAGTGCGTCGGGTGAGCGGCAAGAGGTCATTCCGGTTCCTGGCTTTATAGCAACAGCAGCGGCGCTCACTTCTGATAACAAACTGGTAGTCGGCCGGTGGAGCACTGATGCGGGTGGTGGCGTACCGGGATTTCTGAAACGTCTTAGCCGCGATGGGACACTGGACACCAGCTTCGCATCCGGGGGCACCTTTACTGACACTAACAAGTTGTTTTTGGGCTCCGAGTTCGACATCGCTATCGATGCGCAGAACCGAATTCTGGTGACGTCATTTACGAGTGGTTTAATCCGCTTCACACCCGACGGCGCGCTCGACACAACATTCGGCAGCAATGGTGTAGGCCAGTTGCCCGCGGATAAGGGGCAATCTGAAACTTTTTTGGCTCAAACACCGGCATCAGATGGTTCCTATTACTTGCTCACGGGCGGATCAGGCGGCAATGCCGACAGCCTGTTGCGTTTGACTTCCACCGGCAGTCTGGATACCGGGTTCGGTACGAACGGACGGAAGAAATTGCTCTCTAATACCGGGACAAACACGATTCTGGCTATGCCTGATGGCGGGGTTTTGGCACTGGAGGGATGTCTGGCGGGTAATACGGTTTGCAGACTTTCTCATTTCAGCCCAACTGGAGCTACGGTGGCAACGGCCAATGTGCGCGAGGTGCCCCAGGGTGTAGCGGCACAGGGTCGACTCTTGCGCGGCGCACTGCTGGGTCGCCTTGCAGATGGACGTATCGTGATTAGCGCACACTGGACCGGCACGCTCTCCTCGCCACCATGGCTCGCTGATGGTCAGTTGTTCGGTTTGTTTAACCCGGATCTGACGCCGGTTATCGAGTTTGATGGCGACAACGGCCTGATCGTGCATCCACTGAGTTTCGAATTCAACACCACCATGCCGAGCAGAGGGTTAATTGGTCAAACTGCGGATGGGGGCATTCTTTTGATCGGAGAAGCAATTGCTGCCAGCGATAATTACATGCCGCGCTGGGCTGCGGTGCGCCTGCAGGGTGTTGGTTCCGGCTCAGGAACGCCTTCGGAAAAACCCGCCTTGCCTGCTCGCCTTACCCAACGGGTAGATGGCCGAACAAGCACGGCGGTCATTTCTGGGGGTGTTTATAACTCTTCCAATGCATTGATCACGCAAGTCGCTGCACCAGCGCAAGTGGAGATTGGCGTATCAATTGCTCCGGAAGCAGCAGATGTTGGCCAATCGGTACAGATACTTGTGGTTATTGAAATGGCAGGCGCCATGCTGATGGTGAATTCATCTGGCGCAATACTCCCACTGGACGAATCAAATCTGCAGTTCTTTACCACTCGCGCCTCAATGTCTGCGAAAGAGGACATCACGCTATTCAATGGATCGCTCGGTACGGGTGACAGGGGCGCATATAACATCTTCGTTGGCTATACGCGCACGGGAGATACGAACCCCGGAAATATAATCTTCAATGCCGCTCCGATAAGTCTGGTATTGGATTAGACCGTCTTCGCTTTCACCTACGACGGGGCAGGCCCAAGTTGAAGTTAAAAGCCGCAAATGCGGCTTTTAACGAAGACTGGTGCTTTCAGCTTCAGCGGACCAGGCCCCCATTGCCCCACTAGTTGTGACCTCCTCCCTGATAATCGAAGCATTCTAAACTGGAAAATTCTGGCAATATTGGCTCACGGGAGGGCCATTTGCCATGAAGAAAACGAAGTATACAGAGCAGCAGATCGCTTTTGCTTTAAAGCAAGCAGAGACAGGTACCCGGGTTGCCGAGGTGTGCCGCAAAATGGGTATATCGGAAGCGACTTTCTACAACTGGAAAAAAAAGTACGGAGGCCTGGGTGTTTCTGAACTGCGCCGATTAAATCAGTTGGAAGACGAAAACCAACGCCTGAAGCGGATGGTGGCGGATTTGAGTCTGGATAAACAAATGCTTCAGGATGTGCTGTCAAAAAAGCTTTAAAGCCCGTCAAACGTCGAGAGTTGGTGGACTATCTGGTGATGGCTTTTCGGGCGTCCAAACGACGGGCTTGTTCATTAATGCAGTGTTACAGCTCGGTGTACTACTACAGATCCAGGCGCAACTCCGATGCGGCGCTCAGAGTTCGTATTAAGGAGATAGCAGCTACACGGGTGCGCTATGGTTACGAACGCATTCATGTGTTACTCCGCCGCGAGGGCTGGTATGTCAATCACAAGAAAGTATTGCGCATATACCGAGAAGAAGGCCTGAATCTGCGGAGCAAGCGACCTAAAAGGCGAGTGGCGGCAGCACACCGCATGGATCGGCCGCAGCTAAGCACAGTGGATCAATGTTGGAGCATGGATTTCGTGGCAGACAACCTGTTCGACGGTAAGCGGATCAGGGCCTTAACTGTAGTGGATAATTTTAGTCGCGAATGCATGGCAATTCATGTGGATTACAACATCAGAGGCGATCATGTGGTCGGTGTTATGGACGCGATTCAGCAACTCCACGACAGGTGTCCCGATCGGATACAAGTTGATAATGGCAGCGAGTTCATATCCAAGGTATTAGACAAATGGGCGTACGAGAACGATGTTGTGTTAGACTTTTCCAGGCCGGGAACACCAACGGATAATCCGTTTATCGAATCGTTCAATGGCAGTTTTCGTGATGAGTGTCTGAATAGTCATTGGTTTCTATCACTTGAAGATGCACGAGAAAAAATCGAAGCTTGGCGTGAGGAATATAATGATTTTCGACCGCACACTTCTCTGGAAAACCTAACACCGATTCAATTTAGGGATCGGCACTTGAAGCCAGAAATTTCTAACAATGAGCGCTTCAGTTTTGGGTAGGGGCTCATTACCCCGGAGAACTCTAAAAATGGATGCCCCTATTCTAGGGGAGGTTTACAGTTGCCCCTTGAGTGTTTTAAGAGGTAATCTGACGACCTCGACTTCACATGCGGGGCACTCTTCAATGATTACGCAATATCTTAAAGCTTCTATCGTTGGTATAGCACTTGCCGTAGTCAACGTTTTCCCGCTCAAAATAGAGGTTTCCCATGAATCTTGAAATAATTCAAAAATTCTTCCGTTTAGCTCTTATTGTCGTGATTGTTGGTATTTTACCTCCTGCCCATAGTTCTACAATCGCGCTTATTGGCACCGAAGAACTGATCAACAGATCGGAGCTCATTTTTGAAGGCACTGTTGTATCAGTGAGCGCTGAGTTAAATGAGTTCGGCCGTGTTTACACTTACGTAGATTTTATTATCGAAGAGGTTTTAGCTGGTAGTGTAGGTTCAAGCTCCACTATAACACTGCGGTTTACTGGCGGAATTGCAGGCGGGGTAGAATTGGACTTAGGGGTTAGAATCCCCGAGTTAGATGAGAAAGGAATTTATTTCGTAGAGAAAGTAGCACCGGGTTTAATTAATCCTTTGTTAGGTTGGGAACAGGGACACTTTTTAGTTAACGAATCAGGAGAGGTTATAGCAGCTAGCTCTCTTGTAGTTGAAAGCGTGGAATTACGAAGCAGGCCTGAGATCTCAAGCATTAGTGATGGAATCGCTCTTGGAGTAATTGCGCATCCAAGAAAAGAAAGTGACTCTGAAGATTACAATAATCAAACTAATAAGCCCATGAGGGTCTCAGATTTTAAAGCTAGAATTAAGGGGTTGAGAAAATGAAGTATCTCAATGCCTGTCTTCTCTCATGGTTACCTCTGTTTGTACTAACCTTTTTTTTAATAGTAAGTAAAAATGCAGTTTCTAGTGAAAACTCTGGCAATAAGTGGTTCTCACCGACTACCACTTTTTACACAGATGATTTATTAGGAGCTGATGGCGACTGGAAAGAAGCATTTGAGGAAGCAGCCGACAGGTGGAACGATACCGCAACTCAATTTTGGATCAGAACTGTTCGAGATATTGGTGGACCTGGCTTCTGCACGAGTTCCGGGAGAAATTCGGCAAGATGGTCCCCTACACTTTGTGGGGATGAATGGGGTGAGAATACGCTTGCTGTCACATCTAGCTACTCCTCCGGAGGATTTCTTTTCAAAACAGATATTGTATTTAATAACACCAAAGACTGGGATATTTACGATGGCGTAAGGAGATCTTACGCTAATGATTTTCGCCGGGTTGCTGTTCATGAGCTTGGACATGCAATGGGGCTTGGCCATTTATCAGATCCTAAGACTATTATGGCAGCCACAATCAATGACTCCTTTTTGCCTCAGTTCGATGACGTAAATGCTCTACTTTCTAAATATGGAAATACATATCACAAGCTTACTCTAAGCAATAATGGGAATGGAAAAATCATTGTTGAACCGCTTATTCTGGGTACCGGCGTAGTTGACGTAAAAACTAATATACTGATGGTAAGCAACTACCAGTTTTTGGATTGTTCCGAACCCGTTTGTGAAGTATCTATTCAAGATGGATTAAGGTTAGCGATTCGCGCTACGCCAATGCAAAGCTTTACAGGATGGGTGGGTACAACTATCGACTATTACAGTATCCAGCTTTCTCCCATGTTTTCGGATCGCGCATTAACGGCAAACTATACTTCCGGAACCAGCGGTTCTAGCACAACTATACCAATACAACCCACAATAGCTCTATCGTCGACGTCGACAAGCGCGGTTGCAATAAGCTGGGCTGCAATAAGTGGGAGCACTAGCTATAAAGTCTTTAGATGTTCTTCCGCTAACACTGACAGTTGTGGGGAGCCGGTAGCCGATGTAAGTACAACTAATTATGCTGATGCGGGTGGTAATGCCGGCATGCAATATAGGTATCGCGTTACCGCCTGTAATAACGTTGGTTGCAGTCCATTCAGCAATGCTGTTATTGGTGTTAAAGCTTTTTCTATACCTCCAAAGCCAATCACAACTGCATCGAGTGCATTCGTAATTGTTGCATGGGCGAACACGCAGACTTCGGAATCTACTCAACTATATAGATGCACCACCACAAACATATCAAGTTGCGGTGTTCCTATTGAAACACTTACGAATACGACTTATACCGATTCAGCAGGAACTGCAGGCATTGAATATTTTTATCGAATAAAGGTATGCAGCGGCGGTGCTTGCAGCAGTTTCAGCGACTATGCGTCAGGAACAAAGACCGCTGTAGCGACCGCTCCATCTTCTCCTGCTGCTCCTCTGATCAGTGCCTCAACGAGCGGAGTTACTTTGGTCTGGTCAAATATTTTAACAGCGACATCTTATGAAATTTATCGCTGCAGCTCAGCAAGTTTATCAAGCTGTGCTACTAAAATTGCGAGCTCAACCGCGATAAGCTATACAGACACAAATGGTGTAGCTGGAGTAATCTATTTCTATAGACTAAAAGCATGTAATTTAAACTTATGTAGTGAGCTCGGAAGCTATTCTATTGGTGCAAAAACTGCCCCGATTACGAAGCCGCCAGCACCGTCCTCACTTATTGCATCGAATACTACTTTAGGTGTCACTTTAAGCTGGGGGGCAGTAGCAGGCGCGACCTCATATCTAGTTTACACTTGCACTACTGTGAGTCAGGAAAGCTGTGGAAGGCTCCCCAAAGGTACGTCAGAATTATCCCTAAGCATTACGGATGGTACTGCTGATAGGAACTACTATTTTAGAACAAAATCATGTAATAGTGCTGGGTGCAGTGATTTTAGTGACTACGTGACCGGTTCGAAGATTGGCTATTCGATTGCAACTTTCTCTCAAAATAAATTAACTATACCTGCTGTAGCTGTGGACACTATTTTTGCAAGATTCTACTTTACCGTGGTTCTTGGGATTGTCTCAGATAGTCCTGTCTACGAATTTACAATCGTTTCATCTGTTGCAATTGAAAACTTTGAAGCTGGTGAATACTCAACTTTTAATTCAATGAGAAATACTTTAATCATCCCTAAAGCACAAGTCGGGAATATTCAGTATAAGCTTGAGTTCATACTTGTGGAGAATGGTGATTCCCCCGTGTTCCAACTGATAAGTGCTGATGAAATATAATTTTTAAAATACTAGGAACGGCTTTAGCGCTTTGCAAGGATTATTATGGTCTTTGGTCAATGACAACAACATAGAGCCTAACTCCTATGAATTTTCTCCCTGTCAACAGGCAATGGCTATTGCGTCGACGGACCAGGCCCATTGCCCCAGCAGTTGCTCCCTGAGTGTTTTAAGAGGTAATCTGACGACCTCGACTTCACATGCGGGGCACTCTTCAATGATTACGCAATATCTTAAAGCTTCTATCGTTGGTATAGCACTTGCCGGAAGCAGCGCCCTCATGGCGCAACCAGGGGGGAGAGCGCCGGAGTTGCCGGAGGGCCCTGCCAAGAACCTGGTGCAGTCAACATGCTCTACCTGTCATGGTGTGAATCTCATAACAAATTCTGCGGGTTATGCCTCGACCTCCGAGTGGAAGCGGGTCATATCGACGATGATCGATTTACCAGCCGCGCAAGCTGATACCATCGCAGATTACCTGGCCATGAACTTTCCGGAGGACACCAGCCGCAGACCAACGCTGGTGGCCGGTGACTTCAATATCGAAATTATCGAATGGCAGGTGCCTACACTGGGGCAGCGCTCGCGTGATCCTGCCGAAGCGCCCGATGGCTCGATATGGTGGACAGGCATGTGGGCCAGCCTGGCGGGTCGGCTCGACCCGGATACCGGTGTTATGGAAGAGTTCCAGCTTCCGCGTACAGCGCGCCCTCACACGATTGTGCCGGATGGCGATGGCAACATCTGGTACACGGGCAACAGCAACGCAACCATCGGCAAACTCGATCCGCGCACGGGCATCGTTACGGAATATCCCACGGAAGCGCGCGACCCACACTCAGCCATCTTCCATCCCAATGGTAGTCTCTATTTCACATCGCAGGGTGCTGCCATGCTGGGGCGCCTCGACCCCGAAACGGGTGATCTGAAGGAAGTGCACACGGAGCCAAGACCGTACGGTATCAAAGTGGCCGCCGATGGTGACGTGTGGATTGCTTACAACGGCACCAATAAGCTGGGCAGAATGAACCCGGACACCATGGAGGTGCGCTATTACGAAGTGCCGGATGAACGCACCCGTATTCGCCGTCTGGATATAGACAGTGAAGGGGTCATCTGGTTTGTTAATTCGACGCTTGGAAAAATAGGGCGACTTGATCCTGCTACCGGGGAGATAAGGCAGTGGGACTCTCCCAGTGGCCCGACCTCCCACCCTTACGCCATCGCAGTCATCAATGACGTGATCTGGTACAACGAATCCGGCATGCGCCCGGACGCTTTGGTACGCTTCGACCCGAAGGAGGAGCGCTTCCAGAGTTGGGCAATTCCTTCAGGCGTGGGAATCATCAGGCATGTGTGGGTGACTGAGGACAATAATCTGTTGATACATCAGAGTAGTAGTAATCAGATTGGGTTGGTGAAGATTCCGTGAAACGCCAGATTTGCATTCTTTTGCTGCTCTTCACATTGGCAGTCGCACAGGCCCAGCCGCCAGAGAATGATAATAACGATTCCATCCACCTGGCCGTAGTTGGCCCCATGGTAGGTACCAGTTTTGCCATCGGGATGCAGTTCAGGGCCGGGGTCCATGCCGCCATTAATACCCTCACCGATAGTACTTTGCTGGGGCGACCCATCCGCATCAGCGTGCACGATGACCAATGTATCCGTTCAATCGCCGAGTCGCTGTCACAGGATCTGGTGCAAAATCCGCCGGATGTGATAATCGGGCACTCCTGTTCAGCCACCACGAAGGCGGCAGCGCCTCGGTATGCCGAACATCAGATTCTGCAAATTACGCCATCTTCTACTGCCACTGGCATTACGGAGATGGGCATCTCAACATTGTTCCGCATGATTGGCAGGGATAACGTGCAGGGGCAGATGGCTGCAGATTGGCTGGCCCGACATCATGGTGACCAGCGCATAGGTGTGTTCCGCTTTCCGGGCGAATATTCGATGGAGCTGACACGGAGCGCCATCAATGCGCTGGCCGAGGCAGGCATCGAGCCGGCAATCATTGTGCAGAGTTCGGCCTCCGCAATTTCTTATCTGGATGAAATCGTGCAATTCATGGAAGCAGACGTAGATGTGGTGTATCTGGTCGGCGGTGCGCTGGACAGCGGCGTGTTTGTCCGTCAGTCACATCAGGTGGCAGCGCCTTATGACATCGTCAGCAGTGATACCCTGGTAGCTGCGATATTCATGGAGACGGCAGGCGCGGCAGCCGACGGCGTGCCTTTCACCTTTCCTGCCGATGTCGCCGCCATTGTTGACAAGGATCTGACCCGCGACGCAGTGGCAGCCATTCGTGCGCAGGGCATGACACCAGAGGGATACACGCTGCTGGCCTATGCCGCCGCCCAGGTGTGGGTGGAAGGAGTGCATCGTGCGCAGTCGCTGCAGGCAGCCGACATTGCCGCGGCCATTCGCTCCGCGCCACTGGAAACTGTTCTGGGCCCGATTACCTTTGATGATAAGGGTGACATTCGCACTGAATATGCGCCGTTTTCGTGGTTTGTCTGGCAGGCAGGTCAACGTGTCCCTGCCCGGTAAGTCCGGTGTGCGCGCCTTGCTGTCGGGACTCGGCATCCGCGCCAGTTTTATGCTTGGGCTTGGGGCCATGGCGGTATTTATGCTGGTGGTGGTATTTACCTCGCTGGCCACCTCGGCAGGGCTGCTGAGAGATGTAGGTAATATTGTTGATGAACAGCTACCGGCCACGCTGGCCAGTTTAAGTGCCGCCCGGGCCATGGATCGGCTGGCGGCGACAGGTTCATCACTGATGGCAGTGCGCTCGGTTGCAGAGCGGGATGCGGCTGTGCAACGCGTCACCTCGGCGCAACTGGATTTGCAGCAGCCGTTGACTGAACTGTTGCAAGGTATCGAGGAGGAAGCCGCTGACGAGTTAATTGGCCTACGTGATGAGTTGCAACAAAACCTGACTTTTCTACAACACATGGCCGATGAACGTATCGCCCTGATTGAGGCAAAACAGCAGGCGCGGGGTCTTCTGCTGGCCAATTTGCAGTCATTCCAGCAACAGCTCACTTATCGGGTGCGAATACTGGAGGGCGACAGTGACGTTCTGCGCCTTTTATTGACCCGCCCCACGCTGCCCATGGCACAGATCACCACCTTGACAGCCGAAACTTCAGCCCTGATTCCCATATCACGTTTTTATGCCGAGATAGAAGCCATCGGCGGTCGTCTTTTGTCCGCCAGCCAGGATCCTGCGTTAAGCGCACTGGAATTGTCCGAACAGGTGATCAGCCACTCACTGAATCTGGCGGATTCCACCCTGAGCCGGGTTCCGCAGGATATTGCCTTGGAGCTGAGGCAATACTTCGACCAGCTTCAGGATCAGATAGAGGCAGACGAAGGTCTGCTGAGCTTGCATCGCAGGGAATTGTTGCTGCTCGCTCAGGGCGAACTGTTGAACCAGAACAATCAACAAATCATCGCGCGGGTCGATGTGGCCACTACGGCATTGCTGAACCGTGAATTGATGGCAATTGATCAGGCAGGTGACCAGTTGGCCTTAAGCAGCCAGAACGCACTGAGCTTGCTGCTGCTGGTGACCTTCCTGGGTATCGTAGGCATGGCAGCCTATTTTTATCTGCATGTGCGAAGTCATTTAATTGTGCGGCTGGACAGACTGAGCCAGAGCATGCAAATGATTGTCGCGGGCAAATACGATATCGAATTGCCCGCGCGCGGTGCAGATGAACTTGGCCGACTGGGCAACGCGGTACATCAGTTCCACAAGGTGGCGCTGGAGGCCATTCAACGGGAGTCGGAGCTGCAGAAATTGAACAAACGTCTGGAGCAGTTGTCGATCTCCGATTCATTGACCGGACTGGCCAACCGCCGCCGGTTTGATGAGGTGCTGCCAGCCGAGTGGTCCCGTGCGGCACGCGCGCGCCAGTCCATGGCGGTATTAATGATTGATGTGGATTATTTCAAACCCTTCAATGACCGCTATGGCCATCAGGCTGGAGACGAGTGCCTGAAGCAAATTGCGGCTGTACTAAAGGGACGTATTACCCGACCTTCGGATCTGGCGGCGCGCTACGGTGGAGAGGAGTTCAGCGTAGTGCTGGCCCATTGCAATATCGATGGCGCCAATGTCATTGCCGAACAGATCCGTCAGGAAATTGAATCGTTGCAAATAAAGCATGCAGACTCGCAAGTGGGCGTAGTGACTGTCAGCATCGGTGCGGCAGCGATAACACCCTCATCACAATCCAGCGCAGATGAACTGATCCGCTGTGCGGACCAGGCTTTGTACAAGGCCAAAGAAACCGGCCGCAATCGGGTAGCGGAAAACCTCGAAATGATGCTCCCGGGTTAGCAATAAATGGGGTCAGAGTAAAATTTCACTAGTGAAATTTTACTCTGACCCCATTTATTGAAGGATTCATGGGCTACCCGCTGTGGCCAATCCGCTCAAACGCTCACGTAAGTCCGCAGGAGCATAGAACACGTAGGCGTTACCCTGGCGATTTTTTTCCAACAGTCCAAGTTTCTCCAGAGCCAGCAAGTCGCTGCGCGCCGTTTGATAGACGACCATATGTGAGCGTTGGTGTCCATCCACGCGATAGGCTTCCCCGATATTACGCAAAGCATGGTTCAACAGAGCAAGTTGTCGATGATTGAAGCGGCCACGCAGCTTGAGTGAGCCAACTAACAACTGTTCTGTCTCCCGCTGCTCACGCACTTTCCTGTCTACGTATGTATGCAGTGCGGAAATCGCCTGGCGAATGGTGTGTAATTGATGTAGCAGGAAGTAAGTCGTGTCGTTCCTGTCTGTTTCTGTATAAAGGTAAGCCCGCATGTATTTTGCCGGAGCCTTGCGCAGGATATGACTGATTGAGGTGTATTCCATCAGCCAGTAACCACTTCGCGCCATCGACCAATAGAACAAAGCGCGAGCAGTGCGTCCGTTGCCGTCAGCGAAAGGATGGTTGTAGCCGATCATGAAGTGTAGCAGGATGGCGCGCAGCACGGGATGAATGAAAGGTAGTGATGTCTCTTTGGCATTCGCGAACTCGCAGAGGCTCTCCATCCGTTCCGGCAGTTCTTTGTAGGTGGGTGGGGCATGCAATAAGGTATTGTCCCTGACATCTACAACATGCACATCGTCGTTGCGTCGGTAGTGTCCAACGTCCTTGGTATCATCCAGCGTATCCTCCGACAACATTCTGTGTAGCTCCAGAATGTGATCCTGCGTCAATTTTTCTTTACCTAACGACCGCAGATGCTCCATGGCTCTGTAATTGTTAAAAATCATTTTTTCGCTGTGGTCTCGTGGCCTGCGCCCTGTGCGAAGCATGGCGGCTGCCACCCTGCGCGTGGTAGCTGCGCCTTCCAGTTGGCTTGAGGTAATGGCTTCCTCAATCAGGGAACTGATCAGGAAGCGGTGCGAATCTGACTGAAGAGCTGTTCCAGAGCCGCGAATCTGTCCAGCCGCATCACGGTCGATATGGTGTAAGTCGATTGTCACTGGCGCTGGAGTGGCAAATACAAACGGTTTCCCGTGTTTGTCTTCAAAGGGTAAATGTTGAAACAGCGGGGTGCGAGATAGTGTTACGGCTCCCCACCATTCCTTATGAGTCAAACCGTCGGGAGCGGCCAGGCGTCGCAACTTATCCCAATGCAAATACTTGCCGTTGGGCAATGGATTGATATGCGGCAACAGGTGCCCCATCAGGGTTGAGTCCAGGGAGGCCAGACTGGACTCGATCGTAGGTGCGGACTGTGGGATTCGCATTTTCTACTAATCCTCATATAAATTAGTAGGAATTAGTATAAAGAGAGGCTTAGAACAAAGTCTACTAAATTGTAAGAAAATTAGTAATAAATAGGGTCAGAGTAAAATTAATAAATGGGGTCAGAGTAAAATTTTAATAAATGGGGTCAGAGTAAAATTTTAATAAATGGGGTCAGAGTAAAATTTAACTAGTGAAATTTTACTCT
>JBGSXL010000024.1:0-94060 GCA_041751425.1 Pseudohongiellaceae bacterium | reverse complement strand
GGCCCTTATGATCCGCCCCCCGCCACGCCCAGCACCCTTCTTGTTGAGGTGGCTGCGGGATTTGTGACACTTTTCGCTCAAGGTCGATAGCGTCCACGATGTAGCTTATCGCAGCCACACCTGCAGCGTCGGCGGCAACGCTGACGATCCTGACGGCAACGTCCGCTGCAACTTGGACGCGTCGATGCTGCCGATTGAACACGCTGCGTTCTGAATTCACACAAGTCTACCCAAGCATTCCTCGCAGAATCTGCCACCCTTCGGCTTCCCGTTCCCCTCAGCGAGGGCAGGGGGTGTGCCGTGGCGAACCTTCAGGCCGCGCTTAAACCTTTGGACTTTCCGGGCAGAGGGCGAGGACTGTTTGAGCGCAGCGAGTTCCGCAGCCCCCCGGAAAGTTCAAAGGTTTGCGGCCGTTCGCCATGGCACACCCCCTGCCCTTGCGATTCGAAAGCACAGAAGCACCAACGAGCCTAAGTTCGAGAATTGCAATGGTGAAAATCAGTATCCGGCAGCGCCACCGTCACCAGCACGCGAATCCGAACCGCCCAGGAACAATCCATTCGCTCGATCATGATAAACACCCATCGCCGACCCCTGGTTGCCCCGCTCATTAACCTCATGCCCCATCGCCCGGTACAAACGAATCGTGTCAGGAGAGAACGACATTCCCTCCATACTGGTCACATCCGGTAACCACTGATGATGAATGCGACCTGCCTCCACCGCCTGCGCGATATTCATCCCATGATCAATTACATTCAGAATCACCTGCATCGTTGTATTGATGATAGTGCGTCCACCAGGCGTACCGATTGCCATCAACGGCTTGCCATCCTGCGCGACAATGGTGGGCGTCATACTCGACAACATACGCTTCTCCGGCTCAATCAAATTTGCCGGCGTACCGATGCGCCCACTGCGATCCGTGACGCCTGGCATCGCATTGAAATCACCCATCTCATTATTAAGAAGATAACCGCCACCTTCTGCCACAATTCGGGAGCCATAACCATTCTCCAGAGTATATGTCAGTGAAACCATATTGCCGTCTTTATCTACCACAGAGAAATGCGTTGTCTCTTCACTTTCGTAGATATTCGCGAACTCTGTTTCATCACTGACTGACGCCTTCTCCATGTCTATGGTGCTGCGTAATCTCGCGGCGTACTCTTTATCCAGCAAGCGATCCAAAGGCATGCTCTCGTTAAAATCCGGATCACCCAGATGAGCCGCCCTGTTGGCATACGCGCGACGCATGGATTCAGTGAGCAGGTGCAGGTACAACGCGGAATTATGTCCTGCGGAAGTAAGATCAAAACCCTCAAGTATATTGAACATCTGCACCATCGCAACGCCGCCGGAGCTGGGTGGTGGCATGCTGATAATTTCGTAACCACGATACGTACCGCGAATCGGTTCGCGCTCCACCGCTTCATACTTTGCAAGATCTTCCTCAGTGATTATGCCGCCATTGGCGCTCATGAAGTCCGCCAGCATTTTAGCGTTCTTGCCCTTATAGAATCCATCGCGTCCCTGCTCCTGAATCAAAGTCAACGTTGCTGCCAGATCCGGTTGGTACCAAGTGTCACCTAATCCATACAACGAACCATCTGCCTTTAGAAAAACTTCTGCGGAAGACGGGTACTCATTCCAGAAAATTTGATTCTGACGGAAACCGTTATATAGCGCGTAAGTAACAGGAATGCCATCGCGTGCCAGTGCCACCGCAGGTGCTACCAGATCTGCCCACGGCAAACTTCCCAACTCCTGATGCGCCTTGTACAAACCAGCCACGGTGCCCGGAACACCGACCGAAAGCAGAGTACGGTGATTGGAATTATTCACAATCTGGCCATCCAAACCGAGATACATCGTTTCGGTTGCAGCCAATGGTGCTTTTTCGCGGAAATCGAACGTAGTGGCATGACCATCTTCGCCGTGATAAACCAAAAAGCCGCCACCACCAATATTGCCAGCGGTAGGCCAAGTAACAGCCAGTGCGAAAGCAGTTGCCACGGCTGCATCTACCGCGTTTCCGCCCTGCTTCATTATTTCTACGCCAATCTCTGATGCTGTCATGGAGGCGCTGGTGATCACTCCGTTCTTTGCACGCAAGGGTGTTTTGCCAGCAGCGTACACCGTGAAAGACAGTGTCAGGCATAAAATAAAAATGACGCTTTTTGGAAATGTTCTTGGTCTCATTATGCAACTCTCCAGGACTTGTAACCGAATGTTCGTATGTGGCTCAGACTTGTGCACTGGCATCTTCCAGCAATGCGCTTATATACAGTGACCGCAACTTAAGAGCCAAAGGGCCTGGTTTTCCATTACCAATTTGTCGTCCATCAATGCTTATTACAGGTAACACCAGAGTCGTGGCGCTACTCAGAAATGCTTCATCGGCCGCACAAGCTTCTTCTATGCTGAACGACCTCTCTATCAACTCTAGATTGTGTTGCTGCGCCATCCCGATGATCACCTTACGGCGAATACCCGGCAGAATTGATCGGCTCAAAGCGCGCGTTATTATCTCACCATTCTTAACAATGAATGCTGAAGAAGAAGCTCCTTCCGTAACTTGCCCATCTTCCACCATCCACGCCTCGAACGCACCCTGGTTCGTGGCGATTTGTTTAGCCATGCATTGACCCAGCAGGTTCAGTGATTTGATATCTCTTCGCTGCCAACGCAGATCGTCCACAGACACAACACTGACACCGGTTTTCGCCAAGGGGTTATCCAATAAATTCCTTGCGGTAGTAAATGCAACGAAGCTGGTAGGCGTATCGCGTGGATATGAAAAATCCCGCTCTGCAACGCCCCGAGTGACCTGCATATAGACAGCGCCTTCTGCAAGCGCGTTGCGACGGCATAACTCTTCCAGTGTGGCGATATACTCTTCTTTCGAGCATGGCCACGCCATATCAATAGCGGACAGGCTGCGGTTAAGTCTTTCCACAGCATGCTGCTTCTCCACAAGTCGTGATCTTACGACGGGAATGACTTCGTAAACACCATCACCGAAAAGAAATCCCCTGTCAAAGACTGATACCTTCGCATCCTCCTGATTCACGAACTCACCATTTACGTAAATAATTCTACTCACTGCAAGCTCCTGCCGCTGTTACTGTTACTGTATTTGTTACGCCAGTTATTGCCAAAATCATCTAGATTGCGCCGCCAACTCATTCAATGCAGCGCCAGTAAGACGCTGAACCGTCCAACCGTCCATGGGGATAGCACCAATTGAGCGATAGAACTTGATGGATGGCTCATTCCAGTCCAGTACAGACCACTCCATGCGCGCGCAATTTCTTTCTACTGCCAGCGCAGCAATAAATGTCATCAGACGCTTCCCAAAGCCTTTGCCACGCATTGCAGGTTGTACATAAATATCTTCCAGATAGATGCCCGGGCGCCCAATGAATGTCGAAAAGTTATGGAAGAAAAGTGCGTACCCTACCGGCCTATGCTGATGCTCTGCGATCAAGACCTCAGCATAGGCTTTAGCGCCAAACAAAGTTTCCCGCAGGGTTTCTGCAGTGGCCACTACTTCATGAGTCAGTTTTTCATACTCGGCCAGTTCAAGTATGAAGGAGAGAATCAGATCGCAATCCTTGCTGGTTGCCGGCCGGATAAAGAGATCAGTGCTATCGTTTCCGCTTGCCATCCAATTCACTCCGGGCGTTTCAAGCCGACTTCTGTGATGTGCCTGTACCCTGCACAGACTCGCTGTTTCTGCGATGAGCATAACAATAAATGGCAGGCCGGAGAAGGTTAAATGTCGCGCAAAAAAAATCCCACTGTCAGCAACACCGACAACGGGATTCCTTTTACACGTAATCAGACTTAAACAGCGGCTGCGAAATCCGCTTTGTCTTCTTCGGTTATTTCCTTGATGCTCAGCTTTATACGACCACGGGCATCCAGGTCGGTGACCTTGACCAGAACTTCCTGGCCCTCAGTCAGATACTCTCCAATATTTTCTACGCGGTCAGAAGAAATCTGGGAGATATGCACCAGACCATCTTTGCCAGGCAGAATTGTGATGAACGCGCCGAAATCCACAATGCGTGCAACCTTGCCCATATAAAGCTTGCCCACTTCGGCTTCCGCCGTAATGCTGTGGATCAGTTCTATGGCTTTATCTCTGGAGTTAGCATCTTCACCGTAGATACGGATATTGCCGTCATCGTCGATATCAACTGACGCACCGCTCTGCTCGGTAATGGAGCGAATCATTGCGCCGCCTTTACCAATTACATCGCGAATCTTGTCAGGATCAACTTTCATCATGGCCATGGAAGGTGCGTTTTCCGATACTGTCGCACGTGGTGCAGACATCACCTTATTCATCTCACCCAGAATATGCACACGAGCTGTATGCGCCTGGTTCAAGGCAATTTCCATGATCTCTTCAGTGATACCCTGAATCTTGATATCCATCTGCAGTGCAGTTACGCCATTGGCGGTACCGGCCACTTTGAAGTCCATATCACCGAGGTGATCCTCGTCGCCCAGGATGTCGGTGATGACTGTGAAGCGATCACCCTCCTTGATCAGCCCCATGGCTATACCAGCAACAGGAGCTGATATGGGGACACCTGCGTCCATTAATGCCAGCGAGGAGCCGCAAACCGACGCCATAGAACTGGAACCATTGGATTCAGTAATTTCAGACACTACGCGAATTGCGTACGGGAAAGACTCCTCGGTAGGCATGACAGCCTCCACGCCACGCTTGGCCAATTTACCATGCCCGATTTCGCGGCGCTTGGGTCCACTCATGAAGCCGGTTTCACCAACGCAGAATGGAGGGAAGTTGTAATGCAACATGAACGCTTCTTTCTTGGAACCTTCCAGCCCTTCAATCAGTTGTGCGTCACGGATGGCACCCAGCGTGGCAACAACCAGCGCCTGAGTTTCACCACGCGTAAACAACGCTGAACCATGTGCCTTGGGCAGAATGCCGGTCTCAATCACTATTGGTCGCACAGTATGTGCATCGCGTCCGTCGATGCGAGGGGCACCGTCCAGAATGCGGTTACGTACCACCTTGCTTTCCAATGCGGAGAAAATACCTTTTACATCATCTGTAGTGACACCTGACTCTTCGCTGGCAAATTGTTCTGCAGCTTGCTGTTGCAGTTTACCCACAGCATCGTAACGCGCCATCTTGTCAGATATCTGATAGGCATCAGCAATGGCTGGAGCAAACGCTTCGCCAATTGCTGATTCCAAGGTCGCGTTCACAACGTCAGGCTGCCAATCCCAGGCCGGCTTCGCAGCTTCAGCTGCAAACTCTTCGATAGCCGTGATAACTGACTGCATGGCTTCGTGACCGAACAATACCGCACCCAGCATCTGATCTTCGCTAAGTTGCTTGGCCTCAGATTCAACCATCAATACGGCAGATTTAGTTCCAGCAACAACCATGTCCAGTGCTGATGTCAGCAATCGTTTGGAGTTGGGGTTGAGGATATAGCCGGTTTCCAGATCATAGCCAACACGAGCAGCTGCAATAGGACCGGCGAATGGCACACCTGAAATTGCCAGCGCCGCAGATGCACCGATCAGCGCAACAATGTCCGGGTCCTGCTCTTTGCTGGCAGAAATAACAGTACAGACTACCTGCACTTCGTTTTTGAATCCGTCCGGGAACAGTGGACGAATTGGTCTGTCAATAAGACGTGATACCAATGTTTCTTTTTCAGTAGGACGACCTTCTCTCTTGAAAAACCCACCTGGGATCTTGCCCGCAGCATAGGTTTTTTCCTGATAGTTGACAGTCAAAGGAAAAAAGTCAGCGCCAGGTTGCGCTTTTTTCTTGGCCACAACAGTAGTCAATACCTGTGCATCGCCTATAGTGACTACAACGGCGCCAGTAGCTTGTCTGGCAATCTTGCCGGTTTCCAGCGTGACGGTATCGTTACCAAACTGAAATGTTTTTCTTACGATATTAAACATATTTTCTTCCTGTATTTTTTGATTGAGACCCGGGCCCCATTGCATCGACATCCTGTCTACCAAGGGTCTCGCTGATATTTACCAACAATAATTACTAGCGACGCAGATTCAATTTCTTGATCAAGGCAGCATAGCGATCAACGCTCTTGCGCTTGAGATAATCCAGCAGTTTTCTGCGACTGTTTACCATACGAATGAGACCACGACGCGAATGGTGATCATGGGTATGTTCTTTGAAGTGTGCTTGCAGGAGGTTGATGTTCTCAGTCAGCAATGCGACCTGAACTTCAGGAGAACCTGTGTCCCCTTCACCTTGTGCGTGCTCTTTGATGATTGCTTCTTTCTGTGCTGCAGTTAATGCCATTTTCTTACTCTCCATGCAAATATGCGTTAAATAAATGGTGACTTCCCGTCGTCAGCGTAACCATGCATATTTATAGTCAGCTGATAAATCCTTTGCTTACCGAAGCAAGCCACTACAAGGTCAAAGTCAGTTAGACCCTGTCATCAACCGGCGTGGAGCTACGCGACCATCGTCAAGAATCGCTCCAATACCGATAAATTCGTTTTCGTCGTACAACCTCACCAAACCTTCTTCTGTCGGCAAATGCCTGACCATGACCGGTTGACCCTGCTTGATGAAACCCGCCGTCATTTGCGGCAAAACAACTGCCGGCAAATCTTCTACAGCCTTGTCAGCGCTAATCAGAAAGCTGTCCAGCGCGGCGAATATATCCGTCTCACCCGCCGCCATTGCTGACTCCTTGAACTCGCGCAGGGCAGCTATGGTAACACAATCTGATTCCCTGAAACTGCCTGCCTGTAAGCGACGCAATACCGTGACATGGCCACCGCAACCCAACGCCTGCCCTATATCATCAGCGATGGTGCGTACATAAGTGCCTTTGCTGCAATGTATCTCCAGCTCGATCTCAACACTGTCTTCAATAACCTGAAAATCTGTCAGCTCAAGGCTATAAATCGTTACTGGGCGCTGCTCCCGCTCTACATGCTTGCCCGCTCGTGCCAATTTGTACAGCGGCGTCCCCTGGTGCTTGAGCGCCGAATACATAGGCGGCAATTGCATTATCTTGCCCGTAAACCGGGGTAACAGGCTGTATATCTCTTCGCGCATGACGGCCGAGGCATCGCCTTCGCTAATCACGCTGCCTTCACTGTCCGCTGTATCCGTGCGCTGGCCGAGCTTAACCCGGGTTCTATAGCGCTTGTCTGAATCAAGCAAAAACTGGGAAATCTTAGTTGCCTCGCCAAAGCAAAGCGGTAAAACTCCTGTGGCCAGCGGGTCCAGACTGCCCGTATGGCCAGCCTTATTCGCGTTAAGCAGACGCTTTGCTTCCTGCAGGCAGGCATTCGAACTCATACCCTGCGCCTTATCCAGCACGATAATGCCGTTGATATCCCTGCCGGGCACCCTTCGACGCTGAGCCACTACTCAGATGGCTCGTCGTGATTGTGTTCGCTGTCTGCAGCAATGGCATGATCTATAAGTGACGATAGATAATGCCCGCGACTGATGCTGCTGTCATATCGGAATACCAACTTTGGTACAGTGCGCAGACTCATCTGCTTTGCCAGTAAGGTACGCAGATAACCGGCTGCCTTGTTGAGTGCTTTCACACTCTCATCAATCTCCAGCTGATCCAGGCGTCCAAGACTCTCAGGTGCCTGTGGTTTTTTGACACTGCCGACACCCGTTACAGATTCCTCAGTAATTGCTATCGGCTCTGCGCCGACCACGCCATCCACAGAACCCATCACTGTCACATAAACCGTTGCATAAGCCAGATCACGACTGACTTCGACGCCAGTTACAGAAACCATACCCACGCGTGGATCGCTGACTTCCGACTGAATCAACATCGCCAGCTCGCGCTGCAGTTGATCCGCAACTCTCTTTACTCTCGGTGATACTTTACCCATGTTTTTTCCAACCGCTAACTGGAAGCTTTTCTACTGCTAGCTGCGTGCTTACAGTGTGCGGGCTATCTCAGTGGTCTCGTAGACCTCTATTTTGTCGCCAGCGCGAACGTCGTTGTAGTTCTTCACGCCAATACCACATTCCATACCGTTGCGAACTTCGCTGGCATCGTCTTTGAAGCGACGCAGCGATTCCAGCTCGCCCTGATAAATCACCACGTTGTCACGCAGCACGCGAATCGGCTTACTGCGATACACGGTACCTTCGATAACCATGCTGCCGGCAATCTGACCAAACTTAGGCGAGTTGAATACTTCGCGCACTTCGGCAACGCCCAGTATGTTCTCACGCACTTCCGGCGCCAGCATGCCGCCCAGGATGGCCTTGGCATCATCTATCACATCATAGATGACGTTGTAGTAACGCAGCTCCAGCCCTTCGTTCTCAATAATATCTTTCGCACTTTTGTCTGCGCGTACGTTGAAACCGATTACCATGGCGCTCGAGGTTGCTGCAAGGTGCGCATCCGTTTCAGAGATGCCTCCAACGCCAGCGGAAACAACATTCACTTCCACTTCCTCCGTGCCAAGTTTCTGTAAAGAGGCAACTATTGCTTCCAGAGAACCGCGCACATCAGTTTTGATAACAACGTTCAAGATACCCATATTGGCGCGACCAATGCCGGCAAACATGAACTCTGCCTTGTTGGATTGCTGCATGGCAGTCTTGCTGTCTTTGTGACGTTCACGGCGGAATTGCGCAACTTCTTTCGCTTTCTTCTCGTCAGCAACCACGACAAACTCATCGCCTGCTTCCGGAACACCTGTCAGTCCGAGAATCTCCACCGGAATCGATGGGCCTGCTGATTTCACGGATTTACCAAGTTCATCAATAAGCGCGCGGACCTTACCATACTCCTGACCCGCCAGTACGACATCTCCCACGCGCAACGTACCATTCTGCACCAGGACAGAAGCTACCGGCCCGCGACCCTTATCAAGCCGCGACTCAATTACCACTCCCTTACCCGATGCATCTATATGAGCTTTTAGTTCCAGTAATTCAGATTGCAACAGAATAGCTTCCAGCAACTCGTCAACACCCGCACCGGTGTGGGCAGAAACCTGAACGAACTGCACGTCACCACCCCAACTCTCAGGAATTACATCCTTAGCCGCCAGTTCACTGGTGACGCGATCAATATCGATATCTTCTTTGTCCACCTTGGTAATGGCAACAACTATTGGTACACCTGCCGCTTTCGCATGCTGTATTGCCTCTTCGGTCTGTGGCTTGACGCCGTCATCAGCTGCCACTACCAACACCACAACATCCGTGGCCTTGGCGCCGCGCGATCGCATGGCACTGAAAGCCGCGTGGCCTGGTGTATCCAGAAAGCAGATCATGCCGCGCTCGGTCTCTACATGGTATGCACCGATATGCTGGGTAATACCGCCGGCTTCGCCTTCAGCAACTGCCGCCTTACGAATATAATCCAGGAGAGACGTTTTACCATGATCAACGTGACCCATAACTGTGACAACAGGCGCTCTGCTGACAGTCTCGGCACCATCGTCATAAGCTAAGGAGTCGTACAGATCTTCTTCAATGGCATCGGCAGAAACAAATTTTGCTGTGTGACCCATCTCCTCAACCAATAGCGTTGTGGTGTCACGATCCAGCATTTGGTTGATGGTAGCCATCACACCCATCTTGAACAATTGCTTGATCAACTCTGCAGATTTGACTGACATTTTCTGAGCCAGGTCTGTCAGCGAATTTGCTTCCCCAATAGTAATCTCACGAGTGATAAACTCAGTGGGTTTCTCGAAACCGTGTTGCTTCTGACCACGGGACTTGCTCTTACGAGCTCCGCTACGGCGCCCGCGACCATCATCAAACTCACCCTCTTCCAGAACGAAATCATCGATACGGCCTTTGACCAGTTTTTTAGCTGGTGCTTTATCTTTCTTTCTGAAGCCGGTCTTCTTGTCCTCGTCTTTGTCATCAGCGCCTTCTTTTCTGGCGCCTCTGGTTATCTCTTTGACGCCACCCTTAGGCTTCGAGGCGGGTACCGGTTCCAGCACAGGAATTGCAATCTCAGGCACAGCTTGCTGCGTCGCTTCAGGTTGGGCTGCCGTTGAGCTCTGCGCTTCGCCAGCAGACTGGCCTGAACCACTCGTATTCTCTGTGTTTACAGTTTCCACAACTCGCGCTTCTACCGCCTCTAGTTCCGGATGCGCTTCCACTTCCTGTGCCGCTTCTTTTTCTTCTGGTAAATCGCTGCGCTTGACATAGGTGCGCTTCTTGCGCACTTCCACACTGACAGTCTTACCACGGCCATGTCCGGACGTAGTCTTTAAGGTTTCAACTGTCTTGCGCTTCAATGTTATTTTTTTAGGTGCAGCACCTTCTCCATCGCTGGCACCATGGCTGCGACGCAAAAACATCAACAAAGTACTTTTATCTTCATTGGAGATAGGATCTTCAGCCCGAGTATGCGGCAGACCCGCCTCTTTCACCTGCGAAAGAAGTCGCTCCACCGATACTTTGACTACCTTGGCAAAATCACCAACTGTTACATCTGCCATTTAAATACTCCTATACGTTCTCGCTGCCAAACCTGACTGTCTCTTACCAACCAAACTTTTACGAAGCAATTTACAGTGTCTTATTCAAACCACGGTGCACGGGCAGTCATGATCAGTTTTCCTGCACGTTCTTCATCCATGCCGTCGATATCCATCAATTCATCGATGGACTGCTCTGCCAGATCTTCCATGGTACGCAAGCCTTTTTTTCCAAGCGCCAGTGCCAGCGTCTCGTCCATCCCTTCCATGGTAAGAAGGTCGGCGGCCAAATTGGCATTGGACAAATCTTCTTCCGAAGCGATAGCCTGAGTCAGCAAGGCATCCTTCGCTCTGTTACGCAGTTCCGTGGCGATGTCCTCATCGAAACCATCAATGCTCAGAATCTCGTCAAGTGGCACGTAGGCGATTTCCTCCAGCGAGCTGAAGCCCTCGCTAACCAGTAATTCAGCGATGTCTTCATCAACATCAAGTTTGGCGATGAACATATCGATGAATCCGACAGTTTCCTGTTGCTGTTTGTCAGCTGCATCAGCGACGCTCATCACATTGATGGTCCAGCCAGTCAACTCTGCAGACAAGCGGACATTTTGGCCGCTGCGTCCGATAGCCTGCGCCAGATTCTCTTCTTCAACAGCAACATCCATGGTGTGACTGTCTTCGTCCATTACAATGGAGGCAACTTCGGCAGGAGCCATCGCGTTGATGACCAACTGCGCGGGATTGTCATCCCATAGAATAATATCTATGCGCTCATTCGACAGCTCATTGGAAACTACCTGTACGCGCGAGCCGCGCATACCAACGCAGGCGCCTACGGGGTCAATGCGACCATCGTTGGTTTTAACCACAATCTTGGCGCGTGAACCGGGGTCTCTGGCTGCCGCTTTTATCTCAATAACTTCTTCGGCGATTTCCGGCACTTCAATCTTGAACAACTCAATCAACATGCCTGGCGCAGTGCGACTCAGAAAAAGCTGCGGGCCCCGGGCTTCCGAACGGACATCCAACAGCAGCGCGCGAATACGATCGCTGGTGCGGAACGTCTCACGTGGAATCATCTGGTCGCGAGTCAACAATCCTTCCGCGTTGTTACCCAGATCTACGATCACACTTTCTCTGGTAACTTTCTTTACTGTGCCGGAAACCAGTTCGCCAACTTTATCTTTGTATTCAGCTATAACCAGATCGCGCTCTGCTTCACGCACTTTCTGAACAATAACCTGTTTGGCAGTTTGCGCAGCAATGCGACCAAACTCAATATTCTCTATTTTTTCTTCTACAACGCCACCGACTTCCAAAGTGGGATCTTTTTCTTTCGCATCGCTAAGACTGATCTGAGAAGATTTGCCGGTGAATTCCTCGTCCGCCACAACGGTCCATAAGCGAAAAGTTTCGTAGTCTCCTGTTTTGCGACTTACGCAGACACGACAATCCATATCTTCTATGTCGTAACTTTTCTCAGCTGCTGTTGCCAATGCCGTTTCGATGGCTTCAAAAATGACTTCGCGTGACACTCCTTTTTCATTGGAGACCGCGTCTGCAACCATCAGAATTTCTTTACTCATCATAATAGTGTCACCTTAACTCACGGATTCGCCGTTGCTATTTCCAAGTCTGATTTATCAAGTTCAAAATACGATGTTAGTCTTGTCGATTGCAGCAAAAGGTAACTGGTGCTGCACATTGTCCACCAACAAACTGATATTTTCTGCTTCTACTTTTTCCAACACACCTTTGAATTTTTTTCTGCCATTCAGTGGCATTCGCAATCGCACATGCACCAGGCTGCCGATAAAACGTGCATATTGCTCTGGTGTGTACAATGGTCTGTCCATGCCAGGCGAGGAAACTTCAAGCGTAAACTCGCCGGCAATAGGTTCTTCAACATCCAGAATTGCGCTGACTTGCCGACTGACTTTCTCACAGTCCTCTATCGCAATTCCTTCTGCTTTGTCGATATAAATTCTGAGCAGACTGCGCTTGCCCTGCAACATGTGCTCTACGCCCCAAAGCTCGAGGCCCAACGCATTTACTGTTGGCTCAATCAGATCAACTATGGACTTCTGGTTGCCAGTCAAAACCTGTACCACTTTCCCGTATCAGCGTGCCCGTTTCTTCTTTCGTAAAAAACGATTGCACAAATAAAAAATGGGCCATTGGCCCACTCCTGAAAATACTTGCTTGTTTCCATCTCGTCCGGGAATGAACCCGGTAACAATTCAGGGTCTTGCCAAGTCTGTAAGCTACGCAGACGCACTAACTAAAAAGCCCCATCAAGGGGCTTTTAAAACAAATTGGTAGCGGGGGCAGGATTTGAACCTACGACCTTCGGGTTATGAGCCCGACGAGCTGCCAGACTGCTCCACCCCGCAATAAATCTTCAAATTTCCCTTTGTCTACTGCTCCACAACTACGAAACACCCTATCAGTCAGGGGCACGAATTATAGGCATAAAGCCCCTATCGGTCAAGCTGACGGGAGACATTATTTGGTGCCGAAGGCGAGACTTGAACTCGCACGACCATAGGTCACTACCCCCTCAAGATAGCGTGTCTACCAATTCCACCACTTCGGCCTAGCTTTAAATGACAGCGACTGCAGTTGCTGCTTACTGCGGGTCTGGAACGACCGGCACGTCTGCATCCGGTGTTGGCTGCTCTATTCGTTGTACGTCTGATCCAGCGGCAGATTGGTCAACCTGCGGCACATCCGAAGACAGGAGCTCAGTATTCACCACGGGCAAACCAGTCACTATGCCACCGCTGGTATTCTGTTTGGCATAGATTGCCAGAATCAGACTTGTCCCAAAAAAGACCGTGGCCGCTACGGTGGTGGAGCGTGTCAGAAAATTACCGGTTCCCGCGCTGCCGAATACAGTGTTGGATGCTCCAGCGCCAAAAGCCGCACCTGCATCAGCACCTTTGCCTTGTTGCAGCAAGACCAGGCCGACAATGGCAATAGCCACAATAACGTGTACAACGACAATAAAAGTTTCCATAGTTCAGCTCACACTGTTACAGATTGCTATAAAATCTTCCGCTTTCAGGGAAGCACCGCCAACCAGACCACCATCTATATCGGGTTGGGCGAAAAGTTCTTTTGCGTTAGCGGCATTAACACTGCCCCCATATATTATCTGTGCATTTTCAGCAACTTCCGTATCCTGGTTCGCCAACCACTGACGGATGTGTTCATGCATTTCCTGCGCTTGTTCCGGGCTGGCTGTTCGACCAGTCCCTATTGCCCATATTGGTTCATACGCAATGACCGCTGTTGCAAAGGCGGCTACAGGATTCTTAGCTACTATTGCGTCAAGCTGCGCAGTGACAACTTGCTTTGCTTTGCCGCTATCTCTCTGTGCAAGCGTTTCACCCACACATACAATTGGAATCAGCGACGCTGCCAACGCTGCAGAAAATTTCTGCGCAATAAGTGTGTCGCTTTCGCCAAACAGCATTCTACGCTCTGAATGGCCGGTTATCACATAACGCACTGAAAACTCTGCCAACATCTCCGGAGACACTTCACCGGTATAGGCGCCGGATACTTCAGAGCTCATATTCTGAGCGCCGAGAATTAGCTCGTTACCACCCAGCAACTGCTCTGCTAAAGGCAGAAATATCACTGGTGGGCAAATCACGATATCAACGCAATTGCGACCATTGCCCAACCCGTTCACCAGCTCACGCAGCAAGTTGCCTGCCGAGTCGCGTGACCCATGCATTTTCCAGTTTCCGGCTACGATATTTCGACGCATCAGAAGCTCACCGTGAATGCTGAGTGCCATCGCGAAAAACTGACCACGGACAAACGGGGCGCCAATATAACCAAGTTGCCTACAGCTTGCAACTGCCGAAACTGTTCCGCGGCGGCTATCATCCCGCTTGCCCGGCAATTACTTCGGCCAGCTCAGAGGTCAGCTGCGCGACCAATTGCTTATCCTCACCTTCAATCATGACACGTACGACCGGCTCAGTACCGGAGGCCCGCAAAAGAACGCGTCCTTGTCTGCCAAGAATAGCTTCGATTTTCTGGACAGATGCTACAGTTGTTGCACTTGTCAAAGCCTGCCGCTTGTCTTTGACCCGCACGTTGATCATGGTTTGTGGCATTTTTTGCATTTTTGCGCACAGTTCACTGAGTGATAAGCCACGCTCCACCACAGCAGCCAAGGCTTGTAACGCTGAGACAATACCGTCTCCGGTAGTCGCAACATCCAGGCAGACAATATGGCCCGACGACTCACCTCCCAGTTGCCAGCCTCTGTTTTCCAACTCTGCCATAACATAGCGATCGCCAACATCAGTGCGCGCAAAGGGAATATTCAATTCCTGCAATGCCAGCTCCAGACCCAGATTGCTCATTAAAGTGCCGACGACACCGCCCCCGGTTTCGGAATGCCGTCTGCGCCGATGCAGGCGATGCGCTGCGATGATATAAAGAATTTCATCGCCATCGACAATGTTTCCTTTGCTATCCACCATAATCAGCCGATCACCGTCGCCATCAAAAGCTACCCCCAGGTCGGCTTTCTCTGCCAGCACTTCTCGCACCAATTGTTGAGGTGAGGTTGAGCCGCAGTCCAGATTGATATTGAATCCATCAGGCACATTGCCGATAACTTTAACGTTGGCACCCAGTTCGCGAAACACATGAGCAGCGATGTTGTAAGTTGAACCGTGAGCACAATCCACAACTATTCTAAGTCCGCGCAGATTAACGCCTTCCGGCATAGTGCCTTTGCAATACTCGATATAACGTCCGCTCGCGTCAGCGATACGCGATGCTTTACCTATGAACGCTGACCCTACTGTCGTGATTGGCGCATCCAGATATCCTTCAATTTCCAGTTCCACTTCATCGGGTAGTTTCCTGCCATTCTCAGAGAAAAATTTAATGCCATTATCCTGAAAGGGATTGTGAGACGCGCTGATCACGATACCAGCCTGAGCCTGGAAAGTTCGCGTGAGGTAAGCGACGGCAGGGGTAGGCATCGGTCCCAGCAAATTGATATCGACGCCGGCCGAGGTTAAACCCGCCTCAAGTGCGGCCTCAAACATATAGCCTGAAATACGGGTGTCTTTGCCAATCAGAATTTTGCTGCGTTCCTGACCGGATTTCGCGAAGACTTTGCCTGCCGCCCAACCCAGCTTAAGCATGAAATCCGGAGTAATAGGGTACTCGCCAACCAGACCACGAATTCCATCTGTGCCAAAAAACTGCTTTTCTTTTTTAATTGCTTTGTTCATCTATTGCCTCTCGATCTATCAGCTCGCCCTACGGCGTTGCAGTTCAATTCTTGCTGTTAATCACCGTCTCATGTCAGGTTTCGGTTTGTAAAGCCACATACACTTTCATTGCATCCACTGTTTCAGCCACATCATGGGTGCGAATTAGTCGCGCCCCTGCAGTCACTGCAAAAAACGCGGCTGCCAGACTGCCCGCCATTCGCTCTGCAGTGGGCTTGTCAACAACCCGACCAATCATCGACTTTCTCGATAGACCCACCAGGAGTGGCACGCCAATCTGCCTGAATCTATCCAGGTTTCGCAATAAAGCATAATTCTGTTGCAAAGTTTTGCCAAAACCAAATCCCGGATCAATCAGTATTTTCTCCTGAGGAATGCCAGCCTGCAGGCATGCAGCGACGCGTTGTTGCAGAAAAGCAAAAACTTCTGTCACAGCATCTGCATAAGTCGGGCTTTCCTGCATATTCTGCGGTTCACCCTGCATATGCATCACGCACACACCCAAACCTTCGTTTACTGCTGCCTGTAACGCACCCTCGCGTTGCAGGGCCCGAATGTCGTTAACGATTGCTGCGCCTTTGCGGGCGGCCTCAGTAATAACCACCGGATCACTGGTATCGACAGAAACAATTGCGCCCAGCCTGGAGGTAAGCGCTTCCACGACGGGAATCACCCGATCAAGCTCTTCCTGCCGGGAGACAGGAACGGCACCAGGGCGTGTCGACTCGCCGCCCACGTCTATGACAGCAGCGCCATCTTTAAGCATACTTTCGGCCGCTGAAAGTGCTTTATCTACTGAAATAAAAAAAACCCCTGAGCCATCTCCCGCGCGGTACTTGCCGCCATCAGAAAATGAATCAGGGGTTACGTTCAGAATCCCCATTACCTGTGGCAATGTCAGATCCAGTTTGCGATCACCACATATTAAAATTGAGTGTTGCAAATCCCGCCTCTGTCACAAGACCATCAATGTTCGCTGACTGGCCCGCCTATCGGGCTATCACTGGCCCCGGTCTCGCTGTTTTTACGTTGCGTTCGTGCCGAGCCGGAATCACTGTCATCATTGGTCCAGTCTGCTGGCGGGCGTGGCTTGTTGCCATTCATGATGTCATTGATCTGTTCTGCATCGATAGTCTCATATTCCAGCAGAGCATCCTTCATGAGTTCCAGCTTTTCGCGGTTGTCCTTGAGTATCTGCTCTGCTCGTGCGTAGCACTCATCGATAATCCGTTTGATTTCCTCATCAATCACTTTAGCAGTTTCGCCAGAGTGAGTTTTGGAATTGCCAGCGGCTGATCTCCCCAGAAATACTTCGCCGTCATCTTCCGCGTAGGTCAACGGACCCAGTTTCTCCGACAGACCCCATTTGGTGACCATATTACGCGCCATGTCCGTGGCACGCTGGATATCATTAGAGGCACCTGTAGTTACTCCTTCGCTGCCAAGCGTCATCTGCTCGGCAATACGGCCACCGTAAAGGCTGCAAATGCGGCTGAGAATCCCCTGTCTGCTCAAACTGTAACGATCTTCCTCAGGCAGGAACATGGTGACGCCCAGCGCTCTGCCACGTGGAATAATACTGACTTTGTAAACCGGGTCATGATCAGGTACCAGGCGTCCAACAATGGCATGGCCAGATTCGTGATAGGCGGTATTGGTTTTCTCCTTCTCCGACATGACCATGGATTTGCGCTCAGCGCCCATCATAATCTTGTCTTTAGCTTTCTCGAACTCTTCCATGGTCACAAGGCGTTTGCCGCTACGAGCAGCAAACAATGACGCTTCGTTGACCAGGTTAGCCAGATCTGCACCCGAGAACCCCGGAGTGCCGCGCGCGATAACCGACGCATTGACGCGATCGTCGATGGGTACTTTGCGCATATGCACTTTAAGAATCTGTTCTCTGCCGCGAATATCCGGCAATCCAACCACTACCTGACGGTCAAAACGACCGGGACGCAGTAACGCCGGGTCCAGAACATCGGGTCGGTTGGTAGCCGCAATGACGATGACGCCATCATTGGCTTCGAAACCATCCATCTCTACCAGTAATTGGTTCAACGTCTGCTCGCGCTCATCATGACCGCCGCCCAGACCGGCGCCTCGATGACGGCCAACAGCGTCGATCTCGTCAATAAAGATTATGCAGGGAGCCTGCTTCTTGGCCTGGTCGAACATGTCACGCACGCGGGAGGCACCAACACCGACGAACATCTCGACGAAATCGGAACCGGAGATTGAGAAAAACGGTACTTTCGCTTCACCGGCAATAGCTTTGGCAAGCAGTGTTTTACCTGTGCCTGGCTGGCCAACCATCAGAATACCGCGCGGAATTCGGCCCCCCAGACGCTGAAACTTGTCGGGCTCGCGCAGGAAGTCGACCAATTCCTTGACGTCTTCTTTAGCCTCATCAACGCCTGCGACATCCGCAAAGGTCACTTTGATCTGGTCTTCGCCCAGTAATTTGGCCTTACTCTTGCCAAATGACATAGGGCCACCTTTGCCCCCGGCACCACCGCCCTGCATTTGCCGCATGAAAAAGAAGAACAGCCCTATGATGATCAGGATGGGAAAACTGGCCACAAGTAACTGCTGCCATATACTCTGCCGTTCGGGCTCGGAACCTACAATTTCCACACCATGATTGAAGAGATCATCCATCAATTGCGGATCTCCAATCATCGGTATAGTAGTAGCGAACTGACTGTTGTCGGATCTGCGACCAGTGACGGAAATGCCGGCAATCACCACCGACTCAACCTGTCCAGCCCGTACTTCCCGGACAAACTCGGAATAGGTAATCGGGGTAACGCTTGCTTCCTGATTGATATTATTGAATACCGTTAGCAAAACCGCCGCGATCACCATCCAGAGTAATAAATTTTTTGCCATATCATTCAAGGGATTATCCCCCTCAGTCAGTTATCGTGTACGCTGCAGCAAGGTAGACCCACACCCTCTGTCCAGCTCTGAAATCCATCTATTTCGCAATCGCTCTCGCTGATGAAAGACCTTAATCAGCGGGAATCCATTGCAGTGGCAAATCTTCAGCCCTGTTTGATCGCTCACTTAAAATGGCAGTCCGGCTTTTTTTCTGCCGTCCGCCACTGTATTTATATTGGGTACGTTGGCCGATATTACAAGATCAAACTCATTATTGTCCAAGTATTGCTGGGTTGTGTATTTTCAGTACTGGGCTACAATACGCCCTCTTTGCAACTCTATGAACGGCAAAACCATGATCGACAACAAACACCTTCGAACCATTGCTCATACCCTTGATCCGGTAGTCACCATCGCGCAAAAAGGGCTAACTGAAAATGTCAGTAAAGAGCTGGAGCGTGCACTCAGACAACATGAGTTGATAAAAGTGAAGATATTTGCGGCTGACCGCGATGCACGTCGCGCCATTACTCAGGAAATTTGCGATTCAACCGAATCCGAACTGGTGCAAAGCATTGGCAATGTTGCTGTTTTGTATAAGGCAGCAGCAAAACCGGACCCGAAACTTTCTAATGTGCTGCGCTTCAAGGCTGTTTAAGCAACCCGCTTGCCAGAGCGTACTCTGCCGGGTTGCTTATTATTGGTTTGATTCACTACAAATGTTGAACTGCGCTGATTTCGTATTCAACATCTCCCGCTGGCGCTTTCACGACTATTTCATCACCCACTTCCTTGCCCATCATAGCGCGCGCTATCGGGGAGCCTACTGATATTTTCCCTGCTTTAACATCGGCTTCATCCTCGCCAACAATCTGATAAACCACTTCTTTGTCAGTTTCCAGATTTGTCATGCTGACGGTAGCACCAAAAATGACACGCCCGCTCTCGGGTATCAGTTTAACGTCGATGATCTCGGAATCCGCCAGTTTGCCCTCGATCTCGCTGATGCGTCCCTCACAGAAACTCTGTTGTTCCCGCGCGGCGTGGTACTCGGCATTCTCCTTGAGATCGCCGTGTTCACGAGCCTCTGCGATCGCCTCAATAATTCGTGGGCGTTTGACAGTTTTAAGCTCGTTCAACTCTGCGCGCAAACGTTCCGCGCCACCTACCGTCATGGGTACCTTTCTCATAACTCTCTCACAAATCTCAGAATTTTCCACCCACAAGCATGGAAATGCATTCAAAAATAATGCAGGCAGTGATCAACGAAGTAATCACTGCCTGCATAGGTTAGAAATTGTCTTGTCTTATGGAATTTACAACTGCGCGTGCAATTCCTGAATCGTGTACACCGACAGGTTATCACCAAAGAGTAGCGCTTCACAAACAGCAAAAGCGCTCGCCACTGTGGTAGTACAGAAAACATCATGACGCAGGGCAGTGCGCCTGATAATTGAGGAGTCTGCAATTGCCTGCTTACCCTCGGTGGTATTGACGATGAGCTGTATCTCATCATTCTTGATCATATCGACGATATGCGGACGACCTTCGTTGACCTTATTGACCTTGCGTACCGGTAAATTGGCTGCCGCTATGACCTCAGCCGTTCCTGACGTTGCGACCAGCGAAAACCCGAAATTATGCAGTTTGGTTGCCAGTTCGCTGACATAGCGTTTGTCAGCGTCCCGTACACTGATAAATACTGTGCCAGAAGTTTTTATTTCTTCACCCGCTCCCAACTGAGATTTTGCGAAAGCTTCTGCAAACGTTTTACCTACTCCCATAACTTCGCCGGTTGATTTCATCTCCGGTCCAAGAATCGGATCCACACCCGGGAACTTGTTGAATGGAAATACCGCCTCTTTTACTGCAAAGGATTTCGGAATTACTTCCTTAGTGAAATTCTGCTCTTCCAATGTTTTGCCGACCATGCACCGGGCTGCAATCTTCGCCAGTGATACACCGATGCATTTAGAGACAAATGGCACTGTTCGTGATGCACGTGGATTGACTTCAATGATGTAAACCTCGCCATCCTGATACGCCAGTTGCGTGTTCATCAATCCAATAACACCAAGCTCCAGCGCTAAAGAAGTCACCTGCTCTCGAATTATATTCTGCACGTCCTCGGGAAGATTATATGGAGGTAATGAACAGGCGGAGTCACCAGAGTGCACACCAGCCTGCTCAATATGTTGCATGATGGCACCAACAACTACATGCTTGCCATCACTGACCAGATCTACATCAATCTCAATTGCAGAATTAAGAAAATAATCCAGCAGCACCGGGCTCTCATTGCCTACCTTTACCATGGTGCGCATGTAGCGGCTGAGTTCTTCTTCGTTATAAACGATTTCCATAGCGCGACCGCCCAACACATAGGAGGGACGCACGACCAATGGATAGGAAATTCTTTCTGCAGCAGCAACACTTTCTTCGACGCTGCGCACAATACAGTTGGGTGGTTGTTTCAAACCGAGTTTCTGAATCAGTTGCTGAAAACGTTCGCGATCCTCTGCCAGGTCAATAGCATCAGCAGATGTCCCGATAATCGGTACGCCGGCATCTTCCAGACGTTGTGCAAGATTCAGTGGAGTCTGTCCACCGAATTGCACGATGACCCCCAGCGGTTTTTCCAACAACACTATCTCAACGACATCCTCAAAGGTGACGGGTTCAAAATAGAGACGGTCAGAAATATTGTAATCCGTTGATACCGTTTCCGGATTGCAGTTGACCATGATGGTTTCATAACCATCTTCTCGCATCGCCAGCGCAGCATGCACACAGCAATAGTCGAACTCGATACCCTGACCAATCCGGTTGGGCCCGCCACCCAGCACCATGATTTTTTTCTTGTCGCTGGGTAACGCTTCACATTCTTCTTCATACGTAGAGTACATATAGGCGGTAGCGGAAACGAATTCCGCCGCGCAGGTATCGACACGCTTGTAAACCGGTCTTACACCTAATGCATGCCTGCGCTTTTGTACCTGAATCTCGGGCACTGACAACAGACTGGCCAGCCGAGCATCGGAGAACCCTTTGCGCTTGATGGCAAACAGCGTGTCTTTATCGATATCTGCCAACGTCATCTTGCTGATCTTCGCTTCTTCCAGCATCAGATCTTCAATCTGAATCAGGAACCAGGGGTCTATACCCGTCAGTTCCGAAACTGTAGCTACACTCCAACCCTGGCGGAATGCATCGGCAACAAACCAGATCCTGTCACCACCGGCATCCATCAATTCGCCCTTGAGGATATCCATCGCATCACTTAAACCCGTATCCAGTATCGGATCGAATCCGCTTACACCTACCTCGAGGCCACGTAAAGCTTTTTGAATGGATTCCTGGAATGTTCGTCCTATCGCCATGACTTCGCCCACCGATTTCATCTGTGTGGTAATGCGGTCATTGGTCTCCGGAAACTTTTCGAAAGTGAAGCGGGGAATCTTGGTGACAACATAGTCGATTGCCGGTTCGAAGGAGGCAGGTGTAATTCCTCCAGTAATTTCATTGCTCAACTCATCAAGTGTGTAACCTACCGCGAGTTTGGCAGCAACACGTGCTATCGGGAAACCGGTTGCCTTGGATGCCAGTGCTGACGAGCGCGATACGCGCGGGTTCATTTCAATAATTACCAGACGACCAGTCTTCGGATCCATGCCGAACTGCACATTAGAGCCGCCGGTTTCCACGCCAATTTCACGCAACACAGCAATAGCGGCATTACGCAGAATCTGATATTCCTTGTCTGTCAACGTTTGCGAAGGTGCTACGGTTATTGAGTCACCGGTATGCACGCCCATAGCGTCGAAGTTCTCTATGGTGCAGACGATGATGCAGTTGTCTTTCTTGTCGCGTACCACTTCCAGCTCGAACTCTTTCCAGCCGATCAATGACTCATCGATCAACAATTCATTGTTGGGAGAAAGCTCGAGCCCGCGGCTGCATATTTCGACGAATTCTTCTTTGTTGTAAGCGATGCCGCCACCGCTGCCGCCCAATGTAAAAGAGGGCCGTATGATGCAGGGGAAGCCTACTTTGTCCAGCGCAACAAACGCTTCATCCATATTGTGTGCCAGACCATGTGCTGGTGTTGACAAACCAATAGATTTCATCGCCTTGTCGAACAGTTCGCGATTCTCAGCTTTGTCGATGGCCTCGCTGCTGGCACCGATCAATTCCACATTGTATTTGGCAAGCACGCCGTGTTTGTCCAGATCCAGCGCGCAGTTCAAAGCGGTTTGTCCGCCCATGGTGGGGAGAACGGCATCCGGGCGCTCTCTGGCAATGATTTTCTCGACTATTTCCCACGTCACGGGTTCGATATAAGTCGCATCGGCCATAGCCGGGTCAGTCATGATTGTTGCCGGATTGGAGTTCACCAGAATGACGCGATAGCCTTCTTCCCGCAAAGCCTGACAGGCCTGCGCCCCGGAATAGTCAAACTCGCAGGCTTGTCCAATAACAATTGGGCCTGCTCCCAGGATAAGAATGCTTTTTATGTCAGTTCTCTTTGGCATATTCCAACCGTAGTCTTGGTGTATGGAACTCACAGAGCTCCTGATTGACGTTCAACAGTTGCGCTGCTGCACAGCGGCATGACTGCAAATTTCTATTTGGCGCGTTGCTGCATCAGATCCCTGAAATGATCGAACAAGGGAGCAATATCGTGTGGGCCCGGACTGGCTTCCGGGTGCCCCTGGAAACTGAATGCCGGCTTGTCAGTGCGCTCAATTCCCTGCAGAGATCCATCAAACAACGACTTGTAAGTAGCTTTCAAATTGGCCGGCAAACTGCTCTCATCTACCGCAAAACCATGGTTCTGACTGGTAATTAAAACGGTGCCATCCTTTAGATTCTGAACGGGATGATTCGCGCCATGATGCCCCAGACGCATCTTGATGGTTTTGGCGCCGCATGCCAGAGCAAGCAATTGGTGTCCCAGACAGATACCAAACACCGGAATATCAGTTTGCAAAATAGTACGGATGGCGTTGATGGCGTAATCGCAAGGCTCAGGGTCACCCGGCCCGTTGGAAAGAAACACCCCATCTGGTTTCATAGCCAGCACATCGGCAGCGCTGGTCTGGGCAGGAACTACTGTAATGTTGCAGTTGCGTTCTGCCAGCATTCGCAGAATATTGGTTTTTATTCCATAGTCGAAGGCAACCACATGAAAAGGGCTTTTGTGTTCTGTGGCGCTATGACCAACACCCCATTGCCAGACACCTTCACGCCATTGATAGGATTGCTTCACTGACACGACCTTAGCCAGATCCATTCCCTTGAGACCCGGAAACTGCCTGGCAAGCTCGATAGCATGCTGCTCACCTTTGGCTTGCAACTCCTCTCCGGAAAAGATGCAGCCATTCATTGGCCCTTTGTCGCGCAGCAAGCGGGTTAAGCGACGCGTGTCAATCTCAGCAATCGCAACTACTTTGCTCTGCACGAGGAAATCATTCAGCGTTTGCTCACTGCGCCAGCTGCTGGCCATCAAAGGCAAATTGCGAATTACCAGACCAGATGCCCAAACCTGGTCTGATTCGTTATCTTCCGCAGTGATACCGGTGTTGCCAATGTGGGGGTAAGTGAGTGTAACAATCTGACGTGCATACGAGGGGTCGGTCAGAATCTCCTGATAGCCTGTCATTGCCGTATTGAAGACGACTTCACCGCTGGACGAACCTGGTGCACCGATGCCTTGGCCACGAAAAATACTACCATCTTCCAATGCCAGAACCGCTGGACTATTCAAGGCAATCTCCCCAAAAGACATTATGAACGGGTATAAAAAAGCGGAATGAAACGTATGCCTCATTCCGCCTTCTGGTCATTCCCGAGCTGTGTTCGTGACTATACATATTGGAGGCGTATTGTACGGGAACTCGGTCTGCGGTGTCTACGCCGAATGGTCAACTGCACACTGCAATGCTGCTACTTCCGCTCCATCAATTGGTCCAGTCCCAATACATCATCTATCGAATACAACCCCGGTTTCTGACCCTGCAACCAAACAGCAGCACGCACAGCGCCTTTGGCAAAAGTCATACGACTACTTGCCTTGTGAGAAATCTCTACACGCTCGCCCAATCCCGCAAAGATAACCGTATGATCACCTACTATATCGCCCGCGCGCACTGTCGCGAATCCAATAGTTTGTCTGTCGCGCTCCGTGCTCATTCCCTCTCTACCATAAACAGCAACATCTTTAAGATTCCTGCCCAACGCCTGCGCCACCACCTCTCCCATGCGAAGAGCCGTACCTGAGGGTGAGTCTTTCTTGTAGCGGTGATGCGCTTCTACTATTTCTATATCTACCTCATCTCCCAATACGCGCGCCGCGGTCTGCAGTAGTTTCAGACACAGGTTAACGCCAATGCTCATGTTCGGTGAGAACACGATCGGTATCTCTTTGCCTGCGGCGGTAATCAATGATTTTTCTGCATCGCTGAAACCAGTTGTTCCTATCACCATACTCTTAGCATGCGCTTTGCAAAAAGCCAGATGCTGCATACTGGCTTGCGGGGTGGTGAAATCGATCAGCACATCAAAATGTTGTTTAACTTCATCCAGACTGCCGGATGCGTTGACACCCAAAGCACCTATGCCGCTCAGTAAACCCAGATCCATGCCAATAGCCGGACCATCGGGACGCTCAGTACCCGCTGTCACCTGCGCGAGAACATCCGGCTGACTGACTGCCTCAACCAGCGCTTTGCCCATGCGGCCGGCAACGCCTGCAATTGCTACACGTATCATGCTGCTTCCTGTATCAAACTCGTTTAGCGGGCAAGTATACCGGTCAAGGCTCGATAGCCAAAATTAAATCCTTTAGGCATTTGGCCGCACGGCATGGCCCATTGGCATTGAAAAGGCTTGATGCCCTACGGCTAATTGGGCAAACTCCCCAACTGCAGCGCAGTCTCTTGACCTGAAGGGCAATATTTCAGGTGTTAAGGGCACCTTCAACTGTTCAACTCCCAACACGGAAAGAAATGAGCGATACACCGGTCTTAGACGGAAGCAAGAAGGAACGCTATGAGGCGCTGGTCGACGCTCTATACCAGGATGTCTTTCGCTACGCCTATTGGCTCTGCAAAAATCACGCACTCGCTCAGGATCTGGTTCAGGAAACATTTTTACGCGCCTGGCGGTCTTTGGATAGTCTGCAGAATGATAAAGCCGCCAAAGCTTGGCTGTTTACCATACTGCGACGCGAGAATGCGCGTCTGTACGAACGCTACCGTCCAGATCTGGTAGATATTGACGATACACCTATTACCGACACGGAAGAGCTGACTCCTGAACAAAATATGGACAGGGATTTGCTGCATGCAGCCATCATGGAACTGGAAGCTGAATACCGAGAGCCACTTTTGTTGCAGGTAATTGGTGGATTCAGTGGGAAAGAAATAGCTGAGATTCTCGATCTCAACAGCAATACCGTGATGACCCGACTGTTTCGTGCTCGCAGTAAATTGAAGGAAGTGTTTGCTCCGGGAAGCGCCGACGAACTTGCGGTTGACGATTCGGAAGCAGATTGAACTATTAGCAGGCATCGTCTGACACAAATTGTTTAACAGAAAATGTTCGAAAACTGTGATCTGTAATGAAAAAAAATATAGCTATAAAAAATAAAAAAGGCATGAATTGCCAACAAACTCTGGACCACTTAACAAAGAGCCTCAGCCACAATGGATGATCTGGAATTTAGAAAACGCGCATACAGCAATCCCAATGATGTTGCGGCAGATTTTATTCACGCCAGTGAATCCAGTCCGCAGCGAAAACGCCTGGTAAATGAGTTGCGCGCCATGGAGCACCAACTCGACAAATTGCTGCATTCCGTAGCGGTGCCCGAAGAAATGGCAGAGCAGTTGAAACTGAGTGCTGCGTCAATTGCCAGCGCTGCATCTGCTGACATAGCAAATACCCAAATTAAAAGCCCTGTCAGAAAGTCTGGTATGAGACGTTACTACGCGCTGGCTGCCAGCCTGGTTGTCGCAGTGGGGCTAACCCTGACAATGCAATCCGGCCCCAGCGCTCAGGACATGGAGTTTCACGACAATCTTTTGAGCCACTTGTATCGGGAAGAACCCCGCTACGATGGCAATGGTGAAATCACCTGGCAGCAAATCAGTCAGGTAGTAGCCTCTGCAGGCGGTCACCTGAAGGAAGATGAGAGAATTAAAGCGCTGCGCATCAAGTTCGTCAATTTTTGCGGCGTGACACCCGAACAGCGCGGTGCGCATATTGTGCTGGAAGGTTCGCTGGGCTCTGTCAGTGTTTTTCTCGTCAAGGATGGCGCTGTTACACAGGAATTCCAGATAAAGGACGAACGCTTTGCCGGCAAGATTGTACCCTTTGGTTCTGGTAATCTGATCATCGTCGGCGAAAAAGAAGAACCCATCGACAGCTATCAGAGCCTCATTACCGAAAACTTCGAATGGGTTATTTAAGAAAACACGATCAGAACAATTCCATACTCATTGCCATCAAGGTATCGCTACCTGCGCAAATTTCTTCCGCAAGAGATTTGTGGCGCGGCAACAGTCGCGCCATGAAAAAACGCGCAGTCAGCAATTTCGCTTCATAGAACTGCTTGTCACCTGATGCTGCTGTCAGAGCCGCCTGCGCCACCTGCGCCATGCGTGCCCACATGTAGCAGTACAGCACCAATGTCAGCAGATCCAGATATGCAGTCGAAGCCGAGCCCACTTCCTGGGGTTTTTCCCGAGCTGCGGCTTTCACCCAATCTGTGGTGCTGACAAGAGTTTGCAATGCCGACGCCAAAGGTTCGGTGAATTCCTTTGCCTCTGCGCCTTTATTTTTTGTCAGATAGGCTTCAATCTCGATTACCAATTCTGCCAGCATGCCATCCTTGTCATTGACTATCTTGCGACCCATCAAATCCAGTGCTTGAATGCCGTTCGTGCCTTCATAAATCTGGGCAATGCGCGCATCGCGTACATGTTGCTCCTGGCCCCATTCGCGCACATAACCGTGGCCGCCCAACACCTGCTGCCCCAGAACACAAGCCTCAAAACCTCTGTCTGTGAATGCCGCCTTGGCAACAGGAGTCAGTAACGCAACCAGTTTGGCCGCCCGGCTGCGAGCCTGATCGTCGTCGTTGAAATACGCAATATCCAATTGGCTGGCGACATAACTTGCCAATGCTCTGGCAGCTTCAGTATTGGCGCGCATGGTCAGCAGCATACGGCGCACGTCAGGGTGCACCAGCAGAGGGTCGGCGGCTTTCTCGGGCGCAACTGGCCCGGTTGCAGCCCGACCCTGGAGTCGGTCTTTGGCATACGCGGCAGCAGTCTGATAAGAGGCCTCGCCAGCACCCAATCCCTGCAAACCAATAGTCAGTCTTTCATAGTTCATCATGGTAAACATGCACGCCAGACCCTTGTTTATTTCGCCAACCAGATAACCGCGCGCACCATCGAAATTCATGACACAGGTGGCTGAACCTTTGATGCCCATTTTGTGTTCAATAGAACCACAGGCAACGGGGTTGCGCTCACCAGGCTCTCCGTTATCATCCAACAGAAACTTGGGCACCAGGAACAGGGAAATACCTCTCGGCCCAGCGGGTGCATCGGGCAATTTTGCCAGCACAAGGTGAATGATGTTCTCGGTAAGATCGTGTTCGCCGCCGGTGATGAATATCTTGGTACCCGACACGAGATAACTGCCATCGGCTTGTGGCTCTGCCCGGGTTTTGATGATGCCCAGATCTGTACCGGCGTGTGACTCAGTCAAACACATCGTGGCACTCCAGGTTCCCGCATATAACTTCGGCAGATAAGCTAGTTTCAACTCCTCGCTGGCATGACGTGCCAGGGCCAATGATGCACCAGCACTAAGCACTGCATACAGCGCAAACGAGCTGTTGGCTGCCATCATCATCTCTTCGAAACAAACGGCCAGAATCTTGGGCATGCCCTGCCCGCCGTAATTGGCATCGCCACAAAGTCCGACCCAACCACCTTCCGCAAACGTCTTGTAAGCTTCGCAAAATCCCTTCGGAGTCTTTACTTCGCCATCTGAAAACTGACAACCCTCCTCATCCCCAGTGCGATTCAGGGGCGCCAGCAGGTTTTCAGCCACTTTGCCGGCCTCTTCCAGAATGGCTGCTATCAACTCCGGCGTAACTTCTGCCGTTCGTGACATGCTGGCCAATAACTTGTCAGCCTCCAGAACTTCGTTAAGTACAAACTGCATGTCTCTGAGTGGTGCTTTGTAACCTGACACGGAATACCTCCGGGCTGGATGATTTTGTCTGGCGCATGTTCAGACAGTTGCATTGGAATTTTTTCAGTTTTGAATATATGCAAAGTAGAAAGGTGTAAGTTACCCACCATTGACGTTAACGTCAATTGGCACTTTCTTCCCGCAAGGGAGTCGTCAAAAATATCTCGCCATAAAAAATAGAATTGGCGCCTGCCAGGAAACACTCCATGATTCCTTGGCTATACTTCTTAGCTATCGAGAAAGCAAGTTTTCCAGAGGGCATGGATTCATGCATTTCTTTCCTCAAAGTTGCCTTGTGTGCCATACAACAGTGCTCTCAGAGTTAAGCATCTGCAAACCCTGTGAGAACGAATTGCCATGGCAGGCACCCGGCTGCAAATACTGTGGAATTCTGCTACCTCGCACAGGTCGGCCACAATCCAGTGCGCTACTCTGCGACAAATGCGCAATTGCGTTGCCTGCCTTTGATAGTTGTCACGCCCTTTTTGAGTATTGTTCGCCTGTGCAGGAGTTGATCGGCGCCTTTAAGTATCGGCATCAGTTTGTGGCGGGACGGCTGTTCGCCCAGTTATTGGCACAAAGCTTCAAACGCTATTATGAAGACAAGTCGCTACCCGAGTTGCTGGTTCCTGTTCCCTTGCATACACGCAGATTGCGCTTCCGTGGTTTCAACCAGTCTCTTGAATTGACCAGATATCTCGGTAAAAGCACCAGCATTCCTGTTGACTCTCGCTATTGCCGGCGCCATCAGGCCACGCCTGCGCAACGAGGGCTCAACGCAGGAGAACGCATAGGCAATATCCGCAATGCGTTCGCATTGAACAGCAAACATCCGTACGCGAGCATCTGCAAAGTCGCTATAGTCGATGATGTAGTCACCACAACGGCAACAGTTAATGAACTGGCGCATACCTTGCGAATGGCTGGCGTACAGGAAATTGATGTGTGGGCGCTTGCCCGGGTGAATTGATCAGAACTGGTACTTGATACTGCCGTAAGCCATGTGGCCGCTTCTCTCGCCACCTAAGGTACCGGCGTCAAACAGTAACCGACCTTCCCGCTTGTCGAGGACGCTGCGCAAACCGACAGAGATGACAGCGTTGCCCTGCTTGCCGGCTTTCAGGGTATAACCGTACTGCAAATCAAGCGTGGTCAGATTGCCGACTATTTCGTTGAACTCTTCCATATCGATATTGCTGATATCATCAGACAGGCCAGCATAATGTGTCACTGCTGAGGCAGTGTGATTGCCGATTTGCCAGGTCAGCGTGAGGCTGGTTTGTAAGTCAGCATTCAGATTCAAACCGGGGGTTGCATTTAAAGGAGTAAGACTTGCCTCACGCAGCAATTCAGTACTGGTCAGATCATAAACATAAGTGGCTTTCGTGCTGACGATGAACTGCCCAAAGCGTGGCGAATCCCAGACATAGGAAGCGCTAAGATCGATTCCCTGCGATTGCATACCCCGGCCACCGTTCAGATTGACGAATGGCATTTCCAGATTGCCTTCATTGAGGTCATCTATGAACAATCGGGGCGTGGCAGAACCTAAAATATCTATGGGTGCAGCGAGAACAGCGGCAGGCTCAGGTTGCGAACGCCAAGCATCTGCTCGTAAATCAAGACCCGATACAGGAGAGTACAGAACACCAACGTTGAAACTTACTGCATCCCCGACGGGGCCGTCATTAAAGGGTTGCATGACCGTATTGCGGGTCATACTGAATGCTTGTTGTTGCCGGGGTTCCTGCGCAATAACCGGTTCTGGCAGCAAACCGATTTGCGAAAATGCACTGCCCGCATACAGAAGACCAGCCATTGCGACGGCTGTTATCCTGCTGAACTTACTGACATTGCCCTTCATCACCACTAAACCTCAACAAAGGTTGATTCTCACACAACAGCGTGAGTATACACCCGAGGCCGCCACTGTACAGTCACAAAAGTAAATAATTTCAATCGGTAACATTCAGGCTTTGCAGCCATCAAAGTGTGATGCATTTACCCTGTTCCGGCAGGTTTTGTGCCAGGCTTGCTGCAGATATTGTTTGCCCGGGCAGGATGTAGTCTTCAGCAATCTCTGCAAGCGGCAGCAAAACAAACTGACGCACGTGAGCGCGAGGATGAGGCAAGGTCAGTTCCGTCGACTCCATAACCACGGAACCGAAGGCGATTATATCCAGATCCAGAGGACGCGGTGCGTTCTGGAGTGGGCCACGGTGCCTGCCGAACTCCAGTTCAATAGCCTGCAAAGCTGACAGTAAATCCAGCGGACTCATTGTAACAGGAGGCAAGAACGCTACTATTGCATTGATAAAGGGAGCAGACCCTGGTGGACAATCCACAGGCTCAGTCTGCCAAAGGGATGAAAGCACGGATGGTTTGCCACTCAGGGCAGCAACTCTTTGCGACGCCAACAATACATTAAGCTGCGAAGAGCCAAATGCAGAATCCAGGTTGGAACCCAATGCTACAAACGCCAATCGTTCCTGCTCAGCCTGCGAAAATTCACGTATGGTATTTGTGCGAAAGCTCATGGACGGACTCTATGAACACCTTGACGTTTTCGGGATCAACTTCCGGTGTGATACCGTGCCCAAGATTAAACACGTGCCCATTCCCATAACCAAACCCCTGCAGAATCATGGCGATTTCGGCGCGGATGCTGTCAGGTGATGAGTACAGAATCGACGGGTCCATATTACCTTGCAGCGCTACCTTGTCGCCAACTCGCGCTTTTGCTGTGCCTATATCGATAGTCCAATCCAGACCAACACATTGCGCGCCACATTCAGCAATATCTTCCAGCCATAAACCACCATTCTTGGTGAATACAATTACCGGGACCGGGGTGCCATCAACCTCTTTGGTCAGGCCCGCGACAATCTTTTTCATGTAATGCAACGAAAAGCTCTTGTAAGCATGGGTCGACAAAATGCCACCCCAGGTATCGAAAATCTGCACAACCTGAGCGCCGGCGGCAATCTGCGCGTTGAGGTATTCGGTGACCGCGTCAGCCAGTTTATCCAGCAGCAGATGCATCGCCTGTGGCTGGTTGAACATGAATGCCTTGGCTTGCCGGAAATCCTTGCTGCCACTGCCCTCGATCATATAAGTCGCCAAAGTCCATGGGCTGCCGGAGAAACCAATCAAAGGTATGGAGCCATTGAGTTCGCGGCGAATGCGGGTCACTGCATCAGTCACATAACCCAGATCTTTGGCCATGTTCAGCACAGGAAGCGCTTCTACTTCTGCTTCGCTGCGAATTGTCTTGCGGAAGCGCGGCCCTTCGCCCTCGGTGAAATACAGGCCAAGACCCATGGCATCAGGAATGGTCAGAATATCGGAGAAGAGAATGGCGGCATCCAATGGGTAGCGCCGCAGCGGCTGCATGGTCACTTCACAGGCCAGTTCGGGGGACTGACACAAACTCATGAAATCACCCGCGATCTTGCGCGTGGCACGATACTCCGGCAGGTAACGACCAGCCTGTCGCATCATCCAAACCGGGGTTACATCAACATCCTGCTTCAGCAGGGCGCGCAGGAATCTGTCATTTTTCAAAACGGTCAAAACGTTGTCCTCAACATGCTTAAAGGGGCGGCTATTCTACACACAAACGTTCCGCCGCTGACAGGGTTTCCCGCAGCAACCGGGTATCTACGTCTGAGCAGATTGTTGCCTGCCCTATTACGTTAAGCAGGATGAAGCGGATTTTGCCTGCCTGAACCTTCTTGTCCACGGACATCAGCTGCATAAAATTATTTGCTGATATTTCCGCAGGCGGGCACACCGGCAGCCCGGCAGCTTGAATCAAGCGCTTGCAACGGTCGGCCTCTTTTGCAGAAATCTTCCCCAGCCGCATGGACAGATCAGCAGCCATCACCATACCTGTCGCAACTGCTTCACCATGCAACCACACGCCGTAACCCATTGCAGTTTCAATGGCATGGCCGAAGGTGTGACCAAGGTTGAGCAGAGCACGGACGCCTCCTTCCTTTTCATCGGCCGCGACAATTCTGGCTTTTTCTTCGCAGGAAACCTTGATTGCATACGCGAGCAGCCCCTTGTCCCCGGCCAGCAGCCCCGCCATATGCTGTTCCAACCATGCAAAAAATTCGGCATTTCCTAACAAACCATACTTGATGACTTCCGCTAAACCCGCCTGCAGTTCACGCAGCGGAAGAGAGGATAGTACGCCGGTATCAGCCAACACACACTGTGGCTGATAGAACGCACCTATCATGTTCTTTCCCAAGGGGTGATTGACACCGGTTTTTCCACCCACGGAAGAGTCCACCTGCGACAACAATGTAGTCGGCACCTGAATGAAATTGACGCCCCGCTGGTACGTTGCTGCTGCAAAACCTGTTATATCACCTGTCACGCCGCCGCCCAACGCAATCAGCGTTGTGCTGCGCTCATGACGTTCCGTCAGTAATTTGTCGTAGATGAGACTGGTGGTTTGCAAGGTCTTGAATTGTTCACCATCAGGCAGAATCAGCGTATCAATTTGCAACTCCGGATTTCCAAGTTGCAAAGAATCCATCAGGCATTGCAAATACAGCGGCGCGACAACTTCATTGCTGACTATCAGTACACGCTGCCCTCTGACATGGGTCTTTAACAGTTGCGGCTGCGTCAACAGACCGTCTCCAATATGCACCGGGTAGCTACGCTCTCCCAGGTCTACATCAACAGTTATCATGCCAAATATTCCAAACGGTAAATCACGATTCCATACCCAGTTGTTTCAGGATTTCGGCGACCACATAGCGTGGGCTACGCCGACTGGTGTCAACAACGATATGGGCAGTTTCCCGATATAAAGGTTCACGAATGGCCATCAATTCCTTGATTTTAGCCAGTGGATCACTGGTTTGCAGCAATGGTCGCGACTTGTCTTTGCCTGTGCGTTCCATCTGCTGGGTGATAGATGCTTTCAGATACACAACTGTGCCACGACCATGCAGAAAAGCACGGCTGGCCGATGACAGGATTGCGCCACCTCCGGTTGCCATGACGATATTCGGTTTCTGAGACAGGGTGTCAATCATGCGGGCTTCGCGAATACGAAAGCCCTGCTCCCCTTCTACATCAAATATCCAGGGAATATCCGCACCGGTTACCAGTTCGATTTCTCGGTCTGAATCAAAAAAAGGCAGGTGCAACTGAGTAGCCAAATGCCTGCCTATTGTGCTTTTGCCGACACCCATAGGGCCGATAAGAAAAACGCTTTGTCCTGGTTGCATCGACTATCGAGCGCCCAGTTCAGCAATGATTCTTGGAGTTATGAATATCAATAGCTCAGTACGGCGGCTGGCATTATTTGTACGCTTAAACAACCGTCCAAGATAAGGCACGTCTCCCAGCAGCGGAGTTTTGGTTTCCGTTGTTGTGGTCTCTTCTCGGAACACGCCACCCAGCACTATCGTATCGCCGTTCTCCACCAACACACTGGTGTTGACTGAGTTGGTATTGATGGCGGGGACATTACCCGTTCCGGCTGCCACTGAGTCCTGATGAATATTCAATTGCATGATAATGCGTCCGTCCGGAGTAATCTGTGGCGTCACTTCAAGTGAAAGTACCGCATCCACAAACTCTGTCGTGGACCCGCCAGCGGTTCCGCCTGCCTGCGCCTGATAAGGAATACGCACACCGGAACGAATGGTTGCAGTGACCTTGTCCTGTGTTGTCACTTTCGGACGCGCTATCACCTCGCCGTTGCCGCTACTTTCCAGTGCGGACAACTCCAGTTCAATCAACCCGCTGTTGCGGCTGAACCCAATGGAGAAACTGGATGCATTTTCATCCTGCACGCCAAGGTCGACTGTCAATGCATCAGGGAAAGAAGTAGTGCCTATCGGAATGGGAATGCTGGAAATAGCCTGTGCGACTATCGCCCCAATCAGGCTGGGGTCGGTGCCATCCTGCAGCGCCTGAAGGCGCGCCGCTTCCCCTGCACTCATTGCGTTTTGTATGGCAATACTTTCTGCAACCCGATTGTTTTGTTGCTCCAATGTGGCTCCCTGACTGCCACCATAACGGAAACCATTGCTCGAGTCAGTGCGACCGGCACCGCCCCAGCGAATGCCGAGATCGCGACCAAAATCTGTGGACACATTGACTATGCGCGCCTCTATCAACACCTGTCTGACAGGAATGTCCAAGCGGCTCAATAGCTCACGCACTTCCTCCAGTTTCTCTGCCACGTCGCGAATTATGATGATGTTCGTACGTGGATCAACTGTTGCAGTTCCACGCGCGGAAAGAATGCCGGCGGGTGCAGTCGCAGCACCTTCGGCACCTGCAGTACCCACGGAGTCGCCACTGATCGAGCCGGTTAACAGGGTAAGGATATTACCCGCGTCGGCATAATTCACTTGCACATATTCTGTGTGAAGTGGCGCCAATGCCTGAGCCTGACGATCAGCCTCGAGCGCTTGTTGCTCTTGAGTAGCTATCTCGCTCGCAGGTGCCACGTATAGCACATTACCGATCAATCGTTGCGCCAGCCCACGGGATTGCAGAACAATGTTCAGCGCCTGATCCCACGGCACATTCTCCAGGTGCAGGGTCACATTACCGGTAACTGCGTCGCTGGTTACCAGGTTGAAGTCATTTTCATCAGCGAGAATCTGTAGAACAGAGCGGACATCAACATCCTGGAAAGTCAACGATACTTCGTTTCCCGAATAAGCGGAGGTTGGATCAGCACCGACTACCTGCACGGATTCTTTTATGCTTACCGTATACTCATTCCCTGACTGCCAGGCAACATATTCGAACTCGCCATTGACATCAAGAATAACGGAAGCGTTCCCGCGTTGTGGTAAAACATCTACGGTATTGACTGGTGTCGCGAAATCCGTAACGTCAAATCGACGGTTTAATCTTTCCGGTACTTGCGTATCTGCAAACTCTACGACGACACGACGACCAACCTGTTCAACGCTGCCAATTACCCGCGAGCCAGAAAGGGAAATTGTTAATTGTCCTTCCCCACTTTGACCATCACGACGAAAAGATACATCAGTAACAGACCCTGTAGTGTCTGCTGCAAAACTGCGCGGAGCAGGTGTTGCCGCAGCAGTTGTGGCAACAGGGGCCGCCGCCAGAGGTGTACTCGCTGCTCTGTCATTCCCGAGGTGGACAATTAAAGTATTTCCTTCAACGCGCGTGTCGTAAGCAACCGCTTCGCGCAAATTGAATACCAAACGAGTACGATCACTGGTTTCCAGTACCAACACGCTCTGAGCATTGTTTGACTCTATCGGGAATTGTCTTTGCCCAAGCAGGCTTCGGACATCCGGCAGATCAATAGAAACGCGCGCAGGATTGTCGAGTACAAATCCGCTTGGCACCGGTGGGCGCCCGTTGAAATCCAGCCGCACCTCGATGCTGTCTCCCGGCATATTCGAGAAGGAGATGCTCTGCAGGTTCACCGCTTCCTGCGCCTGGGCGAAATTGAATCCCAGACCAACAACAAGCGCCAGCACACACGTTTTAATAGACATATTCAATCCTCTAGCACCTTAGCGTTGCAGTGTCAGTGAGCGCGGTCGCTCAACCCAACCGCCGTCCCCAGACGGAACAATTTCAACCAGATCAATCTGCGTTGGACTCACCGAGCGAACCCGCCCGTGATTTCTGCCCATATAATTCCCAACCGATACTCTGTGAACTACGCCAACCTCGTCGCGCACCAATCCGACATAGCCACGATCGCGACTCAGCATTCCCACCATTTCCAGATTTCCCAGCGCATATTCTTCCAATAACTCGCGTGGCCGGTTTTCATCAGGCACCACCATGACCACGTTTTGACCAGCTTCCCGCATTAGAATGGTCAGTGGAATATCAAATGGACTGCGCATAGAAGCGGCACTGTAGGTAAAGGCTTCATATGGCAGGAATTCCGGCATGGGCTCTATTTCCCCTCCCGGCCTTAGAGTCACCTCAACGATATGTTGTTGCAGATCGACCATATCGCCGCCCCCACCACAAGCAGTGAGCGTACCCAAGAGCAGCAGCGCAACTTTATGTCGCAAAACTCTTGCATTGAACTGAAGAAAACTGATCACCATATTATTCTTCTTCCGCTCTATAACGGTAAGTCTTTGCGGTTATCGTCATTCCCAGCACACTACGATTTGGGCCGGCTGCGATAGTGAAATCATGCAAGGTAACGATGCGAGGCAAACTGGCGACACCACTCACAAAAGTTCCGAAGTCATGGTAGTTGCCCGTCACTTCAACCTGAATAGGTTGTTCTATATAAAATTCCTGTGATGCCTCCGGATCAAGTTCAATTCGTGAAAAAGCCAAACCACTGCCCAAACCCCTCGCAGTAATATCATCCACCAGATCAGGCACCTCAGTCTGACTGGGCAGTTGTCGCAACAATTCCGAGAATGCCTCTTCCATGTCTACAATCTGTTGTTTGTAATCTTCCAGATTCGCCGCCATGAAAGCTTTTTGCTCAAACTCCACGCTCAATCTGACCTCATCGGCTTGCCTGGACTGCAACAATGCCTGCAAATTTCTGACGTCGAACCAAAAACCAAGACCAAGACAAAACACAAAAGCAAATGCAACAATCAAAAGCTTGACGGGGGAAGGCCAGACGCCGATGGTTTCGATATCACTCAGATTGCTCCAATCGAAAGCCTTCAGTTCTTTCATCATGTTCTGCATTGCCATGATCAGTTCTCCTGCGCCTGAGCCTGCGACGGTGTCTGCAAGGTCAATGTCAGCGAGAACGCATTGGCTGATTCCTGCGAACTGGCAACGTCCGCTGCTGCCGCAGAAATCTGTTGCAGACTAGGGTCGCTGAACCAAAGCGAATCATCAAGGCGCCGCATTAGTTCTGATACCTGGTTATTGGACTCTGCAATACCAATGATTTCCAGTCTGTCATTACGTCTGGTTAAAGTGTTGTAATAGACCCCTCTTGGGAGCGTGCTTACCAGTTCATCAAATATTCTCACTATCAATGGGCGCGAACCCTGCAGATCCTGAATAACCGTCATGCGAGCATTGATCTGTGCTTTTTGTTGTCGAAGCTGGCTGATTTCTGCAATTCTTGCATCCAGCACCTGCATCTCTCTGGAGATGAAATCGTTGCGCGCCTGTTGATATCGAATTTCACTACGATAGAATCGGTCGACCAGGAAGATGATGCCGGCTGCGATTATTATCACGCCAGCCAGCAGCACGATGAATTCCCGCTTGCGCTCTTCGCGCAGTTGTTCCCGCCATGGCAGTAAATTTATTCTGGCCATTTCAGTATCTGCTCCGCATTGCCAGTCCGCAGGCAATCAGTAACGAGGGCGCATCATTGCTCAGCATGGTTTTGTTGACCTTGCTTCCCGCTTCAAGATTCAAAAAAGGATTGCCAACGATTACCGGCGAACCCAGGTTGTCCTGCACCAGATCGCATAGACCATCTATGGCGGCTACACCGCCGGCAAGTACAATATGATCTACATCGTTGTAGTGACTGGATGAGAAGAAAAACTGCAGAGAACGGCTCGCCTGCTGCGCTGCGGCTTCCTTGAATGGTGTCAGGATTTCAGCTTCAAACTCCTCCGGTAACGAATGACGCTTGATGGCGTTTTCAGCTTCTGCCGCAGAAAGACCAAAACGGCGCTGCACATCTTCTACCAGTTGGCGACCGCCAAAAAGCTGCTCTCGCGTATAAATGGTTTTGCCATCCAGCAAGACATGTAAAGTTGTCACTGTTGCACCAATATCGATGATGGCCACCGTTCTGATGTCCGAGCCGCGCAATTGATCTGCCAGCAGCCCGAAAGCCCGCTCCATCGCATATGCCTCAATATCCACCACTTTGGCTTCCAGACCACCGGCATCCAGCGCGCCGACGCGAGACTCCACGTTCTCCTTGCGGCAGGCTGCCAGTAGAACGTCCACGAAGTCGGATTCCGGATCCTGTTGCGCCTGGCGCTCGAAATCAATCGCCACTTCGCCCAACGGGTAAGGAATATATTGGTCCGCTTCAACAATTATCTGGTTTTCCATCTCTGCATCAGACAGTGCGGCACTCATTTCGATGATTTTAGTGATGACGGCTGAACCTGCTACAGCCACCGCGGCCTCTTTAGTGCCCGGTTTGAGCATGGACACCGCTTGCCGAATACTTTCGCCAACGGCAACAGGGTCATTGATATTTTTTTCCAGAACGGCGTTAGCCGGCAACGGCCGGATGACGTAATTTTCAATACGATATTGACCGCCACTGAGACTCAATTCAAGCAGCTTTACAGCAGTTGAGCTGATGTCCACACCGAGCAAAGTCTTTGATTTTTTTATATTTATTCCTAGCACAGTCAGATTCTCAGAATGCCCAATATCAATAGTTGCAGCGCCTTGCCTACCCACCAAAAAACTGCACTAATCCGTCTTCAGAAATCGCTTAACAAACAAGTTCCCCATCGCAATTGCAGTATAGACGTCAACGCAGAAACTGACCCTATTCTGGCGAAGATGCTATATCAAACCAAAGTTTCTCATAAGTTTCAATCAATTAAATGACCTTTTCAATAAATAACTTTATGTTGCATCATGAAGTACTGCGACGCGTATGTCCATGAATCACGTCACGTTTTGTTGAATACTTCTGTTCGAAAGGTGGCAAGACTGCGATTTGTGCTTGTACGCACGAATATCCTTAAGAATCCGGTATATAATGCACGCCTGTTCAATAAGAGTAGAACACTAAGGCGATGGCCAGGTTTTAATCGCAGGCGGTAATATGAACCAAGCAACCAAGAAAACGTTTAAAGTCCTGTTCTGGTGTGGTTTATTCTGCTTCAGCGGCGCCGTCATGGTGGCATCTGCGGCCTATCTGTATCTTTCTCCGCAGTTGCCTTCAGCAGAAACCTATCGCCATGTGCAACTGGAGACCCCTTTACGTATCCTGACAGCAGACAACAGGTTGATTGACGAGATTGGCATTCGCCGCGACCCCATTCGTTACGATGAAATTCCCCCCATGATGATTGAAGCAGTGCTGGCCAGCGAGGACCCGCGCTTCTATTCGCACCCCGGAGTTGATATTCGCGGGTTGATGCGCGGCTTCTATGGATTTGTTCGCGGCATCAATCTGGGTGGTGGTAGCACCATTACGATGCAACTGGCTAACAATATCTCTTTTGACGATGACAATGTTTATGAGCGCAAACTGAAGGAAATTCCATTTGCTCTGCGAATTCAGCAAGAGTTGAGCAAAGAGGAAATCTTGACGCTATATCTGAATCTGATTTATTTCGGGCAAGGTGCTGATGGCATCAATGCGGCGGCGCTGTCTTATTATGGTAAACCTGTCAGCGAACTTGGCATCCCCGAATTTGCCATGATGGTCTCTTTGCTGCCTTGCCCTTCCGTGTGCAACCCAGTGTACGATCCGCCACGCGCCGAGCTACGCCGCAATGTGGTGCTGGAGAAAATGTTAGATCAGCGCCGCATAGACCGCACCCAGTATGAGGAGGCAATTAATTCCAGAGACGAAGCGCGACGCTATAACCGACGCATCCAGGTCAATGCCCCATATGTAGCCGAAATGGTGCGTCAGAATCTCTATGCCACTTATGGTGAAGATGTATATCGGGGCGGCTTTGAAGTCACCACCAGTATCCAAAGCGACAAACAGGTTGCCGCTAATGCCGCGTTACTCAATGGCCTTGAAGAGTATTACGACAAACGACATGGCTATCGCGGACCGGAGCTTAAACTGCCTGCACGCGGCGAGAATCCCCTGGAATACTGGCGCGAACAGTTGCAAGGCGTTTTCGTGGTTGGCAATCAGCATCCAGCCATCGTTACCACAGTGGGTGAGCGTAGCCTGACCGTACTCATGAGAGATGGCAGTCTGCAGGAAATCAGCTGGGCGGGACTCAGTTGGGCAAGGCCGTTTATCAGCCGCGACAACGCCTGGCCACCACCCACGGTCGCCAGCGATATCGCGGAACCCGGCGACCTGGTTCGCGTCAAACTGAACATTGAAAACAGCTGGGTTCTGGGCCAGATCCCAGAGTTGCAGGGTGCCATCGTGTCCGTTTCACCAGATAACGGCGATATTCTGGCCCTGGTAGGCGGATACGACTTCAACCACAGTCAGGTGAACCGGGTTTATTCACCACGCCCCCCCGGCTCGGGTTTCAAAGCATTTCTGTATGGCGCGGCACTGGAAAGTGGTTACACGGCGGCCACGATGATCAACGATGCACCGTTTACCCGTTCAGACTACAGGCCGCGAAACTTTGAGAATAATTTCCTCGGACCGATTACGTTGCGCCATGCCATCAAGGATTCACGTAATGTCCCTGCGGTGCGACTGTATGATCAGCTCGGTTCTTCGGTAGTGCTGCCCTTTGCTGCGAAATTCGGCTTCCAGACGCAGAACTTCCCGCGCAATGATCTGACCGTTGCACTGGGCAGTCAAGATGTGCAACCCATGGAAATGGCAATCGCCTACGCAGCAATCGCCAATGGCGGCTACAAGGTAGAGCCAACGTTCATCAAGAAAATTGAAACTATGGATGGTGTCATTTTTGAAGCCAAGCAACCGACTGTATGCCCAGATTGCAACGAAAATGGTTTGGATGATCCATTCTTGACTGAAGCGATAGTGCCAGCACCGCAGATAATTGATAGCCGGGTTGCCTTCGTTTTGAATTCGATGCTGCGCTCTGTTATCGAGGAGGGCAGTGGTCGTCGCATCAGCAGGGAATTGCCGCGCTCCGATCTCAAGGGTAAAACCGGCACCACTAACGGGCCTCAGGAGCTCTGGTTTACTGGGTTCAATCGCGATATTTCAACCAGTGTCTTCATTGGCTTTGACCAGCCTGAACCGTTGGGAGAATCCGAGCAGGGAGCAACGGTTGCCGTGCCCATCTGGATTGACTATATGAAACATGCCTTAGAAGGTACGCCGGAAAGCAGTATGCCGCGCCCTGATGGTGTGGTTGACCGCTTGATAGACCGCAGCACAGGACAGAGCGCCAGACCAGGTCAGGCGAACACCATGTTTGAAATATTTCTGGTGGAGAATGCACCATCGCAAGCGGTATTGCCGAATCGACCCGTCAGTAGAGATAGTAATGAAACATTGTCTACAGAGATTCTTTTCTAGCACTTCTTGCTGATCTGACTTTACAGCCTGTTTGTTTCAGGTACGAATCAGTCTCTCAGACTGGCACCTTCCCAAATCCCGGAAACACTAAAGCACCATCTGCAAGTTTAAACCTCGCTGATGGTGCGTGCTTTCCGGGGTGTCTGCTATTCCTGAGGAGTTGCCTGTTTCAGACAGTATCCTGTCTGTACTTCAGTTAACTACAACTTCAGTTAACTACAACTTCAGTAAACTACAACTGCAGTGAAGTGCTACTTCAGTGAACGGCTGCCAAAACGCTTGTTGAAGCGATCTACTCGACCAGCACTGTCAAGAATCTTCTGCTTGCCAGTGTAGAACGGGTGACACTCTGAACATACGTCTACCAGGATGTCCTTGCAAATAGTGGAGCGTGTACTGAATACATTGCCACAGCTGCAGGTTGCCTTGATAGGCTCGTATTTTGGGTGAATTTCGGGTTTCATGCTGACCTCTGAGCCAAATCTGACTGCCAAACGGGGTGTGCATTCTAACAGAGTATCAGCCGGACGCAAGCGCTTCGTGACGCTGCTATTTCTGGCTGATCAGCTTATGGTTCCGCACCACTTCGCGCATTATCTGCGCAAGAATATCTGCAACCAGCTCGGGGTTTACCTTATGTTGCTCGCACAGCAGCCTGATTTCGCGGAGTTTGCATTCCTCGCGCTGAGGATCCACGGCCTGCAAATTATGTTCAGCTTTTAAATGTCCCACTTTTTGCGTCAACACAAAACGATCAGCCAATAGCAGCACTAATGAGTGATCCAGGCGATCTATCTGTTGGCGTAATAGCAATAGTTCTGCTGGAATGGAATCGGCACTCATGGGCTTGGCAACCTTTTATCTGGGACAGGCATTGCGCGGCAGTATAAACTAATCCATACAGCAACTGACAGAGCAGCGGGCTTGTCTCATAACCCACTGCGGAAACAAAGCATGCCTGCAAGTGACAGTAAACTTCCCAACGATGGCGTAGCAAACGTTGTATCAGGCGATGAGTTGGACGTTGTGTTAAGAGTTGCCGTGCCATCGCCGCTACGACGCAGTTTCGATTATCTACCCCCGGCAAGTTATGGCGCAGCGGAATCCTTAGTGCCGGGTGTGCGCGTTTTGGTGCCCTTCGGTAGTCGAGAATTGGTTGGTATACTTTTGGAAGTTGTTGCGCAGACTGATGTCGCCAGCGACAAAATGAAGGCCGCTGTGGCCATCATCGATGAAGAACCCCTTTTACCCGCGCATTTAATGGAGTTGTTTGCCTGGGCTGCTACTTATTATCAACACCCGGTTGGTGACGTTTTCAGTACCCTGCTGCCTGCCTTGTTGCGACAAGGTAAAGAGGCGTCCATAAAACTCCGCAAGTCCAAAAAAAAATCGGATAGCGAGCTGGTTAGCGAGAGCGAAAGCCTAAAAGACTTTGCGCTGCAATTGAATGCGGAACAGATGTCTGCGTGCGATAAAATTCTCAGTGCGCTGAATACCTATCAGTGCTTCTTACTGGACGGCATTACAGGCAGTGGTAAAACCGAAGTATATCTGCAAGCCATTGCTGCTGTTTTGGCGTCTGGGAATCAGGCTCTGGTGCTGGTACCCGAGATCAGCCTGACGCCGCAAACGATCAGTCGCTTCCGACAACGTTTCGATTGTATGGTCGTGGTACTGCATTCGGCATTGACTCCGCGCGAGCGTCTCAACGCCTGGTTGCAGGCTGCCAAGGGTGAAGCCGGAGTGGTGATTGGCACCCGCTCTGCAGTATTCACCCCCATGGCACGACCCGGCATTCTGATCATCGACGAGGAGCACGACAGTTCCTTTAAGCAACAGGAAGGTTTCCGCTACTCTGCCCGCGATTTGGGCATCATGCGCGCCAAGAGCGAAGACATTCCTGTGGTGCTTGGCTCTGCAACACCCAGTTTGGAAAGCGTGCATAACGCCATCAATGGCCGATATCAACACCTCCCCTTGAGCGCCAGAGCCGGCTCTGCCAGTACACCGGTATATCAGTTAATGGACACCAATGGCATGGCGCTGCAGGATGGTTTCTCGGAACCGGTACTCGACATGATTGCCGCCCATCTGGCCAAGTCCAATCAGGTGTTGGTGTTTATCAATCGACGCGGCTTTTCGCCAACCGTGCAATGTATCGATTGCGGCTGGCTGGCAGAGTGCAAACGTTGCGACGCGCGGTTTACCCTGCATCGCTCGCCTCCCCATCTGCGTTGCCATCATTGCGAAACGCGGATTCCTACTCCAGCTTATTGCCCGCAGTGCAAATCGAAGCAATTGCAAGCTCTGGGTATGGGCACTGAACGCAGTGAAGCGCTGCTTGCGCGTTTATTTCCAGATACGCGAATCATCCGCGTTGATCGCGACTCCACTCGCCGCAAAGACGACCTGAATAATATCCTTGCCGAGGTTCATAGTGGCGAGCCCTGTATTTTGACCGGCACGCAGATGCTTGCCAAAGGACATCATTTCCCTAATGTCACTCTGGTGGTTGTTCTGGATGCCGATGGCGGCTTGTTCAGCGCAGATTTTCGTGGCCAGGAACATATGGCGCAATTGCTTGTGCAAGTGGCCGGGCGTGCGGGTCGTGCGGAAGCGCCTGGAGAAGTTGTGATTCAAACTCGGCACAGCAGTCATGCCACTCTGCAAACCCTGATCAAACAAGGCTACAAAATCTTCGCGCAGGAGTTATTGCAGGAACGCATGGCGGCGGGCATGCCACCCTTTTCTTACCTCGCCCTGTTGCGAGCCGATGCGGGCAACACCCAGAACCCAGAACGCTTCCTGAACAAGGCCCGGCGTCTTGCCAGTGGTCTGATTCAGCAGTACCAAATGAATCAGAAAAACAGCGAACAGATTTCTCTGCTCGGCCCTCTGCCGGCTCCAATGGAGAAGCGCGCCGGCAAATACCGATCCCAACTTTTGCTGCAAGCGCAAAATCGCGCGACTCTGCAGTTCCTGCTCGGCAAACTCTGCCCGGAGCTGGAAGGTTTGAAAGAGTCCAGGCTGGTGCGCTGGTCGATTGACGTAGATCCTCAGGATATGACCTGATCACGTGAGTTGATTGCAGCGGCAGCAAGTTCCCTTGTTGCAAGCGCGCTGCTTCATCACGATAATAGCGGGCAAATCTGCAGTTCGGTTGCAGCAACGAACACGGAGTCTCAATGGTTCAGGATTTTGCAAAGATACGAGCCGCCGCTCAGGAAAAAACCGCACCTGCGGCTGCTCCGGCAAATTGGGCCTTGTTGTTCACCGGTTTGTTTACCGGCCTGGCGCTTGGTGTTTTCATCAGCTTTCTGGTTTATCTGTCCGGGGTGTTGCCACCAGCCGGTCAACAGTCAACAGCGCAAATGGCGCTGGACGCGACCACGCAGCAGGAGGAGCAGGCGCTTGCTCAACAAAGACTCAATGAAGATCTGGAGCGCGCAGCTGCTAGATTGCAACTGGAGTTCTATCAGGAACTACCCAACTACGAAGTCATTGTGAATACGCTGCCCGTAGCGGCACCAGTAATTCCACGTCAACAGACCCCCGCCACCAATGCCAATGTTGTGGACACAGTGGCTACTGATACCAGCGGCAGTTCTGCTGCAGCTGATCTGGCCAGAACAATCGCAGAACTTACTGGCACTCAAGCCAACACTTCGGCACCATCAACCTCACCTGCAATTGCTGGTGCCAGCTCTGGCGGCGTAAGTTACATGATTCAGGCAGGCGCATTCCAGCAGGAGCCAGCTGCAACTGTGCAAAGCAATCGCTTGATCGGACTGGGACTGGACGCACGGGTGAAGAAGGAAGCCCTGCTGGGCAAAACCCTGTTCCTGGTGCAGGCAGGTCCTTATACATCCCGTGAGCAATTGAGCCAGGTAGAACGCATTCTGCGCAGCAATAACATAGACAGCATGCGAATCACACTCGGTGGCATGTAACAAGCGGAACCTTTCGTGCTTGAAATCAATCAACTCGCACCCCATACAGTAGAAATCGAAATCCACCTATTGCGATACACCTGTTAATGCAGCATGCAATACTGCTCGTAATACAACCGAAAGCACTCATCTCCGGTGAGTGCCAAGTCCCCAGCAGGAGAACTAAGTTTGGAACAGTTTCGTGGTACTACCATTGTCTCAGTCAGACGCAACAATAAAGTTGTCATTGGCGGAGACGGACAGGTCTCGCAAGGCAACACCGTACTCAAAGGCAATGCCCGTAAGGTAAGACGATTACATAAGGATCAGGTATTGGCAGGTTTCGCTGGTGGCACCGCCGATGCTTTTACGCTGTTTGAGCGTTTTGAAGAACAACTGGACAAGCATCAGGGCAAACTGGTCCGTGCGGCTGTGGAGCTTGCAAAACTGTGGCGGACTGAACGCTCACTGCGCAGGCTGGAAGCGCTGCTGATTGTTGCCGACAAAGATGCCTCACTGATCATTACCGGCAACGGTGATGTTATCGAGCCTGAAGAAGGTGTTGTTGCCATCGGTTCTGGTGGCCCCTTTGCGCAAGCTGCGGCGCGCGCCTTGTATCGACATACGGAAATGGACGCACGTGAGATTGTTGCCAGCAGTCTGGGAATTGCCGCAGACATTTGCGTTTACACAAATCACAATCACATCATTGAAGAGCTGGATTTCAGCTGATCAACGACTCTAATTTTTTAACAGGTCTGCAGCGAAGTTCAGCTTTCGGCAACAGCCCCCTTTACACTTGCAGGATTGATAGATGTCCACCATGACTCCAAGAGAGATTGCCTCCGAACTCGACCGCTTCATCGTAGGTCAGAAGGATGCCAAACGCGCAGTTGCCATCGCCTTGCGTAACAGATGGCGCCGCATGCAACTCAATGAAAGCATTCGTCAGGAAATTACTCCCAAGAATATTCTGATGATAGGACCAACTGGCGTTGGCAAAACTGAAATAGCCCGGCGTTTGGCCAAGCTTGCCAATGCACCATTCATTAAGGTAGAAGCCACCAAATTCACTGAGGTAGGCTATGTTGGTCGCGATGTAGATTCCATCATCAGGGACTTGATCGATATCGCCGTCAAAATGCTGCGCGAAGATCAGATTCGGAAGGTTCAGCATATGGCAGAAGATGCCGCGGAAGAGCGCATACTTGACGCGCTGTTGCCACCTGCGCGAACTGACAGTCGCACTGAAAGCAGAAACGCAATCCGAACTGAGAGTAGCATTGACGGCGCTACAGATACCGCGACGGCCACACAGACTTCCACCAGGCAGATATTCCGCAAGAAATTGCGCGAAGGCGAACTGGATGACAAAGAGATTGAAATAAAACTGGCAGAGTCTTCTGCAGCTGTCGAGATCATGGCACCACCGGGACTGGAAGAGATGACCAACCAGCTCAAAGGCATGTTCTCGAATATGAATGCCGGCAAGAAGAAAAGCCGTCGCATGACAGTGAAGGCTGCATTCAAATTATTAAAGGAAGAAGAAGCCGCCAGACTCGTTAATGAAGAGGAGGTGCGCAGACAGGCTATCGAACTGACCGAACAGACCGGTATCGTCTTCATAGATGAGATTGACAAAGTGACTGTTCGCCACGACACAGGCAACAGCGGAGTTTCGCGCGAAGGTGTGCAACGTGACTTGCTGCCCTTGATAGAGGGGTCAACTATCACAACAAAATACGGTAGCGTAAAAACTGATCACATCCTGTTTATTGCGTCCGGCGCTTTCCATCTTTCGAAACCTTCGGATCTGATTCCAGAGCTACAGGGGCGCCTGCCGATTCGCGTTGAGTTGCATGCATTGACTGCCGAGGACTTCGAGCGCATTCTTTCTGAACCCAGCGCCTCTCTGACAGAACAATACCAGGCGTTGCTGAGCACCGAAGGTGTGCATATCAAGTTCACCCAGGATGGCATCGCACGCATCGCTGAAACAGCCTGGCAGGTGAATGAACGTACCGAAAATATTGGCGCGCGGCGTCTGCACACCGTCATGGAAAGGTTGTTGGAAGAGATTTCTTTTTCCGCGTCCGATATGTCGGTTGGTGATAACAAGGAAATCATTATTGACAAGGCGTTTGTAGACAAACAATTGGCCGACTTGGTTGAGAATGAAGACCTCAGCCGCTTCATCCTTTAATTTTTTTAATTTAGTTGCGAAGCAGGTTTGACAGCTGATCATGTCTACACCACACGAAACAACGCCAGTCAGCGTTCAGCTCAAAAAAAAATCCGGCGTATTGGTATTGGCATACAATGATGGCTCTGTTTACGAACTAAGTGCGGAATTTTTACGCGTGTTCTCGCCATCCGCAGAAGTCCGCGGTCATGGCAAGGGTCAAGCGGTCCTGCAAACAGGCAAGAGTAAAGTTGGCATCGTCGACATGGAATCCATCGGTAATTATGCCGTTCGCTTTACTTTCGACGACAAACACGACTCAGGCATTTACAGCTGGAACTATCTGCATGAGCTTTGCGCGCAGAAAGAGGTGATGTGGGAAACCTATCTGGAAAAATTGCGCGCAGCCGGCGCCAGTCGCAACGCATTGCCAGCAGATACACAAGTCATTACCATACGTTGAACTATTTACTGTGATTGGCCTCTGCGGTTAATCACCATCATTAGTTCGCTTTAATAGCTCGCGATTATAAGGTTTCTCATGTCAGATACTCCTGCAAGTGGTGCAAGAGAAAGTGAAGCACCTGCTACTGCCGATCAATCGTCGACGGAAACTACGCATTTCGGTTATGCACAGGTACCTGTAGCTGAGAAAGTCAACCTTGTAGGCAAGGTGTTTCACTCAGTTGCAGGCAAGTACGATGTGATGAACGACCTCATGTCACTTGGCACCCATCGCATCGTTAAACGCTTTACCGTCGAGTTCAGTGGCGTCAGGCCCGGTCACAGTGTGCTGGATCTGGCCGGCGGCACTGGTGATTTCACTTTGCGTTTTGCCAGACTGGTTGGCGACACCGGACAAGTAGTGCTGGCAGATATCAATGACTCCATGCTGCGCGTTGGTCGCGACCGCCTTATCGATAAAGGCGTCACGGGTAACGTTTCCGTGGCGCAGGTCAACGCGGAGTGCCTGCCTTTTGCCAGCGACTCTTTCGATTGTGTATGCATTGCTTACGGCCTGCGTAATGTCACAGACAAGGACGCAGCGCTGCGTTCGATGTTCACCGTTCTGAAGCCAGGGGGGCGCGTGCTGATTCTGGAATTCTCCAAGCCCTCAAACCCTTTGATAGGCAAAGCTTACGATGGCTATTCACAGCTGTGGCCCGTGATGGGCAAACTGGTAACAGGTGACGCAGAAAGTTATCGCTATCTCGTAGAATCCATACGCATGCATCCGGATCAGGAAACACTTAAACAGATGATGGAGACGGCAGGATTCACCAATTGTCGCTATGAAAACGTGATGGGTGGTGTCTGCGCCATCCACATCGGCCTCAAACCCGGCATGGCGGCCTGAGAAGATGAGCGCATTTCTCGCCTCAACGGTATTCGCCCCACTGGAAAGCCTGCTGAATACTGTGCTGAAACAGGACCCTGCCGCCCTGCATAAACTACAGGCGCTTTGCTCGGAAAACCCGCACCCTGTCGTCTCCATGGCCAGCACCAGCACACCTCGCTGGCAGCTCTTTGTGATGGTTGATACCACGCAGGTGCAGTTGCGCGCAGTCTACGATGGCCCTATCTCCGCCAGCGTCAGCGGCACCAATGCAGCCTTCAGTCGCCTGCTTATGGCAAAGGACGTACGCACTGCACTGTTCGACAAGGGCATCGAGCTGAGCGGCGATACGCATCTGGTGCAGGGATTGTATGAGGTGTTCCGGGACTTGAATATCGATTGGGAGCATCATTTCGCTGGCTTTACCGGCGACGTATTCACACAACAGTTCAGCAACGCCATGACGTCGATGCGCAACTGGTCGGGCAATGCCGCTGACTCAATGCGCCAGAACCTGCAGGAGTACCTGCACGAGGAAACCCGCATCCTGCCACAGCGCGCGGAGCTTGAGGAGTTCTATACCGAGGTTGATGAGCTGCGGTTGCGCCTGGACCGCCTTGAAGCGCGACTTCGGCGTTTGAGCAGTGACGCGGACAGCGCTTCATAAGTCTATAGCTCCTTAGTGTTTCTTGTTTGGCACTCCGTAGTTCAGGGTACTGGGCGTACCGGGGGGCGGATCTGGCTGCGGGGTTTGCGACACTTTGGACCCACGGGCGGTAGCGTCTGCGATTGAGGTTGCGGCAGCTGCAGCAGTAGGGCAACGCTGACGATCGTGACGGCAACGCCTGCTGCAACTTGATTGCGTGACTGCCCCCTATTGAATACGCTGCGTTCTGAATTCACGCAAGTCTTCCCGAGCATTCTACGAAGAATCTGCCACCCTTCGGCTTCCCGTTCCCCTCAGCGAGGGCAGGGGGTGTGCCGTGGCGAACCTTCAGGCCGCGTTTAAACCTTTGGACTTTCCGGGCAGAGGGCGAGGACTGTTTGAGCGCAGCGAGTTCCGCAGCCCCCCGGAAAGTTCAAAGGTTTGCGGCCGTTCGCCATGGCACACCCCCTGCCCTTGCGAATCGAAGGCACCAGCGCCCCCTGCCCTAGCGAATAGAAAGCACAAGAATCAAACGAGCAACAATTCCATGAACATACCGGTCTGATTACGCAACGACACCACTTGTGACAAATTGCCGCACAACCCACAAAGCGCTTGTGTTCAACTACCAGATGACGATAATCGAAACGCAAGCACAGCCAAAACAGGAGCTCCACCCAATGAACAGAACCGACGGCATTACACTGGCGTCCGCAGCAGCGGCTCTCATGATGTCCTCCGCTATGGTCGCATCTGCACCAGCGCAGGCAGCTGATGCTCCTGCAGTCAAAGTCAGCCAGTGTCAGGGGCTCGCATCCTGTCATGGTCAGAGCGCCTGCAAAGGTTTTGGTAACGCCAATGCTGCCGGCAAAAACAGCTGCAGCGGGATTGGCTTCGTTGGTATCAGCAGCGGCCACGAAATGCTTTCCAAAAGCCTGTGTGAAAGGCTCGGTGGCACGCAGGTTGGCAGTATCGCGCTGGAACCAGCCGCCAAAGTCGGCCCTGTAGAAACCGCTGATGCTGTGCAGGTAGCTTATTGCAACGACCTCTTCACCTGTGCCGGATTCAGCGCCTGCAAAGGCAATGGCAACGACAACTGCGCCAGCAAAAACAGCTGTCACGGCATAGGCTTTGTAGGCATCAGCAGCGGCGACATCAAACTCTCCCAACAGCTGTGTGAAAAACTGGGCGGAGCGCTAATCTCCTCGCTCTGATGAATTCACGAGAGCCTGCTATGCTCGGTTACGGCGTTGGATTGCGTAGTCCGCACTACGAATACTTACTGGCTCACCTGACCCCTGCTGAACTGCCCAAGGTTGATTGGTTTGAACTGATCACTGAAAACTATTTGGCTCCTGGTGGTCGACCACGCGCAATTCTGCGCAAACTGCGCGAACATTTCCCCGTGGTGCTGCATGGACTTTCCTTCAATATCGGCACCGATGAACCCATCGATACCACGTATCTGGACCAACTCAAACAGCTCGCTCAGGAAATAGAACCTGCCTGGGTATCAGATCATATCTGTTGGACAGGGCTGCACGGCCGCACCTCTCATGATTTGCTGCCGATTGCTTACAACCTGCAGACACTGCAAAGCACTGCAGATAAAGTCAATCGCATTCAGGATTATCTGCAACGCAAAATCGTTCTGGAGAATCCCTCTACTTATATCCAGTTTCGCGCCAGTGAGATGTCTGAGACGGAGTTCATCAATGGTCTGGTTGGCAAGACAGATTGCGAGATTCTGCTCGACATCAATAATATTTATGTCAGCAGTTTCAACCTTGGTTTTGATCCCCGGCGATATATAGACAATATGCTTCCCGCATCTATTCGTCAGTTCCATCTGGCAGGTCACACAAATAACGGTACACATATCGTAGACACACATGACCATCCCGTTTGCGATGAAGTGTGGGAGCTTTATCGCTATGCCTGTTCCCGTTTCGGTCCGGTGGCAACTTTATTGGAGCGTGACGATCACATCCCCGAGTTTCCTGAGTTGCTGCTGGAACTGGAGATGGCGCGTGCTGTGCAACAGTCCGTGACCAAGAGTCCTGTTACCAAGAGTCCGTTACCAAGCCAGTCGAGTTCACGGGAGCAAGCAAATGAACATACGCACAGAAAATCGCAGAGATTAAAAATATGACCTGGCGCGATCAGCAACAGCTGTTCTGGAGTTTGATCACGCGCCCGCAGGACCTGCGCGACAGCGCTACGCAGATTGATGAACTTTTTGCTCCTCACTCACAACTGTCAAAAGTTGAAGCACTGGCTATCTACAACAATGCGTTTCATCAACGACTTCTGCAAGTCGCCAGCGAAATGTATCCGGTTCTGTATCACACCCTGGGAGACGAAGTTTTCACGCAGCTGTGGCTGGGATATATAGCCGAACACATGCCGCGCTCGGGTGCCATGACTAACATGGGAGTGAATCTGCTGGAACATGTGATGGCACATGAGCAGTTCGGCAAACTGCCTGCGCTGCACGATATCATTCGTGTGGAATCGTTGCTGATTGAATTGTTTGACCGTGCCGATGAACAGGCTTTCAGCTTGGAGCAGTTGCAAGCACTTGCGCCGGAGCGCTGGCCGCAGACTGTCTGGCAACCCAAACAGGATTGGGCGCTGCTGGAAAGTCATTTCAATCTGGAGCAATACTGGCAGGATCTGCATGCGCACATGGACACTGGCGCTATTGCTGGTAGCGCGGATTTCGGTGTCGCCCTGCTTGATCCCACTAACCCGGATACGACACAAAACTACCTGTTGCGTCGCCACCAGCACCGCATGCAGTTTCAACGTATCAGCGCTGCTTTGGCAGTGTTCCTGCAGGCTGTGCTGCAGGGTAAAAGTTTCGCGGAAATTTGCTCGTTGCTGGCAGACACCTGTCCCAACGATGATATTCCTCAACTCAGCCTGTCCCTGTTGATGAAAGCCATAAAGTTGCAGTTGCTTGTCGCTATCAGGCGATAGTGCTATCTTTGCCAGCCCTTGTAACTGCTTGAAAAATGGCCTTATCAGTGTCCCACCTGCCGCGACTCTTTAAAGTTCTCAGCACGATCGCCAAATATCGCCTGGATCTACTTGAGGTGGTAAAACCGGCATCGCCGCTGCTGCGTGTCGCCATTGCCACATACGGGCTGGCGTGGAGTGGTAACGCCGTGCGCTCCCTGAGCCCGGAGAAGCGACTCCGGCTGGCGCTGGAAGAGTTGGGACCTATATACATCAAATTTGGACAACTGCTTTCCACACGCCGCGATTTCCTGCCGGAAACACTCGCTGAAGAGTTGCAGGGCTTACAAGACAAGGTGCCTGCCTTCCACACTCCCGGCATAGCGGTGCTGGCCGATGCTGCGCTCGGTCACCCCTGGCAGCAGGTATTCAGCGACCTGAATCCGGAACCGTTGGCTTCAGCTTCAGTCGCCCAGGTGCACAGCGCCACGTTGCTCAATGGTGATGCTGTAGTAGTGAAAGTGCTGCGACCCGGCATTCAACACACCATTGCGGCAGACATCAAACTGTTGCACTGGCTTGCCCGCATGATTGAAAACCATGTACCGGATGGTCATCGCCTGCGCCCGCGTGAGGTGGTTGCCGATTACGAGAACATCATATTTGGCGAGCTGGACCTGCTGGCCGAAGGTGCCAATGCCACTCAGCTAAGGCGCAATTTTGCCAACTCGCCGCAGCTCTATGTGCCGAAAATCTACTGGGAGTATTCCAGGGCAGGCATGCTGGTCATGGAACGTATCCATGGCATTCCTGTGGCGGATATCGAGCAATTGACCAAACATGGCATCAACTTGAAGAAGCTGGCCGAGACTGGTGTAGAGATATTCTTTACCCAGGTTTTCGAGCACAGTTTTTTCCACGCCGACATGCATCCCGGCAATATTTTTGTCGCACCAGACAAACCGGAACAACCCCAGTACATCGCCATTGATTGCGCCATCATTGGCTCATTGACCAGTGCCGATCAGCAATATCTGGCGCGCAATCTGCTGGCCATATTCAAGCGTGATTATCACAAGGTGGCCGAACTGCATGTGGAATGCGGCTGGGTGCCACCACAAACGAGTGTTCCGGCATTCGAATCCGCCATGCGTGCAGTTTGCGAGCCCGTGTTCGAGAAACCGCTAAAAGAAATATCGTTCGGCTTTTTACTGGTGCAACTGTTCCGCACGGCCGGTCGCTTCAATATGGAAGTGCAGCCCTCATTGGTGCTGTTGCAGAAAACCCTGCTCAACGTAGAAGGACTGGGGCGTCAGTTGTATCCAGAACTGGATTTGTGGACCACGGCATTGCCATTCCTGGAGCGCTGGAACAGAAAGCGCATGCATCCGGCAACGGTTCTTAACGCTTTGAAGGAGAACGTGCCCGATTGGATTGAACAATTGCCACAACTGCCAAAACTATGGCTGGATGCCATGGCACAACAGGGATATCAGCACAAGCAGCTGGCAAGCATCAGTGAAGAGTTGCAACAGATAAAGCAGCAGCAACGTCGGTTGAGCAAAAAGCGAGCGCAGCAGAGCAAATTGTTCGGCTTGCTTGCGTTGCTGGGTGCTGTAATCCTGGCCATATCGCCAAACTACCCGGCATTGCAGTCCGGCCTGCTGGATCTGCCGCTGAGCAGCTGGATTCTTGGTGGGTTGGGAGTATACCTTTTGTGTTTTAAACGCTGAAGTAGGATACTGTGCAGCCGATGGAGCAGCGATGACAACAACCTGGTTAGAGCAGATAAAGTGGGACAGTGAAGGTCTTGTCCCCGTCATTACGCAGGATGCTTACAGTAAGCGAATACTTACTCTTGCGTGGTTGAACAAGGAAGCGTTGCAGCTGGCCGCAAGTGAAAAGCGCGCCGTGTATTGGTCACGCTCACGCAGCAAAATATGGCGAAAAGGTGAAGAATCCGGTCATATACAGAAGCTGCATGGTATTTATCTGGATTGCGATGGTGATGCAGTGGTCTATACCGTCGAGCAGGTAGGGGGCATTGCCTGTCATACTGGCCGGGAAAGCTGCTTCTATCGCAAGCTTACTGATGGACAGTGGGAAACTCAGGATGCGGTGCTGAAAGATCCTGCGACTATTTATTCCAGGTCATAGGTTATTCCAAGCCGTAAGCTACCCCAAACTATAAGTTGTAAAAAACCATAGGTTGTTCGAAATAAAGGGCGCGACAATGAGTGACGTACTGACTGCACTGGCAGCTGTGCTGGAAGAACGCAAGCAGTCTGCTGCCAGCGATTCCTATGTGGCCAGTCTGCACCAGAAAGGCTTGAACAAAATATTGGAAAAAGTTGGTGAAGAAGCCACTGAAACCATTATTGCTGCCAAAGACGTGGCGGCAACCGGCGATACAGACGCATTGATCAAGGAAACTGCTGATTTATGGTTTCACAGCATGGTCATGTTAAGTCACTTGAATCTGCGGCCAGAGCAAGTGTTGGACGAGTTGCAGAAACGCTTTAATATATCGGGACTCGCTGAGAAAGCCTCGCGCAAGCAGTAAGTTCCCAGGCAAACACAAAGGCATTTTGGAGGAAGTATGGGTTTTGGCGGCATAGGTATTTGGCAACTCGTTATCATTCTGGTCATCGTGATAATGTTGTTTGGCACGAAAAAATTGCGCACCATTGGCACCGATCTTGGCGGCGCATTGAAGGGCTTCAAAAAGGCCATGAAAGATGAAGATGCAGTGGACGAAGAGGACGATACCAAGCTCCTTAACGAAAGCGCCGAAGAAAAGTCCAAGTCTGAAAAGGTTGCTGCAAAAACCAGGAAATCAGACGACAGCTGAGCAATTTTACAGCCGCTTTCTCTTTGTCACTCCACTCACTCTGACCCCGGACCAGGCTGATGCCGAATATTGGTTTTTTTGAACTCCTGTTGATTGGCGTAGTCGCCTTGCTGGTATTGGGTCCGGAGAAACTACCTGGCGCCATCCGCACTACCAGCTTGTGGATTGGTCGCGCACGACGCAGTTTCAACAAAGTCAGATCCGAGATTGAGCGCGAGCTGAACGCAGATGAGATTCGGCGCCAACTCCATAATGAATCCATTCTTGCGGATCTGGACGAAGCGAAGAAAAAAGCGAAAGCACTCACCGATCAGACCAATAAAGAATTGCAGGCAATTGGCAAAGATGTTGATGAGACAGTTAAGCGCCTCAGTGACGTCAAAGATCCAGCGTTGCTGGATGAAGTAGACTCTCCAGCGGACAATTCAGCGGCAGAAACTCTCGAAGCAAACAATAACGCCGATTCAGAAAACGCGCTCAGTGACACGCAATCTACGCAAGAACCTGAAGACGATGCTGTGTTGACCAAAGCGAGCAAAAAATCCGCCCCAGTAAAAGACTTCTATAACAATCCCGATGTTGGTGTCATTCAATTGCGCGATGGTGTTTTTCAGGCAGCGGATGACGAACAGGAATCCACGGACAAACCGAATCAGAAAACCTCGGATAAAAAGACTTCCGATCAAGGGGCTTCAGGAAAGTCATGACGACCAAAGACGCTCCCGAAAATACTGGCGAACTGACGCTGATAGGCCACTTGATAGAACTGCGTAATCGCATCATCAAATGCGTGTCCGCGGTGCTGGTCATTTTTCTGAGCCTGTTCTATTTCTCCAATGACATCTACACCTTTGTCGCAGCACCATTAATCGATGTTTTACCTGAGAATACCGGGATGATTGCCATTGATCCCACATCTCCCTTCTTTGCACCATTCAAGTTGACGTTCTATGTATCTCTTTTTTTGGCTGCACCTTATATTCTGTATCAGCTGTGGTCTTTTATCGCGCCCGGGCTTTATAAAAACGAGAAAGCTGTTGCCATTCCTTTGTTCATCTCCAGCGTCGTGCTTTTCTACGCGGGCATTGCGTTCGCTTATTACGTGCTCTTCGGCATGGTATTCGCATTTTTCGTTTCGGTAGCACCGGAGGGTATTGCGGTAGCACCGGATATCAACAGCTTCCTGAGTTTCGCATTAACGATATTTTTTGCTTTCGGTTTTGCTTTCGAAATTCCTATTGCCGTAGTGCTACTTATCTGGGCGGGAATCATGGAACCGCAGGACCTTGCCGGCAAAAGACCATACGTTGTTGTTGGCTGTTTTGTGATAGCCATGCTACTCACTCCGCCTGATCCCTTCACACAATCCATGCTGGCGATACCTATGTGGATGTTGTTCGAAGTGGGTATTTTCTTTGGTCGCTTCATTCAGAAGAAGAAACTGGCTGCTGAGGCCGCTGAAGCGGCTGAAGATGTATAAATATTTTTGAACCTCTTTTTCCCAACTTCTGCATGTCGCTCTCATGAAAGCACTTCTACAACGCGCCAATCATGCCACTCTCCATATCGATGGTTTGGAACACAGCAGCATTGGTAAAGGCCTGGTCGTCTTTCTTGGACTGGAAAAGGAAGACACCTTCAATGATGGCGAACGCCTGCTGAAGAAAGTACTCGATTATCGCGTATTCGCGGATGCCGAAGGCAGGATGAATTGCAGTCTGCGTGACATAAAAGGTGATTTACTTCTGGTGTCGCAGTTCACGTTGGCAGCCAATACACAAAGTGGTTTGCGACCCAGTTTCTCTTCTGCAATGCCACCAGCGGACGCAGCAACTCTGTACGAGAAATTAGTGGCACATTTACGGCAGCAACACGCGAATGTTGCCACCGGAAAATTTGGTGCGGATATGAAAGTGACACTGGAAAATGATGGACCAGTCACTTTCATGCTAAAGTCATGACGTAAGCTGTCGGGCAATCTGCTGTAAAACTTATTGAAACAAAAAGTTCCGCAATAGCCTGTTAACGAACTGTGCCTCTGCTGAAACGCTTGCGCTCGTTCTCCGTCAGATGCTTCTTGCGCAGACGAATATGATTAGGTGTAATTTCCACTAACTCATCATCTTCGATAAATTCCATGGCCTGCTCCAGCGTGTGCTTGACGTGGGTAGTCAATGTCAGAGCCTCGTCAGTACCCGACGCGCGCACGTTTGTCAGTTGTTTGCCCTTGGTTGGGTTTACCACCAGATCATTGTCGCGACTATGCAGGCCAACGATCATGCCTTCGTAAACTTCAACGTTCGGACCAACGAACAGTCGACCGCGATCCTGCAGCGTGAATAGTGCGAACGCCAGCGTCTTACCTTTGACCATGGAAACCAGCACGCCATTTTTACGGCCACCCATTTCACCCGGTTTTACCGGACCATAATGATCAAAAACATGGTTCATCATGCCGGAACCGGATGTCAGACTCAGGAACTGCGAACGGAATCCGATCAAACCGCGCGTTGGAACCTGAAACTTCAGACGCACGCGTCCTTTGCCATCTGGCAGCATATCCTGCATCTCTGCCTTGCGATAACCGAGCTCTTCAATAACATTGCCCTGATGCGCATCATCGCAATCTATAACAAGCGCTTCGTAGGGTTCATGAATCACCCCATCGATCTCCTGCATGATCACTTCAGGTCGCGATACGGCCAGCTCGAAACCTTCCCGCCGCATGGTTTCTATCAGTACCGACAAATGCAATTCGCCACGACCTGATACTTTGTATTTGTCAGGTGTGTCACCTGACTCTACACGCAGCGCTACGTTGTAAATCAACTCACGCTCAAGACGTTCTTTCAGATTGCGCGTGGTGACGAACTTGCCATCCTGACCGGCAAATGGCGAATCGTTCACCTGAAATGTCATGCTGATGGTTGGTTTGTCTACGGTTAAAGGTGGCATGGCTACCACATTATCCGGATCGCAAAGTGTGTCGGAGATATTCAGTTTATCTATGCCAGTGATACAAACGATTTCACCCGCTCTGGCCTCTGTTACATCAACACGCTCTAAACCAAGATGACTTTTCACCTGCAGAATCTTGCCTTTGCGTGTGTTACCTTCACGGTCGATGATGACTACCGGCATGTTCACCTTGGCGGTACCACCGGTAATGCGACCTACTCCGATAACACCAACATAACTGCTGTAATCCAGCGCGCTGATCTGCATCTTGAATGGCGCATCCACAGCAACCGGAGGTGGAGGAACGCGATCAATCACCGCCTGGAATAACGGAGTCATATCATCGGCCAGTTGGTCAGCCTCCGGACCAGCCACACCATTCAATGCAGATGCATAGATGACAGGGAAATCCAGCTGCTCATCCGTAGCACCCAGACGGTCAAACAATTCGAAAACTTCGTTCAGCACCCAATCCGGACGTGCACCTGGGCGGTCAACTTTGTTGATAACGACTATCGGTTTCAGACCCTGGTCAAATGCTTTCTGAGTGACAAACCGGGTTTGTGGCATAGGACCATCCACGGCATCAACCAGTAACAATACGCTGTCCACCATCGACATGACGCGTTCCACTTCCCCACCGAAATCAGCGTGACCGGGAGTATCTACGATATTGATGTGGTAGCCATTCCACATAATTGCGGTGTTCTTGGCCAGAATGGTGATACCACGCTCACGCTCCTGATCGTTGGAGTCCATTATTCGTTCTACAGCCTTGCCACGGTCTTCCAGTGTTCCGGACTGCTGCAACAATTTGTCTACCAGGGTGGTTTTACCGTGGTCAACGTGGGCGATGATGGCGATATTGCGAATTTTCTCGATCACGAGCTAAATACCTGTAATAGGGGTGCGTGTTGGGAAATCGGGTTGGGATCAACCTTGGATTAACGGCTTGCCTGTTTCACTATGGCAAAAAGGGGCTGGAGTATACACCAGTAAATCACAGGCATAAAGGTCCTGCTTAGATGCAGGCCCTTCCCAAGCACAACACCACCCACTATCCCACCAGAAGCCAAGGCCCAGGTGGGCAGAAGGCGTAGTGTATTCAAGCGCTGTTGCAGGTTAGACATGATGTAGGTCTGTTGTGCGGATAGCTTTAGATCCAGCGCATCACGCTCACGTATCAGTTGATTGCGTGCCGGCACGGCGAACTCCTTCTGCAAAGGCTTTCACCTGTTTGCTGGTAGCTGGCAAACCAAGGCTGCGGCGATATTTCTTGATTTGTAGCCGGATGCCAAACAGCGCCAGTAATTGCAGTGCGGTGAACGCAAATAAACCGTACGCTACTGAGGTTGTTTGTTGGAAAACCAGCCAGAAAAGCATGGTAGAGATACCAATCCAGGCCAGAAAAAGGACTGGTAATATCAGCAAACTGATCATCAACAGGCGTTTCGTATCATGCGCTGCCAGGCGCAACTCCACCTGAAACAAATTAAACAGATCGGCTACTGCAAGACCGGAAGCTTGCAGAAGATTTATGGTCTCCGTTAACTCATCCCGGCTCCCCTGCTCGGGAGGGATAGCTTTTCCTGGTTCTGTCGATTCATTCATTTTACTTAGTCCACAGCTCAACCATGCGGTTCGACGAACTGTTTATCTGCGGGAAAGCAGTTGCGCCATGATAAGCCCTGCTGCAAAAGCAATACCCAAAGAAGCCAGAGGTTTTTCCTGCGTATACTTGATTGCCTGCTCACTGATTTCTTCAGCTTTCTCTTTGCCCTGTTCGAACTTTTCGATGGCTTCGTGCTTGAGATCCAGCCCGGCAGCTTCTGCGGCCAGTTTGAAATGCTTTTTAGCTTCCAGCAACGCTTCCAGCGCAGCCATGGCTGCCTCTTTGGTTGCGGAAATAGCTTCTTCCTCTTCCTTGGTCAGGTTGGCTTTGATTTGCGGACTCATTTCTTTTCTCCTATTGCCGGATATTGATCTGCATACCTGCAGAACCTTACTCAGGGTTATTTAACTCGCCGACTTGGCGATCAAGTTGCACTGTTCACCAGTATTAGTCACCATTAGATTAGCAGTTTGCCAAAGCCGCGCATACTAGCGCCTTACCGCAAACCTTAAGCGAGATCAACAATTAGTATTGCGTGAATTAGCGGCGGTCAACACGTCTTCGCAGGCGTCTTCGACAGCATTGGCTGCATCGGTTGCTGCCTCATCAAGTTCCCTGCCGAACTGTTCGGCCGGTCCTTCTTCACGACATGCGGTTAAGCCAAAAAATCCCACCAGCAACAGTACATAGAAAATTTTCATAGGGCACCTCTATTCCTTTAATGATCCTTCAATTGTGTAACATTCCGACCTTAAGCCTAACAAGCTGAAGGTTTTGTTACAAGCTAGCAAGGTTTATACCAGCTCATTTTCCTATTATTTTACAGTTAGTTACGAGCATGAAACTACACAAAGCGTTGTGAGGTGTCTGTGCGGCAGAACACTTTTGCAAGCTGTCTTGTGGATTGCTTATAAAAGAGCCCTACGTCGAGTTAGCCCGACACTAAGAACAAGTAGCACTTATACGGCGGGACGGTAAACCGATGCGTTCGTATAACCAGCATCCTGCAGATGAGAGGCATGCAGGCGACTCATGATTCCTTTGTCGCAGTACAGCAGATATTGGGTATTGGCATCAAGGCGCGCGAACGCTGAGGACAATTGATAGAACGGTATGGCCCTTGTGGCGGCAGACAAGTGTAAAGGTCGCAAAATCTGTTCATCCGGATGGCGAATGTCGATGACAATGGCGCCATCCGGCACCTGAGCGAACACCTCTGGCTCGTTTACTTGATTCCCCAACCCTTCAACAACTCTGTCTATGCGTTGCACTGCGCGATTGTCCAGCGCCTGTTGCAGCAGCGCGGCGAAATCGAATTTGGCCTCCTCTTCAGCTATCCGCTCAGGTCTGGCCCTGGTTGTTGGTTTTACTGAAATTACACCGCAATACTCCGGTATAGCGCTGGAAAACTCCTCGGTGCCAATTCTGCGGGCGATATCAATAATGTCCTGCTTATCTGTGAATATCAGCGGTCGCAGCACCATCGTGTCGCAAACCGAATCTATCAAAGCCAGATTTGCCAAAGTCTGGCTGGACACCTGCGCCACGCTCTCGCCGGTCACAATCGCTTCTACATTGGTATCCGCGGCAACCTGGTTCGCGGCGCGCATCATCATACGCTTGAGTACCACGGCCATCTGGGACGAATCCACTTTGTTGACGATCTCCGCCATCAAAACCTCAAATGGCACCGTAATGAATTTAACCTTGTGCGAGGAGCCGTACTTCATCCACAGGTACAGAGCCAGCTCCTTTACCGCCAGCTCATGCGCTTTACCTCCCAGGTTGAAGAAACAGTAATGCGTTATCAGACCGCGTTTGATGCATTGGAAACTGGAGACTCCCGAATCAAAGCCACCCGAAATCAGGGAAAGGACACCGTCCTGCGAACCCAGTGGATAACCTCCAAGCCCTGCTGTCATTTTCTGAACGACGAACAATTCATTGCGCTGAATATTGATGCGCACCGTCACATCCGGGTTGCTCAGGTTTACACCCGCATTGCTGGTTTCCTGCAACAACCCCGCTCCCACAAAGCGCTCCACCTCTATCGATGTGAAATCGTGCTTCCCCTGCCGTTTACAACGAACCGCGAAAGTCTGGCCCGGGAGCAGGTCCTGATAAAACGCCTTGGTATACGCAAGTATGCCCGGCAAGTCTGGCAACGGAGTTTTTTTGACCTGAAAAATACTGTCTATGCCCGGCGTATTGGCAAGCGTCGTCTGCAGGAGCTCCAGTACTTCAGGATCGCCGGATTCACTGGCAACTTCAAAATTGTCCCACTCCCCCGTTATTTTTACATCTGCGTCAATGCGCCGTAGCAAAAGCAAAAGATTACGTCGCAGGCGTTTGATAAACCGACGCCTCACCTGGCGGGTTTTGATGGTTATTTCCGGGAAAAATCGTATGACTAACAACATGAACTGACTTCAACTCTGACTAAATCGTAATTTACGCACAGAAATGGCGCACTGATACTGGCAATGCCCTAATATGGTGCATTAAAGCCAAAATGAAGCGGAGTAATGCAGCAAATATAAGGCTTTCATGTTTATTCTGAATGGCATATATTTTGCTCCTCCCTGTGCACGCAAGTTTAATTCTTGGCGCTGATTATAGTGCTCCGGGATTCACTTGTTGAGTGTAGCGGTCTCGCACAGCTAAAACACAAATTCTTTTTAGGAGAATAGCTGGAGAATCCGGCATTTTTTTCCATTACCCGTGACCGTCAAGGTCACATTCTCGATCACACGGAGGATCAGGAATGTCTGCAAAGACTATTAAGCTAATCAAAGACAACGATGTAAAGTGGGTTGACCTCCGTTTTACGGATACGCGCGGTAAGTGGCAACACGTTACTTTCCCCGCTGGTATTGTGGACGAATCCTTCATGGAAGGCGTGATGTTTGACGGCTCATCTGTAGCTGGCTGGAAAGGCATCAACGAATCCGACATGATTCTTGTTCCGGATGACAGCACAGCTGTTCTGGACCCGTTCACTGACGAGCCACAAGTCAACCTGACCTGCGACATCATTGAGCCACGCACCATGCAGGGTTACAACCGTGACCCGCGCTCTGTAGCACGCCGTGCGGAAGAGTATCTGAAATCTACAGGCATCGGCGATAAGGCTTTCTTTGGTCCTGAACCCGAGTTCTTCATTTTTGACGAAGTGAAGTGGAAAACAGAGATGAGCCAGTCGTTCTTCAAGATTGGTTCCGATGAAGCAGCATGGTCATCCGATGCCGATATTGAAGGCGGCAATAAAGGCCACCGTCCAAAAGTGAAAGGCGGCTACTTCCCGGTGCCTCCTGTCGACTCACTGCACGATTTGCGCGGCGCGATGTGCGACACCATGGCATCCATGGGTCTGACTATTGAATTGCATCACCACGAAGTGGGTAATGCGGGTCAGTGCGAGATTGGTACGCGCTTCAACACGCTGGTTGCCAAGGCGGATGAAACACAAACGCTGAAGTACTGCATTCACAACACAGCGGATGCGTTCGGCAAAACCGCAACGTTCATGCCCAAGCCACTGGTAGGTGACAACGGCAGCGGCATGCACGTGCACATGTCAATCTCCAAAGATGGCAAGAACACGTTCGCTGGCGACGGCTATGCCGGTTTGTCTGATACTGCGCTGTTTTACATCGGCGGCATCATCAAACACGCCAAGGCGTTGAACGCGTTTGGTAATGCGTCCACCAATTCTTACAAGCGTCTGGTGAAAGGTTTCGAAGCGCCAACATTGCTGGCCTATTCGTCACGCAACCGTTCTGCGTCAATCCGTATTCCTTATATCCTGGGCGGCAACCCTAAAGGCGTGCGAATTGAAGTACGTTTCGGTGACTGTACTGCGAACCCATACCTGTATTTCGCAGCGCTGCTGATGGCGGGTCTGGATGGCATCAAGAACAAGATTCATCCCGGCGAAGCTGCCAGCAAGGATTTGTATGATCTGGAACCGGAAGAAGAGGCGTTGATTCCTAAAGTTTGTTATTCCTTGGACGAAGCGCTGGCATCGTTGTCTGCAGACCGTGACTTCCTGAAAGAAGGCGGTGTGTTCTGCGACGATCTGATCGATGCTTACATCGATCTGAAAATGCAGGATTGCACACGCCTGAACATGTCCGCCCACCCGGTTGAGTTCGACATGTACTACAGCGTATAACCCCCGCTCAATAAATGGGGTCAGAGTAAAAATACAGTACTGTATATTTACTCTGACCCTTTTTTTTGTGTGGCGAACAGGATGCACTCCGCAAGTCGAGCGGCAGTGAGACGGTGCCCCCGCAGGACACGCCGTGAACCCATCCCTGGGGGCTCGTCTCGCGCCGTCCGGGCGCTCCACGGTCCTGCGAGGGCACCGCCTCACTACCACTCTGGCTTTGGAGCGTAATTCTTATGGTTCGATTGAATTAGGCCGCTTTATGCTCTCGCTTTCGCGAACTTGCGTTTCCGTTTGATCCTACGTTCTCGAGGGTGCTCGCATTTAATCGTCAAGCACCGTTTTGAATTCAGTACGCCATCCCCCTCGTCCAGCGCGCACACTCAAAGGGCTGGGTGGGGTTGCCTTGACTCAGGACCGTGGAGCACCCCCCTCCGGGCGGGGATAAAGGTGCGAAAGCGACGAGTCCCCAGGGATGGGTTCACGGCGTGTCCTGAGCCAAGGTAACCCTACCCAGCCCGAACTACGGAGTGCAATGCGGCTAATGATTAGGGGCGCGCACCGAAGCAGAAGCGCCAAAACTGACCGCGAATTGCCAAACGCACCATAACGGTGCATAGTGATGGCAGCTCAAAGAGGCTGATACGCATAGCTTGGGCACTTGCAGGATCGTAGACGCCCAGTAATGCCTTGAATTGGCACACAGATCACAAACGGAAGCACAAATTACCCGGCAGCCGACATTTGGTTTGCTTATTGCATATGCCTACAGGCCCCACGAACACAATGCGCATTACCAACGGTTCGGTGACAGCAGTTAAGAGTAAACGCCATTGACCCTAGAGAAACTTCATAAACGGCTGCTGGACAGCCTGACTACCGGCATTATTGTGCTCGATGAAGATCTGCATCTGGGCTATATCAACCTGGCTGCCGAGAGTTTGCTGGCCATTAGCGGGCGCCAATACAACGGGGTGCATATTGGCGAGATTTTTCTCGACTCAGAGCAGGACGTTATTGAAATCAGCAGTGCACACAGCAGCAATAACAGCTTCACCAAGCGGCGCACACAACTGCACTTGCCCAGCGGCAAAAGTATTACCGTGGACTACTCCATTAGCCCGCTGGTCGATCTTGATGATGCTTTTATCCTGATGGAGATACAGGCGCTCACTTATGCCGAACGTATCAACAGGGACGAGGCGCTTATATCAACACACGAGACAACCCGCGAACTGGTGCGCAGTCTGGCACATGAGATCAAGAATCCACTGGGTGGAATTCGCGGTGCCGCACAACTACTGGCTCGCGAGCTGCCGGATTCTGAGTTGACGGACTATACCAATGTCATCATTGAAGAGGCAGACCGCCTGCACAAACTGGTAGACAGGTTGGTCGGTTCGCGCAAACTGCCCGATATCAAACCATTGAACATTCATGAAGTGGTGGAACGTGTTCGTAACCTCATCGAGGCTGAGATAGGCGATGACAGCATCAAGATTGAACGCAACTATGACCCCAGTATTCCGGACTTGCAGGGAGACTCGGAGCAACTGATCCAGGCGCTGCTGAACATCGTGCGGAATGCATTGCAGGCTTTGGACAGCCCGCATGTTCGCAACAAAACAGGTGTTATTGAATTGCGTACGCGAATAATTCGCAATATTACGATTGGCCCGCAATTCCATCGTCTGGTGGCGCGCATAGAAGTGATCGATAACGGACCGGGAATCCCCGAAGAACTGATCGGCAGTATTTTTTACCCCATGATCAGTGGTCGTGCAGAAGGTACCGGATTGGGATTGTCTATCGCCCACTCAATCATTAATCAACACAAGGGCATTATTGAATGCACCAGCAAGCCAGGCAGAACTCGATTTGCCATTTTTCTGCCTGTGAAAACCCGACAGACGGAAACGAATTCTTGATTAACTCTTAATTACCGCAAATTAATATTCGCTGAAACGACGCCATGAAACGGGGCCAATCGACATGACCACCAAGCACAACTCAGTATGGATATTGGACGATGACAAATCGATCCGATGGGTGCTGGAGAAATCCCTCAGCAAGACTGGTTTGACCACCCAGAGCTTTGACAACGGTGATGACCTGCTGCACCGACTGACGAAAGAGCAACCTGACGCCATCATCAGTGACATTCGCATGCCCGGTATCAATGGGCTGGATCTTCTCTCTACTGTGCAGAACCAATTCCCGGAACTACCCGTGATCATCATGACGGCACACTCAGATCTGGACAGCGCCGTTTCTTCCTATAGCCGTGGCGCATTCGAATACCTGCCCAAGCCGTTCGACATCGATGAAGCAGTAGCAATGACACAGCGCGCGCTGGAAAAAGCGCGCGAAACTCAGGTAGAGGTTCCCGCGGTAATTGAGAATACACAAGAGATCATCGGTGAAGCACCGGCGATGCAGGAAGTATTTCGCGCCATCGGTCGCTTGTCGCAATCCAATATCACGGTGCTGATCAATGGCGAATCAGGTACGGGTAAAGAACTGGTTGCGCATGCACTGCATCGTCATGGCCCGCGCAGAAATAAACAGTTTATTGCGCTTAACGTTGCGGCCATCCCGAAAGATCTGATTGAGTCGGAACTGTTCGGCCATGACAAAGGTGCCTTCACTGGCGCCACTGCCCAACGCACGGGACGCTTCGAACAGGCTAATGGCGGCACACTGTTTCTGGATGAGATTGGCGATATGCCGGCGGAAACGCAAACACGACTGTTACGGGTTCTTTCGGATGGCGAATTCTACCGGGTCGGGGGTCACACACCAATCAAAGTGGATGTTCGCATCATTGCAGCCACGCACCAGAATCTGGAGCAGCTCGTCTCGCGACACCAGTTTCGGGAAGATCTGTTTCACCGCCTGAATGTTATTCGGATACACATTCCGCGCTTGCGCGACCGCCGCGAAGACATACCTCGTCTGGCCAGACATTTTCTAGCCAAGGCGGCTGTGGAGCTGGAAGTTGAACCCAAACTGCTGCGCCCGGAAACCGAGAAATATATCACTGGCCTTAATTGGCCCGGCAATGTGCGTCAACTGGAGAATTTCTGTCGCTGGATTACGGTGATGGCTTCCAGTCGCGAGGTAAGAATTGATGATTTGCCGCCTGAGTTATTCGAGCCGCAGGCGCAGAGCAGCAACACACAAAGCTGGACGCAATTGCTGCAGAACTGGGCCGATCAGGAGTTGAATCTGGGACATACAGGAATTCTGGATTCTGCTACGCCCGAGTTCGAGCGCACCATGATTGAAGTCGCATTAAAGCACACCGCTGGCCGCCGCCGCGATGCCGCGTTATTGCTGGGATGGGGGCGTAATACCCTGACTCGCAAAATTAAAGAGCTCGGCATCGAGAATGGAGACGATGATAACGAGGCCTGACGGGGCGATTAACCAGATTTTTATCGAGACCCTGAACCAGACCCTCAACGAGACCCTCAACAGATAGCACCACAGTTGAAAAACAGGCTCATAGCGCCTATATTTGCCGCTCAAATTTTACTCATCTGAGAGTTAGCGGCGGACAGGCTTTATGATTGACATCGATCACATCACCAAAAAGTTTGAACAGTTTACAGCCGTGGACGATCTCAGCTTTCAGGTCGCAGAAGGCGAGGTGCTGGGGTTTCTGGGACCGAATGGTGCGGGCAAGTCCACGACCATGAAAATCATTACCGGTTTTCTGGCACCTACTTCCGGTTCGGTCAGAGTGGATGGCCACGATATCGCAACCGACCCGATGGCAGTGAAATCTCTTATTGGCTATTTACCCGAAGGCGCCCCCAGTTATGGGGACATGACAACGCTGGATTTTCTTAACTTCATAGCAGAAATTCGCGGCTATCGCGGTGCGGAAAAACAGCGGCGCGTTGAACTGGCAATAGAAGGCGTTGCTCTTGATGAGGTTCGATACAAGACCATCGAAACTCTCTCCAAGGGATTCAAACGTCGTGTCGGGCTGGCGCAAGCTATTCTGCATGACCCCAAAGTTCTGATTCTGGATGAACCAACCGATGGTCTGGACCCCAATCAGAAGCATCATGTGCGTGAGCTCATCAGAAACCTGGCTACAGACAAGATAGTCATCATATCCACTCACATTCTTGAGGAAGTCTCTGCAGTGTGTTCGCGGGCAATCATTATCAACAAGGGCCGCATTGTGGCCGACGGAACTCCGTCTGAACTGGAGTCACGCTCACCCAAAAATCAGCTTGAAGATTATTTCCGCACTGTCACACACGAATCAGTCTCGCACGAAGCAGTGCCGCAAGCGAAGGAGCAGGTGTAACAAATGGGAACTACAGGCATTATTTTTCGCCGTGAGCTCGCAAACTATTTTGTGACGCCATTGGCTTATATATTCATCATTATTTTTCTGGTTATGAATGGCATTGCGACATTCGATCTGGGCGGTTTCTATATTCGCGGTCAGGCAGACCTGCAGCCATTCTTCAGTTTTCACCCCTGGCTGTATTTGTTCATGATTCCTGCGTTAGCGATGGGTCTCTGGGCTGATGAGCGCAAGACTGGCACCATAGAATTACTGCTCACGCTGCCAATTCGTTTAGCAGATGCAGTGGTTGGTAAATTCCTGGCTGCCTGGGTGTTAAGCGGGATTGCGCTGTTGCTGACTTTTCCAATCTGGTTAACGGTGAATTATCTTGGCAGTCCTGACAACGGTGTGATATTTGCCGGCTATCTGGGCAGCTGGTTGATGGCAGGCGCGTTTCTGGCAGTAGGTTCCGGCATGTCAGCTATAACACGCAACCCGGTTATTGCATTCATACTGACAGTCGCTATCTGTTTTGCGTTCGTGGCATCCGGATCCGATATTGTACTTGGCGCGTTCTCAGCTTGGGCACCACAGATTCTGGTGGATGCCATAGCCGCCCTAAGCTTCCTCACGCACTTCGACTCCATCAGCAAAGGGGTGCTGGATTTGCGTGACATTTTGTTCTTTGTGATCTTCATTTTCTCGTGGTTGCTCGCAACTGCAATCATCATCGAACTCAAGAAGGCGAACTAGTCATGCAGAACAGAACTATTTTCTCCGTCTCAGGTCTTATCGCTACCGCTGTTTTCCTTTTGCTTGCCGTAGCAATTATCAGCAGCTTCCCTCGTTTGCGCATCGACCTGACACAAGATCGACTGTTCACATTGGCGGACGGCACACGCAATATCGTCCGCAATCTGGACAAGCCGATTGAATTACTTTTCTTTTATTCTGATGAGGGCACCGCAGATGTGCCACAGTTGCGCGCCTATGGCAATCGCGTGCAGGAGCTGTTGCGCGAGATGGTAATCGCCAGCAATGGCAATCTTTCTCTGCAAGTAATCGACCCGCTGCCTTTCTCTGTCGAAGAAGATCTGGCTACTGAGTATGGTGTGCAGGCTGTGCCTTTGAGTCAAGGCGGCCGCGAAGTGTATTTCGGACTGGTGGTGCTGGATGCCACAAGTGATGATGCTGGCGAAGAGGCGGGTGAAGAGGCTGCTGGGGAAAAAATATTTCAGAGCATGCCTCTAATCCGTCCGGATCAGGAAGAGTTTCTGGAGTATGAGTTTTCCAGGTTGATCACTCAAGTGTTGAGTCCGGAACCACCCGTGGTAGGGATTCTTTCCAGCCTGGATATTGATGGTGGTTTCAATCCTGCTACAGGACAACCCACTCAACCGTGGGCCATCATGGAAAGCATTCGCTATTTGTATGAAGCGCGTCGCATCGATCCAGCGACTAATTTAATCGAAGACGACATCGATGTTCTGATGGTGGTACATCCACAGAACCTGAGCGAACAGACTCTTTACGCCATCGACCAGCACGTGATGCGCGGCGGCAAGGTGATGGTTTTTGTCGACCCTAATGCGGATACACAATCACAACAGGAAATGATGGGCATTGCCAGTTTCGCAAGCCTGGCTTCTGATATCGCACCATTGCTGCAAGCCTGGGGTGTCGACTATGACCCGGAGCGCGTTGTTGCCGATCAGGAGCTGGCACTATTCGTCACTGTGGGCCAGGCACAACGACCTATTACTCACCTCGGGATGATCGGAGTACAACGCGCCGGATTCTCCAATGACATCGTCACCGCCCGATTGGAGATCATGAACATGTCATCGCTGGGTGCTCTGTCGCCAAGCGAAGGTGCCAGTACTAACTTTGAACCACTAATTCAAAGCAGCGCAACAGCCATGTTGATGAAAGGTGAGTTTTTCAAGGCGCTGAGCGACCCAACTATTCTTCTGGATGAGTTTGTTGCCAGTGGTGAGCGTTACACCATTGCCGCTCGCGTTACGGGTCCAGCAAGCAGTGCTTTTCCGGATGGTGCGCCAGTCGTAACAGATGCCGACAGTTCTGCTGGAACTGCCACCTTTGATCTCTCTGTTGACAACCTCTCTGCTGACGATGCTTCTGAACCACTGGGAATCGAACCATCTTTACCCGCACACATCGCACAGTCCAATGGCAGCATCAGCGTCATCGTGGTGGCGGATACTGATTTCCTTGCCGATCGTATGTGGGCACAGGTTGGCACCATGTTCGGTCAGCGTATGGTGCAGGCGTTCGCAAATAATGGTGATTTCGTTATCAACTCTTTGGACAATCTGGGTGGCAGCGCCGATTTGATCAGCATTCGCAACCGAGGCCGCTACGCCCGTCCGTTCACACGTGTACTGCAACTACAACGCGCGGCTGATGAGAGACTGCGCGAAGAGGAAACGGAATTGCTGAATGCGCTGGCTGCAACGGAACAGCAACTGGCAGCACTGAATCAGCAGGAAGGCAACGACAATAGTATTTTGTCGCCACAACAGGAAGCGGAGATTGATCGCTTCATTCAGCAGCAGTTGGAAACGCGCAGACAGCTGCGGGAAGTGCAGCACAACCTCAACCAGGAGATCGATAACCTGGGTAGCGTGCTGAAGCTGATCAACACAGCATTGATCCCAGTGCTGCTGATTGTTACCGCACTAACACTGGCATACCTGCGCCGCCGCCGTCGGGAATCCAGCCCTGGCTGAATAAATGGGGTCAGAAATAAATGGGGTCAGAGTAAAAATACAGTACTGTATTTTTACTCTGACCCCATTTATTCACTCTCGTTTTGCCTCAGCAAACCGGGCCTTAGCATTGCGCCAGACCGGCGGCAGATCGAGGCTGGTCAGAAACTCAAGCAAATGCGGAAGCAGAGATGCGGCAAACTCCTGTGAGGACTCGCGCGGCAGCAGCGTGGGCAAATGGTCAATCGCTTGCACATAAACGGGCCAGGTCTCGCTGCCTGCTGCGCGGCGAAATGGCGCATCAAGACTTGTGGTGGCATCGTAGACAGCAATGGGATTGTCCGGATTGTTCGGATCACAACTGACGTCGCTGATAATTTTCAGGCGCTGGTTTTGGGCCAGTAACGCCGGGTTGATCATCGGGTGAATGGGCTCGCGAAGATACACACAATTAATAAAAATGTCGTGCTCAATAATTTCCCGAATGGGTTTTTCTACCGCGTTGAATTCAGCAATATCCCAGCCGCTGATACTGATGTGATCACCCAACTGACGCAACAGATCGCTGGCACCGGTACCACATCGGCCCAAGGCCCCCATCACCATCACTCGTCGGCAGTGTTCGCCCAGCGCCTGTTTTACTACATTTATCAATTGCTGCCGATCAGCGTAACGCTGGACTGCCGGGAAAGGCTCATCGGATTGCAGGTAGTGGGCCAGGCCCAGCATACCCAGCGCGGCGCCCACAAAACCAGCCCAGTAACCAAAGGCGGCAATACGACGGCCGTTGTCATCCTGTAAAAACTCCAGATCAAACAGTTCGCCACCGCCGTCGGCATAACGCTTCAGCACGGCATCGGCGCCGTCCTGACCTTTAAAAGTATGTGAAAAGTAAATCTGGGTATGGGAAATGGGGGTGTCGGCCTCTGCCAGTTCTTTGAGTCCAAGAATCACTGCATCGCCTGGTGCCTGCCACCAATGTTTATCAGTAAGCTCCGCACCAGCTGCCAGGTATTGCTGGTCGCTAAACACGCGATTAACCGATTGCTCCACAACTACTTTGACACCGCTTTTGATCAATGTGATGACGCCGTCCGGCGTAAGTGCAACACGCCACTCCCCGGCTTTATCTTCACGGCGTAACCATAATGTTTTCATATCTCCAATTTCCCCAACCCGGAACGTGAGGCGAGATAATACGCAACACCACTAATCACTGCCATGACCGTGACAGGCATCCACGCCAGCGATTCGCCCGACTGCAGTAGCAGAGATGCCAGCACAAAACCAAAAAACGCCAGCACGGCAGTAAATGTTGCGTAAGGGAACTGTGTTTCCACATGCGACATGTGGTTGACACCACATGACATGGAAGTCAGCACTGTGGTGTCAGAAATGGGTGACGTGTGATCACCAAACAGGCCACCGCTGATCGCTGCGCCTATACAAACCACCACTGGAGCGTCGAGGGCCACCGCAATAGCAACGCCAATTGGTATCATCAGGGCAAAGGTTCCCCACGACGAACCAGTTGCCAGTGACAGCACTGCACCTATCAGGAAAATCATACTTGCCAGCAACCAAACAGGAAAGTTGATGGCGTTGAGCATGCGTGCAATGGCGGCGCCAGTTTCCAGCTCGGCCATCACACTGCTGAGTGTCCATGCCAGAACCAGAATGCAGAGAATCGGCATGATGCGCCCCATGCCATTAAAAAACGCTTTGGAACTGCTGCTGAAGTCAAATATCTGCAGCCGATGCAATATGGTAATGGTGGCGACCGTCGCTATGGTATAAGAAAGCGCCAGGGTTACCCGAATGGTAGGTCCAGCCAGCATGCCTTGTTGCATCACAAAAAAGCTGAACAAGGCAATCATTGACAGAAACAAGGTGCCCAGTGCCACCATCACGACTTTGGCGCCGTGCTCTTTGAGAGCCGGACTCAATTCAGGTACTTTGGTTTCGGAATCTTCGTATGTATGAGTGCCAGCCAGAAAACTCTGCTGCACTTTTTTCATGCGCCCTAACCATACATTAAATAGCGCAACAAACGCCACGCCCACCAATGTCAGCAAGGGATACATCATGTAGAACCAGACTTCCTGAAACGCCAGGAATCCATCTTTCTCTATGCCTTCTGCCGCATACGAGCTTTCCATCAAACCCATGGTGTACGCGCCCCAGCTGATGATGGGAATCAGCACACAAACCGGCGACGAGGTAGAGTCAACAATATAAGCGAGCTTTTCACGACAAATCTTCAACCTATCGTAAACCGGTCGGTAAACCGGCCCCAGAATCAGCGAATTTCCTGAGTCAGTAAAGAAGATCACGATGCCGGTGAATAGCGTACTCAATTTGATTTTTAATGGCGATGTCACATGAGTGCCAAGCAGTCCGGAAAATGCCCGCATGGTATTGGATGATTCTAACAGGTAGATAAATCCGGAGATTATCGTGATGACAATAACTATTTGTGCATTGGAACCTTGCAGTTGCTGAAAGATACCATCGTTGAATACAGCTACTGCCGTATTCAAAGGGTGATACTGCATGATAATGGCGTAACCCAACACAACCGCGCTAAGCAGGGAGAGAATCACCCGCCTTGTGGTGAAGGCAAGAGTCAGTGCCAACGCAGAGGGCGCAATGGCCAGAAGTGAGTCCATGATCTTTCCTCGTTGATCCTTATATCCTCGTTAAACCTTATAGATATGGCTCTTGATCCGATCCACACGCAATAATTAAAGACAGTAAATCATTGTGGCCATGAACGCTAAGTTTTTAATAAAGGCAATCTGACTTTAACGGTGGTCCCAACCCGCAGCTCGCTTTCAATCTCCAGTTTGCCACCATGCGCCTCTGCGATCAGTCTGCAAAGATACAACCCGAGACCAAATCCGCCTGTATGGCGTTGCCGGGAGCTGTCCGGGCGATAGAACGGTTCGCTGATCTGGCTCAGGTGCTCTTTCGCGATGCCTTCGCCTTTGTCGCGCACCTCAAGCACCGCAAAATTATTCTGGTATTGAACGGAGACGACTATGGGATTACCACGTCCGTGCCGGATGGCATTGTTTACTATATTAGTCAGCAGCAAACGGATGCGTAGTTTATCAATTGTCATCGAGCGATCACGCTTCGGAAATTCCTGCACAATGCCACCCGGGTAAGACTTCAATGGCTCCAGCATCAAGCCAATGAATCCGGCAAAGTCTACTTCCTCCTCAACCAATGCCGTGTGTTGGCCACTCAAACGTTCCGCTTCAATCAGATCAGCAATCAACAGATCTATCTCATCGATATCATCGCGCAGATTACTTTTCACTACACCGTCATCCATGAACTCCAACTGCAGTTTGGCGCGGGTGATCGGCGTGCGTAGTTCATGGCTTATCGCCAGCAGCAATTGTCGTTTGGCTTCCAGCATGGATTGCAATGAGTCGGCCATGTGATTGACACTGTTAGTCAGCTCTCCCAGTTCATCGGTGCGCTCGGTTTTCACGCGATAACCAAGGTCGCCGGCCATAATTTTTTCTGCACCTTCGCGCAACAGCTGAACAGGATTCAGGAGTCGGCGCACCAAAAGATAATTCAAAAATAAAACTATAACAGCAACGGCCAATCCCATATAAATGACGAAATAATCGTACTCACTCAAAGAAGGAACTTTGCGATTCAAAAAGTATTCATAACCACCGCGCGAAACGCGGATGACATCTTCGTTGCCTACCGCCATCATCTGCGAGTCTTCCGACAGACTCCGTACGAATACAGCCTCATAGATATCCAGATCATCAGCATCATCGGATTGCCAGTTGATGTGTGGACTGCGGATAATTATTGTCAGCGCCAGATCCTGGGCTAACTGTGCGGCCTGACGTAAATCGGGGGGAACGCCAATGCTGCTGATGATCTGATTGATATTATTGAGGTAGAAATCCGGAATGGGACTCAAACGTTCAGCGCGCCAGTTCTGATCCAATTGCCGCAATGACAGGGAGATAATGACGAAAAAGAAAATAACCGTTGCGCTGAAAATCAGAAACAGGCGAAAGAACAGCGAATTCGCCAGGCGCGGTAGCAACGCACTCATTTTGGTTCGCCAACAAAGGTATAACCTCGTCCCCAAACTGTTTTGATGAAGCGAGGTGTCTTGGACGTATCATTGAGTTTATGGCGCAGGCGGCTGACCAGTGTATCGACAGCACGCGAAAATAATTCGGCATCGATGCCACGCAAACGGTTCATCAATTCATCGCGGGTGAAAGTTTTATTTGGAGCCTGCATGAACACGACGAGTAATTCGTATTCCATGGTAGTCAATTCAATCAGCTCGTCATCAAGTTTCACCGTGCGGCGAATCGTATCGACATCCAGCCCCTGAATGCCGGGCAGATCCAGTTGCTTACGAGCCTCATCGCTGCTGCGACGCAGAATATTGGTAATGCGGGCAACCAGCTCTCTGGGCTCGAATGGTTTGGGCAAATAGTCATCAGCGCCCAGTTCCAGACCCACAATTCTGTCTGTCACTTCACCATGTGCGGTGAGCATCAGTATCGGCAATTGTCCGTAGATGGCAGACTTCGAACGAATCTCCCGACAGATCTCGAATCCGTCTTTTTCAGGCAGCATGACATCCAATATCAACAGATCCGGTTTCATGCGCTTCAGATGCTCGAAGCCTTTGCTGGGTGTATGCGCTGCCGTGACGGCCATATCATAGCGCTCCAGATACTGTGTCAGGAGCTGGCCAAGCTTTTCATCATCATCAATCAGTAGTATTTGTTTCATAGGGGCTTAACCGGGGGGAATCTACAGGTGCTTTGCCTGTTTGTATTTTTAATGCCCGAAGTGTACGAATTCGGCGTTGGGAAATCAATCTGGCGGGTTTTCAACTCGCACCGGACCTGATCATGCACTTTGTGCCGCAGTCACTGAATCCAGCGTGTCTCCGGACCGTTGGTCCGTAGTATCATATGCGCCCTCGGCACACACTACCCGCCCTGATTAGAAAGTTCGCAGGAAACTGAATTCAATGATATCGCTTAACAATGCCCGCCTGATGCGTGGTGAACTGGTGCTGCTGGAGCAGGCCAGCCTTGCTATCCACAATGGTCAGAAGATTGGTGTTATTGGCCGCAATGGCAGCGGCAAGACCAGTCTGTTCAGCTGTCTGCAGGGTCATTTGGCGCTGGATCAGGGGGATCTGAACATGCCGGACGGCATGCGCTGTGCTGTCATGTTGCAGGAAACTGCTGCACTGCCCATGACTGCGCTTGATTATGTGATTGATGGCGACAAGGATTTTCGCGCCATCGAGAAACAGTTGCAGAAAGCAGAGGCTGCTGGCAACGGCGAAGCAATAGCTCATTGGCATAGCGAACTGGACAGAATTGGCGCTTATGATATTCAGGCGCGCGGCAAACAACTGCTCGCCGGACTGGGCTTCAGCACCGAGGAGTTTGCAAAACCAGTGGCTAATTTCTCCGGCGGTTGGCGCATTCGCCTTAATTTGGCGGCAGCGCTTATGGCTCCTTCTGATCTGTTGCTATTGGACGAACCGACCAACCACCTGGACTTAGAGGCCACCATTTGGCTGGAGCAGTGGTTAAAAGGGTATCAGGGCACCCTGCTGGTAATCTCGCACGACCGCAGTTTTCTGGACAAGGTCATTGACTACGTGGTCAGTTTCGAGCAACAGAAACTGGCGCTGTATCGTGGCAACTACAGCTCTTATGAATCGCAACGCGCTGCCCGCATGGCTCAGGAACAAGCCATGTTTGAGAAGCAGCAGCGTCGCAAAGCGGAGATTGAAGATTTCGTGCGCCGCTTCCGTGCCAAGGCGACCAAAGCCAAGCAGGCGCAGAGCCGGCTGAAAGAACTGGACCGCATGCAGGAAATTGCACCTGCGCATATTGATTCGCCGTTTCGCTTTGAATTTCCTCCGCCTGAACATGAAGCTGATGAGTTGCTGGCAGTGCATCTTGGCGTCATCGGTTTCTCTGAACCGTTGATCAGCAAGATCAAACTCACCATTCGCGCCAACACGCGCATCGGTCTACTGGGTTTTAACGGTAGCGGCAAATCTACGCTATTGAAAACACTGGCGGGGAAGTTGCCGCTGCTGGCTGGTGAAATGCGACAATCCAAACATCTGAAGATTGGTTATTTCGCGCAACATCAGGTGGATGTGCTGGATAAGACGGCCAGTCCTATGGCGCTGATTCAGAAACTTGATCCCTTGGCGCGTGAACAGGTCATTCGCGATTTCCTGGGTGGTTTCGATTTCCGCGGTGACCGCATCACGGAAAACATTGCCAATTTCTCCGGCGGTGAGAAAGCGCGTCTCGCATTGGCGTTGATCGTCTGGCAGAAGCCCAACGTGCTTCTGTTGGACGAACCCACCAACCATCTTGATCTGGAAATGCGACACGCGTTGACCGTCGCGCTGCAGGGCTATGCGGGAGCGCTGTTGATTGTGTCGCACGATCGCCATTTGCTTACCAATACCGTCGATGAATTCTATTCCGTGCATCAGGGTCGTTTCACCGAGTTCGAAGGTGACTTGAGTGACTACGAAAAGTGGTTGCAGGAGAATTCGCGAGATGAAACAACACCGGTTGCCAAGGATTCCGGTGCAGACAATCAAAACAGCCCCGACCGCAAAGAGTTGCGCCAGCAGGCCGCTGCACAGCGCCAGCAACTAGCACCTTTGCGGCAAGAAATTCGTCACCTTGAAAAAGAGATGGAGAAGCTCAATATAAAGTTGCAGGCAGTCGAGGTAAAGCTTGCAGATCCAACCATGTATGAAGATGCGAAGCGTAAAGAACTCACTGAATTGATCCTGGAACAGGGTCAATTGAAAACCTCACTGTTGACTGCTGAAGAGCAGTGGATGGCCAAAAGCGAGACTCTGGAAGAATTGTCCGGTTAATGTGCTGTTTTATTTGTGAAGCGCGAAGCGACGGGTTCTATTGCGGTCTGCGTATAGGTCTACAAACGCTCTGCCTGCGGAAGCGAGCCGAGACGTATCCAACACACACGACACTGAGGATAACCGCATGAGACCGTATCGATTCGCTGCCATCAAGAAAGTGATGTTCACCACTTTTTCTTTGCTCGCTCTGTTGTTCTGCACACAGGCTGCGCTGGCCCAACCAGCACAGGGACAAGGGCAAGGCCAACGCATGAATCCGGAAGCACGCATCAGCGAACTGATCAGCGTACTGGAGATCACGCCGGAGCAGGAACCTGCTTTTCGGGAAGCCATGGGCAAGATAGCGCAGGAGCAACGCAATAATATGCGCGAACGCAATCAGGCTGAACGCATCGAACGCCAGGCGCGACGCGAAGAGATGCAGGCCAGACGTGCAGAAATGCAGACGCAGCGAGCTGAAATGCAGGCCATGTCCGAATCGATTCTTGCGCCAGTACTTTCTACCGAACAGCTGGCAAAATTCCGCGCAGTACAAGAACAACAGGCCGAAGAAATGCGCAGCCGTATGCGGGAATGAATAAATGGGGTCAGAGTAAAAATACAGTACTGTATTTTTACTCTGACCCCATTTATTTACCCCATTTATTTTGCGGGGAGGCGATACGCTAGAATTGAAGACATGACAAGCAGTGCGCTTGCCGTAATCAGACAAGCTGCCAACCCCCAGTACTGATAGATCAATCCTGACAGCACTGTGCCCAGCAATCTGCCGCCCGCATTTGCCATGTAGTAGAAACCTACATCAAGAGACACACCATCCTGCCGCGCGTAGGAAATAATCAAATAAGAATGCACAGAAGAATTTACCGCAAAAAACAATCCAAAAACCAGCAATCCTGCAATGAGTACACCCTGCACCTGCCAGTCGAGCATCACAGCCAATGCAATAGCAACGGGTAATACACAAAGAGGTAGCGCCCAATTGAATGCTGTTCTACCGCTCGGGCGCACTCCGGTAATACGCGGCGCAATTGCCTGTACCGCACCATATGCAATCACCCACGCTGCCAACAAACTGCCGGTCGCAACATACGACCACTGCAGCTGCGATTGCAAATAAACCGGCAATGCGACCACGAACCAGACATCCCTTGCAGCGAACAGAAAAAATCGGGCAGCAGACAGGCGATTGATTGCATCACTCTTGGCAAACAACTCGCGGAACTTCGGTTTGAAACTAGTAACGCCAAGTTGCTTATCCAACAACAGATAACTGGCGCCTAACACTACACCCAGCACCACGGCCATCAACAACAACGCGCCTCTGAATCCCAAGGCCGCCAACAACACGCCGCCCAGAAAAAACCCTACGCCTTTTAAGGCGTTCTTCGATCCCGTGAGACGTGCTACCCAGGTGTATAAGCTGCCCTTGGTATCATCGCTGACCAGCATCTTGATGCTGCTCTTTGCGCTCATCTTGTTCAGATCTTTCGCAATGCCTGACAAGGCTTGCGCCACCATCACATAGAAGACACTCAACCAACCAGGGTCCACCATCAGCATAACGAGTGCGGTAATCTGCAACAACATGCCAATATGCATCGTCAGGTTCAGACCAACACGCGCTGCCAGCCAGCCACCGAACAGATTGGTTATGACACCAAATATTTCATAGAGCACGAACAGCATGGCCACTTGCAGAGGATTAAATCCCAGCTCATGGAAAAACAGCACCACCATCATGCGCAGCGCGCCATCGGTCAGCGTGAACGCCCAGTAACTAGCCGTTACAACAATATACTGTGCCAAGGGATTATTCCGGATCGCCAAGCCCATTTATGTCAATCCTGAAAGTTATTCAGCGCTTACGTGGGACACCCGCAACCTTGCACGTCAGTTCCATCAAACGGTTCACATAACCAATTTCATTGTCGTACCACGTAAGAATCTTTACCTGGGTTCCGTTCACTACCATGGTTGAGAGCGCATCAACGATGCTGGAGCGTTTATCATCCGTGTAATCTGTCGATACCAGCGGTTTTTCTTCGTAACCCAGTATGCCGTGTAGCCGACCATTCGCCGCTTCCTGCATTGCTGCATTAATCTCAGCAACCGTGGCAGGGCGCTCGGTTTCAAAAACACAATCAGTCAGCGATGCATTGGCCAAGGGCACACGCACAGCAATGCCATCGATGCGGCCTTTCAACTCTGGAAATATTTCTACAATCGCGCTGGCAGAGCCGGTTGAAGTCGGGATCAGTGACAGGCTTGCTGCACGCGCGCGACGCATGTCCTTGTGAAATCCGTCCAACACATTCTGAGTATTGGTGACAGCATGAATGGTGGTGATGGTGGCGTGTTTGATGCCAAAGTTTGCCAGCATCACGTCCACGACTGGCGCTATGCAATTGGTAGTGCAGGATGCCGCCGTCACGATATCGTGTTTATTGGCATCGTACAGATCATCATTTACACCCATGACAATATTGAGCGCGCCGGCGGATTTCACCGGAGCTGATACCACCACTTTCTTGACTTTGGCCGCAGAGCCGGCAGCTAAGTACGGCGCCAGATCTTCTGCCGTCTTGAACTTACCGGTGCACTCCACAACAATATCCACGCCCAATGCTGCCCAGTGGGTATCAGCCAGCGCCTTATTGCGCGACCAGGTAACCGCTTTCCCGTCTATAAGGATAGCTTCGTTTCCGTCCTTGCTGCTGAAGCCAATGTTCTTATCCCAACGCCCGTGCACAGAGTCGAACTCCAGCAAATGAGCTGCGCTTTCCGCATCACCGCCCAGTTCGTTGACATGCACTATTGCAATTTCCGGCCAGTCCCAGGCGGCGCGCAGGGCAAGGCGTCCGATACGTCCAAATCCGTTCAGGCCAATCTTGATGGTCATAGGCTGTACTCCCGTTAAACTTGCGGGAATTATACACTCATTGATAGGGTCATCCTTGTGACAGGTCAACCTGAAACAGATTATCGGAATGGCTTTAATCTACCCTCAGGTCTTGAACGCTGGCAATTTGCCTCTATCTATACCTGAAGCCCTGACGAGCAAGAATAGCTAAGTCCGCATGGAGATATATAAAGTATGACATTGAATCGCGCCTGGATTGCCCTGCTGGCCCTGTGCAGCCTGCCACTCAGTACCATTGCTCAACCACCTGCAGGCGCTTTGACAGGTCCATCTGCTCCTGATTACACCACCTTTCGCACCAATGACGAAGAGAACAACATCGACATCTTCAAAAGCGCCAGCCCATCGGTGGTCTATATCACCAGTTCGCGCCTGGTGCGGCGTTCATTCTACTCACTGAACCCGCAGGAAATACCTCAGGGTAGCGGTTCCGGTTTCATCTGGGATGAGCAGGGCTACGTAGTCACCAACTTCCATGTGATTCAGCAGGCGTCACGGTTAATGGTAACTTTGCAGGATGGCACCGCGTATGAGGCACGGGTGGTGGGGTTTGAACCCGACAAGGATTTAGCAGTACTCAAAATCGATGCGCCTGTGGAAAAACTGCATGCGATTGACGTTGGCGATTCCTCCCTGCTGGAAGTGGGCCGCAAGGTAGTTGCGATAGGCAACCCTTTCGGTCTGGATACAACATTGACAGTAGGTGTAGTCAGCGCCCTGGGACGAGAGATCAACTCTGTAAGCCAGCGCAAGATCCGCGATGTGATTCAAACCGACGCTGCCATCAACCCCGGCAATTCAGGAGGTCCACTATTGAATTCCCTGGGGCAACTGGTCGGCGTCAACACAGCAATCTTCAGCCCGAGTGGTGCCAGCTCCGGTATTGGATTCGCTATTCCAGTCAACACAGTAAAGAAAATAGTGCCGGAACTAATTCAATACGGTCGTGTGCAAACGCCTACACTGGGCATTCATCATTTCCCGTTGCAGCAGGCTGATTATTATCGTCAACGTTGGGGCATCGATGGTGTTATCGTGCTGGATGTGATGGAAGGTGGCAATCCGGCCCGAGCGGGTATGCGTGGGCTCACTGAAACTGCACGGGGCGTTTTATTGGGTGACGTGATAGTGGATATCGATGGCACAAGCATCAGCAATGAGGATGATCTGTTGACCCTGCTGGAGAATCGCAAGGTGGGTGACGTGTTAAACATCACCACCATGCGGGACAACCAGGAGGTGGTATACAAGATTGAGTTGCAGGCCAGCATGCGCTGACTTTTTCTAAGGTGCCGCGCCGTTGTAGATTTCCTGCCAGTTGATCACACGGTCATGGTTGCGGAACTGACCAAACTCGATCTGAGCACGTGGTGGTTCATTGTAATCGTTATCCGTATCATCCCACTCAAAGCGCAAATATTGCAGATTCAGCGCGTCCAGATTCAGCTCGATATCTACAGTACCTGATGCATTGTCAGCATCTGGTGACGGGTTGATAATGAACGGCGCATCAGTGGCATTTACGGAAGCCTGGAAGCCCTGCACCTGGCCCTCAAAGAAAGTTGTGGGGTCGGGTGAAACTATTACTGGCTCACTAACTCCCTCTTCAAGTCCGGGACCTCCTGGCGTAAAAGTTCCCGTAACGAAACTCAGTTGGTTGGCATTGATTGGGGTGCAATTATCTATCTGATTCACCATGAACCGAGAACCGTCATAGCTCTCTATTCGTAGCGTAATTGACAGCGGTTCTGTATCTGGGCCATAAGCATTGTCGATGAGCATGCGGCCATACAGGAAATCATGCTCGGCTATCAGTGCGTATAACGGATCGCCAGTTTCTAACTCAGTCATTGCATTATAGGTGTCCAGGTCGACATTCAATGTCGCCGAGGGTATCGTCACTCCATCACTATCCGTTGGGTCAAAAGCAATCTGCAATTCATAGAACGGGCCATCTGGCGCCGGTGTCGGGCTAGCGCGCGTTATGCGCATATTGCCGCTTAGCTCCAGCACTCCTTGTGTATCGGCCGCCCACTGTGCCTGGAATGCGGCGGGCAAGGTTACGCGTTGCAACCGGCTGCTATAATTAATATCGCTGGCTGCAACCACATCCTGTATCGCAACCATATTCAGATCTTCATAGGCATCCAGTTTTGCATAACCGGCACGGTAGTTGACGGTAATCTGATCACTGCTATTGGTTGCTGTCAGCTCCAGCAATAATTCGAAATCTTCGTCCATATAGGTAAAGGTGGACACCGGCGAACATGACAGATCCGCCCGCGAATTGAGAACCCTCTGGGTGATATTGAACTGCTGTGGATAGAAACGGCCAACATTCAACACCCTGCCGCGCACAAAGTCAGCTGTTCCACCCAGGCCGAGATAAGATAACTCAACTGCATTGTCAGCAGCGTCCACAATCTTAGCGTCCATATTGATAACACCCACCTCGTTGTAATTCATGCCTCGCAAAGCGGCGCCATCAATAGGCGAATTCTCGAAATGGGTGTGGGTTAACTCGTTATTGGTCAAAATACCAATTACACCGTCGTAGTTCTGCGCTTCATTCGCTGTCACTCCCACTAACACAGAGTAATCATCGGCAACCCCTGCTGCGTCATAATGGAAATTAGGAGTGCGGGGATTGTTGTGCAGGAATTCTGCAGCACCTGGATAGCCATCATTGTCCGGATCATCGCCATCCTGCCAGGCGACTGCGCTGGTTATAACCTGGAACTGCGCACCGGCAACCCACCATGCAGTGCCATTGGCATCCGCCGCATAGGAATCACCTACAGTGAAATTGCCAGCTGGTCGCCCTCCCGCTCGGTCAAGAACAGCTCCCGTAGTGTTACCCGGGAAATCGATAGCGAAACCGAAAGGTCGAACCACAAAGTTGGCGCTATTAGTCTCTGTTAATAAATAGTCGTCTGACAGAACATTGGTTAATGAATCAGGATCATTGTTAAATGGGATGTTGAACCGCGCATGCAGCTCCATGGCGCCAACATCCGTGTAATTCAGAACTACTTCTCCCGCGGGCGCTTCCCAACCAGCTTCTGAAGTTATTGGTATTTCGATGGAGGTATAGGTAAGAGCTTCGCCATTATCAATCAGACTGATTGATTCGCCATTTACCTGGAAATCCTCCGTGCCAATACAGGTTCCCGAATCTTTACACTCAGCGGCGAACTCGATGTTAAGTGTCTCGCCTGCTTCGAATATGGGAATACAGGCGGACGGATTCACCGGGTCGGTACGCAATGCCTGGATGGTAATCGTATTGGCACGGAAGCCGACATTGGAGTCCTTGCCAGCAATCTGGGTGAGAATGGTTGCGTTCTCCAAGGTCTCGTTGAAGAAGCGCAGGCCCGCCTCCTTCATCTCCAGATTGGGGTCCTCTCCCATGGCTTCAGTAGCCGCAGAGTCAACACCAACGACATTAATATTCACAGTACCTTGAACGGTGTGATTGAACAATAAAGTCACCTGCGTTTCATCAGCTGGGAACTCATAAGAGGCATTGCCGTTATCGGAGCCACCTGCCAGCGTGGCGGCGCCACTTAAAGTACCCGTTCCGTTAATGACGCGTGCCCAGGTGCCTTTCGATCCCGCAGTACTGGTTACACTCAGGTTGATAGTTTCACCTGGCGCTACCAACCCGTCACCCACAGCGTGGCCGCTGATGGTTACCTCGGTAGCGAGGCAGGCTATGCCCAAACCGGGGTCACTTGTCACACCACCATCATAACTGATGGCATAGTGATCCAGAGCAACCACACCGGTATAGCCACATTCTGTCGTCGCTGTTTTTACATTCACATTATCGATGTACATGTACTTTTCGGTGGCGTAACCGTTGGCAATTGCAAAGCGAATCTGCGCGGTGGCAGTAAGATTCGCATTGGCAATAAAGTTGCTGATAATCAGGCTCCTGCTACCACCGCCATCGCCGGTGAAACCTGACAGAGTGGAATCAACACCCAGCGAAACCCATGGGGTACTGACGCCGTTATCAGGTCGCGCCTGTATCACAAAGCTGTCTGCTGCACCCAGGCCTGTATACCTGAAGTCAAACTCCAGCACGACATCTTCCGTGAACGGAATCTCGGCAAAATCTATAGTTCTTACCAGGCTTGGGGGCAATGATCCTGCATTAGTTGTCGGCGAGCTGGTGAACCGGGCCTCACCTCCCATAACTCTGACATTACCAACTCCCACGCCTGCACCCGATGCCAGTGTTGCACCATCAGTCGCATCAGTTTCTATCCAAGCGCTGGCAAAGTTCAAAGTGCCGACGTTTCTATTGAACGCGGGGGGATCAGTAAATTCATCTGCGAAAATAATATCCGTGAAAACAGAGTCAAACACAAAATCGACATCCTCGGAACTCAATTCGCGGGCGATACCATTCGACACATCGACGTTTATAGTTCCCGGCGTATTATCCTGCGTCAAACTTAATACCACGGTGCCGTTGTCAGCTGCCTGGAATGTATAAACCGCAGTGCCATTATTTTCATTAGAGCCGTTGTTGAGATTTCCGTTGCCCGTAATACGCGCCCATTTGCCTACGCCGCTGCTCGTTGTTATACGAATCGAACCAGCGTAATCCGTATCGCGATTGTGGCTCAGGCCCATGTGTTTGCTGATGCGCAGTCGCATAGGTGTACACAAATCACCCTGCAATACGCGGCTGATACTGAAGTGGCCGTGGAAGCCATCCTCAACTATGTGCAATGCATCCAGCCGTCGCGCGCCCGCGTTGGCTTCATCTCCGGTAAATACACCGTTCTCCACATCACCCAGGAACAGGTTCTCCGACTCATGACCCGGTGGAGCAGTGGTCAGATCCAATTGAGTCACATCATCGCGGGTGAAATCTGTACCAAGGGATGGATCACCGCCGTCACCGATGTTCGCTGTTACATTACTGGTTGAAAGAATATGGACAGGTATCACACCATTCGGATTGTTAGGGTCCACACGCAAATAGTAAGCATCGATATCAACACTTTCCGCACCAAAGACGTGGTCAGCACTGCCATCAAGATACATCTCTGCATCACCATTGGGGTAGATACGGATGATGTCCGAACTGGTGAATGTAACAGGGTCATTGCCGTTGTCCAGCGCCACACCACCGTTTGTAGTTGAAACCAGCACGCTGCCGTCATCCATCACGTAAACGGCGTTGATATTAATATTAGTATGATTTGCAAAGACGGTAGAGCCATCGAGCAGCATGGTTGCTGTTTCTAGAATCGGGTCCCACACGACCAGATCCCAACGGTTAAAGGCTAAATTGTTGCTACCTATTACACTTGGCCCGTCGGCGGAGATGACGATATGGCCATTTTTCAGCAAATGAACGGCGTTGATATCGTCTACGTCGTAACCGTCTGCTTCGTAAGCACTGTGATCAAAGAACATCACGGCGACATCGGACTGCGGATCATAGATGATCAGGTCGTTATTCTTGAAATCATTCAGGCCACCAATGCTTGTGGTATCGCCAGGTGTATACACAGATAACAGGAAGCGCTCCTGCGATGCCACAGGCGGGCCAACTATGTTAGTAATATCTGTATCGGAGTTATTGCCCGGCACTAAATCCGTGTCGTTAGCTCCGGGAGTTACCGTCGCTGAGTTGGTGACTGTGTCGCCTGCTTCACCGGTGACATTCACATTTATTGTTATCTGTGTACTTCCGCCATTGGCTAATGAGCCAGCATGAGTGCATGTCAGGGTTGGCCCAGGTACGCCCGAACAGTTCCATGCTGCTCCACCGCTCGCGCTCACAAACGTCACGCCTGCAGGTTGGTTATCCGTCACCGTGAATGGCGCGGAGGTTGCGTCAGGGCCTGCATTTGAAATCGTTAATGTATATTGTGCAGTTTCATTCGTTTCCAGAATTCCATTAACCACTTTGTCCATTCTCAGATCGACTTCCACGCCTTTTACATTTGTGATGATGCTGTGCACATTATTATTACTGGGTGTTTTATCATCGACATCATTAATATCAATCGTGTTGCCCTGCAGATCATTCTTGTTATCGAACTGGGTTCTGAAACAGGTTAGCGGGTCAGGTGATACACCATTAGCGCCGGGCATGGTGCAGTTACCGCCGGAGTGCAACACTCTGGCAACGTTCTTGACGTTATTATTCTGATCCGGGAAAAAGCTGGCATCACCGATTTTCACATTCACAGTGATCAGTGGCAGGCTCTGCAATCGAAGCAACTCACCACCTGGCGCGGTTGTTGCTATATTATAAATGCACGTAAATGCACCAGGGTTCAGCGTTACGCTGCAACTCCAACCAGTTCCAGACACATCACCGGCTGCAGCAAAGGTCATTCCAGGGGGCAATATATCCGTAACAATGATCTGACCAGTTGCCTGGCCTTCGAATTCAGTGCCATTGCCATTATTCTTAACTTCTATGGTGTAGCTACCTGTGCCGTTAACTTTGAAGGTGCCTGTCTGGGTTTTGAAAATCTCGATATCCGCTACAGCGAAGTTGGTGAAACTGATGATCTCCGAAACCAGCAGCACCAGATCCTGACCAGAGCTATAGCGAGTAGTTACTTTCTCCGCCTCCTCTCCGGGTATTGCAGAGAAAGGCTCCAGAATACTCGGTCCGATGTAGTGTGTATCGACATCTGTACCGTAGGACTCCCCTATCAATACACCGGTGCGGGTGGACGCATCAGCATCGGCACCCGGGAAATCAATTTCATAGCCATCGTCGTTAAGAGAAACCACCTCGGCCGGGTCAAACTCATAATACTGGTCGATAAGTGTATAGATGGGGCGGGTTACGGTTGAATTGAACTCCTGTTCTTCAGGATTGAACAAGGTGGAGATATTCGGAAAATTGGGCGAGTTTGGCGCCGACTGAAAACCCAGACCTTCAACAGGAGGGTTAGCGATAGTTGGCGTAAGCAACTGCTCGTCACCTTCCACAGTAATGTGTGTGACCTGCCCATTAGGCACATAGGGTGGATCATAGCTCGCCATACGGAAATTACGTGGCACCAGCGTGAAAGACGAGTTCTGGAACCATTGGAAACCGTGGAATATATTCAGGACGCGGAATCGCTCCTGCGGATGAGTATAGACAGTAACCAGCGACCAACCGCCGGCACAAGTCGATGAGTTCCGCCAACGCTGACCGTTAACCCCTGTTTGTGGTACAAGATCCTGCAATGTGTAGCTGCCATTCCCCGTTACCAGAGCGGTTACATCAGCATAGGCGGCGAAGAACGCGAGATTTTGAGGCATTAACAATTCGGTAATCTGGAATATTTCAGCCGCTGTTACAGGTACCTCACTACCAGTCAGACCAAATGTCACTTCTTGATTGTTTAATGCATCCGCAGGATCTCCAGAGGCGAACCAGTACAAATAAGAAACTACTTGTGTCGCGAGGGGTGGCAGCGTCAGCGTTGCTGATGACTGAGCTACGAATGCGCAATCAACAGCTGCGTTAACACTTGTGCCGGATGCAAACTCCCGCAAGGTATTGCCTATAGCGCGATAACTGAGACTACCGGAATAGGTCTCGAAAATATCAACAGGCACATAATTCCCGGCGATTGCGTCACCCGAAATCAAAGGTTCGAAAGATGCGACAAGATGCGCGTTGTTGCTTGGTGTAACACCATCTGGGTCAGCTGCAACAGTAAAAGTCTCTGCCACCTCAATGACGCCGACCAAAGGCTGCACACCCGTCGATCCGGCAGCGCTGCCATTTGTTGGACGGGGTTTGTCAAAAACAGCACCACCACCATACAACCGAGTCAACACGGACGCTGGCTGGGGCGTATTGGTGTAGAAATTATAGAAAGCGCCCACGTCACTAAGATTTGCGTCATTCGCAACCACGCTGAAAATAAAAGCATTGTTCGCCTGACTGCTTATGCGCGTCTGAGCTATAGTTGCAGCACTGTCTCGTATAGAACCACTGACAGGCCCCAGCGCCTCATCTACGGCATCGGGTTCAGGGAAAAATTGTGCCACCTGATCCACCGACAACAGACACATGTAGGTACCCGCGGCGCTGGTGTAGGAACCGGTGTACGTGCCAGCCGCGGTAGGCAAGTTAGCATCCAGAATACCCCACAACTCTACAGTGACACCTGACCCGGCAGAGTTTCTTTCGCGCCAGATCAATTCCATGTTTGGATTTGCGCCTGTGCCAAACACTGCATTTGTCACATCCGTGGTGCCAACCTGCATTGTTGCCATCAACACCATACGACCAGCCTGCGCCGGATTGCTGTTGCGGGCGGGTATTGCAATATCAGCAGTGCCACCCACGACACACACATGCGCTGTAGTTAATTCCGGGAAGCACGAGGTAACTAAAAGCGATGCATCTTCTGCAGGGTCCTCTGTCATTGGTCCGTAAACCGCACCGTAAATATCATCAACATTAAAGTTTATGAAATCGGCTGCCAGATTCGTAAATCTAAGCGTTACAACCCCCTGATCCAGAGGAGAAAACTTGTATATAGCTATACCATTATTATCGTTTGGCGTTTCGGTAAGGTCACCTTCCGATGTTGCACTTTCCGCCCAGTTACCGGTGTCAGTACTGGTAGCGATAGCCATATTGCCGATGTAGTCTACTGCCACAGCCCCATTGCGGTTGATTGCGGTGAACGTAACATCAGCAACCGCACATGCAGACGAAGATGTCTCCGGATGCGATATGTGAAAAGTACAATTTTCGATAGTGAGATTCGGATCATACTGATTGTTGAAGTCACGCGGATCAGTAGTGGCGCCGCCTGTCACATTAATATTGACCGTTCCGGTAGCCTGTCCATGACGGAACCCCAGCCGCACAGTACCCGCATCAGCTGTCACAAACTGATACGTTGCCTGACCATTTTGCAGCGGGACCAGAGTGCCATCATTATCAGCACCGTCATCGTGCCAGGTGCCGATGTTAGTTGTGGTGGCCAGATTGATAGTGCCTGCATAAGTGGTAACCGTGGTTCCACCACTATCTACCAACGTGATATCAATCAGCTTTACCGAACAAACATCTGATGTGTTTCCGCCTACGGGTTGGATACGGAAAGTACAGGCAGAGTTCACAAGATTCGGGTCAAAACTACCAGCGGGCTGACTGACACCACCTGCGGATGCCGTGATATTAAAATTAACGGTTTGCGGCGCGGTAAGGTTCTGGAAATTCAGCGTGATCTCGCCTGCGTCATCTATGTGGAAAATGTACGTAGCGGCACCATCATTTGGCCCGCCGTTATCAAGGGTTCCAAAGGCATTCGCCGGGACGCTGGTTTTTGTCCAGTTACCACCGGTTATAGTTGATGTAGAGATATTAATCTGGCCCACAAAATTGACAAGAGTGCCGTTGCCATTCACTACACGAATCTGAATGGGTTCCTGCCTGCAGACATCGGACGCTCCATCGTGAATGATGCGGAATGCACAGGCGGTGACGGTAAGTACGCCAGCATTTGTTCCCAGACCCGTTACATCGCCTGGAACAGATGTGATACTAAAATTGTAAGTACCCACCACATTGCGGTAACCCAATGTAACGGTGCCACCGTCACCACTAACGAAGGTATAGGTAGCCTGGCCATCATTACTGGTGCCATTGCTGAATGGGCCTGAGCCGCCAAACCCAGTACTCCAGTTACCGGTTAACGGGGCACTGCTCACGGCTATCTGCCCCGTATAAGAGGTTACCAGCGCATTGTCCGGCCCTCTGACAGAAAAAGTGACACTCGATGCTGCACAGCTGCCACCTTCACCAGAGTGTGACACCGTAAACTCACACTCTCCCGCAAGAAGGGGACCGGCATAGTTCTGAGTTCCTATCGTACCGGAAGTCGCATTAAATGTTATCGAGCCTTCAAAATTGGTTGTGAAGTCCAACTCCACAGTACCGTTGTCAGCAGTGACGAAACCATACTGCGCAGATCCGCCACCGAGATTAGTGAAAGAGCCGTTGCCGTTAGGAGCTGTAGCGTCTATCGAGTAATCACCTGTATTCTGGACGTTGGTTATAGACATTGTCCCCACATAGCCCGTCACGATATTGCCCAGCTCATCGTGCACAGAAACTGTGATGGCAGTACTTTCAGTGCAGTGGGGGAATACGGCGGCGTGTGTAATTCTAAAATGAATAGGGGCCGGTTGTATTACGATACTCTGGGCGGCCCAGCGCCTGTTCGTCGCATCAGCTCTGGAAAAAACTGCCGCGGCTGCAGTCCCCGCGCCGTGATTCTGATACGCACCCGCTCCAAATATGCCACCAGCATTATCCTGAGTGATATTGCGGTGGCCACTTACGATAATAGCCGGGTCTACTGCCATAGACGTTCCGTTATTGTTGGCGAGCAATCTAACCACCAATGAATCATCCTGCAACACGTCAACGGCTGGTGCTGTCGGTGTGGTGTCGTTTCCCAGGGCGGGCGTTGTGCCGTTGGGAGTCAGTATGTCTGCCAGATTGCTGGAGGCGCCACTGTAACGCATCAAGAAACCATAAGTGGCTACACTATTACTAACTGCAAAGGTAAAGTTTGCTGCCGCGGCGTCACCTGCAGTCGCGATACGCGCGAGTACGCTCAGCGCGGCGTGATTGGCAGCATTACTACCACCCTGCCCCCCCACTGTGATAACAGTCCATCCTGCTGCCGTCACGGCGGTGCCAGAGTCAGTACTTGCGAAAGACGCTACCAATAACTCACCGGCATTGATTCCTACAGGCGCCGTAATCTGGATGCTGGTGGCAGCCGTCGCATTCTTGGCTTCCGTGCAACCCTCGAGTACCACGCGCTGGGTACCAACTTGACCCACGCTAACATTGCCGCAGGAATCGGGCGGCAGGGTCACATTGAATGAAGCCGATAGCACATTGTTCCAGCCAGTGGCGGCAAACTGAAGTTGGTAAGATCCCGGGGCGCCACCCACGTACAGATCGAGGAATTCTGCCAAACCGGACCCGTTGGAATTGATCACTGTAGTGCCGCCCAGAGACGCATCTGTATCGGGTATTAACGTGACTGTGACCGGGACATTGTTGACCGCGGTACCGTACACATTGTTGACCTGCACCGAAGGGGCGTTCGTAAACTCGGCGCCACTGAAAACGGGCCCTAACGGCTGTTGTGTGATTGTCAGGTTGGGTAGTTGCACCGCAATAGCATGATCAACGGACAACCAGCCCGGAGACGAAAAGCGCACCACGTAATTGCCCGGTGGACCGTCGATATACAGACCACTGAACGTTGCTAATCCATCACCCAGCGTGTTTGCTGTCAGCGTACCCAACAAACTCGCGCCTACGGGAGGATTCACCAGACTGGCGGTAATTTCCTGACCGCTTTGCGGCCCACCATCGTTGGCAAAAATGATGGGTTGCACCTGAAACACCACTTCGTCTTGGGCAATCGTCGACGGTGCATTGTTGATTACCAAAGAAGGTGCCGGTTCTACTGTAATAGTCGCTGATGAAACTGAGGTCCAGGTAGCAGCAGAAAACTGTATGACATAACTGCCAGCCGGCCCATCAATATACAAATCGGTGAACGTGGCCAAGCCGTTGCTAACCGTGTTGACATTCACGGTACCCAGTAACTGTCCGCCGGTTTCACCGGAGAGTAACGTCGCCGTCACCTGCACACCCACTGCGTTGGCACCGTACACATTCAAAACCTGGATGATAGGTTGTTGCGGAAATGCAATGCCAGGATCCACGGACGTGGAGGCAGGCTGCGATATCGTAAGGAGCGGCTCTATCAAATTAATGTTGGCCGATGTCAATGCACCCCAACCGGTTGCGGTGAACTGCAAGGTATGATTACCCGGTGCCCCTGTGATTGCCAGATTAGAAAATGCCGCGAGACCGCCGCCCGCTGTATTCACCACCGTACTGTTTGCGCTGACCGAACCGCCACCCGCACCCGGCTGCACTGTGACGGCCACTCCATTAACCGGTGCGCCATTATCCGCCAGGATTACCGGCTGCGGCACCAATGCTATGCCACTTTGCCCTTGCGCCGGTGGTAGCGTATTGAAAGCAAGATTAGCAACCGGCGTGGCAAGCGTTAGGTTGACCGTGGATACTTGGGCAGCGGCAAACCCATTCACAGCAAACGCTAGCCGATATGTCCCAATACCTCCGGTAATCGTGAGATTGGTAAACGTAGCGATACCACTGCCGTCGGTCACTGCCGTAGCATTGTTAAGGGTACTGCCGCCCACAGACGCAGCGAATGAGGCGTTGATGGTCAGACCCGATATACCCACGGCGCTGCTGTTAACTACCTGCACCTGCACAGGTGAGGTGAACGCGACGCCCGACTGAATATTTGTACTATAACCATTAAGCAATGTAATGGTAGGGGGGAGGTAGCGAATCATCACGCGGCCGGTCCCGCCATTGCCGCCCAGCCCTTCCTGCGC
>JBGSXL010000023.1:0-35566 GCA_041751425.1 Pseudohongiellaceae bacterium | reverse complement strand
GGGCATAAATCACCAACCAGCAGCCTGTGAGCACAAGAAATAAAATTTGCGTGAATAGCAGAATTGAAGATATAAATCAGTCAACAATAAATCAGCAGGCTGTCGGGAACATGGAAAGTGATTTTTCTACAGCCTCGTTAGATTATACGGTATATTTATGGAACGTATTGAGGCCGAGAAACACTTATACAGACCAGTATGCAATGAGTCTGAAATAGATCGCATCTTTAACGTAAAGAATGCAAATGATCATCTTTTGAAGCTCAGGGCTGACACTATCGTCGATCATATGAGGCTGTATAGGGTATACCGCAATAAGGCTTTAGCAGATGAAAAAAATTGGTCGCTGGAAGACTCCTTCGATCAATCTCATTATAAAGCTGTTCTTAATAGACTTGATCCAGAACACAGGGATGAGTGCAGAAAAGTAACTTATGGTGATATATTTTCTAATGACCCCAATGGGATTATCTTTAATTCAGAATATGGCGTTATAACAACAATCAGCGACTCTCTAACATTTTTTCTAAAGTTTAGTCATTTAGCTCTCTTAGATTTCGATTCTGATGTACCAATGGAAGTCAGATTTAATTCTCTGCGTATAGCTATACGAACCATGCTAAAAACAGAAAGTATGGACTTTCTAATGGATCCTAGAGGCATTATCCCTGGAGATGTAGCTACTGCAATCCACAGACCCATAAAACTGCAAAAGCAGTTTATAGCAGGCCATGAATTTTCTCACCACATTCTAGGTCACTTGGATAAAAGCACTTCAATAAGCCAGCCAATATTTCATGCTATAAGCCCCAATGATGATGAATACAAGCCTGAGAAAGTTTTCAATAACTCTCAAAAAAATGAGTTTGAAGCTGATGTGCAGTCTATTCTCTTGCCAAACTATTCTGATTTGGAAACTGGAGAGATTCTTCATTCAGCCTTACTTTGGTTTGGTTGTTTAGAACTTTACCAGGCGGCCTGTGACGTTATGTTTCCATCTAGTCCTTGGAGTTACAAAACGCATCCATCTGCTAGGGAACGATACGAAAACTTACTAACTAAAATTCCGACACCAAAATCATTTGACATGTCGAACTGGAAAAACTTCCATAATTTAATCGGTAATTTTACGGCCGGATTGCAAGAAGATATTTCTGTAAATATTGAAGCCTACGAGAATTATGGCTCTGCCTATTTGGCTGCTCCAAATACTCAGTGGCGAGGGAAAGAGCTTATTGATCGTGTCGATTACTATTAATCTAACAATTCAATCAACTTCGCGGCTTCGGTGCCGGACGCAGCAAAGCTGCGCCGGCTATTGAGGCGTTAGAGCACACTGAGTTCCGATTTATGGCAAATCATGAGTTCCAATATGACGTTGCATTTTCATTCGTCGCACAGGATGAAAGCTTGGCTACAGAACTTGCTGACTACTTTGAAGGCAGCTTGAGAGTATTTTTGTACTCTCGTAAGCAAGAAATAATTGCTGGAACCGATGGGGAAATATCATTCAACGCTGTATTTTCAGAGCAATGTCGGCTAGTAGTTGTATTATTTAGAAATGAGTGGGGAAGTACACCTTGGACGCGAATAGAAGAAACAGCCATTCGAAATAGAGCATACGATGAAGGGTATGGATTTGTAATGTTTATACCTATTGAGGAATCTCAAAATGTACCAAGGTGGCTGCCTAAGACCCAATTATGGATAGGGTTAAAGCGCTGGGGGATTAGAAGTGCAGCTTCAGTTATTGATGCTCGTATTCAGGAATTAGGTGGAGAACCGACTGAGGAAAAGCTTGAACACAGAGCAAAACGAACTGAAAGGGCCTTACTGTTTGCCAAGTCACGCGAGCAATACTTAAAGTCAACGGCAGGGGTTCAAGGTGCTACCCAAGCATATTTACAACTCAGAGATGAAGTGCTAGCTTCTCTACCAAACCTTCAAGTTGAAATACCCTCACTAGAAATCACGGAGCGACACACCGATAGGCAAATCGCTCTACTTTCAACTGGGCCTGCCTTGCTTATTGAATGGAAGTGTTATTACAACAACTCTCTTGATAAATCCGAGCTTGAAGCATCAATATGGATTGGCCATCCACCTTTTCCAAACATAAGATCATGGGAAAAACCTAACACTCTTGGATCCATAATTTTTAATGCAGACCTAGATTCAAATTCCAACCCCACATGGTCATTTAGTATTTCAAAAGACAGAGCAACTCTTGAAAGCAAAGCCGCAGCTCAGTACATCTTGAATTGGTGGCTTGATAAATCTCTAAAACAAAGGATTGGGTGATGATTAGCTCTAACAAACAGTTCCAACCGGATCACCCACCCAAATCCTGCAACCTCCCCACCCCCATAGAATAATCCATCCTCTCCCCCAACCACTTCGTCACCGCAGTACCCTCATCAATCACCACCCCCATCCGCTGATGCTCCCTCTCAATCGCCAGTCCCTCAACATAATCCTCCTGCTCCTTAAACTGCGGAAACAACGCCTCCGGCAACACCCGCCTATCCGGCCGTCGAAACTCAAACCGCCCCGAGCCCCGATTGATCACATCAAAACCCTGCTCATGCACCAACCGGTGATGACGCCGACACAACAACACCAGATTATCCATACTGGTCTCACCACCATCACACCAGTGATGAATATGGTGTGCGTCAACAAAACGTGACTCGGTGCAACCAGGAAAGCGACAACAATGATCCCGTATCGTGAGCGCGCGCCGCAGCGCTGGCGAGACACTGCGCGTCTTGCGGCCCACATTCAGCACATTACCCTCACTGTCTTCCAGAACCGTGAGCAATGAGGTATCACACGCCAGTCGTCGGGCGCTGGCTGGAGACAAAAATGGTCCCTGTTCGATGCTGCAGTTGTGGACATCGCTCTGCATGAGAGAATCCTTTTCGATATGAATAATCAATTGATGGCGCTGTGGAGGAGATAGTGGCGCCAGGTCGCCTTCGCTGTACAGGAAACTCTGCTCCGCTAATAGCGTGAGTGCATCAGCACGTTTCTGCGGAAATGTGTGCGGCTTATTTTCCTTTGCAGCGAAAAACGTTTCCGCGGGAACGTCTTTTTGAGATTCCGGTGTCTGACTCGGAGAAAGCGTTCCCGCGGAAACGTTTTTCGTATCGCTTATCTGGTCAGCCACAACTTGCGTCTCGTTGCTCGCACCGGGTTGATCAAGCTGCGCCATCACGCCTTTCATGGCCTTGATAAACATCGCACCATCCTCAGGTGTCAACCGACCGCGAATCACCAGCATGCCGTCATCGTCATAATGCCAATTCAGTTCCCGCCCCGCGAACTGGACTGTCGCAATATCCGCTTCCCTGTTTCCTTTCTGATCTTTGCCATCGCACTGCAGCAGGCGTTGCACCCGCCGATACTTACCCAGCAGCATTTCCATATGGTGGGCAGTACCATGACGAGCAATGTTCAATAGATACGCTTCATTCTGCGGCGTGGCGTTGCGGGTCATGGCTCGCACTTTGGAATAGCTGATAGCACCGCTTGCGAACGCCTCATCAATCTGCGGCAATTCCGCCAGACATTTCGCGACACGCACTTTTTCACGCGCAGCGCCAAGATCAATGCCGCAATAGTAATTGAGCCAGTGCGCCGGCGACTTGATGCCACCACCATCACTCCACGCATCCCGCTGGATAAGTGCCGCCAGCAATTTCAGAAAACGATGCTGAGCGGCGTTGATATGACCGGCCAGGAGCGTGATGGCGGATATCAGTGCATCGGTGTCGGCGGGGATTTCGGTATCGGCCGGAGTGGGCTTACTTCCCGGGTTAGTGGTGTTTGCGAAAGCTGTCAGTGCAGTAGTTGAAACAGGAGTGGTGGCGTTCATTTTTAGGGCTCCTTGGGGGAAGAATTAATACTGTTTAAGTATACAGTATTATAGCCCTATCTTCTTGTATTATCTATGTTTTGTACAAATAAGATAGGGCCATTCCAACTCAGGAAATGACATTCCTCAGACGGTTACCCGACTGACAATTCGACGTACCCATGGAGCCACAATTGCGACCGTAGGAAAAGCCACCGGCCATGTTGTGACGCAGCTTCTGAGCCACTGCGTGACAAATTCGTCGTGCACTCCCTGAGAGACCAGCAGCACGAATGCCGATACGATACAGACCATGATGGCCGAGAGTAGAGCGCTGAAAACGATTGGTGCAAAACGAGCAGGTATACGCATTTTTTTCTCCGGAGTTTGATTGATTTGTAATTAGAAAAAGTTTGACTGCTGTACTGAGCTTCATGTTGAGAAAACGAGGTGTACTATTTGGCCTGCTGCATAAAGCCCCACACCAAACACCGCATGAGAAATGAAACTCTGTAATCGAGCTGAGCCTGGGCGCGGGGCTCTGGATGCTGCTATACCGGCGCCCATGCCGGGTTGCATCAAGAAGAACGGCGCCACCACGGTAGCAACACCCACAAAAAGTGCGGGACCCATTGTCGGTTGCTGAATCCATGAGGGGCCCCAGATACCAATTAACAACGCAGCAAACGCGATGCCTGTCAGGTAGTGAGCTGTCCATCCTATGATGAGTTCACCGCGTAAGGGAGATGACACCTTGATAGAGTCATGGCGAAAGCGCCCGTGGGTCATATAGGCGATCCAGCGGCCCACTAACCCATAATCCGGAGGTGCAATGCCCAGTAATGGTTTGCGAACCATTCCCCACAAATCCATCACTGCAGTAGCACCAATTCCGATAAATATAATGAATATCAGATTGTTCATTTTTCTTTCCCTTGCTTGTCTTGAATTGAACACGGTGCTAGCGTACAACTTCAAGTCAACTTTAAGTCAAGGGGGGTTGCCATAGATATTTCTGAAGTTGCCAAACGTTCAGGCGTTCCTGCATCAACGCTGCGCTTTTATGAGGAAAAAGGGCTGATTAATTCTGTTGGCAGGCAGGGATTGCGCCGCCAATTCAGCGCCAATGTGTTGGAGCGAATGGCGCTGATTGCGCTTGGGCGATCGGCGGGGTTTTCGTTGGATGAGATCGCCCGCATGATAGGAGTAGACGGCCACCCCCAGATTGATCGACATCTGCTGACGAGCAAGGCGGAGCAACTCGATAGCTCTATCCGCAAATTGACAGCGATGCGCGATGGACTGCGGCATGCAGCGGTATGCTCTGCGCCGAGTCATATGGAATGCCCGACGTTTCGGCGTCTATTGGGGTTGGCTGCGTCTGGAGTGATTGGGGGGCACGACGAAACAAAGGTGCCACGAAAACGCCGGCTTAGCAAAGCTTTGCACCGGACAAGTCGGTGAACGCAGGCATCCTCTCTACCCCCAACTAATAGCATGAGTGCATCGGCGCGTTTCTGGGGAAAGGTGTCGTGTTGTATTTGTGAAATTTGAGGAGACTCAGCATCAAAAACCGGGGGTTACCCTGATTTACTTTGTAACTCGCAATAAACATACTGAAGCGGAGCACGATGTCGAAACTATCAGTGTTCTTTGGAGTATGTAATGAGAAATATTTCTAAAGCCGATCAGCACCGGCCGCAGCAGAACGCTCTTCTGGCCGCCTTGTCTGCTGAAGTATGTGAGCGCCTGGCCCAGGATCTGGAGTTGGTTCCGATATCATTGGGTCAAGTATTGTACGAGACCGGTGAGACAATGAGTCACGCATACTTCCCGCTCGACAGCGTAATTTCATTGCTATACGTAATGAAAAATGGTGAGACAGCGGAAATTGCCGTCGTGGGGAATGAAGGCATAATCGGGATAGCGTTATTCATGGGCGGTGATTCAACAATGAGCCGAGCGGTAGTACAGAACGCGGGCTATGCGTACCGCCTGAAAGCACAGGTGCTCAAAGATGAATTCCAGAGCGGAGGAGCATTGACCCGACTCTTGCTGATGTTTGCCTCGGCATTGATTACGCAAATGGTGCAGACTGCGGCGTGCAATCGGCATCATCCGGTTCATCAACAACTGTGTCGCTGGATACTGTTGAGTCTGGACCGTTTGCCTTCAGACCGAATCAGCATGACGGAGAAACTGATCGGAAATATGCTTGGCCTGGGACCCGAGGAAGTGAAAAAGGCAGTAAGTGTACTGGAGAAGGCAGGGTTCATTCATTACAGCGGCGGTAATATCACGGTACTCGACCGGGCGGGCATCGAAAAGCGATCTTGCGAGTGCTATGGCGTGGTCAAAAAAGAAAGTGATCGGTTACTGCCACTTACCGCTGAAATGGATCTGATGAATTAGACCAGGTGAAATAGACCAGATGAAATCAAAAATATCATCATGGTATTTCCGCAGCCAACCCAACCACCCTATCCAACAACTCAAACACCCCCTCCTCCGTCAACACCCGCATCCCCAACCGCTGATTAGAAACACCCGGCTGCAATAAATAATCAAACTGCAACCTTCCCTCGTTCTCCCGGGCCTCGAAATGACACTTCAAAATATTCTTCGAATCACCAAAACTGTCCTCCAACTCAATCAAGTGCGACGAGAACAAAAATATGGAATTGCCTATCACTTCCAGCCGCTGCATCACCGACAATGAAGCCTCCAAAGCCTCACTGACATTCGTCCCCTTAAAAGGTTCATCCATGATTGCCACAACGCGCTGCCCTTCCGACAGAGCGTGTGCCAGTGCTTTGATGCGTAATACTTCCGCGAAAAAATAGCTGGTGCCAGTGTGCACATCATCGCTGATGGCAATTGACGTGAACAAACTGTCGACGGGTGTAAACGCAAAACTGGTAGCAGGTACGCCCATGCCCAGATGGCCAAGATATAGTGCTGTGGCGATAGCTCTCAGGTAAGTAGTCTTCCCCGCCATATTGGGACCGGTTAGAAAAAGCAGTCTGTTGTTCTGGTCCATTGTTACATCATTGGGAATCGGGTTCTCTACTTGCGGATGAAACAAACCTGTTGCATGGAACCTTGTCGGGCCTTCCAGCACTTCCGGGATGGTAAACCCAAGTTTTTTTGTAGCATGCGCCATGGAAATCAGGGCATCCAGTTCATAAGTCAGTCTCAGCAACTCTTCGATCTTCTCTTTGCTATAGATGCGGAAAGTTTGATCCAGACGCAGTATCTTCAGGAAAGACGCACCTTTAAACTCGTCCTCAGGAACCTCCAGAAATTCCGGTCGAGTGATAATATTTTTTATCTCTTCCGATATAAAAGCCAACTCACCTTCTGGTGGGTCGAGTTCTATTCTGCGAATGTATTCACGCATTTTTTGCACGAACAGACATGTGAACTGAACGCCGCGTAAAATGCGAATGTAGTGGTAGCCATCAAACACTCGCAACAAAAAAGCGCCAGTGGTAAAACCGACTTTGTCCTGCGGAATCACAAACATCAGCGGGTCTCTCTGATATCGCTCTACCCGCCCCGTCACCCACAGACCCAGTTTGTCGAATGTGTCCTTGTGTTTGGGAATATACGCAATGGCCTGTTGTGTTTGCGTAATACTTTTCGGGTCGGCAAAAGGATGTTGCATACGCTGGCGCAATATCTGAGCGCCACCTGCTGTCAGCGTGGAGTTGCACAGAAAGAAAAGTGTTTTACTGGCGACTTCAGACTCGAATATTTCCAGATCTTTTTGCGTATGCAAATCCACCGCGAGTGTGGTGACTTCCCCGCGTAGTGGTTTGACTACGTTGATATTGAATTTTTGCGCCGCCAGCCCTGGTCGGGTGGTGGATCTTCTGAGGATATGCTTGATATTCGGGAAGTAGCCAATCTTCATATTTTTCACTACCGTGTGAAGCGCATGATTGGGAATGGAGATTAAAGCATATATCAGGGTCTACTCACCTTAAATCATCCCAAATAGCCCCTGAATTCGCCCGTTGCAGGGCAGTGTTCGTAATATAGGCATATACTCAAGAACTATGAGAAACCAAAAGCAACTACTCGCTCTGGCAGCCTGGCTCACCATCAGTTTCATCACTGCCGCCATCGGCAGCGCAGCAACAATTAGAGCCGGCGAATTCTACACCCAGCTCATACGTCCGGAATGGGCGCCACCACCCTCCGTCTTCGGACCAGTTTGGACTGTTCTATATATCATGATGGGTGTTGCAGCCTGGCTGGTCTGGCGTGTTGATGGCTTTCGTGCAGCGAGAACCGCGCTCACTTTGTTTCTGGTGCAGCTCGTCGTCAACGCATTTTGGAGCTGGTTTTTCTTCGGCTGGCAAATGGGGGCCTTTGCGTTTGTGAACATCCTTGTGCTGTGGGTATTGATTGTCGCAACCATCATTGCCTTCTGGCGAATCAAACCAGCAGCGGGCGCTTTGCTCGTTCCCTACTTGCTGTGGGTGAGCTTCGCCGGCGCCCTGAACTACGCTGTGTGGCAACTTAATCCGGTGGTCTTGGGTTAGGCTTCAGAATCTATTAACTAGATACATATCGTAATATATTACGACTAAGTGATATTCCTGTTATCTCGCCATTAATTACGACTTGACTAAATGATATCACTAAGGTATATATCGCAATATCTGACGACATATACCATTTTATCGATATAACTCGTAATGTATAACGACTATTAACCTATAACGACTATGAAGATCACCAGCTTACTTACAGATGATGCCGTTTTAGCCGAATTGGGCGCGCGTATTGCCGGCCGCAGGATTGAGTTACAGCTCACCCAGGCGGCTGTGGCTGAACAGGCGGGTATCGCCAAGCGCACTCTGGAGCGTATGGAGGCAGGGCAAACGTCACAGTTGAACACCCTGGTGCGGGTGCTGCGGGTGCTGGACGCTGCAGCGGGGCTGGATAGCCTGATTCCGGAGTCCGGGACCAGACCAATGGATCTGCTGAAGCAGAAAGGCAGGGGAAAAGCCAAAGGGGTAAGAAAGGTCCGACAACGGGCATCCGGACGACGCGCCGCACAGACTACGGACAAACCATGGCAATGGGATGAAAAGCCGTGAACACCCTTGCCGAAGTCAAACTGTGGGGCAGAACCATCGGCGCAGTCTCGCTACTGGAAAGGGACGAAGTTGCCAGTTTTGAATACGATGCAGAATTCGCGCAAAGCGGCATTCAGGTCGCGCCAATTGTGATGCCGCTTTCCCGCCGCGTGTATCGCTTCGCCGAACTTTCCAGGCAAACTTTTTTCGGACTGCCCGGCCTGCTGGCCGATTCGCTTCCCGACAAATTCGGCAACGCGTTGATTGATACCTGGCTGGCATCGCAGGGGCGACAACCGGATTCCTTCAATGCTGTTGAGCGGCTTTGCTATACCGGCGAACGCGGTATGGGTGCGCTGGAATTTGCTCCCGTTATCGGGCCCAAAGCAAAACAGACATCACACATTGAGGTGGGCATGTTGGTTGAACTTGCATCAGAGATATTGACCCATCGGAATAACCTGCAGGCGGCTTTTGCAAAAGAAAGCAGCGAAGATGCGCTAAGAGATATTCTGCGCGTGGGGACATCCGCCGGTGGTGCAAGAGCAAAGGCAGTCATCGCATGGAACCCACAAACCAATGAAGTGCGCTCTGGTCAGGTTAAAGCCGGCGATGGATTCGAATACTGGCTGCTGAAATTTGACGGCGTCAGTGGCAACAAAGACAAGGAACTGGATGACCCAAAGGGCTACGGGGTAATCGAGTACGCGTATTATTTGATGGCGCGTGAATGTGACATTGATATCAGCGAATGCCGGCTGTTCAAGGAGAATGGTCGGTCCCATTTCATGACACGCCGCTTCGATCGCCTTGCTACCGGCGAGAAACTGCACATGCAATCACTCTGCGCGCTGGCGCATTACGATTTCAATATGGCGGGAGCGCATAGCTACGAGCAGGCGTTGTTGGTGATGCGGCAACTGCAGTTGCCCATGCAGGCCATCGAACAACTGTATCGACGCATGGTATTCAACATCGTGGCCCGCAATCAGGATGACCACGTAAAGAATATCGCCTTCCTGATGAATAAATCCGGTGAGTGGTCGCTGGCACCGGCTTTTGATATGACGTACAGCTTTAATCCGGCGGGCACGTGGACGGCCAGCCATCAGATGACCATGAATGGCAAGCGCGGCAATTTCACGATGGAAGACTTCAACGCCTGCGCAAAGACGGCTTTGATGAAACGGGGGCGCGCGGCGAAGATCGTTGCTGAAGTGCAGGCGATAGTATCGCAATGGAAATCGTTTGCTGAAAAGGCTGGTGTACCTGATGATGTGCGCGAGAAAATCCAGCTGGCGCTGAATCTGGAACTCTTACGATAAGCAACAAACCACTCAGCGATCCAGATCCCTGAACTTGTCCAACAAACTGTGATTATTATCAGTCACAATTCTCTCCAACACTTCGACGCGCTCCCGCAAACCAGCTAACTCCTGCTCCAGTTTCGGGTTCGCCTGCGCATCCATCGTTCTCATTTTGCGCTGATGGCTGGTCCAGATTGCCAGCAGTGGAATTCCGAAAATCATGATGGGGATTATCAATGTAAGCAGGTTGTCCATGTGCTCGCTCCCTAGCGCCACCAGTGGCTTAGTGAATTGGCATAATAGGTTAGCAGCCCATCAAATGCCGGATTAACAGTAAAGTGATCATCTTTCTCAAACACAATATGCCGATGCTTCAGGTTTTCCAGTGCGTCCGCCATGGTTTTGTGGCGTGGTTTCTGATTGGGACGCATCGCAGCTCCGCGTTGCATCATCGCATCCATCAACTGATCGGCGCGCGCCATGATATCCAGTGACCGCAGAGCTTGTCCATTGGCTTGCACAAAGACGGTTGCGATTATTGGAATAGGAATGATTGGAATCACCAAACGGATGGCATCCATCAGGTGGTGCGCAAGATTCTCAACCTCTCCTACGCGTTGCTCCTTATCCATAACCCGGAACACCAGCCCTCTTTCCAGCGCATAGTCGCGCATGCTGATAGGTATGCCAAAATTGACACTGGCGTAACCATAGCGGCTCCACCTTGAACGGGAGGAGCTGAAAAGATTCACGCGCATAAAATGCAGGAATTTATTGAAATTTTGCCACTTTCCGGGGCGGTTTGCGCGGTCTTCCCAGCCCAGCATATTCTTGTCTTCCAACACACGGTCGTAATTAATACCAACTGGGATAAAGGTGATATTGCGATCATTGTGCGGATCATAGTAACGCAGCATGTAATCGAGGAAACCCAGACGGGGTTCACTCAGGCGGCCATCGCGACTCAGGCCACCCTCCAGAAAAACTGCCTGACACACACCGGACTGCGTGGCCATATGAACATAACGTGCCAGGACTTTTCTATAGAGGGGATTCTGCGAACCGCGCCTGACAAAAAAGGCACCCATGGCACGTACCAGAGATTCCAGTGGAAAAACACGCGCCCATTCACCGACCGCATAAGAAAGTGTGACCTGCTCCGCTGCCAGGTAGGAAATCAACACATAGTCCATGTTGCTGCGATGGTTCATCACAAACACCACCGCGGTTTCCTTGTCGATGGTGGCCAATCCATGCTGGTCTGCCGCATTGACGCGAACACGATACAGAAAGCGCGCTATTTTCTTGGCAAGCCAATAACCAATACGGAAATAAACATAGGCATTGAATGCTGGCACGATTTCGCGTGCATAGCGTTTGACTTCCTGTTGCAGAACATCGCGTGGTTTACCCGTCTCGCGCGCGATATTTTCGATCTCGGCAATCACTTCCTGATCGAAAATCAATTGATCGATCAGAATCTGACGGCGGGTTCTCTGCAGGGGTTTGATGGTGATATGCAGGCTGTCGTTGATGCGGTCAACGGCCCGATTAAGCCTGCGTCGGACGAACCAACGCACGCTGGGAAACAATACGCTCATGACAATGGCATACGCGGCGGCTATCAACAATACATAGAACAGCCAGGCTGGCAAAGTGATGGCGTCGTCAAACATAAGGCTTCCGCTGCATATTGTTATTGAAGGAATCTCTGACTAAGGTAACGCCAATGTAACCCTAATCCCGTTGCCGGGCAATGCAGCCTACATCGATCTGCGGTACTGCCCCCCTACTTCGAAGAAAGCATCGGTGATTTGCCCCAATGAGCAATAACGAACCGCCACCATAAGCTCCTCAAAGACATTCTGATTATTCACAGCGGCTGCTTTCAGGTTCTGCAGTGCTTCCTCAGCGGCATCCTTGTGACGCGCCTGGAAGTCCCTCAGGCGGCTGATCTGGCTTTGCTTTTCTTCGTCAGTGGAGCGCGCCAGAGCCAGAGAGAACTCCTGCGGTTTCTGATCGTCAGACTCGGGCGGCAGAAAAGTATTCACGCCCACAATCGGCAGGCTGCCGTCGTGTTTCTTGTGCTCGTAATACATGGACTCATCCTGAATACGACCACGCTGATAACCTGTTTCCATGGCGCCCAGTACGCCGCCTCGCTCAGATATTCTCTCAAACTCCTGCAGCACTGCCTCTTCCAGCAAATCAGTGAGCTCATCGATGATGAATGCGCCCTGGTTCGGATTCTGGTTCTTTGCCAGCCCCCACTCCTTATTGATGACCAATTGAATGGCCATGGCACGCCTTACCGATTCGTCGGTCGGCGTGGTGATTGCTTCATCGTAGGCATTGGTGTGCAGGCTGTTGCAGTTATCATAAATAGCGATCAGAGCCTGTAACGAGGTACGTATATCGTTAAACGCCATTTCCTGCGCGTGCAACGAGCGGCCAGAAGTTTGAATGTGATATTTCAGTTTCTGGCTACGTTCATTGGCGCCATATTTATCGCGCATTGTGGTTGCCCAGATGCGCCTGGCCACCCTGCCCAGCACGGTGTATTCCGCATCCATGCCATTGGAGAAAAAGAAGGACAGGTTCTGCGCGAAATCATCTATCTTCATGCCACGCGCCAAGTAGGCTTCGACGAACGTAAAACCATTGGCCAATGTGAAAGCGAGTTGTGATATCGGGTTCGCGCCGGCTTCAGCGATGTGATATCCGGATATTGATACCGAATAGAAATTGCGAATGCGGTTGGCGATGAAATATTCCTGAATATCGCCCATCAGTTTCAGGCTGAACTCGGTGGAGAAAATGCAGGTGTTCTGTCCCTGATCTTCTTTCAATATGTCTGCTTGCACGGTGCCACGTACACTTTCCAATGTGCGAGCCTGTACATGTTGCATTTCTTTGGCATCGGGTTCGCGCTTGTTCTGCTCGCGGAACTTTTCTACTTGCTGATCGATGGCTGCATTCAGGAACATCGCCAGAATAGTTGGAGCAGGACCGTTGATCGTCATCGATACAGACGTGCTGGGGCTGCTTAAATCGAAACCCGCGTATAACGCCTTCATATCATCCAGCGTTGCAATCGACACACCGGAGTTACCGACTTTGCCGTAGATGTCCGGGCGCTCATCCGGGTCGAATCCGTACAGTGTGACGGAATCGAACGCGGTGGACAGACGCTTGGCATCAGAATGTTCAGAAAGATTTTTAAAGCGTTTGTTGGTGCGGAACGCATCTCCTTCGCCGGCAAACATGCGGGTTGGATCTTCGCCTTCGCGCTTGAACGCAAACACACCGGCCGTATAGGGGAAATAACCAGGCAGATTTTCCAACATCAGCCATTGCAGTAACTCACCATGATCTTTATATGCTGGCAGTGATACTTTAGGTACACGTGTTCCGGATAAAGTGGTAGTAACTAAAGCGGTGCGAATCTCTCTGTCACGGCTTTTAACCACCAGTTCGTCATTCGCGTATTGCTGCTTAATGTCGGGCCAGGCCTGCAATAATTCTTTGGATTGTTGCGCCAGTTTTTCCTGCCGTGCTTTGATCAGTGCATCCAAAGTACTCGCATCTGCTTTTTGTGCAGTCAGCATGTCTTTGCTGGCCTGTAATTGCTGCAGTTCCCGTGCAATATCTGCTTGTGCACGCACTTTTTGGTGATAGGCGCGCACCGTCTCAGCAATCTCCGCCAGATAACGTTGCCGTTGCGGAGGCACGATGGCCGCCCTTTGCGAAGATTTGCGCGTGTTGACTTTGGCCAGCCGTTGCCCGAACTGACGCAAACCTTTGTCTTGCAGTTGCGGCAGCAGCGCCTGGTACAACGCCGTCACGCCATCGTCGTTGAACTTCGCCGCTATAGTACCGAATACAGGCATTTCATCTATGGAGCTGCTGAACGCCTGGCGATTGCGTTGCACCTGTTTGCTGACATCACGCAAAGCATCGTCGCCACCCTTGCGGTCGAACTTATTGATGGCCAGTACATCAGCGAAATCCAGCATATCAATTTTTTCCAACTGACTGGCCGCACCAAACTCCGGTGTCATCACATACAGCGATTTATCTACATAAGGCACGATGCCGGCATCGCCCTGCCCTATGCCAGGTGTCTCCACAATGATCAGATCGAAACCGCAGGCTTGCACCGCGTTGATCATGTCGGCCAGATTTTCAGGCACTTCGGTTTTTGCGTTGCGAGTTGCGATGGAGCGCATAAATATATTGGGCGCATAGATGGCGTTCATTCGCACACGGTCACCTAACAAGGCGCCACCTGTCTTTCGTCGCGTAGGATCAATAGCCAGCACAGCAATTCTTAGTTCGTCGCCACTGTCCTGACGGAAACGGCGAATGATTTCATCGGTCAGCGACGACTTGCCAGCGCCACCGGTACCGGTTATACCCAGAACGGGAGTTTGTTTACCACGCACGCCAGCAGCTTTCTCCAGCTGCTGACGCATGGAGTCGCTGCACAGGGAATTTTCCAGCATGGTCAGCATGCGCGCCAGACTCATCAGGTCGCCACCGAGCAAAGCGTCCGAGCTCGCCAGCGAAGGTGCCAGACCCGCGCCCGTAACCGAAGCCATGATGTCGTCAATCATGCCCTGCAACCCGATACGCTGACCATCTTCCGGTGAGTAGATGCGTTTTACACCGTATTCATGCAACTCTTTTATCTCTCTGGGGATAATAACGCCGCCACCGCCGCCAAACACCTGTATATGGCCTGCACCGCGCTCACGCAGGATATCGATCATGTACTTGAAGTATTCGATGTGACCGCCCTGATAGGAGCTGATGGCGATGCCCTGCACATCTTCCTGCAGCGCCGCTTCCACCACCTCGTACACAGAGCGGTTGTGCGCCAGATGAATAACCTCAGCACCGGAAGCCTGCAGCATGCGACGCATGATATTGATTGCCGCATCGTGGCCATCAAACAGACTGGCGGCTGTCACAAACCGCGGCCAGGCAACGGGAGCGGTCGCTTGTGAATTACTCGCGTTGCCTTGTGGGGCGGCGGTTTGCTTGACTGCTGAAGTCACTGTTTTGCTCCTGTTGCTCTTTACTACGGACATGGGACTACGGACATGGGACCACAGACATGGAAAAATTGAATTCCACCTTGTACCTGAATTATATTGGCGTTACCTGCATTATATTGACGTTGACGTAAACGTCAATTGATGGATTCCCACGACCAGTATATGTGACAATACGCGCGCCGGCTCTCTACAAGCTCGAAGGCTCTCTACAAGCTCGTGGGCTCTCTACAAGCTCGAAGGCTCTCTACAAGCTCGTGGGCTCTCTACAAGCTCGTGGGCTCTCTACAAGCTCGTGGGCACTTTATTAGCTGGCAGGCACTTTATAGGAAGCTCCACCCATGACCCTGCAGATTCTCAGCAACCGCTTTCTGCGTGACAATGCGCTGAACCCGCACGACGACGGCAGCAAGACCTACACTATTTCCGATCTTGCCAAAGAGTTCGACATCACCACACGCACCATTCGTTTCTATGAAATAGAAGGGCTGTTGATGCCAACTCGTGATGGCCGCAACCGTCTGTACAGCCAGCGCGACCACACAAGGTTGAAACTGATACTGCGCGGTAAGCGCTTGGGGTTTTCACTGGAAGAGATTCGTGAAATGTTTGCTCTTTACGATTCCGCTCCCGGAGAACAGGCTCAGTTAACCCATATACTTGGCAAGGTTGAGAGCCGCAAAAACCTGATGAAGCAGCAACTTGAAGATATTCAATTGAGCCTGCATGAACTGAAAGAATTCGAGAACCAATGCAGGCTGCGCCTGCGCGAGATGGATAAAAAATCATGAACCAGAATACCAATGCTGTTCCCACTGATTCTGTCGTAATCCTGAGCGGCGCCCGCACGCCAGTTGGTGGATTTCAGGGCGTGTTCGCCAATGTTACCGCGCCTCAGTTAGGTGTCATTGCCTGCAAGGCTGCGCTGCAGCGTTCTGGTTTGCAGCCACAGGATATTGAAGAGGTCCTGTTCGGATGCGTGCTGCCTGCAGGCCTGGCACAGGCACCTGCACGACAAGTGGCACTTGGCGCTGGTTTGCCCGACAGCACACCCAGCACTACCGTGAACAAGATGTGCGGCTCCGGCATGAAGACCGTGATGATGGCGTGCGACCAGATTCGCGCAGGGAACGCCGATGTGATGATTGCAGGCGGCATGGAAAATATGACACTCGCCCCCTATCTGCTACCCAAGGCTCGCAGCGGGCTGCGACTGGGACACGGCGAACTCAAGGATCATATGTTCTACGATGGGCTGGAAGATGCATACACAGGCCGTCTGATGGGCAGCTTTGCGCAGGAAGTTGCTGATCAACATCAACTGACTCGCGAGCAAATGGATGATTATGCCATTGCCTCTTTGCAACGTGCACAGCAGGCCATCGCCAACGGCTATTTTAGTGCAGAATCCGTTCAGGTAGCGGTCAAAGCTGGCAAGAATGATTTCGTGGTTACCGACGATGAGCAACCGGGGCTGGCGAATATCGCGAAGATTCCCACCTTGCGGCCCGCGTTCAGCGCAGACGGCACCGTCACTGCCGCCAATTCAAGTTCCATCTCCGATGGCGCAGCCGCAGTTGTGCTGATGAATGAACGTGTTGCTATGGAACGTGGGCTGAAACCCATGGCCCGAATTGTAGCGCAGGCCAGTCACGCGCGGCAGCCCAGCGAATTCACCATTGCACCAATTGGCGCTATTGAAAAAGTTTTGGAACGCGCCAAATGGACTAAAGATGACGTGGATTTGTTTGAGATAAATGAAGCGTTTGCCATGGTGCCCATGTTGGCCATGCGATCACTGGGTCTGGATCATGCAAAGGTGAATGTTCACGGCGGCGCCTGCGCGCTGGGGCATCCGGTGGGCGCATCCGGCACGCGCATTATCGTTACGCTGATGTATGCATTGCAGCGCCTGGAGAAAAAGCGCGGCGTGGCCAGTTTGTGTATAGGTGGCGGTGAGGCTGTGGCTGTTGCAATCGAGATGCTGTAGCACTTAATTGACTGGAGCACTTCATTGACTGCAGCGCCATCAATTGTCATCGTCGTCGGGTACGCCCTGTATGCGATCCCGCAACTGTTGCAGACCGCCGCGGATTGTATTTTCCACTTCATCAATCAGCCTGTTGATGTCAGAGGTCAGCACGGCGCGATTGACCGCAGAGAGAATCTGTCGCGATGCCTCGGCAATTGTCACCGGGTTGCCAACCTCGCCAATGTCATATAACTCAATGTCCAACAAATTGAGGGGGGCGCTCACACTTGCTGCCGCGAGCACCACACGTGGATTAAGCATATGCAGCTCGCGAATAATGATCCGTTTACCACCACCCGCCTCCAACTCTTCCGCATCACCTGCGCCACTATCTGCTCCAGGCAGATTATTTATCAGCGTACGAATATTGCTGGTTATTAAACGATTCTCGTAGGTGATCTGTGGACTGTCGATAATAATCCTGTCGATTTCGATGACATCAGAAAAAATCGAGCCCACCCGCATCTGAATAGACATGGAACCCATCTCGAACACATAGGGTGCGTTGAAACCTTCCGGGTTCTCAATCAGCAGATTACTGATACTGCCCCCGCCGCCGAATGGCGAAACGACAACGCTGGACACGCTGACACCGGTGCCCAACAAACGTGGTCCCGCATTTTCAATGCCGTTCTTCAGAATGATGCCCAAATACAGAAATACACCACCGCCGATGAGTACTACCAGCACCAGGGTTCCTACCAGCAGTCTCGTCATCGCATGTGCTCCTTGTTAAGTGTCTATCCGCATAGTAGACCCCAACCGTTTTTGCGGCAACGCTTGCGTGAATAGCGATGCCTTGAGATGATGCGCATCAGAATTACAGACACAAGAGTCGCGCTGTTATGGAGGTGGCATGGTAGAACCAAACATCGTCGGTGGCCTGACCGGCGGCATCATGATTGGCCTGGCGAGCGTGCTGATGCTACTCCTGCTGGGCCGTATTACCGGCATTTCCGGCATTCTGACCGGCGTTATCAACTGGAACCGGGAAGAAGGCCCACCCTGGCGACTGGCTTTTATCATTGGTTTGATTGCCGGTGCATTTATATATCAGTTGGTAATCGGCCCATTACCCCTAGAGATGCAAGCGCAAGGCCCTTGGTTGATTCTAGCCGGTCTGCTGGTTGGTATCGGCACTCGTCTTGGCTCAGGTTGCACATCCGGACATGGAGTGTGCGGTCTGGCACGTCGCTCACCGCGCTCACTGGTTGCAACTGTCACTTTTATGGCAGTGGCCGTGATTACAGTATTCGTGATGAGGCACCTGCTGACATGAAAATCACCATAGCTTCCTTGCTGTGCGGGATACTGTTTGGTCTGGGACTCGCCGTTTCGGAAATGATCAACCCGGCACGTGTTATCGGTTTTCTGGATATCGCCGGCGTCTGGGACTTCACTTTGGCGTTGGTGATGGGTGGTGCTCTGGCGGTGACGGCGATCGCCTTCCCGTTGGTTACCCGCAAATCTCATCCACTTCTGACCGAGAAATTCAGTTTGCCAACCCGTAAGGATGTTGATATAGAGTTAGTCAGTGGTGCGGTGCTGTTTGGTATTGGCTGGGGTATCGCGGGATTGTGTCCCGGGCCAGCTATTGCTGGTCTGGCATCGCTGTCACCTTCAGTATTGCTGTTTGTTGCTGCGATGGTAATTGGCCAACTGATTTCTCCAAAACTGGCTCTGTTGTTAAACAAGAAAAATTAATACAAAACCAAGAAACTGAGGTAACAATTTTGAACGCTATCACCGATCTGTTTACACCTGCCGCTCGCATCATACTCGGCATTTATTTTCTATTGCCCGGCTTGATGAAATTCACCGACTACGATGGCATGGTCACCTACATGGCATCACATAACATGATCTTCATTCCATTTTTTTTAATTCTTTCCGGTGTCATTCAGGTAGGCGGTGCCGTCGCACTTTTTGTTGGTTACAAAACCAGATTCGTGGCTTTTATACTTGCAGGGCTGACACTGGTAATCAGTCTGGTGTTACATGACTTCTGGACCATGGAGCCTGGTTTGCAGACAAGCCACGAGACGCAAAATTTCTTCAAGAATATGGGCATCATGGCCGGCCTGCTGGCATTGAGCAGCGCAGGTGCGGGCAAGTTCAGTCTTGATAATCGCAAAAGAGCAAATACGCTTTAGCAGACTTGCTTGCCAGGATGAATTGCGGCGTGCCTGCTAAGCAGAATTGCGGCTGGCATTAATATTGCCAAACAACGAGCGCATCACCATTTTTTCATACAGCTCCAGGTTGCCCGTCTCGCCGCTCTGTCTGGCCTGCTGAATTCGCATCAGCGCGTACTGCTGAATGGTGAGCAGGGGCAGTACCACATGTTCGCGCAGTTGAATGCTGAGGCGGCTGCGCGGGTTGTCCTGCAGCAGCATCTGTTGACCGGCGACTTTCAATACCATGTCGCGACACAACATGTATTCATCATAGATAATGCGCCAGAACTCACCGAAGCGCGCATCCTTTTCCATGTAACGGGTCAAGGCGAAATTGGTCTTGCTCATGCTCTGCATGCTGTTGGCTATCAGCGCGCGGAAGAACCGTGAACGCTGGTACAGATCTATGCAAGCCTGCAGATTCCCTGCCTGTTCTTCTGCATGCAACGCTGTACCCAAACCGTAGAACCCCGGCACATTCTGTTTTAACTGGCTCCATGCTCCCACGAAAGGAATAGCGCGCAGATCTTCGAAGGCCAGTTTCTTGTCGCTGCCGCGTTTGCTGGGACGGCTGCCAATATTCGCCATGGCGTAATACTTCAGTGTGCTCATTTCTTCCAGATACGGAATGAAGAGAGGGTGCTGTTTGAAATCTTCGTACTTTTTGTAACTGCGCAGCGAAAGTTTCTCAATGAGCGTTCGCTGCGCTTCATCCAATTCCCGCTCCGGGCGATCATAAAGATTATTTTCCAGGCCCGCAGTCAGCAACTGACCGAGGTTGTGGCCTGCCGCTGCTTGAATGCCATAATGCGAACTGATGGTCTGCCCCTGCACAGTCATTTGAATCTGATTACTTTCGATGCGCTTGCCTAGTGCCGCATAAAACAGATAGGAATCTCCACCGCCACGTGCCGGTGGTCCGCCGCGGCCATCGAAGAATATCACCTCAATTTCCTGTTGGCGGGAAACCGCAGTGATGTCTTCCTTGGCGCGATAGATGGCCCAGTTAGCCATCAGGTAACCACCGTCTTTAGTACCATCGGAGAAACCAAGCATCACGGTCTGTTTGCGTTTGCGCTGCGCCAGGTGCGCTTTGTAAAGCGGGTTCGCATAGATGCGCCGCATGGAGTCTCCTGCACGCTGCAAATCATCTATCGTCTCGAACAATGGCACTATATCAATATTTAATGCCGCATCGCCCCAACCGCATAACCGGAACAGCGCAATTACACGAGCAATATCAACAGGGCCGCGACTGTTGCTGATAATATACCTGTGTGCGCCGCGCTCGCCGTTTGAACTTTGCACGGAGCGCATAATCCCTGGCGACGACAGCGTATCTTTTACCAGCGGATCACTGAAGTCGTTCGGATCAACGCTGCCTTTGCAAATAAGTAAGGCTGCAATCTGTTCATCTTCAGACAGATCGAACAAGTTTTCAGGTAGTATTCCTGATGTTTTGCTCAGTAGCTCCTGCAATGCAGTGGCAATCACCCTGCTGTCCTGGCGAATATCCAGACTGGCAAAGTGAAAACCAAACAGTTGTACTTTTTTCTTGAAAGAAATCAGTTGATCCAGATACAGGGATTGATAATTCTCTGTCAGCAACGACTCAACGGCATCAATCTCAGCCATGAAGTGGGTTAATGTCAATTTGTTGGCCGGTGCCACTTCGCTCAGTTCTTCATACAACAGTTTTTCCAGACGATCCAGCTTCTCGTAGATGCCGACAAAGCTCAGACGTCTTTTCAGAGCGCGCACACTTTGGTGATAACAACCCAGAACAGTGAAGCGCAGTTTCGCGGCAACACGCAGAGTCGTTTCCGTGGTCACGAAAGGATTGCCGTCACGGTCGCCACCGGGCCAGAAACCTACGGTAACCAATTCCTTGTTGTGATTGACACTGGCGGGAAAATGCTCAGCCAACTGATCAACGATATCGCCGATAGCGGGGTAAAAAATATTACCCAGATACCAGGTAAGCAGAACAGCTTCATCGTATGGGGTAGGTTTCTGCTTCTGGAAAAATGGTGTATTGCCGAGTTGCAACAGCAGATCGCGCGCCATGCCAATCTGATTGCTGGAAATAGCATCAGTAAGATCGGAGATGATGGCCAGAACCTGTCCGGGATAAAACTGTGTCGGGTGTGCGGTCAACACCACACGTACACCGAAATTTTCCAGTAACTGTCCAAAGCGCTGCTGCAGATCCTGCTCTTTGGCGCGCTCTGCCAGTTGCGTCAGAGAACTCTTGCCTTCAATGCGATGTATCTTGCTGTACGCAGCATCCTCAAGGGCATCAATCAGTACAACCTGACGCTCTACATACTGAATGGTCTTGAACAGAAACTGGATCTGTTCTTTCTCCTGGAAATGCGGCTTATGTACTTCGAAGAAATCCTGAACTATCTTCTGCGGATCATTACCCTTCTCCAAACCGCGACCACAAGCTTCACCCAACAAAGGCAGTAACAAACCTGTCTGTTCAACTGCATCCAGATTCAGAGTCAGGAAAAGGCTGTTGTACAGCTGGAAATTCAACTCTACAAGTTCGGCAAACGTCTTGCTGATCTGGTCGCTCATATCTTCTCGTTGTCAGTTGCAACAGGCAAATGAAATAGCCAATTGAAAGTATACTTCCGGATGTTGTCCAACTACCGCGCTTTACTTTACCCTGCGGGTGGCGGAATCTCAATGTCACTCTGCGGCCAATGCATGACGATGCGGGTGCGAGGGATACGAGAAATACATCAGTATGATTGCCACAGCCACATACAGAGCGCAGAACCCGAACAAGGTTCGCACCTCTGTACCCGCGTCAAGCACATAGCCAAACAGTACCGGGGATGCGGCTGTGGCACAAACCATGATAGCCATGGTCATGGAACGGATGGCTCCCAGAGTGCGCGTACCGTAAATTTCAGCCCACATGGAACCCGTGACGGGTGGCGAACAACCCGCCGCCATACCCAGCAGGCTCATTAACATCATGGCCGTCCACCAGCCCGGTACGAAAGCCAGAACCAGCATACCCAGCAGCATTGGCACCAGATAGAAAGGCAATAATCTGACTCCTTTGTAGCGGTCAACCAGTGCTCCTGCCAGCAATGAACTTAACCAATGACTGATACCGTAAACGACAAAACAGATAGCCAGCCAACTGACTGTCCAATCTTTGGCTGCAACGATGAAATTCTGGTGAATGAATATGCCCGTAATTAAAAAGGGATTGGCAACCAAACCTGGTAACGCCAACCAGAATCGATAGTCTTTCAACACTGCACGGCGACCGGCTACTGCAACACCTTCCAACAAAGGCTCTGATTTCACATGATTGGTAGCGGCGAAAATACTCGGCCCACTAAGCCACCACATGACTGGCATCAGCACAATAACCGCAGCAATACCAATCAACAGAAACGTATTCTGCCAACCAACCAGTCCCGTCAGAAACACGGCCAGGAATGGCAGCACAATTTCGCCACTGGGAACGCCTGTCATCGCAACGCTGATCGCCTTGCCCCGCGACTCCGTGAAATAGCGTGCCATGCTCGTAACGCCTGTGTGTGGCAACAGGGATTGACCGAACAGGCGCAACAGAAAGATCCCCAATAAAAATCCCGCTAAACCCTGTGCCAATGAAAGGATCAGGCAAGCAGCGGCTAGTCCTGCAACAGCTGCAATCGAGTACGTTCTGAGTGAGACCTTATCAATCAATCCACCCAGCCAGACGACGATCAGCGCTGACAACAACGTAGCGAATGAATAAGCGCTGCCATACACACTGGCAGTAATTCCCAGCGTGCTCTGAATATCAGCGCCGAACCAGGCAATAAAAAATGACTGTCCGAAATTGCCCCAGAAAACAGCAATGAAACCGAATCCGAGCATCGCCTTATGCCGGCTGATAAAAGTCAGGTAAGCAAACATCAGCGCAATAACTCATCCAGCGTCAGGCCATAACTTGGCGCAAAGGTTTCCAGAAAAAAGCGCACCTCCGGTAAATCGATTTTTTCCAACCGCTTTCTGACATCCTCCTCGGCTTTTGAGAACTCAAAATTGCCGGCCTGCACTTCAGACTTGCATTTCAGATACGCAGAGATTGTGTCCGCCGCCTTGATAACCTGCAGATGCTCTTTGGCAACCTCCTCTTCCAACAATACACCACGGAAATCAGGCTGCAGCTCATCGGGTAACAAACTCAATAATTCGTGATCTGCCTGCCTCTCGATTTCTTTGTAGACGCGGGTGATCTCAGGCGAGTGATACTTGATTGGCGATGGCATATCGCCGGTGATGACTTCACCGCAATCATGATACAGGGCAGCAACCACTACTGCGTTCACATCGATTGCACCATCGAAATAGCGGTTGCGGATCAGACACAGTGCATGAGTGATACTGGCAACCTCCCAACTGTGCTCCATCACATTTTCAGTGTAGACATTGCGCTTCATTCCCCAGCGCTGCAGCCAGCGAATCTTGCTGATGTACGCGTAAAAATGACTCTTTTTCCCAGTTACCATGGTGACCTTCTCTCCTGACTGGCAATATCGACTTTGGCTACAGCACGCTGCCACATTATAAAGCGGCCCAGCAAGATTGCTGTTGCCAATGCTGCAAATATACTCCTACAATCGTGTAACAACGTTAACTAAAACTGCCTCAATCCACATTAGTGGGCATATTTGCCTATGAATCCAGCCGATAACCAAGCTAGCAATCAGAGATTCTGGAAAGCATCGGATTCACCGGTCTGGCAGCTCATCAGCGCTGCCGGCCTGGTTGTTATCTTTTTTCTGGATTTTTTAACGCCGTTGGGCTTTGCACATGGCACTCTGTATACGGTAGTGGTATTAGCTGCTGGAGTGACCAGAAATGCGCGTTTTGTCAATTCGGTGACAGCGCTTGCCGTGTTTTTCACGCTTGTCGGCGTTTTGATTGCCCCCGTGGGTGAATCCATGGCGGTGGTTATCGCCAATCGATTTTTCTCGATACTGACGATCAGCTGCGTGGCGGCAGTGTCTCTGTTCACCATCCAGCAGATCAATACATCAATGCAGGCACAGAACCGCTTGAACGAGTCATTGCGCAAACGCATGGAAAGTGAAAGATTGCTTCGCATTGCCAGTGAAGCCGGTCAATTGGGCGGCTGGATACTTCGATTGCCCCAGCCCGGTAAGCTTCCCGAGCCTACAGATAGCCCGGAGGTAGTCTGGTCTGATGAGACTTGTCGAATACACGGCATGCCTATTGGTTATCGACCCAACCTACAAGCGGCTATGACATTTTATGCGCCGGAATTCCGCAATCAGATCAGCGATGCAGTACAAAAAAGCATTCTTAACGGGAAAGACTTCGATTTTGAATTGCAAATCATTACAACCAGAAACGAGAGGATATGGGTTCGTGCAATCTGTCGCGTGGTCAAAAACTCTGACGGACTAGTCTCAGAACTGCATGGAGCGCTACAGGACCTTACCAGGGAGAAGCTGTCCGAGGAGACGCTTAAGGAGAGTCAGCGCCGCTTCCAACAATTAGCCAACGCCATGCCTTTGATTGTCTGGACCGCAGATGCCGCCGGTACGGTTGATTACGCTAATCAGGCACTGGCGGACTACACCGGCATCTGCAATACCGAATTTCTGCCGATGCAACAGTGGATAAACGCCGTGAGTCTGGAGGACCGCGAGTACTGCATAAGAACGTGGACAGAAACCTCGCAGAAGCAAACTGATTATGAAGCTGAATTCAGACTGCGCAACAAGAAGGGTGAATACCGTTGGCATCTGGTGCAAGCGAAACCAATTCGGGATGCTGCCGGTGATCTGGTGCGCTGGTACGGTACCGCTATCGATATTCATGACCGCAGATTACTGGAAGAAAAAACCCAGAACCTGGCTAACAGGCTGAACAATACTTTGGAAAGTATCACCGATGGCTTGTGCGTAATTGATAAGGAATGGCGCTTTACTTATATCAATAAACAGGCAGAAAAAATGTTACGCCGCAAACGCTATGATTTACTGGGGCGTGTGGCATGGGAGAGATTTGCGGACAATGATTATCTGCGCTCTCATCTCGAGAAGGCGATCAGTCAGCAAGGTCCTTCAGATTTCGAATTCTATTATGCGCCCACGAAATCGTGGTTTGCCGTTCATGCTTACCCGTCTGAGTCTGGACTGACAGTATATTTCTACGACAGAACTCAAGAAGTTGAGATGCGTGAAGAGTTGCTACGCAACGACGAACGCCTGCGCCTGCTGGCACGCGCCACCACCGACACGATCTGGGACTGGAATCCCGAAGAAAAAATTCTGTGGTGGGGTGAGGGCATGTACAAACTTTTTGGGTACCCCCCTGAAGAGGTGACTCCTGACTCTGACTTCTGGGCAAACTGTATACATCCTGATGATCGCCAGCGTGTCGTTATCAGTATTCGTGAAGCCATGCGTGGCACACAGCAGGAATGGCATGAAGAATATCGATTCCTGCGCAAAGACGGCAGTGCTGCTCTGGTTCAGGATCGTGGTTATGTGATTCGCAATGCTGCCGGCAAGGCCGTCCGCATGGTAGGTGGCATGAGTGATATTACACAACGCAGAGCGATAGAAGAACAATTACAACAATCAGAACGACTGCGCTCCGTTGGTGAATTAACGGGTGGTGTTGCGCATGATTTCAATAATCTCCTGACCGTAATTCTGGGCAACACCGAAATGCTGGGAGAGCGATTGTCCGACAATCCGGAGCTGCAAGCGTTAGCGTTGATGACGCAGGAAGCCGCTGCGCGTGGCGCGCAATTGACCGAGCACATGTTGGCGTTTGCCAGAAGACAGCCGCTGGCGCCACGCAATGTCAAAGTGAAGAAGCTGCTTGACGGTATGGAAAGCCTATTGCGCACAACTCTCACACCAAAAATCGATATAGAATTTGTGCACGCAGGGAGTCTATGGCCTGCTTTAGTAGATTCCGCCCGCCTTGAAAGCACTTTATTGAATCTTTGCCTGAATGCCCGCGATGCCATGCCCGACGGTGGTCGCCTGACCATCGAAACCGCCAATATGCGCTTGGATCAAAGTTACTGCGAACTTCATAATGAAGTGACACCTGGCCAGTATGTCATGGTAGCTGTGACGGATAGTGGCAGCGGAATAAGCGCTGAGAATTTAGGCCGCGTGTTTGATCCTTTTTTCACAACCAAGGAGAAAGGCAAAGGTACCGGACTTGGTCTGAGCATGGTGTATGGGTTCGTCAAACAATCGCGGGGTCACATCAATATTTATTCCGAGCCAGGTCAGGGGACTACCGTACGCATGTATTTACCCAGAGCCGATACGGCAGATGAACCATTTGTTGCTGTTCCGCAGGTGACTACCGTAGGTGGTAGTGAAAAAATTCTGTTAGTGGAAGACGACGCTATGGTAAGCCAGTTTGTTGAAGCGCAACTTACTCAATTGGGGTACCGTATTGTTATAGCCGCGAACGCCAAAGAGGCTCTGCAACTATTACCTCTACATGAGGATATCGATTTATTGTTCACCGATGTCGTGATGCCTGGCGAGATGAATGGTCGTCAGCTGGCAGATGTCGTAATGGCAAAACGACCAGAGGTGAAAGTGCTCTTCACATCCGGCTATACGGAAAACTCTATAGTGCATCATGGTCGTCTGGACCCCGGCGTTCAATTGCTGAGCAAACCATACAGACGCGCGGAATTGGCGCAGCGCGTGCGTCAGGTTCTTGACCAAAGCTAATGGCTTTCAACACGCACTCGCGCTAAACTCACTTCCGCTTATATTCCAACGGGCAAAGCATCAACATCATGAACAGCGATTCTAATCCCGCGCAGCAGCCATCAGCTTTTATCCGCCTGATCAGCGGCTATTACGGCCTTGCTCTCACCTATTGGATTCTGTTTCTTCTGGTGGCGGTATTGTTTTTTGTGGCAGGTAGTATGGCGGTCGCTGAGCGCGACTGGACGCTTTTCGTGGGATTATTGATAGCGAGCGTTGCGTGGTCTTTCCTTTTGCTCACCGGCATCAAGCGTTATTACCAAGGTTACGATCCGGGCAAGGCACTGGCGCGTATTGCCATGTTGTTTCTCACGTTGAACCTGACCAACACGCTGGCCGTGCTCAGCTTTATCTAAGCTATCTATCAAGACCCTCTACTCGTCCGCCGTAATTCTGCTCAGCAACTCTTCCCAATATGGCATCCCCTTTGCGCGTGCCAACTCGATATTGCGTTGCGGAACCGCATCTATATACGGGTAATTTTGCACGGCGCGCTCCACGCTGGCCTCACGCAAAATATGAATAATGGGATAGGGAGAGCGGTTCGTAAAATTAGCGGGATCGTCGTATGCGCTGTCAGCAAATTGGTATGCCGGGTGAAAACTGGCCAGCTGGTAAATGCCCTCCATGGATTGCTCTTCCATTAGTGTCTGAGCCAGCTCCAGAAAATCCAGATACTCGTTAAAACCACGCAAACTATCGGCAAATATCAACAGCGTAGTTTCGATGTCTGCGCGCTGTTCAAGCAACAACATCTCGTCGATAATCTGTTCCAGGAATTTCGCTTTGGCATTGCCTGAAAGCACGCAGAACCGAACCCGATTCGCCAGCAATTCTCTTTTTGCAAACGGACAGAAATCATGTCCGATCACAATATCTTTTAACCAGTGTCGCGTTTGCTGCTCAATCAGTTTCTGGTCCGGACTTCTTTCATCATGCATAGCAATGTCGCTCAGGTTTTTGGCTTGCTCTTCGGCAGAGAAGCGCGTTTCTTTTTGTGGCCCGCAGCCTTGCCCGAACTTTTCACTTTTTTGGGGCCTTTGTAACTGCCCGGCAACTCCTTCACACCGCGCCGCTCCATTCTGACATGCAAATATCTTTCAATGGACGCTTTCAAGTTCCATTCGCTGGCATTGATCAACGCAATTGCCAAACCGGTTGCACCCGCCCGTCCGGTTCTGCCTATGCGGTGCAAATAATCATCGCCCTTACGTGCCATGTCGAAGTTGATAATCAGATCCACGCCTTTCACATCCAGTCCGCGCGCAGCAACATCGCTGGCAACCAGTACCTTGAAACGATCATTGCGGAAGGCAGTCAACGTGGCGGTGCGTCTGTCCTGCTTCAGCTCGCCATGCAATAGATCGGCGGTAATTTTCTGATAGCGCAGCAAGCCACAAATTTCATTGGCGCGGTCTCGCGTATTAGTAAACACAATTGCTTTCACGAAAATTTCGTTTGCCAACAGCCAGAGCAATAATTTTTCCTTATGTTTCTCATCGTCGGCCAACACATATTGTTGACGAATAGCAGGAGTTTCTTCTGTGTCCTGACCGATGGAAATTTGCTGCGGGTCGCGCATGAAATCTGCAGATAAACGTCTGATTCCGGAGGGCAGAGTGGCTGAGAACAGCAAGGTCTGTCGCTGCGGACTACAGCCAGCGATGATGGTACTGACGTCTTCCACCAGCCCCATCTCCAGCATGCGGTCGGCTTCATCCAGCACCAGAATCTCCAGATCCTGCAGTGCGGGTGTGCTCTGTTGCAGATGCTCCAGCATGCGTCCCGGTGTCGCTACGATAATCTCGGGATCTTTGCGAAAAAGCGCGCGTTGCAATTGCAGGGATTGGCCACCTGTAATCACACCCACTTTAAAATCCGTGAACGCAGCCACCTTGGCTGCATCGCTGGCAACCTGATTGGCCAGCTCTCTGGTTGGGGTCAGAATCAGTGCGCGCGTTCCTTGCCGTGCACCGGGGTGTGACAGCAAGCGTTGCAACAGCGGCAGCATGAAGGCGACCGTTTTACCGCTGCCCGTGGCCGCCTGCACTATCAGGTCACGGCCTGCCAATCCCGGCGGCACGGCATATTCCTGCACCGGCGTTGGTGTGTCGAAACCCAACGCAGCAATTGCTTTCACAAGCTTCTCGTGCAGATTCAATTCAGCGAACAATCGTAATTCCTCGTAACTCGGACCTGACGAAGCGGCCGGGGCTTGATTATAGGGGCAGGCAGCCTGGCAAGCGAAGGTTTATCTCTGCTATCTACGATGACCGCAAGCCAGTAGCGTTGCCAAGACCAGCAAACACTCGCTATAGTCGCGCCCTGCACTTGCCCAACTGGATCATCATGCTGACCGGCTATCTCGCACTCTTTGTCATTGCCTTTCTCGCGGCTACTGTCTTGCCGCTCTCCTCAGAACTGGTCTTGATCGCCCTGTTGCAGGAACGGGAGTCTGTAGTGCTATTGGTGCTGATTGCTACCGCAGGCAACGTATTGGGCTCTTGCGTGAACTGGTGGCTGGGTAAATTCATACTGCAATACCAGCACAAGCGCTGGTTCTATTTCTCACACTCACAGATCAGCAAGGCGCAGGCGGGATTCAATCGTTATGGATTATGGTCTTTACTGCTGGCGTGGGTGCCGATCATTGGCGATCCGCTTACGCTGCTGGCAGGTGTGATGCGTGTCCGGTTTCCTGTCTTTCTGTTGCTGGTCACCATTGGCAAACTGCTGCGTTATATCTTTATTGCTTACGCGACTCTTTATTTAGTTCAGGTTATTTAGCTCAGGGTTATTTAGCCCCGGTTCATGTCGTTGAGGGGTTAAATCATTCCGGGTGCATAACGTTGTTCTACTTCTTCGGCGGCTTTCTGTCGGGCTTCTGCTCATGCAGAACAACTGCCTGGGGCGCTGAGTCCGCATAAGTGCGCACGGTACTGGGCTTTTGCAACTCAGCCGCAGTGATTGCCGGGAACAAATCGCCGACATCAATACGATACGTTTTACACAGATGCTCCAGAGTCTTCAGCGTGACATTCTGTTCCAGATTCTCGATGCGCATGATGGTGGACTGCGCCAGACCAATCTTGCGCGCAAACTCACGTTGCGGCATCTGACCCCGCTTCTCTTTGATGAACTTTGCCAAGCGTTTTCGCAACTGAACCATATGTGGTTTATACTTTGAGTTACGAACCACATGCGGTTCATTTGCATATCAGTCTTCCCGGGTACGAAGCGTGCAGGTAGCTGAAAGCGCTTTATCGGTACTTTGTCCAGGTAAACCGTCAGGTTAAACCGTCAGGCAACCCACCAGGCAAAACCACCGATAAAGCGCTGACAGTCAATACGTTTGCATCCTGAGCAACTGCGCTTTATTCTTTGCGCAGAGGTGAGCCCCTGTCATAGGGCTGCCCGCAACGCTTTTAAAACCAGTTTATTAAGACCTGTGTCCATAGGTCTGTATTAAGAGACCCGTTTTTTAAGAGCAGCTTCATAAAAATAATAGTCAGGGCCTGTTATGAACTCACCGACGCAATCCAATAGGAATTCAGGTGTACTTGCCTGGATAGAAACTACCGGTAACAAACTTCCCGATCCCGTATTCATCTTTCTGTGGCTGATACTGATCATTATTGGCGTCAGCGTGGTAGCTGCTCTGACGGGTATGTCGGCCCAGCACCCAACCCAGATAGATGCCGCTGGTAATCCCGTCATCATTAGCGCGGCCAGTCTGCTGTCGGCGGAGAATATTCGCCGCCTGCTGGTGGAGATGCCAACAACGTTTACCCACTTTCACCCTCTGGGATATGTGCTGGTTGTGATGCTGGGTGCCGGCGTGGCTGAGCGGTCCGGACTATTTGCGACCGCGATGAGCGCTGCTGTACGCAAGGCTCCCAAACTAATGCTGACACCCGCCGTTGCGCTGGTGGCTATGATGGGTAACCTGGCCGCGGACGCGGCGTATGTGGTGCTGATACCTTTGGCTGGTGTTATTTTCGCCGCCGCTGGTCGTCATCCCATTGCCGGTATCGCTGCAGGATTTGCGGGCGTCTCCGGTGGTTTTTCTGCCAACCTGATTCCCGGTCAATTGGATGCACTTTTATTCGGCATCACGGAAGCATCGGTGGCTGGCATCGATCCAAGCTGGGTAATGAATATTGCGGGCAACTGGTACTTCATTGCCGCCATGACCTTTTTGTATCTGCCTATAATCTGGTATGTCACCGATAGAATTATTGAACCCAGATTGACCCCTCTGTCGGGCGCAGCCGCTGTCAGCAGCACTGCCGGTATGGTGCGTTCCGATGATGCACCGATGAATGATGCGGAACGCAAAGGTATGCGTCGCGCCGGCCTGGCTACACTGGCGGTGATAGGCGTCTGGGTGCTGCTTTGCACCATGCCCGGCACGCCTCTGCTGAACGCAGTGGAAGGACCAGCGCGCATGCAGCCGTTCTATCAATCACTGGTGGCCGGTTTCTTCATTCTGTTTCTGGCCTCCGGCTGGGCATACGGGTCAGCGACAGGCAGTGTGAAAGATCACCGCGATGTGGTGCGCATGATGAGCGAGGCCATGGCTGATCTGGCCTATTATCTCGTATTGGCTTTTGCGGCTGCTCATTTCGTTGCCATGTTCAACTGGTCGAATCTGGGACTGATCTTCGCTGTCAATGGCGCCGCCGTCATTCAATCTACAGATCTGCCAATGGCTGCAGTGCTGTGCTTGGTTATTCTGTTCACGGGTGTCATCAATCTGTTTATCGGATCAGCAAGTGCCAAGTGGGCCTTGATGGCGCCGGTACTGGTGCCGATGTTGATGCTGCTAGGCGTGAGTCCGGAAATGACCACTGCCGCCTATCGCGTAGGCGATAGCGCCACGAATATCATTACACCGCTGATGCCCTACTTCCCGCTGATTCTGGCTTTCTGTCAACGTTGGCAAAAGGACTTCGGACTGGGCAGCCTGGCAGCCACCATGATTCCTTATTCAATCTGGCTGCTGATCACCGGTATGCTGATGACTGTCGTGTGGGTGGTGTTACAACTGCCACTGGGGCCAGGTGCAACAGCTGGTTACGTTCTGCAATAGCGGGCGATAGTGGCAGGTGCTAATGCCTGCCACGCGTTGCGACAATACGTTATGACAGACGAAAAAAAGGCCATCCAGAAGTAACGGATGGCCTTTTTCATTGCAGCGGATCATTAAGCTTGGTTCAATTGCTTACTGCGCGCTACTCAACTGTGGTGATTGATCAACGTACTGCCAGCTGATAGATCCGAAGAACATCTCATCCCAGCTCTGCTGTCCCCAAGGTACCGAACGGGCCGGATCAGGATTCGCTTTGTTCTGCGTAGAATTGTCAAAGGCGCCAGTAGCCACAATTTTAGTGCCGGCTGGTACCAGTTTAGGTTCTTCCAACTGATAGCGCAGTTGCCAGTTGTAATTGTAGTTAGCGATATTGATCAGTTCCTCAACACTGCCATCCGGATAATGGGCAGCGAAACGCATACGCTTGCCGCGGAAATGCATATGCGGCAGGAAGCCGTACAGATAGGCATCGCGCTGAATGGTCACGGTCTGTGATTGCTCGAAGTCCGGATCATAGGGAGGAATATTGGTCCAGCCCGGCGTGAAGATACAGGCACACTGACCTGACATGCGTTTCTCTGGCACATAACCTTCCGGATAAAACCACAGACCAATCTCGCTGGCATCGACTGTTTCGCGGCCATTGGTGGTGTAGTGCAATTGCAGCGAAATACGCGAACCCGCTTTGAGCAGGCCACCGGTATTCTCTGGCTCCACGCTCGGTTCTGCACCCGGAATATAAGCCGTAACATTTGCCTGGTTCACAGTACTGCCACCACGTCGGGTCTGACCCGGCTCAATGATGTCATTCAGCGTATGGTGCAGCACACTGCGGTCTCCCGGTATGTATTGGCTGGCGCGCACCCAACGGTCCTTCTCTATCCCGATAGGCACTTCCACACGGATGTAGTCCAAAACCCCGGTAGCCGGAATGGACTGTGGCGGCACCTTGATAATGTAATCGGGTTCGCCAAATGCCCATTTGGTTTCTGGCCAGGTTAATTCGGCGAGTGGATCTGTGTCTCCGTCTTTCGGAGAGCCGGCAGCAATCCAGTGCAGCAGTTTCTGCTGTTCGTCGGCGCTCAGCACATAGTCATTCTTGAAATTGCCCACATGTGGGTCAATCTGCCCGGGGGGCATGCGCTTGGTCATCAGCACTTCACGAATCATCGGCGACCAGCCCTGTGCCATGGCATAGCTGTCCAACGCGAATGGCGCAATACCGGTATCCCGGTGACAGCTGGCACAGTTCTCCGCCAGGATGGGTGCTACCTCTTTGCTATAGGATACGCCGGCCTGCAAATTCACATCACGTGCCGGATATGTAACAGGCGCACCTGTTGTTTCTACCACGGCGTTGGTGATCGCATTTCCTGCAGTTACCTCAGCCAGCGCGTCAGCCAGGGGCTTATCAGCCGGGCCGCGATAGACAACCCGGAACGAGCGTGGATCGAACAGGAATACTTCTCCCGCCTTGTCGATGCCTAAAGACTCGGAGATCAACTGCGCATCGTCTATTAACACTGGCAAATCCAGACCATAAGCAGCTGCCGCTTGCTGCACCGCAGTACGAGACTCACCCAGAGGATTGATCAGCATGAATTCGATGCCCTGTGAATCATAGCGGGCGTGCATATCGCGAAAAGCTGCAACCGACTGTTCAGTGTCTGAACTGCCGTTCATCTGTACCAGCAGTGCGATGGCCTTGTGATCATCGTACCAGGCCATATGGTGAAAATAGCCTTCGTGGTCCAGCAGGGCGAAATCGCCAACCCGCTCGGAAGCCGTGACTGCCATAGGGACCATAAAGGTCTTAGTGATAAGTGCGAGAGCTGCGAAAAGCCCCGGTAAGCGTCTACTCATGTTTTATTCCTCAATCGCCAGTGCAGTTTGTCCCACTGCTTCTCCTGCAAATCGAACAACATGATTTACCGGGATATATTCCGTATGCGCTGACGCTATCACAGAACTGAAACCATAGGAACAAGATGCGGTCGGGGGTTTACACGAATCGGATAAATGGCTTGAGAAGCGGGTCGGGGCGTTGCTCACTTATTTTGACAATTAGTCAAAACTGAAACATTCCGTTACAATTCGTGCCACTCAAAGTATCAATAACCAACGTATGAAGGACAGATCATGAAAGAAGCCGTAATCGTCGCCACCGCCAGAACTCCCATCGCCAAAGCCTATCGTGGCGCATTCAACAATACCGAAGGCCCGACGCTGGGTGGTCACGCCATCAAAGCGGCGCTGGCAAAATCCGGTATCAGCCCGGATGAGGTGGATGACGTGGTGATGGGCTGCGCGGTTCAGCAAGGCACCACGGGCTACAATATTGGCCGTCTGGCTGGTGTAGTAGCAGGATTGCCAAGTTCGGTTTCCGGAATGAGCATGGACAGACAGTGTGCGTCCGGCATGATGGCAATCGCCACTGCCGCCAAGCAGATCATGGTAGACAATATGCCTATCGTGATCGGCGCCGGTATGGAGTCCATCAGCCTTGTGCAGAACGATCATCGCAATACTTTCCGTACTACGGATCCGAATGTGCTGAAGATGTCAGAGCACGCGTATATGCCGATGTTGCACACGGCGGAAATCGTAGCCAAGCGCTATGGCGTCAGCCGCGAAATTCAGGACGCTTACAGCCTGCAGAGCCAGATGCGCACTGCTGCGGCACAGGCGGCCGGCAAATTCGACGATGAAATTGTGCCGATGGCCAGCACCAAAATTATCGTCAACAAGGAAACTAAAGAGCAGAGCATGGAAGAGACTCTGTTGAAGAAGGACGAAGGTAATCGCGCGGATACCACCATTGAAGGTTTACAGTCGCTGAAACCGGTTATCGAAGGCGGCATGATCACGGCTGGTAATGCCAGTCAGTTGTCAGACGGCGCCTCTGCGGCAGTGTTGATGGACAGCAAATTGGCGGAGCAGCGTGGTATGACTCCGCTGGGCGTATATCGCGGCATGGCCGTTGCGGGTTGCGATCCGGATGAGATGGGCATTGGTCCGGTGTTCGCGGTGCCGAGACTGCTGAAGCGTTTTGGTCTGAGCATGGACGATATCGGGCTGTGGGAACTGAACGAGGCGTTTGCTGTGCAGGTGATTTATTGTCGCGATCGTCTGGGCATTCCGGATGAGCTGTTGAACGTG
>JBGSXL010000022.1:0-57278 GCA_041751425.1 Pseudohongiellaceae bacterium | reverse complement strand
CATTGATGGGTGATGCAATCTGCGTTTTGCTAAGTTGGTCATTAACCTGATCCAGTTGTGCACGGCTCTGCAACAAGCGCTCCTGCGCCGATTTCAAATCAATACGGGCCAGATCCAATTGATTGGTGATGGCGTCAAATTCCTCAGCGCCAATCATGCCGCGCTGATGCAGATTGCGAGAACGTTCCCATTGGGTTTCCAGGTTATTCTGGCGTACCTGTTGCCGCTCAATATCGATCTCGTTCAACCGCACAGCTGCCTGGGATTGTTCAAGACTGGCACGCAGATTTCTGTCATCAACGCGCAGGACTATATCACCCTGGTTAACGCGGTCGCCTTCTTCAACGAATAATTCGGATACCCGGCCGATAACTTCGGAGCTGAGCATCACCTCCTCATCGTGCGCCAAAAAACCAGATGCCAGAATGGACGGACTGATAATCCGTGTTTCCAAAGCAGCCACGACTACTTCTTTCGCCGCTGCACCAAAGAAAGTGCGGTTGATGACAGGCAATGCCACCACCATGGCGACAATCAAAAATATAAAAATCAGTTTCTTTGCTGTCATAGTCAAGTCAGCGTAAAGAACGCAATGCCTCCGAATACCAGAATATAAGGTGCCAACGCGATCAGGGAAGCGCGCATCCAGCTAATCTTCAACCATTGCCTGTAGGCCATAACCAGTAGAGCTAATGCCCAGAACATGGCCAGATTTAATGAGTCCAGCATTGCCTGCATACCAGCACTCGATGCTTCCATGCCCAGACTCGCCAGACTCAAAGAGTTCGCGTCATACAGACTGATCTGGCCATTGGGACTCATCAATAAATTGACAGCCATAACCAGCAAGATGAATAGAAATGGAAGATTCGTCCAACTTAACAGAGAGAACCAGTAACGAAATCGGTAGCCATCGCCGGTCATGGCTGACACCAGGGTCAGATATCCCGCATGAACAAGATAGAAGAACAGAGTACCAACTACGGCACCAAGGACGGTGGTTACTGTTGTAAAAGTTTGTGACTGAGCCTCATAGGCATTGCGCATAGCCTCCTGCTGCTCGGCTGACATGCCGGAGAATCTGGCTACCGTATCATCGATGAACCAGTCAAAGTCGACCATCTGGAAATACCACAGATAAATCAGAAATGTTGGAATGAGCACCAGAAACAGGGGAAATAGTATCCGTGGTTGTTTCTGAATCGTTCTAAATGCTTCACTGGGTGAGGCAAATATATCGATGGTTGTAGCAAGCGAGCTGGCGGGTTGCGAGGGGGAAGCGGTTTCTGAGCTCTGTTGTTCCATGAGAATTCTCTCTGTCAGATTTTATTTTTTATACCTCGTAAAGTACTACTTTACGTCTCCTGTACTCTTTCTATCACCTTATTTACACCTTCTATACACTCTCTATACACCCAGAATGCGAATTTATTCTCGCAGAGATTAAGCAAGGGAGACACAAAAATCTCCCCTTAACAGTCAGATGACAAGAAATAAGAGACAGAAGGCACCTGTTCCCATACAGGACAAATCAACCAAACGGCGGAAACTCCTCAAACCGCGGCAGGCCTGCGCCAATGTCCACCCATGAAGGACGTCTGCAATCCCAGATATGCATTGTAGGTGGCAACGCTTCCGGATCGTCGAAACTACCCACGGTCATATCAATGAGCCCAGGAATGAACTCCCCTTTGAAACTGATCTGCGTACCACAATTCCCGCAAAAACCGCGCATGCCTTGCTCTGTAGAAGCGTAAGTCTTGGGCGCCTCCCCCTGAAAATGCACATGCTCTTCCTGAAACATTGCCCATGCGACTCCAGCGGCGGCATTGGCTCGGCGACAATTTGAACAGTGGCAATAAGCAACCGCGACGGGGTCTGCGGTGACTTCATAGCGAACGGCGCCGCATTGGCATCCACCTGTAAATTTTCTTTCGGGCATGCGCTGGCTCCTTTTCTTGGATAAACAGATTTTAGAACGAATAATACGAGAGTTTCATCATGCATAGTCACCGACTCAATGATGAAATTCATGGCGACAGCGATACTGTATATAAATACAGTTTTCATTTCAAGAAGGGATTAGGAATCGAAAATTGAATACTAGAAAGTTTTAAAAAACGAACAGATTGAGAGAGTGGGTATTGCTCTGGAGTTGAAAAACTTTGAACCAGTCCGTCTTCGCCTGCGGCTACGACGTGACTCCACCTCGCACGCTTCGGCGCTAACGCGCCGTAGCTAGATTTTGCGTTCCGCAAAATCAGCGGAGGTGAGTGGTGCCCGGGACCGGAATTGAACCGGTACGGTATTACTACCGAGGGATTTTAAGTCCCTTGCGTCTACCAATTTCGCCACCCGGGCATGAGGGAGGTGGGCTTTGGCTGCGCCCGGAAATAGCTAACGCAGCAAATCGCGAAACGGTGCCGCGATGGATATATGGAGGCTGGGGTCGGAATCGAACCGGCGTACGCGGAGTTGCAGTCCGCTGCATGACCACTCTGCCACCCAGCCAAATATCGAACACATTTACTGACAGCCAGTATGGCTGACGCTGATGGCGCTGTGAAGGGGCGCAGACTTTTTACACGTGCACGCATTTGGTTGCGCGTTTAAATTGGAGCGGGAAACGAGACTCGAACTCGCGACCCCGACCTTGGCAAGGTCGTGCTCTACCAACTGAGCTATTCCCGCTTGAAGCCTTTCCGGGCCTGTAGTCAGTGACCCGAAAGAGGCGCCTATTCTAATGCCATTCATAACTATGTCAAGCGATTACCCCCTGAATATAGCTAATTAAAACCCTCTAACTTTTGGTAAGTACAGGCAGTGCATTTTTGACATAACTGCCCATGGACCAGAGGCTGAAAAACGCAGAAAGGTAGATCAAAACGTAACCAGTCCAAGTCATAATGGGAGGTGCCTCTGGCCAGACTGCCAACAGAATCACGATGGCTATCATCTGAATAGTGGTCTTTACCTTGCCGATATAGCCCACTTTCACCATATCGCGTTGATTGCAGCTTGCCATCCACTCGCGCAAGGCTGATACAAACACCTCACGGCCGATGATGATCGCAACCGGCAGCACGAACCAGGGACTGGTGAAGTTGGCAGTCAACAGCACCAAAGCCATCACCACCAGCAGCTTGTCGGCCACCGGATCAAGGAATGCGCCAAAGGGGGTTGTCTGATTGAGTTTACGGGCAAGGTAGCCATCCAGCCAATCGCTGATGCTGGCAATGGTGAAGACACCGGCTGCGAGAAAGTTGCTCCAGGGCAATGAGGAGTAATAGACAATCACCACCACGGGAACCATCAACACCCGCGAATAGGTGACCATATTGGCTATGTTCATACTTGCCCTCGTTGCATGCTTTCTTGCTGGCTGACTATCCCAGTTGGGGTGGGCGCATTCTACTCGCTATGCAGCCATGCATAAATATCTTCGGCCAGCTTTCTGCTGATGCCGCTCACTTCGGCCAGTTGCTCTTCGCTGGCGTGCTGAATTTCCTGTTGACCACCGAAGTGACGCAATAGTTCACGGCGCTTTTTCGGGCCAAGACCCGGTATCTGCTCCAGCAAAGATTGACGACGCGTTTTCGCCCGTTGCGCACGGTGTCCTGTGATGGCGAACCGATGCGCTTCATCACGAATCTGCTGTAATAAATGCAGAGCAACCGACTCCGATGGCAGCACGATCTCGCGTGTACCGCCGGGCGTTGCGAGGAACAAGGTTTCCTGCCCTGCCCTGCGGCTGATGCCCTTGGCAATACCCAACAGCTGCACGCCGCTTAATTGACTGCGGCTGAGTACTTCCTCGGCCTGAGTCAATTGTCCCTTGCCACCGTCTATCAATAGTATATCGGGCACCTTGCCATCACCAGCGGCCATCTTCTCATAACGTCGTGACAGTGCCTGTTCCATCGCGGCGTAGTCATCGCCGGGGGTAATGTCGTTGATATTGAAACGGCGATAGTCGGATTTCAGCGCGCCGTTGGTGTCGAACACGACACAGGAAGCCACCGTACTCTCACCACTGGTGTGGCTTATATCGAAACATTCAATGCGCTGTGGTAACGATTCCAGCCCAAGCGCCTGCTGCAATTCTTCAAAACGTCTGGCGGTGTTCTGCCTGTTGCTGATGAATGCCAGCAAACTCTGGTCTGCGTTTGTCAATGCCATGGATAACCATTTGGCCCGGTGTCCGCGCACTGACGCATTGATTTTCACGGCATGGCCCGCGCAGTATTCCAATGCGTCACTTAGCTGTCGGGACTCTTGCAGCGGCCAATTGACGATCAGCTCCTTCGGAATATTCGCGGCATTGTCTTCACGCACATAATATTGCGCGATAAAAGCAGCCAGCAGGTCTGCCGGAGATTCTGAGAGTTTCCAGGTTGGAAAGAAGTTTTTGCTGCCTATCAGTCTGCCACCTCGAATGAAGATGATATGTACACACACATAAGCTACTGAACTGCTAATCGCTAATACATCAGCATCGCTGCCTTGGTCTGATACATATTGCTGTTCATGGATACGGCGTAGATCAATGATCTGATCGCGGATCATCGCAGCCTGTTCAAACGCCTGCTCTTCCGCCTTGCTCTCCATCTTGCGTGTGAGTTCCTGAATCAACGCGTCACTTTTGCCTGTCAAAAACAGCGTGGAATAACGCACGTCCTGCGCATAGTCTTCCGCAGAAATCTTGCCCACACAGGAACCGGTGCAACGGTTGATCTGATATTGCAGGCACGGGCGGGAACGATTGCGAAAATAACTGTCTTCACATTGGCGCAGCTTGAACACCTTCTGCAGGATTCCCAAGCTTTCACGCACGGCGCTGGCACTGGGATAAGGTCCGAAGAAAGTTGCATCGCGTTTACGACTGCCGCGAAAGAACGCCAGGCGCGGATACTCATCGCGGTGGGTCAACATGATATAGGGATAGGACTTATCATCGCGCAACTGGATGTTGTAGGTTGGCCTGTGTTTCTTGATCAGGCTTTGTTCCAACAGCAGCGCTTCGGTTTCGGTGCGGGTTATCGTGACTTCTATATTGGTAATGCGGGCGACCAGTGCCATGGTCTTGGTATCCAGACCTGACGCGCGAAAATAGCTGCCTACCCGCTTCTTCAGGTTCTTGGCTTTGCCAACATAGAGAATGCCACCCTGCTCATCCAGCATGCGGTATACGCCCGGGCGACCGCTGAGGGTTTCCACCAATAGTTTGAGGTCGGTCACAGAATTGGCACTGTCTGGTTGAGTCGAGACAGGTGGATTCGCGGCAGTTTCATTCATAGGACGAAAATCATGCCATGAAAATCATAGATAAGCGACACCAGTGGATGAACTGCAAAGATCACAGATTGGCAATCATCTCGACATCAGTCATCTGCGTGAGACCAAGTTTGACCGCAAGCATGACCAGCCCCGCGTCACTCTTGATATTCAGTTTCTCGAAAATGCGATAACGATAGCTGTATACCGTCTTGGGGCTGAGATTCAGATTCTCGGAAATCGAGTTGATGGAATTGCAATCAATCAACATCAATGCAACCTGCAACTCCCGCTCTGATAAAGAATCCAGAGGTGTTATCTCTTCGTCTACAGATTCCATGGCCAACCGGGTAGCCAGCCTGTGAGTGATATAGCGAGCTCCCCCATCTACCGCGCGAATTGCTCGCAGCAGCTCCACAATGGCGATGGATTTAGTAAGGAACGCGACCGCGCCGGCCCTGAGCATCCGCGCCGGGATGGAACCCGACTCAACGGATGAAATAGCGATGATGCGCACATTGGGATACAAACGGCGAACGCGATTGATAGTCTCCATACCACTCATACCGGGCATGGTGACGTCCATGATGATTATATCAGGCCCTTCGTTTGGCTCCATCTTGCGCAGCAATCGCAAGGCTTCCTCGCCGGAAGCGGCCTGCGCAATGACATCCATATCGGACTCATCCGATATGATTCTCGCCATACCACAGCGGAACAGTTCATGATGATCAACCACCATGACCGTTATCACGATTTGCCAGCCTCGTTCACCAGGTCTGCTCCCCTTTTACACCAGCCTAATCCAGCGCCTTTATTATTTGCACTTCGGTCTCAAGTGCAATGGCGAATTTGTTATAAACAGAATCTCTGACCGCCAGCGCAAGGTCTAATAACTGACGCCCTTCAGCACCGCCGTGGTTCACCAGCACCAATGGTTGTTCCTGATATATGCCTGCGTCATTTTTTCGAAATCCTTTCCAGCCTGTCTGTTCTATCAACCAGGCTGCTGGCACTTTTACCGTCTGAACATCGTCGCCCCCCCCCGCGTCTGCAATAGATTCGGCGGGAAAGGATGGAATCGTGGGGAATTTTGTGCGCAGCGCTTCATAGTCTTGCAGCGCAACAAGCGGATTCTTGAAAAAACTTCCGGCGTTTCCAAGTACTGCAGGATCCGGCAATCTGCTTCGTCTTATAGCGCACACTGCTGCAAATACATCAGCAGGCCCTGTCGGTTGACGTTTCCCCAAAAACGCAAGCTTCAGGCTGCCATACTCTATATTGACTACTGCCGCCGTGGTTAGTTTCAGAAGCACTTCCAGAACCACGGCTTTGTGCTTCAACTGCTGCTTGAAAATACTATCACGATAAGCGAGATGGCACTCAGTTGAATTCATGCGAACTATCTCACCACTGTCGACCATCAGTACAGTCAACTCAACGAGAAAATCTTTCAACTCAACGCCATAGGCACCTATATTCTGCACGGGTGCAGCGCCCACATTGCCCGGAATCAGGGCCAGGTTTTCCAGCCCATGAAATCCGCTATCCATGCAGTAGCCAACCAGCTCATGCCAGTTCTCTCCTGCAGCGGCTGCCACAAAGACATCGTCTCCTACTTTCTCCAGAACCTTTATACCCATTATTGCGATATGAATAACGACTCCCGGAAAATCATCGTCAACAAATAATACATTGCTGCCACCCCCCAAAATAAAAAAAGGTAGCCCCTGCTCTTGTGCCATGTTTAAGGCCAGCTTCAGCTCCGTAACTGTTGTTACCGATACAAAGAGGTGTGCCTTTACCTGCAGGCCGAAGCTGTTATGCGCACTGAGATTAAAATCGCGCAATAACTTTAATTGTTGTTCTTCAGACTTCGTCATGAACCAATCCGTCTATACCAACTGCGGTCTGTTTGCGAGAAGCTCCCTGATGGCAGCCAGATCTTCCGGTGTATCTACTCCGTGTGGTATCTTGTCAGGTGCCTGCTGCAGATGAATTCGCACACCATGGTGCATAGCGCGTAACTGCTCCAGCCTCTCGATCAACTCCAAAGGTGCCTGTTGCCACTTTACAAAGTTGTTGAGCGTGTTCACTCTATAACCATAAATACCAATGTGTCGCTTTGGCAGTAATGCAACATCAGGAAATTTCTGTAAGACCTCTGCCGAGTAAGACGGTATTGGCGAACGACTAAAGTACAATGCAAATCCGCGCTGATCGATGACTACTTTTACTGCGTTCACGTTGTGCAACTCGGCAACATTGTGAATCTCTTCATACAGGGAACTGATTCCTGCCTCCGGGTTATCTGTAAGACTGGCAGCAACCAGATTTATCGCTGCAGGCGGGATCAATGGCTCATCCCCTTGCACATTGACGACAATAGCATCGGCGTGCAAACCCAATTGGCTTGCCACCTCCTGAATACGATCCGTGCCCGACTGATGGTCGGCGCGGGTCATACACACGTTGTCGGTAAACCTGCGCGCAGCTTCTTCTATAAGTGCATCGTCCGTGGCTATATAGACTGCAGAGGCAGCACTGCGCAAAGCCCGTTCATACACGTGTTGCAGCATGGGTTTACCACAGATATCTATTAACGGTTTGCCCGGTAATCGTGTCGATGCAAAACGCGCTGGAATAACAACCACAAAACTCATCAGCGTTTTTCCCGCTCTTCTGCTGTCAGCCGACGCGCTTCGGATTCCAGCATGACGGGAATATCATCGCGCACGGGGAAGGCAAGTGCGTCCGCGAAGCAGATCAGTTCCGCCGCAGACCGGTTGAACTTCAACGGCCCCTTGCAAATGGGACAGGCCAGAATACTCATCAATTTATGATCCATGTGTCGACTCTCTTTCCGCGTCTTGATGACTCGGGTGTTTGACTGTGTTCCGCAAGGATGATTTAAAGCTTTCTATGAAGCCCACTTTAAAAGCTTCTTTAAAAGCTTCTTTAAAACCCTTGTCCAGTTCGGCTGTAACTGCCAGATACCAATAATTGTCCTGCGCAAACGCCTGACATTTTACGGCGTCTTTTTCTGTCATCACTACAATGGCGTTTTTCGTAAACAATAGATCTTCAGCGTTGTACTTATAGTGGTCCGGAAACGGGTGACAGACTGCGTTAACTCCCAGTTTTTCCAGACTACTAAAGAAGCGTTGCGGATTTCCGGTTCCCGCAATCGCATGCACCTCATGATCGTTCACCTGCTTGACAAGCTCGGGTGGCGCTACGCGTTGTCCGCTTTGCAGATTAACCCAGTTCTCTGCACGCAGATGCATGGTGCTGCTATTTTCATTGTGATGCAGCCACTGGCTTGAATCGCCTTCGTTAACCACGATGAAATCCACTTCGCGCAAGCGGCCGGGAGGTTCGCGCAACGGTCCTGCAGGCAAACAATAGCCATTGCCAAGACCGCGCTGACCATCAATCACAACTATTTCCACATCACGATGCAGCGCATAGTGTTGCAGACCATCATCGCTGATGATCACATCGCATTCCCCTTGTGCCAGCAATGCATCTCTGGCGCGGCAACGATCACTGTCTATTACAACCGGACATTGCAGATTGCACGCAATCAATAAAGGTTCGTCTCCCACCAACTGCGAAGTTGAATCGGCTTTCACAAACGTGGGCTTTTGCGTATAGCTGCCCCCGTAACCGCGACTGATTACCGCAGGCCGCAATCCCTGCTCCTGCAACAGCTTTCCCAGCGCGATCACCAGAGGCGTCTTGCCAGTGCCACCCACTGTGATATTGCCTACTACGATAACAGGCACTGTGACAGCAGGAACAACCATTGCTTTGCGCCAGTAAGCACGACGCAGCCAGACCAACAAACGAAACAACAACGACACAGGCAATAACAGGTTTAACCACCAGGACTTTCTGTACCAGGCAGTTACCAGTTTCATCAGCGCAGGTCGCTTTCTATCGATGTATTGTTCTCAGAAATACCAAGCAAAGCTGCCTCTGAAAACTGCATCCTGTGTAAGCGAGCATAATGATTACCCAGTGCGAGCAACTCCTGATGATTGCCTGACTCAATGATGCGCCCATTATCCATGACCAGAATAAGATCAGCATTCTCGATAGTCGACAGACGATGTGCGATCACAAAGGTAGTGCGTCCGCGCATCAGCGTATTTAACGCAGCCTGTATATGATGTTCAGACTCCGAATCCAGTGCTGAAGTCGCCTCATCCAGCACGAGTAATGGTGAATCTTTCAGGAAAGCGCGCGCAATAGCCAGGCGTTGTCTTTGTCCACCGGAAAGCCTGGAGCCGCCGTCGCCTATAGGTGTGTGAATACCCAGCTCGAACCCTTTGATAAATTCCATCGCGTTGGCATTTCCTGCCACCTCAATAATCTTCTCGTCGCTGATGCTGCCCGCAAAACCGTAGGCGACATTTTCGGCAACCGTACCATCGAACAGTACAACGTCCTGTGTGACGACCGAGATGTGACGGCGCAAATTTTCCAGTGTGTATTCCTGCAATGGCACGTCATCAAGCAACACTTCACCGCTGTTCACATCGTAAAACCGCGGAAGCAAACTGACCAGCGTTGACTTGCCACTGCCGGACTTCCCCACCAGTGCGATCGTTTGTCCCGGTTGTGCAATAAAACTGATGTCGAATAGTATCGGCTCCTCTTCCTTGTATGCAAAATTGACATGGCGGAACTCAACACTACCTTTAACGTGCTCTACTGCATGTGTGCCGTTATCGATTTCTTGCGGCTCATCCAACAAAGAGAAAATACTGTCAGCCGCAGATATACCGCGTTGAATCACGGAATTAACCTGCGACAATTGCCGGATCGGTTTCGCTAGCATGGTTGCCATCGTCAGAAAGGTTACAAAATCTCCTGCACTTGATTCGGCCAGCATCTCCGGCGCCATCGCAAACCAGATCAACACACCCATCGCAACACTGACCAGCAATTGAATAAAAGGTGTTGCTATCGCCTGCGTACCCACCATCTTCATGTTCTGGCGACGATTGCGTTCGCTGGCGCGCTGAAATCTTTCGGAAACGTACTCCGTAGCATTAAAAGTGCGAACCACTTTCTGGCCTTTTATTGATTCATTGCTGAGCTGCGTCACATCGCCCATCGAGTCCTGCATCTGTCTGCTGTATTTTCTGAAACGGCTGGAAGCCAGTCTGACAACTAATGCGACGCATGGGGCAACTAGTAAAAAAACCAGCGTCAATCGCCAATTCGCCAGGAATAGCCCAATCAGCAAACCAACGACATAAAGCCCTTCTCGCAAAATGACGGTGACAGCATTGGTAGCGGCACCAGTAATCTGCGTGGAGTCATAAGTAATCTTGGAAACCAACCGACCTGTTGCGCTTTTGTCGAAATAGCGCATGGGCAGTTTCAAAAGTTGATTCATCATCTGACAGCGCAGCGTGAGAACAATATTGTTGGCAATGTGTTGCAGAGAGTACTCACCCATGAAGCCGCCAATACCACGCACCAGCACAATAGCAACGCCCAGCAATGGGCTTAGGATTCTGGCATCTGCGTTGCCGGCCTCTACCTGATCGACAGTCCAGCCAAGCCAATAGGCGGATGCTATGCCAGTTGACGCAAACAGGAGAAAACCAAAAACACTGACCGCAAATATGACTCTGTGCGGGCCAACATAAGTCAGCAATCGCTTGTAGAGTTGCCAGCCATCCTTACCAATCTTCTTACGGGTCATAGTTTTTGCATTTCCTGTCTAGGATACTCTATTGAGAAACGCCACTGTCTGCGTCATCATCGGGTTGACGCGTCGCAATACTCAAGCGGCTGAAACCAGACTGCCCTATCGCGTCCATGGCTGTTACGACTGATTGATGAGATGCTTCTGCATCGGCAATCAAAAGAAGAGATACGCTTCTATCACCCTGTGAAACTTCTTCAAGCCCGGCCATCAGGGTTTCTAACCGTGAGTTCACTAACTGACGACCGTTGATGGAATATACACCGCCCTGGCTGACCAGTATTTCAATTTGATTGGAAACTTCCGTGACTGCTTCGCCATCTGCCTGCGGCAGATTCACTGCGAGCCGTGTTTCGCGGGTAAATGTGGTCGTCACCATGAAAAAGATCAAGAGTAGAAATACCACATCAATCAGAGGCGTCAGATTGATAGCGAGCTCCTCGCGGATTCTGCGCTGGAATTTCACTAAACAGCACTCTCTTTCATTTCAACACGGCGGTCGCTGTGCAGGGCGTCAACCAGCTTGACCGACTCCTGTTCCAGCCCCAACACCAGCGTTTCGACGCGGCGCATGAACATACGGTGAAACATGAATGCAGGAATGGCGACACACAGACCCGCAGCCGTGGTAATCAGGGCTTCCGATATGCCACCCGCAAGTGCGTTCGCATTACCGGTACCCTCGATCATGATCTCGGTGAAAACCCGGATCATACCGATGACCGTGCCCAGCAATCCCAGCAGCGGTGTAATAGCGGCGATTGTACCCAGTGTGCTGAGATAGCGTTCCATCTCGTGCACCACCAGGCCGGCCGCCTGCTCGATGCTCTCAATCATGGCTGCGCGACCATATTTGGCATTCAGCAAACCGGCCGCCAGTATCTGCCCCAACGGCGAGGATACCCGCAGCTCGCGCAACCTGGCATTATCCAGTTCGTTGTTCTTGATCCAGGTCCAGACCTGGCCAACCACATGGCGGGGAGAAATCCTGGCTGCGCTCAGCGTCCAGAAGCGCTCGATGATTATCGCGATAGCGATGATGGAACAAAGGATAATCGGCAGCATCAACCAGCCACCCGCTCTTACTATCTCGACCACAGCTACGCCCCGTCATGAAAATACCGCGCCTACTCTATCATTTAAGATACTTCCAGTCAGCCGCCCCGAAGAACATCTCGTCCCAGCTTTGCAATCCCCATGGCACTGATCTGTCAGGGTCAGGATTGGCCTTGTTCTGCGCTGAATTATCGAAGGCACCCACGGCAGTAATCACAGTGCCGCCCGGCACGAATTTTGGCTCTTTGAAGGTATAGGCGAGTTGCCAGTTATAGTTGTAATTGGCAATGTTCAACAGCTCTTCCTTGCTGCCATCCGGGTAGTCTGCATAGAAGCGCATGCGCTTGCCACGAAAGTGCATATGTGCAGTCAAGCTGAAGAGTTCTGCGTCGCGATCTATGGTGATGGATTGCTGCATCTCATAGTCAGGATGATGTGGCGGGATGTTGACCCAGGTTGGCGTGAAGATGCATGCACAGGCACCCACCATACGCTCCTCGGGCACGACACCTTCAGGGTAGAACCACACGCCTATTTCACTCTCATCCACAGTGGCCTTACCTGTAGTCGTATAGTGCAGTTGCATGGCTATACGGGTACCCGCTTTCAGAAGTCCGCCAGTATTCGGTGGTGACATGCGCGGGTCCTGGCCGGGTATATAAGGAGCGATGTCTGGTCGGTCCGGGTCATCGCCACCAAGCAGTGACCCACCTCGCGTGGCACCCGGAGGAATAATGCTGTGCAACGTGTGGTGTAAAACAGTTCTGTCGCCGGGAATGTATTGACTTGCTTTTACCCAGCGATCTTTCTCGATTTCTATTGGGACCGTGACATTGTAGTAGTCCAACACACCCGTTGCTGGCACTTCCTGTGGTGGAATCTTGATGATGTAATCCGGTTCTCCGAAAGCCCAGCGGGTTTCCGGCCAGCTCAATTGTTGCAGCGGATCGCTGCTGCCAGACATCGGCGCTCCGGCTTCGATCCAGTGCAGCAATTTCTGCGACTCGGCATCGGTGAGCAACATATCATTACTGAAGTCACCCACGTGCGGATCGACCTGCCCCGGTGGCATGCGCTTAGTCATGATCACTTCGCGAATCATGGGCGACCAGCCCTGTACCATGGTGTGGCTGTTGAGAGCGAACGGTGCGACGCCCTGCTCACGATGACAGTTGGCGCAATTCGCTGCAATGATTGGCGCGATATCGGCTTCATAGGATGGCGTTTGCAACTGATGCGCTTCCTTGGCAGGATACGGCACTTCATTGCCGCGCACGGGAACAGTTGATGCAACTACTGGCCCGCCTTCAGTTATCGCGCGCATGGCCATTTCCAGCTCAGGCCCAATCGGCCCTCTGAACACCACGGTAAAAGAGCGCGGATCATAAAGCAGCACCTCACCGGTATGCGTAATGCCCAGCGCTTCGGAAACCAGTTGACTGTCATCCATTAAAACAGGAATGCCGCTGCCAAGCCGCTGCATCTCCTCTTGCACATCAGCGCGATTCTTCAGACCGACGGGATTAATCATGAAAAATTCAATGCCTCTGTCCTGATAGCGCTCGTGTATTGCGGTGTACGCAGGAATCGCAATCGGGTCTGTATCGCTATAATTGGCCTGCACCAGAATGGCTATGGCCAGACGATTGTCGTACCAACTCATCTGGTGAAAATAGCCGTGATGATCCAGCAGCGCGAAATCTCCCGCCCGCTCCGTGGCCATTGCATTCGGCAGATAAGTAAATAGCATAAACGTCAACAGCAGCTTTAATCGCAGGATCTTCATGTTTTTTTCTCCAGGATAGAGCAATTTATGTTAATTCAGCTTGTTGGGTGTTGTTGTCTGGCGTAATGAGTTTATCAAATTCGAAATGCATCTGGCACGTTAGTCAAATCGAGGTTCCAGATTGCCGGAACCAGATAATACACAGCCATCACTATCAATGTTGCAGCTATTACATTCATAACAAATCCTACTCGTACCATCTCGACAATACGTAATTTTTCAGTGGCAAAAATAATCGCATTCGGCGGTGTACCAACCGGCAACATGAATGCGCAGTTGGCAGCCATTGCACAGGGAATCATTAATGCAAACGGGTGAATGTTCAATGCCAGCGCAAGAGAAGCAACTACTGGCAGAATCATGGTTGCCGTGGCTGTATTCGATGTGATCTCAGTCAGGAATAGAATCAGGAAAGTGGCACTGGTAATAATTACTAATAGGTTGAAGCCATCCAACACTGTCAGTTGCGTTCCTATCCATGATGCCAAACCTGTTTCCCTGAAGCCGGCCGCGATAGCGAGACCGCCACCAAACAGCAACAGAATGCCCCAGGGGATTTCCCGCGAATCTTTCCAGTCCAGTATGCGCAAGCCAGCCTGACTTTTGACGGGAATTATGAACAACAATACGGCAGCCGTCACAGCAATCATGCCATCACGTAATTCAGGAAATATATCCGTCCAGATCCAATCTCTTGTTATCCACATGAATGCGGCGAATACAAAAACAGTTGCGACCGCTGACTCCTCAAAAGAAATCTTCCCCAGCTTGGCGCGTTCGCTCTGGATCAATTCTTTGCCACCCGGAATTCCTTTGATGCCCTTGCGAAAGGCAATTCGTCCAAGATATATCCAGGCAATAGCGAGCAAAACAACGACAACTGGCACCCCGATCATCATCCAGCTGGCGAAAGTGATCTCGACATCAAACAACTCGCGCGCCTGAGCAGCCAGAATAATATTGGGAGGCGTGCCTATCAGAGTACCCATGCCGCCGATGGTCCCTGCATAGCCTACGCCAAAAAGGAGAGATTTTTCGAATTCAGGAATATCACGCGCTTCCTGTGTACCACGCAGAGCCAATGCAACCTGCGCAGTTATAGCCAGAGCCATGGGTATCATCATCATTACGGCTGCTGTATTGGAAACCCACATGGAAAGAAAGGCTGTTGCCAGCATGAAACCCAGTAAAATACGCTGTGTACTGGTGCCTACAAAAGCAATGATGGCCAGTGCGATACGCCTGTGCAGATTCCATTTTTCCATGGCAGAAGCTATGAAGAAGCCACCCAGGAACAGAAAGATAATGTCATCACCATAGGCCGAGGTGACAGTTGCACTATTCAGCGCACCAGTAATTGGCAGCAGAAGCAATGGCAATAATGAAGTGGCAGGTATAGGGATCGCTTCTGTTATCCACCAGACAGCAACCCACAGAGTAGTCGCCAAAACAGCCTTGGCCTCGAAGCTCAAACCTTCTGCCGAGAAGAAAAATAAAGTCAAAACGAATAACACGGGCCCCAGAAATAAGCCAACGGTTTGTGCGTTTGAATAAGAATTACTGCTCTGCGTTTCCTCAGATTCTGCTTGTGTCAACATCTGCTTCTCTACTTCAAGTTTTTATTTTTTGTTTTAGTTCACTGGACCATAAGTTGGTGCATAGGGTACACCATCTGCCTCGGCCCTGCGTGCACCAGCAAGAATGCCCGGCATGGCATAGTTACCTTCATGGCAGGCATATTCAAAAATCAGTTCATCGGTTCTGTTCATTGGCAGCTCGCCACTCCAGGGTTGCGAGTAATTTACGGGATCGTTGACAGTAAACTGATAGTGAATGACATCCTCACTGACACGCGTAAATCGTTCAGTGACATGCATCGTTGTGGAGCCGATAAACCGATGTGTCAGTGATGAGCGGACGCTTTCCTGCGGATGGAAGTTGGTGGTTTCCACAACCAGCGTGTCACCTTCGTAACGACCAATTGAATCGCCCATCCACTGATTGTGAGGTGGGTCGAAGAATTCGCCGTGCAAACGAATGACCCGCACGTCGTGATTCATCTCGGCAAGCAGCATGACGTAATCTTCTGTCTGCACGATCTGTGTATTGTTGTTATAGGCGACAGGTAACTTGGGCGGCCCAGCAGTGGAACCAAAGCCAACGACACAGCGTTCACCCAACGGGCGCACCTCCGGGCCATCGTAGGTTTCACGCATCTGCATGTCCGCTAGGAAATTTGCGCGTCCGGCTTCACTGTATGGCAGCTTGCCATCCGTTGGTTCAACCAACAGTGATGAACGGATTTCGCCATTGAGGACAACGAGACGATCACCCGGATCCATCCAGAAATTATTGTAACCACCTACGTTGACGCCAGGTCTTGGTGCTTCACGCTCCGGGTCACTGGGTGCTGAGCTGGCTTCGTTGCGGGCATCGATCATGGCTTCGAATTGCTGAGCTTCTTCCGGTGTCAGTACCAGCCTGCCGTTATAACGGTCTGGCCTTTCCAGCACAGTCTGAGTTGCTATCGACCATGTTCCCTGCAGATCTGGAGTGCCCCATTCGGTTCGAAAAGATGTATCAGCGGTTTGTGCGGATGCTGTGCTGGCTAAACAGGACAGGGTGAGCGCCAGCACTGGCGGTAGAAGTGGGGTTTGCGGCAATCTCATGGCACAACTCCTGTTATTCTTGGAAAGCCTCTCTTTGGAAGCCCTTTTAGCATGCTATTAATGGCATGTTCTTAATGGCAATCTTCTTGTAAAGCTTATTGGCTTATTCGACAAACCAATAACGCCGGCGCGACTCTCTATACTCCCGCGGAGTATAAGCGGCTTCAACATTCGCAGCCATGATACCCTCTTCCGCGCCCTGCCGAAACTCAATCATGCCTGAGCGTGCGGTATTCAGCGCGAGCGCACCGTTGACCAGATAGCGCTGCCTTACCTCGGCAGACGGGTGTCCGAACTGATTACGGTAACCAGCGGAATACACAACAAATTCTGGATTTACCGCCGCGATAAATGCTGGGGTTGATGATGAATTACTGCCGTGATGCGGGGCCAGCAGTATGTCACTCGCCAGGGTATCGGTGTAATTTCCGAGCAATTCTGCCTCTACGTGTGCCTCTATATCGCCGGTCAGCAAAATTCGAACTCCAGCTGCACGAATTTGCAACACACAGGAATTATTATTGCGCCGCTGATAGCTCTGGTCTCCCGGATGTAGAATCTCAAACTCAACATTATCCCAATACCAGTGCATACCTCGTGCACAGCGACTAAACGCGTGGCTGACAGAATTCTGCGTAGTCAGGTTCAGGGGGGTGCCGGACATGATCTGGCCCACCGGCATGCCAGACAGCACGGAATCCAGACCACCCGCATGGTCATTATCGGAGTGACTGACAATAATACTATCCAGCTGCCGCACGCCGCTTTTCTGCAGGAAAGGTAGAATGACTCCCCGCCCGGTATCAAAGCTGTCGCTAAAGCGCGGCCCTGTGTCATACAACAGAGTGTGAGAATTCGTTCGCACGACAACCGCCAGGCCTTGCCCCACATCCAAAAAATTCACCCAAACCTCCCCTTGCTCCGGAAGGGCAGGACCAACTGGCCGAAACAGCGGCAAGAACAACACGAGACCAAGATAACGAGCGGGCCATCCTGTGGGCAGGAGCAACAAAAAACTGCCAACAGCGGCGCAGAAAAAAGCCCACGGTTGCAACCCGTAAAATTTCCAGACTCCAAAACCAGAGAAATCCGCAACCAGCCAAGTGAGTGAACCGGTTAAGACGGCAAGTAAAAAATCCGCCGCGTGCAACAGCAAAATTCCGGCAGGTGCGTACAACAGCGTCCCCAGCATGCCAGCCAACCCCAGTGGCACAACCAACAGACTGACTAAAGGAATGGCGAAAATATTGGCCAGTGGTGATAACAACGACATTTGTTGCATCCAGAAGGCAAGCGGCACACTCAATACCACAAAGACTACCCATTGCGGCCGGCCCCAGACAGACCATTGCAATCTGGAACGTAAGGCGCTTTGCGATGTCATTTGCTGCCAGCCAGTAAACGCGAGAAGCAATCCGCCCACGGCAACGAAAGACAACCAGAACCCTGCACTCATGGCACTCAAAGGGGCAAGCAACAGAACCAGCGTAAGCGCCAGACAATAGCTGAAAGTCGCAGGAAAATTACGGGCGAATACCTGCGCCAGCATAAATACTGCCAGCATGATCAATGCCCGCTGGGTTGGCATGGAGAATCCGGCCAGCAGGCTGTAGACAAATGCACCGAGCACGGCGGCACCGGCAGCAATTTTTTGTGCCGGAAAAAATAGCAATAAGCCGGGCAGCAAACGCACGGAAATGTTCACCAGCCAATATACAACCAGTGCGACAAAACCCACATGCAGACCTGAAATGACAATCAGATGATTGGTACCGGTCTGGCTGAACAACTCCCAACTCTGCGATGAAATGAGATCGCGCTCGCCCAACACCAATGCCAGGATGATTCCTGCATATTGCATCTCTGCAGTGGCGACCAGCAGCCTCTCACGTAATTGATAACGCAGGCGCTGATAATTGTAACGACTTTCCCCCAGATAAATGTTGAATTCAGTGTCGCGTACATAGCCCTTCGCATTAATACCGTTTTGCGCCAGCATCAATTCATAGTCGAATCCGCCCGGGTTGACAAAACCATGTGGCCTGTTCAATCGTACGCGCAAGCGCCAATACTGCCCGGGCAGAATTTCTTCACCGCCATAATAATTCAACAAAACTCTGCGCAAACGCAGCGCCTGTTCATTTGCTGCGCAGCTACCAGGATGCAAGGCCAGACAACTGCCGGTCACGCGTACCTCGAATTGCTGCGCCCTGCCATTGTAGCGAGGCAGGCTGTCTACTTCGCCAACCAGCCAGAAATCCACTCCTTCCAGGTTTTCCGGTAGCTGAGTATCCATCATGTATCTGCCATACAGCAGCCCCCAGCAATTGCCAAGCATAAAGCAAAGACAAATCTGCGCTATACCAATGGCGACTGTTTTATCGCTGTAGCCGGGTAGAGATGAAAAATAGAGCAGGAGGGAAAACAGCAGCACTGCGACCAGAAACATGGATAACAAAATCGCGAAACTGACTACCGGAAGTGTTGGCAATAAACCCGTAACGGCAATTCCTGAACTGAGCGCAATCATCCATGAGCGCATAAACATTCCGTGCCAAACAACGAGTCAATCGCGAAAAACCATACCCATCATATAGATCAGGAAGGAGATTTATTCCAGTCGCAACGCTTCAGCCGGTTGTACTTTAGCAGCGCGCCATGCGGGATAAAGCGTGGCAAGGACGCACAGAATGAATACTCCGATGCTGACCATCAGGATGTCTGCAAGTCGCAACTCGGACGGCAGGAAATCCACCGGGTAGACATCCGCACTGAGCAATGTAACTCCGGAAGCGCTTTCAATGAACGCGGCGAAATCGCTAACCGTCAGAGAAAAGAAAATTCCGAAAGACAGACCGATAATTGTGCCCATCATCCCCACTATGCAACCCTGCGTCATGAATATTTTACCGATCGTGGCAGGGCTTGCTCCCATGGTTCGCAGAATCGAAATATCGCCGCGTTTGTCCCGCACAATCATGATCAGAGACACTACTAAGTTAAAAGCCGCTACGGCGACCAGCAACCAGAGCAAAAAACCTACAATAGTGCGCGAGAGCTTAATATTCTCGTAGATATTGCCAAACACCTGCGTCCAGGTTTCTACGTAAAAGCCAGCAGGAACTCTTCTGGACAGCCCGGCGCGCATTTGATTAACAGCAAGTACGTCAGTGACTGTCAGGCGCAGCCCGGAATAAGAAGCACCAAAGCGGTACAATGCCTGCGCGTCTGGTAACGTTATAACCGCGGTTGCGCTATCCAGCTCCAGCGTCCCAACCTTGAATATGCCAGCCACTGTAAACTGTCGCTGCGTTGGCAGAGTTGCTATCGGATTGATTGAAACATTCAATGAGTAGAGGCTGACTTTGTCTCCGACACCCACCCTCAGATTCTCTGCGAGTGTGTCGCCAAGCACAATCATGAAACGCTGTGCTGTTAACCCGGAAATATCACCTTCTTGCATGAAATTTTGCAGCGTCTGCAATTGGTCTGTACGCTGCGTATCAATACCGTTGACAATGACCCCTTTACTGTACGTCATGGCACTATTGTTGATATTGCTGATTACACCCATGATTTCTACCAGTGCGGAACTGGAGGCGACATCGGGATAAGCTTCTATCAGTTCCTGCACCTCGTTCCAGCGCGCAATGTTCTCTCGATCATAGGCTTTAATGGTGGCGTGCGGGACAACACTGAGAATGTTTTCACGCACTTCGCGATCAAAACCATTCATGATCGACAACACCATAATCAGAATGGCTATCCCCAGCGCCAGACCACCTACTGACAGCAGTGACATGAAAGAGACAAGCTGACTTCGCTTGCCAACGCTGACATACCGCACAGCAATAAAACGTACCAGAGATTCAGCCATATTGAGCCTGTTCCAGGCAACCATTTTGCAGAAGCAGCACTCTATCCAGCGATGCGGCGAAAGTTTCATCGTGAGTTACCACGATAAAACTGGTAGCCAGATGTTTGTTCAACTCTTCCATCAAACCATGTATTTCTGCGGCTGTATTGCGATCCAGATTACCGGTTGGTTCATCCAGCAATACACACTTCGGATCTGTCACCAAAGCGCGTGCGATAGCTACGCGTTGTCGTTCACCACCGGAAAGCTCTGAAGGTTTATGTTCAAACCGATGTTCAAGGCCAACGCGCTGCAAGAGACTTCGCGCCTTACTGCTGGCAGCCTTAACGCTGCTACCTGAAATCAACAGTGGCATGCACACGTTTTCCAGAGCCGTAAATTCTCCCAGCAGGTGGTGAAACTGATACACAAACCCCAGATAGCGGTTACGCATGATGCCGCGGTCGCGCTCGTTGAGTTTGGACAGTTTACGCCCGGCAATGGAAACCTCTCCCTCCGTGGGATCATCCAACCCACCAAGCAAATTCAGCAGCGTGGTTTTTCCTGAACCGGAGCTACCCACTATCGCAACGCGCTCACCCGCATGCACTTGCAGATTCACATCAGTCAATACACGCACATCCTGCGGCCCCTGCGTATAAACTTTGCCAAGGTGACGACACTCCAGTACCACCTCAGGGTTGCTGGCAGGTTGCCGGGGAATGCCTGCGACTACTTGATTCATAGCTTTCCATCCGATAACAAATTATTCATAACGCAGGACTTCCGCTGGTTGGATTTTGCTGGCTCTGTAAGCCGGATAAAGGGTTGCCAAAAAGCTGACCAGAACAGCACACGCACAAACCGTCGCTACGTCTTGCCAATGCAACTCTGCGCGCAGATGCGAAATCATATAGACATTGTCATTCAACAATCCGCTGTTAAGCACGCTTTCCAGCGAGCGCGTCAACCCATCAATATTGTCAGCCAACAACACACCAAGCAAGGCCCCGAATGCAGTACCAAGAATTCCCACTGCCGCCCCCTGCGTAATAAAAACTGCCATTATGCTGAATTTGCTCGCGCCCATGGTACGCAGAATCGCGATATCGGCGCTCTTGTCAGCCACGACCATCACCAATGTAGAAACGATGTTTACTGCACCGATCACCACAATCATCAACAGCATGAAACCGGTCAGGGTTTTTTCCAGACGTAACGCATCGAACAGGCTGCCTTGTGTCTGTTGCCAGGTACTGATTGCATTGGCTGCTTCGGAATCCAGACCAGCGGCGATGATAGCGCTACGCGTTATGCCGCCGGCATTAAAAACATCATCCACGCGGACACGCAAACGTAAATCATAGGCACTATTGCCGGGCTCAGTTACGTCAGCACTTATCCGGGTGCCGAACAGCAACGCCGCATCATTCAAATGTACCAGGGCGGTATTGGCATTTCCGTAGAAACCGAAATCTGCCACACCCAGTACTCTGAAATTACGGGCATCCTGCAACTGTCGACTAACCAGACTGTTCAATGGGGTGATGCTGATGACATCCCCAGTATAAAGCCCCATGCGGGCGGCCAGCTGGGTGCCAAGGATAACCCCACTGTTATCCGGCTGTATTTGCAGCAATAGATTCTGCAGATTGGAATTCTCGTTGTTCACGACATCCAATTCATGCTCCGGGCTGACACCGCGAACCTGCAGAAAGTCTGCCCTGCCTTCGTAGCGCGCCCACGCCTCTCCTTCAATAAATGGCGCGACCCCAAGAATGCCAGGCTGTGTGCGCAGACTATTCACATGGGCATGCCATTCGTTGGCATTTTCCACCAACCTGATACTGGCGTGGGGAACAGATTTCAGCGTTTCCTCGCGCATGGTCGATGTTGACCCATTGATTACGGATAGAACGGCAATCAATGCCAACACACCCAGTGTGATACCGAGCATCGACACCAGAGATACGAAGGAGACGAGGTAATTTTTCTTGCGGGTTCTGGTATAGCGCAACCCGATAAATAATGCCAACGGCTTAAACATGATGGGAAAAATCTATATTGCGCGCGCTCTCTTTATTGCGCATGGCCTCTCTATTCCGCATGACGCTGTAGTACACGTTGCACCGTTTTGAAGCTGATGGGCATAACCGGGGTACTGACTTCTGACGCGATAGCACGGAGTGATTTGCCTTGTTGCTTCAATAGCATGATGCGTTTCAACACGCGTTGTTCCATCGGGTTTTCTAATAACCTGCCATTGGAATGGATCATGTACCCAAAAGGCCTGCTGCCGCCAAGATAACGCCCTCTTTCACGCTGCCTCTGCTTTACCAGCTTGATTCTTTCTGCGGCACGGCGGCGCTCAAGGCCGGCAAATATCTGCAGCAAGCCATTGAAATCTCTTGAAAAATGTCGCTCTGTGATATCACCGCCGATTTCCATGACGTAGAGATGAATCTGGTGCTCAACAAAGTAGTTCAGCATTGCCAGCGTATCCTGACACGAACTAAAAATCCGCTCTAAGGAGTATACGACGATGGCGTCTCCAGGCTGTATCTGATCCAACAAAGTAGCCGCTGTAGCGCGATTGGCGAAGTCCTGTGTCCACGGAACCGCGATATCCTCACAAACCAGGGGGCTACCCAACCCGGCGGTTGAGCAATACTTGCGTATTGCTGCCGCTTCATGAGCGATGAATAGTGCCGACTCGGAATCCTCACTCTCACCAGCTTCAAATGCCGTTGTACGTTGATAGTAATAAACCAGCATTGGCTCGAACCTGTCTCTGTTTGACCTGCTTTAGTTGGAGAACTTATCTGATTTTAACTTCTGCCAACTGACATTACATGGACGCGGCAGATTCTAACAGCAGGTATTTGAATTAAAAAGTATTTACTGGTATATTTCCGCCACCGTAACTGGCTGGCAACAGCCTTGGTTCAGCGCAAGATTGAAAGATTGAAAGATTGCATGGTTGATAGCAATCGAGAAGAACTAGCGAGAACCAGGCAGGCATCAACGGATACGATGGCACCACTGAGTAGTGCCTACAGGATTTCAAGGATACCGGAATATCGGTATCAGGGTTATACAAGGGTCGCATCCGCAAAAGAGCCAATGATAACCCTCTGTTTTTGCAAGACTTTTATCAAAAAACTTATAGCACAAGACTTATAACATATACAAGTAAACAGATAACCGAACAAGAACCGAACTTTAAACAAAATTTATAACCATAAAGCCAGATAAATTCGAATTGCATCAAATGCAAAAAGCCTGTGAAACCCCGTAGTATTATGGGTCACAGCAACGCAGTCAGGAACAGAGGGACGACTTACCGTCAAAAAAGCAAAACGCCTCAAGCGTTTGCTCTTTAGCGCCGCAGTACGACAGCGCCGCCGGAAAAGTCGAAAACTTTAAGTTATTCAGGAGGATCGGCCACTTGTCGATCCTGTTAAGAACTCGTTATCTCTTAACGAAGCGCTTGCACATTAATGTCCTGAAGGGTGGCACAGCACCCTTCCATAGCTTGGCTGCACTGCCGGTTTGAACAAATCGAGTTGACTCTTCTGGCCTAACAGAAAAGTGAACTGAAAAATGAAGAGAATGTTAATCAATGCGACTCAGGAAGAGGAGTTGCGTGTAGCCCTGGTAGATGGGCAACGTTTGTATGACCTGGATATCGAGAACCGCGCCAGAGTCCAGAAAAAAGCCAGTATTTTCAAAGGCAAAATCACCCGCGTAGAACCCAGTCTGGAAGCTGCTTTCGTCGATTTTGGCGCAGAACGGCACGGTTTTCTGCCGCTGAAAGAAATTTCCCCCCAGTACTTCAACAAGCGTGGCAGCGAAGGCGGCCGTATCAACATCAAAGATGTTGTCGCTGAAGGTACTGAAGTCATAGTGCAGGTAGAGAAAGAGGAACGTGGCAACAAAGGCGCTGCCTTGACCACATTCATCAGTCTTGCGGGTCGCTACCTGGTATTAATGCCCAACAATCCTCGCGCTGGTGGTATTTCACGCCGGATCGAAGGTGATGAGCGCTCCGAGATCCGCGAAGCGATCAGCGGCCTGAATATTCCCGACGGCATGGGCATCATTGTTCGCACCGCCGGTGTCGGCAAGCAGCAGGAAGAACTGCAGTGGGATCTGGATTACCTGATGTCACTGTGGCAATCAATCAAAGATGCTGCTGAGCAGAAAAAGGCTCCCTTCCTGATCTATCAGGAAAGCAACGTAATTATCCGTACTATCCGCGATTATCTGCGCCAGGATATCGGTGAAGTCCTGTTTGACACCAAGGAATCGCACGAAGAAGCGCTGAATTTCGTCCGTCAGGTAATGCCGCATTATGAAGCGCGCATCAAGCTGTATCAGGAGCCCCTGCCCCTGTTCAATCGTTATCAGATTGAAGCTCAGATCGAGACTGCATTCCAGCGCGAAGTAAAACTGCCATCAGGTGGCTCCATCGTCATCGATCCGACTGAGGCACTGGTATCTATTGATATCAACTCATCGCGTGCTACACGTGGTTCTGATATTGAAGAAACAGCCTTGAATACTAATCTGGAAGCAGCCGATGAAATTGCCCGGCAGTTGCGTTTGCGTGACATGGGCGGCCTGGTCGTTATCGACTTCATCGACATGAGCTCTGCCAAGAATCAGAAAGAAGTAGAAAATCGCATGCGAGATGCTCTCGAGGCAGATCGTGCACGCGTGCAGGTTGGACGCATTTCCCGCTTTGGACTGCTTGAAATGTCGCGCCAGCGTCTGCGTCCCTCTCTGGAGGAAACCAGTGCCATTGTTTGCCCGCGTTGCAATGGGCAAGGTGCTATTCGCGATATGAAGTCGCTGTCTCTATCTATTCTGCGCGTGTTGCAGGAAGAAGCTAACAAGCGCAAGAGTGTGGAAATCCGCGCCATTGTTCCTATTACTGTTGGTGCTTATTTGCTAAATGAGAAACGCAGCACAGTAGCAGGCATCGAAGCACAGAGCGGTACACGAATCGTTATTATTCCCAATCCGGCTATGGATACACCGCATTACGAAATTCAGGCCATGAATCAGACAGATTTCGGCACTGGCCACAGTCCTCTCAGCTATGAGATCAATACAACTGTTGAGGATAAAGAGAATCTGATCAAACCGGCCAGAAACGTTGTGCCGCAACAGGCCGCTGTTCAGGCACCGACAATCGCACAGGCACCCAAGCCAACAGCACCTGCAAGTGCCAAAAAGAAAGGTTTGTTTGACTCACTGATCTCTGCGTTCACAGGCCTGATAACCGGCGCGGCCAACGATGAAGAACAGGAAGTAGTGCGTAAACCCAATACGACACAAGCTCGTCGTAGTAATCAGTCTCGACGTCCCGGCTCAGAGAGAAACGGTCAGGACCGCAGTTCCCAGGACCGCAGTTCCCAGGACAGGAGCTCACAAGACAGAGGCGCACAGGACAGAGGCGCCCAGGACAGAGGCGCCCAGGACAGAAACCCGCAGGGACGTCGCGACTCAGGACGTCAGAGTGAAGATGGCGGCAATCGTGACCAGCAGCGCAAGCGTGGTCAGGGCCAGGGACAAGGGCAAAACCCGCAATCCGGTAATCGCAATAAACCAGCTGAAGCTGCTGTCCCTGCCAGTGAGGATCGCTCGCGTGACGAACGAGTCGGCAAAGAAGACAAGGCTGTAGAAGGTGGCGATGACGCGAAAAAATCACAACGGCGCAGTGGCAATCGTCGCCCGCGCAACACTGCGCAACGTAGACGCGGTCCGCGACCGGAAACTCAGGATGGAGTAGCAGCAGATTCTGCCGATCAATTAACTTCCGCTGCAGAAGCGTTAGTTACGCAGACTCAGGAAGCGTCAGATGCAACAATTGCTGCAGAAGACAATCAGGCTGCTGACAAAAGCACTTCTAACAAAAACACTATGGACAATGGCAGCGCTGAAAGCGTAGCAGAGTCTGGTAGAACGGATGTAACAGTTGACACTGCAACAAACAACGCTGTGGCAGACACAAACACACAATCGTCGGAAGCCAGCGAAGACGGTGCAGCACCCAAGCGCAGCCGCAGCAGAAGACGTCCTTCTGATCGCAGCAGACGCAACAAGAATCGCACAGCAGAAGATGGTGGTGATGCTTCCGGTGCTACGCCAGAGTCTCAAGCCGACGCAGAGCCGAATGTTGAGAATGACAATACTTCTGCTGCAACGGCGGCCAAGCCTGAGAAGACTGTAGCAGCACCTGCTGAACAACAGTCATTTGACATGGCGATTGCAGATACCGCAGAACACACAAAGTCTGCAACCGAAGCTGCGGTTGTAGCGGAGACAGAAGTTGAAGCTGAGGTTGAGCAAAAGCGCAAACCAGCAAAGGTCTCTGTAGCCGACACAATGGAAAATGAAACGGTAAAAGCAATTGAGACGACAGAAGCCACTGAAACGGTAGCAGCTACTGCACCAGAACAAAACACCGCGCCGGTTATTCCTGCCCTTAAAGGCCGAGCGCCGAATGACCCGAGAGAAATCAAACGCAGACAGCAGATGCTTGCTGCCGCTGTCTCGGAAGGTTTGGCACAGGATAGTGGCAACGAGAGTAGCTGAACAAAGCACTATATCCGAGCGTGCAATCTGACAAGTGCAAATGGAGACACGCATAAAAAACCCCAAAAGTGATGTCTAACTTTTGGGGTTCAGTTCAGATACCGGGTTTTTTATGCACTTCTGAAGCAAGTCGCTGAAGTGAGTGTACTGAATGTCCTTGCAGCTTACAATTTTTCAGCAAGCTCCGGCATTACTTTGAACAGATCCGCTACCAGACCGTAATCGGCCACCTGAAAAATAGGTGCCTCTTCATCCTTGTTGATGGCGACGATGACTTTACTGTCCTTCATACCGGCAAGGTGTTGAATGGCTCCGGAAATTCCCACGGCGATATAAAGATCCGGGGCAACAATTTTACCGGTTTGTCCTACCTGCATATCGTTGGGAACGAAACCCGCGTCTACGGCCGCACGCGAAGCACCAATGGCCGCGCCCAATTTATCTGCCACTTTTTCCAGCAGTACAAAATTTTCACCGTTTTGCATCCCTCGACCACCAGAAATAACGATAGAAGCAGCTGTCAGCTCTGGGCGCTCGGATACGGACAACTCCTCGCTGATAAAGCGGGAGATTTCCTGAGCATGTACTGCATCGATATTCTCAATTGTAGCACTCGCATCACCACTGCCCGCTTCCGCAAAGGCGGTGCTGCGCACTGTAATAACTTTGATGGCATCGCTGGATTGCACAGTTGCCAATGCATTACCTGCATAAATGGGTCGCACAAAAGTATCCGCACTTTTCACTGTAGTCATGTCAGAGATTTGTGCAACATCCAACAGCGCCGCAACGCGGGGTAGCAGATTTTTACCGGAAGTGGTTGCAGGCGCCAGAATGTGGGAGAACTGTTTCCCTATGTCGACAACCAGCGCTGCCAGATTTTCCGGCAGCTGATGTTCGTACACCGCATTATCGGCAACCAGCACTTTGCTGATGCCATTAATTTTTGCCGCAGATTCTGCTACTGCAGAGCAACCAGAGCCGGCAATCAATACCGTGATATCCTGATCAATTTCCTGCGCAGCTGTCACCGCGCTCAATGTTGCTGGTTTCAGTACAGCGTTGTCGTGTTCTGCTATTACTAATACGCTCATTTCATAACCCTTTTAAAAACTGTTTTCGGGAAAGCAAATTAATGTGTCACCTTCTATGACTTTCTTCAAATGACCTTTCTCAAATTCCCTTTCTTAAATGACTTTGGCTTCGCTGCGGAGTTTGCTGATCAGTTCATCTACATCGGCCACTTTCACGCCAGCCGAGCGGCCGGGTGGTGGTTCAACACTGATTATCTTCAATCCAGAACTGATATCCACGCCCAGGTCAGTTGGGGCAAGCGTATCAATTGTCTTCTTTTTTGCTTTCATTATATTGGGTAAAGAGGCATAGCGAGGTTCATTCAGGCGCAGATCCGTTGTAATAACCGCTGGCAGTGTCAAAGCGACTGTCTGCTCGCCGCCATCAATCTCTCGCGTTACTTTTACAGTTTTATCTTCGAACTCCAGCTTGCAGGCAAATGTACCCTGCGGCATGCCCGTGATGGCTGCCAGCATCTGACCGACCTGATTATTGTCCGAATCGATAGAAAGTTTGCCAAGAATCACCAGATCAATAGCTTCTTTTTCCACCAGCTTCTTCAATATTTTCGCAACAGCCAGCGGTTGTACCTCGCCCTCGGCTTCCACATGAATGCCACGGTCAGCACCCAGCGCAAGCGCTGTGCGAATCTGTTCCTGACAGGTCTTGTCGCCAATGGAAACAGCAATAACTTCATCAGCCAGCCCTTTCTCTTTGATACGGATAGCTTCTTCAATCGCGATTTCACAAAACGGGTTGATCGCCATCTTGGCATTTGCCAGATCTACGCCGCTGTTATCTGCCTTGACCCGAACCTTAACATTCGCATCAACAACACGTTTAACTGCTACAAGAATCTTCATGGATTTTCCAACTCAGTCTAAAAGGATGAATAGAGGGTCATGCTGCTACCGCAATCCGAAAACTGCTCGCCTGGCTCGTCTGGTCTGGTGATCCGGGCTGCTGGATCAGGCTAAAAAAAGGGGGTAATAATGCCGTTTTTATCGGTTTACGTCAATCACGGTCTTCTCTCAGGAGGCACGAAAAGAACAATGAATGACCTCCGATTACCAGGATGAAAGCCACTACTGCAGGGGAAAGAACTCGTTGGCGCTGAATACACCAACGACCTTGCGGCCATCGATAAATTGTTGTTGCGCCAACTCTGCCAGTTGGTAATACACATTGCGTGATATCAACGCATACAGATTGGTGCGACACAGAATTCGCGGATGCGGTGCGTCCAATTCACCCTGGGTATCCACCACGATGGGATGCTCCAAACCCGCCAGAATCCTTTCATCCGTGTTGGTTATGAAAACCAGTTTCTGATCACCGTTGGCGGCGCTTACTTCAACCTCCAGCAGTTGCGCTACAAACGGACAGTCGTCCACTCGTATGCGCACTTTCTCAACCGGCGTGACCAGGTAATAGCAGCCGTCGGCATCCAGACGCAATACCGAGGAGAACAGTTTGACCATAGCTGGCCTTTTGATTGGTGAGTTCTGATAGTACCAGGTGCCATCAACCGCAATGCGCATGTCGATGTCTCCGCAAAACGGCGGATCCCAAAGATGCACAGGTGCAGGCCCTTTGACCTGACTGATAGCTTTTGCCATTCCGGCCGGGTCAAAACCCGCTTTGTCATTCTGGCTTGTCATGGGCGGAAGCCTCCAACGTTTAATCTAATGCATATATCCCCGGGGCATTGCGCCAGTAGCCTTTGTAATCCATACCATAACCAAACAGGTATTTGTCTTCGGCATACAGGCCAGTGAAGTCGGCTATCGGTAGCTGAGGATTCTTTCTGGCGTGCTGTTTATCTACCAGCACAGCCGTATAAACGGCAGCGGCTTGTTCGGATTCGCAGTATTGTTTTATCCGCGCCAGGGTCTCACCCTCATCCAGAATATCGTCCAGAACAATGACTTGCCGATCGCGCAAAGAGATTGATGGATATACTTTCCACTGCAAATCTGTACCAGATAACCTCTCGCGGTAGCGGGTCGCATGCAGGTAATCTACCTGCAATGGGAAATCCAGGCGCAACAACAGTCTGGCGGTAATAAACAAACCGCCATTCATGACGCACAAGAACAATGGATTCATATCCGCGAGTTGCGCGGCTATCTTTGCAGCCATGGCGTTAATAGCGGCTTCCACCTGCTCTTCTGTATACAGGCAACGAGCCTGTGCCCTGACTTGTTGCAGGATATGCAGCTTTTCATCATCACCGTGCATTGCCAGACTCTTTTTTGCTAACTGCTTCAGGCTTTGTTACCGGAGCTTTCCGAGCAGCTGCGGTGGCCGGAGTTTCAGCGTCCTGATTGTCAGCAAACATGGAGGGATCCAATCCATCGATAGTTGTGGTCGGGAACGCAAACTCGGCACCGTGCGCCAACACAATCTCTACAATCTTGAACAACACATCCTGCTTGACGGCATGGAACTCCACCCAATTGGTTGTCTTGGTGAAGGTATAAATGAAGAACTCAAGAGCGGATGCTGCGTACTTGTCGAAGTTCACCATCAGGGTTTGCGTGTTGTCTATATCAGGGTGGTTCATCAGCATTTCTTTGACTTCACTAACAATCGCCTCAAGCTTGTCCGCATCCTCGTAGCGCACGCCAATTGTTTCGCGAATACGACGGTTAAGCATCCGCGATGGATTTTCCAGTGAAATCGTGGTGAATACAGCATTCGGTATATACAACGGCCGCTTGTCAAATGTTCTGACCACAGTAAGACGCCAGCCAATCCTTTCCACCGTTCCCTCTATTTCGCGATCCGGCGAGCGTATCCATTCCCCAATCACGAACGGTCTATCCATATAGATTGTCAAACCACCAAAGAAATTGGCCAGCAAATCCTTGGCGGCGAAACCAACAGCTATGCCCCCTACTCCGCCGAATGCCAACAACGCTGTGATTTCAATGCCCAGCGTGGGGAGTACAACCAGAATGCCCGTGATGGCAACGGCAAGCCGCGTCAATTTCGCTAAAGCGGATACGGTTGTGACATCGAACTCTTTGCCCCAGCGCTTTTTTGCAAACTCAACATCGTCCACAAAGCGGTGTTCGACAATGCTGATGAAACGGGTAAGGCACATCACAAACAACAGGACGACCGTCAATTGTCGAACCAAGCCCAGATTGGCGGCTGAGAACAAAGCACTTTCAATATAGTTGTTACCAATACTGACAGCCCATGTCAGACCCATGACCAGAATAAAAATACTGACCGGGGTTTTGGCTGCATGCGCCAATGCGTCATCCCACACCTTGTCAGTAGTTTCCAGACGCTTTTCAATACGTCTAAGCACACGTGCGGCAACGAAGTGCACAGTGAGAGTTGCCAAAACGATCAGGAATACCTGCCAGCTCCAGCGCAACTGCTCTGTTTCAAGAAATTCCATGACGATATCCATTAACTGCCTCTTTTTGTTCTACAACCCATTTTGATGTTTTATATATTGATAGCCCGCTCTGGCTTAACCCGCAGGCGCCTATGCTATCTGCAATGCTGCAAAACTGGAGCTGATTCTCTGCCACCTGGCACATTCTGCAAGTTCCTGGCGCGACCAGTTCTGTCGCATGCGCATTGACGGCAGGCGCGTGTTTGGCGCTTGCTTTAACGCGTTAAGATGCGCCAGTGCCTGTAGTGCTGCCGGGCGATCGTTACACACCAGAATCATGTCACACCCTGCTCCCAACGCCGCATCTATTCTGTCTGACAACGATCCCGCCGCCGCTGCCCCTGCCATACTCAGGTCATCACTGAAGATGACTCCATTAAAACCAAGTTCCTGACGCAGGATCTGCTGTAACCACACTAAAGAAAATCCTGCGCAGGTTTGATCAACGTCGGTGTAGATCACATGAGCGGGCATAATGGCATCCAGTTTCGGTATGCATTTGGCAAATGGGATCAAATCCTGCTTTCGGATGTCATTCAGGCTGCGCGTATCGACAGGAATATCTGTGTGTGAATCCGCACTGACATTTCCATGGCCGGGGAAGTGCTTGCCCGTGGTTGCCATGCCGGCACTATGCATGCCGCGCATGAATGCATTCGCCAGTTCAACCACACGCTCGGGATCAGCAGAGAATGCTCTATTGCCGATCACCTCGCTGAGACCCGTTTCCAGATCCAGAACCGGGGCAAAGCTGAAGTCTATATCGCATGCCAGCACTTCGGCGGCCATCAACCAGCCGCAATCCTCCAGCAGTTGTAACTGATACTGCCTCTGGTCAACACCCTCAGGTGCAATGCAGCTCTGAAAGTGGTTCATGGGGGGTATGCGCGTAAATCCATCGCGCAGGCGCTGCACTCGGCCACCTTCCTGATCTACCGCTATCAGGATATTCGGCTGACAGGCGCGAATATCAATAATCAGCCTCTGCAACTGCAGCAGATCTGCATAGTTACGGCTGAACAATATGACGCCACCAACCTGGGGTTCCTGCAATAACTCGCGCTCTTCTTCGCTGAGAGTGGTACCCAGCAAATCCAACATGAGTACACCTGAAGCTTTGGGTGTTGCGCCTGTCATTTATGCTACCTGCTGTTGGTGGATTGACTGTGGAGATACGTGGATCGGATTTTTGCAAGACTTTGGCACCGCAAGGCCGCACAGAGCGCTACGGCGAGCGATTATCACAAATTGAAGGCCAATGAGCAAAGCGCTTGTCATATCCAGACAACTGTATATAATTACAGCAAATTTACACTCATAGGTGGTCAATTCATGAACAACCTTACGATGCGTCAGGCGGAAATTCTAGCCTTTATAAGGAGTTACCAGCAGGATACCGGTTCCCCTCCTACCCGTGCTGAAATCGCTACCGAAATGGGTTTCAAGTCGCCCAATGCTGCGGAAGAACACCTCCGCGCCTTGGCCCGCAAAAACGCCATCGAGATGATTCCCGGTGCCTCCAGAGGTATTCGACTTCCTGCAGATCCAGAAGCTGGTCTGCCTGTGATTGGTCAGGTGGCAGCTGGCAGCCCGATTCTGGCAACCGAGTGCATCGACGAGTATCTTGATGTGCCCGCGGACATGTTCCGCCCGCGCGCGGACTATCTGCTGACGGTAAAAGGCATCAGTATGATCAATGTGGGCATTTTCGAAGGCGACCTATTAGCGGTTCATCGCACAACTGAAGCAAACGATGGCGATATCATCGTCGCCAGGGTGGATGATGAGGTCACCGTCAAACGCCTGCAACGTGGACGCAACAAATTCAGTCTGCAATTGCTTGCCGAGAACGATGACTTCAAACCGATCGAAGTTGATCTGCGCACTCAGCAGTTCAGCATCGAGGGAATCAGCGTCGGAGTTATCCGACGCGGCATGTGAGTTTTGTCTGTTTCGACTAAGTCTGGCAAATTGCCGGGCTGTGATTACCCTTTCTTGGGTTTTTCAATAACCCAGCGACCATTGCGGTAAAAAGCCTTCCAGCCTGTTGGCTTCTTATCGATTTCAGTCTGCACATAATGCTCCTGAGTCTTTCTGCTGAACCTGATAATCGCCTTGTTGCCGTCTTTGTCAGCAATTGGTGCAGCAAGCAAATATAAATGCTTGGGATCGATCTCATCTTTGTGTGGTAGTAGCTCAGCTACCAGTGGTGCCCGGGTTTCGCGATTCTTTGGAAACTTGCTGGCAGCCAGAAACAACCCTGCCGCTCCATCGCGTAACACGTAATGATCGTCTACTTTCTCGCAACGGAGTTCAGGAAATATTACCGGGTCCATTTTCGGTGGCGCCGCTTCACCACTGCGTAATAATTTCCGTGTGTTCTTGCAGGTTTCGCTGGTGCATCCGAAATACTTACCAAAGCGACCAGATTTCAATTGCATGTCGGAACCACATTTATCGCATTCGATAAGAGGCCCATCATAGCCACGCAATTTGAACGCGCCGTGTTCCACTTCGTACCCGGCGCAATCCGGATTGTTACCACACACGTGAATCTTGCGCTTCTCATCAATCAGATAGCTGTCCATGGTGGAATTGCAAAGTTTGCAGCGTTTGCGCTCGCGCAAAAGTCTGTTCTCAACTTCTTCTGCCTCTTCTTCACTGGCAGCACTGATTGCTTCTTCACCAGGAATCAGATTAATGGTGGATTTACAACGCTCCGCCGGTGGCAGTCCGTAACCGGAACAACCGAGAAACACCCCGGTAGAAGCTGTACGCAACTGCATATGACGACCACACTTCGGGCACGCCACATCGGTATCTGTCGGGTTATTCTCACGCATGCCTTTTTCAGGAGCAGATGCGGCATCCAATTGCTTCGTAAAGCCTTTGTAAAAGGTATCAAGTACCTTCTTCCAGTTTTTATCACCTGACGCAATCTCATCCAGCGAATCTTCCATCTTCGCAGTGAAATCGTAGTCCATCAGATCTGAAAAGCTTTCAATCAAACGCTCGGCAACAATATCGCCCATTTTCTGCGCATAGAAACGTCGGCTCTCCACTTTTACATAGCCGCGTTCCTGGATGGTGGAAATAATGGCGGCATAAGTTGATGGGCGCCCTATATCCCGTTTTTCCAACTCCTTCACCAGGCTGGCTTCCGTATAGCGAGGCGATGGTTTGGTAAAATGCTGACGCGGATCGAGCTTGTCAAGATTGACGATTTCACCCACCTCAACAGCAGGAAGTACCACATCTTCCTCTTTACTCGGCATTACTTTCAGATAACCGTCGAACTGCATGATACGGCCCTTCGTTCGCAATTCGAACTCGCCGGCCATTACTGTAATCTGACTGCTCAGGTATTGAGCCGGCGGCATCTGACACGCGACAAAACTTTGCCAGATCAGAGCATAAAGACGTTCAGCATCTCTTTCCATGCCCTGCAGATTTTCAGCAGAAGTATTTACATCCGTGGGACGAATAGCTTCGTGGGCTTCCTGCGCACCGGCCTTCGCACTGTAACGAACAGGTTCTGCCGGTAAATATTTGGCGCCAAATTTTGTGCCAATGAAATCACGGCACATCGCCACAGCATCATCACTCAGGTGCGTGGAGTCTGTACGCATATAAGTGATGTACCCGGCCTCGTACAGACGCTGAGCCATCATCATGGTTTTCTTCACACCAAAACCAAGTCGCGTGCTGGCTGCCTGCTGCAAGGTGGATGTAATGAGCGGGGGTTTGGGTTTCGAGCTGGTTGGTTTATCTTCGCGCTTGCTGACTTCGTAACGCGCTTTGGCAAGTTTTTCCTGCGCCGCGTCTGTCAGTGCTTTATTGCCAGGGCGGAAATTTTCAGCGCCTTCTTTGACAACCTGCAAGCGTAACTCTGCTTTCTTGTTTGTTTTTACGTCGGCAAATAATTCCCAGAATTCCTCTGGCACGAACGCACGGATTTCACGTTCACGTTCTACAATCAGGCGCAACGCAACGGATTGCACGCGGCCGGCCGACAGCCCTCGTGCCACTTTCGCCCACAACAAGGGCGACACCATGAAACCAACCACGCGATCCAGGAAGCGGCGCGCCTGCTGCGCTTCCACATATTTCATATCCAGCAAACCGGGATGTGAAAAAGCTTCGTTGATGGCTTTCTTGGTTATCTCATTGAAAACAACACGTTTATAGCGGCTCTCATCGCCACCGATAGACTCTTTGAGATGCCATGCTATGGCTTCTCCTTCTCTATCAAGGTCGGTTGCGAGATAGATGGTGTCGGCATCTTTGGCAATGCGTTTCAGCTCGGCAACTACCTTTTCCTTGCCGGGCAGAATTTCGTAACGCGCTTTCCAGCTGTGCTCCGGATCAATTCCCATGCGGGCAATCAACTGCTCACGAGCCTTTTTCTTTTTATGGGCCAGTTTCTCGGCACCATCCATTTTGCGGGTTACAGCGGCAGCTTTGGCGCGCTCGGTCGCATCAACGCCATTGCCACCACCACTGGTAGGCAGATCACGGATATGCCCTACACTGGACTTTACAATGAACTCACTACCCAGATATTTGTTGATGGTTTTTGCCTTTGCAGGCGACTCTACTATTACCAACGATTTACTCATTACTCTGAACTATCCTGGTCTCTGCGTGTTCGAAAGCGCTTGATCCAGCGCGAATTTTCCTCTCTGGAGACTGAGATACACAGCGGTTTGGTGCAGTATCCGGACCGAAAGAAGCCGACATATATAAAGTTTAGTCGGTTACGGGTCAAGCGTTTGTTGGATTAATTCAGATTTTTACTTCGTGAGTCCAATGGTTGTTGTCGGCCAGTTCGCCGCGCTGAATCCCCACCAGCAGGTCATACAGTTTCTGCATTACCGGGCCAACTTTTTCCCCATTGCCGTAGAAACTGTGCCATTGCCCGTCGACAAGTATTTTGCCAACCGGGGACAGAACCGCGGCCGTACCGCAGGCGCATACCTCCTCGAAATCGGCAATTTCCTTGCGCAACTCAATGGCTCTATTCTCGATGTTCATCTTCAGTTCCTGCTCGGCGATCACCATCAGGGAGCGTCGGGTCACGCTGGGAAGGATTGCAGCAGACTTGGGTGTAACCAGTCTGTTGCCACTCATGGCAACGATGATATTGGCCGAACCCGCCTCATCGATAAAGCGATGTGACGCCGAATCAAGATACAACGCTTCATTCGCACCCAGCGCATGCGCCTGCTTGGTGGCTAATAAACCGCCTGCGTAATTGGCACCTACCTTGAAGCTGCCCGTACCTCCCGGTGCAGCTCGATCAATGTCGGACACCGCCAATGAGATAACCGACAAACCCGCACTTTTGTAATAAGGGCCAACGGGTGAAACAAAAACCCGGAATTCGAATTCTTTCGCTGGACGCAAGCCCAGATTTTCACCCATACCAATGAGCATGGGACGGATATACAAAGCGGCTCCGGAGCCATGCGGAGGAATCCATGCATAGTTGGCGCGCACCGCTTCTTCCACACCGCGAATGAAAAGCTCTTTGGGGACCTCAGGGATCAACAGGCGGCCAGCAGCCTGATTCATGCGTTCACTGTTCAGGTCCGGGCGAAATAGCAGCACACGACCATCAGGTGCAGTCTGCGCCTTCAAGCCTTCAAAGCACTGTTGCGCATAGTGAATTGCCGGAGCACCTTCATGCACGGCAATCATCTGAGACGTGATCAGTTCTCCCCGGGACCAGACACCGTTCACATTCACCGCACGAAAGCGATAATCGGTTTGGTGATACTGAAAGCCAAGATCAGCCCAGTTGAGAGACTTTTTCGCGCGTAATTGTTCCACTTTTCCCTACCCTTGTTAATTGCTCTGCAGGAGCGCTGTGAGTCATTCCGCGTTTATATTGATTTTATAGTGGCAAAGACTCGTGACCGGGGCATTATCCTTGATTCGGCAAGGAAGTTCCACAGCCCGGGACCAACGCTGATATGCTGCCACACTTTGAATTTATTCCCGATAGACTACAATAGCGCCCTTTGCGCCAACAGCGGATTAACCCGGGCTTTGTGAAATCCATGATTAATGCAACAGAACAGCAAACTGCTCCTCCCGTCCTGATTGATATAGGCGCGAATCTGGGCCATGACTCTTTTGATCATGATTTGAACGAGGTAATGCAAAGAGCTGCGGACGCCGGTATTGCACAGATACTGGTCACCGGCACCAGCTTATCTTCTACCTTGAAGGCGCTTGAGATTTGTTCCCGCTTCGACAATCTAGCGTTGACGGCTGGCGTGCATCCACACGAGGCGATGCATTGCAGTGCGGACGAGTTCAAACAGATCTGTGAGCTGGCAACTGATTCCCGCGTCAAGGCAGTGGGAGAAACCGGACTGGATTTCAATCGCAACTATTCACCCCACCCGATACAGGAAAAATTGTTCGCGCGGCAATTGGAGTTGGCCTGCGCTGTGAACAAACCGGTTTTTCTGCATCAACGCGATGCACATAGTCGTTTTCATCCCATACTGAAAGAGTACCGTGACCTGCTACTGAAGGGCGGTGTCGTTCATTGTTTTACCGGTACCCGGGAAGAACTGTTTGACTATCTGGACATGGATATGTATATCGGCATTACGGGTTGGCTGTGCGATGAACGTAGAGGAAGACACCTGCTTCCTTTGATCAAGGATATCCCTGCAGACAGGCTGTTGCTGGAAACAGACGCTCCATATCTGCTGCCCCGCTCTTTGCAACCCAAACCTGCCAGCCGCCGCAATGAACCAGCGTTTCTTGTAGAAGTGCTGCATACGGTCGCGCAATGTACGGAGAAAGATGCCCGTCAGATAGCAGCGGAAACCCACAACAACGCCAACCGTCTGTTTGGTTTGTGAAAGTATATCGGGCAAACGTCAGGGCAGTTCTGCATCCAGATAATCGGCAACATCTTCGGCGCTGAAAGGCCAGCCCAGATCCGCATCCGCGCCCGCGAGCCTGACTACAGGGATGCGAATACCATATTGAGCCATAAGATCTTGTGATTCCACAATGTCCTGCAACTGCAATTCGATTGCGGAGAGTTGGTTGCGCAGAATCCATTCCGCCTGTTCGCAGAGATGGCAACCTGAGGTTGTATAAAGTATCAGGAGCGGCCTGACTATCGCTTCACTCATTCCGGCGACTCCACATTTTGTTCAGGAATCAACTTGCGCACAAGCGGCAACGGCATCTGACACCAACTGTGGACCAGCATAGATAAAGCCGCTGTAAATTTGCACCAACGCTGCACCAGCAGACATTTTCGCCTGTGCATCCGCGCCTTGCATGATACCGCCAACGCCTATGACAGGGATGCGACCTTGTAGTGCCTGAACGAGTAGACGAATGACTTCGGTAGATTTTTCCGTCAACGGCGCTCCACTCAAACCCCCTGCTTCATCGCGATGCGCACTGTTCGGCACGGCGCTGCGATCCAGTGTGGTGTTAGTGGCTATCACACCATCAATACCATTTTCCAACAGCGCTTCCGCGATCAGGGTGATTTCAGGGGGCGTCAGGTCAGGTGCAATTTTAACCACTAACGGTACGTAGCGATCCTGCTCCTGCGCCAGTTTCGTTTGCTCCGCTTTCAGCAGTACCAGCAATTTCTGCAACTCTTCGCCAAACTGCAGGCTGCGCAAGCCGGGTGTATTCGGTGAAGACAAATTGACTACTATATATGTAGCAAGAGCATACGCCTTGCGCATGCCAATCAGATAATCGTCCGCAGCGTTTTCAACCGGAGTATCAAAGTTCTTGCCAATATTGATACCCAGCACACCGCGAAAACGACTCTGTTTTATCTTCTGCAATGCGTAATCGATACCTTTATTGTTGAAACCCATGCGGTTAATAATGGCCTGCTCCTTACGCAAGCGGAACAAACGCGGTATGGGATTACCGGGCTGGGGTCTTGGAGTGAGTGTACCTATTTCTATGAAACCGAATCCCATGGCTGCCAGCGCATCGATATGGTCTGCATTCTTATCCAGACCTGCTGCCAACCCTACCGGATTGGCAAACTGAATGCCCATAACGGTTCGGGAGCACTGCTGTGGCGCAGAATGTCTGACCAGTATTCCGGTCAAATGCAATTTTTGGGCGATATCAAGTGCCCACAGGGCTACCTTGTGCGAGGCCTCGGCGGGTAAACAAAAGAGCAGTGTTCGCAGCAGCTTATACAATTGTTTCAATCGCCATAAAATTGTTGTTTTCATCAAACCGGATCACGAAACGACCATACACGCCATCAGTCGCCTCACAATGCGCGGCATTATATGTCAGAACCTGCATTTACGCTAAGTATGCAGCCCGGGTTTAGCATGACAAACAATGCGACAAACTCTCCCTAGACATCGCAGTTAAAACGTTTACAATCCCTGACTTTGGCCCAAAACGGTAGCTCTTTGGGAGGTGAACAGAACACACCTTGCGCTGCCCGTAAAGCATTTTATCTCTTGTTCTGGCGATATCCCGAGCAAGTCCTACGCAGAGAATAACTATGAGTCATCACGGAATAATTACAGAGCTCAAGACATGGTTGTCACAGCAGATTATCGGTCAGGAGCGTCTGGTAGATCGCTTGTTAATTGCGCTACTTGCCGACGGACACTTATTGGTGGAGGGCGCGCCGGGTCTGGCAAAAACCAAAGCGATCAAGGACTTGTCCCGTGCTGTAGAAGGAGATTTCCACCGGATTCAGTTTACGCCTGACCTGCTGCCTTCCGATATCACCGGTACCGAGATCTACCGTCCTGAAGATGGCTCCTTCCGCTTCCAGCCGGGCCCGATATTCCATAACCTGGTTCTGGCCGATGAAATCAACCGTGCTCCAGCAAAAGTGCAATCAGCATTGCTGGAAGCCATGGCCGAACATCAAGTCAGTGTGGGCAGAGAATCCTTTACATTGCCACCCCTTTTTCTGGTAATGGCGACGCAGAACCCCATCGAACAGGAAGGCACCTATCCCTTACCCGAGGCGCAACTTGATCGCTTCCTGATGCACGTGTCGATTGGCTACCCTTCAGTAGATGCCGAACGCAGAATTCTGCAACTGGTGCGCGATGAGGCGCGAAATCTGGTGCCTGCCGCGCCGAAAATCATAAAACAGGAAGATCTGTTTGAGGCCAGGCAGGAAATCCTTGCAATGCACATGGCACCGGCTGTCGAGGAATACATCATTCAACTGATCATGGCCACGCGAAATCCTGCGGTTTATGGCGACGATCTGGCGGCATGGCTGGAATACGGCGCCAGCCCTCGCGGCACCATTTCACTGGATCGTTGTGCGCGCGCGCACGCCTGGATTCAAGGCAAGGACTTCGTTAGCCCCGATGATATTCAGGAAGTACTGTTCGACGTGCTGCGGCACCGCGTCTTGTTAAGTTTTGAAGCTGAAGCCAGCGGCATTACGCCAGACAAAGTGCTGACCACTATCCTCGAGCGGGTCCCTTCCGCCTGATTTACACGGCAGGGAGCACAGACAACGCACTGAACCAGCATCCAGAACACACATTCAGAACAAGAGCCTATGTTGACCCAGCCGCACATTGATCCTCTACACGCGCATTTCCAGACGAAGGGCGCCGTCATCACTTTGCAGGAACTGCTGGTTCAACGCTATGCCGCCAAAGTCATCGAATACGTCACGCACAGCCGTTCCATTGCGGGCATTTCCGGTTTGCACTTGTCTAAATTGCGTGGTCGCGGTATCGATTTTGAAGAGTTTCGGCCCTATCAATCCGGCGATGACATTCGCACAATCGACTGGCGGGTCACCGCGCGCATAGGCAAACCGTTTACCAAGGTATTCCGCGAAGAGCGGGAAAGGCCCGTTATCATTGCGGTCGATCAATCCAGCAGTATGTTTTTCGGCAGCCAGGTAGCTTTTAAATCTGTCATAGCCGCCCAGGCTGCGGCTATATTCTGTTGGCTGGCCATAGACAACGGCGATCGCGCGGGTGGGCTGGTCTATTCCGATACTGAAAACAGTCTGGTGCGCCCCAAACGCAGCCGCCGATCTGCCCTGCACTTGTTGAATCAGATATATCAATTCAACCAAAGACTGATTGGCCATAACCAACAGACTTCTGTCATGCGGAATCAGATTGGGCAGACCGGCCTTGCTACCGCTTTGGGCCAGATTCGCAGAATTACCAAACCCGGCAGCACCCTTTATGTCATCAGCGATTTTCTGAGTCTGAACGAACAGGGTCTGCAGTATCTTTTCCAGTTATCGCGCAGCAGCAACGTAGTCTGTTGTTTTGTCTACGATCAACTGGAAGAGAACCTGCCAGTGCCCGGTTTCTACAGTATTACGGATGGCAGAAACAAAGGCACACTGAATACCTTCAGCGGCAAAGCGCGCAATGCCTACCAGCAAAACTTCCAGAACCGTCTGGATTTCCTGCAGGCCGAGTTGAACCGCATGCAGGTGCCTCTGATAAAGCTTCGTACCGATCAATTAGTTGTAGAGCAGTTACGTCAATGGACAGCGCAGACCCGTTAAGTCAACTGGCCGATATTCATCTGCCGGCAGAAATAGGTTTCTGGCCTCCCGCGCCCGGGTGGTGGGTGCTATTGGTTCTCGTTCTGGTCGTTGCCAGCTTTGCAGTTTACCGCTTGTTGCAGCTCTGGCAACGCAAGCGTCGCTGCACTTTTGCACTGGCCGAATTGGAAAAATGCTATGCCAACTACCGGAAGAATCATACCGACAACGCTGAGGCAGACGGGAAACTGGATCTGGTCAACGACGTTAATGCTGTATTGCGTCGAGTTGCGCTGAAGCACTTCCCGGAATCTCAGGTTGCGAGTCTGGGTGGCGAGCAATGGGTGCGTTTCATTCGCGAACACAGTAATGCCCAACTGCTGGACGACGAACTCGCAACTGCGTTGGCACAAGGGCGTTTCGCACGCCATTGTGATGTGGATACACAGAAGCTGCACAGCATGGCACAGCAATGGATAAAGGGATTCTACTTGGCTAAACTTGTTCCCACTCACTCTACAACAACGGCGCCTGAGCATGCTTGAATTTACCTGGCCATGGGCCTTCGCTGCACTGCCACTGCCCTTGCTCATTTACTGGCTGGTCGCCCGTGCACCACGCCAGGATGCCGCGTTGTACGTGCCTTTCTATAGCCGCCTTTCGCAATTGCAAAGTGACAACACACGAATCTATAGCAAGCAACTGGCGACTCTGCTGACCTGTATTTTGATCTGGTTAATGGTTGTTATCGCGACCAGCCGTCCGCAATGGGTCGGTGACCCCGTGCAAATGCCATCAACCGGACGTGACCTGATGCTGGCACTGGATGTGTCAGGAAGCATGGAGGCGCGGGATATGGTGATCAATAATACCCAGCTGTCACGCTTCCAGGTTATGAAAGCAGTTATCAGCGACTTCGTAGAACGCCGTGAAGGTGATCGACTGGGACTGGTGCTGTTCGCCGCACATGCTTATATACAGACCCCACTCACGTTCGACCGCAGTACGGTCGGCACACTGGTGGAGGAACTGGAGATTGGCATGGTGGAGGAATCGGCTACCGCTATTGGTGATGCCATTGGTCTGGGCATCAAGCATTTGCGCAGCCGCCCGGAAAACAGTCGCGTCCTGATCATGCTGACCGATGGAGTCAATAATGCCGGCGCAATAACACCTTTGCAGGCCGGGCAACTGGCGCAAACTGAAAATATCCGTATCTATACTATCGGGCTGGGCGCGGATGCTATGGTGCAGCGCTCGTTTCTGGGCGCACGCGCTGTTAATCCCTCCGCTGAAATTGACGAACAAAGTCTGACCCAGATTGCAGAGATGACCGGAGGACGTTACTTCCGTGCCCGCAGCGTTGGCGATCTGGTCGCTGTCTACGAGGAACTGGATCGCCTGGAACCTGTAGAGCAGGATGAGCAGACCTATCGCCCTACCAAACTGTTGTTTTACTGGCCGCTTGGGATTGCATTGCTCTTGAGCTTCCTGCTGGCTGTGTTATTGGTGCCACGGCCGGCCGGCCTGCTGCGCAGAGAGTCTAAATCATCTCTTGCAGCGATGGCAGGAACTTCCGCCAACAATCTGCACGGCTATACCAGAACTGGCAAGGGTGAATGATGGAGACCTTGTTGACGGGTTCGTTCAGTGACTTTCATTTTCTGCGCCCGCTGTGGCTGTTGTGCCTGATTCCTGCATTATTGCTGGGCTTCTATTTATGGCGCATTCACGAAACCAGTACCGCATGGGATAAAGCGATTGATAAATCTCTACTGCCGTACTTGTTGGACAAACGCAAGAACGTCTCGCAACGTACGCCATTGGTATTGCTCATGCTGGTCTGGCTGGCAAGTATTGTAGCTCTCGCCGGCCCAGTCTGGGATCGCATTCCACAGCCAGTGCAACAGCGCCAGGACGCATTGGTTATTGTGTTGGATCTGTCACTGTCCATGTTTGCGACAGATCTGGAACCCAATCGCCTGACGATGGCCAAACGCAAGCTGTTGGACACTCTTGAATTGCGTGATGAAGGACAGACTGGCCTGATCGTCTATGCAGGTGATGCCCATACCGTCACTCCTTTGACGGATGATTCCATAACAATTTCAGCTTTGGCACCATCACTTAGTCCCAACATCATGCCAGCATTCGGGAGCAACCCTGCTGCAGCAATTGAACAGGCAATACTTTTATTGAATGAGTCTGGCACCACCAGTGGACGCGTATTGTGGATTACGGACGGCATAGAAAACAGTGACGCCAGTGTCATTGCAGGATTGCTGCAGAGTACGCCCTACCGCCTTTCCGTTCTTGGGATAGGAACGCGCCAGGGCGCACCCATTCCTGCCGCTGCCAATGACTTTTTGCGTGACAGTGCGGGAAATGTCATCGTGCCAGGGTTCGATAGCGAGAATCTGGAAGCACTGGTTAGCAGACTTAATGGCCGCTATAGCAGCGCGGAATTATCCTCGGATGATCTGGAATATCTGCTGGCAGACTACGGTTTTCGCAACGATGAAAACATGAGTGAGAGTGACGAAGATTTTGATATCTGGTATGACGCTGGTCCGTGGTTATTGTTGCTGGTGCTGCCTTTGACAGCTCTTGTTTTCAGACGCGGCTGGGTACTCACCCTTGTGTTGACCGGTAGCGCGTTGAGCGGCATGCTGATACCCACAGCACCTGTGGAAGCGGCTGAATGGCGTGATCTGTGGAAAACCAGAAATCAGCAGGCGGCGGAAGCCCTGGCCAATGAAGATGCTGAATCGGCACTCGAATTGTTTGAATCCACGCAATGGCGTGGAACGGCCGCGTATCGCGCGGGCAACTATGAGGTTGCTATCGAGGAGTTTGCCAAATCCCGGGATGTCACGTCCATGTATAACCTGGGTAATGCGTATGCCCGCTCGGAGATGTATCTTGAGGCCATACAGGCGTATGAAGCAGCGCTGGCCCTGCAAAGCGATCATGCTGACGCCCTGCATAACAAAGCCATTGTAGAAGATCTGCTGGAGCAGCAGGAACAGGAACAGGAGGAGGAAAACTCGGAACAACAAGACCAGGATCAGGAACAGCAGGAAAACGCACAAAGCGAACCCGATGCTAACGAAACAGATCCGCAGGACCAGGATTCCCAGCAACAGGAAAGTGAGCAGAACCCCGAAGAACAGGAATCAGAAGAAAGCGAGCAGGAACAACAGGATCAGCAGGAACAGAATAACGAACAACAGGATGCTACCGCGGAAGCCATGGAAGATCAGGAGTCTCTGGAACAATGGTTGCGCCGCATCGACGATGATCCAGGCGAGTTGTTGCAGCGCAAATTCCAATTCGAATACAGGCGTCGCCAATTGGAAAACCGGAACGTTGGAAATCAGGCCGTGGAACGACAGATATGGTGAAAATTATCACAGCAAAATTTTTGATGCCGCTGTTTCTTCTGGTCACTCTGGCAGTGAGTTCACAGGTTTTTGCGCAAGAAATAGAAGTGTCAGTGGATCGTGCTGAACTGATCCGCGGCGAGACTTTTGTGCTGACAATTCGTGTCTACGGACAGCAAGGCGGCGTGCAGATGGACATGGCACCTTTGCGAGAGAATTTCGACATCATTCTTACCCGCACCTCCAGCCAGATGCGCAGCGTCAATAATCGCACTGAATCCTGGACTGATTACATGATCACCCTTTTCCCCCGCGATACTGGTGAACTGGTGGTACCGGCCATGGAAGTGGCTGGTGTTGCGACACAGCCTTTAACAGTAAATGTATTGCCGCAATCGCAAACCGCGATAACGCCCGGGCAAACATTGTTTATGGAAACCATTATTAATAAGGAAAGTGTTTACGTTCAGGAACAGTTGCTCTTCACAATCCGGTTGTATTACACCATTAATGGTATTCGTAATCCTCAGTTCACTGAACTGGAAATGGACAACGCTGTCATTCAGATGATTGGCTCTGCCAACCAATACGAGCAACTTATCGATGGTGAACGCTATGGCGTTTACGAAAAACAGTATGTCATATTCCCACAGCGCAGCGGCACACTGGAGATACCAGACATTATCTTTCGCGGCGAAGTAACCGATGGTTCCAGCGCGTTTGTTTTCAGGAACATGAACACCAGAACAATTACTGCATTTTCAGAAGGTTCTTCTATAGAAGTGAAAGAGCGACCAGCTACCTTCCCCAGTAATACCTGGCTGCCAGCAGACAATATTGTGATTGAAGAGACCTGGAGCAGTGATCCTACCGCTCTCAGAGTGGGTGATTCCATTACCCGTACTGTCAGCATTACTGCCTACGGGCTTGATGGCGCAGCTTTGCCTCCTTTGCAAAGTACCCAGATAGACAAACTTAATCTATATCCTGAGCCTCCTGTGATCAGCCGTACGTTCATAGATGGCAATATCGTGGGAAAGCGTGTCGAAACGACGGCCATGCTTTCAATTGAACGGGGATCGGTTGTTATTCCGGAAATCAGCTTACCTTGGTGGGATATCTCCAGCGAGGAGTTGAAATTCGCGACGGTGCCCAGCTCATTACTCGTCGTATCCCCTTCATTGGCAGAGATCGCTGCAGCGGAGCAACTGGCTGAAGCAAATGCTGCACAACCTGAGCGTGATGATGAACGCACAACTTTGTTACCCGGCAATATGCTCGCCGATGATCTGATAGCACCAGCCAGCACGCCCAGTTGGATTCTGACGTTAGCTACGCTACTGGCTGCCGGCATCGTCGCTATCTGGTATCTGCTACAAAGAAAGCCAGCTGCGAAAAAAACTGCTGACAAAGCTGGTGTCGAGATCGCCCGCTCGTTGGCCTATGCCGACGAGATCGCAATAAACAATGAGAACATGGCGTACAAGCGTCTTGAAAAAACCTGTGCCAGTAAAGACCCGGTGCAGATTCGACTGGCTCTGATTGCCTGGGCCAGGCAGTTCTATCAGGATGCAGACGTGATTACACTGAATGACTTGATTCGCCGCAGCAAGAGCAGCACTCTGCAGGAAAGCTGTGAGAAAATACAGGCATCGATGTATGGTCAGTCTGCAAATACTGCTCATGATGAACCAACCACTTCTCTGGCCGGGCACATTGAGCAATTACTCAAAGAGATTAATCAGCTGCGTAAACAGGGTTTGCAGAAGCAAACCCAGCAACGCAAGATTGATAACTATGCGTTGCCGCCTCTCTACAAAGTTTGATTGTCCTGTAAACCTACTGGACAACTATAAGCGGTGTCCTCAGGTTTTGCCGTACAAATGACTATGAAAAACTCCAGACTTGTCTTCTCAACTGCAACAGGTAAGACCTGTCCCGTCTGTGAAAAAGCAGAAAAACTTTGCAGCTGCAAACGAGGCAGATCGCAACAGGACAGTTCTCAACGGGCTAACGGAGGCAAACTTTATGCTGACGGGTATTTACGTATTCGCCGGGAAACCAAGGGCCGCAAAGGCAAAGGTGTCACCCTGGTAGATGGCCTGAATTTGCCACCTCAGGAAACAGAAACGCTGGCACGTCAACTTAAGAATAGGTGTGGAAGCGGTGGCACAGTCAAAAATGGCATGATTGAGATTCAAGGAGATCACCGCGCCACTGTGCAGGAATACCTGCACGAACAAGGTTATAAAACCAAACTGGCGGGCGGTTGATTTCAGGTGCGAGAAGTTTTTAATTCCTTTTTCAGCTTCACTACTTGTTCACGCAGCATTGCTGGCTTGTCTGCAGCACTGTTTTCTGCGTTACTTTCACCGTTACTGGTTTGCCTGTACATCGCCTGCACGAATTGCCGGGTAACGGATTTTAATGTCGCGTAAAGTTCCGGTCGCTCCCGACCTATTCTCTCACAATAGGCAACCGGACCTTCGGCAGGCGATCTTGGCAAACCTTTCGCAGCCAGCATATCAGTCAAGTTCAGATAAAGAGTCAACACCGGGTCAAGGGCTTGCCGACGGTTACGCCACCACATGAAAGCGGCTACCAAGGCCATACACAAAGTGATCAGAGCAACCAGCGCTATAACTGCATACTCGCGCGCATTCTCGCCAAAAACTTCCTGCAGCAAATCCAATTGCAAGTCGCTGTTATAACTGATCACAAAACGGTTCCAGGTATACTCCATTGCGTCCAAACGTAAGCGCATCACGTTTAACCAAGCGACACTGCCCAATCCCAGTCTTGAAAAAGTTGTTTCCTCCAGGAAGCTGGCTCGTTCTCCGAAGAATGCCTCCATGCCCTGTGTGATTCTTTCCGGAGCAACCCACGCAGTTGGATCAAAACGAACCCAACCTTCGCCCTGCAACCAGACCTCTACCCACGCATGGGCGTTGTATTGATAGATCATCAAATACTCTTCAAACGGATTACTCTCAGCCCCCTGATAACCCACCACTACACGCGCTGGTATACCCGCGGCCCTTAGAAGATAGACCATACTGCCCGCATAATGGCCGCAGAATCCCTGCCGTGTATCAAATAGAAATGCATCAATACTGTTGCCCTGCAACGCAGGAGGTGTGAGGGTATAAAAGAATGGTTCTTCGTTGTAATGACGTAACACACTGTTTATAAGATCTCTGTCATTGTCATACTCGGCGCGAAGTTCTGCAGCCAAAGTATGCGTTCTGGGATTCCCGTCTTCCGGCAACTGCAATGCGCGGTTGCGCATCCCTCTGGGTAAATTGATATCACTTGGCGCGTCAGGATATGACTGAACCAGATAACGATAACGCTGACTGATGGGTCGAATACTCACCAGGTTGTCGTAGCGATCCTGAATAACTTCGCTGGCGTTCACTTGCGCCAACCGAATGCCATACAACCATTGTTGCTGGGTAGGCTCCAGAATCACATCATAGACAAGAGGTGCGACTGCGCCGGCCGGTGAATTTCCTGCCGGAGAAAAACCTTCCTCATTGAATGCACCGCGTGGTAGTAACGGTCCTTCGCTGCGTCTCCAGGTTTGTCCGTCAAAATTATCCAACACCAAACCGCGCCAATAAAGCATTTCATGCGGCGGAGTCTTACCATTGAATGTCACCCGGAAGGCCAGCTCACCGGAGCGACCCAGTTGCGAGATGCTGCCTGGCGTCATCTCATCGGAAATCCCTGTGCGTGTAGAACTTGCAGGTAATGGCATCGCCCAGAGGGGGGTAATTCTTGGCACCAGAATGAACAGAATCAGCATCACCGGAATGCTTTGCAGTATCAAAATGCCGGCTAACCGCAAGCTGGTGCCCTGCATTCTGACGCTATCAGAACCAGTTGCGGAAATATTGCGATTAAGCAGAACCATGGTAGTCAGGATGAGTAGCACGATGCCTAAATTGTAAAAAGAACTCACCAATGTCTGCGAATATATGAATCCAGTCAGCGCCAACATGAAAGCCAATATGATCAGAATATAAATATCGCGTCGATAGCGCATCTCCAACAGTTTGAACTTCGCACCTATAATGAGCAAACAAACGGCCAGGTCGACACCCACTCCCTCCCCATCGCTACGAAATTGCCAAACAGACAGCGGTAATGCGCTGAAAACCAATAGCGCTTTAATGCAACGACCGGGATAGCCAATTTTGCCTTTGTGAATAAGCACGCGCCAGCCGATGCAAAAAGCTGATAACAGCATCACCCATATCGGCAGACGTAGCGTATGAGGAAGCACCAGCAGGACCAATATTGATAACAACCAATACAGAGCGGTGCGCGGAATCTGATAGGTCACGGCCACAACGCGAGCTCCTCCAACAACCTTCTTTTATGTGCATCACCGCGGTCAGGAGCGATGGACAATCCCGGCATGGTCAATCCGTAATCCAGTCCGCTGCTTTCCATCTGCAGCACCAGATAACAAAGGCAGGACAAGCGCTCTTCTTTATCCATGTCCGGAAACATCTGCCAATCCAGCATGCGTTGCTCTTCAGCGCCATCAACAAACTGCTTTACCTTCAGGCCCTGACCACGGGCAAGAGTTTTCCAGGAGATTTGCTTCAATGAGTCACCCGCCTGATAATTGCGCAAGCCATGGAAGTCTTCCACTCCAACCGTTGTAGCTGAAGACTCTCCACTGACACCATCGCTGCTGTTGGTTTGCCGCATCTGGCATGGAATAGGCTGTGGGTATACCAGACAGGTTTGCGCCAGATCCAGACGCGACCAGGCACGCCACAAACCAAGCGGAAAAGCAGATTGAACAATCAGTCGTGGCGCCTTGAAAAGGCCGCGCCGGGAAACAGGAATAGCAAGCTGCAATCTGCGCTCCTGAACCTGCACCAGATCGGCGCAGGTGGTATCTCCGCCCAGAAAATACAATTCCAGGGATTCATGCTCACTGTTATGGCGGCGTAACAAGATATTGAACACTGCATTCTCGCCGGCAAAAGTTGGTTCGGCACCCTGCCCGCTTAGACTCAGGCCACGCAGATTGTAAAAAGTATGCAGGATGGCAAGCAGAAACAGACTGATCATCAGGAATGCCAGAGCGAATGCCAGACTTAGCGCGTAGTTGATGGCGGCAACAAAAATGACGAAAGACGTTGCTACAAAAAGCAGTCCGTGTCGGGTGGGCAGTATGAAAATATTGCTGCGATGCAATGAAACAGTTTCTATAGGGGGAAGATGTTTCATCAACCAGCGTTCAGTGAGGCGCAAGCGCCATTCTCGCCACGTAGATATTAAAGTCAAAGGACTGTTTGCTACACGCATGGTTACATCCTGACTTAGAAGTACTTAATTAGAAGTACTTAATTAGAAGTACACACCAACCGTTCGCGCGGAAAACTTTATTCTTTGAACACATCCACCATATTGAGAATATGATTGCTTAACGTTGATCCTGCGGCGAGTCTGGTTTCTCGGTGAGCCTGCAGTCGGTGCTCAACCACCGCGCCAAATACTGCCTGCACATCTTCAGGTATTGCATGATCACGACCCTGCATGCACGCCCAGGTCTTTGCAGCTCTCACTAGAGCAATGCTCCCGCGCGGCGATAATCCGCAATGAAATTGCGCGGTATCACGTGTGCAGGCAATCAACCTTTGTACATAATCCAATAACAATTTGCTGGTTGCCACTGCAGCAGATGCATCCCGTAGTTGCAATAATTCAGCACTGCCAAAGCAGTTGCTGATGCTTTTCAATCCTTCGCGATTACCTATACTTTCCAGCAGAATCCGTTCAGCTCTCGGATCAGGGTAACCAATCGTCAGGCACATAAGGAATCTGTCCAATTGGGACTCTGGCAACGGAAAGGTTCCCGCCATGGTCACCGGGTTCTGTGTAGCTATGACAAAGAATGGAGCGGGTAATATTCGCGTCTCACCTTCAACAGTCACCTGACCCTCTTCCATGGCCTCCAACAAGGCACTCTGTGTTTTGGGAGTGGCACGGTTGATCTCATCAGCCAGAATCAACTGATTAAAAATGGGACCTTGATGAAAGTTAAAGCTTCCGGTTTGCTGCTCGAATACTGAAACTCCCAGAATATCCGCGGGGAGTAAATCACTGGTAAATTGGATGCGATTGAATGCAAGCCCGAAAACCTTTGCCAACGCCTGCGCCAGTGTGGTTTTTCCCATTCCGGGCAGGTCTTCTATCAGCAGATGCCCTTCGGACAGCAGACAGCAAAGCGCAAGGCGAATTTCGTTATCTTTGCCCAGCAGAACAGTGCCAATTTCTTCTATCGCAGTTAGAATTTTTTCCTGCATTATTTGTCATTACCGTTGCTGCTACCCATTAAGACCCAGCGATTCATGCTGCGTGTTTTTTATTCCGCAGTTTCTTCACAACATCGCTGCGATTGCTCTCAAGTTTTCGCAAATATTCATCGTCAACGTCACCGGTGATGTATTTGCCATCAAACACAGAACACTCAAAACGGGTGATATTGGGATTGCCCTCTGCTGATGCAGCAATCAAATCCTCCAGATCCTGGAAAATCAGCCAGTCAGCGCCGATGAGCGTTTCTATCTCTTTCTCAGTACGATCATGAGCTATCAACTCGCTGGCGGCAGGCATATCTATGCCGTAAACATTGGGATAACGAACGGGCGGTGCGGCCGATGCGAAATAGACTTTTCCCGCACCAGCATCTCTGGCCATCTGAATAATCTGTTTGCAGGTAGTGCCACGAACGATTGAATCGTCAACCAGTAGAACATTCTTGCCGCGAAACTCGAGCTCAATGGCATTGAGCTTCTGGCGCACAGACTTTTTGCGCTCACTCTGTCCCGGCATGATGAATGTGCGGCCAATATAGCGATTCTTGACGAACCCTTCGCGATACTTAAGCCCCAATCTGTTGGCAAGCTCCAGGGCTGAAGTTCGACTGGTGTCGGGGATTGGTATGACTACGTCGATATCGTGATCCGGGCGCAGACGCTTGAGTTTGTCTGCCAGTCTTTCGCCCATGCGTAAACGAGACTTATACACAGACACGCCATCCATCAGTGAGTCGGGGCGCGCGAGATAAACGTGTTCGAAGATGCATGGGGCATAGTTTACATTCTCCGCACACACTGCGGTGGTGAGATTTCCATTCACATCAACGTAGACTGCCTCGCCAGGTGCGACATCACGCACGAGTGTAAAACCCTGTGAATCCAGAGCCACACTTTCCGAAGCCAGCATGTACTCGGTCATACCATTTCTTTCTCGCTTCCCAAACACCAAAGGCCGAATACCATTGCTATCGCGAAAGCCAACGATGCCATGACCCAATATCATGACCAAAGCTGCATAACCTCCGCGACAACGCTTATGGACTCCGCGTACTGCTGTAAATATATCCTCAGCAGTCGGTATTACTTTGCGCAGCTGTTGCAGTTCGTGTGCGAAGACGTTCAGCAGAATTTCGGAATCAGAATCAGTGTTGATATGGCGTAAATCTTCATTGAACAAGTCGCTGCTTAGCTCCGCAGAATTCGTCAGATTCCCATTGTGCGCAAGGCTAAGTCCATAAGGCGAATTGACATAAAACGGCTGTGCTAATGCCGGGCTTGACCCACCTGACGTCGGATAGCGCACGTGTGCAATGCCCATTTGTCCAGTTAATCGACGCATATGACGGGTACGAAAAACATCCTTGACTAATCCGTTATCCTTGCGCAAATTCAGCTTGCCATTATCACTGGTGGCAATGCCGGCGGCGTCCTGCCCTCTGTGCTGTAACACAGTCAATGTGTCGTACAAACACACACCTACATCAGATTTGGCAACAACACCTACTAAACCGCACATGCGAGGGATACTCCATTGGAAAAAGATGAATGACTCAAGTGACCATTGCCTGCGGATCACCAAAAAATGTTTGTACCCAGGCAACCAGCTCAACACCGTATGGCACAAAATACGACCGCTGCCACCACGGCGCATCAGCAAAAAACGGTTCGGCAAAGAATATGATGATCATCACTATCAGCACACCGCGCGCAATACCAAAAAACGAACCCAGCACTCTGTCAGCCATTCTCATACCGGTAACAGTGATCAATTTTGCAATCAGATGATTGATCAATCCACCCAGCAATAATGTAGCAATGAAGAGTAACGCGAACGATACAACGTAACGAATCGATTCGCTGTCGATAAGGCCTGCAAATAAAGGCGCCAGGTTATTGCTGTATCCCATGGCGACGTAGATAGCTGCAATCCATGCAATAATTGAAAGCACTTCACGGACCAGACCCCGCCACAAACCAAAAAATAATGACAGTCCGATAATGATCAGAATGGCAATATCTACCCAGCTCATAAGCTCTCTATCTCAAAGCGTTCTATTCGCTTTCCGGGCAGGTTAGTATGCTCGCGATTCATTCTGTCAAGTAGCTGTTGCGCTGTAGCTCTGTCAATAACAGGGCCAATATAAACAACTTGCATGGCGACATCGTTAACGACAGTGGAACGTGAATATGCGCGTAAATTCTGGCTCTGCAATGTCTCAACCAAAGCGGTAGCATTACTGGCAACTGAAAAGGCGCCCATGCGCACACTCCAACCCTCTGGCAGGCCCTGGCTATCCAATTGCGGTGATTCTGAAACAGCTGGTGTTGTACCTGTTGGCGCTATAACTGCGCTTGCGGTTGTATCTGGCGGTGTTTCGACTCTGCTGTCTCTGGAGGCTGATGCGGGCTCCGCAACAACTGCCTCAACTGCTGTCCCTGAGGAAACCATCGAAGCTGCATTGTTGTTTGCGGCGATCACTGGTCTTTCCTGAATGACTCTGGCGGGTTCCGCAAATGGAGGAGGTGGGGGTATTCGGCTTTCTAATGGCGACTGATAGTTACCCTTGCCATCAAATATGACCGGCAGCAAAATGACTGCTGCCATCAGAAGCACAATGGTACCCACGATTCTCTGCTTGGTACTTTGATTCAACCTGATGTTGCCTCTCAGTGAGAACGATGGTGCAAATTCGAATCGTTGATCATTTGCATGAGTGCTGCCACGGTGAAGAATGAACCTGTTGCCACGATTACATCACCCTCCTCGCTTGCCTTCACAGCCTCCTCATAAGCCAGTGAAAGCGTCTCAAACGGTCCCAGCAACTGCGTCTTCTGACTGCCGATCACAGCTTTCTGTTGTGAGGCATTCTGCAGTACCCGCAGTAGTTCCGGTGCGGGCAAACAGCGTGGCTGTTCGAAGTGCGCAATATACCAGATATCGATGATACTTTCTAAGGTCAAAAAGAATCCCTGCTGATCTTTATCACGCATCATCGCCAATATTAAATGGATACGTCCGCCGTGTTCAGCCAGCCTGTTTTTCAAGCGACTGAGTTTTGCCATCAGCAGTTGAGCGGCATGTGGGTTGTGTGCAACATCCACGATAACCGGCACTTTGTGACCTGGGTCATGCAATGTCTGAAAGCGTCCCGGAAGCACCAGTCCAGCCAAACCGCTCGCTATTGCCTTGAAAGGGATCTGCTCAGCGAGCAGAGCTACCACCTGCAAAACTGTAGCAGCATTCAGCAGATCCAGAGCGGGCAATGGCAATTCGCTAAATTGCATTGGTTGAGCAAGATTACTTTGTCCCCACCAGGACCAAAACAGCGGTGCGTTTACTTCATCCGTTGAGGAACTGAGTGTTTCGACGAATCCGTAGTGGACCCCTTGTTGATAGATGTCGCAGGAGATTTTTGCAGCATAGGCGCTGATACTTTCCGGCAGGTCAATATCACCGCAGACTGCCGGAATGCCCGCGCGAAATATGCCCGCCTTTTCTCTGCCAATAAGCTCCCGTGTATCCCCCAGCCACTCCTGATGATCCAGACCGATACTGGTAATGACGGCGATATCCGGATCAATCAGGTTAACCGCATCCAGCCTGCCGCCAAGCCCTACCTCCAGGACAATTACGTCGAGATCAGCCTGCTGTAGCATCAACAGCGCTGCCAGGGTGCTGTACTCGAAATAGCTTAATGACACACCCTGCTGTGCCTGCCATATATCGGAAAAGGCTTTGCAAAATAGCGTATCGTCAGCGTCTGTACCTTCTATCTGTACGCGTTCGTTGTAACGCAGGATATGGGGGGATGTGTAGGTGCCAACGCGGTAACCGGCAGAGCGCAGTATGGATTGCAGCATTGCAACACAGGAACCTTTACCATTGGTGCCTGCAATAGTGATGATCAGAGGAGCTATTTTCTTGCCGTCGACAGGCGCTTCAGTTGCTTTATTGCCGGCCAGTAAACCAAGCCGTCCAGCCACCTGTCCCACCCTGTGCAGACCCATGTCGATCTCTACCGGATGCAGAGACTGAATAAGATCCAGCCATTGCTTAAGATTCAGTGAGGCGGGATCAATTTTGGCGGGCATTTGCTCAGTTGATATCCGGCACGGGTTTGTTCATCAATTTGCTGATCAGAGACGCAATGCGGTTCTTCATGTCACGGCGGTGCACGATCATGTCTATGGCACCATGCTCCAGCAGAAACTCGCTGCGCTGGAATCCCTCTGGCAACTTCACCCGTACCGTCTGACGAATTACATCCGGTCCAGTGAATCCTACCAGCGCATTGGGCTCAGCTATGTTGATATCACCCAGCATAGCCAGACTGGCAGATACGCCACCGTAAACCGGGTCAACCAGTACAGAAATGAACGGGTAGCCATGTTGTCGCAGCCTTTCTAACGCTGCGGAGGTTTTCGCCATCTGCATCAGCGAAATAAGCGCTTCCTGCATGCGGGCGCCACCACTCGTGGAAAAACATATCAGCGGGAGTTGCTGCTCGATGCAGGTATTGACGGCTCGAGTGAATTTCTCACCTACCACCGCACCCATGGAGCCACCAATAAATCCGAACTCAAAGGCAGCCACGACAGCTTCCACAGAGTTTATACTGCCTTGAACAACGATCAGCGCATCTTTCTCACCGGTGCTCTTCTGCGCCGCAGACAGGCGATCCTTGTATTTCTTAAGGTCCTTAAACTTCAGCAGATCCACGGGAACCATATCCGCTGACAACTCTTGTTGCCCTTGCGGGTCCAGGAACAATTCTATACGTCGGCGCGCAGTAATTCGCAGGTGATGATCGCACTTTGGACACACTTCCAGATTCCGTTCCAGATCGGGCCGGTATAATACCGCCTCGCAACGGGGGCATTTCTTCCATAACCCTTCGGGTACGCTGGATTTCTGCTTACTGTTGATATTGCCACTACCACCAATCGAGGGAAGGATTTTATTAATCCAGCTCATAGTATTTCCTTGTTGCTAATTTTATAAATATCAAATAGATATAGATATTATTTAATGTTGTTAATAGCTTTTTTCAGCGCGCCGACCAAGGCAACACTATCTTCAATGTCCGCCGCTGTATGCTGATCGGTTTCGCTGAGTCTGGCAATCTTTTCTACCAGCGCGCTGCCAACTATTACGCCGTCGCTGATTGCTGCCATTTCTCTGGCGCTGTCCGCATCCTTGATACCAAACCCTACCACTATTGGCAGGTCAGTCAATGCCCGCAGCTGGCCTATTCTGGCTTTTATATCCGCTTTATCGATAATGGCAGCGCCAGTTACACCCTTCAAAGAGACGTAATAGATATAACCGGTGGACGCCTCACATATCGCTTTGATTCTTACCTGCGTGGTAGTTGGCGCCACCAGAAAGACAGTATCCAGACCATACGGCTTCACGGCAGCAAAGAACTCACTGGACTCGTGCACCGGCAGGTCGACGACCAGTACACCATCAATACCTGCCTCGTTCGCCTCAGCTGCAAATTCCCCGTAACCCATTATTTCGATGGGGTTCAGATAACCCATCAGGACTACCGGGGTCTGCTGATTGATCTCCCGAAA
>JBGSXL010000021.1:0-53508 GCA_041751425.1 Pseudohongiellaceae bacterium | reverse complement strand
CGTGTCTCACTCGCAGGAGCAACACCCCAACCGAATGCCAGAGTAAAGTGTCTACGGCGCGTCTCAATCGCCCGAATAAGAGCACCCACTAGTACAGGTTTCGCGAATTTCTATGCGGGAAAGTTCTGGAAGCAGCGGCTTCAGGCGTTGCCATATCCAAATAGCCAAATGCTCGCTGGTAGGGTTCTCGAGCCCGGCGATATCGTTCAGATAATAATGGTCCAACTGCTCAAGAACCGGCTTGAATGCCTTCTTGATATCCCCGAAATCCATGATCCAGCCAGAGCGCTCTCCGGGTGAGCCGCTCACCACCACCTTTACCAGGAACGAATGCCCATGCAGCCGCGCACACTTATGACCTGGAGGGACATTAGGCAGGCTGTGGGCCGCTTCGAACGTGAATTCTTTGAAAATTTCCATGGTTGGATATGCTATGTTAAGCGTCAATTTGGGCGGGACATACTACCCGCACTTAAAACTGATGTACAGTAGACATCAATAGCACCAATAATAATGCTGGCATGGAATAAATGTCTGGAATCCAACAGATAACAGCCAAATTTCGCAGGCTCCTCAGAGGCAAGGCGCTGGTTTACAGTATCGGGCTTCTGCTGACCTTATTGGTTTGCTCACTGCATGTCTTTCCTCCTGACAGTATCGCATCGCTATTGCTGCGCCTCGATAATCTTGTCTACGATCAGCGCTACAGCATCATGCCCAAACCCGAAAGGGACTACAGCAACAAAATCGTTATCGTCGACCTGGATGAAAGAAGCCTGCAGGCCGAAGGCCAGTTTCCATGGGATCGATTCAAGATGGGGAGGCTGGTTGAACAGTTGGAAAATTATGGCGTCCTGGTCACCGGATTCGATATCACCTTTCCGGAACCGCAACGCAATGTTGTGCGCGATATCCTGGCGAACAGAGATACAACAGATCTGGATCCAGAGTGGACCGAGCAGTTGCTGAGCATGGAAGAGTCGCTTGATGCAGATCGCTACTTCGCTAATGCCATTGCCAGTCCGCAGATGGACGTGGTGGCCGCATTGTCTTTTAATCCAATTCAGAATGTACAGTATGGTGCGCTGCCCGAGTCAATAGTTGAGATTGATCCACAATTGGCAGAGCGCCTGCGTCTGCCGGAGATGGCTGGATATACCGGGAATATTGCAGTAATCCAGGAAGCGGCCGTGGGTGCTGGCATCATGAACCAACTACCGGATATCGATGGTATCGTCCGCCGTGTGCCATTGGTGGTGCGCTATAACAACGCCTTATATCCCACTTTGGCATTGGAAATGGCGCGGCTGTATTTTTTTGAAGATAGTTTTGAATTGCTGACCTTTGACAATGGCGCTGAGGAAATCATGGAGGGTATTCGAGTCGGCAGTAGTGCCGGTCAGTATGAATTGGCCACAGATGCGCTCTCGCAAGTATTGGTTCCTTATGTGGGAGCATCGGTGCTAAGCGGTGGGAATTTTTATCCTTATGTGTCAGCTACCGATGTATTGAACGGCACTGCTGATGCGGAAATTCTGGAGAACTCTTTGGTGCTCATTGGCACGACCGCGACAGGACTTTTCGACTTACGGGCCACACCAATGGAGGCTGTTTATCCTGGTGTGGAAGTACACGCCAATATTCTGAACGCCTTGCTGAAATCCTTCGTAGTGACAGAAGTGGCTACGGGTGAGCAAGGGAATACGGAGGCTGTATTCTCAGGCTTTGAAGCCTCTGCGGAAAGACATTTCCCCTACAAACCTGCGTGGGAAGATGGTGCGCTACTTATTGTTCTGGTTGTTGTCGGTCTGGTGCTGACCTTTCTGCTGCCACATCTCGGGCCGGCTATTCTTGTTATCGTCACAGTACTGCTTTTTGGATCTGCACTCTGGTTTAACTTCATGCTGTGGTCAGTTTTCAAAATGGATATCTCCTTGTCCCTGATTTTTACTCTGATTGGTTTGTTGACCGTATTCAATATGGCGTATGGTTTTCTGGTGGAGCGGCTGTCACGTAAAACTATCAAGGGCATGTTCGATCAATATGTTCCTCCTGCTCATATTGATGCCATGCTGAAAAATCCCGAGGACTACAGTTTCGAAGGTGAGAGTCGCGAGATGACGGTTCTGTTCTGCGACATCAGAAGTTTCACCAGTATTTCTGAATCACTGACTGCCGTAGAATTGAAAACCCTGCTGAACGATTTTTTTACTCCAGTTACGGAAATTATTTTTGCGAACAATGGCACTATCGATAAATATGTGGGTGATATGGTCATGGCATTCTGGGGGGCGCCGCTGCATGATCCGAAGCATCGCGATAACGCTGTGCAGGCGGCTCTGCAGGTGATAGCAAAAGCTGAAAATCTGCGCGAGGAATTCGTGCAACGTGGTTTCCCGGAGGTTCACATCGGTATTGGAATAAATTCAGGCGTCATGAATGTGGGAGACATGGGCTCTGTTTACAGAAGGTCCTATACAGTTTTGGGTGATGCGGTAAACCTGAGTTCGCGACTGGAAGGTTTGACTAAGTACTATGGGGTGCAATGTCTGCTTGGTGAAGATACACATGCAACATTGAACGGATTTCTTTGCCGCCTGATAGACAAGGTGAAAGTGAAGGGTAAGGATTTGCCAGTAAAGGCGTACGAACCCGTTTGTCTTTTGGCCTATGCAGATGCCGAGCTGGTGCAGAAGACCGATGCCTGGCATGCGTTTCTGGCTTTGTATTTCGAACGTCAATGGGATGCGGCAGAACAGGCGTTAATAGAACTGCAATCGCGTGATCCGGATACCCAGCTTTATGGAATCTATCAGGAAAAAATAGCGCTTTTGCGCTTCTCAAATCCGGGTTCAGACTGGGATGGTGCCTTCCAGCATGAGAGTAAGTAATTCGGCTTCCAGCGAGGCGATTGGCGGGGCATAAAGCCGGGAAAATTATTGACATGCCTGCTCAAGTCGGTACAATGCGCCCACTCAGCACAGCGGGTGTTTAGCTCAGTTGGTAGAGCGTCGCCCTTACAAGGCGAATGTCGGGGGTTCAAATCCCTCAACACCCACCATAGCAAGAAGTAGTTATAGGCAGTAGTTAGAGAAAGTAGTTAGCGAAAGTAGTTAGCGAAAGTAGTTAAAAAAAGTGTAGTAATGTTTGTTGACGCAGTGGACCGGTAGTTCAGCCGGTTAGAATGCCGGCCTGTCACGCCGGAGGTCGCGGGTTCGAGTCCCGTCCGGTCCGCCATTTACAAACAGCCTTCAGTCCTAACCAGTCCGTTCTTTTCAGTTAGTCCTCATTCAACACACTAATCAACTCATTGGACTATTCGCGCCTATGAAGGCTGATACTCACCTCGAATTCTCTGTGCCAGCACTGGAAACAGTACGATCTGATCTCCTGCTCAGCCACGATATTGACTTGCGTGTACTGCGTTTAGACAAGATCAACCCCCATGTAACGGGGAATAAGTGGTACAAACTTAAATACAATATTCAACACGCCCTGCAACAGGGTCATACCCGGGTACTCAGCTTCGGTGGTGCTTATTCCAATCATTTGTACGCATTGGCAGCGGTCGCACCTCATTTTGGTTTGCAAGCCATTGGCGTGATTCGTGGAGAACTGCCGGACCCTCTCAACCCGGTGCTGGCGTTCACCGAAGCACATGGCATGCAGTTATTGTCAGTGAGCCGCGACGAGTATCGGCAAAAACAAACCCCGCAGTTCCTGGAATCCCTGCAACAACGTTTTGGCAGCTGTTATGTCATTCCCGAGGGTGGTAGCAATCAGCTCGGCATGCATGGTTGCAAAGATATAATCAACGACCTGGATTGGACATCTGCCCACACCGGACCCAAAGTGCTGGCCTTGGCCTGTGGCACTGGTACTACCATGGCGGGTTTGTTGGCAGCTTACGCCACCAGGGACAGAACGTTGCCCAGACCAGAGATTATTGGAATTCCAGTGCTCAAGGGCGGTGAGTTTCTTGAGCAGGATATCAGGCAACACCTTGCCGAAGGCGGAATTACGGATCCGGGCAACTGGCATTTGGAAACTCAATTTCATTGTGGTGGCTATGGGCGCACAAGTCCCGAATTGCTGGAGTTTGTAGCTCAGTTCAGTGGCAGCAGTGGCATACCGATCGAACCTGTGTACACCGGCAAGTTATTCATGGGCATATTCCAGTTGATCGCTGCCGGAACTATCGCTAAAGGATCCGAAGTCATCATTATCCACAGCGGTGGTTTACATTATAAATGTGGAAAAAATTCCCACGCCTGCTGATTCCTTCGCTATACTGTCGCTCGCGAGTCATTAATAATTGGATATTGAAGTAATGTCTATTAAAACAGCAACTTATATTTTCAGCTTGTGCCGGCATCACGTTTATGTGTGGTCGCTTGCCTGCTGTTTGCTGTTTGGGGTGAGTACATTTAGTTCTGCGCAGCCGGCGATAGCGGTAACTGAACCAACGATATCCGCTACCAACGGCAGTTTATGGCGCTTCGTCACAGCGGATCAGACCTGGCCGCAACCACCTGCCTTTTCCCTTGGCAAGGCTGCGGTTATTCTGGACGCGAAACTTCTTGCTTCGTTGACCACCGGTAGTACTTTCGAGTTGGAACTTGCCAACTCTGTCGGTGACAGTGGTAGATTCCCTGTCACTGTGCTGATGGCCAGCACTTACGTAAATGGCGACAGAGCGCTGCGTGCCGCGCTGACTTATGAAGGTGAGTCTTATCCGGTCGTACTTACTCTGGGGAATCAATCTGTCTTCGTCTATATTGAAGCAGCTGGGTATGTCTGGCAGCTCGATGCGATACGTGACGCCGGCTCACCTGTGTTCAGAGGTTGGATATATGAGCCGGGGGTATTGCCAGCAGATACCTTGGACAATGACTTTGTTATTCCGCAGCGGGAAAACATAAATCTCGATGCGGCAAGAATAGTACCCTTGCCCAGACAAACCAAACCACAGGCGTTGCAACTGGAAAAACCCGATACGGTTGGAACAGCTCAAGAGGCAAATTCCACGGGCATCAATAATGCCAACCTGACGATCAAGCAAATTTTTCCAGGCAGTGTCATTGCGGGAAATCCACTGGATATAGAGATTCGCTTTACAAACATCAGCAATGAAGCGCATCAGAATCTCACCGCGAATATTTATTTTGTGCTCGAGAATACCAACCTGACAGCAGCACCAGGCAATTGTTCACCCAAAACGACAGCGGGTGGCGACAGAGTGCTCAGCTGTCAGCTCGGAAATTTTGCACCGGCACAGGAGCGCTCTGTTTCATTCACTGTGCAAACTTCAATTGCCTCTAAACCATTTATTGAAAGTACCGTGATCATCGGTGGGCTGCGGCACGATGCATATGTCAATGTGGTCGAAGATGTTGTAACAGATTCAGACAACGATGGTGTCAGCAATTTCAATGAAATTCTGCTGGGCACTGATCCCATGAATGCCGCTTCTGTCGATACGCGCAATGCAATTATTGATGTCATGGCACTGTACACTGAGGACGCAGATACCTTGTACGGTGGCCAAGCGGAGACACGTATCAATCAGTTGATCAGTGTGGCCAATCAGATTTATATCGACAGCGGTGTTCGCATAACATTACGACCGGTTTACCACGGCAAAGTGAATTATCCCGATCAGGATGATATGAACACGATGCTGGACAATCTGACATCCGGGCATGCAGCCTTCAGTCAGGTGCCAGTGTTGCGCCAGACGTACGGCGCTGATCTGGTTATGCTGTTTCGTCCAAGACGGGCAGAGGTGAATCGATGTGGTCTGGCAAACCTCGGTGGCTACAATACGGAAGCGTATTTCTCTGCCGCGCTTGAGCGTAACTACGCTTTCTCGCTGATCGCTATTGATTGTCCGGTCAGTTCCGTTGTTGCACATGAGTTGGGTCACAATATGGGCTTGACGCACTCTCGCAAGGAAGATGGTGCCGGAGGAACACTGCCGTACGCTACGGGCTATGGTGTTGATTCAGCCTTCACAACCGTGATGGCATTCCCACAGATTTTTAATACCGATGTCCGCATTGCCAGATTTTCCTCACCCGCGCTTGATTGCCTGGGCCAACCCTGCGGTATTGATCACCATGATCTTCAGCAAGGAGCGGACGCAGTTCGCAGTCTGAATCTGGTCGCACAACAGATTGCCAATTACTACCCGTCGACTATTCCTTCACTGCCTGAACTACCTGTTGCGAACATTAGCGGTACGCCCACCGATGCGCGTATAGCCAGCGCTGCAACGGTAAATAATGGATTGAGTTACAGTCAGAACCTGGCCGCCGGAGATTCAGTCAGTATCAGCGCAGACCTGTATATCGATTCCAGGCATATTGGTCTCCAGGGGCGGTTTCATGTGTTGATTGGTCTGGGAAATGGTGAATACATCGCCTATACAGAGAAAGGGCTTGCCACTGAAAACTGGGATGGCACTTTCGCTGGATTGCTGCCTTTCAAAACGGAGACAGCAACTTTTCGCTTCCTCGAATATTTGCAACTGTTGAGAAGCTTTAAAATCGATCCCGCTTATGTTGGTAGAGCGTTACAGATATACATCGCCTATAGCGTTCTGGGTACAGAGGAACTGATATTTACGCAGGAACCTTTGCAGCTCAAAATCATTCCTTAAGCTTGTTTCTTCTCTCAGGCTCTGCAGTTTCATCTACGTCTTTTTTGCAATCTTCATATGGTTTGACGGCGTGTTATACTTGCGCGCAATCGGCAGAACAACCCTGCCTTCGCCAAACACATTCAGGGTTATTATGAATAAATTCAATCGGATAGGTCTTGTGGGCAGACCTGCGCATACAGGTGTGGTTGAGTCGCTGCAGCGCTTGCAAAGCTTTCTCACCAGCCGTGATGTACAAGTAATATTCGACGAAAAAACTGCCAAACTTGTGCCTGAACTGGAAGGTGAAGTGGCCAGCCGCAATGAGCTGGGAGCTACCTGTGATTTGGTGATTGTGGTAGGGGGAGATGGCAGCATGCTGAATGTTGCCCAGACGATGGCCGCTTTCGAAGTCCCGGTGCTCGGTATCAACCGCGGCAGACTCGGGTTCCTGACGGACATCATGCCCAATGAGATTGAAGCCCGCATAGATCAGATATTGCAGGGTCAGTATAAAGAAGAGTCACGCTTTCTGATTGAATTTGATGTCCGGCGTGGCAAAAAGATCATTCCTGGTGGTTGCGCTCTCAACGATATCGTCCTGCACCCGGGCACAGCCGCACAGATGATCGAGTTTGAATTGTTTATTGATGAACAATTCGTCAATAGTCAGCAATCTGATGGCTTGATAGTTGCTACTCCGACAGGTTCGACAGCATATGCCTTGTCGGCTGGCGGCCCCATCATGCATCCCAGTCTCAATGCACTGGTGCTGGTGCCTATGTATCCACACTCCCTGAGCAGCCGTCCTCTGGTGGTGGATGCGGCGTACGATATTCGTATAGTAGTTGTGCAGCAACGCGCTATTACACCGCAGATTAGTTGTGATGGAGCGGTTAAGTTTACGACAGAGCCCGGCGATGAAATTTTGATACGCCGCAAAGCGGAAGTGCTGCGATTGATTCATCCTCTGGATCATAATTACTATCAGACTTGTCGCAGCAAACTGGGTTGGGGTAATCGCTTGATCAACCCAGATGATCAATCCAGATGATTAGAGCAGTAGTTGTAGCCACAACTTTCGAGTTGCGCCCGTTCCTGGCTCAGTTGACGCAACAAGGAATTGGAGTGAAAGTCAGTGAAGAGTCCGGGACGTTGGCGATATGGGTTGAGAACGAGGCTGACGCACAGCAAGTGCGAGATTTGTTTGCAAATTGGCAGGAAAATTTCGCTGCAGATTCGCGCAACGCCGATACCGATGCGTTGACTACGTTATTTCCAGTTAAAAATATCAGTCTTAATTTGCTGCGCACGTTTCTGCTGGCACCAGTGACAGTAATTCTTATTGCTGCATGTTTGTTGGTAGCGCTGTTAAGTGGCTTGGGAAACAATCTGCAAGCGGTTTCGTATTTGTTTTATCCCCTGCTCAGTTTTACAGATGGTGATGGAGTATCTGCAATAGTTCTGCAAATTAATTCATTACCCTTAGCTCTGAAATCTCTGACTCCGGCGTTTCTGCATTTTGGAGTTCTGCATCTGGTTTTCAATATGCTTTGGTTGTGGTATTTCGGCCTCATGATAGAGGCTTTACAATCGAGTTGGAGATATCTGCTTCTGGTCATCTTTTTGTCCTTCGCAGCGAATACCGCGCAGTTCATTTACTCAGCAAGTAATAATTTTGGCGGTATGTCTGGTGTCGTATACGGTTTGTTAGGCTACATCTGGGTGTGGCAGATGATATTTCCACGCAGTCGCTTGCGATTGCGCGTTGCGATGATTGGTTTCTTTCTGGTCGCGTTGGTTGTGATGGAATTGGTGGCGTCAAGCTGGATCGCCAGCGCGGCTCATGCGGGTGGACTATTGGCGGGAATGTTAGCAGCAGTTGTCGCAGGGTTGTATCAGAAATTTTCAGGTGTGCCAGCCAGATAAAGTTTTAAACAGCGGTGCAGAGTTGAAACCATAAGTCAGGATTCAGAAAACTATGAAAGAGAGTATAGAAACGTTAGCGGAACTGCTGGCGATCATGAACCCGGAGATTCATATGAATCTCAAAACGGCAGTAGAACTTGGCCGCTGGGCCAATGGTGACAGATTATCTCCAGGGCAGCTGGAGAATTGTCTGCAGGCAATTATCGCCTATGAGAAAACTTATTTGCCGGAGACTGAACGGGTTGGATACATCGATACCAGCGCACTGAAAAAGTCGCATTGTGATGACCCCGATCACAACCATAATGCTGACAAAACTCAGAACATGAAGTGGGTACAATGATTCGAAGGGATGGGATTTAAGCGTGGAACTCCTGGCTCACGGCATAGTTAGAAAATTGCAAAGCAGGTTGGAAAGCCCGGTTAACTACAGCTTGCCACTGGGCGAACAGAGTGTGCCGTTAAATGACAAGCTGCAGCAGAAACTGCGCCTGCATTTTACAGGTCAGATCAACTGTGTGCATTGTGGCCGCAACACCAGCAAGAGCTTTAACCAGGGTTACTGCTACCCTTGTTTTCAGAGGTTGGCGCAATGTGATTCGTGCATTATTCACCCTGAGAAGTGTCACTATGAACAGGGCACATGCAGAGAGCCAGAGTGGGGTGAAGATTTCTGCATGCAGGACCATATCATTTATTTGGCAAACTCATCGGGAGTAAAGGTGGGTATCACCCGCGCTACCCAGATTCCTACACGCTGGATAGATCAGGGTGCAGTGCAGGCACTGGCGATAATTCGGGTGCGTTCCCGTTTACAGTCGGGGAGCCTGGAAGTTCTATTCAAGCAACATGTGGCAGACAAGACTAATTGGCGTGATATGCTGAAGGGAGGCGATCACCAAACGGACCTGTTGGCTGAGAAACAGCGGTTGCTGGCAGAGTGCGCCGACGACATAAAAGATCTGGAACAGCGCTTTGGTTTTCATGCTATCAGCGTTTTGCACGGTATTGCACCTGTACAGATTGACTACCCTATTGTTGAGTATCCAACTAAAGTCAGTTCTTTCAACTTTGATACAGACACTACAGTGGAGGGCGTATTGCTGGGAATCAAAGGTCAGTACCTGATGTTTGATACCGGTGTTATCAATATGCGCCGCTTCTCTGGATACAACATTGAACTTTCAGCCTGATAATTCACTGGGTTTCAGGCGCACCGGCATTAACTACAGGCATTTCTTATGAAAACTGAACAGGCAAAAACCATTTACCTGAAAAACTATCGTGTTCCTGCTTTTCTGATCGAGAATACCGATCTGCGTTTTGAACTGGCAGAACAATCGAGTCGTGTTATATCCATTCTGGAGATGCGCCGCAACCCGGAACTGATCGGCAACAATATTGATCAGCTAGTGTTGGACGGTCAGGACATGGTGCTGGAAAAACTGCTCTTGAATGGTCGTGAACTTTTAGTCAGCGAGTATGTGATTGGCGATGAAACTCTCACCATCTTATCATTGGCCGCCTCTGCCGGATTTAGCGAAAGTTTTAAACTCGAATGTCACACACTGATAAAACCGCAGGATAATACCAGCCTGGAAGGTTTGTATAAATCGCAGAAAATGTTTTGCACACAATGCGAAGCAGAAGGTTTTCGTAAAATAACCTATTATCTGGATCGGCCGGATGTGATGAGTCGATTCACCACCACCATCGTTGCCGATAAAGCCCGTTATCCGATTTTGCTGTCAAACGGCAATCCGATTGCCAGTGGCGAATTGGAGAATGGACAGCATTGGGTGACATGGGAAGACCCCTTCAAGAAACCCTGCTATCTGTTTGCACTGGTTGCTGGTGACCTGGCACATATCGAAGACACGTTTACAACCTGTTCAAACCGGCGGATTAAACTGCAGATATTTGTAGAGCGTAAAGATCTCGACAAGTGTGACCACGCGATGCTGTCTCTGAAGAATGCCATGCGCTGGGATGAAGAAGTTTACGGTCGTGAGTATGATCTGGATATCTTCATGATTGTAGCTGTGGATGATTTCAATATGGGAGCCATGGAAAACAAAGGTCTGAACATATTCAATACGTCCTGTGTGCTGGCAAATCCCGCCACAACAACTGACCTGGCGTTTCAACGTGTCGAAGCTGTAGTTGCCCATGAGTATTTTCACAACTGGTCGGGAAACCGTGTTACCTGCCGCGATTGGTTTCAACTGAGTCTCAAAGAAGGTTTTACAGTTTTCCGTGATGCAGAGTTTTCAGCCGATATGGGTTCCCGTACGGTGAAACGTATCGAAGATGTCACGTTTCTGCGAACTGCACAATTTGCAGAGGATGCCGGTCCGATGGCGCATTCCGTGCGCCCGGATTCCTATATGGAAATTTCGAATTTCTATACGCTGACAATCTATGAGAAGGGAGCTGAGGTTGTGCGAATGATTCAGGAATTGCTGGGCCCGGAAAAATTCAGGGCTGGCAGTGATCTGTATTTTGAGCGACACGATGGCCAGGCGGTAACTACAGAAGATTTTGTGCGCGCGATGGAGGAGGCCAGCGGTGTAGATTTGCAGCAGTTCCGGGTGTGGTATTCGCAGGCGGGAACCCCGCAATTGCAAGTCACAGCAGATTACGATGAACAGAAAAAAATCTATAAATTAACTGTACGTCAATCTTGTCCGCCTACCCCGGATCAACCCCGCAAGGAATCATTTCATCTGCCTTTGCGCATGGGATTGCTAGGCTCCCACGGGGCAGAAATACCTTTGTTGCTGAAAGGTGAACCCAAGCACCTTGCCGCAACAGAGAGAGTGCTGAATGTGAAGGCTGAAACCGAAGTATTCGAGTTTGTTGATGTAGCTGATAAACCTGTGCCCTCATTGCTGCGCGGCTTTTCTGCACCAGTAAAACTGAGTTTCCATTACTCACAGCAGGACCTGTTGTTCCTTATGACACGCGACAGCGATGGCTTCAATCGCTGGAATGCAGGTCAGGAACTGGCCGTTCGCGTTATCCAGTCGCTTTTACCGGACTATGCGACAGATAAACCATTGGCGTTGGATACTGGTTTGCAGAGCGCTTTTGGCACGGTGCTGGACTCAGCAATCGCTGATGCAACTTCAGATAATAATCTCGATAAGGCCATGCTGGCACAATTACTGAGCCTGCCATCGGAGGCGTATCTGAGTGAACTGGCCGGAGAGATCGATGTGGAGGGCATCCATGTTGTGCGAGAATTTTTGCTGGATTCTTTAGCCACAACTTATGAACAGAAATTTGCCACATTGTTTGCAGCAATAAAACCGGCAGGCGCGTATAAAGCGGATGCGACCGGGATTGCGCAACGCGCTTTGCGTAATACCTGTCTGGCGTTTCTGGTACGCAGCGGCAAGCAACAATGGTTGCAGGCCTGTCAACAACAATTTTCTGCCGCGGAGAATATGACTGATGTGAACACTGCTCTGCGATTACTGGTCAACAGCGCAGCGGAAGCAGCAGTGCCTCTCAAAGAACAAGCGCTTGCAGAGTTTCTGAGCACATGGCGTCATGAAGCACTCGTTGTGGATCAATGGTTCGTTGCGCAGGCAACTTGCTCGTTGCCAGGTACATTGCAGAAAGTTAAAGCATTGTTGCAGCATGAGGCGTTCGATATACGCAATCCCAATAAAGTGCGATCGCTGATTGGAGCATTTTGTGCGCAAAACGCTATAAATTTCCATGATGTCTCTGGCGCTGCCTATGAATTTCTGGCAGATCAGATACTGGAGTTGAACCGGCTTAATCCGCAGATTGCGTCAAGATTGTTGACACCGCTGACTCGGTGGAAAAAATACGACAGTACGCGTCAGGCATTGATGAAGGCGCAACTGGAGCGCATCGCAGCCGAGGAAAAACTTTCGAAGGATGTGTATGAGGTAGTGATAAAAAGTTTGAAGTAGGTTTTTCTCTTCTGATAGTCGTAGAACAAACTGGCGAGAGGTTGCCCAGTGAAACTCTGTCACACGGCGGTTGCTGTGTGACAGGGTTCTATTCAATCACTTTTTGCTTCAGGCAGCTTCTTGTTTCAAGCAACTTCGCGCACGTTGACCAAAGGAATATTTTTGGCGATCTCTGCGGCTTCCATGTAAGACTTGATTTCATTGAAATTCAGATAACGATAAATATTATCTGACATCGTGTCCACGTTCTTCATGAACACAAGATACTCTTCCATAGTAGGAATTTTACCCAGCACTGCGCTTACAGCGGCCATCTCTGACGAGGCCAGGAACACATTGGCACCATCGCCCAGTCGGTTGGGGAAGTTGCGTGTGGATGTCGACACGACGGTGGAGTTCGGCGCTACACGCGCCTGGTTGCCCATGCACAATGAACAGCCCGGCATTTCAGTGCGTGCGCCAGCAACGCCAAACACGCTGTAGATACCTTCTTCAGTCAGTTGATGCTGATCCATCTTGGTTGGCGGTGAAATCCACAGACGCGTCGGTATAACACCTTTGATTTGCTTCAACACTTCACTGGCAGCGCGGAAGTGGCCGATATTCGTCATGCATGAACCAATAAATACCTCGTCGATCTTGGTTCCCTGAACCGCTGACAAGGGACGCACATCATCGGGATCATTTGGACAGGCCAGCAATGGCTCTTTGATTTCGTTCAGATCGATCTCAATGATCTTGTGGTACTCGGCATCAGCGTCAGGCTCCAGCAATTGCGGATCCTGCAACCATTCTTCCATCGCCCGAGCGCGTCGCTCCAGCGTGCGGGCATCACCATAGCCTTCGTTGATCATCCAGCGCAACAGCGTGATATTGGATTTGAAGTATTCGATGATGGGTTCTTTGTTAAGGCGAATTGTGCAACCACCCGCAGAACGCTCAGCGGATGCATCGGACAGTTCGAAAGCCTGTTCCACTTTCAGATCCGGCAAGCCTTCTATTTCCAGAATGCGGCCAGAGAAAATGTTCTTCTTGCCTTTCTTCTCAACTGTCAGATCACCGGATTGAATAGCGGCATAAGGAATGGCGTTAACCAGATCGCGCAACGTGATGCCTGGCTGCATTTTGCCCTTGAAGCGCACCAGAACGGATTCGGGCATATCCAAGGGAATAACACCAGTTGCAGCGGCGAATGCCACCAGACCTGAGCCGGCAGGGAATGAAATACCAATAGGGAAGCGTGTGTGAGAGTCACCGCCGGTGCCGACGGTGTCGGGCAACAGCATACGGTTCAGCCACGAGTGGATAATGCCGTCACCGGGACGCAGTGCGACTCCGCCTCGGGTTTGAATAAAATCGGGCAGTGTGTGTTGAGTCTCGATATCGACCGGCTTCGGATAAGCAGCCGTGTGACAGAAAGACTGCATGACCAGATCCGCAGAAAAGCCCAGACAAGCCAGGTCTTTCAATTCATCACGCGTCATCGGGCCGGTAGTGTCCTGCGAACCAACGGTTGTCATCTTCGGTTCACAGTAACTGCCCGGACGCACGCCTATCACGCCGCAAGCCTTGCCAACCATTTTCTGCGCCAGCGTAAAGCCTTTATTGGATGCTTCAACATCAAATGGCAGGCGGAACACTTTAGACGCTGGCAATCCTAATGAGGTTCTGGCTTTCTCGGTCAGACCACGACCGATAATCAGCGGAATACGACCACCGGCACGTACTTCATCCAGCAACACTTCAGTGCGCAGTGTGAAATCTGCAACCAGTTCGTCAGTACCGTTGCGAAGAATTTTGCCTTTATAAGGATAGATATCGATGACATCACCTGTATTCATCTTCTCGACATCACACTCAATTGGAAATGCGCCTGCATCTTCCATGGTGTTGAAGAAAATAGGTGCAATCTTGCTGCCGATACAGACACCGCCATCGCGTTTGTTGGGGATATGGGGAACATCGTCACCGATATACCAGAGTACGGAGTTGGTGGCGGATTTACGTGAAGAACCTGTGCCGACAACATCGCCAACCAGTGCGACCGGGTGTCCCTTTTTCTTGAGCTCTGCTATCTGCGCGGAAGCATTGGTCACACCATCGCGTGGCATCTTGTACATTGCCAATGCATGCAATGGGATATCCGGTCGTGACCAGGCATCAGGGGCAGGCGACAGGTCGTCAGTATTGGTTTCGCCCGGCACCTTGAATACAGTGATGGTTAACTTTTCAGGCAGCTCTGGCTTATTGGTGAACCATTCAGCGGCAGCCCACGACTCCAGCACTGCCTGTGCGTGCGCATTGCCGTTGCGCGCACGCTCTTCCACATCGTGGAAAGCATCGAACATCAATAAGGTGTGAGAAAGCTCTTTCGCTGCATCTGCAGCTAGCTCTGCATCATCCAGTAATTTAACCAGCGTAACGATATTGTAGCCACCCAGCATGGTGCCAAGCAGGCGTACGGCTTGCTTTTTATCCAATACGGGGGAACTCGCCGTGCCTGTGGCAACAGCTGTCAGAAATCCGGCTTTAACGTAGGCTGCCTCGTCAACACCTGCCGGGACGCGATTGGCTATCAGATCCAACAGAAAAGCTTCCTCTCCAGTCGGAGGGTTTTTCAGAAGATCTACCAGTTCCGCGGTTTGGGCCGCGTCTAATGGTTTGGGTACGATGCCCAATTCTGCGCGTTCAGCAATATGTTTGCGGTAAGCTTCTAACACTGTGTTTCCCCTGTCTACATGAAAATTTGATGAAAAGCTTAATAATTAGCTCTATGAACAGATCAACGAATTGCTTGTCTAAACTGCTTGTGCAGCAGGAGCCTGGAAAATGCCGGTAAAGTTTATGGATGCCCCTGAAACAGGGCGCTCATTTTATGGTAAATTGCGCTGAGTTTCCAGTTGCATGGCGGCTCCCGGAACATCGATTCAACCACTTGAAGGCATTCCATTGATAAGCTTCAAAATCAAGACGCCCTGTATTGGCATTTGTTCAACCACCTCTCTGGGTGACGCTGTTTGCCGGGGTTGCAAGCGCTTCTCGTTCGAGGTGATCAATTGGAATACCTACCAGGATGAGGAGAAGCTGGCAGTGTTGGATCGATTGGAGATTCTGCTGTCACAGATATTCAGCGAACGTTTTCATGTGCGTGATCAACAACTCCTGCAAGCGGCTCTGAACGCTGCAGCGATACCCTTTGACGAGCAACGTTCGCCGTATTGCTGGTTGCATAACTTCCTGAAGAAGCATCATCGTGCGATTACCGATCTGCAACCCTGTGGTGTGGAAGTCCGCGAGTCCTATCGCGCTGTGCCATTGGCACAGCTGATAGAACAGGCTGACGAAGAACTGCTGATACTTAGCGATGCCCATTTGGAAAGATATTTTTCGCTGGCCATGGACCAAAGTTTTTGAAAATGCTGGATGAAAGCGTTTATCGAGAAAAAGAACGGCCGGGCAGGGGAAACTTTACTGTGTCGCTGTCAGCAGCGGAAAGTGGCGCAGATCCAGACCCTTGCCACTGACCTCCAGCACCCAGCCTTTATGATCCCAGCTTCCCAGCACCAAGCGCTGGGCCTCCAGCTGATCATTAATAGGTTCCTGTAATCGTATTGTATGCACCGCTGGTCGGTGCGTATGGCCGTGAACCATGATGTTGACCTGCAGCTTGTGCAGCAGATTGATAACCTCCTGATGTGTTACGTCCATAATATCCGAGGCCTTGTGACTATTTGCCTCCTTGCTTTGCTGGCGTGCCTGCTGGGCAATCATGTAGCGTTCCACCAGTGATTTTTCCAGGAACTCTTGCTGCCAGCGGTTAGAGCGAACCAATTGGCGAAACTTCATGTATTCCACATCGCGGGTACACAAGCTGTCGCCGTGCAGCAGAGCGATATGGTAGCCGTGGCAATCTATAATGACAGGATCTTCAATGAGAGTGGCGCCGCAGCGAGTCGCATACTGCTTGCCGATCAGGAAATCGCGATTACCATGCATCAGGTATATTGCAACACCACTATCGCTCACGGCATGCAGTGCCAGTGCAATCTGATCGCTGAGCGGGTTCTCATCATCGTCACCCACCCATACTTCGAACAAATCACCAAGAATATACAATGCCGCGCAATCGGAGGTGCTGTCGCGCAGAAAGTTCAGGAAGGTTGCAGTAATTGCCGGCGCATCAGGATCAAGGTGCAGATCTGATATAAATAACGTTTTTCCGGCTTTTGCTGACATATTCAGCTTTTGCCCTGCTCTGCATCCGGGTAGTTCACGACGGTACCGGTGATGATCACCTCATCCACAGGGACATCCTGATGACCGTTTTTTGAACCGGTTTTGCATTGCTTGATTTTATTGACTATATCCATGCCATCAGTGACTTTTGCAAAGACAGCATATCCCCAACCCTGCGAGGTTTTGTTCTTGTGATTGAGGAAGGTATTGTCGCTGACATTGATAAAGAACTGTGAAGTTGCCGAGTGTGGGTCAGTAGTTCTGGCCATGGCAAGTGTGCCAATCGTATTCTGCAGGCCGTTGTCGGCTTCATTCACAATGGGGTCGCCATTGTCTTTTTGTTGCATGCCCGAAGCAAAGCCACCGCCTTGTACCATGAAATTGTCTATGACGCGATGAAAGATAGTGCCATCATAAAATCCACTTTTGGCATACTGCAGGAAGTTGGCTGAGGAAATCGGGGCCTTGGTAAAATCAAGCTCGACAGTAATATCACCATAATTCGTTTTTAACACAATCATTATCTACAACCCTGTTCAGAAAGCAGCTCTCACCGCCATTCGCCCCTATGAGAATTTCGTTGAGCGGTTATAATAAAGCCTTTATAGCTTACGAGAAAGCAGAATCAGTGACATGACTTCTTCAAACAGCAGTAACAGCAATTCAGACAGCAGTGGCACGGGCAATAGCGCAGCAAGTACAGGCAGCACCGCACCCTCCAATTTTATCCGCCATATCATTGAGCAGGATCTGCAGTCCGGCAAGCACGCCGGAAGGGTACAGACACGTTTTCCCCCGGAACCAAACGGCTTCCTCCATATCGGCCATGCCAAATCCATTTGTCTGAACTTCGGAATTGCCGAAATGTATCAGGGCGCCTGCAACCTGCGTTTTGACGATACCAATCCGGAAAAGGAGAGTCAGGAGTTTATAGATGCCATCAAGGCGGATATCCATTGGTTGGGATTCAACTGGCAAGGCGATGTGCGCTATTCATCCGCCTATTTTGACACGCTGTATGAATGTGCTATCCAGTTGATCAATAAGGGTAAAGCTTATGTCTGCGGCTTATCGCCGGAGCAGGCGCGCGAATATCGCGGCACTCTGACCAGTCCTGGCAAAGACAGCCCGGACAGAGAACGTTCAGTAAATGATAATCTGGATCTCTTCAAGCGAATGCGTGCCGGAGAGTTTGCTGACAGCCAGTACAGCTTACGCGCAAAAATCGATATGAGTTCGCCCAATATCAATATGAGAGACCCGGTAATCTATCGTATTCGCCATGTGCATCATCACCAGACGGGGGCTACCTGGCCGGTATACCCCATGTACGACTACGCGCACTGTATTTCCGACGCGATTGAGAGTATCACGCATTCATTGTGTACCCTGGAGTTCGAAGATCACCGGCCATTATACGATTGGATCCTGAACACTCTGGATAAGGACAGTCTGCAGCAGGCCAGCAAGCAATTGGGTAATTCCGACGGCAGCGATACTTATGTGTTGCCACGGCAGATTGAATTTGCGCGTCTGAATATCAATTACACGGTCATGAGCAAGCGCAAGCTTAAGGAGTTGGTCACGCTTGAGTTGGTCGACGGCTGGGATGATCCACGAATGCCAACGCTTTCTGGTTTGCGGCGTCGCGGCTACACGCCTGCCTCTATTCGCAATTTCTGTGAGCGGGTAGGTATGAGTCGCAGCGAAAGCGTTGTCGATGTCGGCATGCTGGAACATGCCATCCGCGAAGATCTGGATAGCAGCGCACCGCGTGCAATGTGTGTCCTGCGTCCTTTGAAAGTGATCATCACTAATTATCCAGAAACCCGGACCGAACGATTACAGTTACCGCGTCATCCAAAGGAAGACATGGGGATGCGCGAAATTCCGTTTGCGCGTGAGTTATATATTGATCAGGAAGACTTCGCTGAAATTGCACCGCCAAAATACAAACGCCTGGCATTGGGAGGGGAAGTACGCTTGCGCGGTGCATATGTGATCCGTTGCGATGACATGATTAAGAACGCTGAAGGACAGGTTACTGAGTTGCATTGCAGCTATGATACAGATACCCTCGGTAAAAACCCGGAAGGCCGAAAGGTGCAGGGTGTTATACACTGGGTTCCTGCCAGCACAGCACTGCCTGTTGAGGTGCGGATTTATGACAGATTGTTCAATAAAGAAAATCCCGATGATAAAAATACCGGCGATTACAAAAGCAATCTTAACCCACAATCATTAGTGGTGTTGCCTAATGCACTGGCGGAACCCTCATTGCAAAATGCCGCACCTGAAGAGCGCTTCCAGTTTGAAAGGGAAGGTTATTTTTGTGTGGACCGCTATGATTCCACCCGGTCAAAGTTAATCTTCAATCGTACTGTTACCCTGCGAGATTCGTGGGAAAAAATTTCCAGTTGAGTGAGCCTGTGTTACAAATTTACAACACCCTGAGTCGCAAGAAAGAACCTTTTGTTCCGCTTGAACCCGGCAAAGTGAAAATGTATGTGTGTGGTCTGACAACTTACGATCATTGTCATATTGGCCATGCGCGCATGTTTGTCGCGTTCGATATAGTCGTTCGTTATTTGCGTCACCGTGGTTTCGACGTCACTTACGTGCGGAATATCACCGATATCGATGACAAGATTCTCGTTCGGGCGAAGGAGAACGGGGAAGTTTTTACAGACCTCACCGAACGTTTCATCACATCAATTCGGGAAGATGAGGAAACCCTGTTTGTGCTGCGCCCTGATAATGAACCTCGTGCAACAGCGCATATCGAACAGATAATTGTAATGATCAAGAAGTTGATCAGTACAGATCATGCCTATCGGGCCAGCAACGGCGATGTTTATTATGCGGTAAACCAGTTCCCGGGTTATGGAAAACTATCCAACAAGAACCCCGAGGAATTGCTGGCAGGTGCGCGTATCGAAGTAGGAGAGCTAAAGCGTGATCCACGCGACTTCGCGCTCTGGAAAGCAGCGGCTGATGGTGAAGTAGGTTGGGATTCGCCATGGGGCTATGGTCGTCCCGGTTGGCATATAGAGTGTTCAGCCATGTCCACTTGCTGCCTGGGCGATACCTTCGACATTCATGGTGGCGGTTCAGACTTGATGTTTCCGCATCATGAAAACGAAATTGCGCAATCGGAAGCAGCGACGGGAAAATCGTTTGCACGTTATTGGATGCATAACGGAGCTGTGCGTGTGGACAATGAAAAAATGTCCAAGTCGCTGAACAATTTTTTTACTGTCCGAGATGTATTGAAGAAATACCGCCCCGAGATTATCCGGTATCTGTTGGTGGCGAGTCAGTATCGCAGCCCGATCAATTATTCCGAGGAAAGCCTGCAAAATGCAGAAGCAGCGCTGGGTCGTTTCTATACGAGTTTACGGGGTCTGGATATTGCAAAAGCCAGAGATATCGTAAACAGCCGTTTCGAAAAAGCGTTTTGCGCGGCTATGGACGATGATTTTAATACGGCCGTGGCTCTGGGGGGTCTGTTTGATCTGGTGCGGGAGATAAATCGCTGCAAGGAGACAGACGTGACCGCCGCTGCGGATCTTGCACGCTTACTGGTGCGGCTTGGTGGTGTTCTGGGAATACTGCAGTCATCAGCCGAGATTTTCCTGCAACACACAGGCGAATCGGGAGTGGATGCAGCGGCGATAGATGCACTGATTGCACAAAGGCTGCAGGCTCGCGCAGACAAAAACTGGACACTGGCGGATGAAATCCGGGGCAAACTCACTGCGTTGAAAGTAGTGGTAGAGGATGGCGCGGACGGCAGTGTCTGGCGTATAGAGCGTTGATAGCTGGCTAAATGCCTCTGGAACGTAAACAGTGATTGACTGCACCAGCCCCCCTGAGTATTATGCCGCCTCGCGATAATGATGTACTGTTTCGGGGTATAGCGCAGCCTGGTAGCGCGCCTGCTTTGGGTGCAGGATGTCGGGAGTTCAAATCTCTCTACCCCGACCAATTCATGTACATTTGTTCACTGGTGATCGTAGCTCAGTTGGTAGAGCCCCGGACTGTGACTCCGGTTGTCGTGGGTTCGAGCCCCATCGGTCACCCCAATCGCGCACTGGCTGTGTAATCTGCTCATGTGCCCGTAGCTCAATCGGATAGAGCACCGGCCTTCTAAGCCGGGGGTTACAGGTTCGATTCCTGTCGGGCGCACCAGTCTTCGCACTTCGTGCTTCGACTTGGCAAGCCGGAGGCGCCGACGAGTCGAAGCACGAAGTCACGTCGAAGTTCCGCAGGAACGAAGACGGACTGGTTCGAAGTTTCTCCCCCTTCGCTGATTTTGCTGAAGCAAAATACAGCTTCGTCGTGGCAAGCCCCCTTCATTGATTTATTGAAAGCAAAACTCTGCCTTGTCGCCTGCCACGTCGTAGCTTTAGCGTAGACGGGGTAAATCAGACACTTTTTCAGCAGGGCACGCAATCACGTCGTCCTGGCCACTCGCCAACATCTCTCCAAAACTGATAACGCGATACTCGCCTGACAATCGAGCTTTGGCGTCTCTGCGTCTTGCTTTGCTGCCATCTGCCTTACGTTTATCGAACGTAAACAACTGATAGTCCTGCGGCAGTAGCTGCAAAAGTTCGTCGCGTGAACGCAGAGACAAAGTTTTCCCGTAAGTAATTTCACAAACCAGTATCGGACGCTGTTGTTGCAGAATTTTGTGCAGTCCCTCCAACGCAAGGCGCTCGAAACCTTCCACATCAATCTTGATGAGATCGATTTTTTTCAGATTCAAATTTTTCAGAAAATCATCGCCACGCACCAGTTCAAGTTCGCCAATCGCTTTGTTGCCTTTTTCTACTGTACTTGCATCAAATGAACCAATACCAACGTTATTTCCTGTTGGTGCGAAAAATGGTTGGCGTGTATTTTCGTTGCTCAGCCCAACAGCATGTACCGCGATATTCTCTATCTTGTTATGAGATATCTGCAGTAAAAGTCGTTCGCGAACTAGTGCATAAGGTTCAAATGAATGCACCTGCGCAGCAAAGCGTGACATATACAGGGAGTGTTGTCCCACATTGGCCCCGACATCTATGAATACTCCGGCATTATCCACAGCAACTGAGCGCATCGTGTCGCTGAGAAAATGCAGCAATGGTTTCTCGAATGCACCGTAAAAATAGATGTTGTAATCGATATTGTTGTTCAGATTCCCGAGATACTCTATGCCATAGAAATCTTTTTTGAATGGATAGTCCGCCGTCTTGTTCATACGCACAAGGCGTTTGTAAACTGGACGCATGATACGTTTCGGAAGAAGCGGCTTCTGCCAGAAAATATTACCAAGTTTTATGGCAAAATTTTTCAATGAATTTGCAGTTTGAGTCACAAAGTGTTTCCTTAGAATGGCAAGTGTTATTGGCATGCCATAACATTTTTGCACTGCTTAAAATTCGAATAAGCCTATCATATTGCGTGCTTTCTTGCCGCTATCTGCTTGTCCGTTAACGTTGCTGCTTCGCTTGCAGAAGCTAAAAGATGACCTGCATACGGTTTACCAGGAGAATTAAGCCCGATTAGTTAACTTCTGGCAACCTGTGGAGGCCTGTTTGTTGCTATAATCGCGCACAATCCGGGTAGAACTAATGGCAGGAAAAGCATGTTAGCAATTATTGGCGGCAGTGGTTTGAACGAGTTGGGGACTTTTCAGCTGTTAAGCGATGAAAAAGTCGCCACCTGCTATAGCGCGGAATCTGTCACAGTCAGCCGTGGGCAAATAAACGGGCGCGATGTGTGTTTTTTGCCACGCCATGGCAAGGGACATACCGTACCACCTCACCACATTAACTATCGGGCTAATATCAAGGCTCTGCAGCTGTCAGGGGTACAGTCGATTATTGCTGTAAATGCTGTCGGTGGTCTGGATGCTGCGATGGGACCAGGTGTCATCGTCATACCAGATCAGATCATCGACTACACATGGGGCCGTGAACACACTTTCTATACAGACACGTCGGCAGCGGTGACGCATGTTGATTTCACAAATCCTTATGATGAAAATCTGCGCCAGCTCTTGCTGGATAGTGCCAGAAAGAAACAAACGGCTGTGTTGTCTCGTGGTGTGTATGGTTGCACTCAGGGACCGCGTCTGGAGACCAGTGCGGAGATTCGACGCCTGCGCAGTGACGGCTGCGACATGGTTGGTATGACAGGAATGCCCGAGGCAGCTTTGGCGCGCGAACTTGAGATTCCGTATGCCTGTATTGCCCTGTCAGTAAACTGGGCTGCGGGTATCAGTGACGAGTTGATTACCATGGCTGCAATAAACAAAGTGTTGGACGGCGGCATGGGGACTATTAAAAGTATTTTGCAGCAGGCTGTCAGGGACTGGCGTTGAATCAATAGCGAATTATTGCGTCGGCGGAGTGGTAACTGTGGTAGCGTCATTTAGTCCAGACGCGGTTTCCAATGGCGGAACTGTATAAGGTTTGACCTGCACGACAATACCGAGTGACGGATGATCCAGATAATGGAATTCATTGCTGCGCATATCGCGGCTTTGTATTAATTGAATGAAAGGGTATTCAACTGTCGCATCAGCGGCGGGGTCTTCAATCCAGATTCTGGCATCAATGACAACGCGATCTTCATTCGGATTGAAGCGAAAACGCACACTGCCTTCCATCTCATGATTAGCACCGTCGTTGTTGCCGCCGGAAACCATAATGGCGGTGCTGCGCGCGGATTGCCTTACCGGTTGCCGCCAGGCCGCATGAAAAAGTAAGCGGTGCGAAGGTGAGCGTTCCAGCGTTCGGTTGGTATCCAGAAAGTCATGTTCCGAGTTTGGCAGCACTACAAACGCATCTCGTGCGATATCAGGTAAGCGAAAGCTGTTTTCTGCACGAAAGGGGGCTGGGCCGGGTTGTACTGGTGCTGCTAGTGGCAGATCATTCTGTGTCTGGAAGTTTTGCGCCTGAACAGTCAATGGGCCACCAGTTGCTTCTTCAGCAGACCAACTCGAAAGAGCCAGTTCATCACTCATTCTGATAAGTTGGCGCGCAGAAGGCAGCAGCGTAGGCGCTTGCCGAATCGCTTCCCAGCGTTCGGCATCAGTGTCGAAATTCGTATAACTGAAGATGCTTATTTCCACCTGAAACCAACGCGCAGCTTCCTGCGCCAGAGTTGTTGGCACCAGAGCGAAGCTTGCGAGAGCAAATACGGCAGTTCTCGCCATTGCAACTCTTAGCAAGCCATTTAGTGTCGTTGCTACTACTACACGCGTAAACAGGTAATGTAATTTCATATCGAAGGTTCTGTTTTAATTCTTTACGTCATTGAGTTTACTGCAAAATCTCATCAGGCGGCAGATTTCTTTACCATTTTAAGCTGATCCAGCATCTTGTTAATGAAGTCGATGCGCTGGTCAGGTTCTCCGCAACCGTGCTTAAACTGTAGTTGTGTCGGACCAGCCAGTTTGTAGATATGTGACTGTTGCTGCACCAGCAGTACGACAGACATCGGATCTACCAAAGTGTCCTGGGCAAAGGAAATCTTACCGTTCTCCGGATTCGCATCTATTTTGCTGATCCCCAGCATCTGCGCCCGTAATTTCAGAGAGGTTACCCTGAACAATAATTTAGTTTGGTTCGGTAGCAAACCAAAGCGATCTATCATCTCTACCTGCAATTCGGTCAACTCATCGTCGTTTTTAGCGCTGGCAATACGTTTGTACATAATCAGACGATTGTGAATATCGGGCAAATAGGCTTCCGGTATCAATGCAGGAATGCGCAGGTTAATTTCACCCCCAGACTGGGTAGTAAGATCCACATTCGGCGTGCGACCCTCGCGGATGGCGCTAACGGCCTCTTCCAGCATCTCGGTATATAGAGTGAACCCGATCTTCTGCAAATGTCCGGTCTGCTCCTCGCCTAATATCTCGCCAGCGCCACGGATTTCCAGGTCGTGACTGGCCAGGGTAAATCCTGCACCCAGATTGCTGGCAGCGCTGATTGCTTCAATACGTTTGACCGCGTCATTACTCATGCTTTTTTGATTTGGTGTCAGCATGTAGGCATAGGCCTGGTGGTGCGAGCGCCCCACGCGACCGCGCAGTTGATGCAATTGCGCCAAGCCAAGTTTGTCTGCCCGGTCAATGATTATCGTATTGGCGCTGGGCACATCGATACCGGTTTCGATGATCGTTGAGCAAACCAGAATGTTGTAACGCTTGTGATAGAAGTCGGCCATTATTTGTTCAAGATCGCGCTCGGGCAATTGACCATGTGCAACACAAACTCTGGCCTCGGGAATGAGCTCACGCAAATGACTGGCAGTCTGTTCGATGGTTTTCACTTCATTGTGTAAATAGAAAACCTGACCGCCACGCAGCAATTCCCGTAGTACAGCTTCCTTGATCAGGCTGTCCTGAGACTCCCGGATAAATGTCTTGACGGAAAGGCGTTTCGCTGGCGGAGTCACAATAAGTGACAGGTCTCGCACACCGGACATGGCAAGATTTAATGTGCGGGGAATGGGCGTTGCTGTCAGTGTCAGAATATCCACGTCTGCACGCAAGGCTTTCAGTTTTTCTTTTTGTTGCACGCCAAAGCGATGTTCTTCATCAATAATCAGAAGACCAAGGTCTTTATACTTGATGGTGTTCTGCAGCAACTTATGAGTACCAACTACAATATCCACCTTGCCGGATTCGATTCGTTGCAGCGTGTCATCCTGTTGTTTGCCGGTTCTGAAACGCGACACCAGATCGATCACCACTGGCCAATTGGCAAAGCGATCGCGAAAGCTTTCATAATGTTGTTGAGCGAGCAGGGTAGTGGGCACCAGAATGGCTACCTGTTTATTGTTTTGCACCGCAATGAACGCCGCACGCATCGCAACTTCAGTTTTGCCAAAACCCACATCACCACACACCAGCCTGTCCATCGCGCGCTCGGAACTCATATCAGCGACAACAGCGGCTATCGCATCCTGCTGGTCAGGTGTTTCTTCGAAGGCAAAGCCAGCGGCGAAAGTCTCGTAATCAATCTCCCTGCTGTTGTAGTTAAAACCTTTGCGGGCTTCGCGGCGCGCATAGATATCCAGCAGTTCGACAGCAACATCGCGTATTTTTTCTGCTGCCTTGCGCTTGGCTTTTTGCCATTGATCATTACCAAGCTGATTCAACGGTGCCATGTCGGGATCAGTGCCACCGTAGCGACTGATTAAATGCAAAGATGATACAGGCACGTAGAGCTTTGCCTGGTTGGCATACTCCAATGTGAGAAACTCGGCATCCTGATCATCGATATTCAGAGTCTGCAAGCCGCGATAGCGCCCCACACCGTGCTCGACATGCACAACTGCGGCACCGGGATGCAGTTCGGTCAAACTTTTGACAATAAAATCTGTGTTGTCCTGTACTCTGCGGCGGCGCCTGCGCTGAGCGACGCGTTGACCAAACAGTTGCGTCTCCGTGATCACGGTAATGCCCGGTTTGTCCTGCACGAGTCCATGATCTAGCGGCGCAACGGTGATGCAGAACTGCTGTGAGGATTGCAGGAACTCCTGCCAGTTTTCTACCGTGAATGGTTGTACGCCAGCAGGTTTCAATAATTCCAGCAACGTTTCGCGACGACCCGCAGACTCCGCACAAAACAGGATGCGTCCTTTTTTACTCTTTTTATTACTTATAAAATCGGTCAAAGCGCTGAGCGGGTTTTGCGCTGAAGCTGTAATTGCGAGATTCAAAACAGGTGTGTCTTCTGCTGCCCGGGTAATGACAACAGTGGGGTAGTTTTTTAAGGCGGTAAATATATGCTCAGGATTGATGAACAGTTTCGCTGGCTCGAGCACGGGGCGTTGCCGATCGTGACGACGGTCTTCGTAGCGCTGGTATATATCAATCCAGAATCTCTGAGCAGCTGCGTCCAGTTCGCTGGTGCGAATGACCAGCGTATCAGCAGGCAAATAATCGAAGAGTGTATCCAGGCTGTCGAAGAACAGGGGCAGGTAGTATTCGACACCCGGTGAGTTCAAGCCGCTGCTGATATCCTGATACAGGCTGCACTGGCGTAAGTCCACTTCGAAACTATTGCGAAATGCATCTCTGAAGTGATCGATACCCGCCTGATTCAGAGGATGTTCTTTACCCGGCAGCAGTCGTACAGACTTCACTTTGCCAAGCGAGCGCTGCGTCTCGGGTTCAAATTCGCGCAGACTTTCGATCTCATCGTCGAACAGATCAATCCGGTATGGTTTGCTGCTGCCCATCGGGAAAATATCCATGATGGAACCACGGACAGCAAACTCACCGTGTTCATACACGGAATCCACACACTGGTATCCTGCTTCCAGTAAATTGCGGCGCATGGTTTCAGTATCGAAGCGAGTGCCCAGTTCCAGCATCAAACTGTTCGACAGTACATACTGCCTGGGGGTGAGCCGATGCATCAGGCCGTTGATGGAAACAATCAGCACACCGCTTTTCAGTGTTGGCAGATGATAAAGTGTGCGCAGTCGGTCGGAGATGATGTCCTGATGGGCAGAGAAATTATCGTAGGGCAATGTCTCCCAGTCCGGGAAAAGAAACACCGGGATGCCACTGCAGAAAAATAGCAACTCTCGACGTAATTGCTCCGCTTCCTCAGTGCTGGCCGCGACAATTAACAACGGGTTCTGCGATTTAGCGGCAGCGTTGGCAATAGCCAGGCTTAGAGCGCTTCCCTGCAGACCACGCCAACGCTCAATCTTGCCGGCGATTTGTGGTAAAGGCGGAGCAAATATATCAAAAGTGGACATCTTGTCGTGGCTACTGCGCAGGCTGCTATTCAGGTGATGAAGTTGGCGGTTTGAATCAGGCTGGCTATTGTGGCATATCCGGACCGGATTTGTCAGAACTGCTGCTGACGGGTTCACAGCGTGGCGGCGTGAGTAGGATTGCGGGCGCAATACAGGGTCCGTTTTTGTTGCACAGACAACCCAATACGCAGATAATATTGCCCGTTTCAGCAGCCACAATTCTAGCGAACTAGCTGTAACCGCTCCGCCCGTGCTCGTACTCCAGGCATTAGTACGTTCTCTAACCGTTTCATAAAGGTATCAATTGTGACACGACCCAGCCCTGACGATTATTTTGGCGATTGGAAGCAACGCGAAGCCCTCGCGCAGGACATGATCCCTGTGGTTGGCAGGCTCTACAGCGAAAGGAACGTGCATATTTTCGTTTATGGTCGTGCACTGCATAACCGCTCAGTGACCAACATCATGAAGTCGCACCGTTTCGTGCGGCAGGTTGGGCGCAATGAGATGTCAGAGTTCGAAAGCCATCCGGTTCTGATGGCATTAGCGAAGCTGGATCTGGCACATGTGCACATCGATCTTGGCAAGCTGACAGTTCGTTTTATGGAAGTGCAGGAAGAGACGGGAGCAGCGCCCTCAGTAGAGGAGTTCGTCAAACAGGAACTCAAGCATTTGATTGGCATTAAAACTAAACCCAATCAAAAGTGTCAGGACATTGTGTTGTATGGTTTTGGCCGTATTGGTCGCCTGATTGCCCGCTTGCTGGTTGAACGTACCAGTACCGGCGAGATCATGCGCCTGCGCGCCATCGTCGTGCGACCAGGCAAGGAAGGGGATTTGCTTAAGCGTGCCAGCCTGTTTACGTCAGACTCCGTACACGGGGCTTTCCAGGGTACCGTGCGCATAGATGAAGAGAATAATTGCCTTATCGCTAACGGTAACGTGATCCGTGTGATCTATGCCAACAGCCCGGATGAAATCGACTACACAGCCTATGGCATCAACGATGCGTTGATTATTGATAATACCGGGTCCTGGCGCGACGAAGCGGGCTTGTCCAAACACCTCGCCTGTAAGGGTGCCAGCAAAGTTATGCTGACCGCACCGGGCAAAGGTAATTTAAAGAATATTGTGTATGGCATCAACGATGACCAGATATTGCCCGAGGACAAGATTATCACTGCCGCATCCTGCACCACGAATGCCATAGCGCCGGTGCTGAAGATACTCAATGACAAGTTTGGCATTGAGAGCGGACATGTTGAAACTGTGCACGCTTACACCAACGATCAGAATTTGATAGACAATTACCATACCGGGAATCGACGGGGCCGCAGCGCTGCTCTCAACATGGTGTTGACAGAGACAGGAGCCGCCAAAGCAGTAGTCAAGGCGGTACCTGAATTGGCTGGAAAATTGACAGGCAATGCTGTTCGAGTGCCTATCCCTAACGTTTCCATGGCAATCCTGATGCTTAATTTGAATACCCCCAGCAGCAAGGAGGAGATCAACGAGTTTCTGCGTCTGATCGCACTGCATTCCAACCTGCAGAACCAGATCAGCTACACACAAGACCCTGATGCTGTCTCCAGCGATTTCGTGGGTTCCCGCGAAGCAGCTATCGTAGACTCGACAGCCACTATCGTTGAAGGAAAACGCTGTATCCTTTATTTGTGGTATGACAATGAGTTCGGCTACTGCAATCAGGCTGTGCGAATGGTTTACAAAATGGCTGGCATCAATTATCGGCAATACCCGCAAGAAGGTTGAAGGTCGCTGGCTTGAACCATAAAGGTGCAGAACGGTAACACCAGGGTGACAAAAAACGGTAGCAAATTCGGTCAGTTATCTCTATAATTGGCCGCGTTTTTACAGCCCTGTTTCAACAACTGCCAAAGTCACAATCTATTCCAGTGATTTGTCTCCAGCGCCGTGCGCCTGGAGTAGCACGTTATTGTTTGTGCTGGAAATATCACAAATTCTCGTTAAAAAATGTTTCAAGACTATCCGGAAATATCAGGCTTGCTGAATGATCAAAATTAAGCGTGGATTGGATTTACCTATTATTGGCGCCCCTGAGCAACAGATTGACGACTCCCGGTCAGTTCGATCCGTGGCTATAGTGGGTAGCGACTATCCCGGCATGAAGCCGACCATGGAAGTGGCGGAAGGCGACAAGGTCAAGCTGGGTCAGGTGCTTTTCACCGACAAGAAAAACCCTGCAGTTAGTTTTACCGCTCCGGGCGCTGGCACGGTAACCGCTGTCAATCGCGGTGCTCAACGCGTTTTTCAATCGTTGATCATTGAACTGGATGGCAGCGATAACGATCAACTCAGTTTCAAGGCCTATGACGACAAACAGCTGGCGACACTGACGCGTGAGCAGGTGGTTGAAAATCTGCTCGATTCCGGTCTCTGGACTGCTTTGCGAACCCGGCCATTCAGTAAAGTACCCGACCCGGCTACTGTGCCGCACTCGTTGTTTATCAATGCCATGGATAGCAACCCTTTGGCGGCGAACCCTGAAGTTGTTGCCAGCGAATCGCCCTCTGATTTTATCAATGGCATTAATATTCTTTCCCGCCTGACAGAAGGTCGCGTATTTCTTTGTCGCGCTGCCGGCAGCTTTGCCGGACTGGAAACCCAAGGGCTGGCGAGTAATGTGCAGGTAGAAAGCTTTGCTGGGCCACACCCGGCTGGTTTGACAGGAACTCATATTCACTATCTGGATCCCGTTACGCTGACAAAATGGGTATGGTCCATCAACTATCAGGACGTGATGGCAGTTGGACGTCTTTTCAGTACGGGCAAACTGAACGTTGAAAGAGTAGTCGCATTGTCCGGCCCACAGGTCAGGCAGCCGCGACTGGTCAGAACTCGTATTGGCGCAAATTTGTCCGATCTGGTAGCAGGCGAGTTGCTGGATGGCGAGAACCGCGTCATTTCCGGCTCGGTGCTTGCCGGTCGCACAGCTACCGGACCCGAAGATTTTCTGGGTCGCTACCACTTGCAGGTGAGTAGTCTGCTGGAAGGGCGCGAGCGTATTCTGTTTGGTTATCTCTCGCCAGGTACGCAACGCCATTCTGCGCTGGGTATTTACATCTCCAGCCTCTTCAAAGGACGCAAGCTGGCGTTTAACACCAGTATGCAGGGCAGCAGCAGGGCGATGGTGCCAGTAGGCAGCTACGAAAAGATAATGCCACTGGATATATTGCCGACACAGTTGCTGCGATCCCTGATCGTGGGTGATATAGAAGTTTCCCAGACGCTTGGCGCACTGGAACTGGATGAAGAAGACCTGGCGCTATGTACCTATGTGTGTCCGGGTAAATATGAGTACGGTCCTATTTTGCGTGACAACCTGTCCCGCATAGAAAAAGAATCTAAGTAGGTTTATACGCTATGGGTTTGCGCAAAATACTTGATGACATAGAGCCGCATTTTGTGAAAGGCGGCAGATTTCATAAAATGTATCCTCTGTTTGAAGCAGTGGACACTATTTTCTATAGTCCCAGCCGAGTGACCGTTTCGGGCACGCACGTGCGTGATGGTGTTGATCTTAAACGCATTATGATTACCGTCTGGTTGTGTGCGTTTCCTGCCATGTTCTACGGTATGTATAACATTGGCTATCAGGCGAACATGGCCATGTTCAATATGGGCATGGAAAGCGTACCCGGTTTGCGCGGTGCGATGATCGAAGTGCTGGGCGGCTATGATCCAGCCAGTGTCTGGCAATCGTTCTGGCATGGCGCCATGTACTACATTCCTATTTACGCTGTCGTTTTCATAGTCGGTGGATTCTGGGAAGTGCTGTTCGCCATCAAGCGCAAGCATGAGATCAATGAAGGTTTCTTCGTCACCTCTATATTGTTTACGTTGATCGTTCCGCCGGATATTCCTCTGTGGCAGGCCGCGCTTGGAATCAGCTTTGGTATTGTTGTTGGTAAAGAGGTGTTTGGTGGCACAGGCAAGAACTTCCTTAACCCGGCGCTGACGGGACGAGCGTTTCTGTTCTTTGCTTATGCGCCGAACATGTCAGGTGACAGTGTCTGGACCGCGGTAGATGGATTCAGTGGTGCAACAGCACTCAGCCAGATTGCCGCCAATGGTTTGCCAGCAGTGATGGCAGCTACGGGCGAACAACTGACTTGGATGGATGCATTCCTTGGCAACATGCAGGGTTCCATAGGTGAAACATCAACGCTGGCAATCTTCATTGGCGGCGCTGTTCTGTTACTGACACGTATTGCCTCCTGGCGAATCATGAGTGGTGTATTCCTTGGCATGGTTGCATTCTCCACCATGCTTAACCTCATCGGATCAGATACCAATCCTTTCTTTGCAACACCTTGGTATTGGCATCTGGTATTGGGTGGCTTTGCATTCGGCATGGTATTCATGGCGACTGATCCTGTGTCAGCATCAATGACCAATACCGGTAAATGGATATTCGGCGCATTGATCGGTGTGATGGTTGTGATGATCCGTGTGCTCAACCCTGCCTATCCGGAAGGCACCATGTTGGCTATTTTGTTTGCAAACCTGTTCGCCCCATTGATTGACAGTTTTGTCGTCAAGGCAAATGTCAAGCGGAGGAACGCTCGCAATGTCATCTAAAGATTCAGTAAAGAGAACAGTTCTGATTGCCCTGTGTCTTTGTGTCGTCTGTTCCATTGTTATTTCGAGTGCCGCCGTGCTGCTCAAACCGATGCAGACAACGAACAAAGAATTGGATCGCAACAAGAATGTACTGATCGCTGCAGGTATCTTCGATCCCGCGATCAATACCAATCAGGACGTACCGCGTCTGTTTGCGGAGTTCACGCCTCGCATTGTCGATCTGGATGCCGGTGCGTTTTTGACTGCAGAGCAATTAAGTGATTTAGGTCTGGACCCTGCAACTTATGATCAACGCACGGTAGCCAATGATCCGGCGCTATCAGACTCACTGAGCAAACCGGAAGATATCGCTTCCATTCAACGCCGTGTTAAATATGCCACTGCCTATGTCATCGAAGGCAGCGATGGCAATCTGGAGACTATTGTGTTGCCGGTAAGCGGCTATGGGTTGTGGGGCATCATGCACGCATACCTGGCGCTTGAAGGTGATGGTAATACGGTTATTGGCATTGGCTTTTATGATCATAAAGAAACACCTGGTCTCGGTGGCGAAGTGAATAATCCTCGCTGGCGGGCGCTTTGGCCGGGCAAGAGTGTTTATGATGAGGATGGAGAGGTTGCGTTGAGCGTAGTCAAAGGGGTGGGCGATGGAGATCACGAGATCGACGGTCTGTCAGGGGCAACGTTGACCAGTACAGGTGTGGCTAGATTGCTTGAATTCTGGCTGGGTGACGACGGATTTGGCCCACTGCTTGCCAATATAACCAGAGGTTGAAGAGGTAAAAATGTCAGAATCCGCAAAAACTATTTTGCTAAAACCGATTTTTGTGAATAACCCCATTGCGCTGCAAATTCTGGGTGTCTGTTCAGCGTTGGCGGTGACAACCAGTCTGCAGGTAACGCTGGTCATGTGCGTTGCATTGACAGTGGTGACAGCTTTCTCCAACCTGTTCATATCATTGATTCGCAATTACATGCCCAGCAGCATTCGCATCATTATTCAGATGACGATCATTGCATCGCTGGTTATCGTCGTGGATCAGTTTCTGCAGGCATTTGCCTACGAGATAAGCAAACAGTTAAGTGTGTTTGTCGGTTTGATCATCACCAATTGCATCGTGATGGGTCGTGCCGAAGCGTTTGCGATGAAAAACCCACCTCTGCCCAGTTTGCTTGATGGTATTGGCAACGGACTGGGATACAGCATTGTGTTAGTGGTTGTAGGTGCAACGCGTGAACTTTTTGGAAGCGGTAGCCTGCTTGGAATAGAGATTCTGCAAAAAGTTGAGAACGGTGGTTGGTATCAGGCAAACGGTCTTATGCTTCTAGCGCCAAGTGCATTCTTCATTATCGGTTTCTTCATCTGGGTGTTGCGTAACAAGCAGACTGAACAGGTTGAGCACAACGAATTCAAGATGGCACCGCATACCATAGAAGAGGTGGCTCACTGATGGAAGCTATGCTGAGTTTGTTTGTGCGTGCGGTGTTCGTTGAGAACATGGCGCTGCAACTGTTCCTGGGGATGTGCACCTTTCTGGCGATCTCCAAGAAAGTTGATACTGCTATTGGTCTGGGTATCGCGGTAATCGTGGTCCAAGTGATCACTGTGCCAGTGAATAATCTGATTTTTCAGTACCTGCTTCGCGACGGAGCTCTCGCCTGGGCGGGGCTGCCGGATCTGGATCTGAGCTTCCTGGGCTTTCTCTGCTATATCGGCGTTATTGCGGCTATCGTACAGATTCTGGAAATGGTGCTGGATAAATTTGTGCCTGCACTTTACAACGCCCTGGGCGTGTTCCTGCCTCTGATAACCGTCAACTGCGCCATCATGGGTGCCTCATTGTTCATGGTGGAGCGCAGCTATACTTTTCAGGAAAGCGTGGTATACGGAATTGGTGCTGGATTTGGCTGGGCGCTGGCAATTGCTGCTCTGGCCGGTATCAGGGAAAAGCTCAAGTACAGTGATGTGCCCGAGGGATTGAGAGGTCTGGGTATTACGTTTATCACTGTGGGTCTGATGTCTCTCGGATTCATGTCTTTCAGCGGTTTGTCCTTATAAGTAACGGGTTTCTGATCTAATGGATATAACAACGATTGTAGGCGGCGTGCTCATGTTCACCGTTGTGGTGATGGCGCTGGTTGTACTCATTCTGGTTGCGCGGGCCAGGCTGGTAAGCACTGGCGATGTGCACATCGAAATTAATGGCGATCCGGAAAAATCCATCACCGTTCCTGCCGGTGGTAAATTGTTGAACACTCTGGCTGACGCCGGCATTTATCTCTCATCGGCATGTGGGGGAGGTGGCACTTGCGCGCAGTGTAAATGTCAGGTACTGGATGGCGGCGGTTCGATGCTGCCAACCGAGAAAGGTCATTTCACCATGGGTCAGGCGAAAGCCCATTGGCGTCTTTCCTGCCAGGTCGCTGTAAAGCAGGATATGAAGATTGAAGTTGAACCGGAGTTCTTCGGTGTCAAACAATGGGAGTGCACCGTTGTTTCGAATGAGAACGTAGCAACATTCATCAAGGAACTGGTATTGGAGATCCCTGATGGCGACAGTGTGGATTTCCGTGCTGGCGGATACGTGCAGTTGGAAGTTCCTCCACACGAAGTCGAATATAAAAATTTTGATATAGGCGAAAAGTATCGCGGCGATTGGGAAAAATTTGGCATGTTCAAATATGTTTCCAAAGTCAATCAGACGACAATTCGCGCTTACTCGATGGCTAACTACCCTGAAGAGAAGGGCATTATCAAGTTCAATATACGCATTGCCTCGCCACCGCCGGGTACGAACCATCCGCCGGGAATCATGTCCTCGTATGTGTTCAATCTGAAACCCGGCGACAAGATCAAAGTATTCGGTCCATTTGGTGAGTTTTTTGCCAAGGAAACCGAGTCTGAAATGGTATTCATTGGCGGTGGTGCTGGTATGGCACCAATGCGCTCACATATTTTTGATCAACTGCGCAGACTCGATTCCAAGCGCAAGATTTCTTTCTGGTACGGCGCACGCAGCCTGAAGGAAATGTTCTATGTGGAAGATTACGACATGTTGGCCAAAGAGAATGACAATTTTGTCTGGCACACAGCGTTGTCCGACCCGCAACCTGAGGATAACTGGAGCGGCATGACCGGGTTCATCCACAATGTGGTTTATCAGAACTATCTCAAGGATCACCCGGCGCCGGAAGACTGTGAGTATTATATGTGTGGCCCACCCATGATGAACGCCGCTGTGATCAAGATGCTGAAAGATCTCGGTGTTGAAGATGAAAACATCAGTCTGGATGAATTCTCATAACCATCCGCAGATGCAAGAGATTCTGGCGGCGTGTAGCAGAGTGAATATTTGATGGGTGTTTTGCGACCTTACAGGCTCTCACTTTTCTTCCTCTTGGTGTTGTTGGTTATCTGGATGGCTCGGGCATTTCAGCCCGAGGCTGTTATCCATGAATTCAACGGCAGCACCATGGGGACTTCATACAGCATCAAAGTTCCCGAACTTCCCCGCGATGTGACATATGAGATATTGGCAGCCCAACTCGCTGAGTTGCTTTACGCACTCGACAGGGAGCAAATGTCAACTTACGCTCCCGATTCAGAGCTTTCCCGCTTCAACAGCAGTGCTCCGGGCGAGTTTATTCCCGTTTCTCAGGATTTGGCGGATGTCGTACAAATCGCGATCGAAATCAGCGAACTGACCGCAGGCGCCTTTGATGTTACAGTAGGGCCACTGGTAAACCGTTGGGGGTTTGGACCGCGCAATGGCACCGGGGGGATGGATGACAATAGTATTCCATCAGAGTCTGAAATCACCTCATTACTGCAACAGGTGGGGTACCAGAACCTCCAGGTATCCCCATTTCCTCCCGCACTGCGAAAACTGAAGCACATATATGTCGATCTCAGTGGAGTTGCTAAAGGCTATGCAGTCGACAAACTGGCAGAACTTTTGGATTCATTGCAAGTGAGCAGTTATTTCATAGAAGTTGGTGGCGAGATCAGAGTGAAAGGCGAGAAACCAGATGGCAGTTTCTGGGTTCCGGCCATAGAGAAACCAGTGGACTCTGTGCCAGAAGTTTATGCTGTTCTTAACTCACGCGGGGAATCCATAGCTCTGGCTGGTTCCGGTGACTACCGTAATTATTTTGAAGCGGAAGGTGTTCGATACTCGCATGAAATTGACCCACTCACCGGCTATCCCGTAAAGCACAATCTGGCGGCAGTTTACATAATTTCCGATACAGCCGCGCAGGCAGACGCACTGGCTACTGCCATGATGATTCTTGGAGAGGAGAAAGGTCTGCTGCTGGCGGAGGAACATGATATAGCGGCATATTTTGTCATCAGGAACGAAGCGGACAATGATTTCGATGAAAGTTATACCCAAAAGTTTGCGAATTATTTGCAGTAACAGGAGTTATGTATGGCTACGCTGATTGCCAGTTTTCTATTTATAGCGTTTATTGTTGCCGCCATGGCCATTGGTGTTATGTTCGGGCGTAAGCCAATCAAAGGTACATGTGGCGGACTTAATAATGCCGAAGCTGATTCATCCTGCGAATTATGCGGTGGCAATCCAGTCAAATGCGAAGAATTTAAAAAGTGACATGGCGATTGTTGTTTGCAAGATTAGATCGGGATTAAAGTGAATCATGTCGAGAAGTCGTTACGATATTATTGTCATAGGTGCCGGACCTGCTGGTGAATCTGCTGCGATGAATGCGGCCAAGCACGGTAAGAGTGTCGCTGTTATTCGTGATCTGGATCGGGTGGGCGGCAACTGCACACATCTGGGTACAATTCCCTCCAAGGCGCTGCGTCACTCAGTCAAACAGGTGATGCAGTTTGACAATGACCCTTTGTTGCGGGAATTCGCAACATTACGCAAACCCAGTTTCCAGCAGATAATGCGACACGCTCAGCGCGTGATCGATGGTCAAGTGTATTTACGCAACAACTACTATGAAAAGAATCGCGTTGACGTTATTCCGGGTGTCGCGAGTTTTGTAGACGCTAATACTGTGAGACTGGGAACTAAAGGCCCCTTGTTGAAAGCAGATAATTTCATTATCGCGACTGGTTCCAGGCCGTATCGCCCCGAGGATGTGGATTTCACTCATCATCGAATGTTCGACAGTGACACGATACTGCAGATGCCGCACTCTCCGCGCAAGGTTACCGTTATCGGGGCAGGTGTCATTGGTTGTGAATACGCATCCATTTTTGGTGGGCTGGGCGCGAAAGTGGAGTTGATCAATCCGGCGGATACGCTGTTGTCATTTCTGGATTGGGAAATTTCCGACGCTCTCAGTTATCACTTGCGCAACGCGGGCGTGCGCAGCAGGCACAATGAAGAATATGAAAAGCTTGAGTATTTCGACACGCATATCGTTACGCATCTGAAATCAGGAAAGCGTATAAAAAGTGATATTGTGCTGTGGGCGAATGGGCGCTCAGGCAACACAGAAAATCTGGGGCTGGATGTACTTGGTATAGAAACCAATTCGCGGGGTCAGATTGAAGTCGATAAAACCTATCGCACTTCTGTTGCGAATATTTATGCCGCGGGCGATGTAATTGGTTGGCCTTCACTGGCAAGCGCCGCTTACGACCAAGGGCGAGCGGCCTGCAATGCCATCGTGGAACCGGATACCTGTGTCGAGATTAATCGTGTCGCCTCTGGCATCTACACCATTCCTGAAATCAGCACACTTGGTAGAACTGAGCGTGAACTGACGCAGGATAAAATACCTTATGAAGTTGGCAAGGCATTCTTTAAGAGCACAGCAAGAGGTCAGATCACTGGCGAACAAGTGGGTATGCTGAAGCTTATTTTCCATTTTGAAACGCTGGAGATTCTTGGCATTCATTGTTTTGGCGACCAGGCTTCGGAGATTGTGCACATTGGTCAGGCCATCATGCTCCAGGAAGGCGAAGCTAATACGATGAAATATTTCCTCAATACAACCTTCAACTACCCAACCATGGCAGAGGCATATCGTATCGCTGCGCTGGACGGCCTGAACCGAGTTTTCTGATCTGACGAAAAACAGCAGGAATCAAGTATGACTACAGGAACAGTGTCAGTTCTCGGTGGAGGCAGTTTTGGTACAGTCATTGCCAATATCGTTGCCGAGAATGGTTATCGTGTTAACTTTTGGATGCGCAACGAAGCGTTGGTAGCGGATGTCAATGCTCATCATGAGAACGCGCAATATCTTCCTGGCTACGAGCTCCATCCCAATGTAGTTGCATACCACAATATGGAAGCTGCCGTATCTCAGAGTGAACTGGTTTTTGTAGCTGTCCCCAGTGCATTTTTTCGCGCGGTGGTGCAGGACATGCTGCAGTATGCCCGTCCTGATGTCATGCTGATCAGTCTGACCAAAGGTATAGAAGCGAATACCTTCCTGCTGATGAGTCAGGTCCTGACGCAGGAAGCACCGCAAGCGCGGGTTGGTGTATTGAGCGGCCCGAATCTGGCTCGCGAGATTGCGGCAAAGAATCTTACAGGAACGGTCATAGCCAGCGAAGATGGGGCTGTACGTGAAACTGTGCAACGCATTCTGCGCTCTGAGTATTTCCGTGTGTATACCAATGACGATATGTTTGGAGTCGAATTGGGTGGATCGCTCAAGAATATCTATGCAATCATCGCCGGACTCGCTGCAGCGATGGGAATGGGGCATAACACCAGCAGCATGCTTATCACGCGCAGCCTGACGGAGATGGCTCGTTTCGGTCGCAAGTTAAGCGCCGATCCAATGACTTTCCTGGGTCTGGCGGGCGTAGGAGACCTGATAGTCACCTGTTCCTCGCCATTGAGTCGCAATTATCGGGTTGGTTATGCTCTTGGGCAGGGTAAAACTCTTGCTGAAGCGGTGGCAGAGGTAGGTCAGACTGCAGAGGGCGTGAATACGGTTAAGCAAGTGAAAGAGAAGGCTGATGAACTCGGGGTATATATGCCACTGGCAAGTGGTATTTATGAAATAATCTACCGGCAGCAATCGGTCAAAAGTATTATCAGCTCACTGATGCTGGGCGAGCAGGCACTTGATGTCGAGTACGAAGCAAACCAGATGAAACGTTTGAATCCAAAGGAGAAATAAGAATATGACTGAGGATATCGTAGAGAACCTGAAGCAACCCTCACAGTGGTTTAGATTACTTTTCATGCTTGGCTTTGTGGTCGTGCTATATGTGGCTGGTTTAGTGCTGCTGGCTATTACCCTTGCACAGGCTTTGTTTAGTCTGTTGACTGCCAGAGACAATATGAATCTGCGCGAGTTTGGCGCGTCATTGAATTGCTATGTTTTTGATATTCTGCAATTTCTCACCTATAACAGTGAGGAAAAGCCTTTCCCATTCGCGCCCTTTCCACTGGCGGAATCTGACACCAACCAAGCGAAAAGTTACAGGAAGACAGCGCCAACCGGAGCCGCGACGAGTTCGGGTTCTGCTGCTAAAGTCGTAAATACGGGTGCCGCGTCAGTAAAACCCAAAGCAAGTAAATCCAGTGCTGTCAAAACCAGTGCGTTGAAGAACGATGCAGTGAAAAACAGTGCAGCCAAAACTAAAACAAAAAAACCTGCAGCAACAAAACCATCTGCCGGTAAGCCCGCTACTGATACGACTAAAATCGAATAGCCTCGATGGAAATTTATTTATTGCGTCATGGCGAGGCATATTCAAAGGCCAGAACTGACGAGGAACGCGAACTGACACCAGCAGGAGTAGCAGATACCGAAAGTGTCATTCTCCAGTTCCTGCAGCGCATGGCAGAAAGAAATTCGACTCCAGCGAAAGTACGTGTGCTGGTGAGCCCCTTGCGTCGGGCGCAGCAGACTGCAGCTCTGGTCGCCAAACATTTTGCTGAATCCTCGAGCTTTAAGCAGACTGTTTTCGAGACATGCGAGTTAATTACTCCAGCAGGTCAGTGTGAGCAGGTGCTGGAGTATTTACAGTCATTATTCACCGCTATGGTTTGCAGACCAAACGCAATTGAGGAAGGTGAAGACAGCCCCCGCGGTCTCTTGCATAATGGGTTGTCTGATAACTCGGCAATTATGCTGGTCAGTCATAATCCCTTTTTGTCAGAGATAATGAATATGCTTGTGAGTGAATCCGGGCGGATGCACAGAGGATTGTCTACCAGCGAACTAGCCAGCATAGACTGCACGATTCCGGCACCCGGTGTTGGCACCTTGCGCTATATTCTAAGTCCGGGGGGGTAAACATAAAATTCATGCATTTTTTCAAAAAATCTGTATTGGCCAGTAGAATTCTACTGGTTTTTTCGCTGCTGCTATTCGGGACAACTGTCCATGCGCAAAGTCGTGATATCGACGGCGCCTCTGATTTTGCAGGGCTGAATCGGTTTCCAGGGTCACAGATAGTGGATTACAGACGGGCTGAAAATACCAATTACACGTTGGTATTGGGTCGCATGCAAAGAGTGAATGGTCGTGTTACGCCCGGCAATTCCGAGCGCTTGCAGGGACGACTGACGCGAATTACCTACGATATTCCCAGTGGCTTTACAGCTGACGATGTCTTCCGTCATTTTCGTCAACAGTTACTCGCCGTTACAGAAACTGCACTTTTCACCTGTCAGGGCAGAGACTGTGGCAGCAGCAATTTTTGGGCCAACGAAGTATTCGGGAATCGCATTCTCTATGGACCTGAAGCCAATCAGTACTATGTAGCGAGCAATCTCCAATCTGCGCAGTTGCAAAGCAACACCTATATTGCAGCTTATGTCGTTACCCGGGCAAATCGTCGCGTTTACGCACATCTGGACATCCTGGAGTTGTCGACGGATAGGGAACCGGACATTGCCACCAGCCCGGAAGCGTTGCTGATTCAATTAAATCGTGACGGTAGTGTTGTGCTGCCGGATATCAGCTTCGACAGCACAGATAATCTGGTAGACGATGCAGGCATACAACTGGTTTTGCAGGTTTTGCGCCGCGAACCGCTGATGCAGGTATACATTGTGGGGCACCTGCAGGCAGGGTCAGACCTGGGCACGATGATGGAACGTTCCGCTCAGCGTGCGGATACAGTCAGACAGGTATTATTGGCAGAGGGAATAGCCGGTGACAGGGTTCTGGCCCAAGGCGTTGGCCCGCTCGCACCCAGTTGCAATGGTGCTGACTGCGCCCAACGCATAGAGTTGGTGCTGCGCCGTTGAGCTCGAATGTAATTTAGCGGCTGATCAATGATAGAAATTCGTTGCGAGTGCTTTGGCTGTTACGGAAAGCACCCAGCATGCAGGAAGTTGTCATCACGGAGTTCTGTTTCTCCACCCCACGCATCATCATGCACATGTGCTGTGCTTCAATGATGACGCCTGCACCTGTGGCGTCGGTTTTGCGAATAATCGTTTCAGCAATCTCTTTGGTCAGGTTCTCCTGAATCTGCATGCGACGCGCAAAGATATCCACTATTCGCGCTATCTTGGAAAGACCTATCACCTTGCCACTGGGTATATAGGCAACGTGACATTTGCCTATGAAGGGCAGCATGTGATGCTCACACATGGAATAAAGCTCAATATTCTTCACGATAACCATTTCTTCTGACGCGGAAGGAAACAGGGCATTATTGATAACCTCATCAATATCCTGTCCGTAGCCACGCATCAGAAATTCCATAGCCTTGGCGGCACGTTTTGGCGTATCTTGCAGCCCCGGGCGCGTGAGATCTTCACCGATAGCTGTGATTATTTCGCTGTAAGCAGTTTCCATGGTCATGCGAGTGTCTATTCCAGATCAGATTTTCAAGAGCACATAACGTACGTTATTGATGTGATTGTGTAAACAAGTGCTTTGCAGCTGAGTTGATAAAGATGAGTGAACCAACCATTTCCCTGGCTCAATGCCTGGAATCAGTCAGTGCCAGCATGGAATCTGCAGATATTTTTTACGGACATGGAACCGATAATGCCTGGGATGAGTCGGTATACCTGGTCTTCACTGCACTGGGTGTGAGCTTCGATGCCGATGAGGCTGAGTTAGCGCGGGAATTATCGCAAGCGGAAATACAACTTATTGAAATACTGCTGGCGCGTAGAATTCAGGAACGCATCCCGGTTGCCTATCTGGTTGGGGAGGCCTGGTTTGCGGGTATTCCATTCAAGGTAGATGAACGGGCATTGATTCCACGTTCGCCAATCGCTGAGCTCATTCAGCAGGAATTCGCCACTCTGATCCCGCGTTCTCCCAACACCATCCTGGATCTTTGTACCGGCAGCGGCTGTATTGGCATAGCGACAGCGCTGGCGTTTCCGCAGGCGCGTGTTGATCTTGCCGATATTTCCTTGCCCGCCCTGGCGCTGGCGGAAGTGAATCTGCAGCGCTATCAACTGCAAAGCAGGGTAACTTGTGTAGCATCGGATCTTTTTCAGAATCTAAGTACTCACTACGACCTGATCCTTAGTAATCCGCCCTATGTTTCTCAGGAGGAGGTTGCGGAGCTACCGGACGAATATCACAAGGAACCAGAGCTGGGCTTGATCTGTGATGACAATGGGTTGTCGATTCCATTGCGAATATTGCGCGAAGCCCCGGGTTACTTGACTGTGGATGGCATATTGATCATGGAAGTCGGTTATTCGCGAGCTGCACTTACTGACCGATTGCCTGATGTTCCATTGCTTTGGCTGGAATTTGCTCACGGTGGAGACGGGGTATTGCTGATATCCCGAAATCAACTGCTGGAGTATAGCAATCACTTCGGTGCTTAAACCTTAAGCGGGCAGCCATAGCAGGTTTAATCTATTGCTCAGCGGTTTCATAGTGTGCGCTGATTTGGTGTACAATGCGCTCCTTTTTCCTGCCCCCTTAACGGGCAACGAGTTTGCGGCACAAATTATGTCTGGCAATACCTTCGGAAAACTATTTACAGTCACCAGTTTTGGCGAAAGTCACGGCCTTGCGCTGGGCTGCGTGGTTGACGGGTGTCCACCGGGATTGCCATTGAGCGAGGCTGATTTACAGAATGATCTGGATCGCAGAAAACCGGGGACATCGCGTTTCACGACACAGCGGCGCGAGGCAGACGAAGTTAAAATCCTTTCCGGCGTGTTTGAAGGCGTTACTACCGGTACGCCAATCGGCCTGCTGATTGAGAATACGGATCAACGCTCGAAGGATTACAGCAAAATCAAGGATCAGTTCCGCCCATCGCATGCGGATTATGTGTATCAACAGAAATACGGTATTCGGGACTATCGCGGTGGCGGACGCTCGTCCGCGCGGGAAACGGCTATGCGTGTCGCCGCTGGTGCCATAGCCAAGAAGTATCTGCGCACCTGTTGCGATATCGAGATACGCGGGTATATGAGCCAACTGGGACCAATAAAGGCCGAGAAACTGGATTGGGATGAAGTGCATAACAACCCGTTTTTTTGTCCGGATGTGTCCAAAGTGCCTGAGCTGGAAGCCTATATGGCGGTTCTCGGCAAGGAAGGCAATTCGATAGGGGCGCGCATCAATGTGGTTGCCAGCAATGTGCCTGTGGGCCTGGGTGAACCGATATTCGACCGTCTGGATGCTGATATTGCGCATGCGCTGATGAGTATCAATGCTGTCAAAGGGGTTGAGATTGGAGCCGGGTTCGCTGTTGTTGAGCAAAAAGGCACTCAGCACCGTGACGAAATGACGCCAAAGGGATTTCTGTCCAATAATTCAGGTGGCATTTTGGGCGGCATTTCCAGCGGTCAGGACATCACCGCAAGCATTGCGCTCAAACCCACTTCAAGCATCCGCATTCCCGGCCGTTCGATAGATATCAACGGCAACGCCGTGGAAGTAGTGACGACCGGGCGCCATGATCCCTGTGTGGGGATTCGTGCGGTGCCGATTGCTGAGGCAATGCTCGCCATCGTGCTCATGGATCATTTACTGCGCCACAGAGCGCAGAACCTGAATGTAAAGTCGTCGACGCCAGTAATTTGATGTAGATTCCTGTTATACGATTAAAAACAAAAGCTTGCAAATTATTTCAATAAAGTACATTAACTAGAATTTCATGTAGGAATTAGTGATGACCGGTAAAACCTTGTACGACAAACTGTGGGATTCTCATTTGGTGACGCAACGTGAAGACGGCACGGCACTGATTTATATCGACCGCCAGTTGATTCACGAGGTGACGTCACCACAGGCATTTGAAGGTTTGCGTCTTGCCGGCAGAAAGCCATGGCGCGCAGCGGCCAATTTCGCGACGCCTGACCACAATATTCCTACTACCCGTGATGAGCGTATTCAGGGTCTGGAAGGTATTCGTGACCCGATCTCCAAGATTCAGGTAAGAACACTGGATGAAAATTGCCGGGAGTTTGGCATTTTCGAGCTGGAAATGAATGACGAGCGGCAGGGCATAGTGCATGTAGTCGGCCCGGAGCAGGGCGCAACCCTGCCAGGCATGACGATAGTTTGCGGCGACTCGCACACTTCTACTCATGGCGCTCTTGGCGCCCTGGCGCATGGCATCGGTACCTCCGAGGTTGAGCACGTGATGGCTACGCAATGTCTGATGCAGACCAAGATGAAAAACATGCTGATTCGCGTAGATGGTCGCCTGAACCCCGGCGTTACCGCCAAGGATGTGGTTTTAGCCATCATCGGCGAGATTGGCACGGCTGGTGGAACGGGCTATACCATTGAATTCGGCGGGGAAGCTATTCGCTCCCTGAGCATGGAAGGGCGCATGACCGTTTGCAATATGGCGATCGAGGCCGGTGCCCGCGCCGGTTTGATTGCCGTGGATCAGAGCACAATCGATTATATCAAGGGTCGTCCATTTGCACCGAAAGGTGAGATGTGGGATGCCGCAGCGACGAACTGGATGAATCTGGTCAGCGATAGCAATGCGCATTTTGATCGCGTGGTTGTCATGGATGCTGCGGACATAGTGCCTCAGGTTACCTGGGGAACATCGCCGGAAATGGTCGCTCCCGTAACCGGATATGTACCTGATCCAGATCAGGAAAAGGATCCTGGCCGCCGCGAAAATATCAGGCAGGCGCTAAAATACATGGGTTTGAAGCCAGGTACCGCCATTACTGATATTAAACTGGATTGCATATTCATTGGCTCTTGCACCAATTCTCGCATCGAAGATTTGCGGGCGGCAGCAGATGTTGTCAAAGGTCGCAAAGTGGCCAGCAATATTGAGATGGCTTTGGTTGTGCCAGGGTCCGGTCTGGTCAAGAAGCAGGCAGAGGCTGAAGGTCTGGACAAGATTTTCATTGCGGCAGGGCTGGAGTGGCGGGAACCCGGTTGCTCGATGTGTCTGGCAATGAACGCCGATCAGTTGGGCGCCGGTAAGCATTGCGCATCAACCTCCAATCGAAACTTTGAAGGGCGTCAGGGCTTTGGTGGTCGGACCCATCTGGTTAGCCCGGCCATGGCGGCTGCAGCAGCGATTAATGGTCATTTTGTTGATGTTCGCGATATGTTGCTGACAGCTAATTGAGCACGAGCCTTTTATAAAACTGAAACCGATACAGAGCAGAGCACATGAGAAAATTTATTGTAGAAACCGGTTTAGTGATGCCTCTGGACAGAGCCAATGTCGATACAGACTTTATTATCCCCAAGCAGTTTCTGAAATCGATTAAACGCACCGGATTTGGTGTAAACCTGTTTGACGAACATCGCTATCTTGATAAAGGAGAGCCGGGTGTGGATAACAGTGGCAGACCACTCAACAATGAATTCGTGTTGAATCAGCCACGTTACAAAAATGCAAGTATTCTGCTGGCGCGGGAAAACTTTGGCTGCGGTTCCAGCCGCGAGCATGCGCCCTGGGCGTTGGATGACTATGGATTTCGCGTCATTATAGCGCCCAGTTATGCAGATATATTCTTCAATAACTGCTTTAAGAATGGTTTGTTACCAATTGTTTTAAGTGGAAATATCGTAAACGATCTTTTCAGTGAGGCGGAAGCCAATGAAGGTTATGAGCTAACTGTGGATCTGGAGAAACAGACGATCCTGAAGCCCGATGGTAGTGTGCTGGAGTTCCAGGTGGACAGCTTCCGTAAACATTGCCTGCTCAATGGTCTGGACGATATCGGCCTGACACTTGAGGATGCAGACCAGATTCGCAGTTTCGAGGAAAACTGGCGGCAACAGGCGCCATGGTATTTCACCCAGCAATAGCCATTGCAGATAATTGGCAGTCGGTTTTACAAACAGCAAGATTTAAGACAGTAGCAGCATAGGAGTGTGATGAGTACTTATAACGTAGCGGTGGTTGGTGCTACCGGAGCAGTTGGTGAAGCTTTGATCAATATACTGGAAGAGCGCAATTTTCCGGTAGATACGTTGTATCCTCTGGCCAGCGAGCGGTCAGCCGGAAGCAAAGTGATGTTCCATGGTAAAGCGATAACCGTGCAGAATCTGGCTGATTTCGATTTCTCCAAGACACCGATTGGACTGTTTTCGGCTGGCGGCAGCGTTTCTGCTGAATATGCACCCAAAGCCGGCAAGGCCGGATGCGTGGTTATCGATAACACCTCTCATTTTCGTTATGAGTCTGATATTCCATTGGTTATTCCGGAGGTTAATCCGGAAAGAATCGCTGATTACAAGAATCGCAATATCATTGCCAATCCCAATTGCTCCACCATTCAGATGCTGGTTGCACTGAAGCCAATTCAGGACAAAGTAGGTATTGCGCGTATCAATGTGGCTACTTATCAGGCAGTGTCCGGCACCGGCAAGCTGGCTATTGAAGAATTGGCAAGTCAGACAGCAGCCCTTTTGAACGGGCGTGAAGTTGAGTGCAAGGTTTATCCTAAGCAGATTGCATTCAACGCGCTACCGCAGATTGATGTATTCCTGGAAAATGGCTATACAAAGGAAGAGATGAAAATGTCCTGGGAAACCAGGAAAATATTTGCCGATGAGTCCATAGGAGTCAATGCCACCTGCGTGCGCGTACCCGTGTTCTATTCACATTCAGAGGCCGTCCATATTGAAACCCGTTCCCCGATCAGTGTGGAAGAAGTTCGCGAACTTCTGCGAAATGCGCCCGGCGTTGTGTTAATGGATGACCAGATTCCGGGTGGATATCCGACTGCTGTAACAGACTCCGCTGGTAAAGACGAAGTACTGGTTGGGCGAATTCGCAAAGATATTTCACATCCAAATGGCATAAATTTTTGGATAGTTAGTGACAATGTTCGCAAAGGCGCTGCATTGAACTCAATCCAGATAGCGGAACTGTTGATAAAAGACTATTTATAATGAATACTTGCACGCGTAATTGAAGTCTGCTTCGAGAGAGCTCCGGCATTATTGGAGCTTTTTGAACAGGCAGTTCAACATGGCGAATCCAAGGAAAAGACCATGGCTAGAAAGCTGGTAGTCATTCTAATAAGCCTTATCGTTTTTGCGGCAGCACAAGCAAAAGCATTGGGGCTTGGTGATATCACCCTTGAGTCTGCCTTAAATCAACCCTTGCTTGCTCGAATCGAACTGCTTGAACTGGGAGGAGTGCGTGCAGAGGATGTTCGGATTCAGCTCGCTTCCAACAGTGATTTCCAGCGCTTTGCCATTGAGCGTCCCTTCTTTCTGGAAAGCATCCGTTTTGGTATCGAATCCTCCGGTAACCGCTCATTTGTCACGTTGAGCACCACAGAGGTTGTCCGAGAGCCCTATCTGAGTTTCGTTCTGGAAACGCGCTGGCCGAATGGCAGGTTGCTTAGTGAGTACACCGTGCTGATGGATCTGCCTGTTTTCGGCAGTCAATCCGTGTTGCAGACTGCTCAGCCTCCGGCACGTTCTATAGTTGAAGATACTCCGACACAAAATATTCAAAATCAACAGATTACACAAACTAATTCAAGTAGCGCTCGAGCTGAAATCAGCCGTGCAGCAGCCCAGGATTCAACTCAGACCCCTCCCGAAAACACCGTTTCTACCCCACCTGCAGCTGTGGTAGACCAAGCGCCGGAGCCATTGCCAGATTCTACCGATAGCGTTGTCGAACAGGTTGCAGTTGCAGAAGAGGCCGTGCCTGAGCCGGTTACCGAAGTTCAGCCGGTCGCTAATGTACAGGAGGAGATACCTGAACCTGCACGTTTTGCCAGCCAGCCAGCCACTATCAGCGGTGAGACAGTAACCGTAGAGGCGGCGGATACATTGTGGAATATCGCGCTTGAAGTAAGGCCTGATAACGCTGCCAGTGTTCAGCAGACCATGCTGGCGATTCAAAGATTGAACAGTGACGCATTCATCGGAAATAACATCAATCTGATTCGCCGTGGTCAGGTATTACGCATACCAGATCTCAATGAAATCCTGGCTATTACACAGCAGCAGGCGGTCGCTGAAGTTGCGCAGCAAAATCAACTGTTCGCTGATCGACGTAATGCGCCGGTAAGCGTGCAGCCGTTGACGGCGCAACCTGCTGCACAAGGCACAGTGACCGGTCCTGCTACAGGCGAATTGAGTGTTGTGACTTCGGACAGTCAGGACTCAGCGACCGGCGATGCCAGTGGTGCGGGCAGTGATGCTGCCAGAATTGCCGCACTGGAAAATGCTGCGGCTGTGAGCAATGAAGAAGCTGACCGGCTATTGCTGCAAAACAATGAACTGACCGCCAGATTGACCATGCTTGAGGAGCAGATCGCATCCGCTCAGGAGATCATCCGACTGCGTGATCTGGAATTGGCGCAGCTGCAGGAGTCGCTGGCAGCTCAGTCTCAGGAAACGGCCAGTCAGGCTAGCGAGGCACCGGCCTTAGTCACGATGGCGCCCGAGCAGGATTCAAGCAATCTGCTTAACTCCCTGTTGTCCAATACCTACGCCATTATCGGCGCAGTGCTGCTCATTATTCTAGTGCTGGTTTTCTTACTGTTGCGTCGCAACAGATCAGCACAAGTATCTGAATTTTCTGGAATTTCAGCTATGGATAATGAAACTTCTGAAGCGCGGCAATACACGCGTCAACCCGCCAATCAAGCATTCGCCTCATTGGATGAGGAAGAGTTTGAGCAGACAAGATATACAGATTACAAAGGTTCGCCGGACTTCAAACCCGATGAGTTGGATGATTTCGATGAATTGGATCTGGATGCTGACCTTGCCGACAGTGATGCTCAGGGTTTGGATGGCAAGAATCTGGATGATAGTGAGTACGATGACATCAATCTGGATGATGAAGATCTGGATGATAAAAATTTGGATGAACCTGATTCTGATGATCGCGCCGAAAACGACATCATGGACGATCTGAATAGCTTTGATTTGGCTGAGTTGGAGCAGGAGATTGCGGCGGCAACCGCGAGTTATGCAGATAGCTCTGATGCAGATGTCGAGACTGCTGACGGCGATGAGGTGCTGGATCAGGCAGATGCATTCATTGCCTACGAGCAGCTGGATGAAGCAAAGGATCTGCTGCAGAACGCGATTGTAGCTGAACCCGATCGCAGCGATCTGCGCTTGAAATTGCAGGAAGTAGAAGGCGCTGATCCGGAAACTACTGCAACCGAGCAGGAAAAGGACACAAAGGAAGACGAAGAAGACTTTGATTTCGATTTTGATCTTGCAGATATGGATGAAGAGCCTGTCGCAGAGGATCTGCACAAAAGTCAGGAGGAAGATCAGGACTCTGATGATACAGAACGGGTAGCCTTTGATTTCTCCGAGGAAGACGACGATTCGGAAGCGATAGAGTTCAATATCGATGATCTTTCCCTGGATGTCAGTGAACCAGAGAAGTCTGTCGAGCATGCGGGTAGCGCTGAGCCTGTTGAAACAGTTGAGTTTGAAATAGATGACGAGCCTGAAGCAGAAGCGGAATCCGATTCTCAAGATACGGATGCTGTGGAATTCGAAAATCTCGAGTTTGTCAGCACGGAAGAAGATGCCGATAACGACGATGATGTTGGCGAGGATATCAGCTTCCTGACTGACAGTGACGAGGCAGCGACCAAGCTGGATCTGGCCAGAGCCTACATAGACATGGGCGACAATGAAGGCGCCAGAGAAATACTCGAAGAGGTCCTGGATGAAGGCACCGAGGCGCAAATGCGTGACGCGAAATCACTGCTGGAACGCATCCAGTGATTGTATCGTTTACAGTTGAGCCTGAACTAAAAGCACCATTTCTCTCCGCAGACAGCAACTGACAAGAGCCATAGATTGTGAGTCAGCGTATAGCCCTTGGCATTGAATACGATGGTGCGGCTTTTCATGGCTGGCAGCGCCAAAGCGCGCCGCAACTCGACACAGTGCAGGCCGCGCTGGAGAATTCCCTGGCGCAGGTTGCCAATCATCCCATAACTTTGATTTGCGCGGGCCGCACTGACACGGGTGTGCATGGCACTGCGCAAGTTGTGCATTTTGACGCAGAAACCGACCGTGGCGAGAAAGCCTGGATACGCGGTGGCAACAGTCTATTACCCATCGCGGCACGTATAATCTGGGCCAAAGCTGTCAGTGAGGATTTTCATGCGCGCTTTTCAGCACGCAACCGGCGCTATCGTTATGTCATTCAGGAAAGCGCCGTGGAGCCAGCCATCATGGCGCGGCAACTGACGCACACCCGGGAAACTCTGGACGTCGAAAGCATGCACCAGGCGGCGCAAAGCCTGCTGGGTGAGCGTGACTTCAGCGCGTTTCGGGCGGCTGGGTGCCAATCCAAAAGCCCTTGGCGAGAGATCATGCATTTGACAGTCAAGCGGCTGGGTGACTATGTCGTCATCGATATAAAGGCAAATGCATTTTTGCAACATATGGTGCGCAATATTGCAGGTGTGTTGTTGGAAATAGGCGCCGGTCGTCAACCGGTGGCTTGGGCGGAGCAGGTGCTCGAAGGTCGAAACAGATCGTTGGGTGCAGTTACCGCCAAGCCGTATGGTCTCTATCTCGTTGCCGTTGAGTATCCATCAGAGTTCGATTTGCCTGAAATCGAAGTGGGGCCACGATTTCTGCCAAAGGACTCATAAGCCGTAGGCTGAGCTGACGATATTTGCTAGAATCGCCGCTTTTCGTCGACGCACAAAGACCAGGCCCGAAGACCAGGCCCGAAGAACAGCCACGAAGAACAGGCAAGAACATCTTGAACCGTACCCGAGTCAAAATATGTGGAATCACCAGTATTGAGGATGCACTGGCAGCCGTCGATCTGGGGGCAGACTCATTGGGTTTGGTTTTTTATCCAGCCAGCAAACGGGCAATTACTGCTGCAGCTGCCGCAGCCATTCGTAGCAAATTACCGGCTTTTGTTGCGCTTACCGGTTTGTTCGTTGACGCCGCAGCCGCAGACATTAATAGCGTTCTTGCCACAGTCAGACTGGATTATCTGCAATTTCATGGCAATGAGTCGCCGGATTTCTGTGCATCTTTTGGCGTGCCCTATATCAAAGCCATTCGCGTTCAGGATGGCATGAATGTTGTAACTTTGGCTGCTGCTTACCCGGGAGCCGCGGGCATATTGCTGGACAGTTACGATAAACATCAAGCCGGAGGTACAGGAACCCGGTTTGATTGGGCTGTAGCAAGTCACTGTGTCGAACAATGTGGTTCGCCCATAATACTGGCGGGTGGGCTCAATGCAGAAAATGTAGCTGCTGCAATAGCGCAGGTACGGCCTTATGCCGTCGATGTCAGCAGTGGCGTAGAATCAGAGCCGGGAAACAAGTCTCCGGCACGTATGCAGGCGTTTTTCAAAGAGGTATATCGTGGTCAGTTCTGAATCAGTCAAGTCAGACGTTATGTCGTCCAAGAGTGGTGAGAGCCAATCTTTTAGTAGTCAACCGCTCAGCGAGTCGATCGACAGTGCTGCAGCTAACCTGGCTCAGGCACAATGGCAGGATGAGTTCAGTGGGCCGGATGTGGCTGGTCACTTCGGCCGGTATGGCGGCGTTTTTGTCGGTGAAACCCTTATCGCAGCTGTGGAAGAGTTGGATCGTGTTTACAGCAAACTTTCGCAAGACCCCGCGTTCTGGCAGGAATACGACAAGGACATGGCGCATTATGTTGGCCGCCCGTCGCCCTTGTATTTCGCTGAGCGACTGAGTGCCAAATTTGGTGGTGCCAAAATCCTGCTCAAAAGAGAGGATCTGAACCATACCGGCGCGCACAAAATCAATAACACCATTGGTCAGGCGCTGCTTGCCAAATTCATGGGCAAACCACGCATCATCGCTGAAACCGGTGCCGGTCAACACGGCGTTGCCAGCGCCACCGTCGCGGCACGTCTAGGCCTGGAGTGCCACGTTTACATGGGGGCAGAAGACATAAAGCGTCAGGCTGCAAATGTATATCGTATGAAGTTATTGGGCGCGAACGTCATTTCCGTCGAATCTGGCTCGCGTACCTTGAAAGATGCATTGAATGAAGCGCTGCGCGATTGGGCAGCGAATGTCGACAATACCTACTACATCATAGGCACTGCGGCGGGTCCCCATCCGTATCCCCGTCTGGTCAGGGATTTTCAGGCAATAATCGGCCGTGAGGCGCGAGCGCAATCATTGCAGCAATATGGACGTTTGCCCGATGCATTGCTGGCATGTGTAGGCGGGGGGTCCAATGCGATTGGTTTGTTCCATCCGTTTTTGCGCGATGAAAGCGTAGCGATGTATGGTGTCGAAGCCGGTGGTGATGGTGTGGCAACAGGTCGTCATGCTGCACCGCTGAGCGCCGGTCGCCCTGGTGTACTGCACGGTAACAGAACTTATTTGATGACCGATGCTGCAGGACAGATTATGGAAACTCACTCAGTCTCCGCAGGTCTGGATTATCCGGGAGTGGGGCCTGAGCATTCGTTTCTGAAAGACATCAAGCGGGTGAACTATGTTGCAGCCACAGATACAGAAGCTTTGGAGGCATTCCGCCTGCTGACGCGGCTGGAAGGTATCATTCCGGCACTGGAGTCCAGCCATGCGGTGGCGTGGGCGTGCAAGATGGCCGCGACTATGTCCAGTGACAAGATGTTGCTGGTTAATCTGTCCGGTCGCGGTGACAAGGACATACACACCGTTGCCGATATTGATGGCATCACCATTTAACAAATGCTGCAGATTACACATACAGCAGTTTAACTCACACAGCAGAACCCAAATGAGTCGTATCGGTCAGTGCATAGCCAGTCTCAAGGCGCAGAACAAGAAAGTACTTATTCCCTATATTGTCGCGGGTGATCCTGACAAGGCCACTACAGTCAAGTTGATGCATGCTCTGGTGGCCAATGGCGCCGATATCATCGAACTGGGTGTGCCCTTCAGTGACCCTTCATCGGATGGTACGGTCATTCAACTGGGTGCCGAGCGGGCATTACGGAAGGGCACCAGCCTGCGTGATGTATTGGCTGTGGTCACAGAGTTT
>JBGSXL010000020.1:0-7135 GCA_041751425.1 Pseudohongiellaceae bacterium | reverse complement strand
GGCGTTATAGCCATTCCTTCGCCCTGGGGTTAGTGGCCTAGTCCAGGCGGCGTATTAACAGTCAATTTGCGCAGCGTGCCGATTTCTTTCGAGATTGCCTTATAGGCACTCGCAATGATTTTTTCGTAAACTTTCAGCACCTTTTCTCCGGTCGGAGTCAGCGTAGCACCGCCGCCATGCGGGCCACCGGTGCTGGTGAAAACCAGGGGTTCGCAATACTCGTGATTCATCTGGTTGACCAGTTGCCAGATTCGCTTGTAGCTCATGCTCATCAATCTGCCCGTGGCCGATATGGAACCTGTTTCCCGGATACCGGCCAGGATGTCGGCTTTGCCAGGACCAATGATGATCTGTGGCTGGAGCTTGATGCGCAGCCGGATTTCGGGACGCAATGCGTTGTCTGTCATGAATACCCTAGAAAATAGCAATTGATTGTGCTGGAAGTATACAGCGGTCGCACTCCCTTCTTGTAGTTTCGATCTGCAGCTTGGTCGCGTACTTTTACTTGCGCCCGGGTAAGGGTCAATCGTTATGTTCTAATGGAAATAACCCTTGCCGCTTTTCGTTATATAGATAAGAATATAACGATGACTGCCGGGATGATCTGGCTGCAATGTTTAGCAAGACAAGGGCCGGGTATGAAAAGTAGATTGGCGAGAACGAGGTTGTTTGTTGCCGTCGCAGCGACCTCTTTGTGTGCAACCGCTTTGGGTCAGCAGGACGACGGTAGCCAGCGTTTTGAACTCGGGACGATAGAGGTAATAGAGGTGGATGGTACCAGGCAGCAAGGCTGGCTCGTCCCGTTCCAGACCAGCCTGTCGGTTGAAGACATGCGGACCTTCGAGCGCAATGATGTGAGTTCTGCGCTCAATCTGCTGCCGGGAGTGACAGTACAGAACATAGGCGGGCGCAGCGAAAAGCTGGTGTATGTGCGCGGCTTCAACTCCCGCCAGGTACCATTGTTCATGGACGGCGTACCGGTGTATGTGCCTTATGACGGCAATTTCGACTTGAGCCGCCTGCTGACCTTTGATGTTGCCGAGATCAATGTCAGCAAGGGCTTCTCTTCCGTGCTATATGGAGCCAACACGCTGGGTGGCAGCATCAATGTGGTAAGCCGCCGTCCAGAGGAAGGCTTCCACGCCAATCTGCGCAGTGGCCTGGGCTTTGATGCTGACAATGACCGCAGCGGCCGCAATCACCATTTATTGTTGGAAAGTCGGCAGGGTAACTGGTATGCGCAGGGTAATCTGTCGTGGTCCGAGCAGGATTTTTTCACCTTGCCGGATGAGTTTGTTGCAACAGCCGCAGAGAATGGCGGCAGGCGCGAGAACTCCGCGAGCAAGGATCGCAAGCTGTCCCTGAAACTTGGATACACCCCCAATGCCACCGATGAGTATGCGCTGAGCTACCAGAATCAACAGGGTGAAAAAAATACGCCGCCTTATGCCGGCACTGCCAACACTAACGCGCGTTTCTGGCGTTGGCCCGAGTACAACAAGGAAAGCCTATATTTCATTTCTAAAACCGCACTGGGCAGCAGCGAATATCTGCGCGTACGTGCCTGGTACGACACCTTCGACAATATCCTACGCTCCTTTGACAACGCTACCTACACAAGCCAGGCCAGACCTTTCGCCTTCAATAGTGTGTATGACGACTATACCTGGGGCGTCAGCAGTGAATTGGGTTCTACCCGGTTTGCATCGCATGTCCTGAAAGCAGCATTGCAGTACAAACAGGATATCCATCGTGAGAACGATGTGGGTGCGCCCACCGAACGGATGGAAGACGAAGTGTTGTCCCTTGGCCTGGAAGACAACTGGAGTTTGAGCAGTGATCTGACCCTGCTGGCAGGTATGGGCTTTGACCGCCAGCGAGGCCAGCGTGCTGATGATCTGCAAGGTGGCGTGATACTGCCTTTCACTACCGCCACGGCCTCGGCCTGGAATATACAGGGTGGTTTGACTTATGTGCTGACGGATGTCTGGAGCAGTCATGTGTCGGTATCCAGACGGACCCGCTTTCCAACCATGAAGGACCGCTACTCCTACCGACTGGGCACCGCCATCCCCAATCCAGCGCTGGATCCGGAGTATGCGGTAAATCTTGAAGCAGGCTTCAATGGCGTGTTGGCCCTGGGTGCCAACAGCGCGCTGGAGGTGGGGGCAGCGCTGTTTCGCAGCCGCATCGATGACACCATCGAAAGTGTCACTGTAGCGCCGACGCTCTGTACCTCTGCGCCATGTTCCCAGTTGCAGAACATCGGCCGCCAGCACAACAGCGGCGTGGAACTGGCGCTGACTGCGGATTTTGGTGAACGCTGGCAAGTGCATGGCAACTACACATACCTTGACCGGGACAATATCAGCCGTCCTGCGGTCCTGCCGCTGGATACGCCCGAACACAAACTTTTTGCCTATGTACAGTTTGCACCGCTTGCCACTTTGCAACTGGTGTTGAGCAGCCAGTACGAATCGGAGCGATACAGTGCGACCAATGGCACACGCCAGACTGAGTCGTACAACGTAACCGATTTCAAGGCGATCTGGCGTCCATTGGACTGGCTGCAGAGCGAACTTGGGGTGCGCAATCTGGGTGATGAGTTGTATGCCTACGAAGAAGGATTTCCAGAGCCGGGCCGTACCTGGTTTGTCAATTTCAATGTGAGCTTCTGACGCCGTGAAAATTCTCAGGGTGTTAATTGTTCTGGCTAGCGGCCTGCCTTTCGTGTCCAGCCAGGCAGCCGAAGCGTTGGTGTTCATTGACCACGCAGGACGTGACCATACCTTGGCTGCACCGGCTGAACGCGTTGCCGCTGCTGGCGCGCCGGCCGAAATCCTGCTCTACACGCTGGTGCCCGAGCGGTTGGTCGGCTGGAACCGCCAACTGACACCAGCTGCTCGCCATTACATCCCAGAACCATTGCAACCACGCGTACAGATCAACTTGTTGCCCGAGGCCGAAGACGCAAGACGCGACGCGGAGTTTATCGCGCTGCAGCCACAACTGATTCTGGACTATGGCTCGATGCACCCGGATTACGCTGCCCGTGCTGATGCCGTGCAGGCGCGCCTCAAGGTGCCGTTCGTGCTGTTCGACGGCAGGCTCGAACGCATCCCGGAGGTATATCGTGCATTGGGGCCCTTGCTTGGCGTCGAGGCACGCGCAGAGGAGTTAGCCATACTCGCGGAATACCTGCTCGCCAAATACCGTGGGATTCTGGCTGGCAATGTGGAAGCACAGCGGATTTACATCAGCAACTCAGCCGATGGACTCATGCCAGTGTTCAGCGAAGACGCGAGCAATGAGGTGTTTGCGTGGCTGGGCCTGCCCAACGCGGCAGGCAGCGTGGAGGACGTACTGCAGTTCCCGATTGACTTCAGCCAGATAGCGAACTGGCAACCCGACACGATCTTTGCACTGGCCCCGGCATTTCTTGAACACAGCGGCATTGCCCAAGAGTGGCAGGACGTACCGGCTGTCCGGAACAATCGTGTGTACACGGCGCCACGCCTGCCCTTTGACTGGTTGGCACGCCCACCCTCGGTCAACCGACTGCTGGGGCTTGTTTGGGTAGCTATGATGCTATCTCCTGAGCAGACACGGGATACTTTCGAGCAAGACATCAGAACACTATTCGCTACCTTCCTTCACCGGGAGCTGAGCACAGCAGAATTGCAGGAGCTATTGGGTACACGTTGACTCGTGGACCACATCGCCATCCAGCAATTGGTGTAGTGGCACCGCGTTCAGAGAATTTTTCTGGTAGTGTTACCGGATTCAAATTGCTGCGCCTAGTCGCGCATTTGTTCAGTTTGCGGCTTCTCTTGAGCGACGCAAGGCTCGCTAATTCTTGTCAGGATCAGCGTGCTATAACAAGCGCTTGCAAAGTGACGCGGTTTCCCGCGCACTTGAAGCGAGCGTTAAGGGTACAGGTTCAGATCACATGAATTCGGCGCTGGTGAAGGCTCAGGCTCCCATGCCTTCTAGTTCAGTGTAGCGGTAAACATACAACTTCGATCAGCACCGTTATTATTAACAGTGTTGAGAAATTACAGCTAAACAGTTTCGTTCATGGTGAAGCCTTCAGGCGATAGGGAAATGTCATGACCAGCCAATTCGTTCTCAACAAAGCCTCATGGTCAGTAGCGGAAGTCATAATACGTAGCTTCGTTCTCAGCGCTACCTTTCAGTCAAAACTATGTGGCACAATCAGTGCCGTCAAGAAAAACATTGGCGCTGTTCTGGAGTTGGCTCCGCTTTCGCTACGCAAAGTACCCTGCCACCAGATCAGCGTCTGTACCTTAACGAGTAATTTCACGCGACCAGCGGAGCTGGCGCGTGAATATGGGCGTTATGTGATGCAAAGGCAGGCACCTTACCTATGAGTAGAAAGAAATTTATCCAAGAGAACGGCGCAACATGTTCCAACTGGCGAAGGGCGTGGTCGTTTATAAACGAAAAGGAAAGGTTCGTAATATTCGGAGCATGGGAAGACCGCACTTCAGGGGCGAAATCAATGATTCTCAGCGAAAGATGGCAATTTAATAGAAAGGGACATAAGCAAGGAGCCTATAAGCAATCTAGAGAGCATATAAGACTCGTTGAAGAGGATGGATTTCAGCTGAAGATTTTTCCACAAATAAATTCAGATGATTACAAAGATGAGAACGGATATGGTCCAGCAAAAATTGGCAGTTTCACACCATCGCTGATCAACAAGCATCTTAAAAAAATTGGGGAAGATTGGTTTGCTACAGATGAGGAGCCAGACAGATATCTTGCTGAGGAAGTCTACGATTACGGCCTATTCCCAGAAGGTGCGGCTCGAACAGTTCAAATTAATGCATATGAAAGGAGCGCAGAAGCCAGGGAAAAATGCATTGAGCACTTCAAAGCAATCTGTTTCGTGTGCAAGTTTGATTTCGGGAAATTTTATGGAGATATTGGAAAGGGCTATATTCATGTCCATCACATTCTTCCGCTTCATAAGATCGGCAAGCAGTACAATGTTGACCCGAAGAATGATCTTCGTCCAGTCTGTGCGAATTGTCATGCCATGATCCACAGAAGAAATGAAACACTATCAATAGAAGAGCTACGCGGGCATATTGCGCATGCAAAGAAAAGCACATAACAAATTCTTGCAGTCGGACAAAAGCACGCCGTCATGCCTTTTGCTTTCGCAAAAGCCACGCCAGCATGTTTTTGCCGCTGAAGAAAGGCGTTATGTGCCTTAGTGCCGCGTTCTAATCTATAGGAGACAAAAATGTATAGCCCTCATGAAAGCAAGCTAAGTGTCAGAGAATTGTTATTACCTTTAGTCTTTATATTTCTGGGAATAGCCATAATCATTCCAAGCATTCCTGGCCAAGGTAACACTGGGCTGATCGCGCTCGGTATGTCGATTTCATTTGTTGGAGTCGCAATTGCGAGAGCGCGAAAGAACAAGTTGAAGGGTAATAGTCGTGAGTAGTTGCCGCTTGAGTTTAGTTCAATGCCACTATTCGGAACCGTCACATAACAAGAGCTTTCAGAGTGACGCGGCTACGCCGCGCACCTGAAGCGGGCGTTATGTTTCTCAAACATCGAAGCCCCGATGAGGCGGATAGATAGGTAGCTATGAATCTTAGAGCTAAACAAATTGTTGAAACTGCGGGCATCATTGCTGTGGTGCTGTCATTGATTTTTGTTGCCTTAGAGCTCCGAGAAAGTCGATTAGCATCTAGAGCTGCTTCATACCAGGAAGTCGGTATCGCGGTTGCTAACTCTTGGTACTTATTGGCTTCTGATCCAGAATTGAGCGAATTAATGATGAGGGCAAACTCTGAGGACCCGAATGTATTCAATAGCCTTTCGGATCTTGAACGAGGTAGGGCTCGACAGTACTTCGTAGGTTCGCTACGCATCAATGAGGTCCTCTTTCTTCAAGTACAAGAAGGATTACTCGAAGAAGATTCTATACGGTACTTAGGGTTCGGGGAAACAATGCGTAATTCTCCTATCTTTCGGAATTTGTGGCCAGATATACGAAGATATATAACTGAAGAATTTCGTGTATATCTAGAGGCTGAAATGGATCTTTAATTTGTATACCTCAAAACATAACAAAGTCTTTCAGTCGGAACAAAATCGATTGTCATGCCTTTTGCTGACGCAAAAGCCACGCCAACAGATTATGTCCGCTGAAGAACGGCGTTATATTTCAAGAGCCATTCCATGACACTAGCGAAAAGTGCAAAGAGCATTAGAAGAGCTGATAGCCTCGCTCAAGTTTCGCGAGTTATGTGGCGTGATCTCGATAAACGAATCGAAGACGTTTATACGAGATATATCCTAGAAGTGGACGATATCAAGACGTTAGGGAATCTTTATCTTAGTCGATCTCGTGATTACGACCCTATACGTTCAAGTGGTCTTCTATACACCGAAGTAATAAATTCTACGCATATTTCAACGGGAAGGCGAGATCTAGGTGTTTTCAGAATCAATGAAAAAAAGGAACTGGAGAGGACATTCGAAAGAAACGCCCAGTTGTGGTATTCACAAAGCCCATCTGGTTCTCTTTTAGTGTTTGTGGCTCCTTACACTTCAAATGCAGGAAAGGCTAATGAGAGCGAGATAATTATAGGCAAGTACAAATTGCCGACATCTGTGTCTCATTCCGAGATAAAGCGCCACTTTAGAATATTTTTTAAGTATTGTTCCTGCACTAGTCAAAATAACGCAGTTAGTCTGAGAAACTACCTATATCGCCAGTGGTTGCTATTTAATGACTTGCGGTATAAAAACTCATTTCGAAGCCAAGGATTCAGATTGCTCGAACGCATACTATTGCTAATCGTTGGCGGAATTTCAGTATGGGCTATTTTGTATGTTGATGGAAAAATATAACAATCCGTTCCTGAGCGACAAAAGCATGTCGTCATGTCTTTTGCTTTCGCAAAAGCCACGCCAACATACTTTCGCGCCAGAACAGGGGCGTTAGGCATCCAAGTTACCCATAAAAAGTAGACACCCCTATACTACAAAAGGAGGTGTCAAAAATGACCATCAAAAAGAAGAACAAATACAACCATTACACCGAGGAGTTTCGCCGCGAAGCTGTGCGACGCTCGGATGATCCAAGCAC
>JBGSXL010000019.1:0-72795 GCA_041751425.1 Pseudohongiellaceae bacterium | reverse complement strand
CTTGATCCGTTAGGTATTTCTGTCACTGACGCTGCGGAGGCACTCGGTATAAGCCGCAAGACGTTGAGTGCGATACTGAATGGTCGTGCTGGAATCAGCCCTGAAATGGCTGTTCGGCTTTCCATTGCATTTGATACATCTTCAGAAAGCTGGCTCAATCAGCAGTCGCAATATGAACTCTGGCATGCGGAGCAACATAGGGGTGAGCTCCATGTTAAAAAGTTGGTAGCAGCTTGAGAAAAGCATATAACCAACAGTTGCAACGGACGCAGCAATGCTGCGCCGTTGAATATGGGCGTTATATGCCAGAGAGTACAAAATCGAGTGCAGCGATTATGTCTGATCGGTATGAGGATAAATCATACGCTTGAGCACCGAGCTGGTTGCGATCTACGCCCGCAATTTCTTGCGTCATGATAGTAAAGTGTTTACCGTCAATAATTATAGTTGGGTTCAGCCGGGTTAAACTCATTGGCGCTGCAAGCTTGGAAGGTGTCACTGGAATAACAAGGGTTGTTCGCAACTCGCTTAGTAGATCGCTTTGTATGTCCAGTAAGTAAGGGTACTGGGCGCGAGTAGCAGGGTTTGGGTTTTTATAAACATAGAACTGGCTCATTAGAATTTCCTGACGCTATCGCTGAATGTGCCATTTGTTTCAACAAACTGGTTATATGCTTGAATAGCATCCGCATTTTCGCGTACCCATTCCGCGCGCTGTTCATTCCGCAATTGCTCAGCCAAGGCGTTCTCAAGAGTCGCTGAAAGGTTTATCTTAAGACTCCTTGCTTTTTCAAGTAAGTCGCTGTTTATACTGACATTAGTTGGTTTTTTTGGGGCTTGGGCGTTGTATGCGTAATTCATGGTGGATGCCTCACATGATTAATGCGTATAGTTTATGCGCATACGTGCAGTCGGGCAAGACATATAACAATCCGCAGCAATCGCTCCCGTTGGTCGCTGGGACAGCCAAAACGCTGCGCTTATTTGGCCGCCCTTGTGCAGGGCGTTATGAGGCATTTGGAACGCCAAACCGGCCCTTGACTTCTGTCACGTGACGCATTACATTCGTCTCCATGATCAAGACTTTCGCAGACAAGCAAACCAAGTCTTTATATGAATCAGGGACATCCAAGAAATTCCCGCCCGATATTCATTCCAGGGCTTCAAGGAAGCTGGAATACGTCAACCTAGCCATGAATCTGGATGATCTCAAGGTTCCGCCGGGGAATAAGCTGCATAAGCTTACCGATGATCGTGAAGGGCAGCATGCCATAGCAATCAACGATCAGTGGCGAATCTGCTTCCGGTTTGAAGATGGTGACGCTTTTGATGTGCAGGTCTGCGATTACCATTAATGAGAGGTGAAATAAATGGCACTAGCTAATACAGGAATTAAACGCAAGCCTACACATCCTGGTGAAATGTTGCGTGAGGATTTCATGCAGGATTACGAACTTAGCGTTTCAGGTTTGGCGGATGCTTTGGGTGTGTCACGGCAATCGATAAATGAACTCTTACTTGAGCGCCGGGCGGTCAGTCCTGAAATGGCAATTCGACTTGGTCGGTTGTTTGGCAATTCCGCTGAGTTCTGGCTGAACGCTCAGCGTGCAGTCGATCTTTGGGCTGCAAACCAAGCGCTTAAATCTGAAGTGTCGCGGATTCGACCACTGAATGCCGCATAACCAACAGTTGCACGCGACCAGCTTCGCTGGCGCGTGAATATGGGGGTTATGCGTCTGGTTCGGAGATATCGTCATGACAATCAGGAATAATCCGACATTTACTTTTGTCGCTGACTACATTGCTACTCCGCTGTTGTTTGTTCTGATAATTGGATACTGTGGACTCATTTTTATATCTCGTTCTTTTCTAGGTATATTACCTACTGCGAGTTTGATCGGGCTAGGAGTTTTAGGTTTGTTCCTGTTAGTTCGAGGAATCGTTGTATCTAGAAATCGCAAGATGAAAACCAGTGAGAGTATGGACAAGTAACAAGTCAAACAACTAAGTGGGTAATGTCTTGCCACCGAAAATCAGAGATTTGATTTCGCAGCTGGAACGAGCAGGCTTCACGGACCGACGCGGGATTGGAAGTCACAGGAATTACGTGCATCTCAATGTTCTGAGACCAATAACAGTTTCGGGACAACTGGGAGATGATGCTAAACTTTACCAGGTCCGGGCTGTTGCTAAGGCTATTGAGGAGACCCAAAAATGAATGAAAGTTCTAAGTACGTAAAAATCGTAGAGTGGTCGGAAGAAGATCAATGCTATGTCGGTAGTGCTCCTGGATTGATCTATGGGGGGTGTCATGGTGATGATGAGAAAGCAGTGTTTGCCGAGCTTTGCCTGGTTGTGGAAGAGGCAATCCAATCATACAAAATAGACAACAAACCACTTCCACCGGCCACTTCAGGCCACGACTATGCAAACAAGATGCAATCAGTCGCATAACCAGTGCTTTCAGAGTGATGATCTTGTACCTCTTGCTTGGAGCGTTATGTTCCTATTGAGCCCCTAATCAAAACTGAAGCGCTCATGGCTAGAAATATCTGGCCTTTAAGTGCCGATCCCTAAATTGAATCGGCATTAGGCTTCAGTGCGTATGTAATCTCCAGCGGTCATCGCGATACCTGGGAAGGTTTGGAGCAATTTTTTATCGCCAGTGATCAGCTTCAGGTTTAGTGATGTCGCCAGTGTTACAAATTCGCAGTCATACGCGGAACAGCCGGTCTGTGTAGCCAGTGCTAAGACGTCCATGGAGTTGACGGTGTATTCTTTATCCGCAAGCTGTCGTTCTGCTTGAGACTGCATTGCTATGGCCGTGTTTAAATCGATGATGTTTTTTCTGACATAAAGCGCTAGTACGTTTCGGAACTCGCTTCGCCACAGTAAAGGGGCAACCCAATGCGGATCACTGTGCAACAGCGAAACAACATTATCTGTTTGTTCAGTGGGCAGGTAGAGGTTTGCGATTGTGTTCGTGTCCGCTACTATCATTGTCTGCCCTGGTTTTTGGCTGCATTAATTTCGTCAATCTCCAGTCGAGCTGCGGCTACCCGGCTCCGCAGCACAAGTGCTTTCTCAGCAAGCTCTGTGGCAGAGACAGGGGTTGGCTTAAATGTTTTTTCCAGGCAATGAATCAGTTCGCTGTTTACGCTTCGATGATGTGTATTGGCAGACTGTTTTAGTTTCTCGTACAGGTCGTCCGGTATGTTTTTGAAAGTAATGGTAGCCATAGCTGGGTCTCTATCTGGTTTCATAATGGTTGCATTATGGTTTTCATGATAATAGTTGTCAATCCTGCCCTGACCATCGACGAAATCCTGTATCTGGTGTCTATTCCAGGCATGCGTGAGTCAATCCGCGAGGGGCTGGAGACAGATTCAGGTGAACCCTATTAGTCGCTGGATTGGTGATGTGGGAGCTTTACTTCACCAACCAAACTTTGCTAATTCGCTTTCCTTAATCCACCCTCCACACACGCAAACACTCTATCCGCTATCTGCAATGGCGCCTTCCTGTGCGTGATAAAAATAATTGTTATTCCCAAGGTTCGTAATGTTTGCAAAATGGATGCTTCAACCTCCGGATCCAGATTTGCCGTAGCCTCATCCAGAAACATGATGCGTGGTTGCTTGTAAAAAGCACGGGCCAGCAGTATACGCTGGGACTGACCCGCCGACATGATTGAGCCCATATCCCCAATCAGGCTGTTGTAGCCCATGGGTAGTGAATGGACGAACTCGTCGATGCACGCCATACGTCCAGCTTGCTGCAATCTCTCGTAATCTACCTCATCATCAAAGAGCGTAATGTTGTCCAGCAAGGACCCGGATAACAGTTGGTCGGTTTGTAAAACGCCTGCGCAAACATCGCGAAATTGCCGCACACCAAACTGAAGCGTATCCACACCGTCCACCTTTACTGATCCGGTATCTGCTTTTAATAGTCCCGCCATTATTTTCATCAATGTGGACTTCCCCGACCCTGAAGGTCCAACGATAACGATAATCTCTCCTGCCCTGATGTCCAGATCAACATTCTTCAGCGTTGATGTCGTGGAACCCGGATAAGTATAGGAAACATCTTCCAGTCGCAAAGATCCGGATACTCGCTGACGCAATGTGGGAAGATGAAAGTTATCGAACTCCTTTTCCGAGCAGGTAATATCCGACACGCGTTCCAGTTGCAGGCGAACCAGGCGTATCTGCACAATTTTCTCGATAAACGATTTGATGGAAGCGGTGAAATTTCCTTTTAATGCGATGAATGCCATCAGGAAACCCAACGAAATCTGCCCCTGTAATACCAGCAATGCGGCCAGATAAATAACCAGTACATTCTCAAGCGCAAACAGCAATCCGTAAACAACGTCGATATTCATGTTGAACCGGCTCAACACCACGTTGGCATTGATCTGATCAGCATAGTGGTTACGCCACAACAAGACACGCGGCAGTTCGCGGCAATAGAACTTAATGATTTCGATAGTCCGCATATTCTCCATCAGAGCGGAGCTGGTTTTTGCCTCTGCGATAATGTACTGCTCCTGCAAGGATTGAATCTTCGGGATCAGAATAACCTTGAACAGGGTGACCAGGGTTACAAAAAGCAAGACGACAGATGCCAGCATGGGGCTGCAATAAAACATCACGAGTAGCGTGAGCAACGCGAACATGCCGTCCAGTACTACCGTAATCAGATCCTCCGTGAGAATACGACGGATCTCACGCACCGACCCGAAACGTGACACCAGATCGCCCACATGACGCTTCTCAAAGAACGCCACAGGCAGGCTCATCAAATGATTGAAGACATTACCCACCATTTGAAAACCAAGCTGATTGGAGAAGTAGAGTTGCACCTGGGCACGCGCGTATGTCAGCGCAACATTGGTCATCCCTAGTATCAAAAAGCCAATTGCCAAAACACTTAGAAAATCCTGGTCCTGTTTTGCCAGACCTTCATCGACAACCAGTTGTACATAGAAGGCACTTCCTATCGATGCAAGCTGCAAAAAAAGTGATAGCACAAACAGTTGCATTACCGCTGTATTAAAGCCGGGATAGCGCTCGAAAAGATCCTGCAGGCGCGAACACAGCCGGAGCGTTTGCGGCTTGAAACTAATACCCGGGCTAAACTCAACAGCAATGCCAGTAAAGTGACGACCCGATTCTGCCAACGAATATCGCCTCTCCCCTACTGCCGGATCATGAATCACTATGGCGGAGCGTGTGATTTTCTTCAACACGACGAAGTGCGTCATGTCCCAATGCAATACAGCAGGCAATTGCAGGTTCTTCAGATTATCCAATGCCAGTTTCAAAGGTCTGGATTCCAGACTCAGCGTACCGGCGATGGTCAGAATATCTTTCAGGGTAGCACCGCGGGAGGACACCGTATGCTTGTGCCTCAGCGTATTGAGATCTACTCTGCGACCATGAAAACTGGCCACCATCGCAAGGCAGGCCAGACCACACTCACTGCGTTCAGATTGCAATATCGTAGGTAACGTTCGCCTGGTACGAAACAGTGCATCAATCATAATTTTCTACGCAAACTGCTGAACGGTGAAAGCAGTCGCTGCAGCACACTTTCATTGCCAGTGATTATCTCAGCGGAAAACTGCATACCTGGCTGCAACTTCTTTGCTCCTGCTGCAGCGACGCTTTGTTGTGCGATCGCCGCTTTCACCAGATAGACCGGTTCACTCAACTCTACCGGGAACAGGTGCTCGCGAGGGTCCATCACGGCCGTGGAAATTTGCGTTATGTGCGCTACAAAGGTGCCATAGGTTTGATACGGATACGCATCATAGGCCAGCATAACCTCCTGCCCTGTCTCCACCTTACCGAGCGCCCGAGAAGGCAGATAAAGCATGGCTTCCAGCACATAGTCTGCAGGTACCAGTGTCAACACCGGTATGCGTGGATCTGCATAGTCACCGGCACGCGCCAACAGATTACTGATTACACCCGTATCGGGTGCCGTCAACGTGAACAAGCCTTGCGTTTGTAACTCGCTGCTACGTGCCTGCAACTGCGAGATACTACTATTCAGCAGCAGTAGCTCGTCCTCATACTGCAATGGTTGTATCTTTAATTGATGTCTGGCCTCCTGAAGCGCCAACATCTTGCTTTGCAAACCAACTTCCGCATTCTTGCTGAGTTGTAGCAAACTATACCAGTTCGTCTTCATCTGATTGTGTTCCCGGCCAGCAATAGAGCCACGCTCAAGCAGTATCTGACTGCCGCTGAGTTCCTGTTCACTCAGTTCGAGACGTTGCTTGATAATCGCATGCTCCTCGCGCAATAAAAGCAACTCTGCTTCAGTGCTGACAATGCGTTCTTGCAATTGCGTGCTGACAAACACTGACTGATTCTTTAGCAGGGTCACCCGCTGTCTATACTGAGCAATTTGTTGCTCCAGGTGAGTGAGCAGAACTTGAGTGTGTTGCCTGCCGGATACATCGGTTTGCGCTTCGGAAATCGTGGCGATCACCTCCCCTGCTCGTACTTTTTGCCCTTCACTGTGATGAATCTGCTGAAATATTCCGGCACGGCTGCTATACAATTTCAGCTCACCTGATATCGACGTCAGATACCCACGCACACGTTCCGTCTGTTTGAAATCTGCAAGCGCAGCAAAAGATATAAAAACAAGAAAGCCGAGCAACACACCGAGCACAAGCAGTCGCACGGAAAGAGGTTGATGAAACACCGCACTCCCAAATTGTGTATTTGCTCTGGCAAGAAGCACCTGCTGGCGAAACAGTTCGGTTCTCATGTCACTCTCTGCGCGTCGTAAAAGGGAGTACCGCATCCTCCCCGGTTCGCGCGACCATATTCTCTGCAGCGTTATTGAAAAACGCTGGCATAGAGGATAGATACTTCCATTGCTCTGGATTTCTTCTGATCCATTTCTCAGACAGTTTTACCAACTGCTGCGTGATACGCTTGACTGCTTGCGGCAGGCTTTCATTGCTGAGTGGTTTCGTGCTGATCACAGCTTCCATGTCGATGCAATTGATACCGTTTTCCTCATAAGTCACAAATGGATAAAGGTCCGCCTTGCCTACGATCGCCAACTCGGCGGGTCCTTTGACAAAGTTCGCCCGTTGCCCAAAAAATTCCACCTCCACAGTTTCACCAAAGTCATCTTTGAGATCAAAAAGTACCGCCAGCGTATGATTTCCTCTGCGCAGCGCATTTACGATCTCTACAGAGTTGTTCTGACCATGACGTAGAACCCGATGCGATATCCGATCCGGAAACCGGAAAGTGGCGCCGTCCTCTTCTTCCAATTCCCGTCGCAATGAGATAGCACCGCGATTGTCATTGGCCAATGAAGATATGACGCTGAATGCGCCTGCGAAATCTCCCATATGGATAGTGACAAGAACGCGCGAGTTGTTATCGGCATCTATGTATTCCTTGTATGCGTGTTGCATCGGCCAATGGAATTCTCGCAGATACGGTGCGGGGTCTCTGTTATTATCGAGATGAAAAATTCTCTTCGCATAATTGAACTCAAAGTAGAACTGGTATCTACTGAGAATTCTTGTCACTCGATCTTCAGGTTCATGAAGCAGAAGCCCAAGACAATGTGCCAACACTCGGCCTTGTTCCCGGTAAAGTGGAATACCTTGCGAGAGCAGCAATCTCAACAGATGCAAGCTGTGTAGCTGATAGCGTTTTATACTGATACTTCGTCTGGATTGCAGGCAATGCCTGATAACCCTGTTTAGTCGCACCACTATAAACTCAATTACCGTCAGGCGCGGAATTGTCGGAGTTTCTTCTGATCGACAGCGCCTGAATCGTGACCTATGCAACAGAAATCTCTGCATCTGCGCAACAAATGTCAACATCGCTTGGCAGTCTTTTTCTCTATACTCAGTTTTCGACATTTCAACCCGCGTACCTGCCTCTGTGCGTAGCAACCTTACCCCGATCACTGGCAGCGGAAGTTCTCTGCAAGCCAGGTGAACAATCAGATCGATACGCTGCAGGAAAAGCAGTTCCAATGCCTGACAAATGCACCTCATACATTCACGAAACTCGCCTGCACATTGGTGCCTGGCAGCGGTGATGATAAGAGATCTGACCTTGCGCATACTCACCATGTCAAACCGCTTGCACGATCATGTCAATCAGATCATTGACGGTCTCCATTGTCGCCATCCTTTCTTCATCAACGACCAGTGAATAACGACTCTCAAGTTCAAATATGATCTCTACGATACTCAATGAATCCAACCCAATCTCGTTCAGATCAGCCTGCAGATCCAATGGCTGATTTTGCAGCAACGTGGTACTCGATTCCTGAATCAATGCAAGCACCGTTTCCTTGACATCTTCCTTGTCCATAAGAAATTCCTTTTATCTGCGTGTGTATATTTATGTAAATGGAAAACAGAGAAAAGGCAAATTCACAACTAGCGCGATGAAGTGGAAAAGCTGAACTATACTGATGATAGACACATGCAAACGAAAAAAGGAATTTCAGGAGTTGAATTTTGATGGACGCCCCGATGTTCATAGCCAATGTTATACAGCCTGACCCGGTTCTAGACACTATGAAAGAATCGCCGACTAACCCTGAAGTTACCCCTTTCTGTGCGCAGGTACGCGGCAATTTCCTCTGGCACTATACGGAGAATAAAAGTCAGATTCACAACCTGTATGCGTTGGCCAAGTCAAAAACCTGGAACGCTGACAGTGACATACCCTGGCAGGATGTAGATCGTGCCCGCGCTTTCCCCTGCACCAGCGCCAGCGAACCACTTTTGGGTTTCCCTGCGTTTGACGCACTGCCGGAAACACAAAAAATGGAAATTAGTTGGTGGCGGCATGGACTGGAGATAAGCGAGATTCTGCACGGCGAACAGGGTGCCTTATTGGTGGCTTCGCAATTAGTATCTTGCATGCCAACAGTGGAATCCAAATTGTTTGCCAGTTCTCAGGTTTTCGACGAGGCACGGCATGTAGAGTTTTTTTCGCGCTATCTGCTGGAAATGGTTGGCGAGATACAGCCTCCCAGTCGAGAATTGCAAAAGCTGATTGCAGCCATGGTGACTGATCAGCGCTGGGATATGAAATTCATTACCTGCCAAATCCTTATCGAAAGCCTGGCGATGGCTCGGTTTCAGGAAATTCGCCAGACAACCAACGTGCCAGTATTGGCATTCGCCATCGACTACATTGCCAGAGATGAGGCACGGCATGTCAAATTCGGCACGGAATTTCTCAAAGAATTCCTGTCTGATCTGGATGAAAAGGAAAGGGAAAAGCGCAGCGCATTTGTACTTGATAATGTACTTGGGTTGGCGAATTCACTGAATATCTATACCCGAATCGCCGAACGCCTGCACTGGGAAAAGGCGTCTTTGCGGCGGCACCTGCGCCAGTATCGCATTCGTCACCCGGAACTTAATCGCAATCGCTTCCGGCAACTGATGCTCAATTTGAAAAGCGTTGGCTTGTTGACCGCACACACGCAGGAGCGTCTTCTTGCCATGCATCTTGTATGAATGACCCTTCATTGTCAGCCGCTGCCGCGGCATTGTAATGCCTGCTTTCCTCCTATATCGTTGCCTTAATACGACAACACAGGTCAATAAAAACAAGGAGCTCTGACAATGCGACATGCTATTCAAGCCATTCTGGCACTGGCCGCTTTCACGTTGATGGGCATGTTGAACCCGGCCATGGCGCAACCGCCGGGCACCCTTCCCGCCAACCGCTTTGCCAATTACGCACCGGTAGACAATGTGAATGAAGCTGGCAATATACCCATGCAGTTTGTTGTTGCTGAGAATGAAGAGCTTTTTGACAACAACGAGCATGCCATTCTGGCGCATGAACGTTATCAGGGACCAAAGAACCTGGTGATCATGCCGGGCATTGATCATTACGGTATCTATCGCCAGGCCTGGCAGCAGTCTAACCAGCTGGCGCTGGAGTGGTTCAATCAATATTTGTAAAAGCTGCAGTCTTAAAAAAAAGTTGTAAAAAAAGAGTTGTATAAAAAGGTACATGGAGAAAACCCGTATGAAGTATCGTCGCTACGCAGCCATCACAGGTTTATCAGTAGCCAGTCTCAGTGCAGTCACTCTGCAGGCCGATGAAATGTTGCTGCACGAAATCGCCGCTGCTCCTTCCGCCGAACGCATACAGCGAGATATCGAAATACTGGCGGGGTTTGGTACGCGTCACTCTCTTTCCGACACCGTTTCTGACACGCGCGGTATCGGCGCAGCTCGACGTTGGATCAAAGCCGAGTTTGACAAAATTTCCGCAGATTGCGGCGGCTGCCTGGAAGTGTTCTATGTCAGCGACATCGTCTCCGGCACCGCGCGCGTTCCAGACCCCGTGGAGATAGTCAACGTGGTGGCCATTCAACGTGGGACACAGGAACCGAATCGCTTTGTGATGATGAGCGCCGATATCGATACCCGTGTCAGTGACATCATGAATTTTACCGATGACTCTCCGGGTGCCAATGATAATGGTTCAGGTATGGCAGGAGCCATTGAAGCAGCTCGTGTGCTGTCGCAGTACAGTTTCCCCAGCTCCATTATTTACACAGGGCTTTCCGGCGAAGAACAAGGACTCAACGGCGGCGCAATTCTGGCTGCGCATGCCATCGAAAATGGCTGGGACCTAAAAGCCGTCATCAACAATGACATGATCGGCAATATTCGCGGCATCAATGGCGTTATCAACAACACGACAGCGCGCGTGTTTTCCGAAGGCACCCGCTATGTAGAAACAGCGGAGGAAGCAGGACAACGCAGATCACAAGGTGGCGAAATAGATTCCGCATCGCGCAATATGGCGCGCTACATTGACACGATGGCAGACCTGTATATTCCCAATCTGGATGTGATGATGGTGTATCGTCTGGATCGCTTTGGTCGCGGTGGTCATCACCGTCCGTTTAATGAAGCGGGCTTTCCGGGTGTGCGCATCATGGAGACCAACGAGAACTACAATTGGCAGCATCAGGATATTCGCGTTGAGAATGGCATTGCGTACGGCGATGTGATCGAGCATGTGGATTTTGACTATGCTGCTAAACTGACGGCATTGAATGCCGTCACGCTGGCATCAATGGCCTGGGCACCAGCGCCGCCGCAGAACGTCACTATTCGTGGGCAGGTTAACCCGGATACCACACTGAGCTGGGAGAAGGTGCCAGGTGCTGTTGCTTACCGTGTGCATTGGCGCTTAACTACCGATGCGCAGTGGACGCACTTCCGCACAACGGGAGACGTAAACGAATTTACGCTGGAGAATGTAGTGATTGACAATTACTTCTTTGGAGTCTCGAGCATTTCTGCGACCGGCGTGCAAAGTCCGGTGGTGTTTCCTGGTGCTGCTGGAGCCTTTTAACGATTAGTTGTTGCACAAATATGCAACTAACATAACTGTCTGATTTTGCGGGACGCTTATGTTTGGCAAACCCAACAGGCATGAAAAAGCCGCAGCAGAATTCAACTCGGCTGTGGTTTCAATTCATACGCGTTCTAGTTATCAGCGATGACTGTAAAGCGGCCCAGGCCAATCAACTGACCGGATTCAGTGAGCACCCGCACTTGCCATCGTCCTGCTGAGTTGTCCGGGAAATTCAACTTGTGTGTCCAGGCACGATAACCTTCCTCACGCCCGCCCTGAATATCCAAAGCAATACGGTCCAGTGCCTTACCTTCATGCATCCACTCGTGGAAAATCTGCTCGCGCAGCCCCCGTGGCGCCTGAACTGCCGTCCATACGTAGAGCCCCTGTTGCATTAACGCCGACTGACTGATTCGCTCAACCTCTTCTCCGGGCTCTTTGCTCTCTACATCCAAATGCTGAGAGATAGTGACGGCGGCGAGTCGTAGCGCTGCTGGAGGCACCCAACTACGTCCCAACCAAATGCCACCCGCCAACACCATCAACACCAGTAACAGCAGCGGCAGGCGTCGCCATTGTCCATTGACCAGCAGTTGGCTCAGACTTGGCAAACTGAAGATCAGTGCTATTACCAGAGCCAGGCCGAGGCTTTGCGTGGTGGTTAGCAGCAGGATCAGCGGCAACACAACCAATAACACGGCGAACAGTGCCAGTGCATGGAAGGCGATATAGAGCGACCTTCTGGCAGCCAGTTGTTTGTAGTAAAGCGGGTCTATGACAGATACCAGCGCGCATAGGATAAGCACCGCGGTGAAAATGGCTTGTCCGTGATACCAACTGGTTACGGCAATGAAGAATGGCAGCGCAAAGAACAGGCTCTCCTGATGCACCATTTGCGTAACAAAATGCATCATGCCAGGCGGAATATCCAAGCCAAAGCGTTTTAAAAGGCCCGCGCGCAGCCAATTGCCCATGACCAGCCAGCCCCAGCTGACCAGCATCAGCACCGCGAAAATCTGCGCCAGCGATTCGCGCCCTTCCACCAGCAGATAGCTGGCTGTTCCCGATATGAAGCCAAATACAGCGACTACACCCGGCCAACGCCTAATCAGAATAATAAAACGACGCACTAGATTCTTGAAAAACAACATCAGAACATCAACACCTTTTTTACAGCTATTGGGAATTTACATAAAATCATGGACGCCAGCGCAAGGCGGCCAATATACTCCTTAAAGCTCGGCAAGAACTAACTTACTTCTGAAGCCAATATCGAGAAAGACAATGAGAATAATGACAAGCAGACTCGTGAGACCCCAATTTTCTTTGCTAATGACCTTGCTGATGACCGGGTTGACTGGCGCTGCCAATGCTGCCGAGGTCATCATGGGCCCGGTTGGTCCCAGCCCGTATGATGTGGTTGAAGGCTGGCATAAGCCCTTTGCCGAGGACGGTTTTGCGTTTGGAGGCAACTCCGGCGTCTGGGCCGAGTCTCCCGGGCGCATATTCATTGCCCAACGTGGCGAAACCAAGCTCCCTGATCCCCTGCCCCCTGAATATGACGGCTTCGCGGGTTCCATTGGTATCAATGTGCTGACGGATGCGACCCTGCGTACCTGGCAGAATTGCATGTATACGCTGGACGCGGATGGCAACGTACGCGAAAACTGGAGCCAATGGGATTTCCTGTGCGAAGGCTCGGATGGCCCGGGACCACACCGTGTGCGCATCAGCCCATACGACCCGGAAAGTCGTGTCTGGGTCATCAATGAAACAACTCACACCATTTATGTATTCTCCAATGATGGCAGCGAGTTGCTGCTGACGCTGGGCGAGAAAAATGTACCCGGCGATGATGAAAACCACTTCGCCAAACCACAGGATGTCGCATTCCTGCCGGATGGCAGAATTCTAGTGGCCGATGGATTGGATAATCACCGCGTTATTATCCTGGACAAGGATGCCAATTATCTTTCCGAGTTTGGTGGCTTCGGTACGGAGCCGGGTCAGTTCAATGGTATTCATGCCATTGGTATTGGACCAGGCGGACTGATCTTTGCGCTGGACCGCTCGGGCGGTCGCATTAACGTGTTCAGAACGACTGATGACCCGGCACGCGTTGAGCATGTAGACACTTGGGACGGTTTCCGATTGCCGCTGGATATTATTGTCAACGAAGACAGTCTATGGCTGACTGACTTGAGCCCACTGCGTTTCATCAAAATGGATTTCAGTGGCGAACGACTCTATACATGGCTGGTGCCACGGGAATTACCGAATGGTTATCTTGAGGTGCACAGTTTCTCTGTCGATTCGGATTTGAACTTGTACGGCGGTGACAATCAATATGGCCGCACGCAGAAATTTGTACCTAAGCCGGATGCGGACCCTGCGCTGATTATCGGACCACCCTGGCGGCGGAACTGACGAGATGGAGCGAGGCAAGGCTGAGCAGTGGATTCCTTACTCAGCCATGTCTATCGCCCTGATTAAACTGTCGATAGCTGCAACTGCTTCATTCTCATTAAGCAATGGTGCATGCCCCCTCTGAGGGATTTCTACAAAAATCATGTCGGGTCTGCACTTCTGCATTCTGGCCACGCTGTCAGTAGAAACTATATCCGAGCTCTCACCCCGTATTAGCAATAAAGGGACATGCGGCACAGCGGAGAAAACTGTCCACATGATGTCAGTCTGCGGTGTTGCATCAATACTGGAAAATGGCACCGCAATCGCCGGATCATAAGCCAATACCGGTTTGCCACTTTCATCTTCCTTGAAAATTTTCTTACTGAACTCCAGCCATGCTTCATCACTTAAATCAGGCAGCTCCTTGCCATTCAAAAGTTTCGTTTGCGCAACGGCCTCCTGCCAGTTGTCGACGTCTCCCGTTTTCCCCACATAAGATCTGATTCTTTCCAGGCCAGCGGTTTCAATTTGCGGCGCGACATCATTGATGATCAGACCACACAAAAAAGCGGGGCGGCTGGCGGCGATCAACATCGACACCAAACCACCCAGCGAAGTGCCCAGGAGAACCACTCGGGACAACTCTAGTGTTTGCACCAGCGCATTAACATCAGCCACGTAAGTCAGCGGCATATAGTTAGCAGGAACTGTGTCGTAAGCTGAGCGACCACGGCCACGCAGATCGACAGCGATTACCCGATAACGCTTGCGCAAGTGCAGACTCAGTTCATGAAAGTCTGCGGAATTACGAGTCAAGCCTGGTATACACAGGATAGTCGGGGTTTCAGAGTTTCCCATGTGTTCACTGTCGCGAACACATGGGTAGTCTCTGGCATACAGCGTTAGACCATCGGCGCTTTTGTACCAGATATCGTTGAATTCACTCATAAACTACTTCTAAAAGTTCGTTGAATGAATTAGAAACGATAGCCAACTGAAAGTGTAACCGTGCGCGGGTCGCCGTAGAAACCCGTCACTGTGTCATCACCTCCCAATCCTGGTGCCAGTACGTTGCCACTAGCATCAAACGTAGCCGGGAAGTTGTATCCCGCAATACGATACTCTTTATCAGTCAGATTCTTGACGTGCAAACCAACTGTCCAATGTTGATCAGGCGAAGTCAAAACGATATTCGCATTGACCAGTGAGTAGCTGCTCTGATCCAGTCTGGATGGCAATTCGAAAATATGGGTTTCGCCACGATAAGATGCATCGACCGCCCAACGACTCTGCCATCCGCCAATATCAGCAACATAGCTCAGCGCAAGATTTGATGACCATTCCGGAGTGTTGGAAATTACCCACAGATCAGCAACATCAATGATGGTACCTGTCGCAGGATTGAAGGTTTCCAATTCCACAAACTCGGCATCGATATATCCGACTACGGCTGAGAGACTCAGTCGGTCTGTCAAAGCGGCAAGCGCTTCAACTTCGAAGCCACGCATTTCCGATTGTCCGGCATTGATTACCTGAGATGCGAAATCAGTAGTTCCCACGGCTCGCTGCACGGTTACCTGCATGTCCTGATAATCATTGAAGAACGCCGCAGCATTCAGACGCAACCTGGAATTCATCAAGGTAGATTTGACGCCTACTTCGAAACTGTCAACGATCTCCGGATTAAACGGATCATGTGCTGCGGGATTCACAGCTGCATTCGCACGCATGTCGAAACCGCCCGATTTGAAACCGCTGGTATAAGACACATAACCCATCACATCGTCATTGAAGCGATACTGAGCACCAATATGAGGCGAGAATTCTGACCAGCTCTCATCACCGGAGAAATCAGATTGCGTAGCGATTCGCGTACCTGTCTGCTTCGGATTCTTGGTGCCCAGAAAGACGTAACGATAAACGTCAGCGGTTTTCTCATCTGTCGTATAACGGCCGCCGAAACTCATGGAGAATGCATCGGTGAAATCATAACTGGCTTGTGCGAACGCGGAATAACTTTCTGTATCAACGCAGCCGCCATTCTCCAGAGTAATTCCTGCCCGACCCAACACAACACCAAAAGCACCACAGGCATCGCCCTGATAATAATACAGACCACTGACTACATTCAGTTGATCCGCACTGTAGTTCAGTTGAAATTCCTGGGTAAATTGCTCGTCTTCATACAGCCCCGGCACATCGAAGCTGTTGATACGTGTGGCATCGAAATCAATGAATACGAAAGTGCTGCCTTCTCTCTTTGCCGTAATCGATTTGAATTCCCAATTGTCATTCATTTGCCAGGCTAGCTGGGCAGACATGCCTTCCGTCACAACCTCGTTGAGATTAGGTTGGCTGGTATCACTGTCGAATACGCTGCTATGGGGCTGTTGACCTGTCAGCAGACTGGGTGTGAGGCGGTAACCGCCACGTGGATTGGAATCGTCTTCGGTACGATCTGCACTTAAAGAAACCAGCACATTTTCACTGGCGGCCCATTCCAGTTTGACATGGGCCGTCTGCAAATCTTTGTTGTAGTTGTCATCGCCAGTATTGCGAAATTCGCCAAAGCCATCGCGTTTCAATGTTGCGATGCCACCACCAATATAAAGCTTGTTCTCGATCAGCGGTATGGAGCCGGAAATTGCCAATTCCTGCTTGTTGTAGTCGCCAGCGCTGCCTCTGATATTCAGCGTCGGTTCGTTGCCGAGGCGGCGGGTCTGATACTTCACTGCGCCACCAATGGTGTTCTTGCCGTAAAGAGTTCCCTGCGGCCCGCGCAAAACTTCAATGCGCTCTACATCCAGAATATCCAGCACTGCACCCTGTGGGCGTGCGATATAGACATCATCCACATAGATGCCGACGCCGGGCTCAAAACCCCACAACGGATCCTGCTGACCGATACCGCGAATATATGCTGTCAATGTTGAGTTCGTAGCGCGACTTACCTGCAGCGTGGTATTGGGCAGGCGTTGCTGTAATTGAGTGATGTCACTGATGCCGTCCTGCTCTAGTGCCTGGGCACTGAAGGCGCTGACAGCCACCGGGACATCCTGCAGGTTCTCAGCCCTGCGACGTGCTGTGACCAGCACTTCTTCGATAGCAGTAACCTGTGGCTCCTGCGCCATCGAGAAAACTGGTATACCGCTAAGTACAGTAGCTGCACACACCAGGCTGATATTTAAATTGCCTTTTTTGGATTTTTTATTCATGTGACTGGCCCTTCTCCTGACGTAGTTTGAGGTTGTAAATGCATGCGAAACATTATTTTTTAATTATTAGATTTCAACATCTGTTGAGTTTCGAGCCGAGGTTATTCAACGGGCGTTGAAATGTCAAGCTCGTGACACAAAAATAATTCTGGAGTTAATTTTGTTGGGTGGAAAATTTACCCTGCAAACGCAGAATAAGCAGGCTGGTGAGCGCAAATAGCACAGAAAGAATAATGCCGTAACTAGCTGAAACTGCGGGATTTAATATGCCATATACCATATTGAGGTACAGATGACTAAGCAGACCGATGGCTGCGGATATACTGACAACCCATAGCGGTATCACACCCTTTATTAACACCCCGAACAGTATGGGTACCAGTGAGGCGGCAGCCAGTCCGTAGACGCCTTTCTGGGCAAACAGACCTATCAATGGTGGTGGGTTCCAGGCCAGCACCGCACCGGCTATACCAATAAACACCAGCACTACCCGCGACCAAAACAGGCCTTTACTTTCGTTGCCGGTGATGGGAAGTACCAGATCTTTGACCACAATGGCGGAAAGCGAAACCAATATCCCATCCAGTGTGCTCATACCCGCCGCCAGCAATGTGATCATGATGATTGCCAACGCATACTGACCCCACACTGTGCTGGAAAATTCATGCACCAGGAACTCGCTGACCACGGTATCCTGCGCTGACGCTTCCAGACCAGATACCTTTGCGTAGAAGCCCACCAGCAACATCAACGTGAAACAGGTTCCTACCACTACTGTCGTACCAATAAATTTGCCGATATCGCGTTCACCGCGCAGATACAGCACTTTGGTGAGAATATGTGGTTGCATCATCAACGCAAAAGTAATAATGAAACCACTCAGGAACACCGAGAAAAAATCGTGGTACAGCGCGCTATCCGGGTTAAACACGGAGGCATAATTTGTGCTGACGCTGCGCATCGAATCAATGAAACCGCCGTCCAGATGGCGTAAGCCATAGAAGAACAGAAACCCGGAGATTAGCAGCATCATCGAGCCCTGCAGGGTGTTCGTATACGCATGTGCGTAGGTACCACCCATCATCACGTAGGAAAAGACAAACAGCAGGATCAACACCATCGCTGTATGTTCAGAGATTGGGAAAATACTGGCCATCAAAATACTGCAACCGACCAGAATCAGCACAACAAACGTGACCGAAAGCAGGTTGATCAACGTGAAGAACAGACTGAACCCGCGGCTGTGATAACGATGGTAGATCCATTCAGGAATGGTGGCTGCCAGCTTATCCTCGCCCAGCTTCAGAAAACCCCGGGTAAGGATAAGAAACGCGCAGAGAATTCCAAGTGGTGCAGCAACGCCATAGTGAATATAGGCGGACAGACCATCGGTGTAGATAAAGCCGGGGTTGATGACAAACGTGGATGTGGAAGCAATGGAGGCTGCCAGAGTCATGCCTATCACATACGGGTTCATATCCTTATTGCCAATAGAGAAACCCTGTATGTCTGTTGTACGGCGCATGCCAATCCAGGAAAGCCAGAACACAACAACCACATAGGTCAGCATCAGACCATAGGTGAATATTTCTGGGGCTGTCAGCATGCGTATCTCCCGTTGCTAATGCGAATCCTGTTCTATTACTTGTTGGTTCGCCGATCGGGAGTGTAATTCAACGCGCGTTGAATACGCAAGCGTGGTAAATTACCGGCAAACAAATTGAAAACAGGATTCTCGATGTCGACAACACCCAGTATCAGTAAGCGCGACCGCATACTGGACGTAGCGGAAGCTCTTTTCGCCACGCACGGTTTTGACGGTGTGACCATGCGGCAAATCGCTAATGCTGCGGAAGTAGACGTGGCACTGGCCAGCTACCATTTCGGCAAGAAACGCGATGTATTCGATGCCGTTTTCATGCGCCGCGCCGACATCCTGAACAGCACCCGCCGCGATGTGTTGTATGCAAATCAGAAGGCTGCCGGCAAACAGCAGCAGAGTCTGGAGCAGATTATTGAAGCTTTCCTGCTACCGCTGAAACTTGCCCAGGAAACAGGTGACCCAGGCTGGCGCAATTATCTGGCGCTGTTGGCCTATATCATGGCCTCACCGGTATGGAGCCAGGAAATGATGCCGAAGATCTACGATAAATTGGTCGAGGAGTTTATTAACGCCCTGCGCTCTACTCTGCCTGGCGCTAGTGATGAAAATATTTATTGGTGCTACCACTATCTTTCCGGCGCACTGACGCTGACACTGGCACAAACCGGCCGTATCGACAAACTGTCCAAAGGCAAATGTCGCTCTACGGATTTCGATGCCGCCTACGAACATATGATCCCTTTTATTGCGGCTGGATTTCGCGCCGTCTGCAGTAAACAGGACTGATGTGACGCCGCGCAGCGGTGGAGAAAAAGATGAAGTATTTCAAGCCAGGCGTCACTACCCATTCACTTTATCCCGCGCTCAATGCGGCCTATCGCGTCGATGAATGCACGCATGTGCAGCGCCTGGTTGACGCTGCGCGTCTGGCTCCTGAGATGCAGAATCGCATACAACGGCATGCTGAGGTGCTGGTGCGCACTGTGCGCAGTAATCGGCGCAGCGGCAGTGGTATTGACGCATTCATGCACGAATACCAACTCTCGAGTCACGAAGGCGTGGTGCTGATGTGCCTGGCCGAAGCGCTGCTCAGAATTCCCGATGACGAAACCATCGACCGCCTGATCAGAGACAAACTCACGACGGCAGACTGGGAGCAGCACCTTGGCAAAAGTGATTCGTTATTTGTGAATGCCTCCACCTGGGGCTTGCTGATCTCAGGGAAGATGGTGCGTTCGGACGATGCGCTGGCTGAGAATGGTAAAAGCATTTTCCGACGCTTGTTACAGCGCAGTGGCGAACCCCTGATTCGGGAAGCAGTACGGCAGGCGATGCGTATCATGGGACGGCAATTCGTGATGGGACGCACCATCAAGGAGGCTCTGTCACGTGCCCGTAGTTCAGAGTCGCAGGGTTACTGTTATTCCTACGATATGTTGGGTGAGGCGGCACGTACGGAGGCAGACAGCCAGCGCTATTTGCAGGCCTATCTGAAGGCAATTGCTGCGATAGGGAAAGCGGTAGAAGAGCGCAATCTTTATGAGGCGCCGGGTATCTCCATAAAACTGTCCGCGCTGCATCCGCGTTATGAATCCGCGCAGGGGGAGCGTGTGATGCTGGAACTGTTGCCACGCCTGCTGCAATTGGCGCAGGCTGCCGCGCAAGCTGGCATAGGATTAACGATTGATGCCGAAGAAGCTGACCGCCTGGAGTTATCTCTGGAACTTCTCGAGGCCGTTGCTGCAAATCCTTCTCTTGCATCGTGGCAGGGTCTGGGCCTCGCTGTGCAGGCTTATCAGAAACGTGCATTTGATCTGATTGATTGGTTGGCTGCGCTGGCAGAACGAACGAATCGTTGCCTGATGGTACGCCTTGTCAAAGGTGCTTACTGGGATTCAGAGATCAAGCGTGCACAGGAAAGAGGACTGGACGCCTATCCCGTGTTTACCCGCAAAACCAGTACTGACATTTCTTATCTGGCCTGCGCCAGCAAACTGTTGGCCAGACGCGATCTGTTTTACCCGCAGTTCGCTACACACAATGCCCACACAGTTGCCAGCGTGTTGGTCATGGCAGGAGACCAAACCGGTTTCGAGTTTCAGCGTTTGCATGGCATGGGTGGACCGCTTTACGATCAGCTGCAAACATCAGAGGTGCCATGTCGTATTTATGCACCCGTGGGTGGCCATGAGGAACTGCTGCCGTACCTGGTCAGACGGTTGTTGGAAAACGGTGCCAACACCTCCTTTGTCAATCGTATCGTGGACGACAAGGCGCCTATCGAAGATATCATTGCAGACCCATTGGTTAAGCTGAGCAGTTACCAGCAGATTCCCCATCCACGAATTACGCTTCCAAGTGAATTGTTCCCGGGGAGAAAAAATTCCGAAGGCATGGATCTCAGTGACATCGATGTATTGCAAAAGTTTGACATAGATTTTCAGCAGGCCGCAAAACACCTTTGGCACTCGCAACCACTGATAGCAGGCGAGATTAGTGCCACGGAAACCAAGCCGCTGGTTAACCCCGCCGATCATCGCGAAATAGTTGGCCATGTGATCGATGCAAATGCTAAAGACATCGAAACTGCGCTATCCGCAGCCAGTGCGGGTGCTTCTGAATGGAACGACACTGACGTAGAAATACGCGCCACCTGTCTTGAACATACCGCAGACTTACTGGAAGCCCAGATGCCTCGCTTTATTGCTTACTGCACACGAGAGGCTGGCAAGAGCATCGGTGATGGCATCGCTGAAGTGCGCGAAGCTGTCGACTTCTGCCGCTATTACGCGGTGCAGGCGCGCAGCGACTTCGCTGAACAGTTTCAACCCGGCCCCACCGGCGAACAGAACCGCTTTCTATTGCAGGGACGTGGTGTCATTGTTTGTATCAGCCCGTGGAACTTTCCACTGGCTATTTTCATGGGCCAGGTTTGCGCCGCGCTGGTTGCTGGTAACGCAGTAATCGCCAAACCTGCTGAGCAGACGCCGTTGATCGCAGCTGCCGCAGTTTCGCTATTGCATCAGGCAGGCGTGCCGGAAAATGTATTACAACTTTTGCCGGGCGATGGCAGCGTTGGTGCAGCTTTAGTGAACGATACGCGGGTGCAAGGCATCGCCTTCACAGGTAGCACAGATACAGCGTGGGCAATCAACCGAAGTCTGGCCGCTCGCGATTCGGCAATTGCAACGCTGATTGCAGAAACAGGCGGTCAGAACGCGATGCTGGTGGATTCATCCGCGTTGCTGGAACAGGTTGTTGCCGATGTGTTGATCTCCGGATTTCAAAGCGCTGGACAACGTTGTTCTGCGCTGCGTGTGCTGTTGGTGCAGCAGGATATCGCGCCGAAATTGCTGGAGATGCTCTCCGGCGCAATGGCTGAGTTGCAAATCGGCAATCCGATTTCCTTAGCGACAGATGTCGGACCTGTCATTGATCAGGCTGCACTGGAGCGTTTGCAGCAGCACGCCAAGCGCATGGACAAGGAAGCGAAATTGATTTATCGCTGCAAACTCCCGGATGCAGCGTCACATGGCACGTTTTTTCCGCCACATGCCTACGAGATAGAAAGTCTGCAACAAATACCGCAGGAAGTGTTTGGCCCTATTGTGCATGTACTACGCTATCAGGCGAGTGAACTGGACTCTGTTATTGATGCTGTAAACGCGATTGGCTTTGGTTTGACGTTTGGCATTCACAGTCGTATAGACAGCACTGTGAGTCGTGTAGCATCGCGTATCAAGGCCGGCAATATTTATGTGAATCGTAATATGATTGGAGCTGTGGTTGGCGCGCAACCGTTCGGCGGCGTGGGATTGTCCGGCACTGGACCGAAAGCGGGTGGACCGCATTATCTGCAGCGTTTCGCCAGTGAAAAGTCAATCAGCATCAATACCACTGCTGCGGGCGGTAATGCTTCTTTGATGACGTTGTCTGATGAATAGTCTGGAGTAATGGATCAGCTGCCAGGTAAGTAAGCGTTATCAACTTAACAGCATTACTCAGTATCCGCTGCGATTTCTGCAAATTTCGCACTGCTCAAAGTCTGCAGATCCGCAGCGCTCAGTTCTATTTCCAGCCCTCGCCTGCCAGCGCTGACCATCACCGTTTCGAACTGTTGTGCAGACACATCTATAAAAGTTCGCAATCGTCTCTTTTGTCCCAGCGGACTGACACCACCCAACACATAACCAGTACTACGCTGCACATCTGCGGCTGCTGCCATAACCGCTTTTCTGGCACCAGCTGCCTTTGCTATCTGTTTCATGCTGAGCATCAACGATACTGGCACAATGCCAACCACTAATTCTTTAGTCTCAAGGCTAACCACCAATGTCTTAAAAACGCGTTGCGGAGACACACCCATTTTCTCGGCAGCTTCCAGTCCATAGGAATGATGCGCAGCGTCATGTACGTACTCATGAATGCTATGCTTTACACCAGCCTTTTTCGCCAGATTGATTGCAGGGGTCATGTCTGATTACCTGATCTGTTTTTAGCGCGGCGGCTCAATAACCTGGCGTATTTCCCCCAATCCTTCTACGCCAATTCGTACAACATCACCGGGTTGAAGGTACCGCGGAGGTGTCATGCCGTCTCCAACTCCTTCGGGAGTACCGGTGTAAATAAGATCCCCCGGCAGCAGCGTCATGAACTGACTCAGATAGCTGACAATATGCGCGACACCGAAAACCATTTGCTTGGTGTTACCCTGCTGGCGCATCTCGCCGTTGATCTCCGACCAGACAGCAAGGTTTTGCACATCGGCAATCTTGTCGCGGGTAACCAGCCAGGGGCCAAACGGCGCGAATGTATCTGCGCTCTTGCCTTTGACGAACTGACCGCCACGATCACGTTGAAACGCTCTTTCTGAGACATCATTGCCCGAGGTGAATCCAGCAACAAAATTCATTGCATCGGCTTCGTCCACGTAACGCGCCTCTCTGCCTATCACAACTACCAGTTCGGCTTCGTAATCCAGCTTGGTGACACCACGCGGTTGCACCACCGGGTCAAATGGTCCACTTAATGCGGTAACGGATTTCATGAACACCAGGGGTTCGGTTGGCACCTCTGTCGCCATTTCGGCAGCATGGTCGACGTAATTGAAACCGATGGCGATGATCTTGCCGACACCGGTCACCGGGGAACCTAAACGTGGGTTCCCTGTAACAATCGGGAGTTGCGCCACAGGAATTTGTGCGATGCGCGCAAGACTCTCGTCACCCAATTGCTCGGCGTGCCAGTCAGCAATATGCGCAGAAAGATCACGAATCTGACCTTGATCATCAATCAAACCCGGTTTCTCCTGCCCTTGCGGACCAAATCGCACCAAGGTTAATTCGGTTGCAGAAGTTGGTAAAGCAATCAGCAAAGAGACGCAGAGTGCAATAGAGCCGGTGATTAACGTAACGTGTGCGGTCTTTTTCATTGGAGGTTCCCATTTTGTTAAACGCAGATGCCGCAGATTATAAACCAGGAGTATGCAGGTATGCAGCCGTGCCAAGCAACGGGTCAACACTAATGGTTAGTAAAATCAAACCATTGCCAGTAACATAGAGCTCGCTACAGGCCAGGCAGTCAAAAAGCACGATGACGCTTTCGCACGAAACACGAAGACAGTACTACCGACAATAAGAAGACAGTACCACTGACAATAAGGAAAAGAGTCATGACAAACCTGCAAAGAGCCGGACTGGCCGCGCTTCTATTGCTGGCACTGGTGCTGCTGGTTAACGTGGGTGTATTTGGCGCTGGCTGGCGCTGGGATGACACTCAGATTCTCCTCCACTCCCATCGATACTCATTCTGGCAGGATTTCGTACAACCACAAGTCTGGCAGCAATTGTCGCCCGCCAATCTGACACCATGGCTTATTTTTTCCTTCGAAATTGATGTCATTCTCTTCGGCCTGACGCCGACCGCGTTCTATCTGCATCAGTTAATCGCCATTGTCGCAGCCGCGTTCATGCTGTTTATGTGTGTGGGTCTGTGGTGTCGGCCTATCTGCGCGGCTGCGGCAGCGGTGTTGTTCGTGATTGGCCTGCCCACCATGCTGGTCGCTGAGCAGTTAATGACCCGACACTATATCGAGGGTCTGGTGTTCGCCCTGATCGCTGTGTACAGCTTTGTTCTATATCTGCGTACCGGCAAGCTATGGTTATGTCTGATTGCTCTGTTGATGTACGGTTTGGCTGTCAGCGCCAAGGAGATCTACGTGCCTTTGCCTGCATTGCTGCTGTTGCTACCCGATGGTAATTGGCGGCGGCGCATGAAAGCCAGCGCCCCGTTTTTTGCCATGACTCTGCTTTACGCTTTGTGGCGGGGTTATATGCTGGGCACCTTTAGTGGCGGATATGTCGATAGCAGTGAGTATCTGTCAACTGCGTTTATTGGCGATGTCGTCGAGAGTTTCTTGATGTTCCCTGCGCTGCTTTCGGGAAAGTTATGGCCTGTATTTGTGTTTCTTGTTACTGCGCTGTGGCTGGCATACTGCGTCCGGCAACAAAGATTTCCGTGGCGCGCAATACTGATAGCGGCTTTGGTACTGCTGCCACTGGTGCCACTGGTGCGCTCTCCGGGCATCTTGCTGGCGGATCGCTATCTTCTGTTGCCCTGGGTAATGCTCAGCTTCTCTCTGGCCTGGTGTGCAGATCGAGTTGCCTCCTCGTTGGAATGGCAAAAACTGAATGCCGCCTCACTCGGTCTGCGGCCCTGGCATGGCAGGACCGCTATAGGAGCAGCACCTTGGGTGGTGTTGCCATTGATCGCTGTCTTGACTTTAACGCATGCCACGCCGGTGCGACAATCCGTAGCGACTGTCGGTACCGAGTTCGATGTGCAGGCGGATTTTCTATGGCATGGTGATGAAACCCGGGCCTTTGTGCCATCGAATAATGTGTTGCCGGCATACTGGTTTGTCATGGGGCTGACAACGCTGAAACAGCGGATCAGTGGCGCGGGATCTCCGTTGCCGGTAGTCGATGATATCTATTTGGCAGCGCAGGACGTTGCCTTGTTGTACACCTATGATGTTAATTGCAAATGCATGCGCGACATTTCAGGTGATATCCCGACGCGATTGGTTAGCTACGAACAGCGCTTACGCCCTGAAGCACCGCTGTCGCTGGAATATCATTATCAGCAGGGCTATTTCAACTGGCAGTTTGGCCCGTGGCAGGAAGGAAGTTACCATGCCGTATCCGATATACTGGGTGTGCTGCCGTTGCCACCAGCCGGGCAATTGCGTGTCACACTGGAGGATAACGCGCCGTTTTATCTGCGCTATACCTCACCGGAAGGCTGGATAACGTATTCAGAGCTCAACCGCGTGGTGCGAGACGGCCCTGCTGTCGAGTGGTCAAGGAATCTAACTGAATGAAATCTTTTGCTGTTATCGTACCGGCACTCAATGAAGCAACAAATATTGTTGCCAATATGAAGCACATACGGACTTGTCTGAATGCTATTCCAGGTGTCACATTTACGCTTATCGTTGTGGACGACGGTTCAACCGATGGCACTGCGAGCCTGGTTCGGGAAGCTGGCGCCAGCGACTCATTGTTGAAAGTCCTGCGCCTGAACCGTCATTTCGGCAAGGAGCCCGCTATCTTTGCCGGTCTTTGCGCTGCGCTTGACTATGATGCCTGCGTGGTAATGGACAGTGATCTGCAACATCCGCCGGAGTTGATTGCGCAGATGGTGGAGCACTGGCAGGCAGGAGCGCCGGTAGTCGAAGCGGTCAAACAGTCCCGTGGTAGTGAGCCCCGGGTGCGCCGCACTTTGGTGCAGATATATTATGGTCTTTTCAGTTATCTGACCAAGCTCAGTATTCGTGGTGAGAGTGATTTCAAGCTGTTGGATAAAACCGTTGTCCGTGCCTACTGCCAATTGCCGGAAAATGGTCGCTTCTTTCGCGGGTTGGTCAAATGGATGGGCTACGATGCGGTGCAGATTCCATTTGATGTGCCCGAATCGACTCGACCTCGCTCGGCCTGGGGCAACACCGCCCTGTTTCGTTATGCCATCAATTCCATTACTTCGTTTACCGCCTATCCGTTGCAGATTGTCACTTTGCTGGGAGGCTTCACCTTCCTGGTGAGCTTAGTGATTGGCAGCATGGCACTGCTCGATAAATTATCAGGCAATGCAGTGGATGGATTCACCACTGTCATACTGCTGATATTGATTATTGGCAGCGTGCTGATGTTCAGTGTCGGATTGATTGGTATTTATGTCGGCCGCATATTCGAAGAAGTCAAACGACGGCCGGGTTATCTCATTGACAAGGAGGGCAGCACTTTGGATACGAAGGTTACAGACCAAACAGTGCAAAAAGATCATGAGTAAATATCTTGTACTGTTGATGCACGCTGCGATATTGGCAACACTATTGGCCGCATCTCACGCGTTGTTGAAGTGGGTCTCAGTGCAGGCACATGACAACTACATACAACTGTTATTGTCACAATGGAAAGGTGTGCTGCTGGCACTGTCGATATACGGTTTCATCTTTTTCTATTACATTATTATTTTACGCAGCAGCCCTGTATCGATACTTTACCCTGTTTACACCGGATTATCGGTGCTTCTGGTTTTATTAGCAGGACGCTTTATTTTTTCAGAACCCATCAATCTGGCTCAGATGTTGGGCGCCGGGTTTATCCTGACCGGGATCATATTGATGGGTAGTAATAGCTAGCCACCGAATAGGCGTTTACCGCATGACTACAACTCTGGTTTGGGTGAATATTCTGCTGTTATCAGTCACTTTGTTGCCCCTTTGGCGCAATGAGCATTGGGCGATACGTTCGCTGGACTTTCCGCGTCTGCAGTTTTCAGTGGCACTGCTGGCTGCATTGCTGGCAAACCTGACGGTACTGAACCTGACGCATTGGCAGAGCTGGTTGTGGATATCGGGGTTGCTTTTTGGTCTGGTCTTGCAGGCCTGGTGGATTGTGCCGTATTGCCCCTGGTACAGAAAAGAGGTTGGCGATACCTTATCGCCAGACCCGGACAACACAGTCAGTCTGATTACTGCCAATGTGTTGACACCTAACCGCAACGTTGACGAGTTGATCATGTTAGTGCGCCAGTGTAACCCCGATATTCTGGTGACTCTGGAGTCCGACGAGTGGTGGCAGCAACGGCTTGACGTGCTGGAATCTGATTACCCTTTCACCGTTAAATGCCCGAGGGACAACCTGTACGGCATGCATGTCTATTCCCGCTTGCCGTTGCTGAACGCACGTACCGAATACCTGGTTGAAGATGACGTGCCATCCGTGTACGCCGATATAGTGTTGCCGTCCGGGCAACACGTGAAAACGCATTTTCTGCATCCTGCACCGCCCGCGCCCACTGAAAATACGACATCTGGCCCCCGCGACAAGGAGCTTGTGCTTGTCGCGCGCCAGGTGAAGACTGCGGGTGGACCACATATTGTGACTGGCGATCTGAACGATGTCGCTTGGTCAGAAACTACCCGTTTATTTCGTAAGATCAGCGGATTGCTTGATCCTCGAGTTGGACGCGGCATGTTCAATAGTTTTCATGCGAAACTCTGGTTTTTTCGTTGGCCGCTGGATCATCTCTTCATCAGCCATCATTTCACGTTGTCTAAAATTCAGCGCTTGCCACCTTTTGGTTCAGATCACTTTGCCATTTTTGCTGAACTTGTGATTGCACCTGATAACGGACAAAAGAACAACGGTCTGGAAGCGGACAGCGATGACGAAGCGTTGGCGCGAGAAAAAGTTTCGTAGACTTCTTCTCGCTATCCACCCGCTTTACCGCCCACTAATCTTGCCACCCGATGCGCTTGTCATCAGACGCAGAATCTCATCCATGATAATTGGCTCAAAACCTTCGGTGTGCCCTTTATCCATACGAACGATGTCCGCCACTACACGTCCATCATCGCAATTCGGATACTGGTAAACCTGAGCTGTCCCGGGACGTGGTAACAGACCCCATTCACGGGTGCCCGGATTCTGGCTTCGGCTATCGTAGGTTTTGCCAGGCTCAGTATCGACGATATCGTCCAGACGCACACGAGCGCTGCAGTTGTAAAGTTCTGCGCGAGTGGAAGTTGTCGGTAGTTCTGCTATTTCGTATTCACCAATGGCATAGATGTGTGAGAAATCGCAGCCAGGTTCGTTACTGGCTGCGGCAGGTACCGTTGCTGGCGTAGTTGGTGTTGCTGGAGCGGTCGCAGGCGGCGGAGCGTCATTCTGGCGCGGACGGCCCGCGTTTGGAGAGCGCGGTGATGCACCGCCCAGTCGTCCACCGGACAGGCTGATAAATCCATCCACTTTGTTTTCAAAAAACTCTGTGCATATCAAACGACGTGAAGTCAATCCGCCCTGCGAATGGCCGGCCAACCAGAACGCACCAATATTCTCTTCGCCGACTGCTGCAGTGACTGCGCTGATAATGTTCTGCAGATACTCATCGTCCTCCTCGCGCCAGCGCATGGCTGGAGAATAAGGAGTTGCCATCACAAGGCGATACTTTTCCTTCAGCTCCCACGCAGGAAAATAGGCGTGCTGATAGCCAGTGTTGGAACCGCCCCCATGCAGGTTCAGGATAAAGGTCACTGGCTCGCCGGGCTGGAGATCGCAGGGGTAGTCCAGCACATAGGTGCGGTTGGTTCCGGGTTCCGTAATTGGCTGACTAACCCCAGGCGTGCAGGCGCTAGCGAGCAATTGGACTGTTTGTTGTGAGAATACCTTTGTACTCATACCGAGCGCTGCCAGTGTTGAGATTGCCAATGCAGGAATAAGCCGGGTTTTAATAATCAACATAGTGTTCGAGCCTCTCAAATTTATTATTTGACCAATGATCGTATGACCAGGAACTTGGTAAAGATTATCACATCATGCCAAAGTACCGCCTAAGGATTTTTCAACTGAATGGGCGCAGTTTCAGAAGCCACTACGGCCCATAACATTTTGCAGCTCTGCCACCAATCACGGCTGACCCACCCCGGAATACCTGACGCCTGACAGTAACGCCATCTCGCGATGCCAAGTGGCAAGGTCTTCGATGGAGAATTTGCTTAGTGCGTCATGCCCGCATGCCCGCGCCATCACCTGCATTAACTCCACAGACGATTCAAAAAAACGCTGTAGACGTTGCGCAGACACATCAACATTGAGCCGCTTACGCAGATCCTCCCGTTGCGTCGCAATACCCGCCGGGCAATTATTCGTGTTACACATTCGCGCGCCCACGCAGCCTATCGCTTGCATCGCACTATTTGAAAGGGCAATACCATCTGCACCCAGTGCCATGGCTTTGACAAACTCTATTGGTACACGCAAGCCTCCGGTAATAATGAGTGTGACCCGACCACTTGCACCTTGCTCATCCAGATATTTGCGTGCTCGTGCCAGCGCGGGAATAGTCGGCACGCTGATATGATCACGAAACATTGCTGGCGCCGCGCCTGTACCACCACCACGACCATCCAGAATGATGTAGTCCGCACCGGCATCCAGAGCGAACTGAATGTCGCGCTCAATGTGGTTGGCGCTGAGTTTAAAACCAACCGGTATACCGCCGGTAATCTCTCTGACACGACCGGCAAAATTTCTGAAATCCGTAACACTGCTCAGATCTCTGAAAGTGGGTGGCGAAATTGCTGGCTCGCCCTCCGGGATACCTCTGACCAACGAGATCTTACCTTTGTTCTTGATGCCCGGCAGATGTCCACCCGTACCGGTTTTAGCACCCTGGCCGCCTTTGAAATGAAAAGACTGCACTCTGGTCAGTAAATCCTCTGTATAACCAAACCGCGCACTGGCCAGCTCATAAAAATAGCGCGAGTTCTCCGCCTGCTCCTCGGGCAACATGCCCCCTTCGCCTGAACAAATGCCTGTGCCGGCCAGCTCCGCACCTCTGGCAAGCGCTATTTTGGCTTCTTCTGACAGCGCCCCAAAGCTCATATCCGAAACAAACAGAGGAATTTCTAACACCAAAGGCTTTTTCGCTTCAGGCCCAATAACCAGCTGAGTAGCGACTGAAGCGTCTTCCATCAGGGGTTTGGTGGCCATCTGGGCGACCATAATCTGCAGATCGTCCCAATGTGGCAATTCGCTGCGTGGCACTCCCATGGACACCATGGGCCCATGGTGCCCCATGCTCGTCAAACCCTCTTTTGCCAGCTGATGAATAAACTCAACAGTGGGCTCTTCCGGGGTTGCTTTCGGTGTTGGTAAACCTTCGTTGTTCTGTTTAATGCCCGGGCCTTCCTTACCTACCTGATCGGCAGTAAAACCTTTATGAGTACCGTCACAATAAGGGAGGTTGCCACTATGTTTGCATTGACACAAATAGGCTTCACCAGTTTCCTCCGCTACGAATCGTTGCGGTTTGAAAGATGTCCCCTTATGTGAACCATCACAGAACGGCTGACTTTGCGAGCGCCCGCAGACACAAAAGTAATGTTCCTCGCCTTGTTTGATATCTATCTTTATCGGCTTGTTGTTGGCTATTACTGGCTGGGGCATTGTTTACCTCCTGATGGATTCATTGTCAGCAATAAACAGAATAAATAGGGTCAGAGTAAAAATACAGTACTGTATTTTTACTCTGACCCTATTTATTGGTGCTGCGATCGGATCGATTTCACTTGAAACCTGTTTGCATTTACCGGTAGTGTTGTACCGCAAATAATAACAGGTCAGATTTGATGGATATCGCTCAACTTCTCGTCAGTGGTATTGCTAACGGTTGCATCTACGGTTTATTGGCGCTGGGCTTTGTATTGATTTACAAGGCATCCGAAGCAGTCAACTTCGCCCAGGGCGATATGCTGATGCTCGGCGCTTTTCTTGGTATCACTTTCATCAATACCAACTATATGGATTTTCCATTTCTGCTAGGACTGATCTGCGCCGCTGTGGTCATGGGCGTATTCGGCTATCTTCTCGACAGGCTGGTATTGCGGGGCATATTTGGCCAACCACAATTTGCCATGGTGATCCTGACCATAGCTCTGGGCTTCCTGATGCGTTTCGTGGCTGGCGTCATCTGGGGTCATGATCCCGTATCGCTGCAATCGCCTTTCGCTGGCCGCACGCTAGGCTTCGGTGGACTTGTCATTCCATTGGTTGATGCCGTTATTATATTTGCGACCGTCCTGCTGACCTCCGCTTTGTACTTCTTTTTCGCACACACGCGTCTGGGGGTGGCCATGCAGGCCAGCAGCCAGAACCAGATGGCCGCCTACTATATGGGCATCCCTGTAAAACGCGTAAACGCCATCGTCTGGGGACTCTCCGGTGTTGTGGCCGCCATCGCTGGTGTGCTGTTTGCAGCCAAGGGCGCCGTAGAACCGTCTGTTGGACTGGTATTCGGTATCAAGGCCTTTGCTGCCGCTGTCATCGGAGGGCTCGGTTCACTGCCCGGCGCGCTGGCGGGTGGTCTGTTGGTGGGAATCGTAGAACCTTTCGCAGGCCGTTACCTGCCATCCGGGCTGGGACCTGTGGCGCCTTATGTGCTGATGCTGTTAGTGCTGATTCTGCGACCCGGCGGTCTGTTCGCCCAGATCAGCCAGAAAAAGGTATAGACGACCATGCGCATATTGTTCAAAAACAGCTACGACGACGATATCAATCTGTTTGAAGATCGCCGGCATCTACTCAAATACGCAGCACTTTTGGTGCTTGCGCTGCTGCTGCCATGGTTGATCGGCAACTATTACATCGGCGAGCTGACATCCGTCGTCATCTGGTCACTTGCCGGTCTGGGCCTGATGCTGATTGCCGGCCATACCGGGCAGGTTAGTCTGGGTCACGCGGCTTTTATGGCGATAGGGGCTTTTGCCCATCTGGCATTAATGATCCGTGGCTGGCACTTTGTACCCGCCCTTTTGGCCAGCGGGCTGATAAGCGGCGTTGCAGGTGCGTTGATTGCTCGCCCCCTTGGTCGCATGAGCGGCATCTATCTTGCGATCGCCACGCTGGCATTGAGCATCATCATCGAAGATATCGCGATCGTTGCCCAACCTATCACCGGTGGAGTTGCAGGATTATTTGCACCCGCGATCCAGTTTTTCGGTTTTCAAATTGACCGCTACGGTACGCCTATCGCATTTTACTATCTGTGCCTGACGGTGTTGGTTCTGGTCACGCTTTGTTATGTCAATCTGCTGCGCTCTCCCACGGGACGCTCGTTTCTGGCAGTACGCGACAGTGAGGTTTCTGCCCGCGCACTCGGCATCAATGTGGCGAGCACCAAGACCATCGCATTCGCGCTCTCTTGCGCTATAACCGGACTGGCTGGCGCGTTATACGCGCATCTGGCGCAGGCAGTAAATTACGAAAGCTTTCTTGTGTTGATCTCCATCACATTGCTTTTGCAAGTTGTGATTGGCGGACTTGGCTCTATTCATGGAGCCTTCTTCGGCGCCTTCGTTGTTGTGCTGTTGCCACAATCGATTTCCATCTTCCGTGAATTCATCAACACCAGTACGCCTATCAGCCTGGCTGCGTACCCAGGCATGGATACCGCTGTGTTTGCTTTGATTATTCTATTGATGATCATTTACGAACCACGCGGCCTTTACGGTTTATGGTTACGTCTGCGTACATGGTTGGAGTTGTTTCCGCTGTATAGAAAGGGCATGTTCCGTCGCACCCGCACTTATTTGAAGACGGAGCGCATGCGATGAGTCTGCTGCAGGTCGAGTCGCTCTCTATCGCTTTTGGTGGCGTGAAGGCTGTAGACAATGTCAGCTTCAGCGTCGAGCCCGGCGAAGTGTTTACCATTGTCGGACCCAATGGCGCGGGTAAATCAACCATATTCAATTTGATCAGCCGTTTATATGAACCCTCTGGTGGCAAAATTTTGTTCGATGGCAAAGACATTACTCGTTTGCCTGCACACGAAATTGCGGCTCTCGGTATTGCGCGCACCTTCCAGAATATAGAGTTGTTCGACCACTCTACCGTACTGCAGAATCTATTGATCGGTCGCCATTCACGTCGCGGTACGCGCTGGTACGAAGATATGTTATTTTTTCCTAAAGTGCGCCGTTCGGAGCGTGAGCATCGGCGCATTGTCGAGGAAGTTATCGATTTTCTGGAACTGGCAGCGTATCGCGACAAATTGATTGCTGGTCTGCCCTACGGGATTCGTAAACTGGTAGAAATTGCCCGGGCTCTTGCTTCAGAACCACGATTGATACTGCTGGATGAACCCGCTTCCGGTTTGAGCGTGGAAGAAACACAGGACATGGCATGGTCGATAGAAGACATGCAAAAAGATTTAGGCTTGACTGTGCTAATGGTAGAGCATGACATGAGCCTGGTCTCACGTGTTTCCAATCGCGTATTGGCAGTTGCTGAAGGCAAGCCATTGGCGATGGGCACGGCCGCCGAAGTGCAGGCCGATCCTAAAGTTATCGAAGCCTATCTGGGCACACAGGAGGTGCCATGAGCATCATTCTGGATGTGCGTAACCTGGAAACCTTCTATGGCCCGGTCATGGCATTGCGCGGTGTGTCTATAGAAGTGCCCGAAGGCAAGATCGTCACTATCCTCGGTGCCAATGGTGCTGGCAAGACCACATTGATGAAAACCGTCTCCGGCGCTTTGGCGCCGCATAAAGGCGTAATTTATCTGCATGGCGAGCGCATTGATGGCCACGAACCCGATCAACTGGTAAAAAAAGGCTTGTCGCACGTACCCGAAGGCCGCGAGGTATTTCCGTTTCTGAGCGTTGCAGAAAACCTTGCCATGGGCGCATTCACCCGGCGTGACAAAGCAGAAATTGCACGCGATACAGAAATGGTTTACGACTATTTCCCTGTGCTGAAGGAACGCCACAAGCAGACAGCCGGCACACTTTCCGGAGGTCAGCAACAAATGTTGTCCATCGGTCGCGGTTTGATGTCACGCCCCTCACTGATGTTGTTGGATGAGCCTTCTCTGGGACTGTCGCCTCTGTTGGTGCAGGAAATCTTCACCATTGTCAGACGACTCAACAAGGAGCAAGGCGTTACCATTCTGTTGGTGGAGCAGAACGCACAGGTTGCTTTGCAGGCGGCCGACTTTGGTTACGTACTGGAGATAGGCCGCATCGTGATGGCCGGCTCTGCCGAGAAGCTACTTAATTCTGATGATATACGCGAATTCTATTTGGGCCATGGCGCGTCAAGTGACCGTGGTGAGAAACGCTGGAAAAGAAAGAAGACCTGGCGCTGATGATGCAAGCTATGAACGATAACAAAACAGAAACCCCATTGATTGACGGTTGCGACACCATCGTAAAACTGTGGCGTAAGCAATGTCTTGCTCGCGGCAATAACATTGCGCATCGTGAAAAGGATATGGGAATCTGGCAGAGCCATACCTGGCAGGAGTACTATGAGCGCGCACGCTCAGTGGGTGTTGCGCTACTGAAGCTGGGCCTGCAACGCGGCGAAGTGGTTTCAATTCTCAGCGAGGATAACAAAGAATGGCTATACTGCGACCTGGGTATCTGCTCAGCTGGTGGAATCAGCAATGGCGTTTATACCACTGACAGCGCAGTGCAACTTGCCTATCTGATTAACGACAGCCAGACCCGCTTTCTGTTTCTGGAAGACGATGAACAACTGGACAAATATCTGGAAATTCGCGACCAAGTGCCATCACTTAAGAAAGTGATCGTGTTTGATAAGAAAGGGCTGCGTGACTTTGAAGATCCAATGGTGATGTTCCTGGACCAACTCTATGCATCTGGTAACACGGACGATGCGGAAGAATTGTTCAGTGCCGAGATCACAAAATCGCAACCTGATGAAGTGCGGATGCTGATCTACACCTCAGGCACCACAGGTGCGCCCAAAGGCGCGATGATCACACATGGCAATATTTTGTTTCAGCTGCGCGCCATTGAGGCAATGCTGGATGTGAGCGCAAGCGACCAGCAACTGTGCTTCCTGCCACTCTGCCATATTCTTGAGCGGCTCATCTCGGTAGAGATTCCCATTCAAAAAGGCAGTACCGTGAATTTCGCTGAAAGTCCAGAAACTGTGTTTGATAATTTGCGTGAAGTCTCTCCGCACACGTTTACAGCCGTTCCTCGCTTGTGGGAGAAGATTTACAGCAGCCTGCGCAACCAACGCAGCGATGCCACCGCGTTCGGCCGTTGGGCGTTTGACAGAGCTGTAGCTGCCGGTCACGCGATGCAAGCAACGGATTCCCCTTCCTGGCTGACACGCCTTAACTTCCATGTCTGGAATTTATTGGTGCTGCGTAATATTCGCGACCTGATCGGTATGGCCAATATTCGTCGGGCCACTACTGGAGCAGCACCCATTGCACCTGAGCTGATTAAATGGTTTCAGGCTATTGGCGTGCCGTTGTTTGAAGGTTATGGCATGACCGAAAGCTCAGGCATCATTTCCCTGAACACACTAGAGCGCCAACAAATCGGGACTGTTGGCCACCCCTTGCCGGGAACACAGGTTCGCATATCCGACGAGGGTGAAATTGTAGTCCGGGGCGGCCATGTGTTTGCCGGGTACTGGCGCAAGCCGGAAAAAACCGCTGAAGATATTCGCGATGGCTGGCTGCACACAGGCGATACCGGACGACTGGAAAATGAAATGTTGACCATCACCGGTCGTATCAAAGACATCATCATCACAGCAGGTGGCAAAAACATCACGCCAGCCGAGATTGAGAGTCGACTCAAGTTTTCGCAATACGTTTCTGATGCAGTGGTCATTGGCGACAAACGCAAATACCTGACATGCTTGATCATGATTGATCAGGAGAATGTAGAGAAGTTCGCCCAAGACCAACAGGTACACTTCTCCGACTTCACATCGCTGTGTCGCGCACAGGAAATCGTGGAACTGATCGAGGGTGTGATTACCGAAACCAATAAAGCATTCGCTCAGGTAGAACAGATTAAATATTTCCGCTTGATAGACGTTTTATTAACAGCAGAAGACGAAGAACTGACCGCCACCATGAAGCTGAAGCGCTCGCTGGTGGAACAGAAACACAAACATCTCATCGACTCAATGTATTGAACGCACTATTCAAGCACTAATGACGCGGTTGTGGCCGCGGGAGGTTACTATGAAGAAACTGACAGGTCTATTGATGGCAGGATTGCTGGTCGCCTGTGGTGGCTCCGAAGAACAACAGGTGCGTGGTGTCACAGATACTGAAATTATTATCGGTGGCAATCACGACATGTCTGGGCCATTTGCCACATTCTCGGTTCCGGCGTCACGTGCAGCGCAGATGATGTTTAATGAGATCAACAGCAATGGCGGTATTCATGGCCGCACTATCCGTTATATTGTTGAAGATCACGCCTATCAGGTGCCACGTGCCGTTCAAAACAACAACAAGCTGGTGCAGAACGATAATGTATTCGCGATGTTGCTCAGCCTGGGAACACCACACAATCTGGCCTCCTTTCCGCTGATGGATCGCAATGAAGTACCAAGTATTATGCCGTTGGCGTTGTCCGGTCAGATGTTGACTGAAGGAGACTTCTCTCGTCGCTTCACTTTTGGTGCTGACTACTATCAAGCAATCACTGCAGGCATTGACTATCTGGTCGCAGAGCACGACATACAAAATTTGTGTGTCATGTATATCCCTTCGGATTTCGGTGAGGAAGTTAATCGCGCAGTACAAGACGCAACCGTCAGAAATCCTGCTCTGACTCTGGCAGAATCCACTTCGCACCGTCAGGATGAGAGCGATTTTACAGGTGCCCTCTCACGTTTGCGTGCAGCCAATTGTGAACTGATTGCGCTGGCGGTTGCAGTGCGCCCTATCATGACAATCGCTTCCACTGCGCGTGATATGGGTTGGGATGATGTTCGGTTCATCGTCTCTCAGGCTGGATTTCACACCGTTATCGCGCAAGCACCGGGTGGAGTTACAGAAGGCATGTACGGCGGTTCTGCATGGCCTGATATCGAAGAAAGACGCGATAACCCGGAAACAACAGCGTGGATCAATGCGTATCAAAGCGCGTACAATGAATTCCCAAGCACTGGTGCCGTACTTGGACGGATTGGCACCGAAGCCCTTATCCGTGGCCTCGAAGCAGCAGGCCCCGACTTAACGCTGGAAAGTTTTCTGGCCGGCATGGAGACACTCAACTATCACGACCCTGTAACTGGCGTTGATGTATTGATGTCTTCAGATAAACACGCGGCCACCAGTGGCATTGTAATCTCTCAAGTCCGCTCCGGGGGATGGCAAACCGTGCATGTGGAAGAACAGTGATCTCAACTTTGTTTTGGAAGTACCAATAGTTCTTTCTGTTCTTTTATAATCGGTAATCGAAGATATTTAAGAACAGGTTAAAACTCATGACTACCATTTACATTGCTGATGACGATCCTCTGCTGATTGATTTGCTACGGTTTAGACTCGAACGTAAACGGTATACCGTGTGCAGCTCAACCGATGGCGAGGAAGCCCTCACGCAGATTCTGGCATCACCGCCAGATCTGCTCATACTCGATTACCAGATGCCAGGGCGAAACGCGTATGAAATCGTTGAGATCCTGAAGCAGGACGAAGCATGCCTGAATATCCCTATTCTCGTATTGGCATCTCAATGGCGCGAAGAGGATGTCATCGACGCCCTGCAACAAGGAATCACAGACTACGTAATCAAACCCTTTTCACCGGATGAGTTATTGTTTCGCGTAGAACGGGCCTTGCATAAATGACAGCAAACACACCTCGCAGACACCTCCTTGGTAAGTTCATTGAGCAACTACCACAGTTACTTCTGATCACCATTATTTACCTTTTGCCGAAGGACGTAATGGCCCAGGATTACGATCAGTTGATTCAACAAGCCATCACGCAGCGCAATGCCGGTGAGCTTGCGGCAGCCGAACAAACCTTACTCACTGCATACCCTATTCCGTCAGATAAAACCGAAGTGTCGACACTATTGGCCATGGTGATCGCTTTTCAGACGCGTTACAACGAAGCGCTCTTCATGCTGGACGAAGCTTTGGCAAAGAATCCGGAGGACATTGGATTGCGCTTGGGCAGGGCCCGAGTGCGCGCATTTCAGGGGTTGTTCCCGGAAGCAGCCGATTGGACGGCCGAGGTTTTACAACAGCATCCTGACAATATCGAAGCCTTGAATCTGGCCGGACGAATCGCTTTGTATCAACAGCGTCCGGGGCAGGCAGTAGCTTATTTCGAGCGCGCACAAGAGCTTAACAATGACGACCTCGAAGTTTGGATTGGTCTGCATGACGCGCGCTCAGCACAGGGCCGCAATGATCTTGCACAGGACGCACTCGCGAGAGCAACATTGCTAGCGCCCAGTCATATTGATGTCCGGCTGCGGGTAGAGCGCAACCTGAGTCCACCGGGCCCTGCCCACGAATGGATTGGTGGTATTGAAAACAGTCGCTTCAGGGACGTTGCCCTGAGTCACTGGCGCGACCAGTTCATTGAATATCGACATCAGCGTAATCTTGTCAGCGCTTATTATATCCGGGCTGAAAACAACAATCGTTTTGATAATCGCGACACAGTGTTCGAGGCTGGGTGGCTGGGCAACCAACAGGGTGCTTTACCCTGGCAAATCTCGGCGGCTGTCAGCGGCGATCATAATTTTTCAGCCCAGTACCGCTTTCGCGGTGCGGCAACTATGCGACTGAATGAAGGCAACGATTCTTTTGGTGCAACCCTGTTCAACCCATCGTTACAGTACGCTGATTACAGCAACGGATCGGTATGGCGTCTCGGATTGGATTTCGAACACTATATTGCTGACACCGCGCTCTGGATGACGCCAGGTTTTGGTTTTGTGCGTGACGAAACTGGAGACAATAGTGCGAGCTGGTCGTTGGGAATTAACTGGCAACTCAGCGCTACTGTTCGTGTTGGCGCTGGTGTTGGCGATGGCGCAGAAACGGAAAACGGAATTACTACCGACACTCGCTCGCGCACTGCCTATCTGCTATGGCAACTGACGCCAGGAATTGCATTACGCTTCAATGTCGGTCGTCATGACAGGCGCAACTCCTATTCCCGGGAGAACATCGGCCTCAGCGTCTCTTACCGGTACTGACATGATACACATTTGTTTTCACTGCGGTAGTATGACACCTGCTGATGAATACCACCGTGGAGGCATATCATGTTTCTGTTGGAGCTGATATGGATGGTGACTTCGGTGCTCGCGGGCGCCTCGTTACTTATCCTGGCATTGCTGGTAGTCCGACGGGCAGCCGATGAGTACAGAGCAAAAAACAATGACCTAGTCAGGAAAATAATCCAACAAATCCTGTTTCGATACATGCTTGATGACAAGGAGGCTGATCAGACTGATTTACAGAATCTGCTGAAATTCCGTCGCCACGACAAACCGATATTGCGCAAGCTTGCGATTGATCTGTTCCACCTGGTTAAGGGAAAGGAGCGGCGGCGGCTAACCAAATTATTGAAGTCTATCCGTTTTCGAGACGAGTGCATCACCGACCTGGCCCGAGGCAACGTCCGGCAGCGTCAACTCGCCGCCGCTGCTCTGCAGATTTTTGCTGATGAAAAAAGTCGTAAAGCATTGTTAAGAGCTCTGGATGATCGCGACGAAGAGACCCGTATTGCTGCAGCCGATTCTTTGTTGATCATTGAGGCATTGCCGGATATGGATGTGTTGATGGATAAACTCAGGTTTTCCATCGCAGCAAAATCGCGCGATGTACGAACCTTGTTTCGGGACATTGCCAGGCGCTCGCCTGGTCACCTGATAATGTTAGCGGCACACAGAAATCTGGGAACGACCGAAAAATTACTTATCGCAGAAGCCATGGTTGATGCACGCGATTATCAGGTATTGGAGGTATTGCAAGCATACGCCAAGGATGTTGATGTCGATATCAGATCAACAGCATTGCGCGCACTATCCGCTTTACAGCACCCGGCAGCTGCTGATGTCGTTAGGCGTGGTCTGGCAGACATGAGCTGGCAGGTACGGGCTGTCGCGGCAAAAGCCGCTGGTCGTATCGGTTTACAGGATTGCTTGTCTGCACTGAATTTTTTGATGGATGATCGCAACTGGTGGGTGCGCTTTCGTGCCGCAGAAGCATTACTGAAATTGGGCGATGACGGTATCGAAGTATTGCAATTACGCGCCACTTATACCGGTTGCGGCGGCTTTGGTCAGGGCGCGAGACTAGCCGCACTGATGCTGGATGAAAACGGGTTGCGTCTGTTCGAGGGTGAGCAGGAGGTCGTTAATGCTTGACCTATTGCTGAGCGCCCTGAGGCACATTGCAGCGTGGGTGGTCGTGGTCGTCATCGCTGTCGGAGTAGCACAGAACCTGGTTGTGTTACTGCTATTATTGATCGCCGGTCGTTCTATGCGGCGGGAGGACCAAACCGAAAACCGTGAAACACTCTGGCAACAACGGGCGCCAGGTGCACCTCCAATTTCCCTGATAGCACCAGCATATAATGAGGGTCTGAATATTGTTGAGAGCACACGCTCTTTGCTTAGTATCCGGTATCCGCATTTTGAGGTCATTGTCGTCAACGATGGCTCGAAAGACGACACTTTGCAGAAGCTCATCAAACACTTTGACCTGCGACCAAGTCTCCGATCCTTTGAAAGCGTGACGCAGCACAAGCCCATTCGTCGCGTCTATCAGTCGCGCTTGTATCATAACCTGATTGTTGTCGACAAGGAGAATGGGGGTAAGGCCGATGCCCTGAACGTAGGAATCAATGTCTCTCGTAGCCCACTTTTTTGCGCGGTGGATGCTGACTCAATGCTGGAGTCTGACGCGTTATTGCACGCAGTGCAGCCTTTCCTGACCAATCCGACAAAGGTAGTTGCTGTGGGCGGTACAATTCGGGTCGCCAATGGTTGTGATATCAGGGGTGGTCGCGTCACACGAGTAGGTTTGTCCAATAAACTGATCCCCTTGTTACAGACTGTTGAGTATACACGCGCTTTTTTGGTTGCCCGCGTGGCCTTGAGTGAACTGAATGTGTTGACCATGATCTCCGGTGCGTTCGGGATTTTTCGGCGCTCCTCAACACTGGCTGCCGGCGGTTATGACACCAACACTGTCGGCGAAGATTACGAACTGGTGTTGCGCTTACATCGTTACCACCGGGAGAACAATATTCCCTATGACATAGTTTCAGTGGCAGAACCAGTATGCTGGACGGAAGTACCGGACAACCTGAGAATTCTGTCACGGCAACGAAAGCGCTGGCAACGCGGAGCACTGGAAACATTCTTCAAACACCGCAAAATGCTGATGAATCCATATTATGGTCGAATAGGCACCGTTGGCATGCCTTTCTCACTTTTAATTGACGTAATTGGTCCATTGGCAGAAGTACTGGGCTATGTCTTGGTGCCATTATTTTGGTTCAGTGGCATATTGAATCCAGCATTCGTATTGGCCTTTCTGGCATTGACGTTTTTCTTTGGTATTTTTGTCAGTGCTGGCTCTTTAATTCTTGAAGAAGTAGCGCTGCGTCGGATTCCCAAAGCAAAGGATCTGCTCAAGTTGATGGCAATAATTTTTATCGAGAACTTTGGCTACCGACAGTTAAACAATGTCTGGCGCGTACAAGGTTGGTGGGAGTTTATGCGCAAGAAAAAAGGCTGGGGAGAAATGACCCGTTCCGGTTTGGGGCAATCGGAAAAATCGCAGAAGCCACCTGCCGTATAATTGGCATACAATTAGAAATATCACAGCCGGATGTTTAGAAAGAATCTGTATGCTCATCAGACTATTTTACAGCGTACAATCCAATGTCAGATTCAGACCGCTGGCAATATCCTCCCAACTGATGGCGGTGATGCTGCCATCATCGTGCACCGGATACAGCGCTCCTTTTGCAAACGGTCCGAAGGCGCGCTGGGTCAACCAGATGCCATCAGTGTTCAGCGTCATTTGCGTTTTCACAGTCCCGAGATGACTAAGAGTGACTCTGTCGAAGATCTCAAATTTGTTCTCTGGAGTACGGTGCTGATCGGTGATTATCCAGTAGCCTTCGCCATTATCACACGAGTACAGGGCGATACCTTCCGGCTCACTGCTGAAGTGAGTGCTGGGTATAATCTCGCCAGTAAAAGTACCGTCGGGCGAATACACTTTTACGTTACGTTGCGAAAACGATTCATCAGCGATCAAAACCCGCTCATACACCGGGTCGAAATAGATCGACTCAACCTTGGTCAGCAAACCGGGGCCGCCAATTTCACCAAATGTACGCACATGTTCGCTGCTCAGCATATTGTTATCGACCCGGAAGCGGAAATGATGCACGCGGTCGTCCAGCTCTTCTTCCGGCGGATAGCCTTCCAGTGCGGGGTTGAAATTGTCTGTTACATACAACTCATAACTGCTATCTGCATTGCGGTGGGCCGCGAGACCATAAGGCAGGCGCAGATCTTCGTGGGTCATGAACCCGACGAAGTTGAATTCGGGCAAGGCATACACAGAAATGCGCTTGTTATCGCGCTCTACCACCAGCATCAAGTCGTCGATAACCGAAATACCATTGGGGCGCAGAAATTGACCTACGCCGCTGCCGCCGTCACCAAAACGCTGAATGAATTCGCCATTGCGGGCATCGTAAGCCAGGATAGTGTTGCCTTCTTTAGCAGTTGCCAGCAACCAGTGTTGACCGTTGGGACCATGCCAAACGGCGGGGCTGTCGACGTTGTCGCCCTCATCCCTGTCAGTGTGAAAAACTTCTGTGACGGTGACAAGTTTTGGTTGCTCATCATTGGCCGTAACGGGGTCACTGCATGATTGCAGGAACAATGACAGTATCAATAGAAATGCGGAAATTTTCATAGAAATACACCTGTACTTAAAAATTTCAATTACTGAACTCTGTGCCATTCCAGCATCGGTTGGGATTCTCCGGTGCCGGGTTTGCGCAGCGCCGATCCGGTGAACCGGAAGGGCGGTGATCTTCAATTCGGGTTTGGCCGGATACATCACGCACGATATCAAATGCATCGTACAACACACCGGTTACAGTTCTGGCTTCGTAGTGCAACGTGTTTTCCATGAACTCCAGAGTCTGGAATAACTGTGTGTCTTCAGCCGTGCGTAGCATGCTCTCCTCCGCTTGCTCTGACACCAGATACATCTTGGGTCCGGCTACGGAAACAACATACATGGGACCGGCACCATGCAATTGTCCCGAGGCGCCAGTTGCAATGTTCTGCCCCCTGCCATAGGTATGATCGTGCCCCTGCAACACCATGTCTACACCAAATTGTTCGAACAAACTCTGCCAGTGCTTGCGTAATTCCGGATTGTCACGGCCAAGCGAAACGGAGAACATCGGATGATGGTAAGTCACTACAGTCCAGCGATTCGGATTGTCACTCAGAACCTGCTGTAGCCATTGTGCCTGCAGTTGAGCCATGGGTTCACTTTGCAACGCCTGCATCGAGTCCAGCACGATGATGCGAACTCCCTGATAGTCAACATAGTAAACGGTGTCCTGCAAAGGCGCGGGGCCATTGTCCGGCGTACCAAACTGAGTTGCCCACTGTGGCACCAGCGTACGCGGCCCCGTAGCGTGCTCGATGTGTTCGTGATTGCCTGCGGCTACCACGTTGTTGATCATGCCGTTGAGCCAACCACCGGCCTCGAACCATTCACCCCACTCATCATCGTGATTACCGTCGCGCGAGTTCACCAGGTCACCAGCATGAATCATCACCCGGGCGTGAGCATTGGTAGAAAAAGCTTCGCGAACCACACGGGAAAAATGCGATTTCACTGCATTCTGTGCATCGCCGAAATAGATCGCGGTGAAGGGTACAAACCCTTCCTCAGCGGTGCGAAATTGAAACCACTCGCTCCAGGTATTCGCACCCATGACGCGATATGCGTACAGCGTGTTTGCCTGTAAGCCGGTGAAACTTACCTGATGATGGTGAGCCGGACCATTGTCAGCACCCAACATAACTGTGCGAGCAGGCACCTTCGTGGAATGCAAGTGCAATGCCGGGGTGTCCTGAGCAAGACTGATCTCTGCAAAGGCCTCAGTGACATCGATGCGTGTCCGCCAATTGACAGTCTGACTGTTCGCCGGAGTGGCGGTGGGTACAAGAACTATTCGATCGGGAAAGGCCGTTGCCTGATAGCGGCTTTCACCCTCAGGAACCAGGGTATTCTGTGCCTGTGCTTCGAAAGAAAAAATAGAAAAACTGAGCAATAAAGATGGAATGAAGAATTTAAATATTTTTTGCATGGCTACCTCAAAAAAAATGCAGGAACCCCAGGTACTGGTTCCCGCATCAGTTTCAGTACATCAGAATGATCCGCGCACACCCACTTGCCACATACGTCCGAACTGCTCGTGCTCATAAACGCGTGAGCGTGAACCCTGGTAGCGAATGCCTTTGGTATCGGTAAGGTTGCTGGCTTCTGCGAAAACACTGAAATTGTCATTCACTCTGTAACTGGTGGTGAAATCCACAGTAGCACGTCCATCCCAGTACGTGTTCAGATCAGGATTGGAGGTATCAATGCTGTCAATCCACTCTGAGCGCTTGTTGTAGGACAACTGGGCACTGAAGGCCGCTATGTCATACTGCAATACAAAATTCACCGTGCTTTCACTGGTGCCAGGTAAATCAGTTTTTCCCAGATTGAATGGCAGATCAGCAGAAGAACTGGTGCGCGTATAGTTGGCTGCGAAGCCCAGACCACCCCAGTAACCTGGCAGGAAGTCCAGGGTCTGTTGCCAGTTCAGCTCAAAACCTCTGAGTTCACCATCGCTGGCGTTCTCTGGACGGGTCATGTCAAACCCATCAAATTCGCCGCCCACAAATACGCTGCGCGCACTGAAGATCGGGTCTTTCAGAGATTTGTAAAACAGACCACCGGAGATCAGGCCTAGCGGCTCTACATAGTACTCTGCCATCAGGTCAAAGTTATTGGCATATGTCGGGTCCAGATCGATATTGCCGATCTCTACACTGCCGCGACCAGTGTCCCGATCTTCCACGATACGGTAGGGCACCAGATCTTCAAAATTAGGACGACTCATGCCTGTTGTGTAGGAGGCGCGGAGAATGACACCGTTAGCCAGCTCATGGCGCAAATGCGCACTGGGAAACAATTTCGTGTAAGAATTGCTGGCACTGACAGGGACAATAGCATCGGTATCAAGATCAAATTCAGCAGCTTTTCCTGAAGTACTCGTGCGCTCTGCACGTAATCCCAGCAGCGCAGTGGTCGCACCAAACTCCATGGTATTCATCGCATAGACCGCGTAGGTGTCCTCTGAGGCGGTGTAGTCCCCGGTGATTGACGCCTCCAACCGCGGCAGGAAGTTGGCACTTTCCAACGCGGGACCGTACAGGCTAACAAAGTTTCTTTGAAACTTGGGTCCATTGTTGTAGAAACCGTCGAATGGCAGCGATTGTTTGTCGATACCAATCGCTGAAAAAGCTGGCGCACCATTACCGACTGAATTGCGGAAGCGATCTTCATCATTGAACTTTTCTTTCAGTCGCACTTTGGCGCCAAACTGCATACTGGAATAAACATCACCAAACTGCATCGGCATGGTTGCATTGATAGTGTATGCCTGCTCTTTATCCTCGGCATCACCCAGCCGACGTTCATAGCGGCGGAAATTGTAGTCCGCTGCGGGAAAGTCGAAATCGGTTCTTACCACGCTGCCGTCACCGGCAAGTACCTGATACGTAGGCAGATCAGGATCGGAAAAGTCATAAGCCACTCTTGGACGAGTGCGCTCACGATAAATCAGATAATCGCGATCCGGATATTCCTGCGACGCTGTTGAGTACGCTATGGAGTAATCCAGTTCAAATCTATCAAAGAAATGGTTGCCGCCGAATACTGTGGAATTAATCGTATTGATGAAGGTGCGATGGCGGAGCTCATTGTCAAAAGTTGCTCGTCCTGCGATTCCCCGCGTCTCGTTGGAATCTGCAGTATGACGTTCCCACTCCACTACCATATTGTCGCGATACTCGTTGTCCTCAAAGCGGGAATAATTGTGAGAAAGATAGAAATGGGTATTCTCATTGGGGCGCATATCGAACCGACCAGTGATACCAGTACGAATGCGTGTTACCTCGTAATCCTTGAACTCTGTCTCCACCGGCACAAACGCGCCACTGGCCAATGTATCCCAGGAGTGCTCTATATTGTCGGTGACACGATCCGTTTCGCTGTGATTGGCGGAGAACAGGAAACCCATGTCCTGATTACCTGCAATCCGATCGCCATACATCATGCCAAGCTTGTACACATCACCACCGCCCTTCTGGTTGCGACCAGTGGACGCATTGCCACGTAAAATGCGGCCCGAACTGTCCAGTGCCCCACGAGTGACGATGTTGATGTTACCGGCAATGGCATCGGCGTCCATATTGGGGGTCAATGCCTTGGTCAATTCGAGCGCGGAAATCACATCGGAAGGAATGGTGTCCAGATCGATAGCTCGGGAACCACCATCCGGTGCGGGCAGTACGACGCCGTCTACTGAGACGTTCGCGAATTCACGCGGAGCGCCACGGACGTTTACATATTTGCCTTCGCCCTGGTCACGCTGTACAGCAGCGCCAGGAAGACGTTGCATGGACTCGGCGACGTTCCCATCCGGGAAGCGACCTAAATAGTCGGCTGAGACCACGGACTTTATATTGTTTGCTGCACGTTGTGCGTTCAGCGCGCGTGACTGACCATCGCGAACACCTACAACAAGAATAGTTTCCATGTCCTGCGCTAGTTCTGGACGCAGCGTGATATTCAGTTCCTGACCGGCATTGGCAGCCACTATCGCAGTGACAGTTTGATCCTGGAAACCGAGGTAGCTGATACCCACCTGATATGTACCTGCGCTCAGACCATCAAAACGAAAGCGACCTTGACTGTCAGTGACTTCCTGACGATTGCTGCCTTGCAGACTGACAAGCACACCCGACATGAAGTCGCCGCGTTGATCAGCAATCTGGCCACGTACCGCTGGAGCACTGATACTCTGCGTAGTGACATTGGATGCACTGCTGCCAGCGCCCTGCTGGGCAACAGTAGTGGAAGCTGCGCTCAACAGTGCTGCGGATATGGCTAGTGAGAGCAAAGTCTTGGAGGTATTCATCGATGGCTCCTGGGATTTCTGTGGGATTGGAATTTCTTGTTAGGAATTGCTGGACGCAAGAATAACGAGCCAATATGACAGTAGCTTTGCAATAGCATGACGATTTGATGACGAGGCTGTGTCAGCGTTAAATTTCAATTCAGAGGGGGGCGAAGATGTGTGCATACTGCTGCATCAAGCATAAATTGCAGCCGCTTCACGGCCGAAAATTACTAATCAGGGGGACTGCAGCGCAGAATCGGCATAGACTGGGTTTATACGTATTACAATAGCACTGGACAGTGAGCTTGCAGAGGCATCACAAAAGGTAAAGAGCAATGAGAACGGCGGTACAGTCAACCTGAGCGACGAAGCCGTAGAAACAACGCAAAACCACGCACACAAACTGGATTCAGTGACCGAATACCATTTGGAAGAGCTGCGAGCAGCCCAAAACGCCGCTGATGGCAGGCACATCAATCCGTCTTTCAAAGAGCACCATAAAGCCATTCTGGATATCGGATGCGGGATTGGACAAACCTTTATCGGAACCGGCATTGACAAAGATCCGGAACGAAGTTTATTCGGCATCGATATCGATATCGAACAGTTGAAGTACGGCAAAGCTAACTACGGCAATATCACTTTTATAAACTCGTCAGGTGATAACCTGCCCATTGTTACGAATAGCCTGGATCTGGTTTTTTCCCGAGTCAGCTTGCCCTATGTGCATATTCCGACGGCCATCAAGGAGATCAGCAGAGTCCTTAAAAAAGGTGGGGAAGTCTGGATGACGTTGCACCCTTTCGAAATGACTCGTGAACACATATGGCAATCTGTGAAAGGACTGAAATACAAAGACGTCATATTCCGCAGCTACGTCATTTTTAACGGCTTGCTGCTGCATCATTTTGGCAGATTGATCAGATTTCCATGCAAAGGGATTTACGAATCCTTTCAAACGGAAAAATCGATGGCTGCGTTACTTAAAAAGGAAAATTTCGAGCAGATTGAAATTGTTCGGGAAGGACATTTCCTGGTCAAGGCCGTAAAGAAGGTCTGATTTCTCCAGCAGCAGAACTTACTGTTGCCAGTGCGTGCAGACAGGCAAATCGTTAAAGAGAAAACGACTTACCAGTCGATCAAGAAAGTTGAACTAATTTGCGCTAACACGGACAACGCTTCATCGCGCCATCCTTGCTGGCGCCATAACGCGCGTCGACCCGGTTACGATACCAATCCTTGTAATCCATCACAGGTGCATCCGGGTGATGATCCTGCATGTGTTTGACATAGGCGTCGTAGTCACCTACACCAATCATCAGTTTCAAAGTTTGACCCGTCAATGCTACACCGCGGCGCAAAGAGGCCCACGGTGTTCGAGAAGACATGTCAGCATGATTCACTAACACAGTTTGCTCCGCGCTCTTCGTCATGCGACATACTCCCCCAGCAATACTTCTTCCGAAACCTGCGGACTTTTCAGCGCCTTGCGAATGGCTTTGATTGCAAGTACGACCATCACTATGACCACCATCATGAAGAAAGCAGTCATGAAGGCGTTTATACGATCGTTGAGCAGAACAGATTCCATCTGAGTCAAAGTGGTAGCAGGTGCCACAATTTCACCACGAGCAATCGCATCAGCGAAAACCCGAGCATGCGACAGGAAGCCAATAGCTGGAATTTCGCTGAACAATTTTTGCCAGCCAGCAGTCATGGTGATCAACAGTACCCACATTGCGGGTATGGCTGGCACCAGTGCCAATCTCAGACGCCCCATACGCACCAGTGCCACAGTAGCCAGAATCAATGCAATTCCCGCTAGCATCTGATTAGAGATACCAAACAGCGCCCACAATGTATTGATACCACCGAAGGGGTCAGATACCCCTGCATACAGGAAGTAACCCCACCCTGCTACTACCAGCGCGGTTGCCAGCCAGCTCGCCACGTGATTGTTGGTGTTCTTCAGTGCTGGCACAGCCATGCCCATCAAGTCCTGCATAAGGAAACGACAAACACGGGTACCGGCATCGACAGTGGTCAGAATAAACAACGCTTCAAACAGAATCGCGAAGTGGTACCAGAATGCCATCATGGCCGTGCCACCAATGGCCTGTGACAGGATGTGCGCCATACCCACCGCAAATGTGGGAGCACCACCCGTGCGCGACAGAATTGAACTCTCACCCATATCGGCGGCCAATTGATCAAGCATTTCGGGAGTGACAACAAAACCCCAGGAACTGATTGTTGCAGCAGCACTCTGGACGGTAGTACCGATCACACCGGGACCACTGTTAAGCGCAAAATAAACACCGGGTTCCAGAACGCAGGCTGCGATAAGCGCCATTATGGCCACAAACGATTCCGTCAGCATGGCGCCATATCCGATTGGGCGGATATGTGATTCGTTGTCAATCATCTTGGGTGTAGTGCCTGAAGACACGAGCGCGTGGAAACCGGATACCGCACCGCAGGCAATCGTGATAAACAGGAACGGAAACAAAGCTCCGGAGAATACCGGCCCAGTGCCATCAATAAATGGCGTAATCGACGGCATAATCAACGGTGGATTGACTATAAGAATACCCACAGCCAGACCGGCTATGGTGCCGATTTTCAAGAATGTGGAAAGATAATCACGCGGCGCCAGCAGCAACCATACGGGCAGCACCGAAGCCACAAAACCGTAAGCCATCAACCACAATGTCAGCGCCTGACCATCCAGCGTAAAGAACGGCCCCCAGGTTGGATGGGCTGAAATAGTTTGTCCGTAAACCAGCGCAAAAATCAGCAATGCGAAACCGATAACCGAGATCTCGCCTACTCTACCGGGGCGCAGGTAGCGCAGGTAGATACCCATAAACAAGGCAATCGGGATAGTCATCGCCAGTGTGAAAACACCCCACGGACTTCCCACGAGCGCTTTCACCACAATCATGCCAAGCACGGCCAGCAGGATGATCAGAATCGCCAGAATGCCAACCAGTCCAATAACACCCGCGACCGGACCCATTTCCTTGCGAATCATGTCACCCAGCGAAGCACCGCCGCGACGCGTGGACAGAAACATGATAATCATGTCCTGCACAGCTCCAGCAAACACCACACCAACAAGAATCCACAGTGTGCCGGGCAGATAGCCCATCTGCGCCGCCAGCACCGGACCCACCAGAGGGCCTGCACCAGCGATTGCCGCAAAGTGATGCCCGAATAAAACCCACTTGTGCGTTGGCACGTAGTCCAGACCATCAGACTTAGTATGCGCAGGTGTTGGACGGAGCGGGTCCAGCACAAGAACCTTTTCTGCAATAAAGCGACTATAAAAACGATAAGCGATGGTGTAAACACACAGGGCTGCTGTGACCAGCCATAACGCGCTGATTGTTTCACCACGGTTTAAAGCAAGAACACCCAGACACGCCGCGCCCAGCAGGGCTACGGCTCCCCAGAACATTTTATCTTTCATTTGATTTTACCCCCAGCGCTGGAGGACAGCGCGCGGCTAGCATACGCCCTGTCACCGGGAGCTTGCATAGGGGGGGGAGATGAAATTTTTTGTAACACGATTTGTGGAACGGTAATTGCGTAGCTGTGGCAGGACCTGTTATGTGAGCAGGACGATCGCAGTCATTAGTCAAAAATCTCCGTCAATATGACCTTGGCTGGCCCAGCACTTTTTCGGCGATGAAGTTTTTGATCATTTCCTGGCTCACGGGCGCAATCCGCGTAATCATCACTTCGCGAAACAGGCGTTCCACGTCGTACTCTTTCGCATACCCCATGCCGCCGTGCGTCAGTATCGCGCGCTCACAAGCCTTGAATGCGGCTTCGGCCGCGAGGTACTTGGCGGCATTGGCTTCAACCGCGCAGGACTGCTTGTTGTCATACAGACTTGCAGCTTTGCAGGTCATCAGCCAGGCAGCTTCCAACTCCATCCAGCATTCTGCCAGAGGGTGAGCGATGGCTTGATTTTTTCCGATGGGTCTGTCAAATACGATGCGCTCCTGCGCATAGTTTGCCGCTTTTTCAAGTGCAGCCTGACCTATGCCAACGGCTTCTGCTGCGACAAGGATGCGTTCAGGATTCAGACCATGCAGCAGGCAGCTCCAGCCATCACCTTCTTTACCAATCAAATTTTCCACCGGCACTGCAAGATTATCAATGAAAAGTGCGTTTGAGTCGACGGCAGCTCGACCCATCTTAGGGATGCGACGAACTTCTATACGCTCACGATCCAGCGGCGTGTAGAACAAGGACAAGCCATCGGTGGGTTTCCTGCAATCGGCCAGTGGCGTAGTACGAGTAATGAGCAGGATGTGGGAGGCAGTTTGCGCAGTGGTCGTCCACATCTTGCGGCCATTGATCAGATAGTGATCTCCCTGTCGTTTTGCGCGTGTTTCCAGTGCGGCAGTGTTCAATCCTGCATCAGGCTCAGTGACGCCAAAACAAGTGCGTTCCTTACCCGATATCAAGGGTGGCAAGAAACGTGATTTCTGTTCCTCTGTGCCAAACACGACGATAGGGTGTGGGCCGAAAAGATTCATGTGAATGGCCGATGCACCACTCATGCCAGCGCCGGAACGAGTAATTCGATGGGCTAGCAGCGCCGCTTCGGTGATACCGAGCCCGGCGCCACCATACTCCTCTGGCATGGCAATGCCCAGCCAGCCCGCTGCCGTGATTGCAGCTACGAATTCTTCTGGAAAACGCGCATTGGCGTCACATTCCCGCCAATAATGTGCATCGAATCGCGCACAGAGCTGACTAACAGCGTCAGCTATTTCGCGTTGGCTATCGCTCAGGTTGAAGTTCACGCAGCAGTCTCTCCCAGTTATTTTTACAATGTATGACCCAAAGTGACATTGCAGCCACCAGGTCGGGAAAGACCTGATTTTGCATGCTGCGGCGCTTTTTTCGGGTCACGGCAATGTATATTGCCCAAACACTCACCCAAAGTCTAAAGGACCGGATGACTTAATGCCGCCTGCAATACAGAATCTTCTGGAACCACTCTCCCCTGTTATGGATATCTTGTCCGCGCATCCCTATATCGCGTTATTCGCCGGCATGCTGATAGCAGGGGAAATTATATTGTTGCCTGCCATTTTTCTTGCCACTACCGGGCGCATCGATCTATTGGCTGTGGTGAGTATCTCATTGCTGGCCACGCTGATTTCAGATGCAATCTGGTACGCTCTTGGGCGCCGTTTTCCAGCACGGTTCATCAAACGATTTTCAGGGCGATTCGGTCATAAGTTTCTGGACAGCATGGAACGTATATTCAACGCAGGCGGTGGCCAGGTTCTGTTCCTATCTAAATTCGTCTATGGCACACGTACGTTGGTGCAGGTATTTGCCGGGTTGCATGGAATGCCTTTTCGTAATTATCTACCCATCAACATGGCGGGTGTTCTCGCCGTTATTGTGGTTTTGATACTTGTTTCCTATGCAATTGTGGGAATGACCATTCGGATCGAGGAAGTCATGCAGCGTTTGCAGGTAGCGTTTCTGCTGTTCGTGGTAATTACAGTGGGTGGGTTTTTCATGTTCAGCCGCGTAATGAAGCAAAGGTGGTCTGTTTGAGTGTCTCAATAATCATTCCTGCATATGACGAAGTTGACACCATTGCACTTTGTGTAACAGAGGCACTGCAGTGCGCAGAGGCCACTGAGGTAATCGTTGTCGACGATGGTTCAACAGACGGCACCGCAGAGGCCGCAAGAACAGCTGGTGCCCACGTAATTTGCATCGCGCACAATGATGGCAAGGCAGCGGCGATGCACGCCGGTGTCCAGGCAGCCAGAAATGACATCATCCTGTTTATGGATGCTGACGTGACGGGCCATAACGCCGCAACGCTGTCCCGTATCGTGCAGCCAGTCATCAAGGGACGCTACGAAATGTACGTTGGGCTGCGTGCCCGTCAAACCCTGTGGCTGAACAAGTTGTTGCACTACTTCCCTATCATCGGTGGTGAGCGCGCGTTAACACGCAGGCTATGGGAAGCAGTGCCCGGTAATTACCGGGAGGGTTTCAAGATAGAAATCGCGCTGAACCACACGGCCAAACAATTCGAGAAGGGCATGGGTTTCGAGCTGATAGGCCACACCAGACATCACACCAAGGAAGAGAAGTATGGGCTATGGCTAGGCTTGATTCGTCGTCAATCCATGATTGTGGATGTAGTTTTCATCTCTGTGCAGATCTACATATGGAATCCGGTAGTAAACGGCTGTCGCCGCGTCTTGCATGGTCTGCGGGAATGAACCCATTGCAGTGGTGAAGTGGATTTGCCAGCTAAATGAACGAATAATCTTTACGAACGTATAAGCTGAAATATCGCAAGATCGGGTAAGATTTGCCTGAGATTTATGAGGCAGAATTTGGCTTCATAACTGGAGGCGCATCATGAAGATCAGACAGGCAGGACGATACTCAGAACGGATCGAGCGGGTATTACGACATATCGAAACAAGTGGCACCGAGGCAGCTTCCTTTTCACTCGAAGACCTGTCCAGAGTAGCTGCAATTTCTCCATTTCATTTTCACCGGGTGTTTCGTCTGATGACAGGCGAGACAGTGCTGGAGTGTATCAGGCGAGTGAGTTTTGCGCGGGCAATGAGCGCAATCACGCATGAAGATGCGACGCTTGAGGATGCAGCGGAAGCAGCCGGGTACGCCAGCGGGCAGTCCTTTGCACGCTCACTCAAAGCATTTGCGGGATTCAGCGCAGGCGAGCTACGTGCAGATCCTGCCAAGATGCTTGCCTTCCAGACAAGAATCGAACGCGGCATACGGTCCGGAGATGAAGGTGTCCCTGCGATGGAGATTCGAATTGTTGATCTGGAGCCATTGCGGTTCGTTGCCATGCACAATGTAGGCGCCTATGAGGAATTGTTCAGCAGCTTTGGTCTATTATTCGAAAAGATCAGCGCGTGGGCCGGAGCGGATGCAGTGCGCGGAATACACGGCCTATGGCCTGATGACCCTGCAACTTCTGCCCCTGAGGTTTTTCGGTTTGACTGTGGGTTTGTCGTGGCCCGTGAAGATGATCCGCCAGCTGGAACACGCTGGGCAGATGCTCCCGCAGGACCGTGTCTGTGCGTTCGTCATGTCGGAAACTACACTGCCCTTCTGGCGGTGATCGACCGGCTTTACGACGCCGCACTTGAAACCGGGAAGGAGTTGCGGGACGCGCCGTTATTCACTCACTACCTTGACGACCCGGAAGCAGTGCCTGAAGAGCAATTGCGAACAGACGTGTATTTGCCAATCGAGGTGATGCAAAAATGAAACTAAAAATAATGTGAGGGATTGTTCTTTTAATATTTGGTTTTGGCAGGTGCAGGTGCAGGAGTAACACTACCTCCTGCCCTTTTTCGGACAAGTTCAAGGTCTAATGATGCCAATATTTCCGGCAATGGTGATTGTCGTCCCCAGCGGTTCAGACAATTCCTGCAGCCTTCGCAAAATCCGTTGCGCCACATCCGGTGGAGCAATGACAGGAATGCCGCGGCGTGCTATTTTTTCCTCTTCATAGCCTAGCTCAATAGGATGCAGACGTATTTCATAAAGTTCGTTATTACGGAATTCGTTGATGGCTATAATGCTTTCGAACTTCACCGGAAATTCATAGCCACCAGCTGGCCCTATGCTGCGACTTGGCGCATTGCGTCCTGACAATCCAATGACATCCATCTGCCTTATAAACTCGCCCAATCCGTAATAAATCGGGCGGTTCTTGTAGATTTCTATACCACGCAGTGCATGCACACCAGTGCCCTGAATCATGTCTGCACCATTATCGATTGCAGCTTTGGAAAACGTTGGCAGATAATCGGCAATGCTGGAATTGGTATCCATGTGCTCGCCTTCCGGAATACCCTCACCTCTATAGCCACCGCGCGTGTCACGGAAGTGGTGGGCGTGAATTGCTACCGTAATAAAATCTGAGATGCGCTTGCCTTCCTGCACAGATGTCATGATATCGCGCACATCCGTCTGGTTCATTTCGAAGGAGAAATAGGGTTCTGTGACACCCGGCGCTGCCTTGCGTAAATTCTGATTGAGAAACTGAATATGCTCCGACGTATTGGCGCCGCGTGCGTAAAAGCCTGCACCGTTCGGAAAGAGATCGCGCAAAGTTTGTACGGAGTCCCACGCATCTTCGGGAACCATGAATTGCGCGCTGACCCGCAAAGGACTAAGGCCGCCGCGACCGGGCCACTCACCACTCATCGGCGCAGCTTGCGGTTGGTGATCAGAAGCTGCGACCATGCCTACGCGTCCCTTAGAACTGCTGTAGAAGCGCGCCGCGCGTGCTGCCCAATACGTGTCACCATAGCCGGCGTGCTGAATACCCACGCGGTCCAAATGCATGCTGGTCTCGATAAGACCTTCCACACCAAAATCATCGGCATGATTATTTGGACGAGCCAGCAGATCGAAGCCCATTTCTTTCAACCATTCAGCAGCCAGAGGTTCGGCACGAAAACCGCCTGGAGCGGAACCTTTGAACGACCGCCCGTCAATGATATTGCCTTCCATATTACCAGCCGTGACATCGGCGCTGCGCAGCAGCTCTACCACCTCGGCAAACCCGGGTGTGCTCATCATGTGGTCCAGCGGATAAGCAATGATGATATCCCCTACTGCGGCAATGGTGAAGCCGTCATCGACAGTTGTGGCGAGTTCGGTTTGCGGGACGTCCTGAGCCAGGATGTTGGTGCTGAAGATTGCCGTCAACAGAATGGCTGGATAATTGGGTCGTATGATGCTCATGGGGTCTCCTTGTTGTTGTTATATCCGTTTACAAATGGAAGGTCGGGTACTGTTCAGAAATATTTTTACAGTACTGCATCCAAACTGTAAACCACATACATCTTACTTGCGGCAGAACCATGGCGTATTGGTGGTCGTACTCGCTATACTGATACCAGTTTTATTGGCGGGTGTGATGGCGCAAGACTGATTATGCAACCCATAACCGGCTGAATTCACTCAATACAGCGCTTCAGAGGGTTTGTTCATGCATTTACTGTACCGTTTGCTTTTTGCTTTTTCATTACTCGCGCTGGTTAATTGCGCGCCAGAGACTTCCCCTCCAGCTCAAACCGATGCTCCAGCAGACGCTGCACCCCTCACAGTTGTTGATTCCGAAAACACAGCAGAAGCTGACTTTGCCAGTTATTCCGAAGACCTGATGATGCGCATGCTGCAACGCAGTCCGGAACGGCTGATATACGCCGGGCGTTATGAAGAAGCCCATCGCGTTACTATCCCGGACGCAGAGCAACGTGCCAGCGATCTCGCATTTGCAGAAACCGAACTTGCCATATTGAACGCTGTCGACGTGGATGCGCTTTCTGCAGACTTGCGTATTGATCACAGCCTGTTGGTCAATGAGTTGGAATCCATGCGTTGGTATCAAACTGAGTTTTTACGCTGGCAGTGGGATCCGTCCAGCTATAACGTAGCGGGGCCGATCGGTTTGCTGCTGAATACGCCCTATGCACCAGAGGAAGATCGTTTGCGCACGGTGATGGCACGTCTGCAACAGGTGCCGGATTATTATCTGGTTGCCAACGCAAATGTCATCAATCCCACGGCGGAACATACTGAATTGGCGATGACTCAGAATCGTGGCGCTCTCAGTTTATTGGGAGACTCTCTGCGTGATCGTGTGGAGAATTCAAACTTGGAAGCTGCGGAGAAATCTGCCTTTGAAGAAGCACGCCAGAATGCGATCGTGGCAGTGGAATCCTACGTGGGCAATCTGCAAGCGCTGCTGGACTCATTCGCGGCAGGCACTGAGGCTCGCGACTACCGCATAGGCGCAGAGTTGTATGAACCCAAATTTGCATTCGACATTCAATCCGGTTTTTCCGCGCGGGAATTGTATGAGCGATCTGTTGCAGAGAAAGAACGTCTGCATGGCGATATGGATGCCATTGCCGTAGAACTCTGGCCAGAATATTTTCCTGATGTTGCGATGCCCGAGGATAGATTGGAGCGTATTGGTCAGTTAGTTGATCATCTATCTAACCAACATATTGCCCGCGAGGATTTTATTGCAGAAATTGAGCGGCAGATTCCACTGCTGGCAGCATTCGTTACCGAGAATGATATTCTGGACCAGGATCCAACCCGACCATTAGTAGTCCGCGAGACACCTGAGTATATGCGCGGCAGCGGTGCTGGTGCCTCTATCAGCGCACCTGGCCCCTTCAATCCCACAGCAGACACTTACTATAATGTGACACCGCTGGATGATTACACCGACGAACAGGCCGCCAGCTATCTGCGCGAATACAACCACTGGGTGTTGCAAATCCTGAATATCCACGAAGCGATTCCTGGCCACTATACGCAGTTGATGCACGCTAACAAATCACCAGGGTTAATAAAGAGCTTGTTGCGTAACGGCGCGATGATCGAGGGTTGGGGTGTTTACTCGGAGCGCATGCTGCTGGAGGAAGGCTGGGGCGATCAGGAACCGGAGATGTGGCTGATGTATGGCAAGTGGAACCTGCGCGTCGTGACCAATGCGCTGATGGACTATGCGGTACATGTGCTTGGCATGACACAGGAAGAAGCCATGGACGTGATGATTCGCGAAGCATTTCAGGAACAAACCGAAGCGGAAAACAAATGGCGCCGCATCACCCTTTCACAGGTTCAGTTGACGTCTTACTTCACAGGTTACGCGGAAATCTATGACTTCCGCGAACAACGTAAGCAGGCACTGGGGGATGACTTCGACCTGAAAGCCTTCCACAATGAATTTCTAAGTTATGGCAACGCGCCAGTGCCTGCCATAAAGGAATTGATGCTGGATTGATTGTACAAGTCAGCCGCAGTTTACGTCTCAAAGCGTAAACTGCGTTTTAATTCCATTCACCATAACCGCATATGTGCCTTCAGCCAAACCGCTGATATCCAGCGGCGTCACCACTTCAAATTGCACCGCAATAAGGATACATATTTCTGAGCTAGGTTCAGATTGCCCAATGACGATAATAAACTCGCTATCCTTATAAGAGGTTAGCGGATTCAGTATCTCGACACAGGCTGACCTGTAGCCACTGGCAACTACGTCAACACGCTTCTCATCAGTATGGATAACAATCTCCACCTCTTCTATTAATGCCAGGTGTCCCTGCTTGGCATTGACGATACTGAACTTGCCAGCGCCATCATTGCTCAGTTCTATATCTCGATAAAATGTCACGACTCCATCTTCGATGACGGCGCCTTCAGGAATGAGCAGGACATTGTCCCGATACAACGCAGGAGTCTGCGCAAAAGTAACTGCGCTGATCATGACTATGATTACAACAGAAAGTAACTGCACATATTTCTTCATAGTGGTTCTCCTCTTAAATCTCTTAGCCTCTTGAAAGTGCAGGCTTTCAATCGTCTCTGCTTTAAACCCAAGCCGCTACACCTACAACCAACAAACCTATTAAAGCAACCAGACTGATACCAAAAGCTATCGAGCGCACTAATTTCAGATTGGCGTAATAGCAAAGCATATGTCCTACACGCCCTGCCACATAAACCCAGGCCAGGCCATTGACCCAGGATGGTGCTGCTGATGAGGCCATACCAAACAGCAGCACAAGGATAAATACACCAATGCTTTCATTGGTGTTCGCATGAGCACGTGTGACCCGGAACAGCAAGTTATTGTGATCCGCTGCTACCGGCGCTCCCGGCACGTGTTTAGCGCGAATGCCAACTACATCTACCACCAGCATCTGCACCAGCAATAGTCCGGCTGTTGCTCCCATTGACCAGATAGCCGACGCATACATTTCGATGATTGATTCCATTTAGCAGCCTCCGTAGTGTGTTGATAGGTTAGGTAGGCTCGCAGTTCGGTGCAAGTATACTTTGTACGAATAATGTAACCACATTAAAGCTCCTTACAGACTTTCTCTCTTGTAAATTCAGCACTATGATAGTGGCTGCCAGCGCGCCGACTATTGGAACCCAGCTCCTTGAACAATTCAACACCTGCTTCCCGCAAATACACGCCAACAACCGCCATTGCTGTGGTCGTGGCCAATATGATTGGCACCGGTGTGTTTACCAGCCTGGGCTATCAAATCATCGATATCAAATCCACCTTCGTCCTGCTGATGCTGTGGCTGGTGGGTGGTATCGCAGCGCTTTGCGGTGCTCTGACTTATGCTGAACTGGCCAGTCGTCTGCCGCGCTCAGGTGGCGAATACAATTTTCTAAGCCAGCTGTACCACCCCGCTCTGGGATTCGTTTCCGGGTGGGTTTCTCTGACCGTGGGATTTGCGGCACCCACGGCACTGGCTGCCATGACCTTCGCAGCCTACTTGGACTCAGCGCTTGGATCGCTGGTGGATACCAACCGGGTTATTGCAGCGGTGGTGCTGGTTGCAGTGATAACTCTGGTGCATGGCCGCAATCACCAGGCCAGTGGCGGACTGCAGAACTGGTTCACCGTCATCAAGGTGCTGTTGATTATTGGTTTCGTCATTATTGTGGGTGGCTCGGTATCGCAGCCGCAGACTGTCAATCTGCTGCCCGTCAGTGGCGATGGTACGCTTATGCTTAGCGGTGCCTTCGCTGTATCTCTTATTTATGTGAACTATGCCTACACTGGTTGGAACGCCGCCACTTATATCACGGGCGAGATTGAGAATCCGGTGCGCTCTGTGCCTAGAGTGCTGATTGGTGGCACTGCTATCGTTATCGTGTTGTATTTGGCGCTCAATGCCATATTCCTGTATGCAGTTCCGTTGGCAGACTTGGAAGGTAAATTGGAAATTGGTGTCATCGTCGCACAACATACCTTTGGTGAAACCGGTGCGCTTATTATGGGGGGAATTCTTTCGCTTCTTCTTATCTCGACAGTGAGTGCCATGTTGATGGCAGGACCACGGGTACTGCAGGTGATGGGCGAGGACTTCAGACTGTTCCGCTTATTAGCGGTGAACAACAGTGGTGGTGTTCCCGCCACAGCCATTTATACGCAAGGTGGTTTGGCGATATTTTTTATTCTTACCTCAACCTTCGAATCTGTGCTGGTTTTTGCTGGATTTATACTTGGCCTGAGTTCGCTGGCTACCGTGCTGGGTGTGTTCGTGTTGCGTTTCCGCTCTGGTGCTGGCATTCAGGAAGGTATCAGTAGTTACCGAACCTGGGCTTATCCATTGCCGCCATTGATATACAGCGCCATTATGCTTTGGACGTTGACTTTTATTGCCATCAACAGACCGCAGGAAGCTGCTGTCGCCGCTGGCATAATTGCGTTAGGATTCATTTGTTATATCTTCACTGAAAAACTATCAGTCGGCGCACCGCGCTGAACCATTCGAGCAACGGAGCCAGACCTATGTTTATACACAAGTTCAATTCCCTCACACGAGGCTTGACGACATTCCTGTTGACGCTGGGCTTGGTAATGCTGATCAGTTGTTCGCCAGCGGATGCACCAGAAACATCAGCATTGCCGGAAGTCTCAGCGGAACACCAACGCCTGCAAGCCATCGCCGAGCGAGTCACCATCATTCGTGATGACTACGGCGTGCCACACATCTATGGTGCAACAGACGCTGACGCTGTATTCGGTCTTTTATATGCCCAGGCTGAGGATGATTTTGCGCGCGTGGAGCGCAACTATATCTGGGCGATAGGACGCCTCGCTGAAGTGGAAGGTGAATCTGCGTTGTACAGCGACCTGCGCGCGAATCTTTATATGACTGAATCCGAAGCGCGCGCCGCATACGATGCCGCGCCGGACTGGTTGCAAAAACTTTGTGATGCCTTTGCCGATGGCCTGAACTATTATCTGGCCAGCAATCCACAGGTGCAGCCGCAACTGCTGACAAGTTTCGAAGCCTGGATGCCATTCTACTTCTTCGAAGGTTCCATCGGTGGCGATATTGAACAGATACCCCTGCCCGGTATTGAAGCATTTTACTCGCAGGCCGGTGATATTGAGAGTCGTGTACCTCTCGCCGGAGCAGAAAATGGCAACCGGATTGTTGCAGACAATGACCGGCAGATGCAGAACGAGTTACACGACAACGCTCTTGCCAAAACTATCTTCGAAGAACCAGCCGGTTCCAACGGAATTGCCGTTGATGGCAGCATGACCGCATCCGGTGATGCCATGCTGTTGATCAATCCGCACACCAGTTTCTTCTTTCGCGGTGAAGCTCATATGGTGAGCGAAGAAGGCTTGAATGCTTATGGCGCCGTCACCTGGGGTCAGTTCTTCCTGTATCAGGGATTCAACGAAACCACAGGTTGGATGCACTCCACAACGCGTGCAGATTTCATAGACGAGTACGTGCAGGATGTGGTGCGTGACAACGGACAACTGCATTATCGCTACGGCGACGAGCTACGCCCTGTTGAAGTGTCCGAGATAACACTGAGTTATCGTGACGGTGATTCGCTCTTGCAACGCAGTTTCCCGATGTACCGCACGCATCAAGGCCCCATCACCCATTTAATAGACGAGCAATGGACGGCGACACGCATCAACTGGAATCCGGTTGACGCACTACGACAATCTTATCTGCGCATGAAGACAGCCAACTACGCAGAATTCCGCGAGATGATGGATATACGCACCAATTCTTCCAACAACACGGTGTTCGCCGATGCCGAAGGAAATATTGCCTATTTCCATGGCAATTTCATGCCACGCCGCGATCCCCAATTCAATTTTTTACAGCCCGTTGACGGCAGTAATCCTGCTACCGATTGGCAGGGTGTACACAGTGTGGATGAGACGATAAATATCCTGAACCCCGGCAATGGTTGGATTCAAAACTGCAATTCCACGCCGTTCACGGCAGCAGGAGAATTCAGTCCGGTAGCAACTGATTATCCGGCCTACATGGCGCCCGATGCTGAAAATTTTCGGGGCATTCATGTGGTGCCTTTGTTGGAGAATGCATCTCAGCTCACCATTGATTCAATGATCGAGCTGGCCTATGACCCTTACCTGCCTGGATTTGAATATCTGATTCCTGGCTTGGTAAACGCATGGGATGCTGCGCAAACTGATTGGCCACAACTGGGGGAAGCAATTGCCGTATTACGTGCTTGGGATTTACGCACGGGTGCAGATTCCGTAGCCATGTCGCTCGCACATTTTTACGGCATGAATGCTGCGCAGACAATAACAACCCCCGCGGAACTGAGCCAGATGGAACAGATTAACTGGCTGGGTACCGATAGCCCTGCCGAACAACGACTACAGGTTTTCAGTGATACACTTGCACAGCTCGATTCTGCGTTCGGCAGCTGGAATACAGCGTGGGGGCAGATCAACCGTTATCAGCGTTTAACCGGCGATATCAACCACGTCTATGACGACAGTGCGCCCAGTCTACCGATTGGCATGGCTTCTTCACGCTGGGGCGCCCTGGCATCGTACGGCGCAAGAGCCTATCCGGGCACCAATCGCATATATGGGACATCCGGCAACAGTTTTGTCGCGGTTGTAGAGTTTGGCGACCGCTTGCGCGCCAAAAGTCTGCTGGCTGGTGGGCAGAGTTCAGACCCTGCATCACCGCATTTTGCAGATCAGGCGCAACGTTATGTGGATAGAGAGTTCAAGGAAGTCGCTTTCTATCGTGAGGATGTAGAACAACGCACAGTGCGAACTTATCACCCTGGTCAATAACAGCCACCGTCGGTTTGATCAGCCATAGAGTTGTTTGTAAACCTGCACAACGTATTGCATTTCCTCCGGCTTGGCCATGCTGATGCGCGCCCAGTTATTAAATGGGGGAAATGCACGCCCGATCAAAATACCTGCTTCGCGCATGGCCGCACTTACCTCAGCAATATCACGACCAGTTTCAATAAACGTGAAATTCGCATGCGATTTCACATAACGAATACCCATCTCATCGCACATAGCGTTCATAATGTTCAGCGACTTGCGGTTCTGCTGCAAGGTATAACGTTGAAACTCAGGATCCTGATAGCTGGCATAGGCTGCTTTCATCCCGGCAATATTCAGCTGTCCAGTCATCTTGTTATTGATCTCGGTAATCAAGTCCGGATGCGCATACGCAAACCCAATTCGCAGTGCTGCCAGGCCATGAATCTTTGAAGCCGTCCGTGAGATGATTATGTTGTTGTGCCCTGCACGCACCAGATCCATCATCGAACTGTAGGCTGGGTCATCCACAAACTCATGATAAGCCTCGTCAATATAAACCAGACGATCACGTGAAACGTCCAGCACGAAATCACGCAGGGCATTTTTCTCAATCAGATTAGGGATTGGGTTGTTAGGATTGCACAGATATACCATGCTGGTATCGGGCCGGATCGCCTTATACATTGCACTCAGATCGGTGTCCAGATTGCTGTTGACTGGCACGCGAATGAGTTCTGCACCCATGTCCTCAACGTACTCCAACAGACCACCAAAAGTGGGATCTGGACAAACTACGGAGCCATTATTGAGGCTCGCGATTAATCCCCCCACCCGCAAAATCTCTCCCGAGCCTGACCCGATAGCAACTGATTCAACGGGTACATCTTCCATCCCCGCCATCAGTGCCCGCATCTCATTGGTGATGCCGGCATACTTGTTTACATCGCGCAACGAGTCGGCGATCGCTTGCAGAGCAACGCGCGACGGACCATATGGATTCTCATTACTACTCACCCTGATCATATAATCCGGTCTGGCAATATCTGCCAGAGCACTGTTCATAAATCGAATAGAGGGTATAAAAGGAGTGGCAGGAACGCCTTGCAACAAACCGGCACCAAGAAAGGCTGCGCCACCCAACAAGAATTTTCTTCTGCCAATTATTGCATTCATTATGTGGCTCCATGGGTTGCTATTGTGATAGGAATCAATGGAATCCATTCTGCATCAACTTGCGGCGAACGCCAACAAGAATATCTTCAGGCACTTTCAGGCTACCATTCACAACCCTGGTTTATCTCTGAACCAGCTTCGAACTCCCCGGTGTCCAGAAAACGGATCACTTCGCTGATTACCGCATTATTTTGCATCATGAATGGATGCGTCGCCGGCAATGTCACAAACCCACACATCCCGTCAATCTTTGTGCTTTCCACAGTCACCTTACCGTCATCGGTATCCGGCAGGAAAGTAGATAAGATGAAATTGATTGACCGGGTCCCTGCGATCACACCTAATTCAAAGTTCACCGGACCCAGTTGATTCGGCAGATTATCGGCATCCGTTCCCAACTGGTTTCCTGCAGGTCCGTTCAAGAAATCGAAGCCAGGCATATTTTCCAGCCTGTCCACAGCTTCACTGCCATGATTAGGTGGCCCGAGCATAACGACCCGATCTATATCCACCGGCTCGTGCAGACTGAAATACTGGCGCACCAAGATGCCACCTAAGGAATGAGTCACGAAGTTGATTGGGAGTGCTTCTGCCTGACGGCACATGTCGATACCCGCAGGCACTGCCATCTCCGCTAATTCTTCAATGGGTCTGCTACGTGAGGGGTAGTCTACGTTGACGACGAAATAGCCATGCTCGGCCAGCGCCCCTTCCAGCTTGTTCATTGAGTCGGAGGACCTTGCCAATCCGTGCAGCAAAACCACGCACTCACGTGCCTGCGAAGGCTGCGCGTGCAATATCAGAAAGGCCGTAAGTAGCAGGATAGTTGTTTTCATGTCCTCATCCTATATCATGTGCAATATCTCATTCAAACATGACATGGTCACGACCAAATGTGCAGGTGTTCTGAATAGACAGGGAACTTACCGTGTTTAGTTCAGTCTCATGCCTGGTCGTGCAAAGGAATTCTTTGTCATTTTCAGACAAAAATACACTCTAAAACCAGTATCAGGAGATACGCCCATGCAACGCAAACTGCGACCAGGTTTCCTCATTAATCTTGTAAGCGATTCATGCACCCGCACTACCTTGCTATGTTTGCTACTACTCGCGTTTGTCAGTTGTTCCGAAAATGTCGAGACAGATACAGCAATGGAAGCACAGGAAAGCGCTACGGTATCAACACCAGCTGTTGCCGCGCCGGAAGTCCCGCAATACAGTATCGAGCAATTCATGGATACCGAACGCATTGGCGGCGCAAGTTTCTCATCCGATGGTCAGCGCATACTTTTTTCCAGCAATCGCAGTGGCGTATTTAACGCGTATGCACAGGCAATTGATGCGGATGAAGCTCAACAACTGACTGACTCCAATGACAATGCCATTTTCAGTATTGCGTATTTCCCGCACGATGAACGCATGCTGTACAGCAGCGATATCGGCGGCAATGAACTAAGTCATATTTATCTGCGCGAACTTGATGGCAACATTCGCGATCTGACGCCCGGTGATAATCTGCTTTCCTCGTTTCATGGCTTTAGTGCCGATGGACAATCTTTCTGGATCAGCTCCAATGAGCGCGACCCGGGATTTTTTGATGTGTACGAATACGATACCGTCAATTTGGAACGCGAAATGATTTTCCAAAACGATGGAGCGGGATTTGTTGGATCAATTTCGCCGGATGGCCGTTACATTGCTTTGGCGCGTGTACAACTGACCAATGACTCCGATATTCTTTTGTTTGACCGTGAAAGCGGTGAAACGCGAGAATTGATAAGTCATCCTGATTCGATTGTGTCAAATGCCCCCTCCGCGTTCAGCGCAGACAGCAGTGCTCTTTACTACACGACTGATCTGGACCACGAGTTCAGCTATCTGATGCGACGCGATTTGACTGACGACACTGACGCAGAGATTCTTAAACTTGATTGGGACCTGATGGGAGCGAGTCGCTCCCGCGGTGGTAATTATCTGTTGATCGCTGCCAATGAAGATGCACGTACAAAAGTACGACTTCTCAGCGCAGCTGATCATAGCGAATTGGAACTGCCACCCTTACCTCCCGGCAATCTGACCGGCATCGCCTTTTCTGCCGATGATTCGCGGGTTGCGCTTTATGTCAACGACAGCCGCATTCCCAGTGACCTGTATATTGCAGATATGCAGGGTAGTGAACCCCGCCCACTCACCCGGGCACTGAATCCCGAGATTGATGCAGAGCATCTTGTCGATGGCGAAGTTGTGCGTTTCATCTCTTACGATGGCATGGAAATACCTGGCATTCTTTATAAACCACATGGCGCCAGCGCAGATAATAAAGTGCCCATGCTGGTTCAGGTGCATGGTGGGCCCGGCGGTCAGGCACGCATTGGCTATCGCGCACAGATCCAGTATCTGGTAAACAGCGGCTATGCGATTTTCGATATCAACAACCGAGGCAGCTCAGGCTATGGTAAAAGCTTTTTCTCGGCCGACGATCGTTGCCATGGCGAGTGCGATCTGGGCGATGTTGTTGCCAGCAAGGATTTCCTGGCCAGCTATGATTGGGTAGACGCTGAGCGTGTTGGCATTATCGGTGGCAGTTACGGCGGTTACATGGTTGCCGCTGCCCTGGCATTCGCGCCGGACGTGTTCGATGTTGGTGTTAACATCTTCGGTGTCACCAATTGGATTCGCACATTGGAAAGCATTCCGCCATGGTGGGAAGCCCAACGCGATGCCCTGTATGCTGAAATGGGCGACCCGGCCGTTGACGGCGAACGCCTGCGCAGAATCTCACCCTTGTTCCACGCTCACCAGATTGAGAAACCATTGATTGTTTTACAGGGAGCCAATGACCCGCGCGTATTGCAAATAGAGTCTGATGAACTAGTTGCTGCAGTCAGCGCCAATGAAGTGCCCGTTGAGTATGTGATCTTCGATGATGAAGGGCATGGTTTTGTAAAACGGGAAAATGAGATACGTGGCTATCGGGCAATCAAGGACTTTCTGGACAGGTATTTGTAGGGTTTAAGAAGAAAGCCTGAACGTAGAAACAAAAAAGCCGGAGACACGTTGCCATGTCTCCGGCTTCTCATTTAAAAAATCTTACTTTTATTGTGCGGTATATCGCGTAAACGCCCCGCCCGCCTGACTCAATGAATTGGGTCCTTCCGCAGCAATCACATTACCATCGGCATCGACAGCAACACCCTCACCTGCCGTTCCCTGATAAACGCGGTCTTCGCGTTCAAACGGCTGAATGAATCCTGTCACATGATCGTGGTCCATATGCCCAATACGTATTCCATTGCGCCACCCTACATGGTTTGTGGGGCTGGACTCTGAATCGATGGCGTACAGCATGTCATCATCGGTAATGAAGATGCCACTGACGCGGCTGAATGCATAGCGTGACTCCAGGTAGTTACCTTCCTGATCAAAAATTTCCAGGCGATGATTACCTCTGTCGGCTACCCACAAACGACCGCGCGAATCGAATTCCAGCGCATGCGGCGTACGGAACTCGCCATGAAGCACACCGATCTGACCCCATTGCTTGATAAACCTGCCATCTGGCGCAAACTTCATAACGCGGGCTGTCTGCCCATTGGCACGCCCTTCCGCCATAGCCTGATTGCTGGTCATTCCCTGACCACTGTGACCGTCTGACACGTAGATACTGCCATCGGGCCCGATAACCACATCATTAGGTTGATTAAAATGCGCGCTGTCGTTGCCGGTCTTGCCTGGTGTGCCAAGACTCAACAGCAGTTCTCCTGTGGGACTAAATTTGTGTACCTGCTGCCCTTTAGTTTCCGCGGCATTGGTAGCAAAGTCGGTTACCCACACATTGCCTTCACTATCTACATGAATACCGTGTGGAGTCACCATGACGCCGGCGCCAAAGTTGGCCAGAACTGCTCCGGTATGTCTGTCAAATTTGAAAATGGGTGCCACGGGATTGCTGTCGCAATTGATGGGTACACCAGAACCGAAACTGCCAGCTCCGCAACGCTCGTAGGCCCAGACATGACCATCGATCGGATCTATATCAACACCAGCCGTTGATCCCCATTGGCGACCTGCGGGCAATTCGCCCCAATTCTGGGTGACTACTGGATTCGGGTTGGGTATACCTTCGCCCGTGATAAAACTCCCGCCCGGCGCGGTATTGGCACAGCCTGTGAGCAGAGCAACACTCATACAGGTGGCAGCGGTGAACAATCTGGGTGACTTGATCATAGTGGCTCCTTGTTATTATTAACGCCTGTTATTTTGTTTATCGCGCATTGATGCTACCGCAAATATGCCCGTAATCCTACAGGGGCTCTTCCTTCCCGCGGCATTCCAATATGACTTTATGCAGAAACCCCAGCTTGATGGTCGCTTTCTGACTCAAGACAAATGGGTAAGCATATTCATGCCCCATGCTGCGGTTCAGACTGTTCAGGGCCAATGCCAAAGGCAACCAGTGCTCAATCATTGTATCGATACTGGTTTCGCAATACGGGTCGAAATTGTGCTTAACGTTGGATGACTCATCATCGCCGGCCTTGGGGCGTACACGCAGTCCAAACTGCCAAGCCGTGTCCAGTGTATCGACGATATGCAGATAATGCGCCCAGCTTTCCGCCCAGTCCTCCCAGGGGTGCATGCTGGCATAGGCACTGACATAATGTTGTTGCCAATCCAGTGGGGCGCCTTTCTGATAATAGTCCCGCATGGCCTGTGCATAGCTCAGACGCTCATCACCAAACAGTTCTCTGAACTCCTTTAACAGGGTTTCGGAATGCTCACAGTTGCGAATCAGGTTGTCCCAATAAAAGTGTCCCGATTCATGCCGCAAGTGACCGAGTATGGTGCGATATGGCTCGTTCATTTTATGACGAATACGTGAGCGCTCCACCGGATCTGCTTCGGCGATATTGATGGTAATCAATCCAGCCTTATGTCCTGTGACAACTGGCTTCTCATCATTGAACGGCGTGGCTATGTTCGCCAGAAAATCAAACTCCAATCCATCCGGATGGGTACTGCGGGGATTCACGGTGAGCCCAAGCCGAATTAAAGAATAAATCAACTGGCGCTTTTCCGTTTCCATAATTTGCCAATGTTCGCGATTCCCCGGCACATCAAGATCCGGAATGGTTCGGTTCAGGCGGCAGGATATGCAGAAAGGCTCCTCATCATCAGCATCGACCAACCAGTTGCAAACACCGAGGCCCGAATAATTGCTGCATTTACGGTGCATTCTTGATTCGCCGGTCGCTACCCAGATGTCCTCATATTCGCAGGCTTCCAGAGCTACCAGGCGATCTTCATCAGGGATATATCCCAGTTCGGCATGACAACGGGTACAGCTGATATTGTCGAAGTACAATCGGTTGCCACAGTTGGTGCAAGTAAACAGTTTCATAGGGGTAATTACTTATTGAATTGCCTCGTCAGGAGCTTTCTCAACAACGGTGTATATTGGCAAATAAAGCGGTGAAAGCTTGTTATAGAGTCTATCAAGCTAACATGGTTTGACACGCTGGAGAATCTATATTCCCATTTGAGAAATTTTATGGCGGGAGAAAGCATTCAAGAATATCCTAGGCTGGCAGCAGTTAATGACTCTGGAAAAAGGAGAACCCTGTCAATGTTGAAGAATATTATTGCGCTCGTATTGGGCGTGCTTGTCGGAGGTGTGGTCAATATGAGCTTGATCATGGTGAGTGGCAGCATTATCCCTCCGCCAGCTGGAGTCGACGCAACCACCTTGGAAGGCTTGCAGGAATCGATGCATCTCTTTGAATTTAAACACTTTATATTCCCGTTTCTGGCACATGCACTGGGTACACTAGTGGGGGCCGCTGTGGTGACTGTGATAGCTTCCAGTCACCAGCAGCGGTATGCCATGAGCATTGGGGTGGTGTTTCTTGCCGGGGGGATTACGAATGTGGTTCTTCTGCCTTCGCCACTTTGGTTTAACGTGGTGGATCTGGTGGGGGCTTATTTGCCGATGGCTTGGTTGGGGTGGTGGTTGGTTGGGCGGGTGCGGGGTGGAGGTGTTGGTCGGACGTCTTGACTAGCTGGTTGAAAGAAAATAGGCAATTCGTAAAGTGCGCCGGTGTGCACTATACTTGTTTTATGTTTTTTGGCTTCATTTTCTTACCAAGGGCCAGTACGGTTTAGATGATAAATACTGTACGAGGAAATTATGACGACTGCAAAAGCTATTGAAACAGAAGCACTTTCCCTTCCCAGAGAAGATAGGGCCAAGTTGGTAATGCAACTACTGGAAAGCATTGAGGATCGTCCTGAGGTTGACCCCAGGCAGGTCGAGCAAGTTTGGTTACGCGAAGCCAATCGAAGATATGAGGCTTACCGTCGGGGTGAAGAGCAGGCAATTCCAGCAGAAGATGTATTTTCTGAATTGCAGATGGATGATCGTTGAAATCTGTTCGCTTCCTGCAATCCGCTATTGAGGATGTTCGACGAGAAAAACTTTATTACCGCAAGATTTAACCCTGAGTTGGCTTTTAGATTTCAATCAGCCGTAGAGATCGCTGTAAGAGCTGTCGCAAGTCGGCCATTGGCAATGCAGGTTCTTGAACATGATGTGCGGCGTTGGCCACTAGAGACTTTTCCCCATGCTGTTCTGTATCGGGATGAAGAAGAGTTTATTCTTATCCTTGCAGTGTTCCATCCGAAACAAGCTCCAGAGAAATGGAAGAAATTGGTGCGTAGTAGGATGTTGGAGCGGGTCCGGCATGATTGATTCGGATGTCAGCTTAGCTGACATCCTCACCCCTGCGGGGCGGCCTGAAGGCCGTCCAAAACGCTGCGCGTTTTGTCGAACGGCATGTTCTCACCCGTCGGATACCACAAATTAAAAAGCCCACTTAAAAGTGGGCTTTTTAATTTGGTGCACCTGGCATGATTCGAACATGCGACCCCTTAGTTCGTAGATTGGAACTATCACGTAAATATCCAACTAAATATCAATTGCTTGCGATCTTGGTCAGATTTATTAATTGAGCCTGCTTGAGTTTTACGAATCAGAGATTATTGGCATTGCTTGAGAGCAATGGGATTCTGCCTCGCAATCGTGGATAACATGCATGCGCGTTTTTACCAATTTGCAGGCAAGCGACTATACAAATGTTATACGGCTTGACAGTGTTGCGCAACGCGCTACACTGTCATCATGATCAAGTCTTTCAAGCACAAGGGATTGCGCCTGTTCTTCGAAACTGGGAGCACGAAAGGCATCCAAGCCAAGCACTCGGTCAAGCTCCGATTCCAATTAGGAGCTTTGGATACCGCCATTGAAATTGACGATTTAGACATTCCTGGCTATCAGCTACATCCGTTGAAGGGAAGTCGGAAAGGAACTTGGGCCATCTCAGTAAGTGGAAATTGGCGACTTACTTTCGAATTTACTGAGGGCAACGTGTATATATTGAATTATGAGGATTATCACTAATGGCTATGCATAACCCGCCCCACCCTGGGGAGTTTATCTGGGCGACATATATGAAGCCATTCGACTTAAGCTGCCGCTATCTTGCAGTTCAACTCGGCGTGGCTGCGTCAACCCTAAACAGAATCTTGAAGCTACAGAGTGGAATAAGCCCAGAAATGGCTCTGCGGTTATCAAAAGCTTTAGGTAGGAGTCCTGAGAGTTGGCTGGCAATGCAGGCGAATTATGATTTATGGCACGCGGAGCAAAACTTAGAATTACGAAATGTACATAAAATTATATTCGACGCCGCATAACAAACTGTTCCTGAGGACCGAGATCAATTTTGTAATATTGTGGGCTTGGAATCTAAAATATTCGATATTGGGTGCGGTTATCAAAGCGCAAAACGTTTTTGAACACCGACTAAAACAATCAATAGGTGAAGTGTTGGCGTAGAGGCCGGCATGATTAAGCCTAGTCCGGCATGATTGATTCGGGTGTCAGCGCAGCTGACGCCCTCACCCCTGCGGGGCGGCCTGAAGGCCGTCCAAACTGCTCTCGCAGTTTGTGATTCGGAGGTCGGCTTAGCTGACATCCTCACCCCTGCGGGGCGGCCTGAAGGCCGTCTTGACTGCTGTGCAGTCAATCGAACATGGAGCATTTCGAATCTCAGCCGGGTGCACCAGACACAAAAAAGCCTGCGCTAGGCAGGCTTTGTTGAGCCGAGTCCGGCATGATAGATTCGGGTGTCAGCGCAGCTGACGCCCTCACCCCTGCGGGGCGGCC
>JBGSXL010000018.1:0-55571 GCA_041751425.1 Pseudohongiellaceae bacterium | reverse complement strand
GGGTGGTGAGTTTTATGGAGTATGATCTGGGGTACTTCGATGAAGACGAAGGTCGAGTCGAACCCGGGGACAATCCATTTATACCAAAAGTGTAACCTATGTCTCCGGTATAAAATGTAACCTATGTCCCCGAGTCGGACCGTGCCCAGAGGCGGATGAGAAGCGCCGATGTGGTTCGACAAATTGCGCAAGCAATTTGCCACGAGCGCGCCAGCGCGAAGCCCGAAGGGGACAAACAGCCCAAAGGCTGTTTGGATTCTTCCGCCGACTCTCTTAATCGTCAAATCTATAAAGTACAGAATCCCTAAGCTTATATTCAGGCGCGGAGACACCCTATGAACGACGGAGGCACCGACCAAAGTCCTGACGCGGAATCCGAAGATGCGCAGTTGCTGAAGCGGGAGGGCCGTGTACTGTGTGTCATCCTTGCGTTGTACGCGTTCGGTGTCTTCGGCTATGTGACAGCTGCGCTCGCCACCTTCTTTGTCGGCCGCGACGCTGATAGTGTCGACGCCGAATTGGCAGGGGCCAAACAGCTGGCCGAGCTCCGGGCTGAGGTCATCGCTCTGCGCGATGAGATTCGCGCTCTGTCGCAACGACCGCTGGGAAAGTGAAACCTATTCCAAAGACATAAAGGTATTCTGGAGTGCTTATTGGTGCAGGTTAACTCAGTAAAAGACATTTCCGACGCTGTTACCAGGGGCTGAAACCAAACGAAATAAAGAGTAAAAGTTAATGTCAGACACAATCTACCATTGACATCGCATATTCTTGACATATACTTGCGCGATCAAGTTTATATGGAGCATTTATCATGTCAATTGAAAGTATCAGCTCTCTTTTTGTTATCAAAAATGCCCTACTTGCGGCTAGACTTTCGAAGAAAGCCTCAAACCGGCTTAGTGTTCATGGCATCAGTCTTAATGAGTATATAGTAATGCACTACCTTGTCAGTTCGAATAAAGAGGCTTCGAGAATAGAGTTAGCCGAGTATTTGGGGATGAGTGCTTCAGGTGTCACGCGGATGCTATTACCGATGGAAAAAACCGGGATCATTGAAAGCGCTAGAAATCTTCGCGACTCACGGCAGAGTCTGGTAAAGCTTTCAACTTCTGGTTTGCGTTTATTCGAAGACACAAGCACCAGCTTTTCACACATCGCAAGTGAACTCACGTCTAATCTGAGCCAAAGCCAACAAGAAAGATTGGTAGAGCTCTTTGGGAAATTAATATAGAAATGGCGCTGTGCCGCTTGTTTGCTGTGGATTCGCGCATCGAAGCTGCCGTGCTGGGATGGTTCGGTCTGTTACCGAGAACATAACCGGACCGTAGGTTGCAATAAAAAAAATAGAGGTGAGCCAACATGACTGAAGTTCTGCTTCCTGACCACCGAGCCATACGCGGCATCGTCGCCACTTGTCTGCTTGTACTGCTTTCCATCTGCGCCAACGCTGCAATTGAGGAGCCGTCATCTTCCACAGAATATTGCGACGACCTGGTGCCTTCGCATTGCCTGTATCCTTTTCCCAATAACCATTTCACCGTAGCTGATTCCTCCTCGACCACTGGGCTACGAGTTAACTTTGCGCAGGCTGCGATGCCGGTCGCTGCAGCGCTTAGTTTGTCACCCGACGCGCGAGCACCAACAGGCGTGCAATCTGTGGGTGGGCCAATTGACCCTGCGGAGTGGAATCGCAACGACGGTTTTTCTCCGACAGCGATGATTTTAACGCACCTGCCGGGCATCGATCTTGCACGCACAGGCGCCGCGCTGATCACAGACATTGCACCATCACTCACGCCGGATGCACCCATCGTGGTGATTCATGCCGGCAGTGGTGAACGACAATTGCTGTGGGCGGAACTCGATGCCAATGCGACGTCCGTGGACGGCCAGGCACTTATCATTCGCCCTGCGAAGAATTTGCTGGAGGGTGAGCGTTATATCGTAGCGATTCGCGATGCACGCGACAGCACCGGGTCACTACTGGCGCCCTCGCCGCTGTTTCTCGCTTACCGTGACAACCTGCCCACCGCGAACGCAGCGCATGAGCAACGTCGCCCGCTTATGGAAAACCTGTTTAACGAGTTGGAACATCACAACGTGGAACGAGAATCGTTGACGCTGGCCTGGGATTTCACAGTGGCTAGCCAGTCCTCACTCACCGGGCGTCTGCTTTCTATTCGTGATGACGCTTTTGCGCGACTCAATGGCGGCGCGCCACGTTTTACCATCGATGAAGTGGGACCGCAGATTCAGGGATCAGTTCGCGAAGGACTGAGTCGTGGGATAAGCGGCACCTTCGAGGTGCCTAATTATCTTAACCAACTGGGCGGTGTACCTGGTTCGCGCTTTCAGTACGACTCTGAGGCGCCCGATGCGCTGCCTGTCGTGCTTAATGGAGATGATGTATTCCAAGCTCGCTTCCGTTGTCAAGTTCCTGTATCTGCTGTGGCGGATTTCAACGATGCAAACGCCGCAGTGACACCAGCGCGCGCAGCATTGTACGGACACGGATTGTTCGGCGAAGGCCCTGGCGGGGAGTTCCGGTCAGGCAATGTGCGCGCGATGCAGACTGAGCACAACATCCTGTTCTGCGCAACAGACTGGTCCGGCATGTCGACTTCGGATTTCATGGCCGGCGTGATGCAGCATACTCTGGCAGATCTCAGCAAGTTTCCCCAACAAGTCGACCGCTCGCAGCAGGGGATTCTTGCCGCGATGTTTCTGGCAGAACTGTTGCGCCATCCCGAAGGCTTTGCTTCACACCCCGCTTTTCGGCACGGCGCTGATAGCACTCTGATCTTCGATTCCTCGGAGGTATTTTACGACGGCAACAGCCAGGGAGGGATTCTGGGTGGTGCATTGATCGCCACGGCGCCAAATATTCACCGAGGCGTACTGGGCGTGCCGGGCAGTAACTACAGTTTGTTGCTGCGTCGTTATGGAGATTTCAATCTGCGCTTCGGTTTTATTCTGTACGAAGCATATCAGGACGAACTGGACAGATCTTTGTTGTTTGCTCTGATGCAGATGCTGTGGGACCGGGCCGAGAACAGTGGTTATCTCAGTCATCTGGCCGGTCGTCATTTGCCTGCTACACCTACTGATAAATCCATACTGTTGCACGTGGCGCTTGGCGACTATCAGGTCACACACTGGAGCGCGGAGATCATAGCCCGCACCATAGGTGCTGCAATGCACGAACCCACCGCTCGCCTCGGCCGCACTACGGACAGCAATCCGTACTTCGCCATTCCGCGGATCACCCAGTATCCGCATCGCGGTCACGCACTGATGATCTGGGACTCGGGTGATCTGGATCCTGGAACCGGAGGCGGCAATCCGCTGCCCCCAGTTATAAACAAGGGCCCGGATACCAGCATCGGACGTGACCCGCACGAATCGCCGCGCAATACAGGGTCAGCCAGACTACAGAAGTCAGAGTTTTTACGAAGTGATGGTGTTGTAATCGATGTCTGTGGTATCAGCCCTTGTCTCAGTGATGATCATACCGGGAGGCCGTGACCAATACTGAAACAAGGACTATCCATAAATCGCTAAGGCATGCACACCCATCCAAACAGCCATCGCAATCATCATCAAATTTTCAGTCAGGGATACAAATCCCAACGGCACATTGCTTGAGCCACCTACGCAGGCGCATTTCAGTTCCCGTTTATCAATGTAAACCGCCTTGAATACTGAAACGGCTCCAATACCTCCTATAAATAACGCGACAGGAACAGATAACCAGGTCAATGCGCCCCCGATCATCAGAATACCGGCAAAACCTTCGGCAAAAGGGTAAATATAGGAGTACGGTACCCAGCGCTTGGCGAGCAGATCATAGTTAAGAAACATGGATGAGAAACTCTCCACATTCTGCAACTTCAGCAGCGCTAGAATGGCCATACTAAAGGCGATGAACCACTCTGCGGCGCGCACGGTAAACGGCGTATCGTAAACCGCAAAACTGGTGGCAAGAGCCATCAACAACGTGATACTGAACAATGCGATAACTGGCTTGTAGCTGGTTGCCTTAGGGTCAGTAACTGCTTTGCCCAGATGGCGACGCAAATCCTCATAACCACCAATTCTTTCACCACCGATAAAAACCTGCGGAGTTGTCTTCACATCATGTTCTAGTTTGAACGCCTCAGTCTCCTCCTTCGTCTTCAACCAACGATCGTCGACGTCGAAACCCTCGCGACGTAGCAAGTCTTTAGCCTTCAAACCAAAGGGGCATAAATGCTGGTCCATAACCATACGGTAAAGTGTTGCAGTTTTGGCTGCGGGTTGTTGCGTCATGTCAATTCTCCCAACTGGCGTTAGATTCCAATTGCAGCTATGATAATTTCCGTACTATGGTACGGAGTCAAGCAATGAATTTAGCAATCGGTAAATTTGCCGAAGCCGGCGAAGTTGGGGTAGAAACAGTGCGTTTCTACCAACGCCAAGGGCTGCTCAATATCCCTAAGCAGCGAGATGGAATCAGACGTTACGCAGAAGAAGACCTGCGTCGCCTGCGTTTCATTCGCGCAGCTAAGTCGGCCGGATTCAGTTTGGAAGAAATCAAAGAGCTGATCTCCCTGGATTCCAGCCACGACCGCCACCGCGCAAACGAGTTGGCAACGTCACGCATCAAGGCGCTCGAAGACAAGATCGCTGAACTTAAAAAAGCGCATGCCGCCCTGAAGCGTCTCACCGTGCAATGCAGCGCAGGTGGATCCGGGCCGTGTCCTATTCTGGGGGCATTTGAGCCGTAAAGGATTCCAGCCAATGATTAGGGTACAAAAATTACACTTGGTTAGCGCATAATTTCAGTGTGATGAAGTATCAAAAATGCAGTGCTGTGTCCATGCGCTTATGCAGTACTCGAATGATCTCAATCGCGGATTCGTTACCCAAACGATAGAAAATAACATGGCGGTCATCAGGGTATTTGAAGTAGCCCTGTCTGATCTCGCTACAACTTCGACCAAGATCAGGATTTGCGGCGAGTGTATGGAACAAGTCATCCAGTTGTTTCAGGTAGACCTTTCTCTGCTCTTGTCCCCAGTTTTTTTCAGTGTAACGGGCAATTCCAATCAGATCCTCTCTGGCTTTGTTGGTAAGTTTAAAATAGTGCATCAATGCGCTTCATTATCCAATTCATCCATAAGCTTATTGTAGCTGTAATCCGAAAAACCGCTGCGCTCCCCCTCGATTAGTAATCTTCGTAGATGCTCGCGTTTTGCCTCGGTCTCTTCAAGCACCCGTAGTCCGGCGCGTACAACTTCGCTGGCAGATCCATACCGACCACTCTTCAATTGCGCCGCGATAAACTCGTCAAAATGCTCTCCGAGCGATATGCTCGTGTTCTTGGCCATATCGTAGCTCCATGTACCAAAATTAGGTATTTAATGGTAGTTTTTTGTTGCCATTAAATCAATCAGCAGCCTTAACTTATTTTCCTGTCAGCTATGCTCTACTCCCATTATCGAATTTATTTTCCCGTTTCTGGTATGAATAATTAGAAAAATTCAGCAGGCTGCCCAAATTACAGGCTCTGGCGGCTGATCATTTCCTGGCACAAACGTTGCTCTACTAATCGGAAATATCTTCAGGAATGTCTTCCTGAGATTACTCCGGAGAGAAAACGTGACCAGGCAAATTCGCAACTCGAATAATCATCGAAACTTGATTCCTCAATCAATCATGCTGTTGATCGTATTCGCCATGTACCTTATGCAGAGTTCCGATGCACAAGTACCTGACACGTTCGAGTCAATAACGGAGCTTACGCTGCCGCGCTATTGAACAGTTCAGATGAGAACGAATCGAAACAGGAGCGTGACATGCTGCTTGCGAAAGCGAATGCCTTTCGAGATCAATCAGGAAGTGCGGAATCGATTTACCTGCTTGGCAGAATTACTTACGGCTATTCGGGTACGCAAGGTGTAATGGCAACCCGACGTTCTTTTCGCGAAGCAAAGGAGTTGATCGAGCTGGCACTAACGATGGATGAGAAGTTGGCAAATGGCAATGCCAAGGCCTTGTTGGGCTATTTTTATGTCGGGCTGCCAGGTTGGCCATTGAGTTTTGGTGATGTCGATAGAGGTCTGGAGAAATCTGGTACGTGTGCTTAGCGACGCTCTTTGGTGATCATCCCATTGAACTGAACGGTGACGACCTGACGCTATCCATTGACCCGGCTCAGGTAGAGCAAGTGATGATTAATCTGATAAAGAATGCCGTAGAGGCCAGCGCTCTCATCACTACCGTTACTGTCTCGTGGCAACAGGAGGGTTTGCGACTCGTCGTAAAAGTCATTGATGACGGCGAGGGAATTCAGAATCCGGACAATCTGTTTACGCCCTACTACACCATAAAACCTCTGGGGTCTGGTATTGGTCTGGTATTCTGTCAGCAGGTGATTGAAGCCCACGGCGGATACATGAGCATCACTAATCGCAAGGATAGTGGCGGTTGTGAGGTATCGATGAGCTTGCCCATGGGAAATTCAGTATAGGAAACTGAGAAGTGAAACAATAAATTATTGAATTTGACCGCTGCGGCTGAATGGGGTATTTCTGCCGCTCAAGAATTGTGTAAACAAGGTCTGAGAGATTTGTGGAAACCAGTGATCTTTTAACAACCGTTTTGAGTTGTGCGTTCTTTATGGCACTGGTGGCCTGGATCTCCTTCCGAAAAACCCGTGGCGAGGTCAGCACTCAGGATGGCTATTTCCTCGCTGGCCGTGGTCTGAGCGCCATCTTCATTGCCGGCTCCATGCTGCTCACCAATCTGTCCGCGGAACAACTGATAGGCCTCAACGGCTCTGCCTATGGTTTTAATCTCAGCAGCATGGCCTGGGAAGTGACCGCCGCCTTCGCCACGATCTGCATGGCCTTTATCTTCCTGCCGCGTTATCTGGCGGGAGCATTCAGCACCTTGCCGGAGTTCCTGAATAATCGCTTTGATGACGGTGTGCGACGACTGACGGTGATTCTGTTTATGGTGGGTTACGGGTTGATCACCATACCCTCCGTGCTGTACGCCGGCTCCATAGCTGTTTTGCAATTATTTGATGTACCGGCCTTGCTAGGGGTCAGTTACAGCCAGGCACTGTGGATGACCATTGTTGCCATCGGCTTTATTGGCAGCCTGTATGCCGTGTTTGGCGGGCTGAGGGCAGTCGCGATCTCCGATACTTTAAACGGTGTGGGTCTGCTGATAATCGGCGTGACGGTGCCGGTGCTGGGTTTATCGATGTTAGGCGATGGCAGCGTCAGTGCAGGCCTGTCGATTATCACCAGTACCGATACCCAGAAACTTAATGCCATCGGTGGGGCGAGCGATCCAACTCCTTTTGGGACCTTGTTTACCGGCATGCTATTGGCCAATTTATTCTACTGGTGCACCAATCAATATGTGATTCAACGAACCTTGGCCGCCAGGAATCTGGCTGAGGGTCAGAAAGGCGTGCTGTTTGCTGGCTTCTTCAAAGTGCTGGTGCCGTTTATGATGATGATCCCCGGCGTCATCGCTTTTCATCTGTACGGTCCCGGTTTGAGCACGATTGATCTGGCTTATCCGCGCCTGGTACGTGATGTGCTGCCGGTGTATGCCTCGGGTTTCTTTCTGGCGGTGCTGCTGGGGGCGGTATTCAGTTCATTCAATTCGCTGTTGAACAGCGCCGCCACCCTGTTCTGTCTCGATGTCTATGGCCCTCTGCAAAAAAAGCCAGTCGATGATAAAACCATGCTGCGCGTTGCCAAAATAGCCAGCGTTGTGATCGCGCTGTTTTCGTTTGCGGTGGCGCCCATGCTGCAATACGCGCCTGAGGGCCTGTGGCAGCTGATTCGCATGTTTACCGGTTTCTATAATATTCCCGTTATTGCCGTTGTTATTGTTGGCCTGTTTACCACTCGCGTGCCCGCGCTGGGAGCCAAGCTTGCCATTATTTTTCATGTCATCACATATGGTTTGTTGCGGTTTGTGTTTGATGAAGATGTCACTATCCATTTCCTGCATGTGTACGCGATACTATTTGTGATTGAGGTGGCGATCATGCTGCTGACCGGTTGGTTGTGGCCGCGCAGCGAGGACTGGTCTTACCAGCCGCGGCGTCTATTGGATTTGACGCCCTGGCGTCTTGCGATGCCGTGTGCGGCCACCTTGATGTCCTGTGTGGTAGCCTTGTATCTGCTGTTCTCACCGATAGGCTTGGTGGGTGGACTCAGCGCCGCGTTCTGGCCACTGATGGTTGCGCTGCTGGCCATTAATATTCTGATCTGGGCATGGCAGATGAATAAACAACCGCAGTCTGCGCTTTCCTGATGACCTTTGTTAACAAGACTAAAAAATGACTAAAGCACGTTTAAGATTTTTCGAAAATTCTGTGAATCAGCGCCATATCACTGAGGCCGATCGTTATCTTTATAAGCAGGAAGCGCCGCGCCATAATCTGGTGGTGATTGGCACCGGCACCATGGGCCAGGAGCACATGCGGGTAGCCGTGCTGCTGGGTCGGGCGCGGGTGCTCGGTATCTACGATAGCCAGGTGGAGAGTATGGATGCGGCAGCTGCCGCTTACCGCACGGTCTGCGATGACCCGTTGCGACGTTATGCCGATCTTGAATCTGCCTGCAACGACCCGGATGCCGATGCGCTGATGATTTGCACGCCTAACTTTACCCATTTTGAAGTGCTCAAAATTGCGCTGGCCAGCGGCAAACCGATTTTTCTGGAAAAGCCCATGGCAACTACCTTGGCTGACGCGGTGGCACTAATGGACGCGGCGCACAAGCACAATGCCTTTGTGCAAATTGGTCTGCAGTATCGCTACAAAGCGCAGTACCGCGAAGCATTTCATGAGGTCAAAACCCGCGCGAGTCTGGGGCAGATTCACACCATCAGCATGAGTGAATACCGTCCGCCGTTTCTGGACAAAGTTGAGCAATGGAATAAGTTCAACCGCAATTCCGGCGGCACTTTGGTAGAAAAATGCTGTCACTATTTTGATCTGATCAACCTGATGGCTGACTCCAGAGCAGTGAAGGTCTATGCCAGCGGTGGTCGCGCGGTAAACTTTCTGGACTTTGAAAAAGACGGCGTAGCGTCTGACATTGATGATCATGCCTTTGTCAGTATTGAATATGCCAATGGCATCCGGGCCAGCTTCACGCTAAATATGTTCTGCCCGGATTTTTCTGAAGAGTTGATTGTGGTAGGTGATCAGGGAAGACTGCTGGCCAGCGAACGTTTTGATTTTCATGCTCAGGTGCCAACGCAGACCTCGATCAAAGTTGAGCTGGGTGAAAATGGTGCGTCGCGCAGCACGGAATTATCGTATCCGCGTCTGATCGAACAAAGTGGGCATCATGGCGCCACCTATTTTGAGCATATTGCGTTGATGGATCAGTTGGACGGCAAGCCGGTCGATTGCGCAACAGTACAGCAGGGTTTATGGTCGATGATCGTCGCCAGTGCCGCGCAGGAATCCATGCGCATGGGTCAGGCAGTAAATATCGACAGCTTCCTGGAAGCGCAGCAATTGGCACATTTATTGGAAGGCGGACGGTCATGAGCGACAGTATGCAAGTGAAAAATCATCAGATGCCAGCCGTCGGTTTTGGTCTTTGGAAAATAGCCAAAAACGAGACTGCTGACATGGTGCACAAGGCGATTGAAGCCGGTTATCGCCATCTGGACAGTGCCGCTGATTACGGCAATGAAGTGCAAGCCGGAGAGGGCATCCGCCGCGCCATCGAGCAAAGTGTCTGCCGTCGTGAAGACTTGTGGTTAACGTCCAAACTATGGAATACCTTTCATCGCCCTGAGCATGTATGCGAGGCCTGTGAAAAAACGCTGGATGATCTGGGTGTGGATTATCTTGATCTGTATCTGGTGCATTTTCCGATTGCATTGAAGTATGTGCCGATCGCACAGCGTTATCCGCCGGAGTGGATATTCGATCCCAAAGCAGAACACCCGACCATGGAAATTGACCCGGTACCTTTGTTTGAAACCTGGCGCGCTATGGAGCAGTTAGTGCAGGCTGGACTGGTGCGCAATATCGGTGTATGTAATTACAACAGCGCCCTTTTGCACGACCTGATGGCTTACGCCGACATCAAACCCGCGATGTTACAAATTGAGTCACACCCCTACCTGACTCAGGAGCGTTTGGTTCGGCTGGCGCAGGATTATGATATTGCCGTCACCGCGTTTTCGCCGCTGGGCGCCGGCTCTTATGTAGAGCTTTCCATGGCCAGCGAGCAAGATTCTGTGCTCAGCCAAACTGTGGTGTTGCAGATCGCCAAGCGCCTGCAACGCTCTCCGGCGCAAGTGGTGTTGCGTTGGGGCATTCAGCGTGGCACATCCGTTATTCCAAAAACGTCACGCATCGAGCGCTTGCCGGAGAATCTTGCGGTGTTTGACTTCGCACTCAGCAGTGACGACATGGCAGCCATTTCCGCCTTGAATCAGAACCGCCGATTTAATGATCCCGGTGCATTCTGTGAACTGGCATTTAGCCACTTTTACCCTATTTACGACTAAGTTTAGCGAGTGAGTATCAACATGCAGATTACCGAGCTGACAGTTGCTATGCAGGCAGTTGAAGGCCAGCAGTTTCACCCGGAAGTTTTCCCGCTGGTTTATGCAGTGGCGGCAAACAGCCGCGCCGATCTGAGCGCAGTGTCAAACTGGGTAAAGGCCAATCGCGACAAATTGCAGCGTGAGCTGGCTGAGCACGGCAGCATTTTATTTCGTGATTTTCCCTTGGTATCCGATCAGGATTTTGATGCTTTTATTCAGTTTTTTGATCTGAAAAACTTTACCTACACCGATTCATTATCCAATGCGGTAAGACGCAACCGCACTGAGCGCGTGTTCACGGCCAACGAGGCGCCCGCCAATATCGCCATTTATCTGCATCATGAAATGGCGCAGACGCCCATCTATCCGTCCGCATTATTTTTCTTCTGCGAGCACCCCGCATCTGCTGGTGGTGCGACGCCCTTATGCCGGTCCGATATCCTGCTGCAGCAAATGGAAGCGCTAATGCCGGAGTTTGTTGCGGCCTGCGAACACAAGGGCGTTAAATACACTAATACCATGCCGGATGAGGAGGATCTGCAATCCGGCCAGGGTCGTAGCTGGCGCAGCACCTTGAATGCAAGCGATAAAACCGGCGCAGAAACAAAACTGCAGAGCCTGGGTTATCAATGGCAATGGTTGCCAGAGAATAATCTGCGTGTGACCACACCGGTGCTGCCAGCAGTGCGCACACTGGAGGACGGCCGGCGTGTGTTTTTTAATCAGTTGATTGCCGCCTTTCAGGGTTGGCAGGACAAGCGCAATGTGGCGCAGAAATCAATCTGCTTTGGTGATGACAGTGTGATTGATCCGAATGTAATGGCGACGGTTATCGAACTGGCGGAAGCGCTGTCTTTTGATCTTGCCTGGCAAGCGGGCGATGTGGCGTTGGTGGATAATTCTCTAGTGATGCATGGGCGCCGACCGTTTCAAGGTGAGCGCCGAGTGCTGGCGTCTTTGCTAGACTGATGATTTGTTATGGTACTGACAACTTAACTTCCACAAAGCAGCAAATTAGAAAATCCCCAGACTGCATACTGGATGACGGACGGCGGAAGTCTGTATCTTTTGTATAGTTTTGATGAATGTTTGGACTCTGGCAGCTCAGGAGTTAGTTTGTCAGCACCCTATTTCTCATTTGCAATCCAGGTTGTTCGGTACAAATCGCGGCGTCTGTCCAGATAATTTCGCACAGATCCTTCATTTCTCAGTTTGTCCAATTTTTCCAAATCAAGATCCACAATTAATGTCATTTCGGTATTCGGGGTTGATTCAGCCATAATTGCATCATGCGGGAAGGAGAAGTCGGAGGGTGAGAAAACAGCGGACTGAGCGTATTGAATATCCGCCCCGTCTACCTTTGGCAAGTTACCCACGCTTCCGGCTATGACAACATAGCATTCGTTTTCAACTGCCCGGGCTTGTGCACAACAGCGTACTCTTAAGTAAGCATTCTTTGTGTCGGTCCGGGATGGCACGAATAGCAACTTCATGCCTTCTTCAGATAGCAGTCGTGCGAGTTCAGGGAATTCGACATCGTAGCCAATTAATATACCGATTTTGCCGAACTCCGTATCAAACACATTAAGATTGTCACCACCCTGCATAATCCAGGCTCGCTTTTCATAGGGCGTAGCGTGAATTTTGTATTGTGATCCCAGCGTGCCATCACGACGACAAAAATATGAAACGGTGTATAACTGATTGTTTTCTACGATGGGCAGAGACCCAGCGACAATATTAATATTGTAACTAACAGCTAAGCGCGAGATTTCCTCAACAATTTCTTCAGTAAATTCAGCAAGCGCCCTGATGGCGTTAACAGAATTTACATGTGTTTTAAGACCCATTAATGGTGCGTTAAAAAATTCCGGTAAAAGCGCTATATCACATTGGTATTCAGAGAGCGCGTCAATAAAATAGGCGACCTGCTGAATAAGTTCTTCGACAGATTCCAGCGGTCTCATTTCCCATTGAATACATCCTATTCGAGCGGATGTTTTGTTGGCTCCAAACAAAGGGGCTTTTTCTTCGTCGTAGTATAAGTTAGTCCATTCCAACAGCGTTGCGAATCCTTTTGACTCTTTGTCTTCAGGCAAATAATTGCTAAGTACGCGCTTAACTTCAAAATCATTTGAGAGTTGAAAAGTAAGAATGGGGTCGTAAATTTCCTTCCTTTTAACCAACTCAATATATTTCTGCGGTGACATATCTTTTGCATGGTCTTGATAATTAGGTATGCGTCCACCGGCCACGATGGATTTAAGATTTAAACTTTGGCAAAGCTCCTTTCTGGTATCGTACAACCTTCTACCTAGACGCATACCTCGATAATCCGGGTGTACGACAACCTCGGCACCGTACAATACATCCCCCATCGGATCGTGTGTTGTTAAGTAAGCATCGCCGGTAATTTCCTGATACGTGTGGTGATCACCAAACTTGTCATAATCTACAATCAGCGAAAAGGCTGCTGCAATCACTTTGCCGTGATCTTCAATGCAGATTTGTCCTTCCGGAAAAGCAGCTAACTGAGACTTGAATTTTTTCTCTGGTAAAACATCTCCCATGCCAGGGTAGGTAATATCAATTATTATTTTCAGGTCGGCGTAGTCACTTAATTCAAGATTCCGAAGATTTAGTTTATGTTCTGAATCTTCTCCAAATAAATATTCTTCCATTATGATTTCTACCATTTTTAATGATATAGAATTTTAGTGATATAGGGTTCTACTGATTTTGGGTTTCACTGAAAGTGCTCTGAAAGTGCTTCCAGAAATTTGTATTCATTCAAGCCTGCTCGGCCGATTGGTTTAGATTGAGCGCTCCACATCGCAACTACCAGATTTGTGTCAGGATCGACGAACACGTACTGACCAAAAATACCCTCCGCCGCGTAACTTCTGCCGTGCATGGGCCACAGCATGTAGCCATAGTCGACCATCTCCCCAGCTACGACTTTGGGGGTGCTGGCGGCCTCTATCCAGCCTTCTGGCAAAACACGTTCATCCCCAATCATTCCGTCATTGAGCAGAAATAAACCGAAACGCGCATAGTCGCGCAGAGTGGCAGACAAGCCGCTGCCGCCCACTTCAAGGCCATCGGGGGATTCCAGCCACCAGTTGGCATCGGCTTCCATGCCCACTTTCGACCAGATTTTTTCCGACAGGTATTCAGCAACCGGTTTGCCGGTCGCAGCCCGCACCAGCGCGCCCGCCACCTGGGTTTCGCCGGTGCTGTAATTCCACAAAGTGCCCGGCTCTGTGGCTCGCGGTAAGGATGCCATCAAGTCAAGGATGGCACCAGGTTGCTGCCCGATTTGCGCTTCCAGCATGCGCCGTCGGTCTGAAGTCGGGTCGGTATAGGTCTCGTTCCAAGCGACGCCGGATGTCATCTGCAGCAGGTTTCTTACTGTGACGCCATCGTAGGCTGACCCTGTGAAACGGGGCAGATAGTTGACGATCGGATCGTCGATGCTTTTGATATAGCCGTCCTGTATCGCGGCACCGATCAATGTCGCCGTCATGGACTTGACCACCGACATGGACATCCACCGGGTGTCCTCGTCATTGCCCATCAGGTATTTCTCGAACAGGATTTCGCCGTTACGGATGATCAGCATGCCAGAGACCCGATTCAGAGAAAGGACGTCGTAAAGATCGTATGTCTCGTCATCAACGGTATATGAAAATTCCTGCAACGGCTGGCCGCTCACGGGCAGGACGTTAACCGTCGTGCCACGCGCTACGGTGCGCGTTGGAAACAGGCGATCGATGTTGCGGTAGGTGTTGACCTGAATGTCGGGATACAGTTTGCCATCGTAGACCTCGCGAACCGTACCGATGGCTTCACTTGCATGGCGATAGGGTGCGTCAGCTGCGCTTACGTGGCTGGTCAAGGCCAACATCAGGACGAAAGCGAATGTTTCCATCACTCTTGCGAAATACTTGTTTGGCATGGAACTGCCTCCTTCCTGATCTGAAATACGTACAAGCCACCTAGCCTACTACAGCCTAGGTGGTCATTCGCTGAATATTTTAGGGTGTTCCTCGGGTTCTACCCCGATTTTAGGGACATGTCAAAGAAGCCCACAGCTAAGGAACCTCTGAACGTCAGCACAATCCAAGGTTGGAGCGCTAATCACTCAAAATGACGCGGTGTGTCCATGCTGTCATGCAGGATGCGCACAATAGTAATGCCGTGCCGTTCCTTGCGATAAAAGAGCAAGTGTCTTTCAAAGGGGAAGACGAACAGGCCTTTGTGAAAGTCTGCGCGGGATTTTCCAAGATCAGGAGTCTGGGCAAGGTTTGCGGCCAGGCCTTCCAACCCGTCGATATATTTGACAGCCTGAGCTGCGCCCCAAGTCTCCAGCGTGTAATCAACAATGGCCGCAAGGTCGCCTTCGGCCTTTCCGGTAAACTTATAAACCGGCATCAAGGATGCGCTTTCTCATCCGCTGCATCACGTCCTTCCCCGCCGAAACTCGACCGGCCTTGATATCGGCCATGCCTGCGGCAATCTCCTGCTGGAGATGTTGCTCGCGGAAGTTTTGCAGCTCTGCATACGCGCGAGCCGATACCATTACGGCCACCGGCTTGCCGTTCTTGTTGATGCCGACCGGACCCTGCTGGGCTTTGATAAGGGCCTCGCCGAACTCGCGCTTGACCTCACTGGCATTCAGGATTTCCATGAAAACCACCTTTTCCTATAAAATGATCACTTTGATCAAAATAATCATTTCGGGCGTTTCTGTCAAGGTGCCCGCGGCGGACGCCTGGGGTCGGCGCGTCATCGAACACAAGCAGGAACGAGGTCCGGCGGAACTACACGAGATCGACTACCTGCTTCATGGCCCCCAGTAACTTAACAACTTAATATCAGTCCGGAGTGAGACTTAACATCAATCAAGTTGTTAATAACGATACCCATTGCATCGTGCACCCTGCAAGCTCATCACCTTGTCCGGGCAAATCGGGATAGCGCGCTTTGACGCTAATCCATTTCTACCTAGTCAGAAATTTCTGCAACAGAACATTCTGCGCATTTCACATTGGCAACAGTTTCTCCAGCCGCCAGACTTGTCAGCCAGTCAATGAAAGCAACACCGTCCGCTTTGTAGGTATAGGCTTCCGGACGCAACAAAATTGTGTGCACATCGCCGCCAGCTACAAAATAGCGGAAGTCTGGCACACGCGCGCTGATCTCAGCCAGATTGGTTTCCAACAATGGCTGCAGAAACTCGGCAGGGCTGCCACCCAAGGCGAGAAACTGCTTCTGCACGCTATCCTCTACTGTATCGAACGAGGCGAGTTGTATATTCGGATTGGCGTCAGCCGCTGCCATATACAATTGGTGAAAACTGAACTCCGGGCCCGGGATATTGGCAGTGTAATCCAACTCTGCAATGATGCTGTCGGTGCGCCAGCTTTCATAGGGATTGAAATTGGCGAATCCACGATAGCCACCTGACGCATCTCCCAGTTGCACTACTGCAGCCTGCGGATAATGCTCTGCCAATTTCACTGCATAAAACGGTGACGGAATTGAACCGGCACTGGAACCGGTTACGAATATAGTTTTCGGTGCAAACACGCTACCGTAAGTCCAGTCCAACGCTGCCTTACCATTCGCCCAGCCACGATGCCGAATAGTGAATTCGTGCGCTGCATGTTCGTCAAATGCCGGCATCTGATACGTCTGGTCAACATCACCAAGATGCACATCACCGGAACAATAAGGTGCCATGACTATTGTGTAATCAACAAAGGGGTTTGCTGCCTGATCGAAAGCGAAAATGCCGTGTGCTCTGGCTGGATCTGTGCGCGACAGATTGACCTGGTAGCTGGGCTGAATGTCGGTATCGCAGTTACTGCCCGCCCAACATGCGCCACCACCTTCCAGATAGAACATGACTTTTTCGGGATCACCGGGGCGCACGAAAAACTTGTAGGGGCTTCCGTCGGAACAGATGGTTTCACCACCGGGCTCAATCGTGTTCCAGCCGTCAGCAAGACTATCGAAATTAGCGAGCACAACTTCTGCTGCTGGTTCTTCTGCAACTGGAGTTTCTGTCACCTCTGGAGTTGTGACAGTTTCGCCACAGGCAACCAATAGCGCCACGAGTGCGAACATGCCGGTAACTTGCATCCACTTCTTCATTTCTGATCTCCGCTGGTTGTTTTTTCTGTTGTGATCCTCTCATAAACAGGCTGAAAGAAACAGCTGCGGATAGTCCCGGAATGAGCTATCTGCGCAATGACAATGACTTCTTGAGCCAACTGGCAGACAATGTGACTTAGAAATAAACCAGCAGACATGAAAAGGCGCATCATTAAAATGACCTTCAGAAATACAGCAACGAGGTAACCCATGCTTCCAGACTTTCGCAACAGACATCGCAACAGATATGCCCGGTTTCTCGCAACTGTCATTTTCCTTCTGTCAGCTGGCACCAGCACAGCGCAGACAGACAATGCCGGTAACGGCAATCCATTGTTGTACGCTCTGGCCTGGAAGCAAACGTCAGCTGAATACCGGGCCCTTTACTACCAGGGTTTCAATATCGCCCGCATGCATGTGCAGACCGCTTTAGCCGACCACCAACCGGGAGATAAGCCACTGGCTGTTGTCACCGACATGGATGACACCGTTCTGCATGCCCTGAATTATTGGGGATATCTGGTCAATCAGGAACTGGATTTCTTCGACGACCCAATCTGGGATACATGGGTTGCCGAGAACGGCATCACCGCTGCTCCGGGTGCAGCTGAGTTCCTGCAATTCTGTGTCGATAACGGCGTTGAGGTTTTCTATGTCACCAGCCGTGATCAGGGCGAAGCGTCCTTCGAGATTGCGCTCGCCAATTTGCGTCATGTCGGTTTTCCCTACGCCGACGCAGAACACTTGACGGTATTGCGGGAAAGCTCCAACAAGGAGGTGCGTCAGGATGAAATCATGCAGGATTTTACTGTCGCCGTTTTTCTGGGCGACAACCTGAATGATTTCCGGCGCAAATATTACATCCGAGGCGACGTGGAAGGACGCATTGCTGCCATGGAAACGGACAAGGATAAGTTTGGCAGTGAATATGTGCTGTTCCCCAACCCGACCGATGGCCATTGGCTGGCAGCGATTTTTGGGGAATCAGAACCACCGCCTTCTGCTGAAAACAGAGAGATCTTACGTCAGGCTGCAGCGCGTTCTGCGTGGCAGCCCGATTGAGTCAGCAACAAAAAGTGTACATTGATCATTCGCCCAGTAATTGGCGCCAGTTGGCCTGTTTATCTGCCACAGCCAGGAAATAGGGATTCAAAAGATCCTCTTTCTGGTTGTAGGTAAGCACTTCGTGGTCAGTGCGATAAATCTGTCCACCTGCGGCGCACAATATAGCGTGAGCAGCTGCGGTATCCCATTCCGAAGTCGGTGCCAGACGCGGATAAAAGTCTGCCTTGCCCTCAGCAAGCAAACAAATTTTCAGCGAGCTGCCCATATTCACCAGTTCCACTTTGGAAAAATGCTGCTCCAGTCTGTGCACCATGGCTTGCTGCGCCTCGCCACCATGGCGGCGACTGGCCACTACGCGCAGAATACTGTTCTCACCAGTAGATAGGGGGTCAACCTCGATAGGCGCCTTAGGGCCGTCGCTCAACTGTCGGAAACTCCCCTCACCCACCAAGCCGCTGTAGCACACATCAAACACCGGCACCTGCACAATTCCCAGCACCGGCTGGCCGTTGCGAATCAACGCGATATTCACCGTGAACTCATCGTTTCTGCTGATGAACTCCTTGGTGCCATCCAATGGATCAACCAGCCAATAGCTTTGCCATGCTGAGCGTTGTTCCCAGGCGACAGGTTCAGATTCCTCGGAAAGAACTGGAATATTCGGGTCCAGCTTTTGCAGACCCGCAACGATGACCCGATTTGCACGGGTATCTGCCTCAGTCAGTGGCGAGCTGTCCAGTTTATATTCCACACCAATACCACCCACATGGCGGTATACCTCCAGAATCTCCTGCCCTGCCTGCTTTGCAATGTCTATTGCTGCGGAGAGTAATGCCGAATCGTCCATTTTCTGTTCTCTTTTCGCCTTGATGCTTTAACATAGCAGGCATTCACCATTCTGAGGAAGTCTGTCGCAATGCTAATCTGGTCTAACATCGATACGGTCATGTTCGATATGGACGGCACTGTGCTGGACCTGCATTTCGACAACTATTTCTGGTTGACGCTCATCCCCACTGTTTATGGCCAAAAACATGGCATGGATGCGCAGCAGGCGGCGACAGTTATCCGCAGCAAGTACGCGGACCAACTGGGCTCCCTAAATTGGTATTGCATGGACTTCTGGTCGGCAACGCTGGACATCGACATCGCCACCCTGAAGGAAGAAGCAAGACACAGGATTGCAGTGCGCCCTTTTGCGGTCGAGTTGTTGCAGCAACTGCGGGAACACGACAAGAAAGTACTGCTGGTTACTAACGCGCACCCTCATAGTCTGGCATTGAAGATGCGCCAGACCGGGATGGCCCAACACTTCCACAACACCATCAGCTCGCATAATCTTGGCCTGGCCAAGGAGCAGACTGGTTTCTGGACGAGTCTGCGCGAGATAGAGCAATATGATCCCCAACGCACCCTGTTGATTGACGATAATCTTTCCGTATTGCGTTGCGCCCGCGACGAGGGCATCGGCCATCTGCTGGCTATCCAGCAACCTGACAGCCAACAGCCCCCTCTCCAGGCTCAGGAGTTTGTACAAATTGAGGACTTCCGGCAGATATTTCCACAACAGTCAGCCCCTGCTCTACGGAGGCAAAGCTCGTGAGTACCGAAAAAGTCAGGCTGGACAAATGGCTGTGGGCGGCGCGGCTGTTCAAAACCCGCTCGCTGGCGAAACAGGCTATCGAAGGCGGCAAAATCAACTCCGACGCGCAGAAAGTGAAACCGGGGAAAGAGATTGGAGTAGGCACTATACTCACCGTGCGCCTGGGCTGGGACGAAAAAACCTTAATAGTCAAAGGACTTTCTGAGGTGCGGCGCGGAGCACCCGAAGCACAACTACTGTATGAAGAAACACCAGAGAGCATTGCAAGGCGGGAAAAGCTGGTTGAACAAAGGAAGTTTCATGCTGTATTGGAGCAACCACAGGCCAAACCCAACAAGAAAGACCGGCGCCTGCGGCAAGGCATGAAGCATTTTTTTGAATGATGGCCGCAATAATTCAAGCAGGTATTCAGGCTCGGCATTATTTGGCATAATGCGCCCTCTATTTTAGCGACAGCTGGATTCGCAAAACTTTGCGATGATCTTTAGCCTGCCGGGCAGGCTTCTACATCAAAATGAGAGTTGATGAATGACACAAATTAGCCGGGATATCCTGAAAGACAATACTAGTACCGTTTACCGCAATCTCGCCCCCAGTCAGTTGGTGGAGATTGCCCTGCAGCGTAATGAGGGCAGGCTGGCGGACAATGGTGCGTTGGTAGTCGAAACCGGCAAGCGTACGGGTCGCAGCCCGAAAGATCGCTTTATTGTGCAGGAACCCAGCAGCAGCGATCAGATCGACTGGGGCGTTGTCAATCAACCCTTCGATCCCGCCAAATTCACGGCACTGTGGAACCGCGTAAGCGAATATATGAAAGGCCGCGACAACTTCGTTGCCGAGCTGCATGTGGGCTCCTCACCTGAACACTATATTCCTGTTTGTGTCACTGCCGAGTACGCCTGGCATTGCCTGTTTGGCAGCACGCTGTTCATCAAAGCGGCTGACTATAATCCTGCCGGCAAAGATGTCTGGCAAGTACTCAGCGCACCTGGTTTCATTTGCGAACCCGAGCGCGATGGCACCAACTCAGAAGGCACCGTTATTCTGAATTTCGCTGAACGCAAAGTGCTGCTGGCCGGCATGCGTTATGCCGGTGAAATGAAAAAATCGATGTTCTCTGTGCAGAACTTCCTGCTGCCCGCCAAAGACGTGTTACCCATGCATTGTTCCGCCAATGTCGGGCCAAAGGGCGACACATGTCTTTTCTTTGGTTTGTCTGGCACTGGCAAGACCACTTTATCTGCCGATGAAAGCCGTCTGTTGATTGGCGATGACGAACACGGCTGGGGCAAAAACACGGTGTTCAATATCGAAGGTGGATGCTACGCCAAGTGTATCGACCTGAGCCAGAAGAACGAGCCGGTTATCTGGGACGCGATCAAGTTTGGTGCTGTTATCGAGAACGTTACCATCGATGAAGCAACCCATGTGGCTGACTATGCCAATACCACGCTTACTGAGAATTCCCGTGCTTGTTATCCATTAACACATATCAAGTCGCGGGTACCCGAGAATCGTGCCGGGGAGCCACGTGCCATTATTTTCCTGACCTGTGATCTGACCAGCGTGTTGCCACCGGTTTCCATCCTCTCCAAAGAAGCGGCCGCATATCACTTTTTAAGTGGCTACACGGCACTGGTTGGTTCGACTGAAGTTGGCGCAGGCGATGGTATCAAGTCTACTTTCTCTGTATGTTTCGGTGCACCATTCTTTCCCCGCCCTGCGGGCGTATATGCAGACCTGCTAATCAAACGCATCAAGGAATTCGACAGTCAGGTTTATCTGGTGAACACCGGTTGGACCGGCGGTCCGCATGGTACCGGCAAACGTTTCAGCATCCCGGCAACTCGCGCAATCATTGCAGCCGTGCAGAGTGGCGCACTGCGTGACGTCGCTACGGAGCATCTTGACGGTATCAATCTGACTATTCCAAAAGAAGTGCCTGGCGTTGACAGCGCTCTGTTGAATCCGCGCAACACCTGGAGCGACAAGGCAGCTTATGACGCCAAGGCCGCGGATCTTATTGCTCAGTTCCGCAACAACTTTGCCCGCTTCAAGGTCTCTGATGCAATTGTGGCCGCAGGGCCACAAGCGCTATAAAATTAGAGCCGACGCATACAAACACTGATGGACTTCCAGAGCCGAGAAAAATAATTGCGTACATTTAAGGAATCACTGGCACATTTTAATCTGCCCGAGTTTAAAACCGCGTGGGGGCAGTTCGTACGCGGTATCGAGAAGGAAAGTCTGCGCGTCACCCCCAATGGTCGGCTTGCCCAGACTGATCACCCTGCTGCACTCGGCTCCACACTGACTCATCCGTATATCACCACGGATTACTCTGAAGCCCTGATCGAACTGATTACTCCCACATTTACCAATATCGAAGAATGCCTGCAGTTTCTGGCTGATCTGCACACCTTCTCCTACAACAATTTGCCTGCGGGTGAAATGCTGTGGGGCTCCAGCATGCCTTGCCTGCTGGAAAGTGATGCGCAGATTCCACTGGCACGTTACGGCAGTTCCAATATCGGTAAACTGAAAACTCTGTATCGCGAAGGCCTCGGCCACCGCTACGGGCGCCTGATGCAAACGATCGCCGGCATTCATTACAACTTCTCCATGCCAGAATCCTTCTGGGCGGATTACCGGGTTCTGAAACAATCCACTGAGCCCCTGCAGGATTTCCAGACCCGTCAATACCTGCATCTGATTCGTAACTACCATCGCTTCTCATGGTTGCTGGTGTATCTGTTTGGAGCGTCCCCTGCTGTATGCAGATGTTTCACCAAAGGCCGTGATCATCAATTGCAGGAATTTGATGCCGCCACTTTATTCAGGCCCGATGCCACCTGTTTGCGTATGGGCAATCTTGGTTATAAGAGTGACGCACAGAAATCGTTGTTCGTTTGCTATAACGAACTGGATACTTATATAGAGTGCCTGCAGAAAGCCATGTCCATTCCTTACCCGCCTTACGAAGAGATAGGCATGAAGAAGGATGACAAGTATCTGCAGATAAACACCAATCTGTTGCAACTGGAAAACGAGTTCTATGCCACCATTCGTCCGAAGCGCGTAGGAACCTCCGGTGAACGACCGTTGGAATTACTGCGCAGCAAAGGTATTCAGTATATTGAAGTTCGCTTGCTGGACCTGAATCCTTTCCTGCCGCTCGGCATAGATGCGGAACAAATTCGTTTCCTGGATGCGTTCCTGTTGTTCTGTCTGCTGGCGGATAGTCCACACTGCACAGAGCGGGAATATTTCGAAACCGAAAGTAATCTTGCCGCGGTAGTTAACGATGGCCGCGCTGCAGATCTGGAACTGTCTCATCAGGGCAAAAAAGTGTCAAAAACCAAATGGGCGCGAAAATTGCTTGACGAGATCAGCCACAGCGCTGGGTTGTTGGATCATATACATGGCGGCACCGCCTTCGCTGCCAGTCTGAAAACACAGGCAGCTAAAGTAGAAGATGCCGGATTGACACCCTCAGCGCAGGTAGTGCATGCCATGCGTGAACAGAAGTTGAGTTTCTCAGCTTTCGGCTTACTGCAATCGAAAACACATCTGTCCTGGTTTAATAAGCAGACTGTGAGTCAGAACCAATTGGATCATCTTACAGCGGTGAGCGCGCAATCACTGGCGAGTCAGGCAAGCATCGAGGCCAATGATGATATGAGTTTCGATGACTTCCTGGTGCAGTGGAACAGCTTTCGCTAAACATATTTTAAACCAATTACTCAAAACGAGACCGAAACAATGCTCGATAAACTTCTCTCTCTGATGCCCAATAGTCGACTGCTTAATTTCCTTATATTTCTGGCCACGGTTCTGATCATTGCCGCTGTGTTGTATATGGAACACGTGATGCTTTTGCAGCCCTGCGGCCTGTGTATCACGCAGCGTGTATTCGTGATTCTTGCTGGCCTCATCTGTTTAGTGGCAGCCGTTCAGAACCCTGGCCCCGCGGGCAGAAAAAAATACGGATATTCAGCAGCGGCGATGTGCGTAATCGGCAGTTATTTCGCTATACGTCAGATATGGTTGCAACATCTGCCTGAGGATTTGGTGCCTGCCTGCGGCCCCGGTTTCAGCTATATGCTCGAGAATTTTCCACTGCTGGACACGCTGAGTTTCCTGCTGGCAGGCGATGGCAACTGCGCGGAAGTGCATGAAGTCTTCCTGGGTCTAGCTATTCCTGAGTTGGCTCTGATAGGTTTTGCTGCTCTGTTTACATTGTGTGTGTATCAAGCTAGACGCGCCTGACATCATTCTTAGGAGAACCATAGTGAGCGTATTTAATAAAAAGGCAATTTATGCTGCGGGTCTTTTGGCGCTGTCCCCGCTTGCTAACCCGGTTGCAGCACAACCTGCGGAGCTGGATTGGGATGCGTTGAACGCCGAGACACTTCAGCATTTTCAAACTATTGTGCGAATGGATACTTCCGACCCACCCGGCCGTGAGATTGAAGTCACTGAGTATCTGGTGTCCGTACTGCAGGCAGAAGGCATAGAAGTGGAAACCTTCGCGCTGGAAGCAGACCGCCCCAATGTAGTTGCCCGTATCCGCGGTAACGGCAGTAAGCGCCCCTTGTTGTTGATGGCACATCAGGACGTTGTGAATGTGGACCCGGCGAAGTGGGTGTTTCCCCCGTTCAGTGCCACCCAGGATGGCGGCTGGATATATGGACGCGGAACTGTTGATGACAAGGACAACGTGACCGCAGCCCTGATGGCCATGCTATTGCTGAAGCGTCAGAATATAGATCTGGACCGCGATGTCATTTTCCTGGCTGAATCGGGTGAGGAAGGCGCAACAAGCATTGGGATCGAATTCATGATTAACCAGCATTTCGATAAAATCGATGCCGAGTTCTGTATTGCTGAAGGCGGCAGTGTGGTGCGTCAGGAAGGCAGCGCCCGTTATGCAGGTGTGCAAACCGTAGAAAAGTTGCCGCGCGCCGTTCAACTGACCAGTAATGGTATTGCAGGTCATGGCTCTGTACCGCTGCGCAGTAACGCTATCGTGCATCTGTCCAAAGCTGTAGCCTCCGCTGCAGACTGGCAGCCCCCTGTCCGACTTAGCGATACCACCACGTCATATTTTTCTCGTTTGGCCAGCATCTCATCTCCAGAAGATGCGGCCCGTTATCGCGCGCTGCTAAACCCTAACTCCTCAGCAGGCATGGCGGCGCTGGAATACCTTAAGGATTTCGAACCACGCAATGCTGCGGTTCTGCATTCGACAATTTCTCCCAATATTATTGAGGGCGGTTACAGAGTGAATGTCATTCCTTCGGAAGCCACTGCAACGCTGGATGTGCGTTTGCTACCTGACGAAGATGCGGAGCAATTCCTGCAATCGCTGCGCGAAGTTATCGATGACCCTGCTGTGAATGTGGCATGGGCAGCACGCAATCAGCGCCCCGGCGCGGCCACGCGTCTGGATACTGAAGCGTTCAGAGTTATCGAAGCAGTATTCCAGGAACACTACAATGCACCCATCCTGCCTGTGATGAGCACAGGTGCCACCGATATGGCCTACCTGCGCGCGCAAGGCATTCAGTGTTATGGCATCGGACCTGGCATAGACGCTGAAGACGGCCCTCTCGGCTACGGCGCCCACAGCGACCAGGAACGCATCATCGAGGCGGAGCTATACCGATTCGTGCAGGCTCACTACGAAGTCGTCCAACGGCTGGCTGGCGCGCAGTAAGGCGCCAGTTGTACAACATTAGCTGCGATCATGCTCGGTAAGTCGGTGGGAAAAACGTACGTACTTCGTAGGTCGGTCGGCGCTATGGGAGGTCGCGCGCAGGACACGCCTACAAGTACATCCCTGTAAGGCTCGATCGCCCGCCATCCCTGGCGGTCGACGGTCCTGCGCGCGACCTCCCACACCACCGACCTGGCACTGTACGGAATTCCGTGGCGGTTTTTTGCACTTTCTGTACGTGCGCCAGCTTCGCAGATTGGCGCTGGGTAAACTCCTCGCGCACCGGTTCCGCAAAGCAGCGATGGTTTTTCCAACCTTCGAGCAAGTGCTGCTGCCAGAGTTGGTGGCGGGAGGTGTTGCGGAGCGGGACCGTCGACCGCCATGGATCCCCCTCCGGGGATAAAGGCGGAAACGCGATCGAGCCCTACATGGACGTACTTGTGGGCGTGTCCCGATTCGAACTACCTTCCGGCTCCAACTCGATCTACAGCGCTCAAACTAGATTTTTGTTCATATCGCTCAGCCGCGGCGCCAGCGGAAGAATCGTTCGGCCCAGGGCAGCAACTTGACGGGAATGCGCGCGCTGCGCCAGGCGTTGGCGGCGAAGCGGTTGGCTTCCAGGAGGGTTGGATAGATATGAGTGGTGGCAGCTATCTTTTTTAAGCCCATGCCATGTGTCATAGCCAGCACGAACTCGCCAATTAATTCGCCCGCATGATATCCAACAATGGTGGCACCAAGAATTTTATCGCTGCCCGGCTCTGTCAGAATTTTCACGAAGCCGTGCGCTTCGCCATCTGCTATGGCGCGATCCAGGTCGTCTATTTCGTAGCGAGTCAGTTCGTACTCAATGCCTTGCTGCTGTGCCTCCTTTTCGTTCAATCCAACACGCGCAACCTCTGGATCAGTAAATGTGGCAAATGGCACTACTGAGTAATTCACTTTGAAAGTTTTCAGGCCACCAGCAAGAGCGTTAAGCGTTGCGTACCAAGCCTGGAAAGAAGCCATGTGAGTGAACTGATAAGGGCCCGCCACATCACCGCAGGCATATATGGTGGGGCAGGAAGTTTGCAGGTTTTGATTTACCTGAATGGTTCCTGCCGTTGTCAACTCAACACCCAACTCTCCTAGCCCGAAGCCTTCCACATTTGCTTTGCGACCCAGTGCAACCAGCACTTTATCGAACTCTACATCAACCATTGCACCATTGTGTTCGGCCCGCATAATATGCACACCGTTGTTGCTTGTGAACTCGCGAATCGCATGGCCCAACAATAATTGCACGCCACCTTTCTGAAAATTCTTCGCCACCAGTTCCGATACGTCTGTATCTTCTCGCGGCATCATGTGAGAAGCCTGGTCCACTATCGTCACTTGTGAACCCAAACGCGCAAAACTCTGTGCCAGTTCGCAACCAATCGGACCGGCACCGAGTACCAATAGGCGCTCAGGCAAACTACGCAGTTCCCACACATTGTCGGAATGCAGATAATCGATCTTGTCCAGACCGGGAATTGGTGGAATAAGTGGGCGTGCACCACTGGCCACGACTATGGCGCGGGTATTGATGACACGGCCATTCACTTCCACCGTCCATGGCGAGGTGATTTTCGCCGCACCACTGATGCACTCCACACCCAACGAGGTGAACCGCTCTACCGAATCATGCGGTTCGATCTTGCGGATGATGTCCTGCACACGCTCCATCACGCTGGCAAAGTTCACCTGACCCGTTGCGTTGTCGATGCCGAACTCACCGGCACGGTTGATGTAATCGCTGATACGCGCACTGCGAATGATTGCCTTGCTGGGTACGCAACCGGTGTTCAAGCAGTCGCCACCCATCTTGTGCTTCTCTATCAGAATAACCTTCGACTTGGCGCCTGCTGCAATAATGGACGCTACCAACCCTGCGGATCCTGCACCAATCACTACCATATTCGCATCGTAGCTTTTGGGCTTATTGAACCCGCGCAAGCGTTTGCCCCGCTGTAAGAAGGCGATGAATCCTTTGGCAACCCAGGGGAACAGTCCCAGCAGTGCAAAAGATATGATCAGTGGCGCACTGACCAGACCGGCCAGTGAGCTGATCTGCCCCAACTCAGCGCCCGCATTCACGTAAACCGCCGTACCGAGCAGCATACCTATCTGACTGACAAAGAAGAACGGCAATACCTTGATGGGTGTCAGACCCATAACCAGATTGATCAGAAAAAATGGAAACAACGGCACCATGCGAATACTGAACAGATAGAAATTGCCGTCTTTGGCTATGCCATCGTTAACTGTTTTCAGATAGCGTCCGAATTTTTTCTGCACCCAGTCGCGCAAAACCACTCGTGCTGCCAGAAATGCCAGTGTGGCACCGATGGTACTGGCGAAAGATGCCAGCACCGTACCCCAGAACAGACCGAATACTGCACCGCCTATCAATGTAGTTATGGCAGCACCGGGAATGGACAAGGCCGCAATAGCCACATACGTCAGAAAGTAGGCCAGTGCTGCCAGCGCAAAATTGTCCCGCGCAAACTGTCGAATGCCTTCCAGCTGCGACTGCACATATTCCAGAGTAAGGAAGCGCCCGAGGTCAAAACTGAAATATAGTGCAAACAGCACGATAAATAGCGCGAGGATAGCAATTTTGGTCTTGTTCATATTTGCCCTTCTGCGATTTTGGCGATATGGTGTCGAGAAATTTGACGTGAGCGCATCATAACTGTTACATCAGAGCGTTTCACCCGAATTAAGGACCTCAAAAGCAAAGGGACCGTAGAAGCAAAAGGATTGAAAAAAGAAAGAACCCGGACAACCAACCACAAGCAAGCATAGTCGAGAAGCTAACGTGTCAGACTCCAAGCCCGTCAGTAGTGAAAATCGCCAGTTCCCCTTTGCCCGAATGCGGCGCATGCGGCGCGATGAATTCAGTCGTCGCCTGATGCGCGAAACGCGTTTGAGTGTCGATGACCTGATTCTGCCGCTTTTTATTGTGGAAGGTTCAAAGCAGCGTCAGGAAATCTCATCGATGCCCGACGTGTTCCGTTTAAGCGTGGATGAACTGCTGAAAGAAGCCGCAGAATTGGTGGCATTGGGTATACCTGCAATCGCGTTGTTTCCGTCACCCGAGGCAGACAGTAAAACCCTGGATGGACGCGAAGCGTGGAATCCGAATGGTCTGGTGCAACGCGCGATACGCAGCCTGAAACAAGGATTCCCGAAACTGGGTGTTATAACCGATATCGCGCTGGACCCTTATACAACGCATGGTCAGGACGGCATTATCGATGCAGATGGCTATGTACTCAACGATGAAACCGTCAAGGCATTGGTACAACAGGCGCTGTCGCATGCAGAAGCTGGCGCTGATATCGTGGCACCCTCGGACATGATGGATGGACGGATAGCCGCAATACGGCAGGCGCTGGAGAGTAAAGGGTTCATCTACACCAGGATCCTCGCGTATTCGGCTAAGTATGCCTCCAGTTATTACGGTCCTTTCAGGGATGCCGTAGGTTCCAGCGGCAATCTGGGTAAGGGCAACAAGCACACTTACCAAATGGATGTCGCCAATAGTGACGAAGCCTGTCATGAGGTGGCGTTGGATCTGGCGGAGGGAGCGGATATGGTGATGGTCAAACCAGGTATGCCCTATCTGGACATTGTGCGGAACATCAAGCAGCGCTTCGGTGTACCGACGTTTGTCTATCAGGTCAGCGGCGAGTATGCCATGCACATGGCCGCAGCCCACAATGGCTGGTTGGACGAAAAAGCTGTTGCCATGGAGTCATTGCAATGCATCAAGCGCGCAGGCGCCGATGCTATTTTGACTTATTTCGCAAAGAAAATTGCCATCGAACTCAAGGCGAGTGACAAATAAACGCATTTGCTGCTTGAATCCTGATGTTTAGGCCTTATTATAAGTGCAAGTCTTAACATCGAATTGAAGGAATTATTTATGAGTGACCATATCGTCCACATCTCCGATGCCAGTTTTGAACAAGATGTATTGAAGGCAGACGGCCCTGTGCTGGTAGATTTCTGGGCGGAGTGGTGTGGCCCCTGCAAAATGATCGCTCCCGTGCTGGACGAGCTGTCCGAGGAATACGCAGGCAAACTCAAGATAGCCAAACTGAATATTGACTCGAATGCAGAAACGGCACCTAAGTATGGTGTACGTGGTATTCCAACGCTGATCATATTCAAAAACGGTCAGGTTGAAGCTACCAAAGTGGGTGCATTATCCAAATCGCAACTGGCCGCTTTCATAGACAGCGTTATCTGAAATCAGCCGCAGCCTCCACCAGTCACGTTCCTCAGTCTGCTCTCGGCAGACTGAATCGTTGACGGGATAAGCTGCAAAACATTGCACATTAGGTGAAAATTTTTCTGGACTCTGCCGTAAAGTCGTTTTATATTGGCCTCCGTCCCCGATATACCGCCCTTGCTATCTCTCATCTCTACAGTGTTTTCAGGCGGTTATCCTTTTATCAAAACCTTTTTTTAAAACTGTATTAAAAAGAAAGCCATACCACCCTTTTATAAAAAACCAGAATCAGCACTCAGCCTTCCTGGATCAAATGCCAAGATCGGCCTGTCCTGTTGATTGAAAACTCCCTTTATCCCACAAAACAATCCGTAATCATGAATCTAACTGACTTAAAAAAGAAACCAATAACAGAATTGCTCGCCACCGCCCAGGAAATGGGCTTAGAAAACCTCTCCCGAACCCGCAAACAGGACATCATATTCTCGATCCTGAAGAAGCACGCCAAAAATGGCGAGGACATTCACGGGGACGGCGTATTGGAAATCCTGCAGGACGGGTTTGGCTTTCTGCGTTCCGCAGACTGCTCTTATCTCGCTGGTCCGGATGACATATATGTGTCACCCAGCCAGATAAGACGCTTCAATCTGCGCACGGGCGACACCATCGACGGCAAGATACGACCGCCGAAAGATGGAGAACGTTACTTCGCGCTACTGAAAGTCTCTGAAGTAAACTTCGCAAAACCCGAAACATCCAAGCAAAAAATTCTCTTTGAAAACCTCACCCCGCTGTTCCCTACCAAGCGTTTGAAACTTGAAATAGGTAATGGCAGCACCGAAGATCTCAGCGCCCGCATCATCGATCTCACTGCCCCTATCGGTAAAGGTCAACGTGGCTTGATTGTATCGCCACCCAAAGCGGGTAAAACCCTGATTCTGCAAAACATCGCGCAATCCATTACGCGCAATAATCCCGAATGTCGCCTGATCGTACTGTTGATCGATGAGCGTCCGGAAGAAGTAACCGATATGCAACGCTCTGTGCGTGGTGAAGTGGTTGCCAGCACATTCGACGAACCACCGTCGCGTCACGTGCAAGTGGCAGAGATGGTGATAGAGAAAGCCAAGCGTCTGGTCGAACACAAAGAAGATGTGGTGATACTGTTGGACTCGATCACCCGTCTGGCACGCGCGTACAACACCATTGTTCCCTCCTCCGGCAAAGTACTGACCGGCGGTGTGGATGCGCACGCACTGGAGCGCCCCAAGCGCTTCTTTGGTGCTGCGCGAAATCTTGAAGAAGGTGGCAGTCTCACCATTATCGCCACAGCCCTGGTAGACACTGGTTCAAAAATGGACGAGGTTATCTACGAGGAATTCAAAGGCACTGGCAATATGGAATTGCATCTGGATCGTAAGATCGCAGAGAAGCGTGTTTACCCGGCCATCAATGTACGCCGTTCCGGCACGCGTCGTGAAGAACTGTTGACTACCGAAGAAGAATTGCAGCGTATGTGGATACTGCGCAAGATTCTCAGCTCCATGGAAGATGTGCAGGCAACTGAGTTCATTCTCGACAAACTGAAGGACTCAAAGACCAACGAGGACTTCTTCAACGCGATGAAGAGGAAGTAATTGAGCGGCAGTCGCCATGGCCTGTAAAGATCTCAGAGAGTTTATTGCACTGCTGGAAGCCGAAGGCGAACTCAAACGTGTTCGCACCGAGGTTGATCCTTATCTGGAAGTCACTGAGATCTGCGATCGCACTTTGCGCAGCAACGGCCCGGCTCTGCTGTTTGAAAACTTAAAAGGCTCCAAGGTGCCGATGCTTGCCAATCTGTTCGGCAATACAAGGCGCGTGGCGCTCGCGATGGGGCAGGAAGATTTGCAGGGATTGCGTGACGTAGGCCACCTGCTGGCGTTTCTGAAGGAACCAACACCACCCAAAGGCTGGAAAGATATCTGGCAAAACCTGCCCACTTATAAGCAGGTTCTCAATATAGCCCCCAATGTAAAAAAATCCGCACCCTGTCAGGAAATCGTTATCGATGAAGCCGATGTCGACCTGGCTTTCCTGCCGGTGCAAACCTGTTGGCCGGGCGATGTGGCACCTTTGGTTACCTGGCCGTTGGTTATTACACGTGGCCCTGAGAAAGAGCGACAGAATCTGGGCATTTACCGCATGCAGGTAATAGGCCGCAACAAGCTGATCATGCGCTGGCTGTCACATCGTGGTGGCGCTCTGGATTTCCGTGACTGGCAACTGAAACATCCCGGCGAAGCGTTTCCCGTTTCCATCGCCATCGGCGCGGATCCCGCAACCATTCTGGCAACGGTTACACCCATTCCGGATACACTTTCCGAATATGCATTCGCTGGTCTTTTGCGCGGTGAGAAAACTGACGTCGTGAATTGTCTGACTAACAATCTGCAGGTTCCTGCCAGTGCCGAGTTAGTTCTGGAAGGCGTTATTGAGCCCGGCGAGCTGGCAGAAGAAGGCCCGTATGGCGACCATACCGGATACTACAACGAAGTGGAAAAATTTCCGGTTTTCACGATCAAGAAAATCACGCATCGCAAGGATCCGATCTATCACAGCACTTACACTGGCAGACCGCCGGATGAGCCCGCGATGCTGGGTGTCGCTCTGAACGAAGTCTTCATTCCGCTGATACAGAAACAGTATCCGGAAATAGTAGATTTTTATCTGCCACCGGAGGGATGTTCGTATCGCATGGCGATAATCAGTATAAAGAAGCAGTATCCGGGACATGCCAAACGCGTAATGATGGGCGCTTGGTCATTCCTGCGCCAGTTCATGTACACGAAATTCGTTATCGTCACCGATGATGATGTGAATGTGCGCGACTGGAATGATGTGATCTGGGCCATGACCACGCGCATGGATCCGGTGCGCGACACTGTCTGCATTGAGAACACACCGATAGATTATCTGGATTTCGCCTCGCCTGTTTCAGGACTTGGCTCCAAGATCGGTATGGATGCAACGAACAAGTGGCCGGGGGAAACGCAGCGCGAATGGGGCAAACCAATCAGTATGGATGCTGCTGTGAAGAAACGAATCGATGCCATCTGGGAAGAACTGGGAATCTGAACAACGCTAATTTGATTTTCTCAGCTTTCTGACAACTTGCATCGGGTTTAACCACCCCAGCAATAACAAAATTAATTTCACTACCAGCAACAAAAACAGTAGCGCGACCAACAATGCAAACAAGCTGGTTTCGAAAGTATACTGACCGTAAGCAACCAACAGATAACCAGGGTCTTTCGCCAGATAAATGGCCAGAAGTAAACCGCCCAGAAGCGCCAACAGAGCCAACAGGAAGACCTTAACCATCGTCAGATCTCCAAGTCCATATTGAGTTGACGCAATAAACGCAACGACATAGCAATATCCGGCACAACTGTATGCAAACGCAAGAGCATCAATTGATCAATCTCAGTTAACATGATGCGCCCCTGCTCCGTTTCGTTCAGCTGATACTTGCTCAACCAATCCTTGCCCCTGCCCAGACTTTCCCGGAACAATAATTCCTGCTGCATCAACAGAGAAAGTTGCGCCTGCTCCATGAGCAAACGCAGATTCTGCTTAACAAAATACTCTTCCTGTGGCGGAAGCATTTCACCTGGCGCCTCATCCCATTCACGCCAGACAAAAATTGAACCCAACAACGCTAACCCGGAATCTATAAAGCCGCTCGGTGCAGTGGATGTACTCTGCCAGTCGCGCTGAAGTTGTTCCTGATAGGCATCGCGTAATGAAGTTACCAGTGACAATTGCTCAACAGCATCCGCCAGACGTGCAACCCGTAAATAGATTCCTGCCAGATCAACTGGCACAACTGCGTTAAGGCTACGAATATCATCAGCGATGCTGCTGCGCAGGATGCTCACTGCGGAATTTTCCAACTGCCTGCCTTCGATATCGCGCAACATCGCATCGACACTGCTCAGTAATACGATGGCGGAATTCACGTCCGCGTCCAGCTTCAGCTTCTGGTCCGCTAACCGCAACATATGCTCCGCTTCTGCGTACACCCATTGCGCATCTCTATTCTGTTGTTGACGCAATTGCCTTTGCACGGAATCGACACTCTGATTCAGTCCAGACAAATGACTGTTCAATTCATTCTGTAAACGAGCGATCAGCTGTTCATCATTACCTGTATCGGCGCTCAAGTCGCCCAGCTGATTATTCAGACGCGCTAACTGTGACAGGAGTTGCGCCTCTGAGGCCTCCTGAGCGGAGCGCAGTTGCTGGTTCTCCAATTCGAGATCAGCAAGCTGCCCCTGCACCTGCCACTGACTGAATGTCGCGTAGCCTATTCCCAGTAGAAATGGCGAAAGAAAAAGCAGGATCAGCATCACGCGCAAACGCTGGCGGCTGGCTTTGGTATTTACGCGGGAAGAATTATTGCGACTGAGTTCGTCGAGCACTCGGGAAGTATCGATTCCAGGTTTAGTGGTTTCATCATTCATTACATTAGCCTGTTTTATTTTTTTGTATGCTGGTCAATTGCACGCCTGTCAATTACACAGCTATCCATTGCGCAACTGAAGAAGCGCTTGCATGATTGCATCATCTCCGGCGCCACCAGCATTTAATACACGGGTGAAGCCAGCCAGATGTGCCTGCTCCAATACCCGCTGCGAAGGCACAATTACCGGCAGGGTTTTGACAGACTCACTGTCTGACAACAGATGCACAAGCACTTCCAGTATTTGTCCGCTGGTCACAACTATAGCGCCAACTGTCTCACGATCTATCAGAGTATCTACGCTGTCTTTGGTGTAGTCCGGTGTTCGGCGGCTGTACAACTCCAGATAGTCAACTTCAGCACCACGATCCCGCAAAGTCTCGGCCAGCAACTCGCGACCACCGCGCCCGCGAAACAATGCAATCCTTTCTCCCTGCACATGTTTGAGTTCCGGTAGTGCCAACAGATCTTCACTGGTAACGCCACGCTCTGAACAATATACTGGCCAGGACAGATTACGCAAAATCGCTGCAGTGCCCGGGCCAACGGCAAACGCTGATAAACCGGCAGGTAGTTGTGGCCAATAGCGATCGATCCATTCCAGTCCCAGCAATGCCGCATTGGTGCTGATGAAAATAGCTTTGCTGTAGCGATCGAGATTGAGAATGTGCGCCTTGAGAGTTTCCAGTTCGTTGGAATCGCCGATTGGTACAATCTCGATCAGCGGCATCTGGCACACCAGACCACCGCTCTTGCGAATGGCTGCAACAATAGACTCCGACTGCTTCGCCGGGCGGGTCAGCAGCACGGTTAATCCCTGCAAACTGTTGTCAGCGGTTTTCATTCTATGTCAGCTTTCTGATTAACTAATCCTTATCATTCCTGTTCATTTTATTGCAGCGCAGCAAGGATCGCATCAGCACCTTGCGCCAGGAGATCTTCCGCTACACGGATACCCAGTTGTTCTGCTTCGCCTCTGTGTCCAACAATTTCGCTTCGCAGTAAGCGTAAACCGTCCACCTGCCCAACCAATGCGCGCAGATACAATTCATCACCCCGCAGTTCAGCATAACAGGCTATGGGTACCTGACAACCCCCGTGCAAACGTTTGTTCACTGCCCGCTCGGCAATGACCCTGTCGGCAGTATCTGCGTGATTCAAGGGTTGCAACAACTCTATAACCGTCTGATCATCCTCACGACATTCAATGCCGACAGCACCCTGTCCGCCGGCTGGCAGGCAGTAGCCGGTATCCAGGCGCTGGCGAATACGTTCGGTCAGCAATAAGCGCTTCAAGCCTGCGCTGGCCAACACAATCGCATCGAACTCACCAGCGTCCAGTTTGCCGAGACGCGTGCCTACATTGCCGCGCAAATCACCGATCTGCAGATCCGGGCGCTGAGCGCGCAACTGACATTGACGGCGCAGACTGGAAGTTCCGACTTTGGCTCCTTGTGGCAGGGATTCTACGTTGTCATAGCGGTTCGACACGAAAGCATCAGTCGGATCTTCGCGCTCACAAATTACGGGCAGAAATAAACCCTCAGGGAACTCCATCGGTACATCCTTCATGGAGTGCACAGCGATATCTGCCTCGTTGTTCAGCATGGCATGCTCCAACTCTTTGACAAACAACGCTTTTCCACCTATTTTCGCTAACGGCGTGTCCAAAATGATATCGCCGCGCGTTGAGAACCCGATCAATTCAACCTGCAAGTCCGGATGCAGTGCCAGCAGGGCACTGCGCACATATTCCGCCTGCCACATAGCCAGGGGGCTGTGTCGAGTGGCGATACGGAGTTTCTTCACTGGCATAACGTGTTCCAAGGAATCGAATAAGACTAATGTTGCCCGCGATTCTACGCGAATTCAACACTACATTCGCCCAGTTATTGCTATAATCCCGCGCCTCAACCAGTCGGGAAGACCAGCGCTGTGCAGTCCTATATAAAGGTCAGGTAAACAACCATGAGCGAGAGCAGCAAAGAAGAAATCAAACTGTGGGGCGGACGCTTTTCCGAGGCAACGGATGCGTTTGTCGAGCGTTTCACAGCGTCGGTGACTTTTGATAAGCGCCTGTATCACCATGACATCAATGGTTCGATAGCGCACGCCCGCATGCTGGAGAAGGTCGGCATTTTGAGCAAGGTTGAAACTAATGACATCGTCAATGGTCTGGAATCCATTCGCGCAGATATTGAGACAGGACGCTTTGAGTGGTCAGTAAAACTGGAAGATGTACACATGAACATCGAGTCCGAACTGACCAAGCGCATCGGGCTGACTGGCAAAAAGCTGCACACCGGTCGCTCACGCAATGATCAGGTTGCAACCGACATTCGTTTATATGTACGCGATGAAATCGACACTATTGCTATAGCTATCACTGCACTGCAGTCGGCGCTGCTGGAACTGGCCGAAAAGGAAGCTGACACCATCATGCCTGGTTTCACTCATTTACAGACAGCGCAGCCCATCACCTTCGGTCATCATCTGATGGCGTGGTACGAGATGTTGGAGCGCGATTACGGACGTTTGCTGGATTGCCGCAAGCGCATGAACGTATCACCCCTGGGTGCTGCCGCTCTGGCAGGAACGAGTTTCCCGATAGACAGAGAATTCAGCGCCGGATTGTTGGGTTTCGATGCGCCTACGCGTAACTCGCTGGATTCTGTCAGCGATCGCGATTTTGCCATTGAGCTGGCTGCTTTCGCCAGTCTGCTGATGACACACATGTCGCGTTTTTCTGAGGAGCTGGTACTGTGGACATCGGCGCAGTTCGATTTTATCGATCTGCCGGACAGGTTCTGCACTGGCTCTTCCATCATGCCGCAGAAAAAGAATCCCGACGTGCCCGAGCTGGTGCGCGGCAAGAGTGGTCGCGTAACCGGTCATCTGATCGCTCTGCTGACACTGATGAAATCGCAGCCGTTGGCTTACAACAAAGATAATCAGGAAGACAAGGAACCCTTGTTCGATCTGATCGATACCGTAAAGGATTGTCTGCAGGCTTACGTTGGCATGGTGCCCGCCTTCAAAGCCAAGCGCGAGAATATGTATAACGCTGCTTTGCAAGGCTACGCAACCGCTACCGATCTGGCAGATTATCTGGTCAAGAAAGGCATGGCGTTCCGCGATGCACACGAAGTGGTTGGTAAATCTGTCGCTTTTGGTATTGCCGAAGGTCGCGACCTGAGTGCTTTATCGCTGGATGAACTCAAGCAGTTCTCCGGTCAGATTGAGCAGGACGTTTTTGCTGTGCTGACTCTGGAGGGTTCTGTGCAGGCTCGTCAACACATCGGTGGTACTGCGCCGGTACAAGTGCGTTCGGCAATTGCCGAACGCAAAAAAACATTGCAAGCACGCGAGGCAGCGACGGATAAGCGATAAAATCCCGTAGGCAGTCTCGTGACAGAGCCATAATCCGTTTTCAAGCATGGTTTAGTTGATGAATTCTGCAACACACAAACTGCTTTCAGGTAATCGCAGGCTACACTGGCACCGCTGCATTCTCATGCTGCCAGTTTTGCTATTGTCTGCCATTAGCACTGCTGCAGAGAACTCTGTTATGCCTGGTAACCCGCCACCTTATCGCCCCGATTTTAGCGGCTCCTGGGAAAAGGATTTTCAGCGCAGCGACCGCTGGGATGAGGAGCTTAACCGTCAGATTGAGCAGATACTGCAGGCTCAAACCCAGGCTAGCAATCCACAGAGCAATCTATTGAGACCGACAATGCAGTTAGGCAATGTGCCTCGCGGCCGTCCTGCTGAACTGGTTGACCTGGCACGATTAGCTGAACTTATAAGCCGTCAGAATGTCATTGATATCACGCAAACAGCAGAAGAGGTTTTCGTGCGCAGGCAAGGCGATGCTGCGCTTATCTGCGGTACGCGACAGAATGTGATGCAGTCTTTCTCCAGCCCTTATGGGAACGAAGTCTGTGGCTGGGAACGTGAGCAACTTGTATTTCGCATATCGCTTCCCGAAGGCGTAGATATACTACATCGCTTCAGTGTTTCACCGGATGCACAATGGATGAATCTACTCACGAGCATCTCGCGACGCGGTTCAACGCCCTTCAATCTGATTCAGGTTTACCGGCGTTTCGATTTACCACCCGATGCATATAATTGCGTGCAAACACTCAGCCGCGGCAGAGTATGCAGCGCAACCGGAGCACCGGGTGAGCAATAGGGTCAGGTATTACAGAATTATTGCAAGCTTGGTTTGCATCACAGTTCTATCAGCGTGCGGCAGCACTCCTCCTGCGCCAGAGTTGCCAAAGATCCCTCCGGTTGGCGACGTAACATTGCTGCAGGGGGAACAAGCAACGCAAGCCTACCAACAACTCGATCTGGGCATCGTTGTGTTCAACGTTGAGACTCCCGCAGCACAATCCACTGTGCCGGGCAGCAGCTTGTATCAGGAGATTGCCGAGAAGGAAGCGCATTATTTACCTTATGTGCTGCGCAATATTCTGGTGGCGTCTGATCAATGGGGCGTTGTACGTGTACTGCCGGAAGCTGACCCTTCCGTTGACCTGACCCTGCAGGGGACACTGCTGGAATCCAGCGGCCTGAATCTGCAGCTGCACTTACTGGCTACCGACAGTACCGGTCGCGAATGGATCAACAAAACGTATCGCGACGAAACCAGTTTTGCCGATTACCCAGGACCTGACCCCTTCCTGCGCGGAGTCTCCCGCGACGAAGAGCTGCTTGCAGAACTCGCGGAAGCCGAAGACCCGTTTGTAGATATTTATCGTCAGATCGCCAATGATCTTTTGCTGTTTCGCAACACTTTCACGCAACAGCAAATCGACAACATCAGCCTGGTGTCACAGATGCGCTATGCGGCCGACTTGTCGCCGCAGACTTTCGATCGCACATTAGAGCAAGGACCGGATGGCCTGTGGCGCGTAGTAACTCTGCTGGCCGAGGATGACCCCATGTTGCGCCGAGTGGAGGATATAAAACTGCGCCATCATCTGTTCATCGACACGATTGATGAGTACTACGAATCCCTGTATCAGGAGATGCAGCCATCTTATGCCCTGTGGCGCCGTTATTCCCGAGATCAGGCTCTGGAAGATCGCTCTGAGGTACGCAGAGAATTCCGCAATGATGTCGGTTCCAGTAGTTTTACTGCGCTCAGCCAGAGCTACAATCGCTATATGTGGGCCAAGTTGTTCGAGCAGGAGTTTACGGCGCTGGCTGCCGGGTTCAATAACGAGGTCGCCCCCGCCATTCTGGAACTCAACCGTCTGGTGCATGGTCTCACCGGCTCCGTGGACGAACAGTACACCCAGTGGCGAGACATACTCCGACAAATATTCGAGCTGGAAACCGGCCTGTAACTCCCGTCAACCATCTGAAGTTCTCGATTGCAAATGCCTTTTCCACTTTTGCGTGAGCATGGTCTTTCCAGCAGCAACTGGGTATAATCAGCGCCTCCGCGAATCATGCGAAGCAACATATTGAAAATTAGAGAAAAATTCGTGAAAAACTCCAGAAATTCGATGGTAATGGTTGTGGCGTTTGTGCTGTTGTTTGCCAGCCTGTCTGCATGTGGCCAAAAGGGCCCGTTGCGGCGTCCCGAGCAGAACATCACCGAGTACATACCCAGCGAGAAAAAGCTGGCTGCGGTTGCTGCCTTTCATATCTCCTGACACTTTTGCTTGCTCGAACTAAAACAGACCAGATTCGGACCTGACAACTATGGATTATTTTCAATACAAGGACGGACAACTGTTTGCGGAGCAAGTAGCCGTGCAAAGCATCGCCAATGAACATGGCACGCCCTGCTATATCTATTCACGTGCTGCTTTGCAGGAGAATCTGAGGGCCTATCAGGAAGCGCTTGAGACAACACCACACCTGGTCTGCTACGCAGTCAAGTCGAACTCCAATCTGGCGGTGCTGAATGTGTTGGCCCGAATGGGCGCAGGATTCGATATTGTCTCTGGTGGTGAACTGGCCCGGGTGCTCAAAGCAGGCGGCAGCGCTGACAAAGTAATATTTTCTGGACTCGGTAAAACTGAATTAGAAATCGAACAGGCACTGCAGGCTGGCATTTTCTGTTTCAATGTGGAGTCCGAACCCGAACTGGTGCGCATCAATGCCGTGGCTTCGCGCTTGGGTAAGACAGCGGCTATCTCGTTGCGTGTGAATCCGGACGTAGACGCCGGCACACACCCTTATATTTCCACGGGACTAAAAGAAAATAAATTCGGTATCAATATAGACAGTGCCCTGACCGCTTATGAAAAAGCTGCGGCATTACCGCATTTGAAAATCACAGGAGTGGACTGTCATATCGGTTCGCAACTGACAACTATCGCGCCCTATCTGGATGCCATTGATCGCATGTTGCTGCTGGTCGACAAACTCGCTGACCGCGGTATTCAACTCGAGCATTTCGATATGGGTGGCGGACTTGGCATTACCTATAATCTTGAGCAACCACCAAAGCCCAGTGAGTTGATCGATGCCGTGCGTACTAAACTGACAGATCGCAACCTGAAGCTGGTGATGGAGCCCGGGCGGTCTATATCTGCAAGCGCAGGAATATTCGTGACCAAGATAGAGTTTCTAAAACTATCGACGCACAAGAATTTCGCCATCGTGGATGGCGCCATGAATGATCTGTTACGCCCGGCTCTGTATGGCGCCTGGCAGAACATTGTTCCGGTGGCAACACTGGACATGCGCTTACCCGATGCGCTGGAAAAAAGACCTGAGCGCACCTACGATGTGGTTGGTCCGGTTTGTGAGTCCTCGGACTTCCTCGGCAAGGACAGAACACTGAACATCGCCCCCGATGACCTGTTGGCGGTGCGCTCTGCAGGCGCCTATGGTTTTGTGATGAGTTCCAATTACAATACCCGCAACCGTGTGCCGGAAATCATGGTAGATGGCAATAAGGTCACTGTGGTCAGAGCGCGCGAAACACTGGAGCAACAATTGAGCCTGGAACAGACTTTAAGCGAGTGAATTCTTCACACTAGAAACTGAAAAAATGTTATTACCGTTCACCAAAATGCATGGCCTGGGTAACGACTTTATCGTCCTCGACACGATTTCGCATCCTGTCAGCCTGAGCCCTGAGCAGATTCGACAGCTTGCTGATCGTCACTTCGGCATCGGCTTTGACCAGCTTTTATTGGTAGAACCCCCCAGCCTGCCCGATGTGGATTTCGATTATCGTATCTACAATTCTGATGGCGGCGAAGTAGAACACTGTGGTAACGGCGCGCGCTGCTTTGCTCGCTTCGTTCTGGACAGGGGGCTAATCGCCCGCACGCCTATCCGTGTGAAAACAGTCAACGGCATTCTCGAACTGCAGGTGCAGCCAGACGGACTGGTTACCGTTGATATGGGTGCTCCGAATTTCGCTCCTGAGTCTCTACCCTTTAATGCGAATGCTGTTTGTGTGAATCCTGTTCATGCGAATACTGTCCATGCGAGTAGTGGGAACTCGCTAGCGGGTGCTGAACACCGTGTGACGATTGATATCGCTGGCCACACACAGGAAGTAGCTTTCCGCGTTGTTTCCGTTGGCAATCCACATGCAGTCATTGTAGTTGATAACGTAGACATGGCGCCTGTGCATGAGATTGGCGCGATCCTTGGCAAGCACGCTGCATTCCCGCGCGGCGTTAATGTTGGCTTTATGCAGATAGTAGACCGGAAAACCATTCGCCTGCGCGTCTTCGAACGTGGTGCGGGTGAAACTTTGGCATGTGGTACCGGCGCTTGTGCTGCCGTGGTCACTGGTATTGCCGGTGGGCTACTGGACAAACAAGTCAAATCTGTATTGCGCGGTGGGGAGCTACGAATTTCCTGGGCAGGAAACTCACATCCGATCCTGATGCAGGGACCGGCCAATACCGTTTACGAGGGAAGCGTCACATTATGATAGATAAATCTTCATCGGCAGAAGAAAAAGAAAAATCATCTCCGGCGAACGACATCACCGCGAATCAGGTATCCGCTTATCTGAAAGCTAACCCGGATTTCTTTATCACACATGACAAGTTACTTGCCGATCTATCTTTGCCGCATGAAAGCGGATCAGCCGTCTCATTATTGGAGCGACAGGTAAAAATATTGCGCGATCGCAGTATCGAATCTCGTCATACATTGAACTCGCTACTTGAAAACGCGCGTTACAATGATCAATTATTCAGCGTCACGCGTAGTTTGATTCTGATGCTGCTGGAAGAAAAAGAGACCGGCCAGATAGCCAGCGTCACACAGGCAAATCTAAGCACACAACCCGGCATTGATGCGTGCAATCTGATTATTCTTGACAGCGGCAAAGCGCAAGTGGAGTCAGCCAGGGAAATTCTGCAACGCTTTCCTTCATTGTTTCGCGCGCCACCGAAAATTGTCAGCCAGGCGATTGATGCTGAAGCAGCGCAGTTATTGTTTCCCACTAGCGGCACAAAAATTCGCTCAGCTGCATTATGCCCGGTCGCTCACGCGGGCTCTATCATCGCTGTTCTGGCCATAGGCAATCAGGCCAAAGATTATTTCAATGCGGATCTGGATACATTGTTTCTGGATTTTATTGCTGAAGTACTCGGCGCACTGCTATATAAATTGAAGTGAACACTGTGAAGCGTACAGTCTCAAATAATCAAAGAACGCAACCGGCGGCGGAACCAGCAGCCGGTACAGCAAACATTTCCTGTACGGTCATCATCCCAACCCGCGACCAACTTGATTTTTTAAAAACCTGCGTAGAAAGCGTTCTGGGCAGCTCCTATTCTGGCGATTTAGAAGTTCTGATCGTGGATAATGGCAGTCAGGAAGCAGCTACTTTGGATTTTCTGCAGGACATACAATCTGATATTCGCATTAGCGTGATCCACTGGAACAAACCATTCAATTTTTCCGAATTGAATAATATTGCTGCACGTCAGGCTAAGGGTGAGGTTCTGTGTTTTCTGAACAACGACATTGAAGTGAGGTCAGGAGATTGGCTGGAGAAGCTTGTGCCATTGGCACAGCATCCTGACATGGGGGCCATTGGCACATTATTACTTTATCCGAACGAGACGGTGCAGCATGGCGGTGTAGTGCTCAACAAGGAGCAGGTTGCGATTCATATGGGCGTAGGCGCCTCCTGGGAGCAAACGCGTGCAACGTATCAACTTGATCGCGTTTATCCAACAGATGCAGTTACCGCAGCCTGCATGCTAACGCGCAAAGACCTGTTTCTGACTCTGGGTGGTTTTGATGAAGAGCACTTGCCAGTCTCATTCAACGATGTCGATTATTGTCTAAAACTGCAACAGGCAGGCTACCCCATAGGTTTGTATCCGGGCGTACAACTTGTACACCATGAATCAGTTACACGAAAATGCGATACCCTGCCCGAGAACAGACAACGGGCCCTGCGCGAGAGCGGCGTCATGAAAGTGCGTTGGGCATCGCAACTTGACGCGGCGGGATTCAATTGCGATCTGACCTGGCTCGCCTTAGACCAAACCAGTGCCAATGCAGCTCCATTACACACAGAAGCCCTGGTACGTAACTTCAGAATAGACAGGCAAAATTGGGAGAAAAACAAAGCAGCGTCGTCATTGGCAACCAATTGGGAGGAGAAATTCCATTTGCTGGAGCAGGAATACAGAGCACTGGAAAAACACGCACGCGCTGTGGAGTCGCAACTCGATCTACTGTTACATAGCAGGCTTTGGCGGCTCACTCAACCCTTGAGATCTCTGGCACAACATGTGCGCGTATTCCTGCGCCGGAACTCACCGGTAACTTTAGTATCACATTCACAAAGCGATGCAGCTGTAAATAAGCCTGATGCAGGTAATGCCGATTACAAACTCGCTCACTCTCAACAAGCCACTGCCGCACTTGCACAGTTTCTGCTCAGTGATGAAGAGCTTATTTTCGATGCGAGCCAACCGGCTAAGGTATCCATTATTCTTGTTTTGTATAATCAGGCAGCTTTAACATTGTTGTGTCTGCGTTCTTTGCTGGAGCACAGCGATGTCAGCATGCACTTGATTATTGTAGATAACGCATCATCTGATCAAACTTCTGCGCTGCTCGACCGACTCAGAAATGTCACGATTCTGCGTAATAGCGGGAACGTTGGCTTCGTCGATGCTGTGAATCAAGGCGCGGAGAAAGCTGAAGGCGAATACATTCTGTTACTGAATAATGATGCCGTTCTGCACCCGCATGCACTCAGCAGCGCACTTGACGTATTTGCGACGACAGACAACGTGGGTGCCGTTGGCGGCAAGATCGTTTTGCTCGATGGCACACTACAGGAAGCTGGCAGCATCATCTGGAATGACGGCAGTTGCCTCGGTTATGGGCGCGGGCGCAACCCGGAAGATCCAGAGTTTATGTTCACACGTGATGTAGATTATTGTTCCGGCGCCTTTCTGCTCACGCCACGGGCATTGTTCGAATCAATGCATGGCTTTGATACTGACTTCGCGCCTGCCTATTACGAAGAATCTGATTACTGCGTACGCTTGCAGAAAAGCGGGTACCGGATAGTTTATGAACCACGTGCCTGTATCACGCATTATGAGTTCGCCAGCTCAGGTGGTTTTGCGGGAGCCAGTAAACTGCAGCAGGAACATCGCACCATACTCTGCGCCAAACACGACGATTTTCTGGAAGACCAATTTGCTAATGCGGCAGAGAATATACTTTGTGCTCGTACTGCCAACAGGAAGCAGAATTTACTTTTTATCGATGATCGCGTACCGCAACCGGATCTCGGAGCTGGCTATCCACGGTGCCAGGAAATATTGCGCGAACTGAGTGAGATGGAGTTCAATATCAGTTTTTATCCGCTCATCATTACATTCGATGTCTGGAGCAGTATCTATCGAACTCTGCCTCACGAGATAGAAGTCCTGTTGTCGCATGGCAAGTCTGCGTTGGAGAAATTCCTGCAGGAAAGAGGCAATTATTACGACATTATCATCATCAGCCGCAATCCGAACATGGAACTTTTCCGGAGGATCATTGATCGTCACCCTGAGTATATTAAGAACTCCCGAGTCATTTATGACGCAGAAGCAGTTCTCGCTCCGCGTGAAGCAGCGTACCTCAGATTGCAGGGCCAACAAATTTCCGCAAATGACGAGAAGAATATGATTGCTGAGGAGTTGGAGTTGGCGCGCTCTGCACACACAATCATTACCGTCTCTGCCGCAGAAGCCTCTCTATATCAGAACGCTGGATACACGCGTACTGTGGTACTTGGTCACAAGATTCAAGTACGGGATTCGCCAGTCAGTTTCAAGAGCAGAACAAACTTGTTGTTTGTGGGCGCGTTAAGAGACGACAATTCTCCGAACGTAGATTCGCTGATATGGTTTGTTAAGGAAGTTCTGTCACTCGTGCAGCAACAACTTCCCACTCGAATTACTTTATTGGTGGCGGGGGATAATTCAGCGCCATTGTTGGAGCAATTGCTCGTTGACGATGTTCAGTTTCTCGGACGAGTGAATGATTTATCAGCCTTGTATGATCGCTGTCGCGTGTTTATTGCGCCTACTCGTTTTGCGGCGGGCATCCCACATAAAGTGCATGAAGCGGCAGCGCATGGCATTCCGGTAGTTGCGACACAAATTCTGGCGCGACAACTAGGCTGGCATAATGAGAGTGAGTTGCTGGTTGCGGATGACCCACAGGTTTTTGCAGACCAGTGCGTTCGTCTTTATACGGACAATGCGCTTTGGACAAATCTGCAAGAGCAAGCCACAATTGCTGTAGCAAATGATTGTTCACCCGCAACCTTTCGCTCACAAATACGCGGTATATTTACTCAGTAGATACCACCAGGTACGCACCTACCAGCGTCGCAAAGCTTGAAAAATACATTTCTGTAGAATTGGCACTGGCGTGGACAAAATTCTGGATATGCGAAGCTGTAAACGCTTTCCGCTTGCAACCTGCTGGCCGTGGCGCAACAAAAATTCCTGCGATTGAACGGCAATAGCCTGAAACATGTGGTCGTTGCCGTCATCAAGCAGGCGCCGAACAAACTGACGATCCATTGTCGGCTTCTGGTACTGTCTTGCGCCTATAGTATTGCCTTCATGTTGCCGATAGTCGAGCAAAGGTGTTGGCAGATACACGATATGACCGAACGCCGCGGCAACCAGGCCCAACCACCAGTCATGCATGATAGCGCTGGTCGGAATGGGCGACGCCTTCAGCAGCAGTGCCGAATTGAAGAGCACTGAACAACCGGTGATAGTGTTACTGGTAATCCGTGCAGAGAAATTGCTGCGCGATGCATCCAGTCCCTGATAATGCATAAATGATTCAGCAATCACCTGCCCTTCATCGGCGACCACTCGCAGATCGCTGTGCACCAACAAAGGTACGTCTGGCGTCTTTCGCTCCTGCGCCTGCAATGCCGTCAAACAGCGCTGCAGTTTTTCCGGGTACCAGATATCGTCCTGATCCGCTAAAGCGATATAGTTGCAACTCGCACTCGTTGCATTTGCGTCGGCAGGCGAATCCAGCAACCCTTCCGAGATAATTGTTTGCATCAGCAGCGAGAAACTGGCACTGGCACCGATATTCTGTTCAGCTTTAGGCATTACTCTGAACATCTTCGGTTGACGTTGTGCGTACTCGGCAATTATTGCCGCTGAATCATCACTGGAAAAATCGTCCCTGCAGACAAGCAGAATGTTTCTGCAGGTTTGCGCGAGAATGGAATCCAGTTGTTCACGAAGATAATGTTCGCCGTTGTAAACAGGCAGTAAGATGATAATCCGCTCTGAAAATTCTTTTGTGTTGTCCGACTCCATCAGCTTATAGCTCCGGCATCTGCGATGCCCCTGCGAATACTTTTCAGGTACGCAATGCGATCGCTAGAGAAGAGCACCAGCCACAGAGTCTTAAACGCGAAGCGAAAAATATCACGCACTATCCATTGCATTGGCGCATATTTTTTACTGTATAAATTAATGCGATTACGGGTTGAGTAATACGCGCGCAACGGACTGTGTTGTACCATAAATCCCTTTTTAACCATGTAGCTGTTCGCTGCTTCGCCGATGCGATGATGCAAAACTGCTTTTTCAGTTCCGTAAAGGGAGTAGCCCAGAGAACGAGCTCTGAAACACCATTCAAGATCAATGTTGTCAATAAAATAGTCTTCCTTCATAAAACCAATGTCGGCGATATTTTCCATTGGCAACAAACTGCCGGAGGAGATCAGAAAATCAGCTATGTACAAAGATACCGATGGTGATGGTCTGCAGTTACTGCGATAAAACATCCTGTCGAACCGTTTGAATGGCATCTGGCGCCCTGTTTCGGGATTGCGGACGAGCGGACCAATTGCGGCTATTTTATAACTACTTTTTCTATCAGTGTTGTTACCGATACTGTCAACGGGATTGCGGGGTAATAGCGTTGCCTCTGCGTAAGCCTGAAGCAAGCTTTCCACGAAATTTTCGCTTAAAGCGCTGTCCTGATCAAACAGCAGAGCAAACTCGTAATCGTTCTCCAACGCGAAGCGCAAGCCGATATTCAATGCGCAAGCCAAACCCAGATTCTCAGGTAACTCCTGCACGCCTTTACAGGCAGCAAGCGCCCTTGCGTCAGCAGCGAAGTCACTGACATTCGCCGATCCATTGTCAACAAGGAGGAAATCAGTCTGGTCACTTAGTTGTTGCAGTAAGGAAAACAATATTTCCTTGTCCGGGTTGTAACTGACAATAATGGCAACACAGGAGTCTTTTTTCTTGTCATTCATCCCGACGTTTTCCATGCGGTTTCAACCGCTCTCGCCGGGCACATCCGTCGCTACAGAGAAAGTGCCCGGACTGCGCCACAGCATTAACAGAAAATAAAGTATCGAAAGTATACCCAGCATCAGACCCGCTACCACGCCTGCATCCACTATACCGCGCCATGGTTGTGGCAACAGCCGAACCAGCAGGACAAAGCAGATGATCATGGCGGTCAGGCCAAAGGACAGCAGTTTACGCTTGGGAGTTGCATAGATGTAACCCATGCAAAACAGCGGAGCGAACAGCAAATGCACGGGGCTGGGGTTATTGGCCAGATAGTTCGCCCTGGCCACCACGCGCGGTGCAAACCCTTTGTGGAATCCTTTATACCCTTCTGCGTACAGCATGTAGAGAATACTGGCTGCCAATGCCAACCAGTGTAACTGACTCATAACCAGACCGTTCAACTCCAGCGCGATTGGCCCCAGGCGCACGATAGCAAATGTCAGCAGCAGCAATATGCCGCCAATGCCCCAGACGAAACCGACTACTCTCACAGGTCTGCAACCTTTCATGCATGATCAAAGGCCGCCATTATACTGAGATCGAGGCAGAATCACACGAAAGCTGCTGCCTTCATGCAATACCGAAGTCACCTCTACCCGACCGCCGAGAGCGGCCATCGATTTCTCTACAATATCCAGGCCCAGCCCTCTGCCGGCATCCAGACTCAAACTGCTGCTGGTGCTGAATCCGGGTTGGAACACCAACGCAAACAGCTCCTTTTGCGTCAGGCTTGCAACGCCATTTATGCCCATTTCAACAGCTCTGGCGACCAACTTCTGCGTATCCAGCCCCGCGCCATCATCGCTAACACTGATCAGCAACTCATCTTTTGTTTCCTGCACCGCCACAGTGATCGTCCCTGTCTCAGGCTTACCCAGCTGACGACGCGTTGGGACTGTTTCCACACCATGACAAATGGCGTTACGCAACAAATGCTCCAGAGCAGCCTGCAGGTATTCCAGCAATATACGTTCGATAGCAATTTCATCGCCCAGCAGGCGCATGCGCACCTGCTTGTTCAGTTCATTGCTTAGCCTGCCGGTTAGCCGATCAAATCTGCCGCGCCATCTGCCAAGACTGGTCATTTGTACAGACTGAAGTTGTTGCCGGATAAGCTGCAGCCTTTCCGATTGCTCGCTCAGCAGCTCTCGCAATTGGGCCGATACCAGGCCGGATCTGCTGTTTCCTGTATGCAGATAGCGATGAATGCGTTGCTGACTGAGCAAACAGCCTGCAGTGAGATGCGTCAGCCGTTGCAGAGCGACCGCCGGGATTGCCGTATCGCGCCCTCCTAACAAAACCTGACGCTGAATCATGTTCTGTTTGCTGTTGTAGGGCAGTCTGGTGATGGTTGCCTCTGCAATTTGCATAGGTGGTGCTGTTTGTACTGCATCTTCCGCGGCGGCAGTAAGCTCCTGTACCAGACTTCTGATGCGATGTCGCGATTGTGGAGCTGTCCCGCTCTCTAACCTGGTTGCCAGGCTCAGGAAAAAGCTTTCAGCTTCGTGACAGATCTGCGCCAGCGTAGTCAGTTCACAACAAGCTGCATTGCCTTTTAACGTATGCAAACCGTGCAGGATTTCCTGATTGGTCTTGATGAACATTGTCTTGCTGTCGCTTGATGTTTCCTCAGCTTCACACCGATTCAGAACACTTAACAGCTTTTCAGTTTTTCGTTGAATGCCCGACAGCAATGTTTCAGTTTCCTGCCTGTCCATTCGCTGGGTTCTTGCAGATACATCTGGTCTGCTCTCCAGCCAGTGATACAGAGCAGCGATTATTGTTCTTGCGCTCGCAACCTCCTGATGGGCGGCTGCTTGATTCAACATTTTTCTCAGATTTCGATGCGCTCTCAGTACCAGCGATTGCCAGCGTGGGCTGCGGCAAATGTCCTGCGCATTAGTGTCGCTGCACAATGCCTGTTGATAAACTTCAAGCATTACCGCACTGAGCGCTTCCACCCGATAAACTTTAAGTGTGTGAGCTCCTGTCACCAGCAACTGCAATTCAGCGGCAATTTTTTTAATCAGGGGTATCCAGCGTGCAGTTGGCTCGGTGAGCGCTGGAAATATCTTCAGCAGTTCATTCTCTGCAACAGGCAGTATGCGAATTGAGCTGGCAAGTTGCATTGGTAATTTTGCCACTTCTCGAATTGCTTCTGTATCTGACACTGCGGTTGCATGCTTGTCGTACACCTGGGTATGACAGCGCAACTGCGAGGCGACTTCCAACCGAAGCAGCGCAAGTGAGATATCATCAAGACCAAACTCTGGCGGCGCTTTTGCAGTACCACCTGCTGCAACTGTGCTCCCCGGTGCCACACAAAAATCTTGCAGCGCGCGTTGGAATTTCTGCAAACTGTCGCATAGTACTGGTTCAAGTTTCCATTGCTGTTCCATATGTATACTCAGCACCTTCTCCAGCGCATCTGCTTTCTCATACATCGAAAGATGCCCAAGCGTTTGCAAATCCACAGCCATTTTGTGAACCAGCATACACAGATCCGAACTGACGTATTCTCTATTGTCACTGACAACAACACCTGCTGTGAGCGCTTGCAGACGTGCACTATATTCATTGAATGCGCGTGAGAACAAATCCTGCAATTCACTTGATTCCTTACTCCCATCATGCGTAGTAACAGCAAAGGGAGCGGGAACTATCCGCTCCAGTACAGCGACCGTTTCAGTGAGGAAATTATCCGTTACTCTGCGCATTGCTGCTCGCAATCCGACATCGCTTCCGAACCTGCATTCTCGACTATGTTCATGATCAGAATCACGATAAAATTCATGAGAAGTTTCAATCTCGATACTAAACATCAGAAGAGTAAGAGCGGCGTGAACTCGCCCTGATAAGTCGGCATCTTTACTTCTCGCATAACGCAGGCTGATCCAGATGATTTGCACAAGCCTGGTTAGAATCATCATCGTATTTTTGCAGGAAAGCAGACCAGCGACGCTGCTGACTTCATCACAAGAGTAAGCCAGATTATAAAGCCTCTGGAGATCCGCTTGCGCCCGTTGGGCTGAGAATAATTGCTGACGAGAGAATAATACCAGTTTGAGTTGCAAGCCTGCTTCGGCAAGCGCCCGCTGCTGAATCGATACAGAGTTTATCAAAGTGCCAGCAGAAAATTCTTGCGCCAATTCCTCGTGGGAAAATCTTTCTTGTCCGACTGCACATAGTGATTCTTCATTGGTAAGACAAGCCTGTAAGTTGTACCGCGCTAACAATGCGTACGGAGAAACCTGCGGGAAAGACGCACATGGATCAGCCAATGCCTTTTTATGCATAAATTTACGCAACCGATTTATGGCTGCAACATTTAACAGGTATTCGGCACTTTGCAACCCATCCCTTGTGCCGATACTGCACAACTCCGTAGCGCTGCTAATCAGAATCGTCATGTTTACCAGCGTTTTCTGGAGCACTGACAGTTTTTCGATTTGATTAGGAGATGCAATAGAGCTCTGCAATATCTCTTGTGTTGCAGAAATGAAAGCGTTTGCACTTGTGATGTAGATCAATAGTTTTTTCAATTGCAGGAACTCATAGCATGCAGTAATGGCTGCCAATACGCCCTGCATTCTCTGAATACTTATCGGATCACAAGTCTGCAGAAACTCCGCGCAGTGCCGCTCCAACTGCACTGCTTCCTGATGTACACAGTTGAAAAATTGTTTCCGCAGTTCGCTGGCTGAAGTCAGCTCCGCTTTGCGCATGAATCCTCCCGGGAACGAAGCAGATGCGATTCGATACATGCATACAAAGCTGTGGCACTGACAGGTCTGTACAGAATACTTTCCAACCCAAGTGTTTTCGCCCACATGACGTCTGCTTCAAGATGGCGAGACAGCAAGAGCACTACTGGTGCTTTGCTCACCTGCCTGACAAGTGGTGCCAGTTCAAAGCCGTTGTCCCGTAACAGCAACAGCTCAACAAGAGACAGTGCCACTTCGCCCTGTTCACATATCTGTCGGGCTTCTAATGCCGTTGTCGCGCAGGCTATCGGGTAGCCGCCTGCACGCAGCATGGTCCCAAGTACGGCATTTTGTATCGGAGAATCGTTAACGAGCAAAATAGTGTTCATTGCTCGCTCACCCTGCTCTGTGCTCAACGCCAAGCTCAACAGTCTGATCAATTTCTTGAACACAAACCTGGGGCAAAAAATCGCGCAACGCCTGCAGAATATCCTCTCGACGAAACGGTTTGACGATGTAGCGTTGCGCGCCAACGAGTTCTGCTTTGGTTTTCTCCAGCAATCCATCGTTAGATGACACAAGCACGACAGGCAACGCGGCGTATTTCTCACTGTGGCGTATGAGGGCGCAAGCCTGAAATCCATCCAGCCGTGGCATCATCCCATCCATAAGAACCAAATGAGGATTTGCTGCGCCGATCTTGCACAAAGCATCGAACCCATCTACAGCTGTTATTGTGTGGCATCCGTATTGATTCAGGATAGATTCAGTCCTAAGCCGAATAGTTTTACTATCGTCTACCAGCAGCACTCTGGGAGTCTCTGCATCAGCGATATTGTTTGCCATACCGGCAGCCTTCTTCCCTGTTGTGCGCAAGTTGGCATCCATGCTTTACCTCGCTTGTATTTACTGAGTGGCGTATTCAATGTTTAGCACAGGACTGGTATTCCCGCTATGTCGCGAGTGCAGGTCGCCAAGAGAAAACATGTTATGATGCCGCGCATGACAATGACCTTGCCCCGCCCTGATAAGCTGGCATTTGTAACAGGTTAGATTATGAGCATTAAACTCGGTATCGTCATGGACCCGATAGCGTCCATCAGCTACAAGAAAGACACCAGCCTCGCCATGCTTGTTGCAGCACAAAAGCGTGGCTGGTCTTTGCATTATATGGAGCAGTCCGATCTGTATTCGCGCGATGGGGTGGCCATGGGCTGCATGCGTGATTTGACTGTTGCGCTGGACCCTGATAATTGGTTTACACTTGGCGCAATCAGAGATTGCCCTCTTGCGGATCTGCAAGTGATTCTGATGCGCAAGGACCCGCCGTTCGACAATGAGTATATTTATTCAACCTATCTGCTGGAGCAGGCAGAAACTGCAGGCACGCTCATAGTCAATAAGCCACAGAGCCTGCGCGACTGTAACGAGAAAATTTTTGCTACTCAGTTTCCGCAATGCTGCCCACCCGTATTGGTCAGTAGCAGAGCGGATAAACTAAAGGCTTTTCACAAAGAACATGGCGACGTTATTTTCAAACCGCTAGACGGCATGGGCGGTAGCTCCATATTCCGCGTTCAGCAGAATGATCCCAACATCAGTGTGATCATTGAAACCCTCACCGGCCACGGTCGCCACCAGATTATGGCACAGCGCTTTATTCCTGAGATAGTGAATGGTGACAAACGCATTTTATTAATTGATGGTGAACCAGTGCCTTACGGTCTGGCGCGAGTTCCTGCCGTAGGAGAAACTCGAGGCAATCTGGCAGCCGGGGGTACCGGAATTGCGAAGCCTTTGACCGACAGGGAGCGCTGGATATGCGAACAGGTAAAAGAAACCGTACAACGCAAAAGTCTTCTTTTCGTCGGTCTGGATGTGATTGGTGACTATCTGACCGAGATCAATGTCACCAGCCCGACCTGTGTTCGTGAAATAGATGCCGCCTATAACCTGGATATAGCAGGCGACCTGATGGACTGTATTGAGCGCAAACTCAACGGCAAACCATGACAATCAAATAAAGATCAGCAATTAAAACCTGTGAATGATTGCTTATGACCAATGATCCTGAAATAGCCAAGGAGCGGTTTGGCTTTACCATCTTCATGTCTGCATGCATTCACATCATGCTGATCATGGGTGTGGGTTTTACATTCCTTGATGAGACCAGCAGTGCACCTGCCATTGAGATTACTCTGGCGCAGTATCGTAGCGACCAGGCACCTGAGGAGGCTGACTTCATCGCACAGGAGAATCAGACAGGCAGTGGTGTACTGGAGACTGCTGCAGCCCCTGCTTCACCTTTCCAATCCGAGTTCCACGATGATGTGATTCAGCAGGTACTGCCCGTTCCACAGGCCCCAATGCCCAATCAGCAGGAACGTGAAACTGACCTTGCTGTGCTGACAGCCAGAGTCTCTGATGAGCAGATCAACCAGCAGCTGGAGGAGAATGCCGTGGAGAGCGACAATCCGCTTTCCGAGCTATCCACTCCCGAGGAGTTGAGCCTGGCTATCGCCAGCCTGCAGGCACAACTGGACCTGCAACAACAGGCTTACGCCAAGCGTCCGCGCAGATACACCATCTCTTCCGCATCTACGCAGAAACGCGCAGACGCACTTTATCTGGACACGTGGCGCAAGCGCATAGAGACTGTAGGTAACCTGAACTATCCCACTCAGGCCCGTCAGCAGGAAATTTACGGCAGCCTGCGTATGATGGTTGCCCTGCGGCCCAATGGCAGCGTGCAGGAAATCCGCATTCTGCAATCCTCCGGCCACCGTGTTCTGGATGAGGCCGCGGTCAACATTGTGCAGCTGTCCGCTCCGTTTGAAGCGTTTCCTGCGGAGCTGCGTGGTGAAGTGGATATTCTGGAAATAATCCGCACCTGGCGGTTTCACCAGGGCAACTCGTTTACGAGTAACTGATTGCTTATGAAAAATTTTGACAACCTGATCACCAGCACGGACTTGAGTACGCCAACTGACAGTCTGGAGAACCATTTCCTGATTGCCATGCCGCATTTGCACGATCCCTATTTCAGCAATACCGTGACCTATATGTGGAAACACAGCAGCGAAGGTGCACTGGGCATTGTCGTCAACAAACCCTCACGCATGCGCTTAACGGAACTGATGAAAGAATTGCGCCTGCCGGTGGAGGATGCTGAACAAAAACAGATTTTGTTCAGGCAACGCGTATTGTCAGGCGGCCCGGTTGAGAAACATAAAGGCTTCATCCTGCACGATGCCAGCCGTGAGTGGGAATATACCCTGCCCCTGAATGACGATGTCAGCTTGTCCATGTCCAAGGATATTCTGGCTGATATCGCCACAGGCAATGGTCCGCAGCAATACCTGATCGCCCTGGGATGCGCAGGCTGGGAAGCTGGACAATTGGAAGAGGAAATCACCAATAATGTCTGGCTGACAGTGCCGGCCGATCCCCTGCTATTGTTTTCGACGGACTTTGACAACAAGGCCGATGCAGTTGCTGCGCAACTGGGCGTCAGCATGAGCCAGCTCTCCTCTATGGCAGGACATTCATGAGCCACCGCACCGCGCCATGAAGCAATATCCCGACAACAGAAATCAAACCCTATCCGCATTGTGCTTCGACTTCGGCAGCAGACGCATAGGCGTAGCTTACGGCCAAAGTCTCACAGGAACTGCGCAGGCAGTTTGCACACTCGCCGCGAAAGACGGCATACCCGCCTGGCAAGAGATCGAAGAATTGATGGAAAAGTGGCAACCGGATGTTTTCGTAGTCGGCTTGCCTTTCAACATGGATGGCACAGAAAGCGAATTACTCCTACGAGCTCGCAAATTCGGCAACCGCCTCGAAGGTCGCCTACACAAACCCTGCTACGGCATGGACGAAAGACTCTCCTCATTCGAAGCCCGCGGCCAACTACTCCGCGGCGAATCCAACGCCCAAATAGACAGCCTGGCCGCACAACTAATCCTGGAAACCTGGTTCGCCGGGCTCCCCGCCTGACCTTTGCACCTTCGAACCAAGTAACGCGAGCTAAAGGTTCATCTCAGGTAGTACTCCGTAGTTCGGTCGGCGCTGTGGGTGGTCGCGCGCAGGACACGCCTGCAAGTACATCCCTGTAAGGCTCGTTCGCCCGCCATCCCTGGCGGTCGACGGTCCTGCGCG
>JBGSXL010000017.1:0-196685 GCA_041751425.1 Pseudohongiellaceae bacterium | reverse complement strand
CCTGGACGGCGCGAGACGAGCCCCCAGGGATGGGTTTACGGCGTGTCCTGCGGGGGCATTACCTCACCACCGCTCGACCTACGGAGTGACATTGAACGTGAGTGTGGCCATGTTATATGCCGTACTGATTTCTGTAAGCCTCAATCGCCCCGAGATGCTGCGCCATAGCGGGATCGTTCTGGGCTTGCAGGTAGGTCATAATTTGCTGCAGATTGATCAGACTGATAACGGGTATGCCGTAGTCCTGCTCGATTTCCTGGATGGCGGATAGTGTGTTGTTGCCACGCTCCTGTCTGTCAAGAGCGACAAGAATTCCTGCTGCGTGCGCGCCTGTTTCCTGTAACAAGGTCATCACTTCGCGCACTGCCGTGCCGGCTGTGATTACATCGTCCACAATCAAAACGCGACCTGTGAGTGATGCGCCTACTGTCAATCCACCCTCACCATGTGCTTTGGCTTCTTTGCGATTAAAACAGTAGGGTTTATTGACATCAAATTCCTGCGCCAATGCAGCAGCGGTAACTGACACCAATGGGATGCCTTTGTAAGCTGGTCCGAATAAAACATCGTACTCCAGCGCAGCGTTTTGAATGGCTGCAGCATAGCTGCGACCAAGAAAACTTAATGCGGCGCCTGTATTGAATAAACCGGCATTGAAGAAATAAGGGCTGAAGCGGCCGGATTTCAGTGTGAATTCGCCGAAACGAAGTATCTGGTTCTTGATTACGAATTCAATAAAGTCCTTCTGAAAACTGTGCAGCGCCATGCCTTACTCTCCAATCTATATATGTGTGAGTCCTGCTACCTCATGCGATTCCCAGAATCTCTCTCTGTTTCGCCAACAACTCGGTTATGCCGCTTTCAGCCAGACCTATCATTTCCTGCAATTGCACAAAATTGAAATCACCATCTTCGCCGGTGCCCTGCACTTCGATGAAACCGCCATTATCATTCATCACTACATTCATATCGGTTTCTGCGCTGGAGTCTTCGTCATAATCCAGATCCAGCACAGCCACGCCTTTGTAAATGCCCACAGAAACTGAGGCGATCATTTGTTTGATTGGACTCACTCTGATCGTTTTCTTTTCCAGCATGGTGGTGATGGCATCGTGCAAAGCCACGCAACCACCAGTGATTGAAGCCGTGCGCGTGCCACCATCTGCTTGGATGACATCACAATCCAGCTTTATCGTGTTTTCACCCAGCAGTTTCATGTCCAGAGCAGCGCGCAGTGAACGACCAATTAAACGTTGAATTTCCAAAGTGCGACCACCCTGTTTGCCGCGTGATGCTTCCCTGTCCATCCGCGATCCGGTTGAGCGTGGCAGCATGCCGTACTCCGCTGTCACCCAGCCGGTGCCACTGCCTTTCAGGAAGCGCGGCACTCCTTCCTCCACGCTGGCAGTGCAGATTACTTTGGTGTCACCGAACTCAACCAGTACGGAGCCTTCCGCGTGCTTCGTGTAGTGGCGGGTCAGGCGAATATCGCGTAGTTGGTCGGGGGTTCGGTTACTGGGCCTGCTGTGTTGTTGCATATTGCCTCGTTTTATTTTGACATTGGGTCTGTAATGAGCGCAGATTATCCTTTATATAACCGCGCAAGGCGAGTCACAGAGCCAATACAAGACGGGTTTTAAGGTACACTTGGGGCTCGCTGGCACTGCAGGCCAGATTGCCAAAGCAGTTAGTGGTAAGAAGTAGTAGTGGAGTAAGCCGTATGGCTATGAGCATGACAGCATTTGCAAGAAAACAGCAAGAGTATGAATGGGGCAGTTTAATTTGGGAGATGCGTTCGGTAAACCACCGTTATCTGGAGCCTGGCATCCGCATACCCGAGGCGCTGCGCACGCTGGAGCCAAAAGCACGTGATAACCTGCGTAAAGTGATCAGTCGCGGTAAGATTGAATGTCAGCTGCGCTTTCAGCCAAATGAAACCGCCAGCACTGAACTTTTCGTTAATACCGCGTTGGTTACCCAGCTCAGTGAAACCGCACAACGCATTGCCGAACTATCCAATCTCTCGTCAGCACCATTGTCCGTTGCAGAAATATTGAAGTGGCCTGGCGTACTCCAGTCTGCGGAGCTGGATTTTGAGCTGGTCACCAAGCAGGCGGAGCGCTTGTTCAACGAAACCCTCTCTGAGTTCAACCAAACCCGCCAACGTGAAGGGGATGAGCTGGCGGTTTTCGTAAACAAACGCTTGCAGACTATCCGCGAGATTATTCAGAACGTTCGCAAACGACTGCCCGAGATTGTCACCCTCCAGCAGGAGGTGATCAGCAGCCGCTTGCAGGAGTTCAAGGCGGAGTTGGAGCCAGCACGTCTGGAAATGGAGATTGTATTGCTGGCTCAGAAAAGCGATGTGGCTGAAGAGCTTGACCGTCTTGATACGCACCTGGATGAAGTGGAGCGCGTTCTCACACGAAAGGAACCCGTTGGAAGGCGCCTGGATTTCCTGATGCAGGAACTGAATCGCGAGGCAAATACTTTGTCGTCAAAATCGATTGTTGCAGAAACTACGCTCAATGCCGTGGAGCTGAAAGTGCTGATAGAGCAGATGCGGGAGCAGATTCAGAACATCGAATGATGATTGCTATGATAACGACTAGTAAAAGCAATTCGATTGCGCTGTGCTTTTATCTTTAATACGAACCAAACAAACTCAGGAAAATCATGTCAGACGTCCAGCCCACCGCTGCTCCAAACCTGCAACGAGTCACCACGCAATATATCGAGCTGGAGGACCGCATGCGCCTGACCGGTGAAGTGGCAGACGATGAAGTAATGATGTTGTGGCTGAACCACCGCTTGCTCAAAAAACTGGTGCCACATCTAATCAATTGGTTGCAGAAGCAAACGGCTGCTGCAGTGGCCAGCACTGTGGGTACACTGCAAACGGAGATGGTACAAAATTTCGCACAACAGGCAGCGCGAGCTGAGCATACACCCCAGGCACCGGTGCCTGTTCAGGCGGCAAATGGATCTTGGCTTGTGGACTCCGTGGATGTAACGGCTGGCGATCCTGCTCTTGTTCCGGATGTGTTACTTACTTTCAAAGGTCGCCAGCAGAGCGCCTGCTTGCTGTTGCAAGCAGCACAGTTACGCGTGTGGCTTAACATACTGCACGACCAATGGCGCGTTGCCGATTGGCCGATGACTATCTGGCCAGATTGGATTGCGGTTGAGGAACTACCTGCATTAAAACCAAGGCTGGATGGTTGATATTTGAGTAATTTAGGTACACGTTAAAATGCAATGCTTAGACCCAGCTCTACAGTGCTATCGGTGCTGCGGAATAATTCAATGTTGCTGCGCTGCTCCTGATGATAGAGATTGACCAGCAGCGTGGTGTTTTCCCGCCAGGGTTGACGGTATTGCAACAGGACAAAACTACGGCTGATCCAGCGCTCAGCTCCATCGACCAATAAAGTGCTATAGCCTTTCTTGTCATCCAGTTCCGTGTGGTTTATCTGGCTGGAAAGCACGCCATGCGGCAGTTCCAGCTGCCAGTCCAGGTTGACTTGCCAGCCATAACGACTGCTACCGGGACGTCCGCTTTTGATCGGTAAATTACTCAACAGGCTGAGCTCCAGATTCAGCTGTTGATTGCCCAGCCGGTTCATTACGGGGCAGTTATACCCCCCACCCAACTTGCTTTCCACCGCGTTAAGCTTGCTTTGGTTGTGATAGAGCTGATGTTGCGTGGCAGCTGTCAGGTAGGGTCTGCAGTTTCTCTCGCTTTCAGGGATATAGCGACCGCTGACCTCGGTGGCGGTATATAACGGGCTGCCGCCAAACATCAGATGCCCCAACCCAGCGTTAACTTGCCAACTGTGCTCCCGGCCAGGTTTGATAAAAGCGTAACGGGTATCCAATTGAAGCAGGTCCGACGCTGTATCTTCACTCACGCGTCCACGCAGCTCCACTAATACATTGTGCTGGTGGTCCGGCGCCAGTTGTCTGTGACGTCCGGACAGACGCAGGTTCAGATAAGGGCCTTCCACCGGGCGGAAATCGGGGCCTAGCGGGAGATTGATGGATTCGCCGGAAAGCGTCAGAGTGATCTGGTCTGGTGTGGGCGCACCGTTCAGGTTGCTGTCATATCCCACCAGAACATCGGCTTGGAACCCAGTTTGCCGGGTCATCGCCTGCCAGTTATCCTGACGCTCTTGCAACACAGGTTGCAGGTCTTCCGGCAAATCTTCCCGTAACAGTAGTTGCTCATTCAATGCTAATGCAGAGAACAGCTGCCCCTGCACGAATAGTGCTTGCGCATAATCAATTTGCGCGGCGCCATTGCGGGGCTCAAGCAATAGAGAGCGCTCCAGTGTCTCTAGCGCATCGCCAATATTGCCGTTGTGCAATTGAGCTGCACCGAGTAGAGCAAAATACTCGGTGTTTTCCAGGCATCGCTGCATTAAAGGTTTTAGCTCTTCTTCTATAGCCAGCCAGTCATTTAATGCGGTCTCAGCAGGATAGTATGGCGTAAGATCAGGGCAGGATGGAGATGGAGTTGCAGCTTGAATCTGAACCGGAGTTTGCGATTGTGCCGAAACGCTGAAAGTAAGTAAGGCGAAAAGTATGGAAAGAAAGAAACCCTTCGATGCACTCAATTGAACTCGTGCGAAAGAAGCCAACTGTAGCTCAACAGAACCCTGCTGACCAGAATAGACGTAGTGGAAAATCGGGGTGGGTTGTTGACTGTGCGACATGCGCGCAATTATCGTGAATAGCCTGCAGGCATGCAACAGAAACCCTTGTAGAGTTGATATCCTTGTTACAAGACAAACCTTTAGGCTGATGCTTTTATTATTCCTGCCTACATCGAAAAGACTGCGCACATGCGGCTGATTTGCGGGTAGAGTCTAAACTTAGCCGGTTGCACTGAAATTGCTTATCAGGATTTGCCGCCAGCAACTATTTTCAGATTGGGCTGATCCCCACGGGGACGCATTGCAGATTCTATATTAGCCGGGGCGAAAAGCGTGTGCGGGGTGCGCAATCCATTGAGCAAATAGCTGCCTTGCGATTCAGGCTTCAGGTCAATAAGTTGACGCGCAACGCATTCACCCAAAAGAATAGGTTGCGCTAATTCCGCAGTCATTTCCTGAATGCGCAGAGTAATGGTGACGGTATCTCCCAACAACGTATGGCTGCGGCGATGCGCCGGCCCAATCGAGCCTATCAGAGCAGGACCTTGCTCTATGCCAATGGCAAGGACCAGGGGTTCTAACCCGGCTGGCGGATGCTGAGGCATGTCACTTTGAATTGACTTCTGCATATCCTGAGCGGCGGTCAAAGCCAGTTTGGCAGATATTTCATTTTGGCCATCCCAAACCGCCAACAGACTATCACCCTTGAATTCATGCACGCGACCGCCATGGCTTTCGATGATCTCGTTAGCACGCACAAAGAAAAAGTGCAGCAGCGCTGCTGATTCTTCCGGCGGGCGGGATTCACCGAACGCGGAGAAATTGCGTAGATCGGCACTCAATAAAGTGACTTCACAACGACGGGCGCTGATGGCCGAGCTTGGCAGAGTGAACGCGATTTCATGGGCTATTTCCGCAGGCAGATAACTGCTGAGATTGCCGAATACACGGCTGCGCTCACTGCGCAGGCGGCTTTGTTCCAGCAGTAACAACAAGCTGGCTGCGAATAAGCTGTAGACTGCCGGGAACAACCAGCCCAACCAGATTTCGCGGGAACTCAGCAGTTGCATGTGCAGGCCGAGTGCCAGCAATGGCAACAACAGAGCTGCTATCGGCAGGCCATAAGCGGCAACGCGTTCACGCGAACCGGCCAGCAGGAACAAGATGGCGGCAAAGACTATGGCCAGCAATGTCAGTAGGGTTTCTGCAGACGCCGGCGTGTAGGGCATATTGGCGTCGATCAGGCTGATCAGCATGCGTGCCTTTAATTCGATACCAGGAGTCGCGCCGTTATAAGGCGTTGGTACGATGTCGCCCATGCCGAGCGCAGTTGCGCCAACCAGCACCCAGGCGTTTTCCAGCAGCCCCGGTGAAATATTGCCATTCATTACGTCAACGGCCGACACTGCACCATATACCTGTGGCAAATCTTTATAGGAGATGCGCAGGTTGCCGTCTTCATCCAGAGGAATTTCCAAACCGGGGTAGGCATCCAGGCGCAGGACCTTTTCCGGGCCAAACCAGCCGTTATCCTCAGAAATACTGGCGGCCCACGCAGGCGCATTGGTTGCCTGCAGCAAGGCACTGATTGCCAGCGCGGGGTAGGCCTCGCCGTCAACACAGACGAATGCCGGTACTTTGCGGATGGAGCCATCGCTGGCTACCACAGGTGCAATATGACCTTTGGGGATGGCAGCAAAACTGGCATTCGCAGCCACAAAACTATTGCTACTGTTGCTGGCACCCGCTTCACAGGCAATACCTGTCATGGGATGAGTCATCAGGCCGGTGCGGACTGACTGGTCTGCAGACAGTGCTGGCACCTGGGCCAGCACTGCTCCGCGGGAAGCCTGTAACGCTGCGAGCAATTGATCGTCACCAGACTGAGCTTCAGGGAAAAATATATCGTGCAACTGCAATTGGACGCCAGCCTCGTTCAGACTATTGACCAAGCGCGCCATATTTTCGCGCGACCAAGGCCATCCACCTACTTCGGCCAGACTTTTCTCGTCAATGGCGACAATGGTGATGCGTTCTTCTGGTGTTTCATCGGCAGACAACAGCCAACCTTGAGCGCCAAGACGCTCCTCCAGCGTATCCAGGCCAGCACTGTAAACAGTCATCAACAATCCGGTAAGCACCGCAGCCACCACCAGCATAAGCAGGCGGCCACGCCCTGGCAGCAAGCGCAATGCAAATGCTACCGGGTTAGCGTACTTGAGAGAATGTAGAAATGAATGTTGTTGCATGATGTTTTAGCGCTTATCCCACAAAGTGAGCCCTTGAATGCCGCCGTTCTGCAATTGCTTCTCGAAGAAATATCCTGCCTCTTTGCCATCCAGGCTGACCGAACCTGCTATGCGCTCGGTGGCCGATCTTGAATTGAAGAACCCGTGCCCGTCTATCTTGCCCGCTGCCGCAAACTCAACATTACCGGTAGCGCTGTGGCTGAGATTCAACACTGTTGCAAAGCTGTAATTGCTGAAGTTGATATCTAATGAACCGTCATGAACAGCCATCGCAACTACACCAGATTCCGAATGGTAAAACGCCTGCGCGCTGTGAAGCGCAAAACTAACTGAGCCGAGGTCGCTGGCAAGTCGCTTGGTATTACTTTCATCGCGATACAACACATAATCAGCATTACCTACCGGTGATTCGCGGCCGGATTTGGCTTCCTCACGCGTTACTGTCATGCGCTCCGCAGCACCTTGCCCACTGCCCCAACGGCCCCAAACCAATTGCCGCTGATTAGCTGCCGCTAAAGTGATTGGGCTAGTGGGTGTGAAATCAACCAACACAGGTGGTGTTGGTACAGGCTCCGGTTTTGGTACAGGCGTAGGTGTAGGTGTAGGTGTAGGTGTAGGTGTAGGTCGCGGATTATTAGTGGCTTCTGCTGTAGTCGTGGCTTCTTCCGTGACTTTGCGCGACGTAACATTTTCCAGATACACACCCGTACCTGAGGTTTTGTCATCAGCAGCGTGGTTGGCAACTGCCGCCGCAACCATCTGCACCTCATTGCGAATTGTGTCGGGTTCACGCTCATGGGGAGCAGGCAACAATTGTGGCGTACCGGTGCCGCCATCCAACTGGACGATCTGCATAGCGCTATCAGTAAGTACAACTGAATTGGTAGAGCAGGGACCAAAGGCTTCTGCTGTGCAATCTATAGAGTAAGGAGCCAGTACGATAGCTCCCTCATTCACTAACGCGCGAACGCCGGTGCGCGAAGCGCTGACCACAAAATCTGTACCTCGCACGCCAATAGCGGCTATAGGTGTATTCAGCCGGAATCGTTCACGGGCTGCACGCGCGCCTTTGCCGGATATGGCGCGAGTAACACCTTCTTCAAGATTCAGTTTAATGGAGGAGTTCTGTGGTTGTTCATGATTGTAATCGTAATTAACAATCTCCAGGCTGCTTTGTGGACGCACGCTTACCAAAGCATCATCATCAAAGCGAATATGCACATGGCCATTGGCTTCGGTGAGTATTTGGTCACTAACGCGCACCCGGGTGCCAACGCGAATCAACTGCCGTGGTTGCCCCGAACTTAAGAGGTATGCCTTACCCAATACCAAGCCGACTGTGCCAACGCTCCCAGAGTCCTGTGTCTGATTCAACTTCAACACAGGAACTCCAGAGGCCAGGGTCTCAGCCATTACCTGAGCGCTCAGGAATGTGCTCATTACAAATGCACTTGTTACAGCGCTAGCCACAGCTGAGGCAAGGGTGGCTCGGGTTCGAATTTTGATAATTTTCATGCTCATAGTTGATCCTCAGCAGAGGGTGGATTCGCGCGCAGAAAATGGAGAAGCGCTGAGTGAATGGCAGTTGTCCTATGCTGGTTATAGCCGCAAGATACGCTATAGCATTTGATTTGCAGGTGATTACCATCACATGTAACTAAAATACTCTCGTTTGCTAATCCGCATCAAGCTCTTATAATGCGGTGGCAGCGCGGTTGTACGAAGACCTTGTCCGTATGCAGCGCACCGATGCCGGGAACAAATAAACCATGGTGGTTACGCCAGAACTCTTGATGAAGTTCCCCAGCCTTAAACCTCTGCCAGCCGCCACCCTTTCTCAGTTGGCTGCTCACTCGAGCCTGCGCAAGTTTGCACGCCGGGGCATAGTGCTTAACGCCGGGTTGCGCGAGGAATGTCTGTGCTTTCTGTTCGAAGGTCGCTTGCAGGGTGTCGATTTTACTATTGATGGCCGGGAAGTGGGACTTTATTTTGTTGAACCCGGCGATTTTTGCGGCGAGCTTGGTTTGTTCGACCATGGCACACAACCTGAGTATGTGATTGCGCTGACTGCAGCAGTTACCGTGTTTGTACCTATGGAGATCCTGCGCGAAGTGATGTCTGTTAATCCGGGTATTGTTAGAGCGCTTGGCGAGAAGCTGGCAGCACGCGTGCGACAGATGACCAAGCAACGCTCCCTGCTGGGCTTGCCCAACGTCAGTCAACGAGTGTGTTGTCAACTTTGGCTGTTGGTGCCTGAAGAAGGCAAGAGTAATATGCTGCCCTCTGTGATCGTGAATCCGCCAACACATATGGAAATCGCCATCATGCTTAGCTTGAGCAGAGAAACAGTTACGCGGGTGTTCCAGATACTGCAAACCCGCGAAGTGGTAAAACGCGATGGCCCCGGAGCATTGCAGGTGAACGACCCAAAAATGCTGAGGGAATACGCCGATGGCAGCAAAGAGTTGTAAAACAGGCAGAAACAAACATAATCAGCAACTTGCACAACTGTAGGAAAATCCATGGCCAGCGGCACGCTTTATATTATTTCGGCGCCATCAGGTGCTGGCAAAACCAGTCTGGTCAACGCACTTCTGCAAGATAATGATCCCCTCCTGTGCGTCTCCGTTTCACACACAACACGTCCGATACGCCCCGGTGAATCAGACGGAGTGAATTATCACTTCGTTGATAGCGCCCGTTTTGTGGCCATGCGGGACAATGCCGAGTTTCTGGAATCTGCAGAAGTGTTCGGCAATTTCTATGGCACTTCTCAGCGCTGGGTGGAAGAGCAACTGACAGCCGGACGCGATGTGATTCTGGAAATTGACTGGCAGGGTGCCGCACAAGTGCGCAAAGCCATCAAGCAAACGATCAGCATTTTTATCCTGCCGCCTTCGTTGGAATGCCTGCTGCAAAGACTAACAGGGCGAGGTCAGGACGATGCTGCTACTATCGAACGCCGCATGCGACTTGCGCGCGCGGAAATATCTCATTATGGCGCGGCTGATTATCTGATAGTGAATGACGACTTCGAGCAGGCGCTGGCGGATTTACGCGCCATTATCCGGGCCACTCGCGTTGAGATTGATCGCCAGATTGCGAACAATGGACAGTTGCTGCAGGACTTAATGCATTGATGTGTTTGTGATCACTGAATTTACATGCATTTTCCGGTCAGATTAAGTAGAATCGCCGGTCTTGTTTCGTATGCGTCCAAAGTTTATAGAAAGCTTATAGGTAGAGAAAATTATGGCCCGTATTACCGTCGAAGATTGTCTTGAAAAAGTAGATAACCGCTTTCAATTGGTGATGATCTCCAGCAAACGTGCTCGCCAATTGCAAACTGGCGGCAAAGACGCGTTGGTGTCTGTAGATAATGACAAACCCACCGTAATCGCTTTACGTGAAATTGCCGAAGGTCTGGTAGATGCCAGCATCCTGCAGGTGCGCAGCAATACGCAGGGCCGCGAAATGGCTGAAGCTGAACTCAGCGCCACTGCCGCCATGATGGGCGCCATCATTGCTGAAGCAGAGGCAGAGCAAGCCAATCCTTTCGACATGGACGACGAGTAAGTAACGGAGGAGTCGGCTGGTGTATACAATCGACTCTCTGGCTACCAACCTTTCAGGTTATCTGGAAGGTGCCCAGGTTAATGCTGTAAGAAGAGCCTATTTTTACGCAGAACAAGCCCACGACGGTCAATACCGCCGCAGCGGCGAACCTTATGTTACTCACCCTCTGGCAGTCGCCGGCATTCTGGGTGAGATGCACATGGACCATCAAAGCCTGATGGCCGCCATGCTGCACGATGTCATTGAAGATACCGGACTCACCAAATTGGCCATCAAGGGTCAGTTTGGCGATACCGTGGCCGAAATGGTCGATGGCGTCAGTAAACTCAACAAGATTACCTTCAGCACGCATGCTGAAGCACAGGCGGAAAACTTCCAGAAGATGGCTTTGGCCATGGCCAAGGATATCCGTGTGATACTCGTGAAGCTGGCTGATCGCCTGCACAATATGCGCACGCTGGACGTGTTGAGCCCCGACAAGCGCCGTCGCATCGCCAAAGAAACGTTGGATATCTACGCGCCTATCGCCAACCGCCTGGGCATGAACTCCATGCGCATCGAGTTCGAAGAGCTGGGTTTCGAGGCCTTGTACCCGATGCGGGCCAGACGCATCAATGCTGCGGTGAAATCCATTCGCGGCAACCGCAAAGAAATAGTCAAACAGGTGCAAGCCGCTCTGGAGGCCTGCCTGAAGCGCGAAGGGTTGCCAGGCCGCACCATCGGCCGCGAGAAGCATCTGTATGGTATCTACGAGAAGATGCGCAGCAAGCGCAAGTCCTTCTCGGAAATCATGGACGTGTATGCATTTCGCATCGTAGTTGACTCTGTGGATACCTGTTACCGCGTGCTCGGCGCCGTACACAATCTCTACAAGCCGGTGCCGGGACGCTTCAAGGATTACATCGCCATCCCCAAGGCCAATGGTTATCAGTCGCTGCATACCACACTGTTCGGCATGCATGGCGTGCCCATCGAAATTCAGATCCGAACTGAGGAAATGGAGGCGATGGCAAATAATGGCATTGCCGCTCACTGGCTCTACAAATCACACGATGACTCACCAAGCAGCGCCCATATTCGCGCGCGTCAGTGGGTGAATGGCTTGCTGGAAATGCAGCAACATGCCGGTAACTCCCTGGAATTCATCGAGAACGTGAAGATAGATCTGTTCCCGGACGAGATTTATGTGTTTACGCCCAAGGGCACCATCATGGAACTGCCCGCGGGTTCCACGGCGGTCGATTTTGCCTATGCCGTACATACGGATGTGGGAAATTCCTGTGTGGCATGTCGCATCAGCCGACGGTTGGCACCTTTGAGCGAGCCGCTGGAAAGCGGCCAGACCGTAGAAATCATCACGGCGCCGGGCACGCACCCGAACCCGGCCTGGTTAAGCTTCGTCGTCAGCGGCAAAGCGCGCAGCAATATTCGACATTACCTGAAAAATCAAAGACATTCGGAATCTGTGTCACTGGGCAAGCGCCTCCTCAATAAGGTTTTGGCAGGTTTTGGCACGCAACTTGAGAAGATTTCGCCAGAACAGATAGCTACCGTGCTGCAACAAACCAATGTGTCGGAGCTGAATAATCTGTTGGAAGACATCGGATTGGGCAATCGCATGGCTTACATGATTGCGCAGAAACTGGTGCCTGAGCATAGCGACAGTCAACAGGGTGCAAACGGCAAGCAAAGTGGCGAGAGCAAAGAGTCCCGGCTGTCTTCCTTAGCCATTCGTGGCTCCGAAGGCATGGTGATGACCTATGCCAAGTGTTGCCACCCTATTCCAGGCGATCCCATCATCGGCCATATCAGCACTGGCCGCGGCATGGTGATACATACAGATAGCTGCTATAACATTGCTGACATCCGCGATAATCCTGAGAAGTGTGTTTCAGTGCGCTGGGACCCGAATGTAGAAGGCGAGTTTTCCGTGGAGATTCGTGTGGAACTGGAGAACGAGCGCGGCATTATCGCCAAGCTGGCAACCGCCATTACCAGCACCGAAGCCAATATTGAGAAGATCAGCACCGTGGAGCGTGATGCGCGTTTCAGCATCGTCAATCTGTCACTGAACGTGCGTAACCGTATTCACCTGGCGCGCGTGATGAAGCGCATCCGTCTGATCAAACCGGTCAGCAAGGTGGTGCGCGTGAAGAGTCGCAAACTGGTGAAACCGATCAAAAGCACTATCGCGCCACAGGCATTGCTGCGTCATGATACCGGTACTCTGAACTGAGGAATTATTTGTGACTGATAAACAAGCTATTCACTCTCCTAATGCCCCTGCGGCTATCGGGCCATATTCACAAGCAGTGCGGTGCGGCAATCTGGTATTTATGTCCGGCCAGATTCCACTGGACCCTGCCAGCATGGAAATCGTCAGTGATGATATTGAAGCACAGACGGTGCAGGTGCTTGAGAATCTTGCCGCTGTGGCCAAAGAGGCTGGCGGCGACCTGAACAATATTCTGAAACTGACTATTTATCTGACTGATCTCGGCGATTTTGCCGTGGTCAACGACACCATGAAACGTTATTTTCAAACGCCTTATCCAGCCAGAGCTACTATTCAGGTATCTGCCCTGCCCCGTGGTGCTGCCGTTGAGATAGAGGCTGTTTTGGCTATCTAAGGGCGTAGTGAACACTTCCAAACGCCAGCCGCTTTGCCAGTTGCCGGTGTCCAGCCTGAAAGGGGTCGGGCCCAGCCTCGCCGCCCGGCTTGCCGTAATCAATATCCATACTGTCCAGGATCTGCTGTTCCATTTGCCTTTGCGTTATCAGGACCGAACGCGCTTAACACCCATTGGGGCAACGCGGTTGGGCGCAGATGTTATGCTGGAAGGTGAGGTGCTCAGTTGTGAGGTAAGTTTCGGTCGGCGCCGCAGTATGTTGTGCCGCATCAAGGATGGCACTGGCATAATCACCCTGCGCTTCTTTCATTTCAGTGCCGCCCAAAAAAATGCGCTGCAACCCGGCGTGAAACTGCGCTGCTATGGCGAAGTGCGACACGGCAAAACCGGCTTCGAGCTTTACCACCCCGAGTATCAGTTTCGATCCAACGATATCAATTCTGCTATCGCGGAACACCTGACGCCAATCTACCCCGCCACCGAAGGTTTGCAACAGGTGCGGCTGCGCAGTATTCTACAGCAAGCGTTAGACTTACTGCAGGACAGGCCAGAAGTGAACGCCCACTCGACACCGATAGCGCAGGTTGACGGCGATGATTTGCACGACTGGATTCCTGCAATTCTGCGCCAACAACTGCGCTTTGTCTCGCTTAGAAAAGCATTGCTGTTTCTGCATCGACCGCCGCCGGATACTGCCATTGAATTGCTCGAAGAAGGACGCCACCCTGCCCAACAACGCCTGGCATTTGAAGAGTTGCTGAGCCATCGTCTTTGCCTGCGGCGTCTGCGTTTGCAGGCTGAGCAATTACAGGCACCTAAACTGACAGCGCGGCAGAAGCTTCCTCAGGCTTTTCTTGCCAGCCTGCCGTTTGCGCTGACAAAAGCACAACTAAAAGTATTGCAGGAAATTACAGCCGACCTCAGCACAGGTAAACCCATGTTGCGCTTATTGCAGGGCGATGTGGGCTCCGGAAAAACTGTAGTCGCCGCAATGGCTGCATTGCAGGCAGTTGAAAATGGTTTTCAGGCTGCCATCATGGCGCCTACCGAAATACTGGCGGAACAACATTATCTGAATTTCCTGCAGTGGTTGCAGCCTCTCGGACTGTCGGTGGGCTGGTTAAGCGGGAAACTGAAAGGCAAAAAACGCGAAGAGCAAATGCAAATATTGCGCGATGGATCAGCGCACGTTGTGGTAGGTACGCACGCTCTGTTCCAGGAAGGTGTGCAGTTCGCAAGACTGGGACTGATCATCATCGATGAACAGCACCGTTTCGGTGTGCATCAACGCCTGGCATTGCGCGAGAAAGGTGCCAGCAGCCAGAATATTCCGCACCAACTGGTGATGACGGCGACACCAATACCACGCACGTTGGCAATGAGCGCTTATGCAGACCTGGACTGCAGCGTAATAGATGAACTGCCACCCGGCCGCACGCCGGTTAACACAGTAATAGTTGCCAATACCCGGCGCGATGAAGTTATCGACCGTATTCACAACGCCTGCAGAAAAGGCAGTCAGGTTTATTGGGTTTGCACGCTCATCGAAGAGTCCGAGGCCTTACAGTGTCAGGCAGCGGAAGTAACAGCGGCAAGCCTGCAGCAAAAATTGCCCGACCTGCAGATAGCGTTATTACATGGCCGCATGAAAGCTGCCGATAAAACAAACATTATGGCCGCGTTCAAACGGGGCGAATTTCAGTTGTTGGTGGCCACGACAGTTATTGAAGTTGGCGTTGATGTGCCGAACGCCAGTTTGATGGTGATCGAAAACCCGGAACGTCTTGGCTTGGCACAACTGCACCAGCTGCGAGGTCGCGTAGGTCGTGGCAGCGTTGCCAGCCATTGTCTGCTGCTATACCAGAATCCCTTGTCCGAAATCGGGAAACAACGTCTGGGCATCATGCGTGATAGCAATGACGGTTTTTATATCGCCGAGCGCGATCTGGAGATTCGCGGCCCAGGCCAGGTGTTGGGCACGCAGCAGACCGGTCTGATGAGCTTTCGGGTTGCCGATCTGATTCGAGACGCCAGTTTGCTGGAACAGGTCAAGTTTGCAGCTGAAGTCATTCAGAAAGATTATCCCGGTCACGTGGGGCCTTTGATTCAGCGTTGGCTAGGCGACCGGGAAAATTACGCAAATGTTTGAATCGCTTCTTCCCCCTCTTTTACCCTACCGCATCCTTCAGCGCCTTCCCTGCCTTAAAGCCGACGCCTTTGCTGGCGGCAATCGCAATAGGCGCGCCGGTGCGTGGATTTACACCTGTGCGCGCAGCACGCTTGCTGGGATTGAATGTACCCAGGCCGGCTAGTGTCACACGTTCACCTTTCACCAGGGCTCGCGTAATTTCGTCCATCACCACGGTGATAACTTCACTTGCCGCACTGCGAGTCATACCTGCCTGTGCGGCTACTGCTGCTGCCAATTCCGGTTTATTCATTGCGTATCTCCCTGTTGTAATGCGCTTTGCTAAGCGCCATGATATTACCGCGCAATCATACCGCCATTGAGCGGGCAAATATGTGATGCATTACGCGGCAAATGAAGCCAACTTGCGATTTTACGGACGCTGTAACGGAAAACCGGCATGCACCCTCTTTTTGCCCAGCTTGACCGCCGGGTTAAAACATTGAAAGCAACTTATCTGACACCGCACCTGCAGCGTGCCGCAGATTGGATCAGGATTCGTTACCCCGTGTTCTGGGTACGCCTTCCTGCTTTTATTCAATTGACTCGTTTCAATAAACCAATTGGAACCCTGTTATTACTCTGGCCAACGCTTGGGGCTCTTTGGCTGGCAGCTAAAGGTTTCCCTGACTGGCATCTACTGTTTATTTTTGCGCTTGGCACTTTGTTGATGCGTTCAGCGGGGTGCTGCATAAATGATTTTGCCGATAGCGGCATTGACGGCTCAGTATTGCGAACGCGCAACAGACCCATTATTGCGGGAACGGTTTCGCGTCGCGAGGCCATGCTGACTTTTTTGACATTGTGCCTGCTGAGTTTCCTGCTGCTTCTTTTCACCAATCGCTTCACAATTCTGTTAGCTGTTGGCGCGGTAATAGTTGCAGCCACTTATCCCTTCATGAAGCGCTATACGCATTTGCCACAGGTCGTATTGGGCATAGCGTTTTCATGGGGCATACTGATGGCTTTCAGCGCCCAGACAGGCGCGATTCCTCCCGCCGCCTGGTTGCTGTTTGTGGCCAACTGCCTGTGGACGGTTGCCTACGACACGGAATACGCAATGGTCGACCGCGAATACGATCTGCAGATTGGCGTGAAGTCGACGGCCATTTTGTTTGGTGAAGCTGATAAGGTGATAATCGGCACCTTGCAGGTCATGTTCTTGTTGGCTCTACTGTTGGCAGGCCTGCAGTTTGGATTAGGCGCCTGGTTTTACGTAAGCCTGCTCGTGGCGGCCGGGCTACTGGCGTACCAGCAATTGTTGATCAAGGATCGCGATGTTGATGGATGTTTCCAGGCGTTCCTGAACAACCATTGGGTAGGGCTTGCTGTGTTTATCGGCATATTGCTTGGTTGACTTGTACACACGCAGCATTCCTGTTTGACAGTGCGGTGTTACACCGCTACTGTCCTAAAAAATGACACGAAAAGACTTATGAGTAAGTCGGAGAAAGGACTGAAAAATTGAGCGAACAAGTACAACAAATATCTCTAACGCCTGAGGATGTCTCCTGGAGTCGCTATTGGGAGAAAGGCGCACTGCATTCCTGCCCCGGTGCTTTCATTGGTAACTACGGTGACAATATCGGCCTGCACTGGCAGACATTTTTCGGCACCCTGCCAGATAAGGCGCGCATCCTGGATATCGGCACAGGTAATGGTGCAGTCGCCTTTCTTGCCTGCGAGGTTGCACAGTCTTCGGGCCGCCACTTTCATATCGAAGGAATCGACTCAGCCGTTATCCATCCTGCAGCAGCCGCAGCGCAACACAAGATAGCGATGGGAGGTGTCGTTTTTCGCGGCCTGACCCACAGTGAGAATACCGGATATCCGGACGCGTGTTTCGATGCGGTCAGTAGTCAATATGCTATTGAATACACTCGCGTGAATGACAGCCTTAAGGAAATCGCTCGCGTTTTGAAGCCGGAAGGTGTGGCCAGTTTTATTATTCACCATGCAGATTCGGAAGCAGTGAAAACTACGCAAGCTGAGATCAAGGTGTTCGAGTTCCTTCGCAAAGAAGCTCCGCTGCTTGCTGCCTGCCGTCGCCTGCTGCAACGCGTGATCAATGCCGAAGCGCAGAAACAGAATCCGCAGGTTGTGATGATAGACCCGGAATCGCGCAAGCACATGAAGGAGATTGAAAAGTTACTGGAGCGCGTGCGTCACTATGCTCATAGCAGACCCCACGCAAATTTCGCAGAAGGTATCGCTATTCAGGTAGCCCGTACCATGCAACAAACACCCAGCATTGGTGCTGGCAATGCCATGAACAGGCTTGACGTGTTGGAGCAGGAAATGGGAACACACCTGGCACGTTTGCAATCGATGCTGAAGGCGGCGTGCACTCGCGATGCAATCAATAGTTTACGCAAAGATGCGGCAACGCATGGTTTGAAAGCGAAACCCGCAAAAGTTTTGCGTTCCGCTAAAAAAGATTTGTTGGGGTGGATTGTCGATCTTAAGCGCGTAAAGTGAACCAGCAGTTGCTGGCAATAGTAATGCGTAAATCATTGCCCAGGAAAGTCGCCACTTCGTGCACCAAATACGACGGGAATATGATTATCTGACCCGCAGCGAGTCGCATGGAGTAATGCCCAAAATTAAATGGCACACGAACGCGGACATTGCCTGGATCAAGAAACATATTTGAGCCTGGCCGATGATCCATGAATCTCAACACACCGCTATCACGTCTATCTGCAACCTGTTCTCCTGCCCGCACGCAATACACCGCAGACCACGAGGCCATGGGATGATTGTGTGCAACGAAGGAGCCTCCGTGCCGGGTGACATGAAACCACGTGTGATTATGTAACTGCAGCTTTGCCATCTCTTCCGATGTGTAGCCATTGAGATCAGCCACAACCTCTCCAATAGATTCCAGCATGAAGCCGCGCAGTGTTTGTACACAGGGTTCCGGCCAGCGGAACATATCAAAGTTGCTTTCGAATACTTCCCGCTGCTCTATATGCGTCGGGTGCGGATTGCGATATTGCTGATTCTCACGCGCCAATACCAGTTTTTCTAACTCGGCATTTAAAGCGTCAGCGCCTTCCAGTGTGCGTGTGGCAACTGGCGCTGCGAAGAGTGGAAATATTTGTAAGGGTGTTTTTTTCAAGTCAGTTCTTCTTCTTTTTCGGGAATAAAAAAAGCCGCCGCTCCTTGCGAAGCGGCGGCCTTTGTTTCATCAGAACGAGTACGTAGCTTGCAGGAAGTATCTTCTTCCCAGTACATCGTACGTTGATGGATCAGTGTTCGACTGAACACCAGCACCACCGTCAGTCGTGAAGATTGGCGGCTCTTCATCGAGCAAGTTGGCAACGCCCAGTGTCAAACTGAGGCCATCAACCTGACGTGGATTCCAGCTACCAGTCAAACGATGCAGCGTATAACTGCTGACTTTAGGTGCCAGGCCGTTCACAACATCTGTACGTGCCGCATTGCTGTTTACAACTTTCATGCCATCGACATAGTTCATCGTCCATTGTAGGTTGTAATCGCTGAAGGCATAGCCCACTGACAAGCGGCCTTTCCACTCAGGGAAAGTTTCGCCGAAGATCTCACCGATAGTACCAGCCTGATCCGTCAAAGGAGCAGCAGGATCTTCCTGTTGCTGCCATTCCATCAGGTAGGTCATTGCCAGACTGGTATTGATGCGGCCTGGTCCTAAATCGAAGCCGTAGTCTGACTGCAGGTCGATACCTTCTACATTCATGGTGCCCAGATTCTGCGCGTTCGCACGCACGTTCTCAGCAACACCACCAGAGCTACGCTCAAAGAAGCCACACCACTGATTGCTCAAGCTGTAACTTGGGTTGGCATTCTGGCCATTGAAGCAACGGGAAACGATTGAAGCGGCGCCAACACTGCCGATACGCTCTTCGATCTCGTAGCGGAACCAGTCAACTGCCAGGCGCAACGTGTCGCCTGCAACTTCAGGCGACCAAACGGCGCCGAACGTGTAGGTATCCGCGATTTCTGGTGCCAGATTCACGTTACCACCAACCAGCGCACGTACCTGGGAGTTACCCTGTGGGAAGTTGGCAGGTGCACCTTGCGCCGCACACAATGCATTGACTTGTGATGCATTGGGGCCGGTACGCTCGGCGCTGCCATTCCAGCACGGATCTGTATAGGCTGGGAAGCCCTCAGTTTGCGGAGCAAACAACTGGCTCACGCTTGGGGCTGCAATCGCGCGGTTATAGGAGGCGCGGAACATCAATTGCTCAAATGGCTCATACTGCAGGCCAGCCATGTAGGTCTCTACACCACCTGCCAGGTTGTAATCCGAGTATCGATACGCGGCATCCAGACCCAGGTAGTCAATACCAGGCATTTCAGCCAGTAATGGCACAGAAACCTCAACGAAGTATTCGGTGACATCAATGCCGCCAGTGATCGGCTGGCCGGCGTTGAAGCCTACCACGTCGCCGCTGGACAGGAACTGGTCAGGACGGAATTCCGCTTCACTGTCGCGGTATTCAGCACCAAACGCTGCCATCAATGTACCGGCTGGCAACTCGAGCACACCACCGGTGAAGCTGGCTGCTGCGAACTTGTTTTCCAGAATCGTGGTGTTTTGCGCCTGCACGGCAATAGCTTGCGCACAAGGAGCAGAAATACGATTCAGGCCGAACGGGTTCAAGCCACCACAGCCCAGCGGGTCAGGATTTGCTGCTGTTGCATTGTAAGCAGACTGCAGCTTGGAACGGGATACGTTACCGGTTTGTACTTCAGTACGTTGAGTACGACCCCAGCTACCGAACACATCCCAGTTCCAGGTGTAATCGCCCAGTTCCAGGTCGCCACGGGTACCCACAGTAATTTGTGCCACGTCGTAATCGTTGACGCTTCTACGTGGACCAATTTCGATGGTGCGCTTGAAGAACGTAAACGGCGCCGTCGGATTGGTTCTTGATGCAAGTATATTAGCCAGAGGGGCTGGAATAAACGGGTTGCTGGCTGAGACTGTGGAACCAACACCAGAAGTGACAGGCGTTGCTGCCAGCTCTTGTGAGGCCGAGTAGCTTGTCACCGACATTCTTGTATAGACTTCTAGATTGTCGGTCAGGTTGTAATGCGCCATCGCCGCCAATTGACGACGCTCGAGTGGCAATTGCAGGTAGTTTACCGGCGCATAATTGTAGGTGAAAACGTTCGGGTTGAAACCGATGTCAGTTTTATCACCTGTGTAACCCACCGTACCTATACGGGAGAAGAGTGAGCCATCAGCGTTGAAACCAATCCACCCTGAACTGGCTACAGCGCCTGGTCCGAATGCGGCATCATAGGAAGCCTGAGTGGCTGGGTTATTGCCTGACGCAACATAATAGCCATCAGGAATCGCAGCTGAGCCCAGTGGCGTCAGAGCTGGTCCCAGTGCTACCTGGGAGAACTTACGGTCTCCGGCAAATACGCCATCACGATCGTCGTAGCTGACAAACAATACCGCGTTACCACGGTTATCGTCGAAATTGCCACCCATTACCAGGCTGATGTTATTCTGGTCGCCGTCGCCTTCTGCTGTGCGTCCGGTCATACCGCTGACCTGAACGCCTTCGAAGTCACGACGCATCTTGATGTTTACCACACCAGAAATCGCATCAGAACCGTAAATCGCAGAACCGCCGCCACTTACAATTTCCACGCTTTGAATCAGCGCTGACGGAATTGTGTTCAGGTCGATCACGCCACTTACGTTAGAAGGTTGAATACGCGCACCGTCCATCAGAACCAGAGTACGGCCGGTTCCGAGGCCGCGCAGGTTAATGTTCGCCTGGCCACCATTGGATGGGTTGTTGGAAGTAGTTGTGATTGAAGGTACCAGTTGTGGCAGTTCATTCAGAACCTGTTCGATCTGCATGGTGCCCGCGTCGCGGATTGCGCTGGAGTCCAGAGTAAATACCGGACTGGTTGAGTTGTAATCCTGACGGACAATGCGGCTGCCCGTTACGGTAATTTCTTCCACTTGATTAGCTGCGGGTTGCTGCGCGTAGGCAGATCCCATTACACCAGCTCCGACCGAATAGGCGCCGGTAACCAGTGCAATTTTTATCGCACGTCTTAAGTTGTTATTTGTAGCCATTAGTGTGGGTCCCTTAAATTATAGTTCTCACAAGCCGACTGATAGTTAGTCGGATCGGGCGGATGCCCTTCTGCTAATCGATAAAGCCTAAGGCCCAAAGATTGCAGCGTGTTGCTTGGTTCTTGCATATGACGAAATGTCACATTTTGAACCATGCGGCATTATAGACTCGGGAAACCGTATATTGGAATAGGTTGGAGGTAGAAAAATGAACTCATTCAAGAGATTAAGCGAAGGTTTTGCAGAGAATTTGCGGATTGTTTACGGATATAGGGTTTTTATAGGAAAACAGGCTTCTGCTTTAACACAGAAACCTGTTTCAGTACGGCTACTTATTGATCAATTTTGTGATGATTTATCACGCATTCAGCACGCTTAAGCGGCTTAGCTGAACGCCTGGATACCGGTCTGTGCCCGACCCAGGATCAACGCGTGAATATCCTGCGTACCTTCGTAGGTATTGACCACTTCCAGATTCTGCGCATGACGCATTACCGGATACTCGTCAGAGATGCCATTGCCTCCCAGCATATCGCGTGCTTCACGCGCCACGTCCAGTGCTTTCAGGCAGGAATTGCGCTTAAGCAGGGAAATCAGTGGCGGTGCCAGTTTGCCTTCATCACGCAGACGGGTACCCTGCAAACAGGCCAGCAATCCGATGGAGATATCCGTCTGCATCACAGCCAGTTTTTTCTGAATCAATTGGTTTGCCGCCAGCGGACGGTCGAACTGCTTGCGGTCCAGCGTGTATTGCAACGCTGTGTGCCAGCAGGTTTCGGCAGCACCCAATGCGCCCCAGGCTATGCCCAGACGCGCCGAGTTCAGACAACCAAACGGACCCTTCAGGCCATGCACGCCAGGCAGCAGGTTTTCCTCGGGAACAAACACTTCATCCATGACGATTTCGCCGGTGATAGAAGCACGTAACGCCAATTTACCCTCAATCTTGGGCGCGGACAGGCCTTTCATGCCCTTTTCCAAGACAAAACCACGTATCAGGCCATCGTCGGTTTTTCCCCAGACGACAAAGACATCGGCAATGGGGGAGTTGCTGATCCAATTCTTGGCACCACTCATGCTGTAGCCGCCATCCACCTTACGGGCGCGTGTCAGCATACCAGCCGGGTCGGAACCGTAATCAGGTTCGGTCAGGCCGAAACAACCAATCCATTCGCCGGTAGCCAGTTTGGGCAGATACTTCTGCTTCTGCTCCTCAGTGCCATAAGCGTATATAGGATGCATGACCAGACTGGATTGCACGCTGAGCATGGAGCGATATCCTGAATCCACCGCTTCTATCTCGCGCGCAATCAGACCATAGCTGACGTAATTAACACCGGCACAACCATAACCATGCAGTGCGGAACCCAGCAAACCCAGTTCACCCATTTCCCGAAAGATAGCCGGGTCTGTGTATTCCTTGCGATACGCATCACGAACACGAGGTAATAATTTTTCCTGCGCATACTGGCGAGCGGTATCGCGAACCATGCGTTCTTCTTCGCTTAACATCTCATCCATGAGGAATGGATCTTGCCAATTGAATTTGGCGTTGTCTGAATTGGCAGACATGGTGTGCTCCTGGGAAATAAAGAAGGCGCATATTAGCAAGTTACTGTTGGCGACAAAAGCGAACTTTCGCTCGAAATGCCGCAATTCACCCCAACGGTCCCCTGCTTGTCGGCATTGGTGATACCATTGCTGACACCTGCGCCGACATCTGAAAATGACAGCCCGATTGAACTGTGACTGAAGAGCTCAATGGACGTTTCCTACATTCTTGATTCCCTTAATGATCCCCAGCGTCAAGCCGTTGCAGCGCCTGCCAATAATTTATTGGTACTGGCCGGCGCAGGCAGTGGCAAGACCCGGGTCCTGGTGCATCGCATTGCGTGGTTGATGCAGACTGAAGGCATTTCACCGTTCGGCATACTCTCTGTGACGTTCACGAACAAGGCTGCCAGGGAGATGCGCAACCGCATTGAAGAATTATTGCACCAACCTACCGGTGGCATGTGGGTAGGAACATTTCATGGTTTGGCGCATCGGCTATTACGTGCGCACTGGAAAGAAGCCGGGCTTCAGGAAAACTTTCATATCCTGGACAGCGACGATCAGCTGCGCCTGATAAAACGGCTCTGTAAAAATCTCAACATCGATGAAGAGCGCTGGCCGCCTCGCCAGATTCAGTGGTACATCAATTCGCAAAAAGATGAAGGCAGACGCGCCGCCGGCATAGAACATTTTGGTGATGAATACACGCGCACGATGATTACCGTTTACCTCGCTTATGAGGATGCGTGCAACAGGGGCGGCATGGTCGACTTCGGCGAGATTCTGTTACGTGCGCACGAGCTGTGGTTGAACTCTCCGCAGATTCTGCAGCACTACCAGAAAAGATTTAAGCATATTCTGGTGGATGAGTTTCAGGACACCAATGCTATTCAGTACGCCTGGTTGCGCGTATTGGCAGGTAAGGAAAATTTCCTGATGGTGGTGGGCGATGATGATCAGTCTATCTATGGCTGGCGCGGCGCCAAGATTGAAAACATTCAACAGTTCAACAAGGACTTCCCCGGAGCCGACACGATTCGCCTGGAACAGAATTACCGTTCCACGTCTACCATTTTGAAAGCCGCCAACAAACTGATCAACAACAATCAGGGCAGACTGGGCAAAGAGTTATGGACAGAGGATGCCGAGGGCGAAGCTATTTCCCTGTACGAGGCATTCAATGAACAGGACGAAGCGCGTTTTATCGTAGACCGTTTACAGGACTGGTTGAACACAGGCAATCGCTTATCTGACGCCGCCATTCTGTATCGTTCTAATGCCCAGTCACGCGAACTGGAAGATGCGCTGTTGCGCGTTGCGATGCCTTATCGTATTTATGGCGGCCATCGCTTTTACGAGCGGCTGGAGATTCGCAATGCGCTGGCTTATCTGCGCTTGTTGATGAACCGCAACGATGATACCGCAATGGAGCGCGTCATCAATGTGCCAACGCGTGGCATAGGTGGTCGCACGCTGGACATGATCCGCGACATCGCCCGCAGCAGCGATATTTCATTGTGGGCTGCCTGTCAGCAATGTGTGACGCACAATGTGCTGCCCGCACGCGCAATAGCTGCCGTACAAAACTTCATGCGCCTGATTAATGGTTTGCAAAGTGACAGTGATGCCTTGTCGCTGGACAAGAAAGTTGCGATGGTGGTTGAGCGCAGTGGCCTGGTGCAACACCATCAGAAAGAAGGCGGCGAGAAAGCTCAGGGCCGCATCGAGAACCTGGAGGAGCTGGTGAACGCAACCAGCAGCTTCGCGGAAGAGTTTGCGGGTGACGAAGAGTTCACGGAAGCCGATGTGCTCGCAGCGTTTCTGGATCAGGCCGCGCTGGATGCCGGCGATGCGCAGGCAGCGGAATCTGAAGATGCGGTGCAGTTGATGACGCTGCACTCGGCCAAGGGGCTGGAGTTCCCAATGGTGTTTCTTGCCGGCATGGAAGAAGGATTGTTCCCTCACAAGATGTCGATGGAAAATCTCAGCGGCCTGGAGGAAGAGCGGCGCCTTTGCTATGTGGGCATCACTCGTGCAATGAAGAAACTGACTATTACCTATGCCGAGTCACGACGCCTGCATGGCGAAGTGAATTTGACCCGGCCTTCGCGATTCATTCGCGAGATTCCGCAGGAGTTGATTGAGCAGGTACGTTTGAAGTCCACTGTCAGCCGTCCATTCGGTTATGGTAATAATGCCGCTTATGGTCGTAACTCAAGTGGCTCAACAGGTACCATGTCTAACAATAAACATGTTATGTCTGGCGCACAGGTTCCTGAAACAGAAATCTCACTGGGGCAGCGTGTACGGCATGGCAAGTTCGGCGAAGGAGTTGTGCTTAATTATGAGGGCAGCGGACCGAATGCGCGCGTGCAGGTAAATTTCAAGGAAGCGGGCAGCAAGTGGCTGGTGCTGTCGTTTGCGCGGCTGGAAGTGGTTGCTTGATTGATGCGCGAAGTTGAACCTTATTCAAGGATTTGGTCTTAGTTGTTCCTGCCGTAATTGTTGTCGCAATAATTCCAGTGTCTGACGATCAAAAAGCTCTCCTGTCAACCTGTCTTGTCGCGTTCGCGAATCCTCCATTGCGCGCAATGCTCTTTGCCGCTCCGCTGTTTCGCGTTGTTGAAACTGCAAATCCTGTATCCTGTTCAGAAGATGCTGTCTGCCATCACTGTATTGTTGTTGAACGCCATCGATAGACTGGTAAACGGGAATAATATGTTCACTGCGTCTGGCCAACGCATCGACCCCACACACGTACTCCGCGCGCATCATATTATCCAACAGCGCATTGCTCTGTTGAACATCGTTTGTGTTCTCATCGGTAGTTTGTGCGAAACGTTGTGCAATCTGCGCGTCGCGCCAGACAAGTACGGCATCACAATGCGATCGGTAACTCTGGAAAGCAGGTCCATGCATTTGCGCCATGAAATCGCGACACTCTGCCCCAGGAAGATTTTCAGAATCTTGTGGTTCCAAATTGACCTGACAGGTAACTGCTAACGCATCCAGTGTCTCGATGGCGTCCCATGCCTGATCGAGACTACTTTCAATGCTGGGACTCTGCGCAGTCGATTCTTGCGCTGACGAGGGTAGCGCCGTCAAACCCAGCACGACTATAAGCAGCAATGTTAGTTTTGAATTTACGCTGCCATGCAACGAAGATATTGAAACCATACTTCACCTTGTCACATTCCAAAATGGAATTCTATTTTACTGATGACCGTTGCTATTTGTTAAACCGTTCGTCCCGGCTGCCATTCCTCATGTTCATCTAGATTCTTGTGCGCCAGCCAGGGCCGATCGTGCGCTGTCCAGATATGCAACTCCGGAACCATGCCGGGATCATCATCCAGTGTGGCAACACGCACTATCACATAAGCCATGTCAACGCGCTCAGCCACCAGATGCGAACCGCATGCCGGACAGAAATGACGCAGCTTGCCTGGTGATGACTCATATGTTGCCACTTTTTTCTCACCCTGCAACCAGCGGAAATTCTCTCGCATGACTCTAGCTGTTGTGGCGAATGCTGCTGAATGTGCTTTCTGGCATGTGATGCAGTGGCAGTGACTAATTGGAAAATCAATACTGTCAATCTCGTAAGCGATAGCCTTGCACAGACAACTGCCTTTCATAAGCTGCTCCTGACATGTTCTTAGTTCCTGCATAGTGTTGTTTGAGCGCCCGCTGACTCCTTTTAATTTTTATATCTTTTGCGATTTTGACAACTACAACTTGCGCGCCATATCACCGGTTACGACCATACCACTCTTCACAATTTTCGCATTCAATCCGCGCAGGTGCAGCGCTTTACCTATATCCGAATTAACAAACATTACCGCGTCCTTACCGAAGTGATCGGAGAACTTCCTGCATCCCAAATGTGGCTCCGCGGTAATTTCCAGAATGGCTGTGCCAATGGCGAGTCTTGCGCCCGGCGGCAAATTGTTCTCGCTCAAATCCATGTCGATAAAGAACTGATCACCTGCCAATGACCAGCGCGATTTATTCTGCGCAATAGCTGCTGCCGCGCGCGCACTCATAATATTGATCTGCATGTTTCGATATGCAGTTTGATTTGTCGCTGAAGGGTCTCCGCGCTGCAACCAGTTGTCACCCTGCAAGCCTGTTTCGGGATCGAGAAGCGCCTCGGTGAGCACCTTGCGTTGATTATTTGCAGGACGACAGACTATCAATTCAACGGGTCCTGCATCAGTTGGCGCTGCCTGAATATGCGGCAATGTTGCTTCCAATTGTTTTTTGCTTGCGTGCATTTGTTGCTTCCCTTTCTGTTGTTCGTTCTGCTTTTATTTCTTCTTGATATCTACTGGCCCAATTCTGCGCGTGCGGCCACTATCATCAATAGCGACAAAGACAAACAAACCTTCGGCAACTTTTTGCTGACCATTTGGCGTAAGTGAATTGGAGATCCATACCTCAATATTGATATGCATGGAGCTGCGCCCGATCTCCAGAATTTCCGCGTAACAACTAACCACAGAACCGACGCTGACCGGCGCCAAAAAAGTTACATTCTTAATGGATACCGTAGCAGAGCGACCTTTGGTTACTTTCTTGGTGGCGATACCTGCAGCAAGGTCCATTTGTGATACCAGCCAGCCACCGAAGATGTCACCGTTGGCATTCGTATCCCGGGGCATGGCCAACGTTTGCAATGCCAGATCACCAACCGGGGTCGGCTCCAGATCCATATCATCATCTATCAGGCTCATTCGCTTTCCTTTCCCGTGTGCTACGCGCCGCGTGTGGGTAATTTGTGTGGGGTCGCTTGCTACATTAACACACTTGTCAACGCGACTTGTTGACATCAGTACATGCGCATCCACGCACCAAATAATTGCACGCTGGTAAGTATTAGCGCATTGGTCACCAATATCAGCGCTATGGCAAACAGATAATAGAAACCGCGTTGCAAGCCTGTAATCATTTTTTCCAAACGACTGCTCTTTTCCTCGGCGTGCTGCGGTATATGTGCGAAAAGACTAAGGAAAGAAAACGCCAGCAATGACCAGATGAACAGCACCAACACGGGAATCAGATAAATGTCATCCTCCTGCGAGTTGGAGTTTATGACAATCCAGGCAAGTGCCAGTAGCGTAAGCAGTGACAAAAACAACGCGGGCGCTCTTAATACGCGCAATTTGTCCGCTAAGCGCTTTAATTGTTCCAGCATCCCGGATAATCTCCATGCGTGTAATAAAAATCTGTGGTGAGCCTCAAGTTGTGCACCCTGCGCATGGAGTCACAATTATTGTGGAAACCAGTTACTTATGGAGCTCAACACGTTATGGAATCAAATAGCGAGTTAACCTTGGAAACCCAGCACATACCTCTAGTCGCCGGACTGAATGCCGAAGGCGAGCCTGTGCTTGAGCAGATCAAGGTCAGCCCTGTAGAGGGCAAGCAAGGTGAGTATCGCATCCTGCAGGCCCCTGCTTTCGTGCGCGGGCTTGCGCGCGGCGACACTATTCGCTTTCCTGCCAGAACTGCGCAGGGTTGTGAGCTGCTCAAACGCAGCGGTCACCTGACCATCCGAATTTTTCGCAAGCATAACATAGACGCCGCCGAGCAGTTTCTCACTCCTGAGTTCGAGTTGATTGATGGGAGTCTGGAGCAGCACAGCGTGGGTCTGCTGATTTATTCGATTCATGTGTCCATTGGTTTTCAGCAAATAGAGTTGTTGTTGGACAAAGCGGTCGGCCAATTCCCGGGGCTGGTCTGGTACTATGGCAATGTTTATGACCCCCAGGACGGAACAACACCATTGAATTGGTGGCTGGATTTCGCCGACAACGTTTGATCGCCCCGATTTGAGGTTTACATGCTGGTTGTGCTCTCCCCTGCCAAGACGCTCGATTTTGCTACCCCCCTGCCGGTCGCTGTTGAGAACCGCCAGTTCACCCAACCCTCCCTGTTGCAAGAATCAAAACGGCTGATTAAAACTTTGCGGAAGCTCTCCCCCGAAGATCTGAGCGAGCTGATGCACATCAGCCCCGCGCTGGGTGAACTCAACTTCCGCCGGAATGCCAATTGGCGCGCACCGTTTGACAGCGATAATGCAAAGCCCGCCCTGTACGCCTTTACCGGCGATGTTTATGTGGGGCTGGAAGCAAGAAAGCTGAGCGCCACTGATGTGGTTTTCGCTAATCAGCACGTGCGTATCCTTTCCGGCCTGTATGGCCTGCTCAAGCCTTTGGATCTGATGCAGGCTTATCGTCTGGAGATGGGAGCCCGTTTGCGACATGGCGATACAGATAATTTGTATGCGTTTTGGGGAGACAGAATAACCCGGCAACTGAACGCTGCATTGAAGCAACAGAAATCGGGACTGCTGGTGAATCTGGCGTCCAACGAATACTTCCGCGCTGTTAAAGAAAAGGCCCTCACAGCCGATGTCATTAATCCGGTGTTCAGGGATTTCAAAAACGGACAGTACAAGGTCATCAGTTTTTTCGCCAAGAAGGCGCGCGGCATGATGACAGCGTTTGTGATCAGGAACCGAATAACCGACCACACCGATTTGCAGCGCTTTGACCTTGATGGTTATCGCTACAGCGCGAAGGATTCCACGGAAAAAGCGCCGGTGTTTCTGCGCAAGGCCCTGGGTTAAACACATGAGCCCCACCGACCTTCCTTTTGCGCCTTCCTGTGAAAACAATAAAGACCCAATTCTTTGTGTGCTGCGCAGGCATCTGCTTGCTGCAGCGAGTAATTCATTAAGTTCGGTATTGGAAATTGCCGGCGGCACCGGACAGCATGCCGTGTACTTTGCTCAGAATATGCCGCATTTGCACTGGCAATCTACGGACATCCCCGCCAATGTCGACAGTTTGAATCTGCGTATCGCTGCCACGCAACTGAGCAATCTGCCCTTGGCGAAGGCGCTGGATGTTACACAAAGCGAATGGGGGTTCTCTGCAGTGGATTATATTTTCACTGCCAACAGCCTGCACATAATGCCATGGCACGCAGCACAGGATTTCATGCATCACGCTGGCGGATTATTGAAACCCGGCGGCAGATTATGTGTCTATGGCCCGTTCAAGTATGAAGGTGAATTCACCACGCCCAGCAATGAGCAGTTTGATCTCTGGCTCAAATCCCGCGACCCGGCCAGTGGTGTGCGTGACTTTGAGGCGCTGGTTGAAATTGCGGACGGCGTGGAGCTGCATTTCATTGAAGACAATGCAATGCCCGCGAATAATCAGTTACTGGTGTGGGAAAAACGCTGATCAATTGTCGTTGCGTTTGAATGGCAGAAACGCTTTTGTTTGTTCGATGTATGCATCAATGTGTTTAGCTTCGCGGCGCAGAAAATCTGCTATCGCATCTGCGAAACGTTCATCCGCTATCCAGTGATTTGAAAACGTTTTAACAGGTTCAAACCCACGTTGTATTTTATGCTCTCCCTGAGCGCCTGAATCAAAACTCTCTAGCCCGTTCTCTATACAGTAATTGATTCCTTGGTAGTAACAGGCTTCGAAATGCAGAAACTGAAATTCCTGCAAGCACCCCCAGTATCTGCCGTACAGTTTTTTGTCATCTTTGAAGCTGAGCGCACCAGCAATATAGCGCCCATTCTGTTTGGCCATTACCAACAGGAGATTCTCCGGCATGCTCGCAGCAACCAGACTAAAAAACTCTCTGCTTAGATAGCCCTGCTGACCACGAATAAGATACGTGCTCTGATAAAAAAGGTAGAACTGATCCCATAGCCTCTCATCGATATTTTCAGGCAGCAGATACTCGAACTGAACTCCCTGTTGTCTAACTGCTTCGCGCTCCTTGCGCAGATTTTTGCGTTTGCGCGAACTGAATGTCTGCAGAAAATCCTCAAAGTTCTGGTAGCCACGATTGCGCCAGTGAAACTGACATGCAGAGCGTTGCAATAAACCTTGCGACGCGAGTAGCTGACTTTGTTGGCTATCGGGAAAGAGTACATGCCAGGAGCTTTGCCCTTTTTCTTTTGCATAATGCTTGATCGCTGTGGCAACTGCATGGGTGATTTCTTCGAGCCTGTTTTGTGAAGCAGCCGTTTTTTCGTAGTGAATATCGCCCATTAGAATGCGAGAAGCCACACTGGGCGTAAACGGCACCGCGGAAATCAATTTTGGGTAATAAGAAATTCCGTGGCGGTGGTAGGCGTCTGCCCACGACCAGTCGAATACATATTCGCCGTACGAGTGTGTTTTTTGAAATAAGGGCACGGCGGCAACCACGTTTTCAGCACCGTCGCCTCCGTCCATGCAGAGTAGTAGATGACAAGGTTGCCAGCCTGTTTCCGCTGTCGTGCTTGCTGATGCTTCCAGCGCCAGCAAAAACTCATGACGAAGAAACGGGCTGGCATTATCGACCAAACGGTTCCAGGTTTTCGCAGACACTTCTGCTATGGAATCAACAAAGCGAGCCTGCAGGGGTTTACTGCTTAATGTAGTTAAATGCGGCATAATCCTGCTATATTGCAAGCGGTGTCTGTCTTTCAGCATGAACTTGATTGGCTGTCAGCATAAAGCAGCTGACATTTTAAGTGTAGCGGAATAGTTCACCAGAAATTATCGACTACGGATGCACTTGTGGAATCTCAGAATCCAATCACCAAGATCAAGGAACATCGCGACAGTTTGCGTAAGTCCGAGCGCAAGGTAGCAGATTTCATTCTTGACAATGCAGCCAGCGTTATCAATATGCGTATCGTTGATGTTGCCTCCAGCGCAGAGGTGAGTGAGCCCACTGTCATACGATTTTGTCGTGCGCTGGAGTTCGACGGTTTTCAGGCCTTCAAGTTACAACTTGCCCAGCATATGGGCGCCAACCCCAGTTACACGCAATTTTCCGTGGATGACAAAGATACTGTGGCAGATCTCAGCCACAAGGTGTTCGATTCCACCATCGGCTCGTTGCTGGCAGTGCGTGATGAGCTCGACCCTGTGGTGTTGAAGAAAGCGATCAACATCATCAGCAAGGCAAACCGGGTGGAATTCTATGGCTTCGGCGCCTCCGGCTCGGTGGCTGCGGACGCGCAGCACAAGTTTTTCCGTCTGCAGCTTTCGACGGCCGCTTATACAGACCCGCATATTCAGCATATGTCGGCAATTTCATTAAGTGAGCAGGATGTGGTGGTCGCCATTTCCCAGTCCGGACGCACCAAAGCGTTGATTCAAAGCGTGAAGCTCGCAATGGAGGCAGGCGCTACAGTCATTGGTCTGGCGCCGCAGGAGACCCCTTTGAGCAAGCTTTGCAGCATTCCTATCTACGTGAATATGGAAGAGGATCTGCATGTGTTCACGCCGGTTTCCTCGCGCATCGCCCACTTGCTGGTTATTGATGTGCTGGCCATGGGCGTGGCACGCTATCGCAAACCATTACTTAAAGATCACCTTAAACGTATCAACAAGAGTCTGCGCTCACTGCGCACCTGAACTCGAAATCCTTTAACTGTCATGACTTAATTTGGAACCTATCATGGAAAACGAAACACCCATCCAATGCCGCACTGAACACGATTTGCTGGGAGAACGCCAGGTTCCCGCCAATGCCTACTATGGCATTCAGACCCAACGTGCTCTGGAGAACTTCAATCTCACCGGCGTGCCCATTTGCCATTTCCCGGAACTGATTATTGCACTGGCCCAGGTCAAGCAGGCTGCCGCGCGGGCCAACCGTGATCTCAACCTGCTGGAGCCGAAGAAAGCGGATGCCATAGAGCGGGCCTGCATAGAAATTGTGGGTGGCGCCTTGCATACCGAGTTCGTAGTTGATTTGATTCAGGGCGGCGCGGGTACTTCAACCAATATGAATGCCAACGAGGTTATTGCCAATAGAGCGCTGGAGTTGCTGGGCAAGGAAAAAGGTGATTATCAGTTTCTGCACCCCAACAACGACGTCAATATGTCGCAATCGACTAACGATGTTTATCCCACCGCTGTACGGTTGGCGTTGATATACGGAGATGACCCTCTGGTCAACGCGCTGGTCGAACTGAAGGCCGCTCTCTTGGAAAAGGGCGAGGAATTCGGCGGCATCCTGAAAATGGGTAGAACGCAATTGCAGGATGCTGTGCCCATGACCATGGGACAGGAGTTCATCGGATGGGCAGTTACGCTGCAAGAAGATGTTGACCGCCTGGCGGAGTTAGCGACCCTGTTTTGCGAGATCAATCTGGGCGGCACAGCTATTGGAACGGGCATCAATGCGCATGCGGGATACGCTGACAAAGCTGTTTCCTATCTGAGTGACATAAGCGGCCACCGATTCCGATTGGCAGAAAACCTGGTGGAGGCGAGTTCCGACACCGGCGCGTTTGTGTTGTTCTCCAGCATGTTGAAGCGACTGGCTATCAAATTGTCCAAGATCTCTAATGACCTGCGCCTGCTCTCCAGTGGACCGCGAGCGGGTTTCAATGAGATCAATCTGCCACCTATGCAGCCAGGGTCGTCAATCATGCCCGGGAAAGTGAACCCCGTTATTCCCGAAGCGGTTAATCAGGTGGCGTTTCAGGTTATCGGCAACGATCTGACTGTCTCTTTCGCTGCTGAAGGGGGCCAGCTGCAACTAAATGCCTTCGAGCCGGTGATCATCTACAACCTGATGAGCTCCATGCGCATGCTCACCAATGCCATCCACATGCTTACCAAGAAATGTATTCGTGGCATCACAGCCAATACGGAACATACCGAAGCCCTGGTGCGCAACTCCATAGGCATCGTGACGGTGTTCAGTCCGCACTTGGGCTACGAGCAGGCAACCCGCATCGCGCGTATTGCACTGGAGACTGGCAGAAGCGTGGTGGAATTGATCCAGGAGGAGAAACTGCTCAGCCAGAAGCGCATTGATCAGATCATGAGCCCGGCCAACCTGACCGGGCCAAGCACCATACTGCCAACGCTGCCTTTAAACGAAGTCGATCGCAGTATGACGCATATGGGCAGTGATGAGAGTAGCAGTAATCAGGAACCCTCATGAGCTATGCCTGTCGCCTACTCCACCGTAACTGATTTGGCGAGATTGCGCGGATGATCCACGTCCGTGCCTTTAAGTATGGCCACATGATAGGAAAGCAACTGTAAGGGAATGGTGTATATAATCGGTGCCAGCACTTCGGGCACCGCGGGTACATCAATCACCTTCATGCCTTTGTCGTTCTCGAAGCCGGCCGTCTCGTCAGCAAATACAAACAACTGACCCCCTCGGGCACTGACTTCCTGCAGATTGGCTTTCAGTTTACCCAGCAGTTCGTCATTGGGTGCTACCGCGATGACTGGCATCTTGTTGTCCACCAGCGCCAACGGCCCATGCTTAAGTTCGCCGGCGGGATAAGCCTCAGCGTGGATGTAGGAGATCTCTTTCAGTTTCAGCGCTCCTTCCTTGGCCACCGGGTACTGTATTCCGCGACCCAGGAAAAGCGCGTGCTGTTTTGCCGCGAAGCTGCGTGACAATGTCTGAATCTTGCTGTCCAGCGCCAGCGTTTTCGTAATTAAATCGGGCAACTTGTGCAAATCCTTCACGATGCGCGCTTCTGCGATTTCGCTCAGACCATTGCGCCTGCCCAGAACCAGTGTCAACAACAGCAAAGCGACTAGCTGGGTGGTGAACGCTTTCGTTGAAGCTACACCTATCTCGCGCCCTGCCATCGTCAATAATGTGAAATCGGATTCGCGCACCAGAGAACTGGTAGCTACATTACAAATGGCCAGATGTCCCACATAGTTGGCTTCCTTGGCGAAACGTAACGCCGCCAGTGTATCTGCCGTTTCTCCCGATTGGGAGATGGTAACGAACAAGGTTCCTTCCTGCACAACTATTCTGCGATAACGATAGTCGCTGGCGATATCAACATTGCACGGCAGGCGCGCAATGTCTTCCAGCCAGTACTTGGCTATCAACCCGGCATGTGAGCTGGTGCCACAAGCGACAATCTGCACGTTCTTCACTTTATCGAATATGTCTTTGGCTTTTACACCAAAGGCTTCTTCCAACATATGCGTTTCGCTGATTCTGCCGCTCAGCGTATTCCTCACAACCTTGGCCTGTTCGTGAATTTCTTTCAGCATGAAATGGCCGTACTCGCCCTTGTCGATTTCACCCAGTTCGCTTCTGATCTGGTTGATGGGCCGTGTTACTTTCTTTCCGTTATGCCAGATCTTGACGTTGTTCAGAGTCAGCTCGGCGATATCCCCCTCTTCCAAGTACATAAAGCGGTCTGTTACCTGCCCAAGGGCCAACGCATCTGATGCGACAAAGCATTCACCGATACCCACGCCAATCACCAGCGGACTGCCACTGCGTGCGGCGATAATCCTATCCGGATATCTTTCGCTGATGACGCACAAGCCATACGCGCCATGTAATTTTTTGACGGTTCGTGTGACGGCATCCAGCAGCGATGTCTTGCCGTCCTGACAGGCCTGATGAACAAGATGCGCAATAACTTCGGTATCCGTTTCCGATACAAATTTGTAACCATCTTTTTTTAATTGCGTGCGCAGCTGAGCGTAGTTTTCAATGATGCCATTGTGCACCAATGCAATCTCGGAGCCCGACACATGCGGGTGAGCGTTAATCTCGCTGGGAACCCCATGCGTTGCCCAACGTGTGTGCGCAATACCCAGCCTTCCTTTTAATGGATTGTGAGCCAGAGATTGTTCCAGCTTCTCCACTTTACCCACGGTCTTCAGACAGGCGATCTTGTTATCCTGCGCACTGATAAGCGCCATGCCCGCTGAATCATAACCACGATACTCAAGCCTCTTCAGCCCTTCCAGAAGAATGCCTGATATTTCACGTTGAGCAATCCCGCCAACTATTCCACACATATTTGCCTCATTGATTCTGAATTCCAGCGCGATTACTTCTTTGTTGGCTTCTTCCAACCTTCAATATTTTTTTGTCGGCCTCTTGCTACAGCAAGGTTATCGTCTGGCACGTCACCGGTTATTGTTGAGCCAGCGCCAACTGTCACATTCTTCCCCAACTTGACCGGGGCAACCAACGCAGTGTTTGAGCCAACAAAAACCCCGTCTTCAATCTGCGTTTGAAATTTGTTAACGCCATCGTAGTTGCACGTGATGGTGCCGGCGCCGATATTCACATCATTACCAAGGGTGGCGTCACCGATATAACTCAGATGGCTGACCTTGCTGCCTTTGCCAATCGTGGCTTTTTTTGTCTCTACGAAGTTGCCAACCTTTGCCTTATCTTTTAAAACTGTGCCTGGTCGAATTCGGGCAAATGGGCCCACAGAACATTGCGCGCCTATTTGTGAGTCTTCAATAATGGAGTTGGCCAGAATTTTTGCATCATCACCAATGCTGGCATTCTTAATAACGACATTTGGTCCGATGCTCACACGGTTGCCAATCTGAATCCTTCCTTCCAGAATGACATTGATATCAATCTCTACATCTTTGCCGACAGCGAGCTCTCCCCGAATATCCAGGCGTTGCGGATCGCTGATAGTGACGCCATCAGATGCCAGGCTGCGCGCGCGCTGTATTTGATAGTAGCGCTCCAGCTCGGCAAGTTGCAGACGGTTATTCACGCCCTGCACTTGTAGCGCATCGTCCGTGATCAACGTTTCTATTCGCTCGCCATCCTGTTTGGCCAGCGCAATGATATCTGTGAGGTAGTATTCACCCTGCGCATTGCTCGTGGTCAATTGCGATAGCCAGCGCTGCAGGTGACTTGCTGTCACGGCAATGATGCCGCTGTTGATTTCAGTGATGGCCTTTTGTTCAGCGCTGGCATCTTTCTCTTCCACAATAGCAACTACGGCGCCATTTGCATCACGGATGATTCTCCCCAGCCCAAATGGTGAACGCGTGTTTAAGGTCAGTATGGCGACCGGTGCTGACACCAGCTTTCCCAGCAGTTGTTGCAAAGTCTCTCTTCTTAACAGAGGAACATCACCATAAAGAATCAGAACCTGACTGTTCGTATTGATATGGGGCATTGCCTGCATGACGGCATGACCAGTGCCAAGCTGCTCTGTTTGCTCTACCCAGCCAAGCGCGTCCTGTGCTGCAAAGTGCATTTTGATCTTCTCGCCGCCGTAGCCAATAACCAGCCAGGTTTTTTTTGCCTGCAGCTGAGCGGCAACATCAATGACATGAGCCAGCATCGGTTTGCCACCAATTTTATGCAATACCTTGGGTGTGTCTGAATACATGCGGGTGCCTTTTCCCGCGGCAAGTACAACAACTTCCAGATTCATTGCGGCATCCGTCTGTTTTTCAGGTCAAAAAAAAGGGTAGCGAGGAGCTACCCTTTTTACAGTCTTTCAAAAGCAAAGTAAAAATTATTTTCTCATTTGTCTCAAGGCACGTAGTTGTGCAGCAGCTTCCGCCAATTGCGCGGCTGCGCGACCATATTCGAACTCGGCGCCTTTGTTCGCTATCGCACGTTCAGCGTCCGCGATTGCCTCCAGTGCTGCCGCCTCGCTAACATCGCTGGCGCGCAAAGCGGTGTCTGCCAGCACAGTGACAATGCCACTTTGTACCTCCAGAAAACCACCGGACACATAATAAACTTCTTCCGCGCCATCGCGCAGAACGACGCGAACCGGGCCCGGAATCAATGCAGTAAGCAGTGGTGCGTGGCCAGGTGCTACACCCAGGTCACCGAGAGTGCCAGTTGCTACAACCAGCTCCACCAATCCAGAGAATATTTGCTTCTCTGCGCTTACGATGTCGCAATGCATTGTCATCGCCATACCTAATTACCCGCTAGTTGCTTGCTTATTTCAGCTTTGATGCTTTTTCCACGGCTTCGTCGATGCTGCCAACCATGTTGAAAGCCTGTTCCGGAATATGGTCGTAGTCGCCAGCCAGAATGCCTTTGAAACCAGCAATCGTGTCTTTCAATGGCACGTACTTACCAGGCGTGTTGGTGAAAACTTCAGCAACAAAGAACGGCTGTGAAAGGAAGCGCTGAATCTTACGTGCGCGGGACACGATCTGCTTATCTTCTTCTGACAGCTCGTCCATACCCAGAATCGCGATAATGTCCTTCAACTCTTTATAGCGCTGCAGAACAGACTGAACACCACGGGCCACATCATAGTGATCCTGACCGATAACCAGCGGATCCAACTGACGTGAAGTTGAGTCCAGCGGATCGATGGCAGGGTAAATACCCAGCTCGGCGATGGAGCGTGACAATACAACGGTTGCGTCAAGGTGAGCGAACGTTGTGGCTGGCGATGGGTCCGTCAAGTCGTCCGCAGGTACGTATACCGCTTGAATTGATGTGATCGAACCAGTCTTGGTAGAGGTAATACGCTCCTGCAACACGCCCATCTCTTCTGCCAGTGTTGGCTGATATCCCACCGCAGATGGCATACGACCCAACAGTGCGGATACTTCCGTACCGGCCAATGTATAACGGTAGATATTGTCGACGAAGAACAGGACGTCACGGCCTTCATCACGGAATTTCTCAGCCATGGTCAGACCCGTCAGCGCCACACGCAGACGGTTACCGGGCGGCTCATTCATTTGGCCGTACACCATCGCCACTTTGGACTCAGGAAGGTTCTTGATATTGATGACGCCAGACTCCTGCATCTCGTGATAGAAGTCGTTACCTTCACGAGTACGCTCACCCACACCGGCAAACACGGACAAACCGGAGTGCGCCTTGGCGATGTTGTTGATTAGCTCCATCATGTTTACGGTTTTACCTACACCGGCACCACCGAACAGACCTACCTTGCCGCCTTTGGCAAATGGACAGATCAAATCGATTACCTTGATGCCCGTTTCCAGCAATTCATTGGACGCTGACAACTCGTCATACTCAGGTGCTTTACGGTGAATTGGCATACGCTCTTTTTCACCGATAGGACCTTTCTCGTCGATTGGGTTACCAAGTACATCCATGATGCGGCCCAGAGTTTCCAGACCAACAGGCACAGATACTGGCGCACCGGAATCCGTCACGTTCAAACCGCGTGACAAACCTTCGGTACTTCCCATGGCAATAGTACGTACCACGCCGTCGCCCAATTGCTGCTGTACTTCCAGTGTGGTGCCTTTGCCTTCGACTTCCAGTGCGTCATATACTTTCGGCACTGATTCCCGTGGGAATTGTACGTCGATTACGGCACCAATTATTTGTACGATGCGACCGCTGCTCATGTCCGGTTCCTCTTTGTTAAACCTGGTATTAAACCTTAGTTAAATCTTAAATAAATCTCGAGTGTTCAGTTCAATCGGTTGCGCGGGCTGCTTATACGGCTGCTGCGCCACCTACAATTTCTGATAATTCCTGTGTGATTGAGGCCTGCCGCGCCTTGTTGTAAACCAGCTGCAAATCATCGATCAATTCGCCGGCATTATCAGTTGCGCTCTTCATGGCCATCATGCGCGCTGCCTGTTCGCAAGCATTGTTTTCAACAACTGCCTGATAAACCTGTGACTCCATATAGCGAGTCAGCAAACCATTCAGCAACTCTTCTGCCTGGGGCTCATAAATATAATCCCAGTGATGCTGGAACTCTTTGTTCTGAGAAGCTTCCAATGGCAGCAGCTGTGCAATGGTTGGTGACTGAGTCATGGTGTTGATGAAAGTGTTGCTGACAATATACAGCCGATCAATCTCGCCCGCGGCAAACTTGTCCAACATCACTTTTACAGCACCGATGACGTTCTCCAACTCGGGCGCGTCGCCCATGCCGCGCACGGCTGCGACAACATTACCACCGTAGTTGTTGAAGAAAGAGGTAGCCTTGGCACCTACCGCACAGAAGTCGATACTGACATTCTGCTTTTTCCAGTCCAACATCGCTCTTACCGTCGCCTTGAATGCGTTGACGTTCAAGCCACCACACAGACCACGGTCTGTGGAAACTACAATATAGCCAACACGCTTTACTTCGCGCTGGCTGAAGTAAACATGTCGATACTCTGGTGTTGAATTCGCTACATGTCCAATAACTTCGCGTATGCGAATGGCATAGGGTTTGCCTACTGCCATGCGTTCCTGCGCTTTGCGCATTTTGCTGGCAGCAACCATTTCCATGGCGCTGGTTATCTTCTGCGTATTCTTGATGCTCGAGATCTTGTTTCGTATCTCTTTGCCACTAGCCATAATTCACCGTATCTTCTTCGCTGTGTTTCAGTGTTCAATAATTTCCTGCGCTTACCAGGTCTGCGTTGCCTTGAACTTTGTAATCACTGCTTTGAATTTTGAAGAGATGTCATCGTTGTAGTCGCCTGAGGCGTTAACGGTCGCCAGCAGATCTGTTGCCTCGCTGTTCGCGTAGGACAGCAGCGCTTTCTCGAAAGCTACAACTTTAGTCAACTCGACGTCTTTCAGGAAACCTTCGTTGGCTGCAAACAACACCAGCGCCATTTCAGCAACAGAAAGTGGTGAGTACTGGCCCTGCTTCATCAGTTCCGTCACACGCTGTCCGTGCTCCAATTGAGCGCGAGTTGCATCGTCCAGGTCTGACGCAAACTGAGCGAACGCCGCCAGTTCGCGATACTGTGCCAGCGCGATACGAATACCGCCGCCCAGTTTCTTGATGATCTTGGTTTGTGCGGCGCCACCTACGCGCGATACTGACAGACCCGCGTTGATCGCAGGACGGATGCCGGCGTTGAACAGGTTGCTTTCAAGGAATATCTGACCGTCGGTGATGGAGATCACGTTGGTTGGTACGAATGCAGAAACGTCGCCGGCCTGTGTTTCAATAATTGGCAGTGCGGTCAACGAACCGGTTTTGCCTTTCACTTCGCCTTTGGTGAAATTCTCAACATAATCTGCGTTCACGCGTGAGGCGCGCTCCAGCAAACGTGAGTGTAGATAGAACACATCGCCGGGGTATGCTTCGCGGCCCGGAGGACGACGCAACAACAAGGAGATCTGACGGTAAGCCCAGGCTTGTTTGGTCAGGTCGTCATAAATAATCAAAGCGTCCTGACCGCGGTCACGGTAGTACTCGCCCATCGAGCAGCCTGCGTACGGTGCAATAAACTGCATGGACGCAGGATCTGACGCGCTGGCAGCAACTACGATGGTGTATTCCATCGCGCCATGCTCTTCCAGTTTGTGTACCACGTTGGCGATCGAAGACTGTTTCTGTCCGATGGCAACGTACACACACTTAACGCCTTTGCCTTTCTGGTTGATGATGGCGTCAACCGCGACGGCGGTTTTTCCTACCTGACGGTCACCGATGATCAGCTCACGCTGGCCACGGCCGATTGGCACCATCGCGTCGATTGCCTTAAGACCTGTCTGCACGGGCTGATCAACTGATTGACGGGCGATTACGCCAGGCGCCACTTTTTCAACAGGCGCAGTCAATTTGGCATTGACCGGGCCTTTGCCATCGATTGGCTTGCCCAGTGCGTCAACTACGCGACCTTCCAGTTCCGGCCCGATTGGTACTTCCAGAATGCGTTTGGTGCAACGACAGGATTGACCTTCGGCCAGTGTCTTGTAATCGCCCAGAACCACAGCACCAACGGAATCTCTTTCCAGGTTCAGCGCCATCCCGAAGATGCCGCCTTCGAACTCGATCATCTCGCCATACATGACATCAGCGAGACCGTGAATGCGGATAATACCGTCAGATACGCTGACGATAGTGCCTTCGTTTTTCGCTTGCACGGAAACGTCGAGATTATCAATCCGCTGTTTAATAATTTCACTGATTTCAGATGGATTCAGTTGTTGCATGCTAATTCCCTCATTCCCAGATTTTCTAGGAATTCATTGCTTCGGCTAATTTGGTCAATTTTCCTCGAACAGAACTGTCGATAACGGTATCGCCTGCTCGAATGACAGCGCCCCCGATCAAATGCTTGTCGACTTTTGTCTGCAGATTGATCTCTCTGCTCAAGCGCGTCTGCAGGGCCTGAGTTAATGTCTTCACAACATCGCTACTCAGCTCGAAGGCTGTGGACAGTTCCACATCAACAGTCTTCTCCTGATTGTCTTTCAGCGTTTCAAATATCTCAGCGATCTCAGGCAGCAGGATTAGGCGCTTGTTCTCTGCCAGAAGTCTGACCAGATTTTGTACCCGTGACGACAATGCATCGCCGCTAAGCTGGATCAGTAATCCGGACTGCTGCTCCGCCGACAATGCGGGCGAACCAAGCTGGGTGCGCACTTTGGGGTTGCCTGCCAGCGCGGCAAGCAAGCCCAGCATCTGTGACCAGGCGCCCAGATCCTTATCCGCCATTGCCGCCTCAAAGGCTGCTTTAGCGTAGGGTCGGGCTAATGTAATTGACTCGGCCATGGATTATGTCGCCTATAGGTCTGCAGCGAGTTTTTTAACAAGCTCTTCATTGGCAGCTTTATCGATAGAGGCTTCGAGAATTTTCTCGGCACCGGCTATCGCGATGGCGGCTACCTGACCACGCAATGCTTCCTTGGCGCGCTGCAGTTCCATATCGATCTCTGCTTTTGCACCTGCAATAAGTCGTTGGCCCTCTTCGCGAGCTTTGTCTTTTGCTTCATCGACAATCTGACTGGCACGCTTGTTGGCCATCTCGATGATTTCAGCACTTTGCTTCTTGGCATCGCGCAGCTCATCGGCAGCTTTGTTTTGTGCCAGGCCCAGATCGCGCTGCGCGCGGTCGGCAGCTTCCAGTCCGTCTGCGATCTTTTTCTGCCTTTCAGCCAGTGCACCAATAATGGGTGGCCAGACATACTTAAGACAGAACCAGACAAAGACAAAGAACGCTATCGATTGCCCAATGATGGTTGCATTTAAATTCATAGTGTCACCTTTGCGTTAGTTGCTCGCCCGGCTTGAATGTTTTTCAAGCGCTCGCTTAAACAGCAAACGGGTTGGCAAACATGACCATGAAAGAAACGCCCACGCCGATGATGGAGATTACGTCCACGAAACCGGCAACCAGGAAGAATTGAACCTGCAGCTTGGGAGCAAGCTCTGGCTGACGGGCTGAGCTTTCAATCAGCTTGCCGCCAAGGTTGCCGAATGCAACCGCAGTACCTGCGCCACACAAACCAAATATGAGGGCTACAGCGATTACAGAAAAGGCCTGAATAGTTTCCATTTTTATCTCCAAGTTTTATCAAAAGGTCGAACAATAAATCAGTTTAGGTTATCGGTGTACGTAGTAAGTTTAGGTAAATTTTACAGTTAATGGCTTTCGTGAACTGTGTGCGCCTGATTCAGATAGACGATTGTCAGCATCATAAACAGGTAAGCCTGCAAGGTAATGATCAGAATATGGAAGACCGCCCAGGCAAAATGCAGGGGCAGTTGAGCATAACCAATCAACGCAATCACCATGAATATCATTTCTCCGGCAAACAGATTGCCGTAGAGTCGCAGCGCCAAAGACACCGGCTTGGCCAGAAAGCTCGGCACCTCCATGATGATATTCAATGGCAGCGCCCATTTGCCGAATGGGTGGAAAGCAAACTCGCCCAGGAACCCGCCTAAACCTTTCATCTTCACGCTGTAGAAAATAACCAGGATAAAAACGCTGATGGCAAACCCGGCGGTAATATTTACGTCGGTGGTTGGTACAGCCTTGAAATAGAGGTGGCTGTCCTGGGCAACGAACCCGGCGAAGAGAGGAATCCAGTCTACCGGCACCAGATCCATCAGGTTCATCATGAATATCCAACAGAATATAGTGAGCGCAAGAGGACCTATCAAATCATTCTTGGCAAAGAAGGTGCTTTTGACATTGGTCTGCACCATTTCCACGATCATTTCTACGGCGTTCTGCAGACCACCGGGTACCCCGGAAGATACCCGGCGACTGACGAAATAGAACAAGCCCATGAAAATGAAGCCCAACAACAGGGACATGAGCATGGAGTCAACGTGAATAGACCAGAAGCCCATAGCGGCGGCTTCCTCAGCTGAATGGGCAAAGCCCCAGCTGCCATCTGCCGTCTTGCCGTATCTCAGGAAACCGATGTGGTGGGATATATATTCGGTCGCGGTTGCGTATTCGGGGAGGCTGTAGCCTGCTTCGTTTGAATCTGCCATGAGTCGATTTTACTGGTTAGTTTGCCAACTTTACGGGTTAATTTTTACAGGCTGCTTTCTAGCGATTCCCGGGGTTAGCTCTGCTTATGCGGATAAACACAAGCACACCTGCCACGTACACTAAAACAAACCCTGCAAATAATGCTGCTGCATCAAGCGGCTGCACAAACAAAAAACTCAGGCCAAATCCCGCGCTCATTAGCAACAGTTTGACCGCCTCGCCTTTGTACAACTCTTTAACGATTAATTCTGTTGCCCGCGCACCCCGGTAACGGAATGCTCGATGGGCAAAATAAGCATTTGGTAACGCAGAGATTAATCCACCGATCACAAGGGAGTACGCGCTGGTCCAACCCAGCACCGCATAAACCGCGGCGCCTGAGACTAAAATGAGCATCAGTTGGGCGGCTGTAACCTTATGTACGGGAGGAGCTTTTATACTTGACATGTGTAGTTGAAGATTGTCAAAAGCTCTCTGTTGTTGGCATCCGTTGCCATCCAAAGCAGCGCATTATAGGGATATTATTGTGTCAATTCAACAACAGTGCGGGCTCATTTACCTGCGATTCGATATTCTATTTATTACTTGATATGTGACAGAATTCCATCAAGTTCATCCAGGCTGTTGTATTTCAACGTCAACTTGCCGGCCCCCTTTGCTGTATGTTGAATTTGCACTTTTGCCCCCAGCTTGTCAGACAGAGATTCTTCCAGGCTGCGAATATCGGGATCACTTACTTCGGCAGTATCGCTTTTTGTGGGCCCGGCCATCAGACGCCGCGCCATGGCTTCTGTCTGCCGAACTGACAGCCCCTTGCCTACCACGGTTCTGGCGGCTTCACTTTGCTGCTGATCCGGCAAAGACAACAAGGCTCTGGCATGCCCCATTTCCAGATCTCCGTGTTCTAACATCACGCGCACATCAGGGCTTAGACCAATCAGACGTAACAGATTGGCGACTGTCACTCTTGATTTGCCTACCGCATCTGCAACCTCCTGCTGGGTGAGCTTGAACTCATCCTGCAAGCGCTTCAGAGCAATCGCCTCTTCCATGGGGTTAAGATTTTCGCGCTGTATATTCTCGATCAACGACATCGCAATGGCGGATTCGTCGCTGACAGGTTTGATAATGGCGGGAATTGTGTCCAGTCCGGCAAGCTGACTCGCTCGCCAGCGTCTCTCACCGGCAATGATTTCATAGCGGGATGGCGAAATGGGTCGCACAACTATGGGCTGCATCACGCCTTGCGCCCGTATGGAGGCGGCCAGCTCTTCCAGCGCCTCTTCATGCATGTCTGTGCGTGGCTGGTATTTTCCGCGCTGGATCAGATCAATAGGGATGTGTTTCAGGTCGCCACCTTTCTCGGGTCTGGCTGCGGTGTCCTGACCCGAAGAGGCGCCGGGCGCGACATTGCTCTGCTGCCCATCATCTTGGAAAACGGGTGGTTTGGTGCGCGATAGCGATGCCCCTAACAATGCGTCCAGACCGCGACCCAATTTCTTTTTACCTGACATTTGCGAAACCTGTGGTTGTTTTAATTTTTTAACTTGCGGCCTTGGCCTGCTCCAGACGCTGTTCACTGCGACGAATCATTTCTCCCGCCAATGCCAGATAGGCCAGTGAACCGCGGGACTGTCTGTCATAACGCAACACCGGCATGCCATAGCTGGGCGCTTCTGCCAAACGGATGTTGCGCGGCACTACAGTACGATACACCCTGTCTCCGAAATGGCTGAACAATTGGCTCGATACTTCAGTGGTCAATTTGTTGCGCGGGTCGTACATGGTCCGCAGTATGCCTTCAATCTGCAACTCCGGGTTATGCGTGGCAGCTATCGCATCGATGGTATCCACCAGAGCCGACAAACCTTCCAGCGCATAATACTCACACTGCATCGGGATAATGACCCCGTGTGCCGCAACCAACGAGTTTAAGGTCAGCATGTTGAGGGATGGTGGGCAATCGATGACGATAAAATCGTAGTTGCTGCTGATCTCTGCAAGCACGCGCCGCAGAATGCTTTCCCGGCTTTCCTCGTAAAGCAGCTCTATCTCGGCTGCTGTCAGATCACCATTGGCCGGGAGAATGTCAAAACCATTTTCGGGAGTCTGCAAAACGGCCTGTGCAAAGGTGGCGCGTTTGGTCAGCACATCATAAATAGAGACCTCCAGGTCTGCCTTGTTGATGCCGCTGCCCATGGTGGCGTTGCCTTGTGGATCCATATCTACCAGCAAGACTCTGCGCTTAGTAGCACGCAGGGATGCCGCCAGGTTCACAGAGGTTGTCGTTTTGCCAACACCGCCTTTCTGGTTGGCTATTGCCAGTATTTTGGTCACTTTTTCCGCCACTTTTGTTTTTTGGGTTCTATGCGTTTTTGAGCACCGAGTCGGGCCCAGCCTGCCTGTTAATCATCTCGACGATGTGTCTTTCTCCGGTGTCGCCAGGTACCTGCACTCGCAGCACTCTTTCAACAGCAACTGTCGCGGGTAACTGAGTTATTTCAGCTTCCGGATATACCCCTTTCATCGCCAGCCAGTACAAAGGTTCTGCGCTGTTGGGGCTCTGCAGATGAGCGGTTTTAGTCGCCATTTCCGCCAGGGAAGAAAAAGCCCGGCTAAGGACAATATCAATTTGCGCCTGCCTTTGATAGTGCTCTACCCGGCAATTTTCCACACTGACATTCGTCAGTTGCAGAGCCACTTTAGCTTGAAATACGAACCGTGTTTTTTTGCCGTTGCTGTCCAGCAGAACAAAATCCACACCAGGAAAACAGATTGCCAGCGGTATTCCCGGCAGCCCCGGACCTGTGCCGACGTCGATCACCCGCAAACGCTTGTTCCCTTTTTCTTTACTCATGTCAGCAATGAAGGAGTGTAGCGTCAGGCTGTCAAGCAAGTGGCGAGACACCATCAATGTCTCTTCTCTGATACCCGACAGGTTGAAGGCCTTGTTCCATTTTTGCAGCAGATCCAGATAGTTCAGCAACTGTTGTTGCTGCGCTTGCTGCAGGGAAATATGCATTGCCTCCAGTCCTTCGCTAAGAACCTTTTCCCTGTTCACGCTGTTTTCTTATGTACTGCCTGATGTTTCTTCAGATAGATCAGCAGCAACGAAATGGCCGCTGGTGTGATGCCGGGTATCCTGCTGGCCCGGGCGATGCTGTCAGGCTTTGCTGCCAACAGCTTTTGCTTCAGCTCGTTGGATAAACCCTGCATCTGCTGGTAATCGAAATCAGCAGGTAGTGGTGTGTTCTCCTGGCGTTTAAGTTTCTGAATATCATCTTCCTGGCGATCGATATAGCCTTTGTACTTGATATGAATCTCAACCTGTTCTGCTATCTGTTCAGCTATTTGTTTTGTTAGAGGAGCAACCAGGATTTCCGGCAATAGTGCCGGGCAGTTCGCAGCTTCACACAATTCCTTATATGTGACACCCGGGCGCGCCAACAAGTCTGCCAGGCTGTACTCATGGCTGATTGGTTTTTCCAAAAGTGGGTTAATTTGTGCAGCTTTGGAGGTGCCGGGTTGCACCCAAATAGATTTCAGGCGTTGCAACTCTTCATTGATCCCATCCTGCTTGGCGCTAAAGGCAGCCCAACGGGCATCGTCAACCAAACCCAGTTCGCGGCCTATAGTGGTCAGGCGCAGATCCGCATTGTCTTCTCTGAGCAGTAAACGGTATTCGGCGCGGCTGGTAAACATGCGATAGGGTTCATTGGTGCCAAGTGTAATCAAATCGTCAACCAGCACACCAATGTAAGCCTGATCTCTGCGGGGACACCAACTCTCTTTCCCTTGTGCAGCCAGCGCTGCATTCAGGCCTGCAAGCAGCCCCTGTGCCGCAGCTTCCTCATAACCGGTTGTGCCATTGATTTGCCCGGCGAAGTACAGACCTTTGATGAATTTGGTTTCCAGTGAATAGTTCAGGTCGCGTGGATCAAAAAAGTCGTACTCAATGGCATAGCCCGGACGGGTGATATGCGCATTCTCGAACCCTTTGATCTGTCTTACCATTTGGATCTGAATATCGAACGGCAGGCTGGTCGAAATGCCGTTGGGGTAAAGTTCTGTTGTCTGCAGCCCTTCCGGTTCAACAAAAATCTGGTGGGAGGTCTTGTCCGCAAAGCGCATGACCTTGTCCTCAATCGAAGGACAATAGCGCGGACCCAACCCTTCGATGACACCTGTGTACATGGGCGAGCGGTCAAGACCGGAGCGAATGATATCGTGACAGCGCTCATTGGTTGCCGTGATATAACAATTGACCTGTTCCGGGTGATCTTCGGGTTTACCCAGATAAGACATCACCGGAACAGGTGTATCGCCGCCTTGCGCCTGCATCACCGAAAAATCAACGGAACGGGCATCAATGCGTGGTGGTGTTCCGGTTTTCAGGCGACCAACGTTGAATGGTAATTCCTGTAGTCGTTGCGCCAGCGCTATCGAAGGTGGATCCCCCGCTCTGCCTCCGGAATGATTCTCCATACCGATATGAATTTTGCCGCCGAGGAACGTTCCCGTGGTTAACACCACGCGCTGTGCGTAAAAGCGCAATCCCATCTGGGTCACTATGCCCTGTACGGTTTCACCCTGCACTATCAAATCATCGACTGCCTGCTGGAAAATATCGAGATTTGGTTGGTTTTCCAACATGTTACGTACGGCAGCTTTGTACAGAACCCTATCCGCCTGGGCCCTGGTTGCTCGTACTGCCGGGCCTTTGCTGCTGTTCAAAACGCGAAACTGAATGCCGCCCAAATCCGTAGCTCTCGCCATGGCGCCACCCAAAGCATCGATTTCTTTCACCAGGTGACTTTTGCCAATACCACCGATGGCCGGATTACACGACATTTGCCCCAGTGTTTCGATGTTGTGGGTAATCAATAGCGTTTGCACGCCAGTGCGCGCAGCTGCCAAAGCTGCCTCTGTGCCGGCATGGCCACCACCAACCACAATCACATCGTATTTTTTCGAGAAATCCATCTTGCACCTGACAATCAAGTCAAATCGGGCTAAAGAATCAAGCCTGGGAAACGGGCTGACAAGTATAAGCCTTCAGTTCCAAATTTGAAGTACTAATTTTCGAAATAATCCACAGCTTAAGTTATTCGCTTCAAGTAAATAATAAGTAGATATAAATAGTTAAAATACTTAAAGACTTTTAATACTGTTAATGATTATGGTAAACGTCTTTTCTGTTAACAACCATTTAATTTTAATAAAAAACAATAAGTTAGAATAAGTATAAGCCTTTGGATAAGAGCTGTTTAAGCTGAGTAAAAGCTTTTAGCTTGCTGTGCAGCAAAAGCTTTATTATCCACAGGAGAATTTTCAGCGGAAATTATTCCAAAAGTTGTGCACCGAAAACAGCGACTTATCAACAGGTTTCACAAAGGAAAATATTTTCAAGGAATGCTCTGCTGCGATGGATCTGTGGCCAAATATTGAGTGAAACAGCTATTTACCAACACAAAAGCTGGAGAAGATTTTTCCTAACAAATCGTCCGTGGTGAATTCTCCGGTAATTTCACCCAGATGCTTGTGAGCGTGACGCAGGTCTTCGGCCACCAGTTCAGCGGCGCGACCGTTCAGCAGTTGGTTCTGCGCCTGCAGCAGGTTCTCCCTGGCTTTCCGCAGCGCTTCCAAATGACGGCTGCGGGCAATAAAACCACCCTCACCGCTTGTGTGAAACCCCATTACGTCTTTCAGATGTTGTCGCAATAATTGCAAGCCCGTTTTCTGTTTGGCGGATAGTTTAATGATGACCGGGGCAGATGTGTCGGAACCATCTATAAGATTGCTTGCCGGCTCCTCACCCCGCAAATCTATCTTGTTGTGAATGATGGTCAACCGTGGTGGATCTAATGCTTCGCTCAGTTGTCCGAAGCCCAGTGCAGTGAAGAAATCCGGCAGATCCTTGAGTTGTACATCGTCTAACGATGAGTCGACAACCAGCAGCACTCTGTCCGCTGTCTGAATTGCAGCCAACGCGCGTCGTATTCCTTCCTGCTCTACAACATCGTCACTGGCTCGCAGACCGGCCGTGTCAGTTATATGCAGAGGCATGCCATCGATATTAATCTGCTCGCTGAGAATGTCTCTGGTGGTTCCGGCTATCTCCGTTACTATTGCTGTTTCTTTGCCGGCAAGCGCGTTCAACAAACTGGATTTTCCAGCATTGGGTTTACCGGCGATGACAACAGACATGCCCTCTTTCAGAATGGCTCCCTGAGTGGCCTGATCAAGTACACTCTCCAGCTGCGAGATAACGTCAGCCAGCTTCTCTGCAATTTTTCCTTCGCTGAGAAAATCGATTTCCTCTTCGGAAAAGTCTATGGCCGCTTCCACATAAACGCGCACCTCCGTGATTGCTTCGCACAGGGAATTAATTAACTGTGAGAAATCACCCTGTAAAGTCCGCATTGCACTTTTTGCGGCTTGAGCAGAACTACAGTCAATCAAATCGGCGATAGCTTCCGCTTGAGTCAGATCCATTTTGTCGTTGATGAATGCGCGCTCTGAAAACTCACCAGGGCGTGCGAGACGAGCACCAAGCAAGAGAGTTTCTTTTAACAAGTTGTCCAGGACATAAAAACCACCATGCCCCTGCAGCTCGAAGACGTCCTCACCGGTGAATGAGTTAGGCGCAGGAAAAAATAGCGCGATACCCAGATCCAGAATTTCAGCATTGCCGGAATGGAATTTACCGAAATGAGCGTGACGGGGTTGTGGTTTGAAACCAAGAATAGATTCGGCTATTGCAAGACTGCGCGGACCTGACACTCGAACAATACCCACACCACTTCTTCCGGGAGATGTGGCTATTGCGCAAATAGTGTCATTATCTGCCGGCGCTAACATAGTTCTGCCTGCTAAAATACTACAGCCTTTTAAGATGGCTTAGTCCACTAAAGAAGCACGTGTCTTTTTTAACTTTTTTATGTCAGTGATTTTTTGCTTCTTTTGCCGCATATTCAGCATCTATTTTATGCGTGATATACCACTGCTGTGCGATACCAAGCACACTGTTTGCCAACCAGTACAGTACCAGTCCCGCCGGAAACCACAGAAAAAACACAGTCATCGCCACAGGCATGAAACGCATAATCTTCGCTTGCATCGGATCTGCTGGTGCCGGGCTGAGCAGTGATTGCGCATACATTGATGCGCCCATCAGCAATGGTAGAACAAAGAAAGGATCCATCACGGATAGGTCATCGATCCACAGCATGAATGGCGCGTGCCTGAGTTCAACGCTTTCCATCAACACCCAATACAGTGCGATAAAAACCGGCATCTGCACTAGCATTGGCAAACATCCGCCGAATGGATTTATTTTTTCTTTCTGATACAACTCCATCGTTGCTTTCTGCAGTTTCATTTTGTCATCGCCGTAGCGCTCTTTCAGCTGCGCCATCTTCGGCATAACGCGACGCATGTTTGCCATGGAGCGATAACTGGTGGCAGACAATTTGTAAAAAATAGCTTTGACACACAGAGTCAGTAACAGGATTGATACACCGTAGTTACCAACGAAGGAATTTATTTTCGTAAGCAACCAGTAGATTGGTGAGGCGACAAACCACAACCAACCATAGTCTATCGTCAGATCCAGGTTGCTCGATATTTCTCGTAGGCTGTATTGGTCTTTGGGACCAACATAGAACTGTGCGCTTTGCGTCGATGTTGATTGCGGCGCAACGACGAATTCAGTGCTCGTGAAACCACCAATGTACTCATTAAGATTGTTTTTTCTCAGAGTAAAACTGTTAGTGCTGCCTTCTGATGGTATCCATGCTGAGAGGAAATAATGTTGGCTGAATGCAATCCAACCGCCGTTCATTTCAATACTGGAGCGTCCCCCATCAATATCGCCGAAACTCACCTTGTCGTAAGGGTCATCTGGTGAGGTGGTTGCGAAGCCAAGAAAAGAAGCCATCCCGAAACCGCTGCTTTGACTTGGGTCGGCGAAGTTGCTGCGCTTAATCTGACCGAACAGATTCGCCTGCCAGGGCGTGCTGCTCAGATTATTTACTTCATACTCGACATTGATCAGGTAGCTGCCGCGTTCGAAGTGATACCTTTTCACAACCTGTACACCATTTGCGTCGGTGTAGTTGAGACTTACGACAAGCGAATTGTCGCCCTCAACCATCGTGTAGCTATCCTGTGTGGGGCTGTAAACAGGTCGCGCATTATTGTCGATACCATGGCGACCGATAAGTCCGCTTTGTGCAACATAAGTGCGCAGTGAACCACTTTCCAATACAACGAAAGGATCATCTTCTACATCAATCTGTGTGCGGAACTCTGGCAAAGATGCAAAGACAATATCTCCGCCCGTAGGGTCTATGCTCAGGTTTAGCACATCGGTGCGGACATTGATGAGATTGCCAGATGCGGATTGTGTTGTGGTTACAACTGACGCCGTCGGAACAACGGGGATATCTGGGTTTGGAGCGGCCGGGGTTGCCACCGAGGGTGTATCACCGGAGTTCAATGATGGCACGGGGATATCGGATTCTGGTTGACTGATAGCCGGGCTGACAGCACTTTGCGGCACATTAGGATAATCAGCCTGCCATGCGAGCAGTAGCAGGTATGAAACAATGGCTAGACCGCCAAGAATAATATATTTGATTGAATCCATTTTTAATGACTACTGTTCCGTGGCTTGGAAAGGGTTGGGTTTTCTGTGTGAGTTTGTGTTTCAGGTAAGTCGGTCGTGTTTGTGCTGGTGCTGCCGGGGACCAGGTCAATACCGCCCTGATGCCATGGATGACAGGATAGTATGCGCTTGGCACCGAGATAGCTGCCCTTTACCAACCCGTGGATTTGTATCGCTTCCTGTGTGTAGTGCGAGCAGGTGGGGTAGAAGCGACACTGGTTGCCTATCAGCAAACTAAAAGTGCTTTGGTAAACCCAAATCAGTTTGATGGCGGCCTTATCCAGCATGAGTGTCTTTTCCGGCGTTGCTTTGCGCTTTATGAGTTTTTTCCAACAGGTCACGCCAAAGCTGATCAATCTGCTGGGAAATCTGGTTGTTTTCCAAGGAACCCAAACCACTGCGCGCTAGGATAACGATGTCCAAGCTCTTGAGCAAATGTTGATTCTGTCTGAAGGATTCCCGAAACAAGCGTTTTACCCGATTTCGATGGACAGCCTTAGCGATGTTTTTTTTGCCGATAACCAGACCCAGACGGGGAAATTCAAGATGGTTGTCGATTGCCAGCACAAGTATAGTTTGGCGAGACACTTTGTAGCGCGCCTGTTTGAAGACAATCTGAAAGTCGGCGGCTTTGAGCAACCGAAGCTTTTTTTCAAAGCGATAGCTCAAGCCAGGAGTAGACACTTGCGGTATTTAGTCTTCTTGAAGGTGGTTACCGGGCGGCACATTTTAGTTTCCGTAACGCCCGGAGTGAAGACACAATCAGGCTGTGAGTTTGACTCGACCTTGTGCGCGACGTCTTTTGATAACCAGACGACCACCACGGGTAGCCATACGAGCACGGAAACCATGAGTTCTGGCGCGTTTGATCAAACTTGGTTGAAATGTTCTTTTCATGATTGCTTTCCAGGTTTACGACCCGGGCGACCCCAGGCTATGTTCAGAAGGACTTTTTGGTGATTGGATAAACGCCGTTTTAAAAAAGAGCGCGAATTCTAGTTGGTTTGCGCGCGTTTTGCAATAAATGCTGCATGTTTATCGCATTAGTTTTGCGGGCGGACGGTGGCAACTAATGCAGGTGCTTGTATATCAATAGACTTCTGTTTTATACGTGCTTAGCCACAAGTTATCCACAGCTTGTTATAAGTTGCCGGATTTGTCCACGAGCAGGATTTTGCGAAATATTCGATCGGGTTTTTTCAGCGAAGATTTCGTAACGCATTGAAAATAAAACATAAAAAATGGAGAGAAAATACTGCAATTAACGCTTGCGGGATGTGGATAACTTTGTTTTACCGCGCTATTATCACCCCTCAAGTTTTCCCCATAACAATAAAACAAGGCAGTGAAAAGCGTGTTCGCAACAAATTGGCAAAGCTGTGTTACCCACTTAAAGAATGAACTACCTTCGCAACAGTTCAACACCTGGATCAGGCCGCTGCAAGCTGAAAGCAGTGGTACTGAGCTGACGCTTTTTGCTCCTAACAGGTTCGTGCTCGATTGGGTGAAGGATAAGTTTCTGCCCCGGATCATCGAACTCCTGCTTGATAGCTGTGGCGGGCAACAGGTCAAAGTTGTTCTTGAGATTGGGTCGCGGGAATCTCAACCTAATCTGACTGAAGAAAACCCCTCGACGCCAAATGGTTATCTGAATGGCGGTGATTCAGAGGCGGGTTCTGGAGTTCAGATGGCTACGCCGCAGACAATGCCGCGGATTGCCTCCCCTGCATCGTATCAAGACATAAAATCGGCGGGCTCTCCATTGGTGGCTCCGTCCGGCAGCGTGATTCGTCGTTCCTCCAGAAACATGGAAGTACTGATTGAGGGGAAGCTACGCCATAAGGGCTCTCTCAACCCGGATAATACGTTCGACAATTTCATCGAGGGCAAGTCAAACCAGTTGGCCAGAGCTGCTGCCATGCAGGTAGCAGAGAACCCGGGTGGGGCCTATAACCCCCTGTTTATTTATGGCGGCGTGGGATTGGGCAAAACACATTTGATGCATGCGATAGGAAACTTTCTGGTTGCCAGAAAACCGAACGCCAAAGTGGTTTATCTGCATTCTGAGACATTCGTGGCTACCATGGTTACCGCGTTGCAACTCAATGCCATTAATGAGTTCAAACGCTACTATCGCTCAGTGGATGCACTGCTGATTGATGACATTCAGTTCTTCGCAGGTAAAGAGCGCTCCCAGGAAGAGTTTTTCCATACCTTTAATGCGCTGCTTGAGGGTGGTCAACAGATCATTCTCACCAGCGATAGATATCATAAAGAAATCAATGGTTTAGAAGAAAGGCTCAAATCCCGGTTCGGTTGGGGTTTATCTGTCGCTGTGGAGCCGCCGGAGCTGGAGACGCGTGCAGCTATTCTCATCAACAAGGCGGCGCAATCTAATATCGAGTTACCCAGCGATGCCGCACTGTTTATTGCGCAACGCTTGCGTTCACATGTTCGTGAGCTTGAAGGCGCACTAAAAAAGGTAATTGTGCATGCGCGTTTTGTTGGTCGGCAAATCGATCTGGAACTGGTGCGCGAGGCGTTGAAAGATTTGTTTGCCCTGCACGACAAACTGGTCACGATTGAAAATATTCAACGGTCGGTTGCCGAGTACTACAAAATCAAGATGGGTGACATGTTGTCCAAACGCAGGAATAGATCTGTGGCCAGACCCCGCCAGATGGCTATGTGTTTGTCGAAGGAGTTGACCAATCACAGCTTGCCGGAAATTGGCGATGCCTTTGGCGGACGCGACCACACAACTGTGTTACATGCGTGCAAACAGATCAAGAAATTGAAGCTATCCTCGCAGGATCTGGCAGAGGACTATAATAATTTGATGCGGGCCTTGGCGACCTGATCGTTTAAGCAAGCGTAGAATCAACATAACTGGTATAAAGCACCTACCGAAAATCAGAACTATTGAGCGAGAAACTATGCAATTTTTTATCTCCAGGGAAGCATTGATAAAGCCTCTGCAGCTGGCAACGGGTGTTGTAGAGCGTCGCAACACATTACCCGTTCTGGCGAATGTTTTGCTTTCTTTAAATAATGATGAGCTGGCCGTAACCGGAACGGATCTTGAGGTTGAGCTGATTGGTCGTGTAGCTGTGCAAGCTGGCAGCAAGCCGGGAGAGGTAACCGTTCCAGCGCGAAAGCTGATGGATATCTGTAAATCCATGGCTGATGACGCCATTCTTGAGTTCAAGCTGGAAGAAGAAAAAGTCACCATCAAGGCTGGCCGCTCAAGATTCACTCTTGTTACGCTGCCGGCGGCTGACTTCCCTGCGACAGAAGACGAACCAGGCACGTTTGAACTGGCGATAGCCGGAAAAAACCTGAAAATGCTGTTAGACGCCTGTAGCTTCGCGATGGCGCAACAGGATGTTCGCTATTATCTGAACGGCATGCTTTTTGAGGTAGCGAGTAATCACTTGCGTGTAGTCGCAACAGATGGGCACCGTTTGGCAATGCAAACGTTCAGTATGAGCAACAATGTGCCACAAACCTTACAGATAATTCTTCCTCGCAAAGGGGCGATTGAGTTGAGCCGACTTCTGACGGATGCTGAAGGAGAGATAACTCTGGTGTTTGGCACCAACCATGTGCGTGCGCGCATGCAGGATTTTATTTTCACTTCCAAGCTCGTTGATGGGAAGTTTCCAGACTATAACAGGGTGTTGCCAAAAGGCGGCAACAATATCGTGACTGGCGACCGAGTTACGTTGCGCCAGGCTTTTAACAGAGCGTCTATTCTTTCTAATGAGAAATACAGAGGGGTCAAAATATTGTTGGCGCCCGACGAGATGCGGGTTCTAGCCAATAATCCGGAACAGGAAGAAGCAGAGGAAATCGTGTCTGTGTCTTATTCTGGCGATGCACTTGAAATCGGCTTTAACGTCGGCTACTTAGTGGATGTGCTTACCGTGTTGGACACGGAACAAGTGAAAATCAGTTTGTCAGACTCCAATAGCAGCGCGTTGCTCGAAGGGGTTTCAGACGAAGATGCAGTTTACGTTGTTATGCCAATGCGCCTGTAGTGCAGGCGCATCACAATAGACCTCCTGCCCTATGGCAATACTCCAGCGCCTTGAGATCAGCCGCCTAAGAAATCTTGTTCGGGTCCTGGTAGCGCCTGCCAGCAATATCAATATATTCCATGGTGATAATGGCAGCGGCAAAACCAGTCTGCTTGAGGCCATTCACATGCTTGGCCTGGGAAGATCTTTCCGAAGTAACAAGCTTGATTCTGTTATTCAGGACACGGCAGAAGAGTGCGTTATTTTTGGTGAACTGGCAGGTGGTATCACTGTCGGGCTGAGCAAGTCGCGTCGTCAAAATCACGTTTTGAAACTTCAGGGCAGCAAACAACGGAATTGGGCAGATACAGCGCGCTGCATACCACTCCAAGTCATTAATGCGGAAAGCTTTTCCTTATTGGAGGGAAGCCCCAAGGTGCGCAGGAGATTTCTGGACTGGGGCGTGTTCCACGTGGAACATGAGTTTGTCGTGAGCTGGCGAGATGCTGCGAAATGCCTTGCTCACAGAAATCTGCTGCTAAAGAAAGGAGGCCGTGACACCGCGCAGCTAGCTGCCTGGGATGCTGAGCTCGCGAACCTTGCAGAGAAGATTGATACATCCAGGCGTTCTTATTTTGCTGATTTTCTGCCTGTGGCTCTGCAAACTATAAAGGAAGTAATTCAGATTCAGCACTTAAGCATTGATTATTGGCGGGGATGGGATGATGGGTCGACGTTTCTGAATACGCTGGCAGCATGTTACGAAAAAGACTTTAAATATGGCGCTACGCAGCAAGGACCACATAGAGCAGACATTATCGTTCGGGTCGGAAAGCGACCGGCAACCGAAGTGTTATCGCGCGGCCAGCAGAAGCTGCTGGTTAGCGCATTGAAAATTGCTCAAGGCAGGTTGTTATCCACCTTCAGTGGCGCGCACGGGATATATCTGGTTGACGATCTGCCCTCAGAGCTAGACCGACGCAATAGGGCTTTGGTATGTAGTTTACTGGCCAATCTTGGGAGCCAGATTTTCCTGACCAGTGTCGAAGCGGGAGATCTGGAAAATAGTTTTAATTCAGAGGTTTTGGTCAGAAAGTTTCACGTGGAACATGGTAAAATAGCGCCTAGCAACCGGGGCTGTTTGCCCGATTTGAAAGAATAATTTTAAGCATATATAGCTGGCATAAAATCTAGCAAGAATGGTTAGCAGCGCCCGCTGGGGCACTGATCAGCAAGAAAAGCTTTGCAATTGGAGAGGTAGAATGGCGCAGGAATCAACATACGACTCGTCAAGCATTAAAGTTCTTAAAGGGCTGGACGCAGTAAGAAAAAGACCAGGCATGTATATTGGGGACACAGACGATGGTACCGGTCTGCACCACATGGTTTTTGAGCTTGTAGACAACTCTATCGATGAGTCACTTGCCGGTTATTGCGATGAGATCCGGGTGGTTATCCATCCGGGAGAAACTGTGACAGTCAGTGATAATGGCCGCGGTATTCCCACGGAAATGCATACAGAGGGCGTCTCTGCAGCGGAAGTGATTATGACCGTGCTGCACGCAGGCGGAAAGTTCGATGACAATAGCTACAAGGTGTCAGGGGGATTACACGGCGTGGGCGTATCAGTTGTTAACGCCCTTTCCGAAGAGCTCAAGCTGACCATTCGTCGTGGCGGGAAAGTTCATGAACAGAACTACGCGCACGGCGTACCACAGGCTCCATTAGCGGTGGTGGGCGACACAACCTCAACAGGCACCGAGTGCCACTTCAAACCATCTGCGGCAACTTTCTCCAACATAGAATTTCACTACGACATTTTGGCTAAAAAACTGCGCGAGTTGGCCTTCCTGAATGCTGGTGTGTCTATCCATCTGAAAGACGAGAGAACTGGTAAAGCGGATCACTACCGATACGATGGTGGACTAAAGGCGTTTGTCGATTATCTTAATACCAATAAAACGCCCGTAAACAAGATATTCCATTTTATATCCACGCGAGAAGAAGACGGTATCACTGTAGAAGTAGCCTTGCAGTGGAATGACACTTACCAGGAAAACATATTTCCTTATACCAACAACATCCCCCAGAAAGACGGCGGAACCCATTTAGCCGGTTTCCGTGGCGCGTTGACCAGAGTACTTAAAACGTACATCGATAAAGAGATGGCGACCAAGAAGAACAATAAAGAAGTCGTAACGACAGGCGATGATGCCCGTGAAGGACTGACTGCTGTAATTTCCGTTAAAGTTCCCGACCCCAAGTTCTCCTCTCAGACCAAGGACAAGCTGGTTTCATCCGAAGTCAAGACTGTCGTCGAACAAGAGATGGGTAATTATTTCACCGACTATCTGATGGAAAATCCACTGGAAGCCAAGTTGATTGTTGGCAAGATGATCGATGCAGCACGGGCCCGTGAAGCCGCACGCAAGGCGCGCGAGATGACGCGCCGTAAAGGTGCCTTGGATATCGCAGGCTTGCCTGGCAAGCTTGCTGATTGTCAGGAAAAGGATCCCGCCCTCTCCGAAATCTACATCGTCGAGGGTGACTCCGCAGGTGGATCTGCCAAGCAAGGGCGCAACCGTAAGAATCAGGCGATCCTGCCTTTGAAAGGTAAGATCCTGAATGTTGAGAAAGCACGCTTCGATAAGATGCTCAGCTCCGCCGAGATAGGCACGCTGATCAAAGCGCTGGGTTGTGGTATTGGTACCGATGAGTTCTCCCCGGAAAGCCTCCGCTACCACAGCATCATCATCATGACGGACGCAGACGTTGACGGTTCACACATCAGAACCCTGCTATTGACGTTCTTCTTCAGACAGATGCGTGAGCTTATTGAAAGAGGTCATATATTCATTGCTCAGCCTCCTTTGTATAAAGTACGCAAAGGGAAGCACGAGCAGTATTTGAAAGATGACGACGAGTTAGCGAAATATCAAACCCAGATCGCGTTAGATGGCGCTAGTTTGTTTGTTAATGCGTCAGCACCCGCCATCTCCGGAGATGCGCTTGAGGCGATGGTGAAGCAGTATCACAGCACCTACGCGATCATCGAGCGTCTCAACCGTCTCTACCCTGCCGAGATACTGGAATCAATGATCTTTACGCGGCAGTTGCACGAAGCCAACCTGAACGAGGCTGATGTAGCAGCTTGGGGCGAGGAGCTCTATGCATCACTGCAGTTAATTCATCCTAAAACCAGTTTGGGCTACCGTGTCACTGTTACAGAAGACAAAGAGCGCCACGTCTTCCTCCCCCAGATTAAGCACTCACTTCACGGTTTGATCAGGGATTATCAGTTCAGTCGCGACTTTTTCCTGTCCGGGGAATATAAAGCGATTATACGGCTTGGCGCGACACTGGATGGGCTCATTGAGCCCGGCGCCTTTGTGCAGCGCGGCGACCGCAAACAGGAAATACGCAATTTCGCTGAAGGACTCGAATGGCTGACCGCTGATGCCATGAAGGGACACTATCTGCAACGCTACAAAGGTCTGGGCGAGATGAACCCGGAGCAACTGTGGGAAACCACGATGGACCCGGAAAGTAGGCGCATGCTGCAGGTTACGATCGAGGATGCCATTGGCGCAGACCAACTGTTTACCACACTAATGGGTGACCAGGTTGACCCGCGCCGGCAGTTCATTGAGGAGAATGCGTTGGCGGCGCAAAATCTGGATATTTGAGAATACAGTATCAGCCATGAAAACCTTTTAATGCCGCTCGTACCTTGGTGGCCAGCTCAAGGCGCGAATACGGCTTGCTCAATAAATTGACACCCGGATCCAAGCGTCCGTGATGCACTATCGCGTTCTCGGTGTAGCCGGATGTGTACAAAACTTTCAGCGATGGATAAATGACTTGTGCCTGGGCGGCGAGCTCACGCCCGTTCATTCCACCCGGCATAATGATGTCTGTGAGTAACAAGGCAACATCGGGGTTTGCCTTCAGGGTCTTGAGTGCATCGGGACCAGATGAAGCGGTGCTGACACGGTAGCCCAGAGAGCTCAACTGTGCTTCCAGATATTGCAGAACCAACTCTTCGTCTTCGGCAATCAGAATGTGCTCTGTGCCGCCTTCTGGCCGTTGTTCTGCTGTTGGTTGATAACTCGGTTTCTCATCGTCTTCCACTCGGGGGAAATATAATTTAACAGACGTGCCTTCTCCGTGTTCTGAATAGATGCTTAAGTGTCCCCCCGACTGCTTTGTAAAACCAAAAACCATGCTTAACCCCAACCCACTGCCCTTGCCAATAAGCTTGGTTGTAAAGAAAGGTTCTACGGCTTTGCTTAACGTATCTGCAGTCATCCCGATGCCGGTATCCGACACGCAAATCATCACATAATCACCGGGCACGACTTCCGAGTGACGATCCGCGTAATATCCATCTAACACTGCATTAGCGGTCCCTATGGTCAGCTTGCCACCTGTTTGCATCGCATCACGCGCATTGACGACCAGATTTAACAAGGCTGTATCCAGTTCGCTGGCATCGATTTCAGTAATGCCCAGATCAGGATCAAGAGCAAATTGCAGCTCAATGTTTTCAGGCAAGGCCCGGCGAATAAGAGCCCGCATAGCTTCAGCGAGTAAATTGAGGTTTGTGGGTTTAGGATCAAGCGGTTTACGGCGAGCAAAGGCAAGGAGGCGGCTGGTCAGTTCGGCACCGCGCTGAGCAGCCGATAAGGTCATTTTCGCCATAGAAAGTAAATTTTCGTCTTCTAACGCGAGGGTCATCATTTCTGCATTACCCATGATAACCGTCAATAAGTTGTTGAAATCGTGCGCAACACCTCCGGTCAGATGTCCGACTGCTTCCAGCTTCTGAGATTCCCTTAGCTGCCGCTCCATTTCCATGCGCTTGGTGACGTCGAGCATGCTGCCCACCATGCGGATCGCATTGCCGTTCGCATCGCGAATCACAAACCCGCGATCGATGACAAAAGCACTTTGCCCATCATTTCTGAGGAAACGGTAATCGCTTTGCCAGGACTCTTCTTTACCTTCAATGACCTCGTAAATGCCGTGTAGCACACGCTCCAAATCATCTGCATGAATGCGCTTGGACCAGGAGTCCGGCCCTGGTTCCAGCTCTGATAACTTATATCCAAACACCTCCGTGATGGTGTCGTTCCACCAGACTTTATCTGCCACTAAATCCCAGTCCCAGATCACATCGTTGGTGGCTTTGGAAATCAGCTGAAAACGTTCCTGAGCCTCTTTAAGTTCAGATTCTTGCTTTTTACGTTGAGAGATATCTCGCTCGACCGCTACAAAATGTGTGCACTGTCCCTGGTCGTCAAAGAGTGGTGTGATGTCCAGCTCCAGCCAATAGGGCTCTCCTGATTTTTTATAGTTAAGCACTTCGCAGCGAATCGGCTCCTTGTTTGTCAAGGCGCTCCTCAGGCGATCTAACGGGCCACGCTCTGTAGCAGGACCCTGCAAGATGCGTGGCGTGCGACCAATCGCCTCACCTTTGGTGTAACCAGTCAACCGTTCAAATGCGTCGTTTACATAGACAATACGTGGACCGGATGGCTCGTCCAGTGCGTCGGCATCTGTGATCATCACGATGTCGTTCTGCCTCGACAAGGCAGCATCAATCAGCCGCATTTGCTGTTGCTGCTCTCGTTCCCTGGTAACGTCCCGGAAATAAACGGCCAAGCCATCGGGAATTGGGTAGGCACTGACATCAAACCACTTTTGCAAAGGCGGAAAGAATGCCTGAAAATGGGCCGTCTGCTTGTTTTCAAACGCCATCTCGTATTCGCGCTGAAACTGGGTGCCCACTGCCTCCGGAAATTCAACCCAGACTTTTCTTCCTAGCAACTGACTGCTGGATCGATCCAACAAGATACAGGCTTGATGGTTCAGGTAAGTGAAATTCCATTCTTCATCAAGCGCAAAAAATGCATCACTTATACTTTCCAGAATGTTAATGCGTTGAAATTCAGCTTCCGCAACCTGCGCCTGGGCTCGGCGCAACGACGAGATATCCTGAAATGCTCCCTGCACAGCAATAATATTGCCGTGCTGATCTCTTTCGGCCTCACCCATTGAGCGCACCCAGGGTCGTCGTCCGCCAGGCGTTTGAAGTTGGCATATGATGTCGAAAGCTTTACCTTTCTGAGCACAAAGTTCGAAAACAGCTAAGATCAATTCTCGAAATTCCGGGGCGTAGAACTCAATGGCCTCGGAGATGCCAGATGGCGAATAATCGGGGGGCATATCGTGAATAGCAGCGGTTCCCGGTGTCCAGATGATAACGCCGGGATCAAGAACTACTCGCCAGCCACCTAGCTGTACCTTTTCGCCTGCTAAGCGAAGGAGGTGTTCCGCCTGTGTGAGTTTGTCTCGGGTTCTTATAAAAGGGGTGACATCCTGAACATAGCCGACAACGGTTTCACCATCCGCAACTAAATGGCGCTCACCAACCCCTTTGATATACCTGACCTCCCCATCCTGGGCAATAACTCGATGCTCAAACAAGATTTGCGATGCGCGGTTTTCATTGAAAGTCTGATAAATTGCATATGATGATTCCCGATCATCCGGGTGGACAAGAGCAAAGTACTCTTCGGCATTTGGCGCCATTTTAGTTTGTGGCACACCATAAATATCGAACACTTCCTTTGACCAATGCAGATTCCCCGTTTCAGGGTTATACTCCCAGGCACCAAGACTCAACATTCGCTGCGCAGTGCCCATGCGGGCCTCATGCTCTTGCAATTTCGTCAGCGCGAGTTTCAGTTCATTCGATTGTTGGGTAATCTCTTCAAGTGCAACTTCAATCGAGTTGACGCGGTTTGCAGCATCACTTTGCTGGATAATTGACGTGACATCCTGCACACGATGCATGATGAATTCTATCTCGCCGGAATCATCCAAAACCGGAATGTTTACTGGACTCCAGAACCGTTCCTCGAACGCGCCATCAGCAAGTCGGACAGAATAACGTTGCGGACTCATGATATCCGTCGCTTTTAGAGACTGAACCCGCATGAGAGAGGCTGACAGGTTTTGCACGAAGTCCGCACTGGAATCCTCGGGAGAGGCAGAGAAAACTTCGAACAATTCCTTCCCCACAATGTCAGTTTCAATCGTGTTGGTAGCCTTCAGGAACTCATCAGTGACCGCAATGATCTCAAAACTATTCGGTTTTGAAACCAGAACTTTGCCTTGAGATGCCTTGAAAAGACGCTTGTACAATGAATCCGTTTGTTGATTCATATTGCTCCATCAATCTACGACCGTTTCGGGTACTACGGGATTCACCCCCGGCTCTACGGACAGTTTTAAAAAGATCGAAAGCCTTAAATCGCTTTTATTCTAAAATTCGTTTTTATCGAACCTAATGCATCGGGCGCAATACTTGAGCATGCAAATCAGAGTAGAGTCATGTTAAGAGGCGGTACAGATGGCTTCTATTTTAATGAAGCAAGAATATCATTGAATATGACCAATATCCGAGAATTCTTTCTTGATGATATCAAAAGAGCATTTCAACCTATGGTTAACTCAGAAGGGATTAGTATTCCCGGAAGGCACCAACGTATCCGCATTATGCGACCGGACCCAGGCCTCGAACTCAGCGGTCACTTCATTGGAGGCTCGCCCATCAGCCGCGATTGGTTCACCGATAACAACAGAAATAGTCCCCGGAAATTTCAACCAGGTTCCAGTTGGCCAGCAATGACCAGCATTGTGAACAACTGGAATAATGGGAGTGTGTGAGGCGACTGCCAACTGCGCGCCGCCGCGGGAAAACTTTTTAATCTCACCAGAAGCCAAGCGGGTTCCTTCCGGAAATATCACGACAGACATTCCCTCCTCTATCCGTGACTGACCTTGCTTCAGTAATGACTTACCCGCCTCGCGTGGTTTGCTGCGGTCAATTGCGATGGGTTTTTGCAGGCGCATGGCCCAGCCCCAGAAAGGAATATTCAGTAACTCCTTCTTTAGAATCGGACATACTGGCGAGAACGCCTCATACAGGAAAATGGTTTCCCAGGCACTTTGATGATTACTCAACACAACAACGGGATGATCGGGAATGTTCTCGCGGCCGGTGATGTCGTAGCGAATGCCGCAACAAAGCCGCAACCAGAACAATACAAACCGACACCACAAAGCATAAAGGAAAAAGCGACGACGCAGAGGAACCATCCAGAAAATAGTCAGCAAGACCAACGACACAAGTACTGTTGCAAAGGCATAGCCAACGTAGAAAACACCTGCTCGTAGAGAGAGAAGAATTTTATTGAGCATAGCGAGAGCGGCTAATTATGTGCAAGTGAGAAAAATAATTTCCACGAAGATTCATTGTGGTGCCGCCAGCCATGCGTCAGCAAAAGCAAAAAGATTTTCATAAACAGGTACATCGGCAAGTTCGCTGTCTGTTGCGGTGAGCAGAGTCTGCTCTCCCTTGCCGGAACGAACCAGAACAGGCTGACACCCGGCCAGGCGAGCGGCGACAATGTCTTTGATGCTGTCGCCAACAAATGGAGCGCCCTGTACGGTTGTACCAAACTCACACTCGATCTGGGTGAGCAGGCCCGTTTTAGGTTTACGACAATCACAACCTTCATCCGGGCCATGGGGACAGAAGAAGATACCATCAACGGTACCACCTGCCTCTTCTACCAGTTCGCTCAGCTTCTGATGCATGGCGGCGAGTTCATATTCATCAAACAGTTGACGAGCGATACCGGATTGATTGGTGGCAACAGCTATTGTGTAACCGGCCTGGCTCAGTCGCGCGATGGCTGCAATACTTCCCGGAACAGGAATCCATTCATCCACAGATTTGATGTAATCATCCGAATCCTGATTGATCACACCATCTCTGTCCAGAATGATGAGTTTCATGAGTTGTGCAGACACGAAATATCAGCGACCTGCAAAAACAGATTGCGGAGTTCGCTAACCAATGCAAGGCGGTTGTTCCTCACGTTTATATCTTCTGCCATCACCAGAACTTCATCGAAAAATTTATCGACGGCCGATTTTGTGCTGGCCAGTTGCTCCAGCCCTTCCGTATATTTTCTTTCAGCAAACAAAGGAGCAACCAGTTTAGATTGCTGTGCAATGACGGCGGCGAGATCTTTCTCGGCGGACTCTGAAAGCAACTTCAAATCAACAGAACCAACGCTTGCTTTATCTTGCTTCTGCAGAATGTTGGAAACACGTTTGTTAGCTGAAGCCAATGAAACACTTTCCGGCAACTGACTGAAGCGATGTACAGCTTTAATGCGCAAATCGAAGTCCAGAGGCTTGGCTGGCTTAAGCACGAATACAGATTGAAATACATCCGCACTGATTCCCTCGGCCTGGTACCAGGCGCGGAAGCGCTCCAGCATGAAATCAAAAACCTGCGCCGCAACGTCCGGATTTTTTGTCGTGACGGATGAATAACTTTGGCTGGCAAATGCGATGGTCTTCACCAGATCCAGATCCAACTGCTTCTCGACCAAAATTCTGAGTATGCCTAATGCTGCACGACGTAAAGCAAAAGGATCTTTGGAGCCGGTTGGCGGTTGACCAATCGCAAATAGACCAACAATCGTGTCCAACTTGTCGGCTACGGCCAGAATGGATCCGGTCAGGCTTGCCGGTAACTGGTCGCCGGAAAAGCGCGGCATATACTGTTCATTCAATGCGCTGGCAACTTCTGCGGGCTCTTTGTCATCCAGTGCATAGTAATAGCCCATGATGCCCTGCAGTTCTGCAAACTCGGAAACCATATTACTGAGCAAATCACATTTGGAAAGCAGAGCCGCTCGCTCGCACCAGGCGCTGTTCCCGTCAAGTTGCTCTGCAATGAAAACAGCGAGCGCTGCAACGCGCGAGGATTTCTCCGAAACGGTGCCGAGTTCCTGCTGGAACACAATAGTCTTGAGCTGATCCTGTCTTGATGCCAGCGTCTGCTTGCGATCCGTTTCGTAAAAGAAAGCCGCATCCGCAAGGCGCGGACGAATAACCCGCTCATTACCTGCGATTACCTGAGCAGGATCAGTGCTTTCAATATTACTGACGGCGATAAAATTGGGCAGCATCTTTTTATTCTTATCCAAAAGATAAAAACACTTCTGATGATTCTTCAGGGAGGAAATCAACGCCTCCGCAGGCACAGTCAGAAAATGTTCATCGAAACGGCCGGTCAAGGCGACAGGCCATTCGACCATGCTGGTGACCTCTTCCAACAGATCCTCGTCAATGACCACTTCGGCGGCAAGTTTTTTACCTTCGTTTTCTATCAGCGAACGCACCAACTCTTTGCGTGTCTGATAATGCGCCTGTACTTTACCCGTGCTACTAAGAATAGTTTCGTAGTCGGCGGGCGCAGGAACAATAATAAAATCGTTGTGATGAAAACGGTGCCCGCGTGTCTGGTTCCCGGATTTGATGCCAAGAATTGTTGTGTCGATAACTTCGGTACCGAACAGCATCACTACCCATTGCACCGGGCGAACAAATTCATCGCGGCTGCTACCCCAGCGCATCTTGCGTGGTATAGGTAACTTGCTTAAAGAACTGCGCACGATATCCGGTAATAACTCAGCGCTCGGTTTTCCTTTGCTGACGCTGCGAAACACAAGCTTTATAACGCCATCTTTCTCAACGCGATCCAGCTCTGCAATAGTAACGCCACAGGAACGCGCAAAACCGGTAGCGGCAGGGGTCGGGTTGCCCTCTTTGTCGTAGGCGGCGCTCACAGCGGGACCAAACTTCTCCTGTGCGGTATCTTGTTGTGCGGTTGCCAGAGAACTGACACGCACGGCAAGTCGACGTGGTGCCGCAAATTCCGCAATAGCCGTATATGCTAGACCTGCGTCCTGTAAACCTTTCTCTATGCCACTGGTGAATGCCGCAGACAGAGCTTTGAGGGCTTTAGGCGGAAGTTCACCGCAGCCTATTTCAACTAAAAAATCTTTTGCACTCATGAGTTCGCGCTGTTCCTGCTGTTCACTTGAATTGAATAACTCTGTGTTGCCAATATTTAGTCTGTGGATTTGGCGAGACATTCAGCCCTGAGAGCTTCAGTTGCTAATGGGAAACCAAGGGCCTTGCGACTGTTGTAGTATGCTTCCGCTACCATGCGGGATAACGTGCGCACCCGCAGAATATAACGCTGTCGCTCCGTGACAGAAATGGCATGGCGGGCGTCCAGCAGATTGAAATAATGCGATGCTTTCAGAACCTGTTCGTAAGCGGGCAAGGCAAGACCTTTCGCAATCAATTGCAGACATTGCTGTTCGCAATCATCAAAATAGCGAAACAGATTGTCTACATTGGCGAGCTCGAAGTTATACGTGGACATCTCAACTTCGTTCTGTTTGAACACATCGCCATAGGTGACTACGCCGTTCGGGCCATCGGTCCAGACGATATCGTAGACACTATCAACGCCCTGCAGATACATGGCAATACGTTCAATACCGTAAGTTATCTCGCCACTGACCGGAAAACACTCAAGACCGCCCACTTGCTGAAAATAAGTAAACTGCGTCACTTCCATGCCATTCAACCAGACTTCCCAGCCCAGGCCCCAGGCCCCGAGAGTTGGCGACTCCCAGTTGTCCTCAACGAAACGTATGTCGTGTATGCGCGTATCGATGCCCAGATGCTGCAGGGAAGCAAGATAACGTTCCTGAATATCCAAAGGAGAAGGTTTCAGAATTACCTGAAACTGATAATAGTGTTGCAAGCGATTTGGGTTTTCCCCGTAACGGCCATCGGTTGGGCGTCTGCTGGGTTGCACATAAGCCGTATTCCAGGTTTCCGGCCCAATGGCGCGCAAAAAAGTTGCGGGGTGGAATGTTCCGGCTCCTACCTCCATGTCGAGCGGCTGTAATATCACGCAACCTTGTGCCGCCCAGAACTGTTGCAACGCCAGTATGAGTCCCTGAAAAGTCTTAAGGTCTGGCTGTGTGGCTGGGGATGACAAGTGGAACTCCGTGCGGTGCGGTGAAAAGCGGCAATTATCCTTGATTATCAAACCAATATCCACTCCTTGAGCTACCCGCAACAAGCTCTGCTGTTGTAGAATCCGGAGCCTGATATCGGCTTTTTCCAGATCGCACAGGAGCATCCCCATTCAAGCCCTGAAGTTGCTAATGATAATGAGCTTCCTGAGAATTACTCAGGTTATGCCATTGCGATTGATTCATGCGCTGGGTGATCTGGTTGGCTGGCTGATGTATCTGTACCCCACGGCAAGCAAGCGCACAACCATCCGAAACCTACAAATGTGCTTTCCGGAAAAAGAGGAGAGCGAAATAAGGCAACTTGCCAAAGAGAGTTTGCAGGAGACAGCGAAGGCGGCATTGGAGCTTGGTCGCATATGGATGACGAGCGTGCCGGAAGTTCTTAGTCTGGTTGTCAAAACCACCAACATGGACTTGGTGAATGCAGCAGTAGAGCGTGGCAAAGGCTTGATCGTTGTCGCGCCTCATCTGGGCAATTGGGAAATCTACGGGTTGAAGATCACCAGCGTTGCACCGACAACCTATCTCTATAAACCGCCAAAACTACCCGTTTTCGATAAAGCGATGACAGGATTTCGCAGTCGTGGTGGCGCGCAGATTGTGCCCACCAATCGACAGGGTGTGATGCAACTGGTGAAGGCGCTGCAGCGCGGAGAAATAATCGGGATTCTACCGGACCAGGAGCCCGACCTGAACGGTGGTGTTTTCGCGCCATTTTTTAAAATTGACGCATTAACCATGACACTGGTTTCAAAACTGGCTGCGCGAACTGGTGCATCTGTTGTGTGTGGTTTCGCGAAACGACTTCCAAAAAGTGCTGGATATGAAGTTATTTTCAGGTCGGTGGATGCGGAAATTAGCAGTGATGATGCTGTGCTGGCTGCGACGGCGTTGAACAACTCCGTGGAGAGTTGCGTGCGTGAAGCAATCAGTCAGTACCAATGGGAATACAAACGTTTCAAGAAAAGACCGCCGGGCGATGAGCGGCGACTGTATTATTAACTAAAGCTCTCCTGATCAGCGGCGCCAGAACATCGGCATGAATAATACCAACAACGTGAATATCTCCAGTCGGCCAAGCAACATGGCAAAACACAATATCCATTTAGCCGTTATAGACAGCGCGGCATAGTTGAAAGCAACTCCCTCCAAACCCGGGCCCAGATTATTCAAGCACGCGCCCACGGCACTGAACGCTGTAACGACATCGAGACCCGTTGCTAACAAAGCCAGCAACAGCACCAGATATACCATCACATAAACCGCAAAAAATCCCCAGACAGATTCAATAACCCGGTCAGGCACCAGCGTGCGTCCCAACTTGATAGAGATCACTGCATTCGGATGAATAAGGCGCTGAATTTCGCGAAAACCCTGTTTGAAAATCAACAGGATGCGAATAACTTTCATGCCGCCACCTGTTGATCCGGCACATGCGCCAATAATGGCGGCATAGATCAACAGATATGGCAACGCCAATGGCCACGCACTGAAATCTGCGGTGGTATAGCCGGTTGTTGTCGCGATGGAGACAGCCTGAAACAAGCCATGCACAAAGGAATTCTCTGCGTTATAAGTTTCAGTCAGATACAAAACAACAATGGTAAACACGGCAACAAACGCGAGTATGGATAAATAGAATTTGGTTTCGGGGTCGCGAAGATACTGTTCGATGCTGCGCCTCTGCCAGGCAGCGAAATGCAGAGCGAAATTGATCCCAGCCAGAACCATAAAGAAAACGGCAATCATATTGATTGTGTTGCTGTTGAAATAAGCCATGCTGGAGTCGTGCGTTGAGAATCCCCCAATGGCAACAGTTGAAAAACTGTGACATATCGCATCAAACAGGGACATGCCTGCCGCCCAATACGCCAACGCGCAAGCTACGGTTAAAGCAAGATAGATGTACCACAGCGCTTTGGCAGTTTCCGCCAGACGAGGGACCAGATTGTCGTTTTTCACGGGCCCCGGACTTTCAGCGCGATACAACTGCATACCGCCGATACCCAGCATTGGCAACACGGCAACTGCAAGAGCGATGATACCCATGCCACCCAACCACTGCAGTTGCTGGCGATAAAAGAGAATAGATTTGGGCATCTCGTCGAGCCCGGTTATGACAGTTGCTCCGGTTGTGCTTAAACCAGAGATAGATTCGAAGATTGCGTCAGTGACGGAAAGCGGCACATCGTAGGAAAACAAGAATGGTAAAGCGCCAAATGTCCCCAGAACTGTCCAGAATAAAGTAACGACCAGAAAGCCATCACGTGTACGCAGCTCCTTGCGCGATCGTAATGTCATCATCCACAGCACAAAACCGACGCCGAATGTAATCAGCAATGAATATAGAAAAGAGGACGTCTCGCCATCACTATAGATAAACGAGATGGCGATTGAGGGCAGATTCGCCAGCATGCTGAACAGCATCAGAAGAACGCCCAGTATCTTCGCTACAACCGAAAAATTCATAACTTAAAATCAAGCATCAGAAAAATGAGAATCCAACCTGAAACAATCGCTCCACTTCAGGAATTCGTTTTTTATCAACCAGAAACAGAATCACGTGATCGCCCGATTCAACAACGATATTGTCATGCGCTATCAACACTTCTTCATCGCGTACTATTGCACCGATGGTAGTGCCTTGTGGTAGTTCGATCTCTTCAATCATTTTTCCTACGACTTTCGATGAATGCTTGTCGCCATGTGCAATTGCTTCCAGCGCTTCTGCTGCACCTCGTCTCAGCGAATGCACGTTAACAATGTCGCCACGCCTGACATGTGTGAGCAAGCTGCCGATAGTGGCCTGCTGGGGAGAAATAGCGATATCGATTTCGCCGCCCTGCACCAGATCCACATAGGCTGGATTATTGATAAGCGTCATAACCTTTCGTGCGCCCAGCCGCTTCGCTAACATCGAAGACATGATGTTGGCTTCATCGTCATTGGTCAGCGCAAGAAATACATCTGTTTGCTCGATGCTTTCTTCCAGAAGTAAATCGCGGTCTGAAGATTCACCATTGAGAATGATAGTTTTGTTCAGGTGCTCAGACAGATAAGCGCAACGCTCAGGGTTCCGTTCGATGATTTTCGTCTGATAGCGTTTCTCAACAGCTTCCGCAAGACGCGATCCAATATTGCCGCCACCTGCAATCAACAGACGTTTGTAGGGTTTATCGAGCCGACGTAGCTCGCCGATAACGGCGCGTATGTTTTTCTGCGCGGCGATAAAAAAGACTTCGTCATCGGCTTCAATAACTGTTGATCCTTCGGGCATGATGGCGCGGTTGCGTCGGAAAATTGCAGCGACGCGGGTATCTACCTTGGGCATATGTTCGCGCAGCAAGCGAATTTCCTGACCTACCAAAGGACCGCCGTAATATGCCTTCACGGCAACCAGTTGTGCTTTCCCACCAGCGAAGTCCAGCACCTGCAATGAGCCAGGCAGATCAATCAGACGTTCAATATAATTGGAAACCAGATACTCAGGAGAGATGACGACATCTACCGCAATGGCTTCGGGTTTGAACAGGTCAGCCGCATCCAGATAAGAGCCGGAGCGCAAGCGGCAAATCTTCTTGGGAGTTTTAAATAAGGAAAAGGCAATCTGGCAGGCAATCATATTGACTTCGTCGTTCTCCGTAACGGCGATAATCATGTCGGCATCCTCGGCGCCTGCCATAGCCAATGTATCCGGGTGCGATGGCCATCCCACAGCGATACCGACATCCATGCGGTCTTTCAATTCTCGCAAAGCTTCAGCATCTGGGTCGACAACAGTGATATCGTTGGCTTCGCTGGCAAGGTTTTCAGCCAATGAAATGCCGACCTTGTTAGCGCCAAGAATTATTATTTTCATTGAACCAGGATTTCTCCCTTGTTTACTGCAGGCTTCATTTGTTTATGAGCCTGCAAGTTTGATGAGTCTTGCGTAATAAAAACCATCAGGTCTGTCATTGGCAGGCAACATCTGCCTGCCCAGGTCACATTCTACTCCCCATTCGGTCTCGATGGCTTCATGTTTCACATCGTTTTGACCGGCAATGAATTGTGCAATGACTTCCGAGTTCTCCTGGGGGAGTACGGAGCAGGTTGAATAGAGCAATATCCCGCCGGGCTTCAGGCAGGGCCAAAGCGCGTTCAGCAGCCTGGCTTGTAATTCGACCATGCGATTTATATCCGTGCTGCGGCGCAGGATTTTGATATCGGGTTGGCGACGAATGATACCCGTGGCTGAACAAGGAGCGTCAAGCAGAATACGGTCAAACTGGTGACCATCCCACCAATTTTCAGGAGTGCCTGCATCTGCAACCTGCAGTTCCGCGTGTAGTGCCAGGCGATCCAGATTCTCCTGCACACGCAACAATCGGTGTTCCTCGTTGTCAATGGCGAGCAGGTGTAGAGCTGCGCTTTCCAGCAAATGGCAGGTTTTCCCTCCCGGTGCAGCACACGCATCCAGGACCGTTTGTCCGGGCTCCAGCCGTAACAACTCCGGGATCAACTGTGATGCTTCATCCTGGACGCTGACCAGGCCCTCTGAAAAGCCAGGCAGCTTTTGCACCGGGACTGGTGTCTGGAGATATACGGCTGAAGCAGCCAGTTGCCCAGCCTGCGCCGATAAACCATTTTCAAGCAGTAAAGCCAGGTAATCATCCCTGCTTCCTCGTGCACCATTAACTCTAAGCGTCATGGGTGGATGCTGGTTGTTCGCTAAAAGTATTTCCTGCCACTGCGCTGGCCAGGCTTTCTTCAGTTGTTTAACCAACCATTTTGGATGTGCGTAATAAGCCGACTCATCCGTCGCCAGATGCGCGACGACTTCAGCCTGGGTGCGCAGGAATTGTCGCAATACTGCATTGATCAGCGCTTTCGCCCATGGTTTTTTCAAACTGAGAGCGGCTGCGACAGTCTCATTGACAACGGCATAGTCAGGCACGCGCAAGTAATGTAGCTGATAAATTCCGATCAGAAGAAGACAGTGAATATCCAGATCCTTGGACTTCAGGGGTTTGCTCAGAAGTTGGCGCAACAGTGCATCGAGCTGAAAATACCAGCGGCAGGTTCCAAAACACATTTCCCGCAGAAGCGCCTGCTCTTCATAGTTGCCGCGAGAATCACTGAGTGCTGCTAATGAACCCTGCTGGCTAAGCAGACGCGCAAGTATTCGGGCAGCTTCAGCACGAACATTGTTTTGTTTCATACGCGTGCACTGCGATTGGCGTTCTCTTCGCTATCCGAGAATTTTGCCCCCGCTGCAAAAAGAGCGCTGCGTGAATTCAGCACATCGCGTACGGGCAACACATTTTTACCGGGCAGCTGTAAGTGGGAGACCTGTAGCAATGAGTCTTTGCAGGCGACTGTCAGCGTGTCGCGAGTCACTTCAACGATGGTTCCCGGCTGCGGTGCTAATTGCTTCTTTGATTGCGCTCCCAATTGGTCCCTCGATTGCGCTCTCGATTGCACTTCCGATTGCGCCCCCGATTGCACAGAAGCGGACTTCGCCAAAGGCATTGCGCGCAGCAAACGAATCCGTTCACCCTGCAGAAAACTATAGGCAGGCGAGCGGCCGATGCTGGCGCGAATCTGTCTGCCAATCTGTTCAGCGGGTTGTTGCCAATCAATCAATGCTTCAGATTTATCCAGTTTGCGCGCATAGGTGCTCAGGTGATCATCCTGTTGCTCAGCGTTGCGCAGCAACTCTGCCAGGCGATCAAGACAGTTCAATAAAGTCTCGCTGCCAATATCCGCAAGTCGTGTTTCCACACTCATGCGGTCATCGTCTGCGCGTATGGGAGTTGACGCTTTCGACAACATCGCGCCGGTATCCAACCCGGCATCCATTTGCATGATCGTGACGCCGGTTTCCTTGTCGCCTGCCAATAACGCTCTTTCAATGGGAGCAGCACCACGCCAGCGCGGCAACAAGGAGGCATGAACATTGATGCAACCCAGGCGGGGAATATCCAGAACGGCTTGCGGCAGGATCAGGCCATAGGCAACCACGATCAGCAGGTCTGCGTTGAAAGAGGCCAACTTTTTTTGTGTTTCCGGATCTTTCAGGCTGGCGGGTTGCATTACAACGAGATTATTTTGCTCAGACAATTGTTTTACCGGGCTGGCCTGTAATTGATTCCCTCGGCCAGCCGCCCGATCGGGCTGTGTGTAAACGGCCAGTATTTTATGATGACTACCAAGCAATGCTTGAAGATGACGCGCGGCGAACTCAGGCGTACCGGCAAAAACAATTTTGAGAGAGCTCATTGATGCCTTATGCAGACTGTTTGTGCAGTTTTTCCAACTTGCTGCGGATACGATGACGCTTCAGTGTGCTGAGATAATCCACAAACAATTTGCCATTCAGATGATCGCATTCGTGCTGAATGCATGTAGCCAGCAAACCGCCGGTCTCAATCTCGAAGGGTTCTCCATTACGATCCAACGCTTTAACTCTGACTGTGCGTGGGCGTGACACTGTCTCGTAGTAACCCGGGACAGACAGGCAGCCCTCATCATACTCGCATAAGTCCTGGTCCAGAATTTCCAACTCCGGATTGATGAACACCAGTGGCTCGTCTTTGGTTTCCGAGATATCAATAACGATGAGACGTTTATGAATGTCCACCTGTGTGGCTGCCAGACCAATACCCGGCGCCGCATACATGGTTTCGAACATGTCTTCAATAACCTGACGCAAGGCATCATCAACAACCGTTACCTTGGCAGCCTTCTTGCGCAGGCGTGGATCAGGAAATTCCAGTATTTCTAGTTGAGCCATAGTTTCTGAGCCATTCTCATTGGGTTGAATCGGTAGCTATGCCAATCCGAAAAATTTCTGTACTGTGAACTGCTTTTGGTGCTAATTATACCTTATTGCTACACTAATGGTGACCCAGCGATAGAACTGCAAGTGTTGACTCATAAACCCCTTAATAGTGGCTTTTATTGCAGCCCAGCTCAGGATAACGGCGATGGATACACCAATATTCGATCAAACTGACGCGCGCACGCAACCTGTTTTTGCAGGTGGGTTCTTGTTGGTGGCGACATTAGCCTGGCTATTTAGCGTAGCGCTAAGCCCCATCGCTTTCGCTCAGGACACAAACGCAAATCGTCCCGTAACACGCCTGAGCCCGCAAATACGAGAGTTACCTCTAAGCAGTTCCGTAAACGCCATTCAGAGAGCGACAATCGAGAAATTCCTCACGGGTAATCGCATTGTTGACCCGGAAATTTTCGAAAATGCCCCTTATATTCTCTCGAGCACTTCCAACAACCTTATTTTTGGAGCGGGTGATGAAGTGTTTTTGCGGGGGGATTGGGAGAGCAACCTGAGAGCCTACGATATATATCGCCCTGGGAATACCTATGAGGACCCGGCAACAGAGGAGCTGCTTGGCATGGAGGTTATCCACCTGGGTTCAATCGACGTTATCGCAGAGCTGGATGATGGTGTTCGCAGGGGCGTGATACGCAATAATCGCATGGAGCTAAAGGCTGGTGATCGCTTACTACCACGGGAAAGCTCTGATCTTCAGCATACATTTCTGCCGCGCGACCCGGTTGCTGAAATCAACGCCGTGATTATCGGCTTGTTAGGCGACAAGAGTCTGGTAGCGCAATACGACGCGGTTGTCATCAATGCCGGAGAGCGGGACGGACTTCAGGTAGGTGATATGCTGGGAATATACCAGGCAGGTGGTGTGATCCGCGATCCCTTCACTAATAAAGACGTCAGTGTGCTGGGCAATCAAACCGGCGAGCTGATGGTGTACCGCAATTTTGAAAAACTGAGCTATGGATTGATTCTCAATGCGACCCAACCCACATCAATGAATTTCATGGTGCGGGGACAAAATCGGGGGCGCTAAGCCGTCCAAGCAGAAAAATCGTGTTCCAACTAAATGATCAAGGACGATCATATGCCGCTAAACAGCATGGAATGGCTGACGCTATTTCACACGCCAACTTTAAGTAGCATCAGCTTACGCAAACTCATAGAGTCGTTAGGTTCTCCCGAATGTATTCTCGGCGCGACTGCAAAAGAGCTGCGCGACTTGGGGCTGGAGCCGGAAACCATCACAGAGGTACTGGCTTGCAGCAAGCCAGGCAGTATGGCGCTCAAGTTAGCCAATGCAGACAGGCAATGGTTACAGCAAGATGGCAACCACTTGCTGACAATTTCTGATCCCGATTATCCCGTCCTGCTGAAACAAATATCGAGCCCACCTCCCCTGCTTTTCGTCAGCGGCCAGCTTGCAGCAATAAATATTCCTCAGATAGCGATTGTTGGCAGCAGAAACTGCAGTGTATACGGCAGAGAGGTGGCTGGCATGCTGGCCCGTCAATTATCAGAAGCGGGCCTTTCGGTGTGCAGCGGGCTGGCAACCGGCATTGATACCGCTGCGCATCAAGCAACAGTGAGCGCGGGTAATACAACAGTAGCCATTCTCGGTCATGGCATGGATCTGGTGTACCCGCATCGCAACCAACCATTGGCCGCAGGTATTCGCATTAAAGGCGCACTGGTTTCCGAGTTTCCAAAGTACGCTGCGCCCATGCGCGAGTTCTTTCCGCAACGCAATCGTATTATCAGCGGCATGAGTCTGGGCGTTATTGTTGTTGAAGCGGCGCTGCGCAGTGGATCCCTGATTACGGCAAGATTGGCTATGGAACAAAATCGCGATGTTTTCGCTGTTCCCGGCTCCATCCGTAATTCGCAAAGCCGCGGTTGCCACAAGTTGATTCGCGATGGCGCCGTATTGGTGGAAAGTGCGGAGGACGTGTTGCTGGCTGTGGAGAATCTGCTTCGCTACCAGTGCGGAGTCCTGACTAATAACCTGAGGAGCCTTGTCTTTGACAGTGTTGCGGGCGTGGAATTGACCGCCGCTGAAAAGGAAATTTACCAGTATGTGGATTCAGACCCGGTTGCTCTGGATGTACTTGCGCTGCGCAGCGGAAGATCGTACCCGGAGTTGCAAAGCGTACTACTGGAACTTGAGCTAAAGAACCAGATTACTTTGTGCGCAGGGGGTTATGTTCGGCGCTGAGTTTGACATAATGTCGGGGCATAGAAACTTGCAACCAACGGCAGAGTCCTGTAATTTCTCGTGCCGGATTCAACCGCCTTACAACCACCGAGGTCATTTTAATGAGCACACCTTTTGTCGCAATTCTGATGGGTTCAGAATCAGATCTTACAATCATGCAGAGCGCTGCAGATGTATTTGACAAGTTGCAAATCAACTATGAAATCAAGATTACTTCTGCGCATAGAACTCCCGCAGTAACACAGAAGTACATTACTGATGCTGAAAGCCGTGGTTGTCAGGTATTCATCTCCGGTGCCGGCCTTGCCGCACACCTTGCCGGCGCTACAGCTGCGCATACGCTAAAGCCTGTTATTGGCGTTCCTATCGATTCCGGTCCATTGCAGGGCATGGACTCTCTGCTTTCAACCGTGCAGATGCCGGCCGGCATTCCCGTGGCGACGGTTGCTATTGGTAAAACCGGTGCGAAAAATGCCGCATATTTGGCCGCACAAATTCTGGCTTTAGGCGATGGAGAGTTGGCAAAGCGGGTTAAAGATGAGCGCGAACAAAAAGCGCGTGATGTGCAGGCACAGGATCGTGCTTTACAGGAATCAATCAAGCGCTGAAACCGCGCGATGGTTTTGCATAAGGCGCCCCGCATGAGTTCTTTTCGCGTCAAACTGGCAACCCAATGTTTGTGGACAGGTGGAATTCTGGCCTATCCCACAGAGGCCGTTTGGGGGTTGGGTTGCGATCCTTTCAATGCAACAGCCTGCCTGAATTTGTTACAGATCAAAGGCAGGCCTGTTGAAAAAGGTATGATACTGATCGCCGCTGATGTGCAACAAATCGGCCCGCTGCTTGCGCCACTTAAGGCTGAGCAGCGCGAGCAGCTGCTGCAAAGCTGGCCCGGGCCTACCACCTGGCTGATTCCCGACTCGGAAGATTTGATTCCGTGGTGGATTCGTGGCGAGCATAGCAGTGTCGCTGTGCGTGTCAGTTCTCATCCGTTGGTGCGAGAACTCTGCTTATCGTTTGGTGGGCCTATCGTTTCCACCTCTGCCAACAAAGCCGGGCAACGCCCAGCTAAAACACGAGTGCAGATTGCGCGCAGTTTGCAGAATGAAATACATTTTGTCCTGAATGGCAAATTAGGCGCAGAGGCGCAACCATCCACGATAAAAGATTTAGTAACGGGGGCAGTGTTGCGCTAAACGAGTTGCGCTAAGCAGCCGCCCAGAGCCTGGAGGCTTGAGAGAAACCCATGACCCACAATCAGATTGCTGCAGACAACATCAGTGAGGCTCAAGTACAGGCGGTACGCTCATGGCTACTGCAGGTACAAAATAATATCTGCACTGAACTGGCACAGGTTGATGGCAGACAAAAGTTTCACGAAGATAGTTGGGAGCGTGATACTGGCGGTAAAGGCATTACCCGTGTCATCAGCAATGGGGCTGTATTCGAAAAAGGCGGTGTGAATTTCTCGCATGTGTTCGGCAGCTCCCTACCGCCATCCGCAACAGCTGCTCGTCCTGAAATGGCTGGTCGCGCGTTTCAAGCTATGGGTGTATCTCTTGTCATACATCCGGACAATCCCTTTGTGCCAACGTCGCACGCCAACTTTCGATTTTTTATTGCTGAAAAAGCAGGTGAGCCTCCAGTCTGGTGGTTTGGTGGAGGTTATGATTTAACACCATACTATGGCTTTGAGGCAGACTGTGAGCACTGGCACGGTGTGGCAAAAAAAGCCTGCGCACCGTTCGGCGAAGATGTGTACCCACGTTTCAAAAAAGACTGCGACGAATACTTTTATCTCAAGCACAGGCAAGAGCCGCGCGGGATTGGTGGTTTGTTCTTTGACGATTTCAATGAGCTGGGATTCGAGCGTAGTTTCGAGCTGGTTAAGTCAATCGGCGACACCTACACTCAGGCTTATATTCCTATAGTTGAAGCTCGTAAGAGTCTGGACTTCAATGAACAGCAAAAACAATTCCAACGCTATCGCCGTGGCCGCTACGTGGAATTTAATCTGGTATACGACAGAGGCACTTTGTTTGGATTGCAGTCAGGCGTTGGCAGAATTGAATCCATATTGATGTCTCTGCCACCCGAAGTGAATTGGGTATATGACTGGAAGCCGGAAGAAGGAACTGAAGAAGCGCGGCTGTATACTGATTTTCTGCGTCACAGGGACTGGGTGTGATGACCTCGGCACCAACTGATCGCTATGCAGTTTTGGGTCATCCTGTTGCACACAGCAAATCCCCATTCATTCATGCTTTGTTTGCTAAACAAACCGGGCAGCAGTTAAGCTACGCCGCCATAGATGTTACGCCTGGCACTTTCGCAGATGTTGTCACAGATTTTTTTGCGCAAGGTGGTGCTGGTTTGAATGTAACTGTCCCTTACAAGGAAGAAGCCTGGCGATTGGCACAGTTGCGCAGCGAAACCGCCGGGGTGGCTGGAGCGGTAAACACTCTCTATAAAAATAGTGCTGGAAAGCTGTTTGGTGATAACACGGATGGCATTGGTATTGTGCGGGATATTGTGCAGAACAATGCGGGAAATATTGAAGGAAAACATTTGTTGTTACTCGGCGCCGGTGGTGCTGTACGCGGAGTACTGCCAGCATTGCTGGACGAAAACCCCGCGTCAGTAACCATAGTAAACCGAACGTTAAATAAAGCAGAAGTCCTGGCTCATCTGTTTGCGGATAGAATTGCTATCGTCGCCTGTGATTACGAGACGTCAGGTCGGGAACTGGCAAAGTCGAATTCAGGCAAAGCTTTTGATCTGGTAATCAATGGCACTTCCGCCGGGTTGAGTAGTGCGACTCCACCGATTCCAGATTGCATAGTAGACAATCACACCTGGTGTTACGACATGATGTATGGTGTGGGAGATACCACTTTTCAAAAATGGGCAAAGCAACGTAATGTTGCGAAAGCAATGAATGGTAGCGGTATGCTGGTTGAGCAAGCAGCGGAGTCTTTCTATTTATGGCGCAGTGTTAAACCCGATACTGCACCGGTGTTGGAAAAACTGCGTCAGGAGTTGGCCAGATAACGATCTTTCAACTCCACATATTTCCCGGCAGCATATAAAAAAAACGCCATCTCGCGTTCGCTGAGTTTGCGAATCTGTTTAACGGGCGAGCCAACATAAAGATAGCCTTGTTCCAGCGTCTTTCCCGGAGGCACCAGACTGCCTCCACCGATAACGACATCAGATTCGACGACGGCACCATCCATTACTAAAGAGCCCATGCCAACCAGTACGCGATCACCAATGGTGCAGCCGTGCAGCATGACCTTGTGGCCAACGGTCACATCGTTGCCAATAGTGGTGGGATAGCCACCAGGATTGAATGGTCCATCGTGGGTTACGTGGATAACCGAGCCGTCCTGAATGCTGCTTCTATTACCTATTCTGATTGCGTGAATGTCACCACGCACAACCGCCAGAGGCCAGATCGATGCATCATCGCCAATGATTACATCACCAATGACAACGGCGCTTTCATCAACAAAAACCTTGTTACCCAATTGTGGTGTGAACTTTTCGAACCGTCGAACAGCCATAGTCAACCTGCCGTAATCCATGAAGACGTGTTACGCTTTCCGCATATTCAGTAAGCGCTACCAGAACCGCAGTATACAGATGGAATGGGAGAAACTCAGCTTTTGTCCGGTTTCATAGAGAACACTGGAAGATTGAAAAAATTCTAACCGAGGCAGACATGCAGGAATCATCAGGTCAAACCAATCCGCTTTTACTCACCCATACACTGCCACAGTTCAGAAGAATTGCAGCGAGTCACATTCAACCTGCAGTAGAAATGGTCCTGCAGGAAAATCGTCAAATAATAGAGGCGTTGATCAGCGATGTGAAGAATCAGACAGAGCCCGATTGGGACAGTTTGATGTTGCCGCTTGACGATGCAGAAGATCGGCTTGATAAAGTCTGGTCCACGGTGAGTCATCTGAATGGTGTGATGAACACGGAAGAAATTCGCGTAGCCTACAATGTTTGTCAGCCGTTGATGACCGAGTATTACTCGCAACTGGGCCAGAACCAGACCTTGTACAACTGCGTGCAGGCGTTGCACGCGCGCGCAGACAAATTGAATCTGAATGATTCGCAGCGCAAGATTATCAATGATGCATTGCTCGATTTCCGGCTTGCCGGCGTCAGCCTTCCCACGCAACAGAAGCAGGAGTTCATGGCGCTGGAAACACGTCTCAGCAAACTCTCAAATGAATTCAGCAACAATGTACTTGATGCCACGCGGACATGGACCAAACTGGTTAGTGACCCTGAGCTGCTGACAGGTTTGCCGGAGTCTACAGTTAACGCTGCAGCGGAGGCTGCGCAGCAGAAACAACAGACGGGCTATTTATTAAGCCTCGATTTCCCCTGTTATTTTGCAGTGATGAACAATGCCGATAATCGCGAACTGAGAGAGGAAATGTACAAGGCTTATAGCACTCGCGCATCAGATCAGGACGGGTCAGGTGGAAAATGGGACAACCGCGCAAACATAGACGAAATCTTGAGTTGTAGGGCGCAACTTGCTTCATTGCTGAGCTTCGCAAACTATGCCGAGTTATCGGTCGCCAGAAAGATGGCGGGCAGCGCTGAGCGCGTTATTGATTTTCTGCAGGACATGATAAGGCACAGTTACCCCGCCGCTTTGGCGGAGTTTAAGGAACTGGCAACCTTCGCACAGGAATATCATGGAGTTGAGTCTTTGCAGGCCTGGGATATCTCTTATTTCAGTGAAAAGCTCAGAAAACAGCGCTTCGATATTGCTCAGGAAGAATTGCGCGTCTATTTCCCCGTTGAGAAAGTCAAACAGGGCCTTTTTGCTGTAGCAACAACGCTGTACGGCATTGATATTACCCGAAACCACGGCACAGAAGTCTGGCACGACGCAGTCGAGTTCTACGACATCAGTAGAAACGGCGAACACATCGCATCATTCTTCTTTGATCTTTATACACGTGAGGGTAAGCGCGGCGGAGCCTGGATGGCTGAGTGTCGTAGTCGGCGTGCAACTGCAGATCGCGTGAAGCAGATACCTGTCGCTTATCTTGTGTGCAATTTCGCGCCACCATCGCAAAGCTTACTCGCCCTGCTCAGCCACAACGATGTTACGACACTCTTTCATGAATTCGGCCATGGGTTGCACCATATGCTGACCAGAGAGCCTTATTTGCGCAGCGCAGGCATCCGCGGAGTTGCGTGGGACGCGGTTGAGTTGCCAAGTCAACTTATGGAGAACTGGTGCTGGGAGCCCGAAGCGCTGGCATTGATTTCGGGGCATTATCAAAACGGTGAATCGTTGCCGGAAGACCTGCTCGCCAAGATGTTGGCCGCGAAGAATTTCCAGGCCGGCTTGCGCAGTATCAGGCAGTTGGAGTTCGCATTGTTCGACTTCATGCTCCATCAACAAGCGCAATCCAGATTAGAACAAGAAAAGCCAGGCGAGTTTGTCCGCTCAACGCTGAGCAAGGTAAGAAAGCAAACAACGGTTTTCGCAGTTCCGGACAGTAATCGTTTCGAAAACAGTTTCTCCCATATTTTCGCCGGAGGTTATGCCGCCGGTTATTACAGCTATAAATGGGCAGAAGTGCTTTCCGCTGATGTTTTCTCCCGCTTTGTCGATACAGGTGTGCTCAATACCAACACAGGAACCGAGTTTCTCGACAAAATATTGTCACGTGGAGGTGGAGCAGATGCACTTTCATTGTTCACCGACTTCATGGGGCGCGAGCCGACCCCTCTGGCGCTTTTACGCCAAGAAGGATTGCAACCGCCAGGAACTTGATTTTCCTCAAAGTTCCGTCTCCGCATACCATTAATAATTGCGCCTCTGAATCCAAGCGGGTAAGGTACAGGCTGTGGGTTGCGCTTGAATGAGGATAGTATTTTTCTGGCGACTGTTGTTATAATGCGCGTCGCCGTGATTGCACCCGCGAGAATTGGGCGAATACACATGTTTTCTGGGCTTTTCAGAAGGTGATTCGCTCGTAGTACGTGGAAATCGATTAGGAAACTCCTGCCTCGGAATGGATGAAGCAAGCTAAACTGACAACAATTTGTCAAAGTTGCTGAGTTTTATCGACCAAAATTTGGGCAGAGCATAATCGGCTCCGCACATGGACTCCAGTTCTACTCTGTAATGAGACTTGGGCTTTGGGCCCTGGCTGCATGCAATCGAGGTCCTGGTGAATCAAAACAATAAGTCGAACGTACAGTTTAACGAAGCGCATAAATTGCGGATTCATAGTCGGGTAAAAACTCGACAATTTATTTTTAGCCTTTTTCTTTAAATATGGAGACACGGCGAATGTTGCCTAAAGCTAAGCTGTGGTTAGGCCTGGGTATCAGCATGCTCACATTGTGGAGTGCTAATCTTCAGGCAGCCTGGGAACTTAATATGCCCCAGGGTGTAACCCAAATCAGTAGAGATACATACGATCTTCACATGCAGATCCTCTGGTGGTGTGTGGCGATAGGAGTAGTGGTATTCGGCGCGATGCTGGTTTCCATTGTATTCCACCGCAAATCTCGCGGCGCTGTACCGGCAAGTTTCCACGAAAGTGCGAAAGTGGAAATTGTCTGGACCCTGATTCCATTTCTGATACTGATCCTGATGGCTATTCCGGCAACCCGTGTTCTGACGCAGGCTTATGATGCATCAGAGTCCGAGCTCGATATTACCGTTATCGGCTACCAGTGGCGTTGGGAATATAGATATCTGAGCGCGAGCCCGGATGAAGAAGAAGTTTCCTTTTTCAGCGTGATGAGTACGTCGCGCGAAGAAATCGCCAATCAAATTCCCAAAGCTGAAAACTATCTGCTTGATGTAGACAAGCCACTGGTTATACCCATCAATCGAAAAGTACGTTTTCTGGTTACTGCCAATGATGTTATTCACTCCTGGTCGGTACCCGAGTTTGCGATCAAGAAAGATGCAATACCCGGCTTTATCAATGAAACCTGGGTGCTAGTGGAAGAGCCGGGAATCTACCGCGGACAATGCACCGAACTGTGTGGCATTGACCACGGGTTCATGCCGATAGTAGTTCATGCTGTAGAGCAGGATGAGTTTGACACCTGGTATGCCGAGCAGCAGGAACAGGCACGTATCACCCGCGAGATGGCAAACAATGTGGTAACCCTGGAAGAATCCATGACTATGGGTGAGCAGGTTTATCAGCGTAACTGTGTCGCTTGTCACCAGATTGCCGGAACAGGCCTGCCACCTGCATTCCCTGCTTTGGTTGGTAGCCCGATTATTACCGGAGACTTGCGTCCAAATATTGATCTGTTGATCCATGGTGTTCCGGGCACAGCAATGGCTGCGTATGGCACCCAGTTGAATCCGATCGAGCTGGCTGCAGTGATTACTTATATCAGAAACGCCTGGGGCATCAATTCCGGCGATCTGGTTCAGCCTGCTGAAGTTAACGCAATTTTACAAGAAGGACAGTAGAACCCATGAGCGCAGCATACGACGATCATCATCACGGTCCCGCGAAAGGCTTATCGCGATGGTTGTACACTACCAACCATAAAGATATTGGTACCTTATACCTGTGGTTCAGCTTCGCCATGTTCTTGCTTGGCGGAACATTTGCCATGGTTATTCGTGCGGAATTATTTCAGCCGGGTCTGCAGTTTGTAGATCCTAATTTCTTCAATCAGATGACGACCATGCATGGTCTGATTATGGTATTCGGTGCGGTTATGCCTGCTTTCGTAGGTCTGGCCAACTGGATGATCCCAATGATGATTGGCGCGCCAGACATGGCGCTGCCGCGCATGAACAACTGGAGTTTCTGGATACTGCCATTCGCATTTGCAATGCTGAGCTCAACGTTGTTCATGGCGTCAGGTGCGCCCAATTTCGGTTGGACATTTTACGCACCGCTGTCGACAACCTATGCGCCATCCTCTGTTACGTTTTTCATTTTTGCAGTCCACATGATGGGCGCCTCATCCATCATGGGCGCAATCAATATCATCGCGACCATTCTGAACATGCGTGCCCCAGGAATGACATTGATGAAGATGCCACTGTTCGTTTGGACGTGGTTGATTACAGCGTATCTGTTGATTGCCGTGATGCCGGTTTTGGCTGGCGTAGTCACCATGATGTTGTTTGATATCCATTTCGGCACTAGCTTCTTTAATGCTGCCGGTGGTGGGGATCCGGTTCTGTTTCAGCATTTGTTCTGGTTCTTTGGTCACCCTGAAGTGTACATCATGATTCTGCCAGCCTTTGGTATCGTCTCTGCAATCATCCCGACATTCGCCAGAAAACGGCTGTTTGGTTACGACTCCATGGTTTACGCAACAGCATCAATTGCATTCCTTTCCTTCATCGTGTGGGCTCACCACATGTTTACAGTGGGTATGCCATTAGCGGGCGAGTTGTTCTTCATGTACGCCACGATGTTGATTGCCGTACCTACAGGTGTGAAGGTTTTCAACTGGGTAGCCACGATGTTCCGTGGTGCAATGACTTTTGAAACGCCGATGTTGTTTGCGATCGCCTTCGTGGTTCTCTTTACGATGGGTGGCTTCACCGGTTTGATGCTGGCGATTACACCGGCCGACTTCCAGTATCACGATACATACTTCGTGGTTGCTCACTTCCATTATGTATTGGTGCCAGGTGCTGTATTCTCAATCATGGCCGCTGCCTATTATTGGCTGCCAAAATGGACCGGTTATATGTATGACGAGAAACTGGGCAAGCTGCACTTCTGGTTATCGTTCATAGGCGTGAATATTCTGTTCTTTCCACAACACTTCCTGGGGCTGGCTGGCATGCCACGACGCATTCCTGACTACGCGTTGCAGTTCGCCGACTTCAATTGGATCTCCAGCGTTGGTGGATTCTTGTTCGGTGCTTCGCAATTGATTCTGTTGGTTGTTGTTATCAAGTGCATTAAGGGTGGCAAGAAAGCAACAGCTCAGGTATGGGAAGGTGCTCAGGGTCTGGAGTGGACAGTGCCCTCACCGGCGCCATACCACACTTTCGCAACGCCACCAGATCCGAAGCTTATTCGCGTACAGTAGTTAAGATATTTGGTAGCCAAAAAATTCGGGTTAGGAAGGGTAGTCATAAGTTTAGTTCGCAACAATTGTCTGAAGAGGTAATCAGAAATGAGTGAAGCAAACAAGACAAGCAATAAGAAGCTGGTAACCAAACTGCTTTTTTCAGTTGTTGGTATGTTTGCTTTCGGCTTTGCTCTGGTTCCTCTTTATGATGTGATTTGTGATATTACCGGACTTAACGGCAAGACTTCCGGGCGTTATGAGGCTTCCGAACTGAACCTGACAGTACAGGAAAACCGCAAAGTAACTGTACAGTTTACAGCGCAGAATAATGCCGGCATGGTCTGGGAGTTCAAGGCCAATGAATCACAGGTCAGCGTTAATCCCGGTGAAGTAAGGGTTGTCAGCTACCGGGTAAAAAACCCGACCGACAGAGTAATGACTGGGCAGGCAATACCGAGCGTGGCACCGAATTCAGCGGCAGCGTACCTGAACAAGGTTGAATGTTTCTGCTTCCAGGAACAAACCCTGCAACCCGGCGAAGAAATCGACATGGCACTGCGCTTTTTCGTAGACGAAAATATTCCAGAGCGAGTGACCAAGCTGACGCTGGCCTATTCTCTTTACGACATAACAAAAGAAGAAGTAGCACTAGCTAAAAATTAAACGACAGAAATCATACTTTTGGAGAATTGAACGATGGCCAGCGGAAGCTCCCCGAATTCATATTACGTACCCGAACAAACCAAGCTGCCGTTTTTTGCATCTATTGGTTTGTTCCTGACCGTTTTCGGTTTGGGGAATGTGCTTAACGATATCAAAGCCAGCTCCAGTGCCACGGGTTCAACCTGGATGGCGCTGATTGGTTTCGTCATGCTGGCGTTCGTGCTCTTTCAATGGTTCAGCACAGTGATACGCGAAAATCACGCCGGCATGAACAGCGATCAGTTGAAGCGCTCTTATGTGTGGGGCATGGGCTGGTTTATTTTCTCGGAAGTGATGTTTTTCGCGGCATTCTTTGGCGCCCTGTTCTACATCAGAGCATTTGTGGTGCCGTGGTTGGGTGGCGAAGGCGACAAAGGAATAACCGGAGATATGCTTTGGCCGGAGTTCGATGCCGCATGGCCTGTGATGGTTAATCCAAATCCGAATCTGTTCGTCAACCCGGTTGAAAGCTTAAGTGTCGCCGAATGGAGTCTGGCATTCTTTGCCAAGTACCTGCCGTTCTGGAACACGGTTATTTTGATCTCTTCCAGTGTGACTGTGCATATCGCGCATACAGCACTGAAGGCTGAAAATCGCAAAGGATTGATCCGCTGGCTGGCAATAACAGTAGCGCTGGGTATCATATTCCTGGCTCTGCAGGTTCTGGAATATGTAGAAGCTTACGGGCACTACGGGGTGACTCTGGATTCCGGAATTTATGGCTCAACATTCTTCATGTTGACCGGCTTCCACGGCTTTCACGTGACGCTGGGCACTTTCATGCTGGCTGTTATGCTGGCACGTGCCATCAAAGGGCATTTCAAACCAGAGGATCATTTTGGTTTCGAAGCAACATCCTGGTACTGGCACTTTGTAGATGTCGTCTGGGTGGGCCTGTTCATATTCGTGTACTTGTTCTGACCCAGGTTGCACTGCCTTTAGTTATGCGGTTCCTGGCTTAAGAGAGCAAGTAGTATCGAAGTATCGCACTACTGCAAAGCAAGGAAGGCTCTTGATTACGAGAGCCCTTCCTTATTCAATCAGTTCCAGGGAGCCTGAAAAGTTAACTCCCCGGTCATAAGTCCGTAGAAAACGCAGACTATCAGGATAACGGCTAACGTTACGCGAACACCCAGGGCATATAGCACTCGTTTTGAGCGGCCCTTGTCCTTGAAGAAAAAGACGAACCCAAAAGCAAGACTGATCAGGATACCTGCGAGCAGTAGCACAATTACTGTTTTCAGCATAACAAACACCAAGTCTCCTGCCTGATAAACAGGCAGCGCAAATTTTAGAAAGTCTGATAATAGCAAATCAGTTGCTTAAGCTATACCGTTACAATCAGCTCGCACTAAACAATGGCAAGTCGGCAACACTGATCGAGGTTATGTTCTTGCAAAGTACATTCAAACCAAACTGGAAACTGGCGTTGTTCACGCTATTTTTTATGCCCGTGCTAATCAGTTTTGGTTTCTGGCAGTTGGATAGAGAGCAGGAAAAAACGGCACTGCAAACCAACTACGAAATGCGTTTGCAGGCACCGGAAGTCGAATTGGAACTTGTAGATATAGAAACTGAATCGCCAGCGTTTCTAAAAGTGAAAGCGACCGGAAGCTACGACACTCAACGCAGCTTTCTTTTAGACAACAGAATTCGCGAGGGCAGCGCGGGATTTGAAGTAATTACTCCTTTTCGTACTGACGAAGATGAGCTGATACTGATAAACCGAGGCTGGGTTGCGCAAGGAAGTAGCAGAGATAATTTGCCGGCAATACCAACAGTAGAAGGTAATCTGGAAATTCGGGGCAGTATCTATGTCCCCGTTGGTGAGCAGTTTATGCTGGGTAGCGAAGAGGCAACGGAGCAATGGCCGCGATTAGTACAACGCATAGATATGCCAGCCTTTGCCAACTCATTGACGGAACCTGATATCTTCCCGTATACGGTAAGACTGGCAGATGATTCGCCCGGTGCGTTGACTACTGGATGGCAACTGATGAACATGATGCCGGAGAAACACCGGGCCTATGCCGTGCAATGGTTCGTGATGGCAGCAGTGCTCCTACTCCTGTTCCTGTATGCAAGTATCAGACACCCTGAAGTCGGGGACTCGCAAGTGATCGAACCCGGGAAAGGCAGTAGCAACGGGACAAGACCGTAACAAATAGGATCCAAGATGAAACCAGAATTGAAAAGCAAACTTAAACTTACCTTTTTACTGTTGATCACGGCGTTGCCAGTCACGGTGGCTACTTTGTCGTTTAAATCAGCAGTGGAGTCGGGAGCTATTGGTGGCACCGTGAACAAGGGGCAATTGATACTGCCCCCTGCAGATATCACTGCTCTGGATATGCGCGATGAAACCGGGGATACGCAGTTCAGATCTTTTGAAGAAATTATCGAGGGAATTGATGCTGATGAATATCAGACTCAGCCCTGGTTGATGGTTTATGTGACAGCCGCGCACTGTGAAACGGCATGTAAAGAAAGAATTCATTATCTGCAGCAATTACATGCCAGACTAGGCAAGAACACACCCAGAGTCAGACGTTATTTTCTGCATACAGCAACCGCGCCAATCTCTGACGAAAACAAAAATTTGTTCAGAGAAACATATCCCAGCATGGGAATAGCTTTTGCTGACCAGAATGTTATCGCGCAGACTCTGAGTAGCGCAGGCGTAGATCTGGATCTTAGCTCCACTAACTATGTATTTCTGGTAGACCCGGTGGGGAATGTCATGATGTATTACACAGATGCTCATACCCATCAGGAAATCAAAACAGATCTGGATCGCCTGCTGAAATACTCAAGCCTGGGTTGATTGCGCCAAAACGAATTCAGGCGCTGACAAATTTGATTGTCAGCGCCTGATGGGATTTACATCGGTCGTTTCTTTTAGCTGTATATCAATTGTGTAACTAGACGCGTTAGTGCGCGCCGTGATCCACACGAATTCTTTCTGCGTTACCTTCCTGACCGAGATAATCGACTCTCGCTCCAAAAGTGTAATCACCTTCTATTGCCATGAGCAGAATTAAAACCAGGAGCACCATGGGTGGTCCTAAGATGGTTGTGATCAATGCCATCCTTTCCCACATCACATGCATGAATATAGCGATGATGAAACCCGCCTTCAGGAACATGAATATCAGTATTAATGTCCAGCGCAGATACCCTTGTACATCCACATAATCAACCATGTAGCTGAAAGCGCTGAGTATGAAAAGCAGTATCCAGATCTTGAGATAGACACCCAGTGGGTGCTGTTGACCGACTTCAGAAGACATTAGGCGCTCCCCTTACCAAAGATAGAAAAATGCGAAAATGAATACCCAGACCAAATCCACAAAGTGCCAGTACAACCCTGTGATCTCGACGATTTCATACCCTTTCTTCTCATAGTCTCCACGCCAGACTTTGCGCGCGATGATCGCGAGATAAATCACCCCACCCGTTACGTGCAGGCCGTGAAATCCCGTTACCATGAAGAACACGGAGCCAAACTGTGGAGCTCCCCAGGGGTTGCCCCAGGGCCGCACCCCCTCCTCAATCAACTTCGACCACTCGAAGACCTGCATGCCGACAAACGAGGCGCCGAGCGCAGCAGTAGCCATCATCAGATAGACGGTCATCTTACGATCACGGCGATAGCCATAATTCACCGCCAGCGCCATCGTGCCGCTACTGGTGATAAGGATGAAAGTCATGATGGCGATCAGAATAAGCGGGATAGGAGCGCTGCCAAACATGGACAGAGCGAACACTTCACTTGGGTATGGCCACGGCTCTGTGGTGGTCATGCGAACCGTCATATAGCCCACCAGGAAGCAGGAGAATATGAAAGTATCACTGATGAGGAATATCCACATCATGGCCTTGCCCCACGGCACATGATAAGTCTGTTTGTCTGTGGACCAATCGTCCACCAGACCGTTTAGGCCGTCCCGTGTTGCTTCGGGATTTATCGCGACGTTCTCACTCATACTCCTGGTTCCCTTTTATCAATGATAGGAAATACAGTTTTCAGGTATTCGCCAGCATGGCGAACATGGCAATCCAGACCAGCAATAAAAAATGCCAGTACAGAGTGCATAGCTCGATACTCAAGGCAGTATTCTTGTCGGTTTCTTTCGCTAACAGCCGCAGCGATGTCTTCGCCCAGACCCACAGGCCTCCCAACAGGTGGATAACATGCAGGCCAGTAAGCAGATAGAAGAATGCATTTGCGGGGTTGCGGGAAATATAAAGACCTTGCTCGTTCAGCTGCTGCCAGACCAGAACCTGCCCAACCACGAAGGCAACAGCGAACAGACCGCCAACCAAAAACAGGGCGGTAATATTTGCGGTAGGTGTTTTCAGCTGAATTGATCGTGCGCGCTGAAACAGTATGCTGCTGACAACCAGCGAACCCGTGTTAACCCAAAGCAAAGACGGGCTCGCGATGGGAACCCAATCACCCAAAGTCATGCGCAGGAAATACGTGACTGTAAACAGCGAAAACAGAATCACGACCACAGTCATGAAGAAAATCAATGCGACTTTAGCGCTCGGCACGTCAAAAGTTGGTTGAGGATCAAGTCCGCCCAACAAGCCCTGATTTTCCCAGGGCTTCGATGTCACACTTTTATAAAAACCCATATCTACTCCTTAACCGAAAAACTCATCATTGTGTTGCATGAAACGGCTTGGTACTTAACCGGGCATTAGTGATGTTCATCTTCTACTGAGCGAACCACTGATGCAGGAACATTCTGCGGCGTGAAGTCCTGTTCTTCTCCGGGAACACTATAGTCATAAGCCCAACGATAAACAGATGGCAACTCATCACCCCAGTTTCCGTGTTTGGGCGGAGTATCAGGCGTTTGCCATTCCAAAGTGGTAGCACCCCAGGGGTTGCCGCCAGACTTCTCGCCATTCTTCAAGCTCCAGATAATGTTGATGAAGAACAGAATCTGCGTTGCTGCGACAAATATGGCTGCAACGGTTATGCTGGCATTGAGGTCCTGAGCAGATGCAGGGATGAAGTCAGTACTGCCCATCGCATAGTAGCGACGCGGTACACCCAGAAAGCCCAGATAATGCATGGGCAGATAAATCGCGTAGGTGCCGAGGAATGTACACCAGAAATGCACCTTCCCTATTGTTTCATTGAACATGCGCCCGGTCATTTTCGGGTACCAGTGATACAGCGCCGCAAACAACACAAGCACGGGAGACACACCCATCACCATATGGAAGTGAGCCACCACAAAGTATGTATCGGACAGAGGCAGATCGATAACCACATTGCCAAGGAAGAGGCCCGTCAGACCACCATGAATAAATGTGAAAATAAAACCGATGGCGAACAGCATGGGCGTATTCAGGCGGATATTACCTTCCCACAACGTCAACACCCAGTTGTAAACTTTCAGCGCGGTTGGTACAGCGATAATCAACGTTGTTGTTGCGAAGAAGAAACCAAAATAGGGGTTCATGCCGCTCACGTACATGTGGTGTGCCCACACGACAAAGCTGAGGCCGCCGATCGCAATGATTGCCCATACCATCATGCGATAACCGAAGATATTCTTGCGCGCATGTGTGGAAAGCACATCAGACACCAGGCCAAAAGCTGGAAGTGCCACGATGTACACTTCCGGGTGACCGAAGAACCAGAACAAATGCTGGAACAGAATCGGGCTGCCGCCGTTGTAGTCAAGTTGCTCACCTGCCGCCATCACAGCTGGCATGAAGAAGCTGGTACCCAATAACAAGTCGAAGCACATCATGATGGCGCTGACTAACAATGCCGGGAATGCGAACAAACCAAGCACAGTCGCCGTAAATATTCCCCAGATTGACAGCGGCATGCGCATCAGAGTCATGCCACGAGTACGCGCCTGTAATATTGTAGTCACGTAGTTGAGGCCGCCCATCGTAAATGCCACGATGAATACCGCCAGTGAGATCAGCATCAGCAGGATGCCCCATTCTGAACCAGGGGTGCCAGCTGTAATTGCCTGCGGAGGATAAAGAGTCCATCCGGCACCTGTTGGTCCACCGGTCACAAAAAAACTGGCCAGCAAAATGAGAACTGACAACAGGTATACCCAGACGCTCAGCATGTTCAGGAACGGAAACACCATGTCGCGCGCACCCAGCATCAACGGGATCAGATAATTACCGAAGCCGCCCAGGAACAAGGCCGTCAACAGGTAAATAACCATGATCATGCCGTGCATTGTCACTGCCTGATAATAGAAAGCAGGATCAATCAACGAGAACGTATCAGGGAAGCCCAGCTGCAAGCGCATGATGATAGACAACCCCAGCGCAACCAAACCAACCAGAATGGCTATACCGCCGTATTGAATGGCGATCACTTTATGGTCCTGACTCCAGACATACTTGCTCAGGAAAGTATGAGGATCATGAAGCTCATGCACTTGATCTGCGTAGGGAACGTATGCCATTAAAACTTCCTCCGAAACTGTACAGGTTTCAATTAACGCGTAACGAATTTATATAGCTGACTACATCATCCAGCTGCTTTTGATTGCGCATGGCTGTTACCATGGAGATCATCTGCTCGCCGTAGTCATCCTCTCTGTGGGCACCACGAATGCCCGCTTTGAAATTGTTCAGTTGGCTCATGGAATACCAATCATCCATGGCAACCAGACTGGGCGCATCGGTTGCCCAGCTGCCAGTACCGTCACTGCCGTGACAGGCTGCGCAGTTGGCGCGGTAAATACGTTGACCATTCGCTATATCACCAGTGATTGTTGTCGCAGGCTCGGTTTCCGGCAGGCTGGCAATATAAGCAGCAACATTACGAACGGCAGAGTCGTTGGCCAGCATTGACGCCATTGGCGCCATCATCCGACCGTACGTGTCATCCGGATGAGCGCCACGGATGCCCTGCTGGTAGTACTTCAATTGGCGATCGATATACCAGGATTGCATCCCGTTGAGCTTGGGCGCATTCATGGCCAGGTTGCCTTCAGCCTGCTGACCGTGACAACTGGCGCAAACGGCATACAGTTGCGCGCCGGCAGCTGTATCGGCAGCTGCCATTGTGTTGAGTTCGGCGAAAGTTGGTTGTGCGGCGAGCCACGCGTCGTATTCATCCTGCTCGACAATGGCCACCTGGCCGCGCATTACATGATGGCCTATGCCACAAAGCTCTTCACAGAGAATGTCATAAGTACCTGTTTCCGTGGGAGTAAACCACAGATATGTGACCATACCAGGCACCATGTCCATTTTCACGCGGAACTGTGGAATGGTGTAGTTATGCAGCACATCCTTGGCGCGCAGCAAAGCCTTAACCGGCTTATCTACGGGCAGGTACATAACAGGTTTCTTGACAAGTATATCGTCCTGACCATTGGGATCTTCGGGATTGACACCAAACGGGTTCATTTCGCTGATGTAACGCACATCCGCCGTACCCAACACGCCATCGGCACCGGGATAGCGAAAGCTCCACTGCCATTGCTGGGCAACCACTTCGTATTCAGTGGCTTCTTCGGGAACGGTTACAAACATCGCCCAGACCACCAAGCCCGGAGCCAACATGGCAATAACACCGATACTGGTGATTACCGAAAGACCCACTTCAAGTTTAGTGTTCTCCGGTTCGTATACTGCTTTTTGCCCTTCCTTATGACGGTAGCGATAAACGCAATAGGCCAGAAACAAATTGATGGCGATAAACACGAAACCCGTTACCCAGAAGGTAACGTTAATGGTGAAGTCTATACTCTGCCAATTGGATGCGATGGGAGTGAACCACCAAGGGCTGGCAAAGTGAAAAACCACCGAACCAACGACCAGTAAAACCAGAATTACTGCCATAGCCATACGCTGATAATCCTTGTAAAAATTGATGGTAAGACAGGCAGCCGCGCGAGAGGCTGCATTGAGTGGGTAGAGCAAATGCTGAGAATCGCGGGCGCGATTGTACGCAACGGGCTGTTATCGGCCATTGAGCAAGGGAATAAACAAATAGGGTTATGAAAAGAAGCCATGACTAATTCCGGCCTCTTTGGCTGGCTAGCACCAGGTCTTTATCATTACATGCAGATACACTGTCTAAAACAAAAACCGGGTTGTTCCTGGCCTGGATTTTCCTAGCGTGGTGATTCCGGGTATTGCCTTTGTTACAGTCACGCAGTTGACTACGAACGGTAAAATTAATCACGTTCACAACGTCGCTCCCTCCTTTATTATTATTTAGCGGATGGGCCTTCAACGTCCAGCAGAAATCGGTAATGCAATCCTGTTGTGTTACTGAAGCATTCTTGTATAACGCCTTGAGTAACACAGGCATCTTCCGGAAACTTCACACCCAAGCATGCTATATCATTGTCAAAATCACCGCAAGCGTAAATTCCCCATCGGCGGGAACAAGCAGAACGCCGCAAACGCAGGCAAGACGCCGCGTTTGCACTTGCAGTTCTACGCGCTCAACTTCCGGATACCAGCTTGAGATCAGCAAACGGATTCAGGAAATGGGCATCGACTGCAGCCAACTGGGCTTCGCGGTGTTTGCTATCCATCATCGCTTTGATTTTGGTTTCTTCATGTTTCTTGGCGTAAATCAGAATCAGGTATTTACCACTTTCAATAGCGTCGTGGAAATTGGCCAACTTCTTGTTCTCGCTGGCGATTCCTGTCAGCCCACCGACCCAGGCGCCGAAGCAGCTGAAAACAAACACGATTGCCAGATAGCCGATGACAGGGACATTGGGGCCGAAGGGATCGAACACTGAGGTCAGTCCGGCGAAGATCAGTCCTGCAAAAAAACCTATAAAAGCGCCGATCAGACCATCACGAATGACGTCCAGAGTTTCCAGATAGTTGCTTGAATGCAGGCGCGATTTACTTAGTCCACTTTCGTCCTTACTGACTATATGCAGGAACCAGTCATCGACACCAATGCTGTGGAGATCATCGGAGATCTCCTTGGTGCTTTTCAGTGAGGGCGATAGATAGTAAATACATTTCATCCGGGTTCTCCTTGTTGATACCGCGTTTTTATTTCGAGTACAGCGAGTACTGAGTTAGTCGTCTTGGGATGCGACCTGCGTTCAACTTTACTCCTGTAGGAAAAATTGTCACCACTTTTTTCAGAGAGGCACTGGTTCCAACCTCAGTGAACACCTGCACCACAGAGTGGCCGAGCCACACTTATGCGCCATTCGATCGCCGTAAAGACGCGGACTCGCAGTAAGGGGTTTGGCTTGAGATTATCGGCAAAACATGTTTGAATTCCGAACCTTCCAGTATGTCGCCTGCCACAAGCGCGCCAACAAACCGCACGAAATCACACATAGAGAAGCAGTTGTGACCGAATTGACCAATAGCTCTGCCGTAAGCTGGCGCGATTATTACGAAATGTGTAAGCCGCGCGTCGTCATGCTGATGATTCTGACCTCCATGGTAGGTATGTTTCTGGCAGTTCCCGGAATGGTGCCATTCCATATTCTTTTCTGGGGCAATCTGGGCATCGCATTGGTCGCAGCTTCAGGAGCGGTTGTAAACCATCTGATCGATCACAAAGTCGATCTGGTTATGAAGCGCACGCACAATAGACCAATACCACAAGGCCGGGTCGATCTGCGACAGGCTGGTATCTTTGCAGCGGCCATTGGCATACTGGGTTTGCTTATTCTGTTGTATTTCGTAAATCCGCTTTGCGCCTGGCTGACTCTGGCCTCATTTATAGGCTACGCCTTCATCTATACAGGTTATCTGAAACGTGCAACACCACAGAACATCGTGATCGGGGGGCTATCTGGCGCGATGCCTCCGTTGCTTGGCTGGTCCGCCGTCACCGGCACTATCGAGCCCGGCGCGCTGATACTGGTGCTTATTATCTTTGCCTGGACACCTCCGCATTTCTGGGCACTGGCCATTCATCGCAAAGACGAATATGCCAAAACCGGGATACCGATGCTGCCAGTCACGCACGGTGAACACCACACCAAGATCCATATCATTTTGTACACCATCATCATGATACTGGTCAGCATTCTGCCTTATCTGACCGGCATGAGTGGTCCGTTGTATCTGCTTGCTGCGGTAGTTCTGGGCCTGGGATTTCTCTACTGGTCATTACTGTTGATGTTCCGCCCCACTCCCAGCACGGCAATGGATACTTTCAGGTATTCCATCGTGTATCTGATGGTGCTGTTTGTCGTTCTGTTGGTCGACCATTATCTGATTCAGCTTTAACCGCAGCCTGCTGTGCGCTGTTTCCACGAGTTATTTCTATAGAAATTAATCATGAACAAGAATATTAAAACTACCGTTATAGTCTGTCTGCTGTTAGTGGTTCTCGTTTTCATACTTACTTATTTTCGAATAACAAGAAACAACGTTGATGCTGAGCTATCACCGCAGGAGTTACGGGATACCGGTGCTCTGGTTTATGACGAACCAGTTATGCTGAGCGCATTCAATTTGATGGATCACGACGGTGAGAGTTACGACAACAATTCGCTGACAGGTAAGTGGAGTTTGCTGTTCTTTGGTTTTACATCCTGTCCGGATATCTGTCCGCTGACCCTCAACGAGCTAGGCCGTTTTTATCGCAGCGAAGATGCGAGCCCTTGGCGTGCTGACACGGAAATCGTTATGGTGAGTGTTGACCCCTTTCGTGATACCCCCGAAAAACTAAGAGACTATATGACGCCTTTTCACGCTGACTTCAGGGGTATAACAGGTGAGTATGAAGATATCGCGGGTTTCGCGCGGCAACTTTTCGTAGCGCACTCGGAACCGCCTTCAGACGAAGAGAGGCAGGGCGACAATACCGACTATATGATTGATCACAGCGGCAATATCATGATCATAAATCCGGAGGGGAAATACCATGGATTTATGGAAGCCTCCATCAGAGCAGACAACATAGGCATTGCGTATTCATCGATACGCGCTTCCTATGCGCGCTGAGCAAATGTCTTTCCGCAACTAAGCTGATTGCCTTCTGCGGCCAGGGCTTAAAAACAACAGCAAAAAAAACACACAAGCTGAAGCAACAATGGATGGGCCGGCTGGCGTGTCCCAGTAATAGGACATTAACAAACCACACACTACAGAAACGCAGCCGATGACACTGGCGCCCAGCGCCATCTGCTCGGGGTTTTGCGCCAGGCGGCGTGCGGCGGCGGGCGGAATAATCAACAGAGAAGTAATCAGCAGGACACCAATAATTTTCATTGCGACAGCTATCAACATCGCAATAAGAATCACCAAAAGGCAGTGCAGCCACTCAACTTTCACGCCTTCCACTTTGGCCAGTTCTTCATGGACGGTGAGTGTCAGAAACTGATTCCAGAAATAAAACAACACAATCGCAATGATACTGGTGCAAACTATTACCCAGATAAGATCCGTATTGCCAATAGTCAGCAAGTCACCAAACAGATAAGCATTAAGATTGATCTGTACCTGATCTGAAAACGAAAGAATCAAAAGCCCGAACGCGAGCGTGCTATGCGCAAGAATGCCCAACAACGTATCTGTGGAAAGCGATTTGTTCTTCTGCAACGCCAACAGGATAACTGCGAAAACCAGGCAGCTGGTTATAATAGCCAGTTGCAATTGAATATCGGCAATAATTGCCAGAGCAATGCCGAGCAATGCGGAGTGAGCCAGCGTGTCTCCAAAATAAGACATTCGACGCCATACTACAAATGAGCCGAGTGGTCCAGCCAACGCCGCCACAAACAAACCTGCAACCAGTGCGCGAACAATGAAGTCAGCCATTTTTCTTCTCCACTATATCGCCGGTTATATCATGGCGATGATTATGGTGGTGGGTATAGATGGCTAGATTCTCTGCTTCGCGTTTACCAAACATCGCAAGATACGAAGGGTCAGTGCTCACATGTTCCGGCTTGCCGTGGCAGCATATATGCTGATTCAGACAGATAACTTCATCCGTCGTTGCCATTACCAGGTGCAGATCGTGAGAAATCATCAACACGCCGCAGTCGTGACGATCACGGATTTCATTAATCAGTTGGTAGAGTTCCGCCTGTCCAGCGACATCGACGCCTTGCGCAGGTTCGTCCAGCACCAACAATTGCGGTGATTGGATCAGTGCCCGTGCCAATAAAACCCGTTGCAATTCTCCGCCGGAAAGTTCACCGATCTGTTGTTGCATAAGATGGGTTATCTTTACCTCCTGCAGCACTTCTTCCACTGGAGTTTGTTTGGCATGGAAGGCCAGTTGCAGAAATCTTCTTACTGTCATCGGCAACGTAGATTCAATATGCAGTTTCTGCGGCATGTAACCTATGCGCAGGTCCGGCGCCCGTGTCACAGTGCCCGCATCGGCCTTCAGCAATCCGAGGACAATACGCACAAGAGTTGTCTTACCGGCACCATTGGGTCCGATGAGAGTCATCACCTGACGCTGGTTTACCTGCAGATCAACATGCTGCAAGACCTGCCGTCCGGAGAAATTGATGCCGATGTTTTTGGCACTGACGAGTATGCTGGAATCCAAAACTGTTGTCCTTGGGTAGGGCTAAGCGCCGACAATGGTATATCATAGCACCCCTGTCTACCCTCCGATAAAGCAGTAACCGAACATGTCCAGACCAGGCAAAGCGATTTCATTGATAACAATATTGTTGTTTCTACTACAGGCAGGTGCGGTAACGCAGCTTGCTCCGGCTGCCGGGCCTGCTCCGAAGGTAGTAACGAGCATCAAGCCCCTGCAGCTTATAGTCAGCGCAATCACTGATGGAATCACAACGCCGGAGTTGCTGATCCCAGCCAATCAGTCTTACCATCATTACACGCTCAGACCTTCTGCTGTTCGCACGATAAACCAGGCTGATCTGGTTGTCTGGGTAGGGCCCGCATTGGAAACCTATCTGAGTACACTACTTGGACGCACAGAAGCCTCTGGCAACGCTGTGCGCGCGCTGACCTTGCCGGGTCTGTTACAGCACCCGTTATCACCAGCAGCTGTGACGACATCCGGGGCGGAACACGAACACAATGATGGTCATACTGATGATAGCCACCAGCACGGTACATTCGACGCGCATGTGTGGTTGGATACCGACAACGCCAAATTGATTGCCGACGCAGTTGCGCAACAATTACAGACCATCGATCCGGCCAACCGCGCCCGCTATGTCGCCAACCTGACCCGTTTCAATCTGGCAGTTGATGCGATGAAGCTTTCCAACAGGGAGTCTTTAGCTCCATTCAATGGCGAAGGCTTTGCCGTTTATCACAATGCCTTTCAATATTTTGAAAAGCAGAATGGTTTGCAGCACCAGCTGGTGTTTGTAAATGATGAGGAGATGCAGCCGGGCGTGCGGCATATTCTGGCTGTACGGGAAGCCCTGCAGAGAAGCAACCCTGTTTGCCTGCTGGAAGATGTGACGACCAATCCGGCGACGGTTAACACCGTATTAGGCGACTACAACATAACAAGAATGCGCGCCGATGTGCTGGGCGAAACACTGCAACCTGGTCCGGGCGCTTATGTGCAACTCATGGAAAACCTGGCCGCTGTTTTTCAGCGCTGTCTGACGGCTAATTAAAAGAAAGGGATCGATTTTATGGCGGCTGACTCTCCACTGGTTCTGGTCGATGGTTCGTCATATCTGTTTCGCGCTTTTCACGCATTGCCACCACTGGTCAGTAGTAAAGGTCAGGCAACGGGTGCAATAAAGGGCGTGATCAACATGCTGCGCCGGCTCATGAAAGACTACCCGGACAGTCCCATCGCGGTAGTTTTCGACGCCAAAGGTAAAACCTTTCGCAATGACATTTACGCAGATTACAAAGCGCATCGTCCACCCATGCCCGATGAATTGCGCACCCAGATTGAACCGATACTGGCAATAATCCGCGCGATGGGTTTACCTCTGCTGATCATCGATGGCGTTGAAGCAGACGATGTCATTGGTACGCTCGCCACGCAGGCTACCCGCGATCAATTGCACACAGTTGTCTCAACGGGCGATAAAGATCTGGCGCAACTGGTCAGCGATCATGTTGCCCTGATCAATACGATGACCAATGAATATCTGGACATCGCTGGTGTCACGAAAAAATTTGAATTGCCGCCAGAGCGGATAGTAGATTTTCTGGCGCTGACCGGCGACAAGGCCGATAACATTCCCGGTGTTCCGGGTGTGGGTCCCAAGACGGCTGTTAAGTGGCTGCAGGAGTTCGGCTCTGTGGCCAATCTGGTCGAAAACGCTGCCAGTATCGGGGGCAAGATCGGCGAGCGTTTGCGCGAGAACATTGCTTCTCTATGGCTTTCCCATGAGTTGGCTACAATTAAATGTGACGTTGCCTTGGATGTCAGTATTCACCAACTGATTCCCGTCGCTGAAGATCCGGATCAATTAATGCAATTGTTCAAAGAACTGGAGTTCAGAAGCTGGGTAAAAGAACTTGAGCAGGCAGGTGTCAGCACAACAAGTCAATCAATGCCCTCAAGTTCGGCGGGTGACTCTTCAGCCCACTCAGACACCACCGGCTACGTTAAGAGTGCTACTGGGGAAACCAGCGCAGACATTCCTGCCCTGAGCGATGCAGATTACAAGATAGTGCTCACTGAAAAAGAATTCGAAGCGTGCTTGATCGATATGCAAGCGGCCAAGGCCATCGCCCTGTCTATTGAAAGCGATGGCTCACATTTTATGGAAGCCAGCATTATTGGACTCGCTGTCTCGATTAAAGCAGGCTCTGCCTTTTATATCCCATTGGGCCATGACTCGCTGGACGCGCCCCAACAATTGGATCGCCAGACGGCTTTGGCGCGCCTGAAACCTTTGCTGGAAAACAAGCGCGTTCACAAATACGGACATGATTGCAAACAACTCACCCATATACTGCAGAACTACGATATTGCGCTGGGTGGTTGTCGTTTCGATACCCTGCTCGCTTCCTACGTGCTCAACTCGGTATTGATTGGTCATCAACTGGTCAGCATTGCTGAATACTATCTGCAGTTGGAACCGATAGCATTGGAGTCTATGCAGGGCAGTGGACGCAATAAACTGGCCTTCAGTCAGTTAGACGTGGGTCGCGCCGGTGTCTACGCCGCTCAGAAAGCCGACATGGTGATGCGCCTTACCGAGCTACTGCAGACCAGACTGGCGGCAACAGGACACTTGCAGAGCCTGTTTCACTATTACGAGATGGCGCTCTTCCCGGCTTTGCAACGCATGGAGCGCAATGGTATTCAGGTGGACCCGGATCTGCTGGGCAAGCAAAGCCAGGCGCTGGCAACCCGGGTTGTTGAAGTAGAACGCGAAGCCTACACAATGGCAGGTGAAGAGTTCAACCTGAGCTCGCCCAAACAATTGCAGACCATTTTCTACGAAAAATTAAAGCTGCCTGTGCTCAAGAAGACGCCAAAGGGTCAGCCGTCCACCGCGGAACCTGTGCTGCAGGAATTGGCGCTGGAATACGAATTGCCAAAGCTGATCATGGAGCACCGCGGCCTGAGCAAACTCAAATCCACGTATACCGACAAGCTGCCGCTGGACATCAATAAGGTAACGGGGCGCATCCACTCCAGCTTTCAACAGGCGGTTGCAGCTACAGGGCGGCTCTCTTCTACCGACCCTAACCTGCAGAACAGTCCTATCCGCACGGCAGAAGGCCGCAAGGTCAGACAGGCTTTCATCGCTGCGCCGGGATATAAATTACTGGCGGCTGACTACTCGCAGGTGGAGTTGCGCATCATGGCGCATTTGTCGCAAGACAAAGGTCTGTTGCAGGCTTTTGCCGGTGCGCTGGATGTTCACAAGGCCACGGCAGCAGAAGTATTTGGAGTGCCTTTGCAGGAAGTCAGCCATGAACAGCGGCGGCGGGCCAAGGCTATCAACTTTGGCTTGATTTATGGCATGTCAGCCTTTGGTCTGGCCAAGCAACTGGGCATTGATCGTGCTGATGCCCAGCACTATGTGCAGCTGTACTTTGAGCGTTATCCGGGTGTGAAGGATTATATGGACCAGACTAAAGTGCTGGCGGATGAACAGGGATATGTCGAAACCCTTTTCGGTCGGCGTCTCTATCTTCCGGATATCCATGCAGGAAACGGCATGCTGCGGCAGGCAGCACAGCGCACGGCCATCAACGCCCCCATGCAGGGTACGGCTGCAGACATCATCAAGCAGGCGATGATCGATATCGATCACTGGCTGGAAACGAAGGCGCTGGATGCGCGCCTATTGCTACAGGTACACGATGAACTGGTATTTGAAGTAAAAGAAAGAGATGTGGATCTGCTCGCCGATGGCGTGCGCTTCCGCATGATTTCAGCCGCCGCGCTGGATGTACCGCTGGTGGTTGATATTGGGGTGGGTAACAACTGGGATGAGGCGCACTGAAGCACCTTTATACCGCGAGTATTAAAGCGGATGTCGCCAGGGTTATTTCTGCTCAGGCTCACTGTGGGGTTCCGCAACGGCCAGCCATTCATCCAACTTGGCAACCAGCCCATCCACACCGGTTTTATGCAGCGAAGAGAAGAGTTGTACACTGATACCCGAGCGGGTTTCCATCTGTTTGCGAGCGCTCAGTAACGCATTCTGCGCGGCCCCGCGTTTGAGTTTGTCTGATTTGGTCAACAGGACATGCAGAGGCAGGCCGGACTGCGATGCCCAGTCAATCATCATCAAATCGAAATCCTTGAAGGCATGTCGTATATCGGTCAACAAAACGAGGCCAGCCAGCGCATCGCGTTGGTTCAGGTATTGCTCCAGATGCAGTTGCCACTGATTCTTAACATTCATAGGCACTTTGGCATAGCCATAACCGGGCAAATCCACCAGATAGCGTCCTGGCGCCACATTGAAAAAGTTGATCAGCTGGGTGCGGCCAGGCGTTTTACTGATGCGTGCCAGCCGAGTTTGATTGGTAAGCGTATTGATAGCGCTCGATTTACCGGCATTTGAGCGCCCGGCAAAGGCTACTTCGCGCAAGCTGTCCGGCGGGCAGTCATCCAGCCCAACGGCACTGGTTGCAAATACGGCGGTTCTGTAGTTCATCATGAAAGAATCTGAGTTGGTCGCACGGAATGCTGTTATACAGTAGGCGGCAGACTAGGGAACCTCTGAATAAGTCTATGGCCGCTCTGGCCTTCAGCCGATTTCGCTGGGAAGGCGCACTTTCGCAGGCATGCGTCCGCCTGTCAAGGAAGGGCAACGCAGTCAGCGGAATCGGTTGAAGGCTCCGTAGGACGGGTTCTGGCGCGCGCTTCTGCGGCGTTGTCGCGCTTGCCAAGGGCTACGGCCATTGGCGGCACACGACGCCTTGCATAAGCACGCGCCAGAACCCGCAGAGCAGACATAGACTTAATCAGAGGTTCCCCAACAGCAAGATGGTGCTCTGCGCAAGCGCCTACACGTAGAGTAGCGCATAGTTTTGCGTTATACTCTGCCGCCGTTCCCATGCAGAAATGTACCTTGGCACGGTTCTGCGAAAGCCTGTTTTATAGAAACTTTTGCGAAACATTTAGTCAACACCCTGATTGCCCTAAGCAGGACCAATCAGAATTATTAGGAAAGTTGGATTATTCATGAAAAAACTATTGATCTCCCTGGCTTCTTTTCTGGTCGTCACCGTTTGGGCTGGCACAGGTTATGCGGCTGGTGATGCTGCGGCAGGTGCAGGCAAAGTTGCTGTTTGTGGAGCCTGTCATGGCGCTGATGGCAACAGCAGTATCGCTGTCAACCCGAAACTGGCTGGTCAAAATGAGGCATACACATTTAAGCAATTACTGGACATCAAAAGCGGGGTTCGCCCGGTTCCGTTGATGACTGGTCTGCTGAACAACCTGAATGACCAGGACCTGCAGGACATCTCAGCTTACTACGCCGAACAGGAAGTGACAGTTGAAGGGGCAGATCCCGAATTGGTAGAACTGGGCGAAAGTATTTATCGAGCAGGCATCAGGGATTTGGGCGTTGCAGCCTGTTCTGCGTGTCATTCTCCAACAGGTAAAGGCAATGCGCAGGCGGGGTTTCCGGCACTTGGAGGCCAACACAGCGAATACACAGCGGCCCAGTTAATGGCATTTCGCTCAGCTACTCGCAATAACGACGGCGACCCGGCCCCGATGCGGATCGTTTCCGAGCGTTTGACGGATAGAGAAATACAGGCACTGGCCAGTTATTTGTCTGGGTTACACTAAACGCCTGATCGAACCGGTTGCACTGGCGCTATCGGTTAATCCCAGGTTAAGACTCGAACAACTAGAATAAGCTCGGTAATAATTGGCGGCCTTAACGGTCTACTGGTGAGGTTTGCAGCACAGACCCATTCAGGATTCTCAGAAAGGCAGCCATATTTTTAGATCCCTGCCCGTATGGGCTCGTGAAGGACCAGTAAGGAGTTGAAAAATGATCAATCAAGTAGCCAAGCAGATTCTTGCATTACTGTTGCTGGCGCCACTGGCGTTTTCAGTATTCGCACAACCAGAAAAATACGTAGCAGGAACCCACTACACGGTAATAGGCACCCCGGTCAGAACTAACGATGCTGAGAAGATCGAAGTGCTGGAAGTGTTCTGGTACGGCTGCGGACATTGCTTCCGGTTTCAACCATTAATTGAGAATTGGCATGCAAACATACCGGCAGACGTGGATTTCCTGCAATTGCCAGCCGTTTGGAATGACCTGATGAAAGTTCACGCACAGGCCTATTACGCGGCGGAAAGTCTGGGGGTTCTTGACAAAGTACACACGCCAATTTTCAACGCGCTGAACATGCAGGGCAATCGTTTACAAAACGAGCGCCAATTAGTGGCACTTGTCACCGAGCACGGCGTTGCAGAGGCAGACTTTAGTCAGGCGTTTAATTCGTTTTCTGTGCGCACCAAAGTTAATCAACTTGATCGCAGAATGCGTGACTATCAGATTCAAAGCACGCCCAATATGGTTGTTAATGGGAAATACCTGATAACCACGAATGAAGCTGTCAGAACGCAACAGGAAATGCTTGAGATCGTTGATTTTCTGGTCGCCAAGGAGCGGGCTGCAAAATAGACAAAGGCGGAAGCTACCATGAGTCTGGCGGGGGATGGTTTGGATCCCTTGCTGGACAGGGAACTCAACAAACTACGCAGCGCCTTGCGATAACCAGGCTCAAGCAGCTGCGCAGCAATCTATTCCCGGCGCTGACGATCAATCCGTTACTACCGCCAAATCTTTTCGCGACTAAATCTCGCAATGCCTCAATTGCTACAATTTCGCTGCGGCTCTTGAAGAGACCGCCTTCGTTCCTTGCCAATTCTATTGATCAGAAGCACATAATTTTCAAGGTTTCCTGAATGAAATCAATGCCATTCCGGGGCAGGTGCAATAATTGAAACAGGTTTCGCAGACCATCAGTTGCATAGCAGACATACAGAGGATGAGTGGGATGAAACACTGCGCGGAGAACGCGCTGTATACAAATAAACGCCCCATTCACAAAACTTTTTAGGCCTCAGCTCAGACCAATAAGCCTATAATCGGCAAACTTCGTTAACCTTATATGGGTATTTACCCTAAAGCTGCAGAAAATAGACTATGTCATTGTTAAGCTCAGGAACTGCCAGGTGGCGAGAAACCCTGGCTAAGAGCATGCCTGCCAGGCTCACATCTGTATTCCAGGCAAATGCCAGACAGGGAATGCTGAAGCAGGTGAGCTCTCGCCTGCTGGTGTTTGAAGACCGTCTTGTCGATCTGAATAATGGTTCATGGCGCCGTTTAGAGCATAGTGGCACGCGCGTGGACGCAGAGCAGTTGGCAACTGCGGCGGCGGATTTGCTGCAGGCTATCGATAAGCCCGGTGGCATCCTGTTGCTGCTGCCCGCGCACGAATTTCTGGCCTCTACCGTAAAGATGCCCGGTATTGGCAGAGACAATCTGCGTTCCGCCCTCAATCTGCAGGCGCACGTATTGCTGCCCGGTTACGACGAACCATTGGCGCTGGCTGTCAACACGGGAGAGCGGTCCTCTGATGCTCCCGATGTTGCTTTATGGATGAATGAGAATCGAATTAACGCTATGTTTGCGGCTTTCGCCGCCAGAGACTTGTTGCTGGCCGCCATATCACCTCGCATGTTGGCAATTGCTGCAGGTTATGAAGAGGTGTTGATAGAAGATACCGATAGCATGAGTGTGACCCAGTTGCATCTACAAAAAGGCGTCATATCGAACTGGATGCGGGTCAGTCAGAGCGATCTGGAGCAGGATGAGTTTCGGGAGCAGTGGCACCAGGCCAGTCAAATACATACCAGCCAGCAACAAGATGGTCACTTGGAAAACGCGCCAGCTACTGTGCTCAGTTTCAAGAGTGCCGATGACTTTCTGGGTATTGCAGACAGAATAGAGGCCGACAAGGATTACAGTTTCATTCCTGCAGGTGCAGAGGCGCTCAACAGACAACTGCAAAAAGGCAAGCGCATGGGCATGCTGGCGGCAGCCGTCGCTGGTATAGTTTTCATAGCTTTTGTGCCATTTATTTTGCAATCAATTCAGAGCCGCTTGTTGCTGGCAGACCTGCAACAGAAACAGACGCAAGCGGTTGACGCTCGCAGCGACCAGACAGTTGTGCGGGAGTTCGAACAGGCCTGGGGCGCATACACCGAGTTCCCTCGACAAAACCTGAGCGAAATTTTGCTGGAGTTGCAGCAGGTTATAAATCCCGGCGTGCTGACTTCGTTCGAGATAGATGAAGGTTTCATCACCATTGAAGGCGACAGCAGCGATCCGCAAAGCCTGCTTGAGCAACTGGAACAAAATGCCATGTTTACGGAAGTTGATTTCGCGCGCGCCACTAATAACATGCGCTACTTCATCGATCTGCGTTTAAGCACGATAGATTTTGCTGCTTACAAGCAACGCCATTTCCCGGATGCCCGTTGATGAACAATTCAGACAGGAAAATAAAATGACCAGACGAGAACGAAAAATTCTCTATGCTGGCATTGCTATGGCATTGATATTTGGTTTGTCCAGAGGATTGCCTTTTATCAGTCAGACGTATGCTGATCGCAAGAACAACATTGAGTTTATTCGCGATGATATTGCCCGTGAAGAGCGATTGATTGAGAACGCAGCACTTTGGAACGAGCGCAGAGAGGCCATAGAAACGCAATTACAGAATCTGGATACGGAAGTATTTCAGGGTGATGCTATTCCGCTTTTGACGGCGAACATTCAGCGCATGGTACGACAGTATGCGACAGATACAGGCATCAGTATTAGTTCAACGCGGTTGGCAGAACCATTGCGCGGCGATGGCTGGCTGCTGGTTGAGCAGGAGCTGTCTTTCACATTGGATAGTCAGAACAACACACTGGAATTCCTGCGCAGAATAGAACAGTCGCGACCCTATCTGGGCATCACCAGCTTCAATATGCGCCGCAATCGCAATCAATACTCTGGTGCTATCACGGTTGTCGGATTCAGCAGAACAGCAGAAGCCGCCACCCGCACAACAGCAGGAAATGGCGAATGACAACTGCACAGCACGCAATTTCGCTTCCCGTATTCAGCCAACTACTGGAACCAGTCGGTATTGCCCCGGCGCAGGATTTCGCTTCATCAGCAAACCTGATTTGCGAAGAGTTACCGGATATTGAGTTGCGCGCGCGCATTCGTTTTATTCTTAATGAGCAAGTGCGTTTCCGTCTGGGGGTTGGTGATGAAGTGCGGCGCCTGATTCGTTATTGGCGTGCGGAGCTGTCACCCACCATCGAGAACACTGAGGATATTTTTGTCTCTGGGTTTGAAGACGACGAAGACCTGAAAGACATGGCGTCCGAGGCGCCCATCATTCGCCTGGTGAATCACCTTTTTGCGCGCGCGCTGGACCTGAATGCCAGTGACATCCATTTCGAACCGAATGAAGATCATCTTGATGTGCGTTGTCGCGTAGACGGCATCATGACAAGAATCGAGCGTTTACCCATCAAGATTCATACTGCCGTTGCATCGCGCCTGAAATTGATGGCGCGTCTGGATATCGGAGAGAAGCGTTTGCCGCAGGATGGGCGTATTGACTCCCGTATTGGCAACAAGCAACTGGACATGCGCGTCTCTACATTGCCTGGTGTGCACGGCGAGTCGATCGTGTTGCGTATATTGGATCGGAGTGACACGGCGGTGAGTCTGCAACAACTGGGCATGCCGGAAAACATTCTCAAAACGTATCAACGCTTGATCACGCAACCGCATGGCATGATTTTGATTACCGGCCCTACGGGCAGTGGCAAGACAACAACGCTGTACGCAACGCTGGAAAAAATAAACAGCGAGAAGCAAAAGATAATCACCGTTGAAGATCCGGTGGAGTATCAATTGGAAGGTATCACTCAGATTCAGGCGAACGCCAGCATTGGTTTAAGTTTTGCTGCCGGCCTGCGCTCCATTGTGCGGCAGGATCCTGATGTGCTGATGGTGGGCGAAATACGCGACCACGAGACCGCTGAAATCTCCATCGAATCTGCACTGACAGGCCATCTGGTTTTCTCGACCCTGCACACAAACGATGCAGCCGGTGCCGTTACCCGCTTGCAGGATATGGGCGTGGAAAGTTATTTGATCAGCTCCAGCCTGCTGGCAATTCAGGCGCAGCGTCTGGTCAGGCGTATCTGCACAGATTGCGGCAGTGAACACGAACTGTCCGAAGATGAAGCCAATGTGCTGGAGATAAACAAAGCCGATTACCCTCGTGTGAGACGTGGCGCGGGATGTGAGCGTTGCGGCGGTACAGGCTATCGCGGCCGCATTGGTTTGTATGAGTTGCTGGTTATGTCAGACGCTATCCGCCATGAAATAGCCAGTGGTGCAGATGCCAATGTTATTCGTGAACAGGCGATAAAAGAAGGCATGAAAACGCTGCGCCAGGATGCGTTGGAGAAACTGGCAGCCGGCATGACAACACCTGAAGAGGTTGTGAGGGTGACCAGAGCGATATGAGTGCGGGCTACTACAAGTATCAGGCATATGACGCTCAGGGAACTCTGCAGAGCGGACAGATCAATGCGGAATCCGAGCGCGAGGCTCTGAAGATACTGCAGGGCAAGAAGTTGACGCCTGTTCGTATACGTCGTGCAGATCAGGAGGAAAGCAGCAGCGTTGGCAGACGCAAAATCCGCAACGCGGACCTGTTGGATTTTACAACGGGATTATGCACGCTGGTCGAGGCAAGAGTGCCTCTGGATAAAGCATTACGATTACTGGAAGGTATCACTGAGTCGGGACCAATGCGGCAGCTGGTCATCACATTGCGACGTGAAGTCAAAGAAGGAAAAAGTCTGGCCGAGGCCATGGAGTCACGTCCGGAAGTGTTTTCGAAGATGTATGTCAATATTGTGCGTGCTGGTGAAGAAGGCGGCATCCTGCATCAACTTTTGCCGGATCTCGCCAGTTTTCTGGAGAGCTCCGCGAAAACACGCAACGCCATCGTTGCTGCGATGGTGTATCCGGTTGTCCTGTTGATAACCGGAGTGATATCGGTCGCATTGTTATTGATTTTTGTAGTGCCACAGTTTGCGATTATGTTTGAGGATTCCGGTACCCAGATTCCTGCATCGGCTGCTTTTCTTTTGTCACTGAGTGCCGGGCTACAGAGTTATGGTTACCTGTTTATTGTTGCAGTGGTTGCATTTGTAATGTGGTGGAAATGGCTGGACAGAGATCCGCAAACCAAGTTGAAAAAAGACGGTTTTCTGTTGTCTCTGCCGATGTTGGGCCTTCTGCTGCTATATAAAGATTGCGCAATCTTTGCACGCACTTTGGGCGCCTTGCTTGAGGCGGGCATACCTTTAATACGAGCGCTGCGAGTCGCGCGGGAAGTGGTCGGCAACACCGAGATCACTCACCATTTGAAACAGGTGGAAGAAGATGTGCGAGGCGGCGCGGGGTTGGGTCTCTCTCTTGAGAAAACCAACCGTTTCCCTACTTTGCTGCATCAACTGGTAGCCGTAGGTGAGGAGTCAGGACGCACAGGCAGTATCCTGCTGAAAACGGCGGATACATTCGATACTTATGTGAAGAGTCAGATGCAAAGTTTGGTATCTGCCTTGCAACCAGCTTTGATCCTTTTTCTGGGTATTGCTGTTGGCGGCATCACCATCACCATGTTGTCGGCTGTTTTCAGTATGAATGCGGTGGAGTTTTAACCGGGAAATTTGATGACCATTGTATTCAATGAGCATCGCTTTAATGAACTTGATAGTACTGCTTGTAAATGTACTGACTTAAATTGGAGTCACGCTGTGAACCAACCAACATTGATCCAACTGAAAATGAAGCCACTGGCACTGGCCTTACTGGCATTGCTTTTGACTTCGTGCGCTGCAAGCAGCTCCAGTCAACAACCGATACCGGCAGCAGGTGCTACTACCGCGCAACCACGCTCGACATTGTCTGGTGGCAGCACAGCATCGCAATTGCCTGGCGCCGATGCGGAAGCGCAGCAAAGAGAAATAGAGGCGCAACAGGCATTACTGGATCAGATCAACCGGGATGGCAATCCGCCTCAGGCCTCGGGTTTCCGGGAACGGGTTCCGGCGCCACAGACTGCAGACGGCGACGATACCGTGCAGTTGAATTATGAGCAGGCTGATTTACGCACGGTGTTGGAAGAACTCGCGGATGCATTGGATATCTCCATCATTATCGATCCCACTATAGATGACAAAGTCAGCATGCGCACAGCCGAGAACCGACCATTACGGCGCGCAGACATCTGGCCATTGGTCAGATTGCTGACCCGTGAAGCCGGCATCAGCCTGGAGCAGATTGGCAATATTTACTATGCGCGCAGACAGGAGTCGAATTTGCCGCAGCAGATCAGTGTCGGCCCCGACTCAGGACAGGGTCCTGCCAGCAGCGTCATGCAAATAACGCCTTTGGTTCATATCTCGGTGGACACAGCATTACAGATACTAAGCCCACTGGTGCAGCCGCAGGGAACCATTACCCGGGTCTCAAACAACAATACTCTCGCGATCTCTGCATCTTCCTCCCAACTGCAAAGGATCAACGAACTGCTGGCTATAGTGGATTCAGATCCATTCGCCAATCAGGGCATTCAACTGTATCAATTGACTTACGCGAACGCTGCGGATGTAGCAACCGAGTTGACGGATATTCTCACGATGATTGAAGGTTCATCCCCCGCCTACCAGGTGCGCGGGCTTGAGCGAATAAATTCTATTCTGGTCACCGCACCAGCGTTACGCGGATTCACAGAGATCACGCGTTGGATTCGCATTCTTGATGCTGACAGGCAGGAACAGGCGGAGCAGCTGTTTCATTATCGCGTTAAGAATCTCAATGCTATTGATCTGGCAACCACATTGACCGAAGTCTTCGCGTTGGACGAAAATGACAGGAATAATACAACGCAGCGGAATCAATCCAACCAATCTCCCACGCAAACTTCCACGCAAAGTTTCGTTGGGCCGGACGGTCAGACTGTTGCGCGCACATTTGTGGTGCCAGGAGCTGTTGCACCTCAGCCGGACGGGTCAGTATCAGCTAATTTGAATGTTACTATTGTTGCTGACGAATCGACCAACAGTCTGCTGATACGCAGCAATCCGCGTGATTATCGTCAGCTACTCACCACCATCAATCTATTAGATGCGGTACCTTTGCAGGTCATGATCAATGCTGTTATCGCTCAGATAACGCTTACCAACGACACACAATTCGGTGTTGACTGGTCACGCGTTGCTGCCAATGCAGCGAACCCCATTTCAACATCGACCTTCACTTCCTTTGTGCCTAATCTCGGTGGTTTGCTGTTCACCAAATCTTTTCTGGATGGTGCTGCCCGCGTAGAGGCGACACTGGAAGCCATTGCGATAAATAATGAAGTCCGCCTGCTGGCCAGACCATCGCTGACAGTTATCAACAATCAGGAGGGCATTATTCAGATTGGTGCCGAGGTGCCCGTACAATCGGGTCAGGAGACAACTGTAGGCGGTAATACGGTTCGTAATATTCAGTATCGGCCAACCGGCATCGAGTTGACGATTACGCCGCGCATCAATGACGATGGTGTGGTGAATCTGACCATTGCGCAGGCCCTTTCGTCAGTTGAATCAAGCACAGGCATTGATGGCAATCCGATTTTCCAGAATCAGGAGATCAGCACAACGGTGGTGGTGAGGGATGGTGAAAATGTGGTGCTGGGGGGATTAATCCAATCAGACAACGGCGATATCAACACCGGCATACCCGGTCTGAATCGCATTCCTCTGTTAGGCCGGTTATTCTCCTACCAGCAGAACCTTAATGAACGCAAAGAGCTGTTTATCGTGCTGCGACCAGAAATAGTGAACCTGAATGACCGCGATGGAACCCAGTATCTGGAAATTCTGCAGCGCTTTGAGCTGGTAGCGGAAATTATTGACGATACTGTACTCTAAATAAACGGACGATTGCAGATGAGTATGAAACACCCGGAGGAGCCCTATATGAATTTTCCAAGCAAGCCAGAGCAACGCAATAACAAGCAAGCGGGCTTCACAATTATTGAGTTGCTGATTGTTATGGCCATTCTGGGCATGCTGGCAGTGATGGTCGCACCGAACTTGTTCAACCAGGCAGAGGGCGCCAGACGTGATGCGGCACTGTCGCAGATCGCCAGCGTTGGTTCGGCACTGGCAGCGCATCGTCTGGATGTGGGTCAGTATCCTGAAACGCTTGAAGGGCTACTGCGCAATGAAACAGGGCGCGCCAGTTGGGATGGTCCCTACATACGCAGCGCGGTACCTGCTGATCCGTGGGGAAACCCCTACGTCTACACGTCCACAGGCAACCAGTACACACTGATATCGTATGGTGCAGATGGTCGTGCAGGTGGTGAGGACAATGACGCGGACATCGGCAATTAGTTTACAACACCATCGCACTGCCGGCTTCACCCTGTTGGAGCTGATGCTGGTGCTGGTTATCCTTGGCGCGGCCAGCGTGCTTATAGCTCCAAATTTTGTCAGTCTGGATGCACGTACTTTCAACGCTCAGGTGCGCGAACTGGGTTCGCTGCTTAACTATGCCCGCCGCATAGCCGTTGTGAAGGGTCTGCCCACAAAAGCGACAATCCGGATAGGTGAGGACACATCTGAAGTAGAAGTTTCTTCTATGACCGCACGCAACAGCGGTGAGGCAATCTGGTGGAGTAAAGGCATAGAAGTCAATTTTACAGACAGCACAGAGCAGCGAATTCGCGTTGAAGAAGTGTTGGAGGTCAATTTCTATCCTGAGGGTGGCAGCTCGGGTGGGGAGATTATTCTTAATGCCGGAAACAGAAGCGCATCATTTCGCATTGACCCTTTTTCCGGTCGCATAAGCAGCGCTATGGATACCAATTGACATGAACTCTTTCCATTACACAAACAGACAGACAGGCTTCACGCTGCTTGAGGTCATTGTGGCACTCACCATCACCGGGTTTGTACTTGGTGGTTTGTTTGCCGTTGCCGGAGGCAGCAAGCAACTAGCGTGGAAGTCACAGGACAGCCTGTATTCTGCTACCGCAGTCAGAGCCAGAATAAATTTCGCGCTGCTGGAAGATGAGTATGGCGACGTAGAATCGATACTACCGGACGATGGCCTGGAAATTCGCAGTGTCGATTACATCGAAGAACCAGAGCGTAAGACGCAACCGACCACCTTCTCTTTGCAATCCTATGAAGTTATCAATGCAGACACTGAAGAAACCATTTCCGGCAGCCGCTGGGTCAGGTTCGAATTGCCGCAATAAGCAACAACGTGGCTTCACTCTGATCGAGTTAATGCTGTCACTTTCGTTGACCGCGCTATTGCTTGGCATGCTGAGTGCGGGCGTTTACAGCGTGGTCAGAGATTGGGACGACAATGCTTCTGGTCTGGATGAAACGCTGGATGAAACCATTGCCATTCTGCAGATAGAACGCGCCTTACAAGGAGCCTTTCCTCACAGTTTTCGCGATACCACGACACTTGGCAGACTGATCTACTTTACCGGTGAAAGAGATCACATAAGCTGGGTGTCATCGGTGTCTCCACAGCGCGGATCAGGATTATTCGCGTGGCGTTTGTTTTCAGTGCCGGATGAAGGCGTCTACCTGCAACTGGCACCAGCGTTCACAGATGATCCTGAGCAACGCCTGGATGACGCTGAGCCAACATTGCTGTTGCAGAACTACGAAGCCAGTTTCAACTATCTTTATGAGGACCTGGAGTTCAATAAACTGTGGCAGGATAACTGGCAAGGCGAAGAGCGAATGATGCTGCCCTTTGCAGTACATGTGTTGTTGACGCCTGTGGATGCGCGCAGCAACCGCAAACCGCTTGATATCGTCGCAGCTATTGCCGCCAACCAGCATCGCTCCTTACAGCCGGCGCTATTATCGCCGAGCGCGCAGCCTCTGCAAATGCGACGACCTGCTGGCGCTGGCGCACAGGAGCAACTTTGATATGAAGAGGCAGAGTGGCGCCGTAATTATCATTGTTCTATGGACCTCCGTACTGTTGACGATTCTGGTTACCGTGTTGGCAAGCAAGGTGAATCTCTCTGCAAAGACTGCGTTTCACAATAAGACGGGAAGCAGTCATCTGGCTGCTGTCATGGAGGCTGTCAATTTTGCTGAGATGGAATTGATGCTGGAGCGCATGCCACTGCCTGTTAACAATGTTCCGGAAACAGATGGCAACGGCGAGTTTCGAATTCCTGCCTATAGATTCAATGGTCAGCCCCTGAACCTGAGTTATGCACCGGATGAGAATATTGTTGTACGAATTTACGATCACGCCGGAAAAATAAATCTAAACCGCTTACCGCGGGAAGAGATGCAACTTCTGATTGAAAAGCGTTTGGGACCTCGCCCGAATCCACAACAAGTGCAAGAGCTGCTCGCCGCATGGACGGACTGGACAGACTTGAATAATCTGGCCAGCATCAATGGCGCCGAAGATGACTACTATCTGGGATTAGAGACACCGTATCGCGCCCGCAACAATCCGGAGCTCGATTACGTAGAAGAGTTGCGTCTGATACGTGGATTCGATGAATTGTTCAAAGATGTAGATCTTGATGCTGCATTTACTGTGTACGGCACCGGAAGGACCGTGAACCTGAATATGGCAACCCGCGAGGCCATGAGATTATTGCCAGGATTGGATGATGAGTTGATCGAAAAATTAATTGCGTACAGAGAAGTAGCGGATTTTCGCAGCAAGGGCGAAGTAGGTGAACTGGTACCTTTAGAAAGAATGGTAGAGCTATCCAGTTGGATCGGGTTTAACACCTCAAGTATCTATACAATTTATGCTTACCCGCGAATTTCTTCCGATGACGAAGATGTCGATTTACTGACTGGTATCGATCCGGAACAATTCAGTGGAGAGGTACAAACCGAAACTGCAGAAAATTTCACTGATCCTGTGCGTCAGGCATTCATGCAGATCATGGAGGTCAGATCGTTCGTCTCACGCGGGCGTGTGTATCGCGTAGACCCATACGGTCGGCTGCCAGACACTGCACTCGCCAGAGTAGCAATTGATTAGCGCACGAGCCAAATGAAATTCAACCCCCACGCAGCAATGACCAATTAGCACGCATGATCAATGGCCCTACACCTTTATTGGGCTTTAACGTGATCTGCTTGCTCAACTTGGTTTCATACCATAACAAACCTGTTTTGTCGGCCACGCCGCCAAGCACATAGAATGTTCCCACGCGCATCGGCATCGCATCTACGCGAATCTGCGCGGTGAGCAATTCCCCCTTTTGAAACGGCCCCTTGCAGATATCGCGCAGGTCCGTAGTCAGATAGGATGAGGTAACATCGCCGACATTACGCATAAAAGCGAAACCAAAATTGCATTCCATTGCGTCAGTTAAAATTTCAATGCGGGTTTCGATAATAATATCCTGCAACGCATCGATCTCTTCTACTTCGTTGCCGTCCAGATCTTTTACGAGAGTCGAAATGATTCGACAGTCTTTCTTCTCGCGCTCATCCGCCAGGTGTACTTCATCGGGCTCATGCTGATAGTCCGCTTTGCCGCTGCAGAAATCTTCGTAGTGGCCTACCACCTGTTCGCTGTCACCGATCTCTCGAATGCGTCCGCGTTCCAGCCAGATGGCGGTGTCGCACAATTCCTGCACGTGATACATAGAGTGGCTGCAGAACACCATGGTTTTTTGCTGTTCGCGAAACTCATTCATTCGGTGAATACATTTTTTCTGGAAAGCGATATCGCCAACTGACAATGCTTCATCAATGACCAGCACGTCCGGACGCACCATGGTCGCTATGGAGAAAGCGAGCCGCACATACATGCCTGAGGAATATGTTTTGACAGGACGATCGATAAATTCACGCAGTTCCGAGAATTCGATGATCTCATTTTCCAGCTCGGCGATATTGTCGTCGGGAACACCCAACAACGACGCATTCAAATATATATTGCGCCGACCGCTGAACTCGGGATGAAAACCTGCGCCAAGTTCGAGTAAGGCAGCTACCTGTCCATGAATGGCAATGTGGCCACTGGTAGGTTGTAAAGTGCCCACCAGCAACTTCAACAAGGTGGATTTGCCAGCACCGTTGTCACCGATGATGCCAAGGCTCTTTCCTTCCAATACAGAGAAGGAAATATCCTGCAGCACGTGAAATAGTTTGTGTCGCGGTTTGCGCAGGATCAGTTCACGCAGCCTGTCCTGTGGACGCGCATAAATCTTGAAATCCTTGTGAATATTCTCAACCGAGATGCTGTGCATTTACAGAACGTCTCCGAAGGTATGTTTTATCCTCATGAAAATCCAACCACCGAAGAGATAAGTGAACAATGACACCGGCAGGATAATCTGGAAACTGCTCATGGAGAACTCGCCCAACAGAATCAACTCACGATAGAACTGCACAAAATTATGCATCGGGTTCAATACCAGTAGAGATTGATAATCCGCTGGTATCAATGAAATAGGATAAATGATCGGCGTCAGGAAAAACCAGGCGGTCAGAGTTAGCGTTACCATCTGCTGGATGTCGCGTAGGAAAACGCAAAGCGCGGACAGAATCGCAACCAGCCCCATAGTAAACATGAACTGCAGAAGCAGAACCAACGGAAAAAACAGCCACATCAAATTGAAATAGCCTCCTAGCGCCAGATAAGCCAGAAACAAAAACAGACCGATGCAATGCACCATATACGGGACCAATGTCCCGACCACTGGAATAATCTGCACCGGAAACATTACCTTGGTTATCAATGGAGCTTTGTCCAATAAAAGAGTGCTGGAGCGGCCGATGGCATCTGCAAAAGCAAACCAGGGCAAATACCCTATCATCAGAAAAATAACAAAGGAAACATCGCCAAACTCCGCTGGAATAGGAGCACGGAATACAACATTGAACACGAAAGAGTAGATCAGAATGTTGACGATTGGTGTAACGAATAACCAGACGACACCGCCCAGCGAGCCTGCAAACTGTCCGGTAAAGTCCTGGCGGGCAAAATTATGCGTGAGGCGATAGTTACTGAAAGGCGCCTGAATCCATTGCCGCAAAAGCGAAAAAAACATACTTATTCCCATGCTTCGATGGTCTGAGCGAGAGCCGTTCCCATCACAGTGTTCATGGCTGCGGATTTAACCACGAAACCGGTGAAAACACTAAAAATTAAAGCTCGCTCGCTCTACAATACGGGTACTGCAAGGGCAGTAATTCTGCTGATACAGCAAACTAAAACGCACAATAAACGACTAATAGTCCATGAACCCGCGTATAAGGGACTCATAGAAATTAGCAATAGAAAAGGAACTCGCTTGAACCATGGTTAACCCGGAACACTTTTTAGTGCCGTTCGAGGCCGCAAAGCTGCCTGCAGGCCCATGGTTGGTGTTCGCACCCCATGCGGATGATGAAACCTTTGGCATGGGTGGCAGCTTGTTGCGTGCGCGTGCTGAGCATATTGAAACCCACATCATCGTGCTGACGGACGGAGCTTTGGGTGGCAATGCTGCAGATCTGGTCGCCATACGTCGGGGAGAAGTGCATGAAGCTGCCGATCTACTGGGAGCGAAATCACTCACCTGCTGGACTGAGAAAGACCGCGAGTTGGCGGTGAGCGACCGTTTGGTTGGCAAGATAAAGGCGACTATTGCTGCGCTGCGCCCCAGTTCTGTCTTCTTTCCGGCTGCACTGGAACTGCATCCCGATCATCGAGTTACAGCGCAGTTGGTATGGCGGGCGCTACAGGCAATCAGTCTGGAATCTGCAGAATCGCTGCCTACGGCCTTTGGCTATGAGATAAGCGTGCAGAGCCCTATAAACTGTCTGATCGACATTTCTGCCCAGCGTTCACAGAAAGAGCGGGCGATGGCGGTCTATTGTAGTCAGAACTCACAGAATAATTATCAGGAACTGGTGTTGGCCTTGGATACGGCGCGCACGTTTACGCTGGCGCCAACTATCACACATGCGGAAGGCTTCTGCCGCTATACACCCGAGTCCTACTCGCGGTCGCTGCGGGACGCAACACAGTCGTTACTTGATCTGTACTGGTAGGTTCTGCTAAAACAGTGCGACACAAATGCAAAATTTGAAAAGAGAGTTAAAAGCTGATGAGATTCACAAGATTGGGTAACAGATTGATTGGAGCGAGCGCTGCCTTTCTTCTGCTTTGCACCGGGCAGGCAGTTGCTCAGGACTTGAGTCTGTTCGAGCCGCTGGATAACGCGGATACAGCAAACAACCCTGTGATGCGACCGGGTGCATACGCCTCTGCCTCTATAACCGAACCCGAATTCACGCTGGTTGGATCAAGCCGAATTGGTAATAAAGTCAAAACGACCTTGCGCACTCGCAGTGGTGAACTACTGGTAGTCACAGGCGCCCCGGACAGCACCATGCCTATTCCGGGTTACGGTGGTTACCTATTGGACAATTCGCAGACCCGCAAAGTGTCCGTAACTCTGCCCGCAAGTGTGGATTGCGTGGAGTTTGCTGATCGAGGAGTCAGTTGCGAAAATCAGAATACAGCCTCATTGAGTTTGGCAACGGCGGCTCCCGTGATAGTCGTCGACCGTAATCGCAATAACCAGTCTGATGAAAGCAATGCTGCCGAAGGTGCTGTAAGTGAAAACGGCACTGCTGCTCAGGATGCAAGCAACCCCTTTGCCGCAGCCTTACGCGCCGCAGCGAATAATGAAGTGCCTGAAGATGTCGTCAATCGCCGCGCAGACAGCCAGCGCTTCCAGATGCGTCGCATAGACCCTGCCGATGTGCCTGAAGGCATGCGTCTGGTGCGCACCCCCTTCGGTGACCGACTAGTACAACAATAAGAGGCGTCACGCCGGATTGTGCCCAACAACGTAACTTCAGCGCTGACTGCCGCTATCGTGGTGTATCACTCTGATTCAGCGGTTCTGCAGAACACTCTGCGCTCATTGTGCGTAGCCGTCGACCGCGCAGTGCAACAGCAGTTAATCACCTACGCGCACGTATCTATCCTTTGTAATGATGACAGTCTGGTGCAAACCACTGCTATGGTTGCAAGTTTGCAGCACGCGGATACGCTGACTTTTTATGTGCAGGCCACAGGTGCCAATATTGGTTTTGGTGCCGCTCACAATATTGCTATCGCTGCTGCCGAAAGCGATTTCCATTTGATCTTGAACCCCGATGTGACACTTTCCCCCGACTCGTTGCAGGCAGGCATCAGCTATTTAAAAACCAATGTCGATATCAGCGCTGTCAGTCCATTGGTGACTGATGGTGAAGGAAAACGTCAGTATCTGTGTAAGCGTTACCCTGCCGTGCTGGATCTGTTATTGCGCGGCTTTGCGCCGCAGACATTGCGCAAACGGTGCAGTAAGCGTTTGGCAGACTATGAGATGCAGGACCTCTCCCACGCAGAGCCGACCCGGGACATTCCCCTTATCAGCGGCTGCTTCATGTTGTTTCGCACGCGGTGTTTGCACCAGCTGCATGGTTTTGATCCGGGCTACTTCCTGTACTTTGAAGATTTTGATCTGTCGATGCGCGCAGCAAAGAATGGTTCATTGGCCTTTTTGCCAACGATGCAAATAGTGCATCTGGGCGGTTTCAGCGCTCGCAAGGGCTGGCGCCACATTCGCCTGTTCATGAGATCGGGAGTCCGCTTCTTCAACAAATGGGGATGGCGGCTATGGTAGCGGGCAACAGCACAGACCGGCTTGAAGCAGCCGTTGCTGCAGGCGGCACCGTGCTGGTAACTGGTGCCACCGGGTTCATTGGCAGGGTTTTGATGCGACAGTTACAACAGCCGCAGGCATTGCAGCCGAATAAATATAAAATCAAGATATTGCTGCATCGCGGGCAGCTTAGCGACGCAGCCGCGAATAGCAACCATGCGTATTGTGGCTCGCTGCAAAACTCTGCTGTTCTCGATGCTGCCTGTACTGGCGTCGACACGGTGTTTCATCTGGCTGCACACACGCATGTCAATCACACCAGCCGAGAGGACGTCTATCGCATCAATGTGCACGGGACAGCTCAACTTTTGGCAGCAGCGGAAAGGCAAGGTGTAAAGCGTATAGTGTATTTCAGCAGCAGCCTGGCTGACGAGAATGCGCAAGCGCGGAGTGTGTATGGAGACTCCAAACGCGAAGCCGAGGAACTGTTGCTGCAGGCCATGCAGAAACAGCGCATCGAGGTGTGTTGCCTGCGCCCGGTCAATGTCTACGGCCCGGGTATGAAAGGTAATCTCATGAGCATGATCAAACTGATAAACAAAGGGTTATTTCCCCCCCTGCCGGATTCGCCAAACAGAATCTCACTGGTCGGCGTGGAGGATCTTTGTCAGGCCGCTATCCTGGCGGCACGGTTACCGCAGGCAAACGGCATGACCTATACGGTGACAGATGGAATTGCATACAGCATGCAGGAGTTGGAACGGGCAATCCGTAAAGCTTTGCACCGAAGTCAACCCAATTGGACTTCCCCGGATTGGTTGCTACATGCAGTGGCATGGCAGGCAGAGATCGTTGCGCGCTTGTTTCCACGCCGCAATCTGCCGGGACTGCAATCCTACAGAACATTAACCGGCAATAGCCTGCACTCAAATGAAAAAATTTCCCACGAGTTGGGGTATACTCCGCAAGCATCATTTTTTACTGAGTTACCACAGATTCTGCGGGCAGCTCAGATGATCACTAATTCTTGAGAGACCAACAGCATGACAAAAGGCATTATCCTGGCAGGAGGCACCGGTAGCCGTCTGCATCCCATGACTATTACTGTCAGTAAGCAACTGATGCCTGTCTACGACAAGCCCATGATCTACTACCCACTGAGTACGCTGATGCAGGCGGGTATACGCGATATCCTGATAATCACTACCCCGGCAGACCTGCCCCTGTATCGCGAGTTGCTCGGTGACGGTAAGCGCTGGGGCATCAGTTTAAGCTATGCCGAGCAACCCAGCCCTGATGGCCTGGCGCAGGCGTTTCTCATCGGCGAAGAATTTATTGGGGACAATAATGTCTGCCTGATACTCGGTGACAATATTTTCTATGGCAACACGCTGGAAGAAAAACTACGAGCGGCCGTAACGCAGGAAACAGGCGCTACTGTCTTTGCTTATTATGTTGATGATCCGGAACGCTACGGCGTTGTGGCGCTGGATGAAAACAACAAGGCAATAGATCTGGAAGAAAAACCGCTGAATCCCAAATCCAACTATGCCGTGACGGGTTTATATCTGTACGACAATGATGTCATCCAGATAGCTAAAGCAATCAAGCCTTCGGCACGGGGCGAGCTGGAGATCACCGATGTCAATAAAGCATATCTGGCACGTGGTGATCTGCAGGTAGAGTTGTTCAGCAGAGGTACTGCGTGGTTGGATACAGGCACCGTGCAATCACTACTGGACGCTGCCAACTTCATTCGCGTATTGGAAGAACGGCAAGGCTTGAAAATCGCCTGCCCGGAAGAGATTGCGTACAGCCTCAATTATATCGACGCGGAGCAATTACGCGTTTTGGCTAAACCATTGGAAAAAAGTGGCTATGGACAATACCTGCTGAAACTACTGAAAGGCCGATAAGCGGTGAAAATAACGCCTACCGAAATTTCTGATGTACTAATTATGGAGCCTACGGTTCATGGTGATCACCGTGGCTTTTTCATGGAAACCTGGCGTGAATCTACGTTTAAGGAATTCGCGCCAGGATTGCAATTCGTGCAGGACAATCACAGCAAGTCAGGTAAAAATATTCTGCGTGGTTTGCACTATCAATTGCAGAAACCGCAGGGAAAACTGATCCGCGTCATTGCTGGCGAAATTTTCGATGTTGCTGTGGATATGCGCAAACAATCACCAACATTTGGTCAATGGGTGGGCGTGACGCTGTCTGCTGAGAATCATCGGCAATTGTGGGTGCCGCCCGGTTTCGCACATGGTTTTCTGGTCCTCAGTGACAGTGCGGAAATAGTGTACAAATGCACAGACTATTACGCGCCTGAAGATGAAAATTCACTACGCTGGAATGCACCAGAGTTGAACATTGACTGGCCGCTGTCCGCCGGTGCAATACCCGTATTGTCCGAGAAAGATCGGTTGGGTTTGAGTTTGAATGAAGCAGCGGTGTATGAATGAAAATAGTGCTACTGGGATCGAAGGGACAATTGGGTGAAACGCTGACGCGTAGTGAGCTTGTTAAGTCAGGTAATCTGATCGCACTGGACAGCAAACAACTGAATATATGTGACGCACTAAAAGTCAGGGCAGCACTCGACGAATTGCAACCGGAAATTATAATCAACGCTGCAGCGTATACTGCTGTAGATGCTGCAGAAAATGATTCGGCAGCTGCGTTTGCGGTAAATGCGCAGGGCGCGGAAAACCTCGCACGCTGGGTGCAGAAAAATGAACGTTATATGCTTCATCTTTCAACTGACTTTGTGTTCAACGGCGCCAGGAATACTCCTTACGGTACAGAAGATGACACTGACCCATTGAGTGTGTATGGAAAAAGCAAGCTGGCAGGTGAGCGCATAATTCACGAGCTGTTGCCACAGAATTCTTCTATTATTCGAACATCGTGGTTGTACTCCCCGTACGGCAAAAATTTTGTTAAAACGATGTTGCGATTAATGCGTGAGAGAGAGAAAATTTCTGTGGTTGTTGATCAGATTGGGACGCCTTGTTCAACACAGACACTGAGTGACTGCATTACATCCGCCGTACAGATTTGTCCTGTGGGGTTGTTCCATTGGAGCGATGCAGGAATTGCCAGCTGGTACGATTTTGCCATCGCCATTCAGGAAGAAGCTTTGCAACTGGGTATGCTGGACGATGCCATACCTGTAACACCAATACTCAGCAAGGACTATCCCGTTGCGGCGCGCCGTCCTGTTTATAGCGTACTGGATAAATCCCGCGCGATTACCGAATTGAGGTGCCAGCCAGTACACTGGCGTAGTCCACTGCGCGATTGTTTGAAAAAAATGCAAAGCGGCGCAGCCGATTGATTGTAATTAACCCACTTTACCGGACTGTATTTGAATGGTCATGTTCTGTGGAGTATAGTACCGCCCACCAAAAAAGGCGGCTCGGAAACAGGTAAAATGCGACATCTACTCGTAACAGGCGGTGCAGGCTTCATAGGCACCAACTTCGTTTACTATTGGCATCAGGCGTATCCGCAAGACAATATTCTGGTACTGGACTCTTTGACGTATGCTGGTAACAAAGCCAGCCTGAAAGACATTCAGGACAGTGATCACTTCACTTTTGTGGAAGGCGATATCTGCGATCAGGCATTGGTGGAGTTGCTGATACATAAGCACAGCATCGACACCATTGTGCACTTTGCAGCGGAAAGTCACGTCGATCGTTCCATCACCGGCCCTGATGCTTTCATCACTACCAACATTGTCGGTACGCATACTTTACTGAAGGCCGCTAAAACATGCTGGCTGGGCGCGAAGGCTGTGGAGAAACATCACTTTCATCACGTTTCCACCGATGAGGTTTACGGCACACTGAGCGCTGATGATCCGCCCTTCTCCGAAACTACACCTTATGCGCCCAACTCACCCTATGCGGCAAGCAAAGCATCGTCCGACCATCTGGTGCGCGCCTACCACCACACGTATGGACTGAAAGTCACTACCAGCAATTGTTCGAATAATTACGGTCCTTTCCAGTTTCCTGAGAAGCTGTTGCCGCTGTGTCTGCTGAATATCCTGCATGGTAAAGCGCTGCCAATCTATGGAGATGGCCAACAGATCCGGGATTGGTTATACGTCGATGATCATTGTCGTGGCATCGATCTGATCATCAATCGTGGTCGCAAAGGCGAGACATACAATATAGGCGGCAATAACGAGTGGGCTAATATTGATACCGTTAAACTGCTATGCAAGATCGTGGATAATCTTTTCGTATCTCACCCGGAACTGGCAAAACGCTTTCCTGACAGCCCCTGTGCTCGTAGAGTACCTGCAGCATCGTTGATCGAGTTTGTCACCGACAGGCCCGGACATGACACTCGCTACGCCATTGATGCAGAGAAAGTGATGGCTGAGCTTGGCTATCGCCCTGTCGAGGTTTTCGAGTCCGGGCTGGTCAGCACGGTGCAATGGTATCTGGACAACGAAACTTGGTGGAGAGCCTTGCAGCCTGCTACTCTGTGACCTGTTTTCAGAAGTGGCTGTTTGCGTAAGTCACAGGCTCGCCTATTCATGGCGGTTTTGAATGTTGTTCCGTGAATGGCGGGTCTTTGTGCTTGCCTACATTGTCAGAACCTGGAACGCTGGAGTTGTCGATGCCTATTTCCTATATCCCTGCCTCACTCGCTGCGAATGTCGATAGCGACGTGATGCGTAGTAATTCATCTCGGTTGTTCCTGCTCGTGCTGTTTTTTGTCATTAGTTTTGCTGTTGCTCCTCGCGTGCAGGCGACTACTATTCAGGAAATGAGTTTCGTTGAAGTAGTTGCTGGTGCGGAACTCGTATTCGAAGGCAAAGTGTTGCGAACGGAAACGCGCATGCAGGATGGCGGTATTCGTACCTATGTGACATTCGAAGTGTTGGATGTAATCAAGGGAGATTACTCTGGCGCAGAAATATCTCTGCATTATCTCGGCGGGCAAGTAGGTACTCGGCGATTACAAGTGGCCGAGTTGCAATTGCCACAAAGCGGTGAAGTAGGTGTGTATTTTGTGGAATCTCTGCAGGAGACTTTGGTGCACCCGTTGGTGGGATGGGCACAGGGTCATTTTGTTGTAGACAGCGGTTACGTCACCAGCGCTTCTCATCAACCCTTGCAGGAAATTGATGCGCAGCCTCAGGTTATTGATCCAAACAGTCTCAGCAAGGGTGTAGCGAAGGGCGTAAAAGTTCAGGAATTTCATCTGTTGCAGGACGCAATGACCCTTGAAAATTTCAAAGCCATCATCCGTGATGTGACAATCAGTCAGGACCTTCGGTGACAAAAAGTTCACATATGAAGTTGTCCTTTCTGGCAGTGTTTCTCGCGCTGTTTTCTATTGAAAGTGTAGCTTATGACATTAATGGTGATAAATGGCCAGGTGGCGAAACGACTATTTTTGTCGGCATCCCAGGCGTTTCTGCCAGCGGCATTCCCTGGAGTGTCGCTATGCACCAAGCGGCTCAGGAATGGAACGCCAGCACTTCGTTTAATTTCAACACAGATATAGCTTATAAAGATCCGTGTATTGGCTACAGTACAAGTGGAAGCAACGAGAAATTTCCGCTTGGTTCAGGTGATAACCTAAACGGAGCAGATTTCTCAACAACGGTCTGTGGCTCTGGATTTAACGATTCGACACTGGCGATCACTTTGCAATTTACAGAAAGCAACTCATTAGGCGCCAGAGATATTGTAGAGGCAGACATTGTATTCAACGGTAACCGTAATTTTGATATCTATGACGGGCCGATAAATCTGCAGCAGTTTGCCGGCGTAGATTTCCGCCGGGTGGCCTTGCACGAACTGGGACATGTTTTAGGCCTGGGTCACGATCAACACAGTCCGCCGAGAGCAATTATGGCCCCGAATATCGGTAGCTTTTTCAGTTTGCAGCCGGACGATATTGAGGGCGCAAATTTTCTTTACGCAGGCGTAAATAATTGCAAAGTTGTGCCACTGAGATTTGGCACTTTCACGCAATCCCTGGGAGAAGGCGATTGCCGCGTTCAGGAGCTGATGTCAGGTGGCACCGACACTAGCTTCGTAGATGTGTATAGCCTGGAGCTCACCGAAGCCGCACGCATCACAATTGAAATGAAGGCCTCGTCTCTGGATTCGGTGTTGTTGCTCGCAGACACCAAGTTGAAAATACTGGAAATAGATGACGATGGCGGTGAGGGGTGCGACGCCCGGATTCGTCAGATACTTGAACCCGGTTCCTATATCATCCTGGCAAACACGTATGTGTCCGCAACGGCTTGCGGCACCAATACAGGCACCTACCAGTTCACGCTTAGCTATGACACCTCCGCGATTCGAACGCTCAGCGGCAAGGAAAGCTTTCAGGGCGGGCTTTCCGCATCAGTATTCAAGGGCGGTGTCACTTTAAATAAAGGGTTCAGTTTCACTAATCGCGTCACACCAACCCAGCAGTTCGACGTCTCGGCACGCATCGAAATCGAGCCGAAGCACCGCAACCAACCGGGCTTTATTGTAGTAGCTGCGCTGTTGGATGACGGCAGCATACTGGTAAAGAATCCAGCAGGTGACTTTGTTCCGTACAACCCACAACTGGCGCTGATCCCAATCGCAAGCAGTAAAGTTCTCGGGGTCACAGAGAATATCGTAGTACTTGCCAATACCGTGGCCCAGCAAATGGGGTTGGAGAATATAGTGGTCGATTTTCTGGTGGGCTACGGTGTTGATTCAGCACCCAATGAACTCTATTTTCATGCCGAACCCATCAATTTGATCGTTGCTCCCTGATAGCAGGTGACCTGCTCAGATATCAGGGATAGAGTTTGAACAAAAAGCGACCTCCTTGTGTTTCCGCTACAGCCAATAACGGCTATAATGCCGCTCCGATTGCGGCTCAATGAGGATTTTGACGTGGTAGATTTCAAGAATGTTCTGCGCAACACGCTAAGTGTTGCTGGCCTCCTGGCAGTATTGGTTGTGTTTGCGGGTTCCGTAACAGCCCAATCGCGTGATGATCGTATTGCCGAGCGTATCAAGCCCGTCGGAGAGGTTTGTCTGGCTGGAGAGCCCTGTGCTGGTGGCGCTGGGGCCGTTAGCATTATCGCACCTGCGCTGCCCATTGCCGCCGTCGAAGGATTCAGTGTAACTCAGACCTATACGCAAAGTTGCGCAATGTGCCATGACACCGGCATGGCTGGCGCACCCAAGCTAGGCGATGCTGACGTATGGGCAAGCAGAATTCAGGACAAGGGAATGGAAACCATCATCCAGAACGCGATTACCGGTATAAACGCAATGCCTCCCAGAGGGATGTGCATGACGTGCACTGACGAAAATATCGCAGATCTGGTGGAGCACCTGATCGGAGATACGCAGTAAGTCTGTTTGTTCAGGTCTGTTCATTCAAGGTTAAGGATGGGCAGACGATAATTCATCCGATGATCACTCACCGGGTACTTCCAAGGGGTAAGATAGCAATGGTTGTAAAATCGAAGATAGCCAAATTTGGTATGTTGGTTGCCGGTGTCATGCTGGCAGGTTCAATTTCTGCTAACGATACATCAGCAAACGACAAGCCGTTGCAATTGGCTCAGTTGACTGAAGGTTTTGATGCAGAGCGTACTTACATGCAAAGTTGTTTTGCTTGTCACAGCAGTGGTGCTGCGGGCGCGCCTCGAGTTGGCAACGCTGACGATTGGGCAGCGCGTATAGAAAAAGGCATGGATACACTTGTGCTTAACACCATAAATGGTCTGGGTGGTGTTATGCCCGCTAAAGGTCTGTGTTTCACTTGCTCTGATGATGATCTGAAAGCAATCGTGGAGTACATGGTAGAAAAGAGCAAACCTGAGTAATTTGTTGCAGATTGTGGTAGCTACTGATTTGAGTTTTTTGCAGTAAGCCCTTTGTGCAGAACAGAAACGGGGTGGTTCGTTATGCGAATCACCCCATTTTCATTTCAGGCGAACAAATCCCGCAACCCACTTAGAGCAGTTTCTGCTTTTTCCTGCTTTTGTTCAGGCGTGGAATTGCCGCGCCCCTCCCATTGCAGTTGCTCCTGCGGCAATTCATCCAGAAAGCGGCTGGGAGAAGTGACCAGCACTTCACCAAACTGTTTGCGTTTGCGCGCCAGCGTGAACGTCAAAGATTGTTGAGCTCGCGTAATACCAACGTAGGCAAGTCTCCGCTCCTCTTCAATATCACCTGTCTGAATACTATTGCGATGCGGCAACAAATCCTCCTCCATACCCATAATGAATACACAGGGAAACTCCAGTCCTTTGGCGGCATGCAGGGTCATCAACTGCACCTGGTTGTTGATCTCCTCTTCTTCATGGCGTTCCAAAAGATCGCGCAACACCAATTTGTTTACCGCGTCTTCAATCGTCTGTTCGGTACCGTCTTCATCCGCCTTGCTCAGACTCGTTTGCAGCGAATCGATCAGGGTGTTGATGTTTGCGAATGCGCGCTCGGCAGCATTTGGTGTTGTGCAGGTTTGCTGTAACCAGGCCTCATAGTCGATATCGTTCACCATTTCGCGAATGATAGCGATACTATCGCCACGTTGGCTTTTCTGTGCAACGTCGCCTATCCAGGTGCTGAAGCGACGTAATTTTTCCACTTGTGCCGCATTGAGAAACTGTTCCAGCCCAATTTCATCACACGCGTGCAGCAAGCTGCATTTGCGCTCCCCGGCGTAATTGGCAAGCCCTTCGATAATAGAAGGACCGATTTTTCTGCGTGGCGTGTTGATGATGCGCAGGAATGCATTGTCATCATCCGGATTTATCATCACCCGTAGATACGCCATGATGTCTTTAATTTCCGTGCGGGAGAAGAACGAGGTGCCACCCGTAATCGCGTATGGAATCTGGTGAGCCTGCAATTTTATTTCCAGCAACTTAGCCTGATGATTACCGCGATACAGCACCGCGAAATCACCAAACTTCAGGCGCTGTTGTACACACAGGCTGAGTATCTCGGTAGCAATACGTTCCGCCTCACTGTCTTGGTCTGCCAAAGCCAGCACGCGAATCGGATCTCCAAACCCCAGTTTGCTCCAAAGATTTTTTTCGTACAGATGAGGGTTGTTGGCTATAAGCGTATTGGCAGCAGCGAGAATGGTATTGGTTGAGCGATAGTTCTGCTCCAGTTTGATAATTTTCAAATCGGCATAGTCGGTTTCCAGTTGCACCATGTTCTCTGGTCGCGCGCCACGCCAGGAGTATATCGATTGATCATCGTCGCCAACTACAGTTAAGGCGCCACGTGGCCCAACCAAAAGTTTAACCAGCAAATACTGGCTTGCGTTAGTGTCTTGATACTCATCCACCAATAGATAATGAATGCGATTCTGCCATCTCTCCAATACCTTTGCGTCACGCTGGAAAAGTTTAACTGGCAGCAAAATCAGATCATCGAAATCCACCGCGTTGAATGCTTTCAGGTGCCGCTGATATTCCGTGTACAGTTTCACAGCGAACACTTCTTCCGGACCTTTTGCGCTGAGCTCTGCTTCGTTGGGCAATATAAGCTGGTTCTTCCAATTCGAGATGAGGCTTTGCAAGCGCCGCAACTGGTCATCAGCGAGATCGGAATCCTTGTGCATCAGGCTTTTCAATAGCGCCATGCTGTCCTGACTGTCAAAAATAGAAAACCCGGATTTATAACCCAGATGTTTCGCTTCGCTGCGAATAATTGTCAGACCCAGATGGTGGAATGTTGAAATCGTCAGCCCGCGGGTACTGTTCCTGCCATTGCTGTCCTTACCCAGTTTACTGACGCGTTCGCGCATTTCGCGAGCGGCTTTGTTGGTAAATGTTACGGCAGCAACTTTGTTGGCAGGGTAGCCGCACTCATTGATCAAATAGCTGATCTTGCGGGTGATCACGCTGGTCTTTCCGCTGCCAGCTCCGGCGAGCACGAGTAGTGGAGATGTAATGTAGTTTACAGCTTCGAGTTGTCGTTGGTTTAGATTGTTCACAGATTGGTCGCGAGGCTCGATAACAGGATGAATGGCTGAACTTTTAGCCAGAGAGAACCTTATCATAAGCAGCCTTTTATCAGGAAACTAAACTGATTGACTGCAGGATCTACTTGCTGCCGATATTATCACCTCCTGCAACTGCTCGTCAGGTTGATTTAACCATCAGGTTGAACTATTAGACTTGTATTAAGCATTTCTGTGCAAAGCAGATTTGTAAGATGCAGTTATCGCATTCAAACTGGTGAATCTCACTTGCAAGGAAGCAGGTATGTCTCTGGCTGTTGTTTATACGCGTGCGAATATCGGAATCGATGCACCCCTGGTGAGTGTTGAAACTCATCTTTCCAATGGTATCCCGAGTATTGCCATAGTAGGACTCCCCGAAACAGCGGTAAAGGAAAGTCGCGAACGAGTGCGCAGCGCAATTATCAATGCCGGGTTGGAGTTCCCTGCTCGACGCATTACTGTTAATCTCGCTCCTGCGGATCTGCCGAAAAGCGGTGGTCGCTTCGACCTTGCCATTGCGTTAAGTATTCTGGCTGCCTCCGATCAGATACCGGCTGCTATGCTGCAGCCTTACGAAATTCTGGGTGAGCTGGCGCTTTCCGGTGAGATTCGTTCCGTCGTGGGAGTGGTTCCCGCCACGCTCGCCGCGCGCGATAGTGGCAGGTATCTGATCATCCCTGCTGCGAATGCGAATGAGGCGTGTGTGGTACGCGGGGCCAGTGTATACAGTGGCACGCATTTGCAGGATGTCTGTGGTCATTTCCTGCATGGCCGTAAACTACCGCTTTGTGAATTTCAACAGCCTGCTCTGAGCGCAAGATCGGCAATCCACCCGCAGATTGGTGACATCAAAGGTCAGTACGCTGCCAAACGCGCTTTAATTGTTGCTGCTGCTGGAAAACACAATCTCCTGCTGATAGGCCCGCCGGGGACGGGTAAAACCATGCTGGCTAACTGCCTCAGTAATCTATTGCCAGAACTGGACGAACAGGAAGCGCTGGAAGCGGCCGCAATAAAATCCATTTCAAAACAACATATAGATCCACTGCAATGGTTGAGACCGGTATTTCGTTCGCCGCATCACACAGCAACTGACATAGCATTGGTTGGCGGAGGCAGCGCAGCACGTCCAGGAGAGGTGACTCTGGCTCATAAAGGAGCATTGTTTCTGGATGAGCTCACCGAGTTTCGCCGCTCTGCTTTAGAGAGTTTACGCGAACCGCTGGAAGCTGGCGCCATCACAGTAAGCCGCGCCAGCTATCGCATCAAGTATCCTGCTAACTTCCAATTGATTGCTGCGATGAACCCCTGTCAGTGTGGATTCTATGGAGACAACTCAAACCAATGTCGCTGCACACCGGAGAAAATACAACGCTATCTCGACAAGGTGTCCGGGCCATTGCTGGACCGCATAGATATGAGTATAGAGGTGCCACGTCTCGATTTTAATCTACTTGCTGCGGATACCTCCACCGTTATTGCCTCCGCCAACAACGATCATGATGTCAGAGAAAATATTCGTCAATGCCAACAGTTGCAAAAACAGCGCAACGGTAAAATAAATAGCGACATGAACACAAGAGAGATAGAACGCTATTGCATTCTGAGCAAGAAAGATCAGGAGATGTTGGCTAAAGTGATGAAAAAACTGAAACTATCTGCGCGCGCCTATCATCGCATACTCAAGATGGCGCGTACGATTGCTGATCTCGAAGCAGAGGAGTCCATCCAGCAAACCCATTTGATAGAAGCGATTACTTATCGCTCGCTGGATCGCTACTTTGCGTTTGTGTCGCCTGTCGCGCAAGAGATTGCTCCAGCTCAGCAATAACGGCTTCCAGCGCATCCATTTTCTCCTGCGCACGTTGCAGCGCGCGAGTCTGCGCCTCGAACTCCTCGCGTGTTACCAGGTCCATTTTCTGAAAGCTGTTTTGCAGCGCCGCAGAAATACTTTTCTTCACATCATCACCCAGCGCGCTGGCGGCAGGGAGCAGGCGGGCTATCTGCTGGCTCAGTTCATCGAAAAAGGATTTGTTGTTCATCAGAGTCAGTCCTCGAGTTCATAGGTGTAGCCGACGAATTGCATAACCTCATCAGGTTTTATTGAGTGATACAGTGCGTTAGCCGCGTGATTATCGATTTCGGTGCCAAGCCAGACGACCTCACAATTGGCTTCCTTTGCCAGCGCGATCAGTTTCAGCATGATGGCTTTACCGGCACCTTTGCAGCGTTGATCCTGACAGACATCAACCTCATCCACATACAGCCAGTGATCGCCCGGATAAGGTTTAACTTCGAATCTTCCGGAGGCGATTCCTAATAATGTTCTGCCATGTTCTGTGATGTCATGACAGCATACGAAAACAGTATCTTGTCGCTCCAGATAGGCAATAAGCGCATTTACTTCATGCTCCGCGATGTCGTTTTCATCATCCCAGGCTGAATGGTTGATTTCGTCGACAAGCCTTTGCAGATCATCAGCTAACGTTATAACGCTGACAGCAATCATGGTTCCTGTTCCTGAATCGATGGTTCGACTTGTCAACTTTCGCTTGAAGAATAATGCTCTACTACAATCTATGCAATGCCCTTGCTGAGTTCCCTGACCATACGAATAGCGAGTCAGCGGCTAGAAGCTGGACCCAGGCTGTTTCAGGAACTCCACTTCCTCAGGAGTTGATTTGCGACCAAGGATAGAGTTTCTATGCGGATATCGGCCAAAGCGGTCGATAATGACCTTGTGACGCAGTTCGAAGTCGTAGTTTCCTGCCGGTGCAAATTCCCGATACAGAGTCTCAGCCACGACATGAATTTCCCTGGACTCGCTGTGCATATAAGGTAGCAACAGGAAACTGATCTGGGTTGGGTTCAGTGATTTCAGCGCGCCGGATGTCACGGCTTCCTGGGCAAGCACAAGCGCTAAAGTATCCTGCGCGAATGCTTGCGGCGTATTGCGATAAACATTGCGGGAGAACTGATCCAGCACAATGATTTCTGCCAACCGCCCCTCTGCAGTTGAGCGCCACGTATACAGTTCTCCGACAGCCGCTTTCTGCATCAACTTTAAAAATCGTTGTCGAATCAACGCATCAAAATCGGCGTCAGTTGCCCACCACTGCTTTGATTCAGTTTCCTCGAACCAGAATGCTAAGACCTCATTAAACATGTCAGTACTCCTGCTTTATTGTTCAAATTCAAACTGAATTTAATCGACACTCCCACTCCAAACCAGTAAAGCATGCAAGGCGGAGTAACTTTATGACAGAAGAATCTTCTCCATCGGTCTTCCCTTTGCCAACTCGTCAATCAGTTTGTCCATAAAGCGAATTTCCTGCATCAATGGTTCTTCAATATCTTCTATGCGCACACGGCCATTTGCAATCTTAACGCATGCGCACCATTTAAGCGCTTCCAACTGATACGCGCACTATTTTGGGTCATTCTGGAATTGAGTGCTTGATCACCGTGTTTAAAAAGCAGCCAGAAATTATTGTTCTACCGCCTAAAGGAATCCTTACACCGCAATTGTTGCGGTTCAGTGACTCCATTGTGAACTCCAAAACAACGACGATCCAGAACCACAGTCTGGCACACATTGTGCTAGGTAGGTTTTGTGCACGAATCTGCAAATCATACAGATTCGTTTCTACACAGTATGGTGCACCCACACGTATTAATGCGGCACCTGCTTTTGCTGAGAATCGCACAATTAATATTTTACTAACGTCAAGGAGTTATCAGGAATGAAAAAACTTACACAAGCATTGTTAGCTGCCGGCCTGTTGTCAGGCGCATTTGCAGTTCAGGCGCAGGAAAGCTCGATCTCTGCAAATGTGGCACTGACTACTGACTATATCTATCGTGGTGTTTCACAAACCAGCGGTGGCCCGGCTATTCAGGGTGGCTTTGACTATGCCCACGAAAGTGGTTTCTACCTGGGAACATGGGCATCAAGCATTACTTTTGATGACGCAGTGGAAATCGATTACTACGGCGGATTTGCAGGCAGTTTGACTGATAGCGTTGATTATGACATCGGCTTTCTTTACTACGATTACCCGGGCAACACCGACTCTGATTTCCTGGAGTTATATGCGTCACTGACTGTCGCAGGAATTACAGGCGGAATTGCACGCTCTGACGACTTCTTCGCAGGTAGTGGCGAAGCGTATTACTACACACTGGATTATGCATTTGCATTAACCGAAAACCTGGAGTTGGGTTTCCATTACGGTTACAGCTCTTTTGATAATGACGTGTTTGGCACCAGCGATAGCTACTCTGATTATGTAATCTCTCTGGGTGGCTCGCTTGGTGGTGTTGATCTGGGTCTCGCCTGGACTGATACCAATCTGAGCAAGGCAGATTGCTTTGGTACTGACGACTGCGGTAGCACAATTACGTTCTCTGTAAGCAAAAGCTTCTAAGTAGTAATTGCATAGTGTGAATGAAACCGAAAAGCCCGCCAGAAAGTTCTGACGGGCTTTTTTCTTTGCGGAATTGTCGACAAGAGGTAGGCCATTCCCAAGGTGGTGCGTTGAATAAAGTGATGCACTGTTTCGGAGCGTTTCTGTTGTCATCAGATTACATCAATTGGGTGATAGCAGCGACAAAGGTCCTAAGCAGTTGTTAATTATAATTTTTATCAAACTGGCACGAGCCGTGCATTAAGCAGAAAGACAAAGACAGGTGTATCTGCACTGAATAGTCGGCGCGGGTATTAATAGTAAAAAGGAGCAAACTTATGAAGTTAGTAACGGCGATCATTAAGCCTTTTAAATTGGACGATGCGCGTGAAGCGTTATCTGAAATAGGTGTGCAGGGTATTACCGTCACCGAAGTAAAAGGTTTCGGAAGACAGAAAGGCCATACCGAGCTCTACCGTGGTGCAGAGTACGTGGTTGATTTCCTGCCCAAAGTGAAAATCGAAGTAGCGATTGGCGACGATCTGTTGGATCAAACGCTGGAAGCAATCACTAAAGCAGCTAATACCGGCAAGATTGGCGATGGCAAGATTTTTGTCACCGACCTCCTCCAGGTCATCCGTATTCGTACGGGTGAATCAGGCGAGGCTGCAGTTTAAAAAAAGTAACCAAAAAACTCTTAATGACTTGTCAAAATTTGTAAGCGGCTGAGTGATGGCCAGCTTCGGAGGAAACTAAGGTGGAAAACCAGATTTTTGAACTGCAGTACGCGATGGACACATTCTATTTCCTGGTGTGTGGCGCTTTGGTTATGTGGATGGCAGCGGGATTCTCGATGCTGGAAGCAGGCCTTGTGCGTTCCAAGAACACAACGGAAATCCTGACTAAAAACGTTTCACTGTTTGCTATCTCCTGCATCATGTACCTGGTGTGTGGATACCAGATCATGTACGGCGGGGGTTTCTTCCTGTCCGGCATAGAAGGAGGCGAAGATCTCGTTGCCACCGCGCTGGCTGATTCCGCAGAGGAAGGCTTTGGTGGCGGCGCGGTATACTCCAGCGCTTCAGACTTTTTCTTCCAGGTAGTGTTCGTAGCTACCGCAATGTCGATTGTTTCAGGTGCTGTTGCTGAGCGCATGAAGTTGTGGGCTTTTCTGCTGTTCGCGGTTGTGCTGACTGGTGTTATTTACCCGTTGGAAGGCAGCTGGACATGGAACGGTGCCGATGTATTCGGCCTTTATAATCTGGGCGACCTGGGCTTCTCAGACTTTGCGGGTTCAGGCATCGTACACATGGCAGGTGCTTCTGCTGCTCTGGCTGGTGTGATTCTGCTGGGGGCACGAAAAGGCAAATACGGTGCTGACGGCAGCATTAAAGCGATACCTGGCGCCAACCTGCCAATGGCAACATTAGGTACATTCATTCTGTGGATGGGCTGGTTTGGTTTCAACGGTGGCTCTGTACTGAAGCTGGGCGATATCGCCAGTGCCAATTCAGTTGCGATGGTATTTCTGAATACCAATGCTGCAGCTGCAGGTGGTCTGGTTGCTGCGTTGCTGGTCGCGAGAGCTCTGTTCGGTAAAGCGGATTTGACCATGGCTCTTAACGGTGCACTGGCTGGTCTGGTTGCCATCACAGCTGAGCCTTCGACACCAACCGCACTACAGGCAACTCTGTTTGGCGCTATCGGTGGTGTGCTGGTTGTGTTCAGCATCGTGTTCCTGGACAAGATCAAGATCGACGATCCGGTGGGCGCCATCTCTGTGCACGGTACCTGCGGTATCCTGGGCTTGTTATTGGTACCAATCACCAATGACGGTGTATCGTTTGTTGGCCAGATCATTGGTGGCCTGACAATTTTTGTCTGGGTATTCGGAGCCAGTTTCGTGGTGTGGATGATCATCAAAGCGATCATGGGAATCCGTGTCAGCGAGGAAGAAGAAGCGCAGGGCGTGGATATCTCCGAGTGTGGCCTGGAAGCTTATCCGGAGTTCACTAAGTAAAGCTAAATTCCGCAGCCGATGCTGTAATAGGCTGCAGATAGAAGTGTTAGTTTCATTTGATGCTCAAAGAACGCCTCGGATAATATCCGGGGCGTTTTTTATTTCTAAACGGGATCCTTGCGCGCGGGTGACAGCCAATAAAGCACTGCGCCCAGCACAATCCACAACAGCACGATCGCCCACTCCTGCGGCCATAACAGAGCCGCGGGACTGCCGGGCAGATAGAGCAGACCAAGGCCAACAGACAGCAACAATGCCAAAGTGCCTGTCAGTCTGCCCGCGCGCACGCGGTAGGGCCGGGGTAATTCAGGCTCGCGGCGGCGCAGCACGAGGAAGGACCATGCGACCATGGCGTACGCAACCACGATCCCAAGCCCGCCGGCATCCACCAACCAGACCATGACTGGTCTACCGAAGAAAGGACCAATTATCGACAGCGTGCCGATCAGCAGGATCGCATTGACTGGTGTGCGGTAGACGGGGTGTAGTGTGCCGAGAAAAGCGGGCAGCAGACGCGCCCTTGCCAGCGCATAGATCGCGCGGCTGCCGCCAACGATGAAGGCGTTCCAGCTGGTGATGATGCCGGCCAGTCCGGCGATAAGAAGTGCCTGAGCTCCCACTCCGCCGTAGATTAGACCGCTGGCATCCGCGGCTGCCAGACTGGAGCTGCTCAGTGACTCCTCATCCATAACCAGGCCAACGCCCAGGATAATCAGGCTGTACCACGCTATCGCCATCGCAACCGAAATCATCAGGATTTTGCCGATGTCGCGCTGTGGAATATTGATCTCCTCGGCCGCCTGCGGAATAGTGTCGAAACCGACGAACATGAATGGCACCATCACCAGCACGAGTGTGACTCCTGCCACTCCACCCCTCATCAGCGGCTGCATGTTTGTTGTGTCGCCGGTGTATACCGCTCCGCTGACGAACAGGATGCCAACCAGCAGAATTGCGACAACCACGACGGTCTGGAATAGCGCGACCATTTTTACGCCGCGCACGTTCAGCCAGGTCATCACCACGGCGCCGCCGACGCCAGTAAGCACCCAGCTCAGGTACACATCCCATCCGCCAACCTGCCAGAGATAGACCTTGTCGAGTCCTGGTATCAGCGAGCTGAGAACAGTCGGTAGTGCCACTGCCTCGAAAGTCACCACTGAGACATACCCGAGGATGATTGCCCATGTGCAGATAAATGAGGCACCTGTCCCCAGCGCTCTTTCGCTGTAGACATGCTCGCCTCCCGCAAAAGGCAGAGCGGAAGCGAGTTCGGCGTAGGTCAGACCGATCACCAGCATTGCCGCGCCGCCAATCAGAAATGCCAGGATGGCACCGAGCGTGCCTGCAGAGGCTATCCATGTGCCGGAAAGTACTACCCAGCTCCAGCCGATCATCGCTCCGAAGGCGAGTGCAAGTGCCTCACCCCGGCTGAGTACACGCAGGAAACCGGAAGCTTTCTGTGTCACCTGGCGTCTCCGTTATAAACCAGTTTGCCGTTCAGCCAGGTTTGCTCGATCCGGATGTCCATTATCTGCTCCGGATCGATACTCAGGATGTCGTCAGATAGCACAATCATGTCTGCCAGCTTGCCCGGTTCCAGCGATCCCTTGCTGTCTTCTTCGAAGTTAAGGAAGGCGCCGGTGAGTGTATAGCCCCGGATCGCCTCCTCCACCGTTATTGCTTCTTCATCGGCCGCAAAGACTCTGCCGCTCATGCCCTTGCGGGTGACTGCCGCATAGATGCCAACCATTGGGCCAATGGGCAGGATATCGCTGGAGATGGCGACGACAATGCCGTGCTCCATCGCCGAGCGCACCGGGTTATTGTGTTCCAAGCGCCAGCCGTCCAGATTATCGACATAGCGGCCCTCAAGTGTGTAGGTGAAGTTCGGCTGCTGCGTAATGTGGATGCCGTGCTGCGCCATCTTCACCAGTGTTTCCTCGGGTGGGCGCATTGAGAAGTGATTCAGATAATGGCGGTGATCCGGGCGAGGATTGCGGGTCAGTGTATCCGCCAGCGTGTCCACCACGAGCTTGATCGCTGCATCACCAATCGCATGCACACCCATCTGCCAGCCTGCGTCATGAATCTCGTTGATAAGGCTGACCAGGTCCTCCTCCGGCATGTTCAGGTAACCATGATAGTCACCCTGATTCAGATACGGCTCCAGTGTGTAGGCGGCTGGGCCGGTGAAGCCGCCATCGGCGAAGATTTTGATGGGTCCTATTTTCAGGTAATCATTGCCATCGCCCACGCGCGCCTTCAGGGCGTCTATGGCGTCCGGGTTTTGCCACTGGAACTGCAGCGCCGCCCGCGGCAGAGTGCCTTGTGCGCGGGCATAGAGTTCCTCCCACATCTCATAGGCGCGCGGATTCTTGGAGGCATCAGTGATACTGGTGATACCTAGTCTCAGCAGATCCTGCAGATTGACCTCAAGACTTGCGATCAGTTCTTCATAAGTCGCGGGTGGCACCAGGCGGCCAACGATGTTCTGACGCTCGCGGATAATGCCATTGGCCACGCCGTTCTCGTCCCTTTCGATGACACCGCCTTCAGGGTCAGGTGTCTCATCAGTAATCTCTGCCAGCTCCAGAGCGAGTGTATTCACGACCGCACTGTGCGCGCCCGCTCGGGTCAGCGTCACCGGATTGTTCGGTGCGGCTATGTCCAGATCCTGCCGCAACGGGCGCCGGCCTTCGGCCAGTTCGTCCTCTGACCAGCCATAGCCAGTGATCCATTCGCCCTCTCCCAGTTCAGCAGCCTTCGCGCTTATCAGCTGCTGTATCTCGGCAATGGAGCCGACGTCGCTCAATTCAATATAACGCTGCGCATTACCGTTGATGTGGGTGTGCGAATCAATGAAGCCCGGCATCAGCGTCTTGCCCTGCAGGTCGACCAGCTCCGCAGGCGCATACTTGTCTGTCAGCGATGCATCGCCGGTCTCGAGGATGCGTCCGTCACTGACGACAACGGTGTTGTGAATTGAGAATTCGGCATCGACGGTGAGCACCTTCCCATTGGTCAGGATCAGGTCGACCGGGGTCGCAACGTTGTCAGCACTGGATGGTTGTGAGGATTCCTGCGGGCTGCAGGCAATGAGTATTCCGCTGAGGATCAGGATAGATAGGGTTGGTTTTTGCATGGTCTTTCCCTCTTGTCGGGGTTACGATCCCGGTCAAGTGGCCGGGTCTATTTTTCTGCGATTCTTGTTGGTCAGTGCTGCAATAATCCTTCTTTACTTACGTAGTCCAGCGTCACCTCCAGTGCGACGCTGAACTTGCTGACCATCTCGTCGATCTGTGGCTCGGTAATGATGAGCGGAGGGCAGAACGCAATAGAGTTACCCGCCACCGCGCGCAGCGAGACGCCCTGATCAAGGCAGGCACGCTGCATGAAAGCACCGACCCGGCCATCGGCAAAAGCCTCTCCGGTGCGTTTGCACGGTACCAGTTCTACCGCAGCGATCAATCCCTTGCCGCGGACATCACCGACCAACGGGTGTTCCCTGAACTGTTGCAACTGACGCTGCATATAGGCTCCAACGCTGGCGGCGTGCTGAAAAAGTCTGTCGCGCTCGAAGATTTCCAGGCATTTGAGCGCTGCGGCGCATGCCACCGGATGACCGGAATAAGTGTAGCCGTGGCCAAATACTCCGGCAGCGGCGCTCGGCTCCACCATCGCCTGGTACATCGCCCCGGGAATGATTGCGGCGCTGATCGGGATGTAAGCGGAGGAAAGTTGCTTGGCCAGTGTCATCATCTGCGGCGCTATGCCCATCGTCGTGGATCCGAAGTCATTCCCGGTCCTGCCGAAACCGCAGATCACCTCGTCCGCCCAGAACAGGATGTCATAACGGCTCAGTAGTTTCTGCACCTGCGGGAAATAGTCCTGTGGCGGCACCACCACACCGCTGGCGCCAGCGATCGGCTCGGCGATATAGGCGGCTATGGTCTCGGGACCCTCGGAAAGTATCAGTTGTTCCAGATTGGTGATCAAGCGCGTGACGAATTCGCTCTCTGACTCACCGGGCAGACGACCGCGATAATAATGAGGCGAATTCGTGCGCAGGATACCCAGCGCCTCCAGCGGAATATCGAAGTGCGTGTGGTTTACCGATAGACCGGTGAGGGCCGCTGCAGCCACTGTGACACCATGGTAGGAGCGCTCCAGCGCGATGATCTTCTTTTTCTGCGTCTGCCCTGTCACGTTGAAGTAGTAGTGCAATATCTTGACGAGCGAATCATTCGCCTCGCTGCCAGAGTTAGCAAAGAAGATGCGCGCATCCCTTACCGGCACCATCGCAGCCAGCCGTTCGGCAAGGTCGATACCCACCTGATGCGTGCGGCCACCAAACATATGCGAGTAGGAGAGAGTCTTGAGTTGCTGCGTGATAGCCTCTATCAGTTCTGCGTGCCCGTAGCCGAGCGCCGAGCACCAGAGGCCCGCCATACCCTCCAGGTATTTACGGCCCTGATCGTCGTAGAGGTAGATGCCCTCGCCACGCACAATATTAAGCTGCTCGACGTGCTTGAAGTTTGTCGTAGGATAGAGGATGGAAGTCATGGCTGAGAGCATAATCCAGCCATGTGCTTATTGCCAGTCTGGTGCGTCCCCTGATATTGGACCTGGTTCCAGCATCAGGTTCAGAAATCCCCCCACAAATTCTGCAGCAAACTCAGGGCAACTACAGGTGCAGTTTCCGTGCGCAGTACACGTGGCCCGATACGAACCAATTGGAAACCTTGTTGTGCAGCAAAATCCACTTCCGAGAAACTTAATCCGCCCTCAGGGCCAATCAGGACAGTGACAGACGATGGTGTTTCTTTGGTCTGCGTAAAACCTTGAGTACCGCGATGATCCAGAACAAAACTGGCACCGTCAAAGGTTTTGCCCAGCCAATCAGTCAGGCTGATCGGGCGCTCCAAAACGGGAAGCCCGCAGCGACCGGACTGTTCACAGGCGCTTATGATTATCCGTTGCCAATGCAGCAGACGCTTGTCTGCGCGGTCTTCGCCCAGTTTGACTTCGCAGCGTTCAGTAAAAAGTGGCGTAATTGCGCTGACGCCCAGTTCAGTAGCCTTCTGAATGGCGTAGTCCATACGTTCACCACGTGACAATCCCAGCCCGAGATGGATGGGTAATTGTGGATCTGCCACACAGGGCATTGCTGCGGCCAGTTGTAAAGTGACAGATTTGCGGGAGACAGATTGAATTCGCGCCGCAAACTCGCCATCCTCGCCATTGAATACAGAAAGCGAATCCCCGCTCTTCAGACGCAGCACCCGGGCGACATAATGCGTTGCTTCTTCGTCCAGCTCGACGGTGTGAGTGTTGCTCAGTGCAACCTTGCAGTAGATTCTAGATTGACGCATTAATCACTCCGCCAGACACAGCGTTTCACGGATTACCGCGGGCAGACAAATCCAGATTCTGCCAAATCTCCGTCACGGCCTCTGCTTGATTCATCGTATAGAAATGCAATCCAGGCGCTTCGCCTGCTAACAGGTCTTCGCACAAACGAGTAACTACTTCGATGCCAAAAGATCTTATGCTTTCCGAATCATCGCCGTAAGCTTGTAGCCGTTGACGTATCCAGCGCGGAATTTCAGCGCCACAGTTATTACTGAATCGCTGCAGACTGGCATAGTTGGTAATTGGCATGATGCCGGGGACAACCGGCACGTCCAAGCCGATCTTCATGCAGCTTTCCAGAAAATAAAAATACGCATCAGGATTATAAAAATACTGCGTTATCGCGCTGTCAGCGCCTGCTTCAATCTTTTTCTTGAAGAAATGCAGATCGCTGTCATAAGTGTCAGACTGCGGATGGATTTCCGGATAACAGGCGACTTCTATGTGAAAGTGATCACCGGTTGTCGCGCGGATAAACTCAATCAGTTCATTGGCGTAATAGTATTGAGACGCAGTGCCGATACCCGATGGGATATCGCCGCGCAACGCAACGATTTTATTAATACCGTTGTCGATATAAACCTGCAACAGTGCACTGATCTCATCCTTGCTGGAGCCACCAAAAGATAAATGCGGAGCCACTCGCGAACCTGCCCGCGCGATGTCCAGAACGATCTGCTGCGTGCCACTTTTTGTGGAACCACCGGCACCATAAGTGACCGAAAAGAAGTCCGGTTTCATCGCAGCCAGTTGTTGGTGCACGGCTTTGAGTTTTTCCATACCAACTTCAGTCTTCGGTGGGAAAAACTCGAAGCTGAATCGTGCGCCTGTTTCACTTTTTTTATTCATTAACGCTATTCCTGGCGCCTTTACCATACGCGCTGCATGAACAGCGCGAAGGGCAGGGACGTCCTGTTAGTATTTGTAACTGTCAGGTTTGAACGGACCATCTACATTCACATGAATATATTTCGCCTGCTTATCTGTAAGACGTGTCAACACGCCACCAAATCCACCCACCATCAATGCAGCCACCTGCTCATCCAGATGCTTGGGCAACACCTCCACAGTGATCTGACTGCGACGGAACTCTTCGGATTGTGAAGCGAACGCTTTTTCGTAAAGATAAAGCTGTGCCAGTACCTGATTCGCAAATGAGCCGTCCATAATGCGTGACGGGTGACCCGTTGCATTGCCCAGATTGATCAGACGTCCTTCCGATAAAAGAATCAGATAATTGCCCGCATCTTTTTTCGCATCGCCACGATAGATCTTATGCACCTGTGGTTTGATCTCTTCCCACGTCCAGTTCTTGCGCATGTACTGAGTATCGATCTCGTTATCAAAGTGACCGATATTGCAGATGATCGCCCCTGACTTGACTGTCTGCAGCATATTCTTGTCGCAAACATCGATATTACCAGTGGTGGTGACAATCAAATCCAGTTTGCCAAGCAGTGCTGTATCGATGTCATCGATTTTTCCGGTGTTCAGACCTTTCTTATAAGGCGACACAATTTCATAACCGTCCATGCAAGCCTGCATCGCGCAGATAGGATCTATCTCGGCAATCTTCACAATCATGCCTTCCTGGCGCAGACTTTGTGCTGAACCTTTACCTACGTCACCGTAACCGACAACCAGTGCGTGTTTGCCGGACAACAACATATCCGTGCCGCGCTTGATGCCATCATTCAAGCTGTGACGACAACCATATTTGTTATCGTTCTTGGATTTTGTCACAGAGTCGTTCACGTTGATGGCTGGTACTTTCAGCGTGCCCTCTTCCATCATTTCTATCAGGCGATGCACACCCGTAGTAGTTTCTTCGGTAATACCGTGAATTTTGTCCAGCATGTGCGGATACTTGTTATGCACCATGCCGGTCAGGTCGCCGCCATCGTCCAGAATCATATTGGCATCCCATGGCTTGCCATTCTTGAGAATGGTTTGTTCTATGCACCACTCGCCTTCTTCTTCGGTCTGCCCTTTCCACGCATAAACCGCAATACCTTTGGAGGCAATATACGCCGCGGCGTGATCCTGCGTTGAAAAAATATTGCATGAAGACCAGCGCACTTCTGCGCCCAGTTCCACCAGCGTCTCAATCAACACAGCAGTCTGAATAGTCATATGAATACAGCCCAGAATTTTGGCGCCTGCCAAAGGCTTCTCGGCAGAATAACGCGCACGCAGTGTCATCAGTGCTGGCATTTCTGCTTCTGCCAATACTGTTTCTTTGCGCCCGAATTCTGCCAGGCTGATATCTGCTACTTTGTAATCGTGCTTACTCATAAATAATCCCGTACGAAAATAAATATTCTGTGATTGCCAGTTGCGCTGGCTATTAAAGGCCTGCTGCTTCGCGTAACTCGGCAGCCTTGTCAGTTTTCTCCCAGGTAAAGTTTGGCTCTTCGCGGCCGAAGTGACCATACGCTGCTGTGGGCAGATAAATGGGTCGCAACAGATTCAGCATTTTGATAAGACCCTTAGGTCGCAACTCAAAGAACTCGCGAATAAGTTCCACAATGCGCTGATTGGAAATCTTGCCAGTGCCGAAAGTCTCAACACTTACTGACGTTGGTTCTGCCACACCAATGGCGTAAGACACTTGAATCTCGCAGCGATCAGCAATGCCAGCGGCAACAATATTCTTTGCCACATAGCGCGCGGCGTAAGCTGCGGAGCGGTCAACCTTGGATGGATCTTTGCCGGAGAAAGCACCGCCGCCGTGACGTGCCATACCGCCGTAAGTGTCCACGATGATCTTGCGGCCAGTCAAACCGCAATCGCCATAGGGGCCGCCTATCACAAATCGCCCAGTTGGATTGATGAAGTACTTGGTGTCCGGGCTCAACCATTCTTTGGGAAGCACTGGCTTAATGATTTCTTCCATCACAGCTTCCTTCAGATCTTTCTGGCTTATCTCTTCGCTGTGCTGCGTAGACAATACAACGGCGTCAATGCCGACTGGCTTACCGTCGCGATACTTGAAAGTAATCTGGCTTTTTGCATCAGGTCGCAGCCAGGGCAACTTGCCGTTCTTGCGAACTTCTGCCTGACGTTTTACCAGGCGATGCGAGTAAGTAATGGGAGCAGGCATCAACACGTCGGTCTCATTGCTCGCATAGCCGAACATCAAGCCCTGATCGCCGGCGCCCTGTTCGTGCTCTTCGCTGTCATCCACGCCCATGGAAATGTCGGGAGACTGCTTGCCTATTGCATTGAGTACTGCGCAGGAATTGCCATCAAAGCCTTTCTCCGAGTGATCGTAACCAATATCGATAACAACCTTGCGGGTGAGCTCTTCGATATCGACATAGGTTTCTGTGGTGATTTCTCCCGCCACGACTACCATGCCGGTCTTGATCATGGTTTCGCAGGCAACGCGTGCTTTAGGGTCATTGGTCAGCACAGCATCCAACACGGCATCAGATATCTGATCTGCCATTTTATCGGGATGTCCTTCAGACACTGACTCAGAGGTGAATACGGATGTTGTCATAACGTCTTCCTTACTTTGCTTGGTTGATATTCATGGTAATAATTAAATGCTTCTATTCGGTTGAGCTTTTTTAATCCGTCTGCGTAGCCTTTATCTGGTCGGGTGTCTTTATAAAGACACGCATCTGAATCTGGAAACCATTGCGCAATCCCAGATAGACGCTGGCACCCGGCAGTAATCCGGCCTGTGTAGCCCACGCATCCAGGTCCGTATTTTCAAAGCCCAGCCACAAATCACCACAGGACTCGCGCACCCAATCCTGATCGTGGCGGCTAAGGTCGATCAACAGCAGGATGCCGTTTGCCTCCAGAATACGCGCGGCGTCCTGGAATGCTTCCCACGGAGAGGGAATATGGTGCAACACCATGTCGTAAATCAGCAGGTCACAATGAATGCCCTGCGTAATTGCCACGGTGGTATCACCAAAGATGAAGCTGACATTGCTCAACCCGGCATGTTCAAGCGTTGCTCTTGCTTGGTTGAGCATCTCCTGTGAGTTGTCCAGCGCGATAAGATGATTGAAGCGGGTCGCCAGGCGGGTCAGCAACTCACCTGCCCCCGGACCCACTTCCATGATCTTGTGATCAGCAGTCAGCCCTAGTTCCCGGATCAGGTCCAGCACATTCTCCTCGTAGCGCTCGCGCTCCGCTATCAGGCCTTGTTTCTCGCGGAACTTGTCTGCATGGCGCGTGAAGAACAATAGTGACTGCTCTGATCTCTCTCGCTGGATCAGGTTAATGCGCTCAGCAAGCTCATTGCGCAATGGCACACGGTCTATGGTAGTAAAGGCGGTTTTCTTCAGATCGTAAAAAGGATCTTCGATAGTGAGCAGCGGGCGACGATAAAAAATGCTGTTGCCTTCTCGCCGGGTAGATACCAGACCAGCGGTGGCGAGTATTTTCAGGTGGTGACTCAAGGCAGATTGACGAATAGCGAATATCTGGCAGATCTCCAGAACCCCAAACGATTCAGTCTGCAGCAGACGCAGGATTTCCAGCCGCAAGCTGTCTGCCAACGCCTTGCAAAGTAAGGTTAAAGCGTCCACGTCGTTGAACTCAGCGCCTTGTTGCTTGTGAATGGCGGTTACGACCACGGTAGTTATTGCCTGCTTTCTTAATGTTTATGTCAAGGAAGGCAGGCACTATAACAGCATTCGATTCTATATCAAAATATTTTGATATAGATTTCGATATGGATTTGGAGAGAGAACAGGAAAAACCGCTTGCCCGTGTAGCATATTCCAGCCATGTGCGGGAAAATAGGCGGCTTCGATGATCAGCCCCAAAAACAGGAGCACTACCCGTATGTCCAACCGACTTTCTTCGCGCAGGGAGCTGGCCAATGCCATCCGTGCATTAAGTATGGATGCTGTGCAGAAGGCCAACTCCGGTCACCCAGGCGCTCCCATGGGCATGGCTGATATCGCCGAGGTGCTCTGGAATGATTTCCTGCAACACAACCCGGTTAACCCGCAATGGGTGAATAGGGATCGCTTCGTCCTGTCGAATGGCCATGGCTCCATGCTGATCTACTCTCTGCTGCATTTGAGCGGTTACGATCTGAATATCGATGACATCAAGAACTTTCGTCAATTGCATTCAAAGACCCCGGGTCACCCAGAATACGGCTATACGCCTGGCGTGGAAACCACTACCGGACCGCTGGGTCAGGGCATCGCCAACGCAGTGGGCATGGCAATCGCTGAGAAGACATTGGCTGCCCAGTTCAACCGTCCGGGGCACGACATCATCGATCATTACACTTATGTGTTTGCAGGTGACGGTTGTCTGATGGAAGGCGTGTCCCACGAGGTGTGTTCGCTTGCAGGTACGCTCGGTCTGTCCAAACTGATTATGTTTTATGATGACAATGGCATCTCCATCGATGGCGAGGTTGAGGGCTGGTTTACAGACGACACCACCATGCGCTTCCAGTCTTATGGCTGGCATGTACTGTCTGTTGATGGTCATGATGCGGAGCAGATACAACAGGCGATAGTCGCGGCACGTGCAGAAACAGCGTGTCCCACCATGATCAGATGTAAAACGATCATCGGTTATGGTGCACCAACCAAGAAAGGCACGGCCGATGCGCACGGTGCCCCGCTGGGCGCTGATGAAATTGCAGGAACGCGCGCGGCCCTGAAATGGGAGCACGAACCTTTCGTCATTCCGCAGGACACGATGAAAGCCTGGGATGCACGCGAGAAAGGATTTGTGGCTGAGTCCAATTGGAAAGAAAAGCTGGTTGCCTACGAGGAAGAATTTCCCGTGCTGGCGATGGAGTTGGTTCGCCGTCTGAAAGGAGAGCTACCAGGACACTTTGCTGAACGTGCCGATGCATTTATCGAGAAATGTCAGCAGGCTGGAGAAAATATTGCGAGCCGCAAAGCGTCACAGAATGTACTGGGCGCATTCGGCGAATTGTTGCCTGAGTTGATTGGCGGTTCTGCAGACCTGGCCGGTTCCAACCTGACGATGTGGAAAGGCAGCAAAGCAATCGGCGATGCAGCAGATGGTAACTACATTAATTATGGTGTGCGTGAATTTGGCATGACGGCCATCATGAACGGTATCGCTTTGCATGGTGGTTTCATTCCTTATGCCGGCACCTTCCTGATTTTCATGGAGTACGCTCGCAACGCAGTGCGCATGGCTGCATTGATGAAGCAGCACAGCATTCTGGTTTACACGCACGACTCGATTGGTCAGGGTGAAGACGGCCCTACTCACCAGCCCATCGAACAACTTGCGAACCTGCGCACTACACCAAACATGTCCGTATGGCGTCCGTGCGATGCTGTTGAATCTGCAGTGGCATGGAAAGCGGCGCTGCAGCGCAGGGGCGGCCCTGCGTCCTTGGTATTCTCGCGCCAAGCCCTGCCACATCAGGAGCGGGATGCGAAACAGTTGAAAAATATTGCACATGGCGCTTACGTTCTTGAGGACTGCAAGGGCAAACCGGATGTAATTGTGATCGCGACGGGTTCCGAGGTTTCTATCTGCCGAGATGCGGTGAAACAGTTGCAGGAATCAGGCGTGAAAGCTCGTTTGGTTTCCATGCCTTCTGTGGATGTTTTTGAAGCGCAGAGCGATGCGTACAAAGAGCAGGTATTGCCAGCCGCTGTACGCAAGCGCGTTGCTGTAGAGGCTGCGGCCGCGGACTACTGGTACAAGTTCGTTGGATTGGACGGAAAAATAATCGGGATGAATCGTTTTGGTGAGTCAGCGCCAGGTGGTGTCCTGATGAAAGAGTTTGGTTTTACCGCTGACAATGTTGTTGCGACGGTAAAGTCGCTGATATGAAGCACCGTATGGACTGTCCCATCAACTCTGATTGAATGATAGCTCTGGATCTTTAAAGTATGTCTTTTCGCATTGCGATAAATGGGTATGGGCGAATTGGCCGCTGCGTTCTGCGAGCATTGCATGAGTCGGGAAATTATCCGCGGCTGCAAATAGTAGCCATCAATGACCTGACAGACATTGCAACACTCGCACACCTGACCCGTTATGACAGTACGCATGGACGTTTCCCGGGCAGCGTGACCGTCGCAGAATCTGGTAGTCATATGCAGATAGATAACGACCGTGTGCAAGTGATGGCAATCGAAGATATCGCCGAACTGCCATGGAGTGAACTGGGCATTGATCTGGTGATGGAGTGTACTGGCACCTTTACGGATCGTGCTACTGCGAACCTGCATTTGCAAAGTGGTGCGAAACGGATGTTGTTCTCACAACCAGCGCAGAACGATGTGGATGCTACGGTAGTTTACGGCATAAATCACACAACGCTCACGGCTGCCGATCGTATTATTTCCAACGCATCCTGTACCACCAATTGTATTGTGCCGGTAATAAAATGTCTGGACGATGCGTTTGATATTCAGAATGGCGTCATTACTACTATTCATTCCGCGATGAATGATCAACCGGTAATCGATGCCTATCACCATACGGATTTACGCAAGACACGCAGCGCTGTGCAATCTATCATTCCGGTGAACACGGAAATTGACAAAGGAATTGGTCGTATACTTCCGCATCTGGACGGGCGATTTGCTGCACAGGCCATGCGCGTGCCTACGGTTAATGTATCGGCCATTGATTTGACGGTCACCGTGAACACCGATACCGATATGGCTGGAGTGAATCGTGCGATTCGCGCTGCAGTGGAGAAGTCCTTGCCGAATGTGCTTTCGTGCACCGATGAACCCTTGGCATCCTGCGATTTCAATCACGATCTGCGCTCTGCCATCGTCGACTTGAGTCAGACGCGAGTCAGTGGCCCACGATTGATTAAAGTACTGGCCTGGTTTGACAACGAATGGGCTTACGCGAATCGCATGCTCGACGTGGCGGAAGTCATCCGGAAATTGCAATGAACTTGCGGAATAACTGTGCAAAGGAAAATCGATTATGACGATACTGCGTATGCAGGATCTTGATCTGCGCGGCAAGCGTGTACTGATCAGAGAGGATCTGAATGTTCCGGTGAAAGACGGGGTGGTGGGAAATGACACACGCATAGTAGCAACGCTCGCTACCATCCGCCTGGGCCTGGAAGCAGGTGCGAAAATCATTATTATGTCGCATTTGGGCAGGCCCGAAGAAGGCAAACCGATTGGTGAGCAAATGCAGGCATCGTTGGCACCCGTTGCTGAACATCTGCAGAAATTGTTGGGTCATAAAGTGCGATTGGTCACCGATTATCTGGCTGCTCCGGAAAGTGTTACACCAGACGCTAACGAGATCATTCTACTTGAGAATGTTCGCGTGAATGTCGGCGAGGAAGCAAACGCTGACGCACTGGCGAAGAAGTATGCCGCCATGTGTGATGTATTCGTTATGGATGCTTTTGGCACCGCGCATCGGGCTCAGGCAAGTACACATGGGGTTGCGAAATTCGCGCTTGTTGCCTGCGCCGGCCCTCTGCTGGCGAGCGAACTGGATGCTCTTGATCGTGCGCTGAAGAATCCTGGCAGACCAATGCTTGCCATCGTAGGTGGTGCAAAGGTTTCCAGCAAATTGAAGGTGCTGGAGAGTCTTGCCAGCAAGGTAGACAATCTGATTGTAGGTGGTGGTATCGCTAATACATTCCTACTGGCAGCGGGCTTCAATATTGGAAAATCTCTGGTGGAGACAGACCTGGTAGCGACGGCCAAAGCGCTGATGAGCGTCACGGAGATACCTCTGCCCGTGGATGTCAGAGTAGCCAGTAGTTTCTCCGCTGACGCAGTGGCAACAGTCAAACGGGTAGAAGATGTTGGCGATGGCGACATGATTCTGGATATTGGTCCGAAAACTGCAGAAACATTTGCGGCAATCATTGCGCGCATGCAAACCATCATCTGGAACGGCCCGGTTGGTGTTTTCGAGTTTGCGGAGTTTGCCAAAGGTACACAAGCGGTTGCGCAGGCTGTAGCCAACAATGCCGGGTTTTCAATTGCGGGTGGAGGTGAGACTATAGATGCCATCGATCGCTTTGGTGTCACCGACAAGGTTTCCTATATCTCCACTGGCGGCGGCGCATTTCTGGAATTTGTACAGGGCGAAGTGTTGCCGGCTGTGCAAGTGCTGGATCGCTGAACATTATTCAATTTCCAAATGAGGGTAAAGCAGAATGGCACTTATCAGTTTGAGACAACTCCTAGACCATGCCGCGGAACACAATTATGGCGTGCCAGCGTTCAACGTCAATAATCTGGAGCAGGTTCGCGCCATCATGGAAGCGGCGCATGAAGTAAACAGCCCGGTCATCCTGCAGGCATCCGCTGGAGCGCGCAAATACGCCGGTTCCAATTTTTTGAAGCATTTGATTCAGGCAGCCATTGAAGAGTTTCCGCATATTCCTATCGTGATGCATCAGGATCACGGCGTCTCCCCTGCTATTTGTCAGCGCTCCATTCAGCTGGGATTTTCCTCGGTGATGATGGATGGCTCACTAGGCGAAGATGGCAAAACGCCTATGGATTATGAATACAACGTGCGAGTCACGCGCCTGGCCGTTGAGATGGCCCACGCCTGTGGCGTTTCTGTAGAAGGCGAGATAGGTTGCCTAGGCTCTCTGGAAACCGGCATGGCTGGTGAAGAAGATGGCATTGGCGCAGAAGGAAAATTATCCCTGCATCAAATGCTGACTGATCCAGAGGAAGCTGCTTCTTTTGTAGAAGACACGGGTGTGGATGCTCTCGCAATTGCGGTGGGTACCAGTCACGGAGCGTATAAGTTCAGCCGCCCACCAACAGGCGATATTCTGGCTATCGAACGAATCAAGGAAATTCACCGTCGCATTCCCAATACCCATTTGGTGATGCATGGCTCCTCATCCGTGCCGCAGGAATGGCTCGCCGTCATCAATAAATACGGCGGCGAGATTCCGGAAACCTACGGAGTGCCATTGAAGGAAATTCAGGAAGGCATTCGCAACGGTGTACGCAAGGTAAATATCGATACCGATCTGCGTTTGGCATCAACAGGAGCAGTGCGAAAATTCCTGGCCGAGAACAAGTCGGAGTTCGATCCGCGCAAGTTCCTTATTCCCACCATCAAGGCCATGAAGGGTATTGTCAAAGAGCGTCTGGAGGCTTTTGGTACTGCGGGACAGATATCGACTATCGGCAAGGTTTATAGCCTGGAAGAAATGTCCGAGCGTTATTGATGCCGCAGTTGCTGTCCCTGTAGTCAATGCCCCCGTAGTTATCGACTTTGCAGTTATGCGACTATGGTGCTATCGAAAAGACATCAGAATAATACTCTGCAGCGAATAGTGCCGGTTATCTTATTCAATTTAGCCAGCGCCATTTTGCTGTATTCCACATCAATATCAGTAACTACATAGCCAATCTGATCGTTCGTTTGCAGATACTGTGAACGAATGTTGATGCCGCTGCTTGAAAAGATATTGTTTATCTCAGAAAGGACACCAGGCACGTTTTTGTGAATGTGTAACAGGCGATGCATGCCCGGATGTGCCGGCAATGCAACTTCCGGGAAGTTCAATGCGGTAAACGTTGATCCGTTGTCGCTGTACTTCACCAGCTTGTCGCTGACTTCCAGGCCGATATTTTCCTGCGCTTCCATGGTACTGCCACCGACATGCGGAGTCAGTATGCAATTGTCGAATTTGCGCAGCGGAGAAATGAACTCCTCATCGTTTGAGCGCGGCTCTACCGGGAAGACATCCACAGCAGCACCTGAAAGGCGACCGCTTTCCAGTGCTGCAGCCAGTGCTTCAATATCCACAACTGTGCCTCTGGAAGCATTGATCAGAATGGCCCCCTTCTTCATCCAGCTCAGTTGTTCCTCACCAATCATATTGAAGGTTTGCGGCGTTTCAGGAACGTGCAGACTGACTACATCGCATGTCTTCAGCAAATCCTTCAGAGAATGCAGTTGCGTTGCATTGCCCAGCGGTAGTTTGGTTATGATGTCGTATAAATAAACCTTCATACCCATCGATTCAGCCAACACGCTGAGTTGTGAGCCGATATTGCCGTAGCCGATCAAACCCAGTTTCTTGCCACGTGTTTCAAATGAGCCCGTCGCAACCTTATCCCACACCCCTCGATGCACCTGTGCATTCTTTTGCGGTATTCCTCGCAGCAGGAGTATCGCCTGACCAATGACTAGTTCAGCAACGCTGCGAGTGTTGGAGAACGGTGCGTTGAAAACCGGCACTCCTTTGATCAGGGCCGCAGTCAGATCCACCTGATTGCTTCCTATGCAAAAACAACCCACTGCCTGGAGTTTATCCGCTGCATCAAAAACCGCTTTCGTGAGTTGGGTGCGTGAACGGATACCTATGAAATGCACATCGCGAATCTTGGCGATAAGCGCCTCTTCGGAAAGAGATGTTTTCAGATATTCGACATTGGTGTAGCCGGCTTCTTCCAATGTGGTCAGCGCGCTTTTGTGTACGCCTTCAAGCAATAGGAATTTTATCTTGCCTTTTTCCAGAGAGGTAAGCTTCATGGGGTATCTCATTGCAAATTAGTTTTGGTGCATTTACGGACTGCAGGAATCAAGGCGCGCATGGTAACATACTTGCCCCTATGAAAATGAGTGTTTACGGACACATAGTTACGGTGTTATTGAATGAGTGCACACCAGGCAGAGTTGATCGCTGGACTTGTCAGCATTTTTGGCAAAGATTATGTAAAAACCGATGTTGATTCTTTAGAGGTTTACGGTAAAGACTGGACCAAGGTTTATGCTCCCCACCCGTCCGCAATAGTTTTTCCCGGCAACATTGAACAGGTTCAGGCTTTGGTGTTATACGCAAACGAGAATGGCCTGGCGCTGGTGCCATCTGGCGGCCGAACCGGTCTGAGTGGCGGCGCCGTTGCAACCAATGCGGAAATTGTTGTGGCATTTGACCGCATGAACAAGATATTGGAGTTCAGCGCGGTGGACCGTCAGGTTGTCTGCCAACCAGGCGTGGTAACCCGGCAGTTGCAGGATTTCGCTGAAGAAAACGGATTGTTCTACCCCGTCGATTTTGCTTCATCAGGCTCCAGTCAGATTGGTGGCAATGTGGCGACCAATGCCGGCGGCATTAAAGTCATCAAGTACGGGCTGACCCGAGACTGGGTGCAGGGTATGAAAGTGGTCACGGGTAATGGTGAACTGCTGACTTTCAATAGAGGGCTGACCAAGAACGCTACCGGATATGATTTCCGCCATTTGTTTATTGGTTCCGAGGGCACTTTGGGTTTTATCGTGGAGCTGACCATGGGGTTGGCGAGCCTGCCAAAGGATCCCACGGTGCTGGTGTTGGCGGTTGAAAATCTGGAAGCAACGATGGAAGTGCTGCAGGCTTTCCAGGCCAAACTGGAATTGAGCGCGTTCGAATTCTTCTCGGAAAAAGCCATGGCACATGTGATTGCAGAAAAAGGTCTACAGCGCCCTTTTGCAACGCGGGGCGAATACTACGCGCTGATCGAGTTCGAAAATCAGGGCGGCGATACACTTGATGAAGCTATGAGTGTATTTGAACACTGTGTCGAACAGGGCTGGGCGCTGGACGGCACCATGAGCCAGAATTTGGCGCAGGCCAAAACATTGTGGCGCTTACGTGAAGACATCTCCGAAACCATTTCCCGGTTTACCCCTTATAAAAACGACATTGCCGTGACCGTTTCCAAAGTCCCGACCTTCCTGCGGGAAGTGGAGGAAATCGTGAATGCACGCTATCCGGATTTCGAAATTATCTGGTTCGGACACATCGGTGACGGCAATGTGCATTTGAATATTCTCAAGCCGGAGATTCTGGACAAAGCAGATTTCTTTGCGAAATGTGCCGAGGTGAGCGTTGATATATTCGATAAAGTAAAAGCTTATGGGGGCAGTGTCTCGGCAGAACATGGCGTGGGTTTATTAAAAAAACCTTTCCTGCAATACAGTCGGGACGCAGTTGAAATCAGTTATATGCGAGCCATAAAGCAGATTTTTGACCCCAACAAGGTGATGAATCCCGGGAAAATTTTCGATTAGACAGCCCCGGAAAGCAGCTTTTTAGACAAATATCGACAGAAATTAGGGTTTTTCCGGCGATTTACTGGGGAAACCATATTCCCTCCGCCATAATATAGGGGTACACTGCCGAAGGAGTCGTGATTGGCTCCGGGGTTGGCAGCAATGTCGCCATGTAAATAATTTTTTTAAAAAACAAGAGAGTAATATGTCAGATCAAGTAGAAGGTACCGTTAAGTGGTTCAATGATGAGAAAGGATTTGGTTTCATTGAGCAGGAAGGTGGCAAAGATGTATTCGTCCATTTCAGCGCGATTAACGGTGCGGGAAGAAAAACGCTTCACGAAGGCCAGAAAGTGACAATGAATGTGACACAAGGTCAAAAAGGTCCCCAGGCAGAGAACGTAAATCCTCTGTGATGTGAATGCGCGAGGCTCAGGCTTCGCGATGTTCGCTGGTACCGGCTCATGGAAGGCCGCGGGAAGACGACTGAAGGATTTTTCAGATTTGTTTTATGTCTGGGTTTATTCACAGGCACGAACGCTTTTTATCTGAAGATTTTCAGCTCCGCAGCATGAATTTTGCTGCTTAGCGCTGGGACAGAATGACATTTTCAGGAACTGTCATTCTGTCCCGGAATAGTTTCGCCCCGAGTTTTAGCCTTTGGTTTTAGCTTCTGATAGAGAGCTGGCTTGAGTCAGCTTTTACTCAGGTCTTTAACGTCCTCACCCCATTCTTGCCGGCCAGTATCAATAGATTGGCTGGGCGCAACGCGAATAATCCATTAGTAACTACCCCGGTGATCTGATTGAGATCCTGTTCGAGTTTGCGTGGGTCAATGATGTCCATATTATGAATATCGATGATGTGGTTGCCGTTGTCGGTGACAAAGCCGTCACGATAAACGGGGTCACCTCCCAGCTTTACAATCTGCCGGCCTACATGACTGCGAGCCATGGGAATTACTTCCACTGGCAACGGGAAACGCCCCAGCACACTGACCAACTTGCTTTCATCAGCGATACAGACGAACTCGCGAGCAACCGCAGCTATAATCTTCTCGCGCGTCAATGCTCCACCACCGCCTTTGATCAGTTGCAGATACTCGTTGGTTTCGTCAGCACCATCTACATAGATAGTGACTTCATCAACGCTATTGAGATCCATCACGGGAATGTTCAACTGCCGCAGACGTCTCGCAGTTTCGTCGGAGCTGGCCACTGTTGTGTGAATCTGATCGCGGAATTTACCCAGGCATTCGATAAAAAGATTGGCGGTAGATCCTGTGCCTACACCGATTACTGTGCGTTCTTCCAGGCGTTCTTCAACATAGTTTGCGGCTGCCTGAGCAACCGCCTTTTTCATTTCGTTCTGATCCATGCTAATTTCCCGACAAGTGGATGGCGATGCACCGATTATACGAGGTTTGACGTTGATAATGGAAAAATACGTTAAAGAGATTCTCTCCGCGAAAGTGTACGACGTGGCGATAGAAACCCCGATCCATAAAGCCGTGGGGCTTTCCCGGCGTGTGGGCAATACGGTGCTGTTGAAACGCGAAGACATGCAGCCTGTGTTCAGTTTCAAATTGCGCGGGGCTTACAACATGATGTCGAAGTTGTCTCCCGAAGCAGCCAAGCGCGGAGTGGTTGCAGCATCGGCAGGCAACCATGCCCAGGGAGTGGCACTGGCAGGCAGTACGCTGGGTATTAAAACAGTCATCGTTATGCCTGAAACAACACCACGCATAAAAATTGATGCCGTGCGTAATTTAGGCAGCGAGGTGATTCTGTTTGGCGATTCATATAATGATGCAGCAACCCATGCAGCGAAACTGGTCGAAGAAAAAGGTTATACCTTTGTACATGCCTTTGATGATGCCGATGTGATTGCCGGTCAGGGAACAGTTGGACTGGAGATCATTCGCCAACACAGTGGACGCCTGGATGCGATTTTTGTTCCTGTCGGTGGCGGTGGACTGATGGCTGGCATGGCGGCGTACATCAAATATATTCGTCCGGAGATCAAGTTGATTGCCGTAGAGGCTGAGGATTCGGCTTGCCTGAAAGCAGCCCTGGAGAGTGGGCGACGTGTCAAACTAGGAAAGGTTGGTTTGTTTGCCGATGGTGTTGCTGTGAACCAGATTGGCAAGGAGACCTTTCGCATCATGCGAAAACTGGTTGATGGTGTTGTTACAGTGACTACTGACGAAATCTGCGCTGCCATCAAAGATGTGTTCGATGATACCCGGGCAGTAACAGAGCCAGCTGGCGCCTTGGCGATTGCGGGTATGAAAAAATACGTGCGAGAACATGCGTTGCAGAACGCAACCATCATGGCAGTTGTAACAGGAGCGAATGTCAATTTCGACAGGTTGCGGCATATTGCGGAGCGTTCTGAACTTGGCGAAAGCCGGGAGGTGATTTTTGCTGTCACCATTGATGAGAAGCCGGGGAGTTTCAAGCGTTTCTCCAATGCACTGGGCAAGAGAAGTATAACGGAATTCAATTATCGTTACGGTGACCCCAGGGAGGCTAAGATTTTCGTAGGTATTGAGATTCAGGACCCGGTTCATGGACGTGAACAATTATTGAGTGAACTGACTAAAAAAGGTTTTCAAGTTCAGGATATGTCCGATAACGAAGTCGCCAAACTACATATTCGTTATATGGTGGGCGGGCATTCTCCGGATGTTCTCAATGAGTTGGTTTATCGTTTTGAGTTTCCGCAACGCCCGGGGGCATTCATGAATTTTCTGAATCTGTTAGGGGAGCATTGGAATATATCAATGTTCCATTACAGAAATCATGGCGCAGCTTATGGGCGAGTGTTAGTAGGTATTCAGGTGCCCGAAAAAGAGAAAAAACAGTTTCGCGATTTTCTGCGCCTGATTGGTTATCGCTACTGGGATGAAACCGGCAATCAGGCGTACCAGACATTCCTGGCACCTTAGCGCTGGGGACAGCGCCAAAGGTTGCAATGACATGAGCAGCGCGTCAACTGCAACGTGACAGCTCTTGTCCCACTAGCCAATCGCAGCGTTTATGATAGAATTCGCGTCCTTCCATAATTCAGATCAGAGAACGGTTAATGAGTAAATTTGAAAATGTAACAGTTGTAAAAGCAGCCAACATTTATTTTGATGGAAAAGTGAGTAGTCGCGCCGTTGTGTTTTCCAACGGCGAAGTAAAAACTCTGGGTATTATGCTCCCGGGAGACTATCGCTTCTCAACGGCGAAGAAAGAAATCATGGATATCCAATCGGGTTCCGTGGAGATAAAGTTGCCGGGTGACACAGACTGGAAAACAGTATCCGCTGGTGCGAGTTTTGAAGTTGCGGCGAACTCTGCGTTTGATATAAAGGTACTCAGTGTAACGGATTATTGCTGTTCCTATCTGGATTGAATATTTCAACCTGACAGACTGTCCTATCCGGCAATGCACGGGTGAGACAGTTTAACTGCATGAGTTCAGTCGCCCCAGGGCCGTCCCTACTTTGACCGGCTCTCCGGCGGCAATCGATTTATCCAGATTCACCATGCCCGGACCATAGACCGCTACCACAGTAGAGCCAAGTTTGAACCTGCCCATCTCTGCGCCACGAGCAATTTGTACAGGAGGCGAATGTTCTGTGTAATCCGTTTTACATGGCACCTTCCCAGCGGGACACACTTCACCAGACCATACCGTATCGACACTGGCGACGATCATGGCGCCAACCAGCACCAATGCCATCGGACCATGCTCGGTGTCAAACAGGCAGACAACGCGCTCATTACGGGCGAACAGATCTGCAACCGAATCACTGGTAACTTGATTGACTGAAAACAATTTACCGGGAATATGAATCATTTCCCTGAGAATGCCAGCAATAGGCATATGAACACGGTGATAATCTTTGGGTGACAGATACACGGTGGCGAATACGCCCCCTTGAAAAGGCTCAGCTCGCTTATCGTCACCGCCCAACAACGCCTGCAGACTGAAGTCTCTGCCTTTCGCCTGAACCAGGCGCCCACAATCAATTTGCCCTAACTGACTTACCACTCCGTCGGCCGGGCTCAAAACTACAGCCTCGTCCGGATCTATAGGGCGAGCAGCGGGACGTAACGCCCGGGTGAAGAATTCGTTGAAACAGGCATAGCTGAACGGGTCGGAATTGGCGGCCTCTTCCATATCCACCCTGTATTTTTTAATAAACCAGCCGATAAAAGTATTCTTGAATGGTCCCCAGGTGCATCTGGCCAACCAGCCGGCAAGCCTGGACAGCAAATGTTGAGGCAAAAGGATTTGTAACAGGATGAATAGCTTATTTCGCATGAGTGTTCGGTTGCCCTCCGCTGCTCAAGCAGGCGTAATTGTGCTTAAGGTATGAAAGTAACTGGTCAGTCTCTCCGGGTTGATCAATCCCTTGTCGCGCGCATCCAGCAGTGCGCAACCCGGTTCGTGCAGATGCCTGCAATCCCTGAACCTGCACTTATCTATGAATGGTTTGAACTCGATAAAACCGGCAATAAGCTGGTGTTGATCCATGTGCCACAGCCCGAATTCACGGATGCCCGGCGAATCAATCAGGTCACCACTGCCTATTAAATGATATAGCCTGGTTGCCGTTGTCGTATGAGTACCTTTATCCCGCCCTGCCGATAATTCGCCAACAGCGGCATCTTCCTGCAAATCGGGCATATCATCGGGCAACCTGCTGGTATCTCTCAAGGAATTAATCAGTGAGGATTTGCCAACGCCGGACTGCCCTACAAATACGGCAGTCTGCTGGGCTAGAAACTGTTGCAGATCTTCAATGCCGCCATTGCTTTTAGTTGATACGCGAATCACCGGATAACCTATATTTTTATACAGCTCGAGTAGCGGTTCTATGAATGCATCGCGCGTACTGTCCAGTAGGTCGGTTTTGTTCAACAGAATTACTGCACGCAGGCCCAGGCTCTCAGCGGCTACCAAATAACGATCGATCAGATTACCGAATGGTTGTGGTAAGGGAGCGATCACTATAGCCATGACATCGACGTTCGCTGCGACAGGGCGCTGGTCCCCATGTGCATTTGGGCGGCTTAGAATAGTTCTGCGTTCCTGCAGAGCTACTACGACACCGCTATTGTCATCAGCCGCTTGCCACACAACGTTGTCGCCGGTAACCAGCGGCGGCAGGTTGCTGCGTTGGTGACAGCGATACACTGTGCCCCTATTGTGTTCAGCATGCGACTCAATATCCAATTGTTGGCCGTAATGACAAATAACCAGTCCGGGCACCTCCGGCCCCAGTTCCTGCCCCGCCAGCGGCTCAGACTGAGTAGCAGAAATTGGCGCAGCTTCAGCACCAGTATCTGACGGGCTGTCTTGCGCAACCCGCTTGCCGCGTTGTTGCTGATTGCTGTCAATGCGGCGTAATTGCTGCTGATTAAGTCGTCGTTTTGCCATGCCTGTCGGCGGTTCCTGATGTTTGGGGTCTGTGGACGCTGATTCTACCCTGAAAACCGAACTTAGCAGAGAGTTAGCTGCAGCCTGATGTCGCCCCTGGTTTGTCGGTGCTACAATCACCCACTTTGTAGAAAGCACTTGTGAAGCACTTTTTGGAAAGCACCGATGACAGCCTTGGATTCCCTCGACAAGAAAGCAACATTAATCTGGATTGATCTGGAGATGACAGGATTGTTTCCCGATTCAGATCGCATCATAGAAATAGCAACGCTGATTACGGATGCGCAGCTCAATATCATTGCAGAGGGTCCTACTTTGGCGGTCCATCAATCCGATGCCGCTCTGGCTGCCATGGATGAATGGAACCAGCGCACCCATGGCAACTCGGGATTGGTAGATCGGGTCAAGGCCAGCCCATACGATGAAGCAGAAGCGGAACGGTGTACGCTGGAGTTTCTTGCTAAATATTCCGAGCCAGGTGCTTCCCCCATGTGCGGAAACAGTATCTGTCAGGACAGACGATTTCTGGCGCGGTATATGCCAAAACTGGAAGAGTTTTTCCATTACCGCAATCTTGATGTGAGTACTGTGAAAGAGTTGGCTAAGCGCTGGGCGCCCGATGTACTTGGCAGCCTGACCAAAGTATCCAGCCATCAGGCTATGGACGATATTAAAGACTCAATCAATGAGTTGGCTCACTATCGGGAGCATTTCTTTCGCAAGTAGTGTCTGGATGATGCGGCCGGTTTGATTGCGCTTGCACGATAGTGCTCAAGAATGCTGATGTAAAGCCCACTCGACATGTTCGCGAACCATTGCTGAAGAATGGTTCTTGTGGTGCCTCAGTGCTGTGATTACCTGAATAGTGCCAGGTGCATTACCTAACCCCACTGCCAGATTGCGTAACCAGCACTCGTAGCCTATGCGTCTGATTGGCGAGCCTTCGGTCTTCTGCAGAAACTCTTCCTCAGTCCACCCGATCAGCTCAGCAAGTTTGGCGCTGTCCAGGCAATGTCGCGGCGAGAAATCCTGTTCCTCACTGATGCCGGTAAATTTGTTCCACGGACAGATCAATTGGCAATCATCACATCCGAATACACGGTTTCCAATCAGGGGCCTTAGCGCTTCAGGGATGGTGGTGCGAAGCTCAATAGTCAGATAAGAAATACAGCGCCGGGCATCCAGAATATTGGGCCCCACAAAAGCTTGCGTTGGGCAGATATCGATGCAGGCATTGCAGGTACCGCAGTGATGTCCGACAGGTTCATCAATTGGCAGTGGCAAGTCGGTAAAAAGCTCGCCCAGGAAAAACCAGGAGCCCGCCTGTTTGTTGAGCAGCATCGTGTTCTTGCCTATCCAACCCAGCCCGGCCTTCTCTGCCAGTGCGCGCTCTAAAACAGGCGCACTGTCGACGAAGGCTCGATAACCGAAAGGCCCGATAGCAACGGAAATTTTGTCGGCAAGCAATTGCAGGCGCTTACGAATCAGTTTGTGGTAGTCTCGACCCCTTGCGTAGCGTGAAACATAGGCGCTGCCATCGTTGGTCAGAGGCTCAAACGAGTTGGATTTGCTGAGCGCATAATCCATACGCACACAGATCGCTCGTAAAGTGCCGGGGTGTAACATCTCGGGGTTAAGGCGCAGATCTCGATGCTTCTCCATGTACTGCATATCACCGTGATAGTTCTTCTGCAGCCAGGCATCAAGGTGTGGTTCGTAAGCACTCAGATCTATATCGGTAATCGCAGTTTGTTGAAACCCGAGCTCTGCTCCCCAGATTTTTATATCGCCCGCCAGTTGTTTCAACTCATTACTATTCATGAACTATAGCCGACACAGAATTTCAGCGGCTTGTTCCAACGTTGCATCATTCTTGCAGAAACAGAAGCGAATGATGCGAGTGTCGGGATTTTCCGCATAAAAGGGCGATAGTGGAATTGCAGCAACACCCTTCTCTTTGGTTAACCAGCTTGTAAATGCCATATCGGGCAGGTCGCTGATCGTGCTGTAATCAACACATTGAAAATAGGTGCCACTTGAAGGTGTAAACTTGAAGCGGGAATCTTTAATCAGGTTACAAAAAGCGTCACGTCTCTCCTGATAAAAAGCAGGCAACTCAAGATGGTGTTGCGGGCAATCGCGCATGAAGTCCGCTAATGCATACTGAATGAAGCTGGGTGACGTAAAGGTGACAAACTGATGCACTTTTCTAAATTCGACGGACAACTCACGAGGAGCAACGCAATAGGCCAGCTTCCAGCCAGTGGCATGGTAAGTCTTGCCGAAGGAGAAGACGGCGAAACTCTTCTGTTTGAGTTCCGGATGACACAGAACGCTCAGGTGTTCGCCATCGTCAAACACCATGTGTTCATAAACCTCATCCGAGAGCACCAGAATGTCGTGATTCCTGATGACATCGGCAAGCGTCTGCAAATCTGCTTCTGAAAAAACAGCGCCGCTGGGATTATGAGGTGAATTGATGATGATCAGGCGTGTCTTTGCCGTGATACTGCTGCGCACTCTGTCCCAATCGATCTGGTAGTCTGGCAGCAGCATGGGAATATGCACGGGTTTGCCACCTGCCAAGGTGACTGCCGGCGCATACGAGTCATAGGCAGGGTCGAACAGAATAACCTCGTCACCGGCAGCCACAACGGCTTGAATAGCATCGAACAAGGCTTCAGTAGCGCCGGAGGTGATTGTTATTTCCTGATCCACATCCGCCTTGTGTCCGTATAGATTCAGCAGTTTCAGGGCGATCTGCTCACGCAGCTCTGCAATGCCGGTCATTGGTGCGTATTGATTCCTGCGATCGTTCAGGTAATGGGAAACCCGCTCCCGCAACTTTTCCGGACAATCGAAGTCAGGAAAGCCCTGCGAAAGATTGATGGCATTGTGCTGTTGCGCCATTTGTGACATGACGGTAAATATCGTAGTACCAACATCTGGAAGTTTGCTGCGCAACATATTGCCTCATTGGTTTATGGAAACTCACAACAGTGCTATAACGTTTCGATAATTGAAAGTCGCAATTTCAGAAAGTCTCGATTATTGAGTTCAGGACGGCTCATGTATGGTTCGAACCTGGAACCGTAGTGTACATGAAGTACCGGAGCTGAGCTAAATCAGAACTGACTTATGCGGGTCAGGACAGATCAGGATTAGAATAAATGAATAGTAAAGTTGTTGAACGCCAGGTGGACGCGCTGGCAGAGCATCAGGGTCAAGCAGAGCCTGAATGGCCGCATGGTGTGCTGACCAGCCTGCCGCAACTGCGGGTTGATGCAGATCGTGCTGCTGTGCTGGCGTATTTTCAGAATACCTGGGCGCTGACGGAGACGTTGTTCTCCGCATTGCAAAGCGGAGAAGCTTATTACAAAAGGCCCTACCATAAAACCCGTCACCCGTTGATATTCTACTACCTGCATCCTGTCACCTTTTATGTGAATAAGTTGCTCGTAGCAGGGCTGCTCGACAAGCCGGTGAACCCGCACTTCGAAATCCTGTTCGAGACAGGTGTAGACGAAATGAGCTGGGATGATTTGCGTGAAAATGATCAAACCATCTGGCCAGAACTCGAGGAAGTAAAAGCCTACCGCGCTACTGTCTATGATTTAGTACAAAACCTGATCAAAACGCACCCGGTGCTGGATAAACCTATGACCATGGACAGCCCGGCATGGTCACTGGTGATGTGTTTTGAGCATGAACGCATCCATTTGGAAACATCCAGCGTGCTGATGCGGGAGTTGCCGGTGCAATATCTGGCGCGGCCAGCTGCCTGGCCTCCATTGCCTATCAATAAGAACGCAACTGGCAGGTTTCAGGTCCCGGTGGCGGGTATCAGTTTTCCGGACGAGAATCCAATGCTGGAAGTGAAAGAGCAGTTAGTGGACGTTGGCAAACCTCTGGCCTGGCCAACTTTTGGTTGGGACAATGAATACGGTAAAGATCAGCGCAAGGTGGCGGGTTTCAAAGCAGGCAAAATGCTGATCAGTAATGGAGAGTTTTACGAATTTGTACGTTGCGGCGCCTATATTGATGAACAGTTCTGGAGCGCAGAGGGATGGTCATGGCGCAGGTTCCGTAATACTCGTTGGCCAACATTCTGGGTGCAGGATGGGCCGGTTGGTTCGCATCATTATAAATTGAGAACTATTTTTTCCATCGAGCCAATGCAATGGGACTGGCCAGCTGTCGTCAATTATTACGAGGCGAAGGCATACTGCGCATGGCGCAGCGTCAATGATAATGTAGAAGTTCCCTATCGCTTGCTAAGCGAAAAGGAGCACCTTGCCCTGCGTGACAAAATAATCAACGACGGCTCGCATTGGCTACCCGGCAATGAAACATTGTCAAAACATGATGCGATTCTGAGGTCTGAAGCCGGGGGAATCAATCATAATCTTGGTCATGGCAGTGAAGGACCGGTAAGTCAGTTTGTGGAGAGCAGCCGTGGCTTTCATGATGTACAGGGCAATCTTTGGCAGTGGAGCGAGGATACTTTCCATCCTTTGCCGAAGTTCAAAATTCATCCTTATTATGTAGACTTCAGCACACCCTGTTTCGATGATCAGCACCAGATGATTTTTGGTGGCTCATTCATCAGCACGGGTGACGAGGCCAGCATTTGGGCCAGATTTCATTTCCGGCCGCATTTTTTCCAACACGCGGGCTTTCGCCTGGTACAGGGAAATAATCTGGAGACGGACACTAACAAATATGAGAGCGATGCGGTACTGAATCAATACATGCTATTCCATTGGGGCAGCCTGGCGGAGCAGCGTGACACTGAGATTACCGGAAATGTGGGACACCCGGATACAGGTAATTTTATCCTGCAAATGACCGCAATATTGAGCAGGTACTCGGTAAATAAGAACTCTGTGTTGGATCTGGGTTGCGCTGTTGGTCGGGCAAGTTTTGAGTTGGCAAAAGAGTTCAAACAGGTTGTAGGGCTGGACTTCAGCCAGATGTTTGTAGATGCAGCAAAAAAACTTCAGCAACAAGGGTCGATGAAATACTCCCGGCACGAAAGTGGTCGCTACTTTTCCGCAATGAATGCAGTAGTCGAACCGGATATCGATCGCAACAGAGTCGATTTTCTGCAGGGTGACGCATGTTATCTGCAAGCCGCGGGTATCCGTAATTTTTTAAGCGGTAGTGGAAAGTTTGATGCTGTTCTGCTCAGCAACCTGATGTGCCGGCTGCCTGAGCCGAAAAGATGTCTGGAACAGTTTGTCGGAAAGGATTCATGGTTGGAAAAAGATGGCGTGCTGGTAATCGCCTCACCGAATTCATGGCTGGAACAATATACCAAACCGGACGCGTTTCTGGATGCTGACAGTAACGTTCACGCGTTAGAGAAAATGGCAACTCTGTTGCCTGGGTTCGAATTATTACACCAACAGGATCTGCCTTTCATGATTCGCGAACATCGCAGAAAATATGAGTACATCATCAGCCAGGTGTCAGTGTGGCGCAAACGCGAGTGAAGATCATGTATCGGCACGAGAGATCGCTAAATCAGCTAAAACTCTTGCACGCGTTTGCGGCAATCTCGAAAGACCGCAAGCGCTTGGCATGATCGAAGATATGACCGGTGAGCATGACTTCATTCACTTGCGTACGTTCAATGAATGCAGCCAGTCCGGCGCTTATCTGATCGACTGAGCCCACCACCGCCTCCCCCAGCGCATGACCGGCACCCGCCAATTCAATCGCTGAGAAATGTGCTTCTATATCTGCGAGCGGCGGCTTTAACGGGCCTGGAGTCCCTCTTCTCAAAGCAATGAATTGCTGTTGCACTGAAGTCATCAGAAAGCGCGCTTCCTTTTCCGTATCCGCGGCAAAAACCGGTACCGCAGCCATGGCATAAGGCTCCTGCAATTGCTCTGATGGACGGAATCTTTCCCGATACAGTTTCAAGGCCTGCATCAAATAGTCCGGCGCAAAATGTGACGCAAAGGCAAAGGGTAAACCCAGAGCGGCAGCCAGTTGTGCGCTGAACAAGCTGGAGCCCAATAACCAGAGAGGTACTTTAAGGCCGGCACCCGGCACAGCCTGCACTGATTGCCCGGGCTGCGCCGGCTGAAAATAAGATTGCAGCTCCTGCACATCGTGTGGAAATGTATCTGCGCTTTCCGGGTCGCGGCGTATTGCCCGCACGGTTACCTGATCCGTGCCGGGTGCTCTTCCCAGTCCCAGATCAATTCTGTCGGGGTAAAGTGCAGCCAGCGTGCCGAATTGTTCTGCAATAACCAGAGGGGCATGATTAGGCAGCATCACGCCCCCGGAACCAACGCGTATTTTCTGAGTTCCTTCTGCGACATAGCCAATTACTACCGCTGTCGCGGCGCTGGCGATACCTGTCATATTGTGATGCTCCGCCAACCAGAAGCGGTGATAACCCCAGTTTTCTGCATGCTGTGCCAGGTCACGTGAATTGCGCAGCGCCTGAGAAGCATTGCTGTTTTGGGTAATCGGGGCGAGATCGAGCAAGGAATAAGGAATCATGAATTGCCAACTTAATAAGTGAAGGCGTACTTTACCTTAGTGAGCGGCTGCAGAGTACTGTAGAGAGTACTGCACCTGTTAACAGCAAATACCCCTCACAATGTCGACTCCGCAGGGGCTTGGTATTGAATATTCGGGCTAGGTGGATTACGCTCCGCCTCCCATATTACAATTGCTGCACAGGATGAATTGGTTTGAAAATTCATCGCATGGATGACCGGTGCTCTTAATCAGTGATAACTCTTAGAATTTACTCTCCGAGGAGAAAGATGTGAAAAGACAAACACTTATATCAGTAGCGGTTGCCGCAGCTGTCTCAGGCGCCGTCACGTTCAGCGCATTTGCTGCCAGCGATGATGGCTATGTTGCCCCTCGCACTGAATGGGGTCACCCGGAGATCAGGGGCGTCTGGAATTTCAGTTCCAACACCCCGATGGAACGTCCTCGCCAATATGGCGATCGTCAGTTTTATACACCGGAAGAGGTGATTGAGCGCAACCGTCTGGCAGCTATTGCTGCGGAAGAAGGTGATGGTCAGTCATCTCAGGGTGGTGTTGGTGGTTACAACCAGTTCTGGGTTGAGGGTCTGCCGCAGGATCTGAACCTGCGAACATCTATTATTATCGATCCACCAGATGGTCGCTTACCAGCCCGCGTTGAAGGCGCACCGATGGCCTTCGGTGGTTTGGGACCGGATTCACCCGGCACCCGCCCTGTTCGTTTTACTGTAGGTGGTGTAGGCAAGGATGGTCCTGAGGACCGTGGTCTGTCTGAGCGTTGTCTGCTCGGATTCAATTCTGTGCCCCCCTTCCTGCCAAGCATGTATAACAACAACGTACAGCTTTTCCAGAACAAGGATCACGTAGTCATTTTGAATGAAATGATTCATGAAGCGCGAATAGTGCCAATCGATGGTCGCCCGCATCTGCCGGAAGAAGTCGCGCAGTGGACAGGGGATTCACGTGGCTACTGGGATGGCGAAACGCTGGTAGTGGAAACCACAAACTTTACCGACCTGACGCAGACTTTCCGTGGCACGGGTATCGGCGCCAATATGAAACTGACAGAGCGTTTCACCCGCGTGGCGGATGATCGTGTTGATTATCAGTTCACCGTGGACGACCCTAAAGCTTACGTTGCTCCGTTCACAGGTCTGGTACCCATGTTCCGCTCTGACGGTGAGATGTACGAGTATGCCTGCCACGAAGGTAACTACGGCATGATTAATATCCTGCGTGGTGCCAGAGTTGACGAGGGCAACTGGGATTACGACACCGGTCGCGCCAAGCAACAATAATCTCATCATGGGTCACGCCCTTCATTTACTTCGGTAGAGAAGGGTTGTGCGTCCGCTTAACGTTTACAGAAACTAAGTAGGTTGTTCATGAAAACAAAATTTACAAAATTGGTAATGTTTGCTGCCGGTGCAGCAATGCTTGGAATGCTTTCTATCAGCAGTCAGGCGCAGGAAATTCCCCGCACGCCGGATGGCAAGCCTGATTTCAATGGCATCTGGCAAACTATGGGTTCAGCACACTGGAATCTGGAACCGCATGCAGCCAGCCATGGCCCTATTGTTCAGGCAGGTGCACTGCTGGCAATTCCTGGTGGTTTGGGTGTTGTTGAAGGTGGTCGTATTCCTTACAGGCAGGACGCGATGGCCAAGAAAGAAGCCAATCGTGCCAACTGGATTGATCTTGATCCACTGGTGAAATGCTATTTGCCGGGCGTGCCGCGTGCTACATACCTGCCACACCCGTTCCAGATTCTGCAGGCTCCTGATGTTACTCTGATCACTTATGAGTTTGCCGGCGCCGACCGTATCGTTTACATGAACCGTCCGGATTCGGAGGCTCAGGTCGATAGCTGGATGGGCCACAACGTTGGCAGCTGGGATGGCGACACGCTGGTTATTGATGTGACTGGTCAGATGCCGGATTCCTGGTTTGATCACGCGGGCAATCATCACAGTGGCTGGTCAATGCATGTGCAGGAACGTTACACCTTGGTTGACGCCAATACTATCCAGTACGAAGCAACAATCACTGATGAGGCTACGTTCACCGAACCCTGGACAATCTCCATGCCCATCTACCGTCGTCAGGACCCCAACATGCAGTTGATCGAGTTCAAGTGTGTTGAGTTCGTTGAAGAGTTGCTGTTTGGACCGCTGCGCAGACCAGGCACTAATTGAAGCTCTCTGCATTCAGCTGAGAAGCTGATTCGCTAACCGAAAAGGCCAGTCAGGCAAAATGACTGGCCTTTTTGCATTTCTGCGCACGGTAAAGCATTGACATTGGGGCACGCAACAAATACTGTTCATCCATACAGTATTATTCGTGATCTCCCCATGAAACTCTTACCTTATGCTGAGCTGCACTGCCTCAGCAATTTCAGCTTTCTGCGTGGCGCCTCCTTTCCCGAGGAGCTCGTAGAGCGCGCTATTGAGTTTGGCTATACCGCGCTCGCCATTACCGATGAATGTTCATTGGCAGGCGTAGTGCGCGCACATATTGCAGCGCGCGACAGTGCATTAAAACTGGTAATAGGCAGCGAGTTCATTTGTGATGACGGGTTGCATTTTGTCCTGCTGGCTACCAGCCGCAAAGGGTATGCCCAGCTTTCGCATCTGATTACTCAGGCCAGAGGCAAGGCGGTCAAAGGTTCCTACCACCTTACGCTGGCGATGTTGCAACAGCACTCATGTTCCGAGTGTCTTGCGCTGTGGATTCCAGATATTGGTTGTGAGTTTACAGCAGACATGGATCTGCCCGGGCAGAAACAGCACCTGTTGAATATCCGGCCTTTATTCCCGCAGCGTCTGTGGATTGCCGTTGAGCTTCTGCAATTGGGGAATGACAGACCAAGGCTGCAATGGTTGCAGGAGCTGGGAGCGCAGTGGCAGATTCCCCTTTGTGCCAGCGGCGGTATCACGATGCACAAACCTGAGCGGCGCTTGTTGCGTGATACGCTCACCGCGATTCGGTTAGGCACAACGTTGGATGCATTGGGCGCAGCCATACCCGCCAACGGACAACAACATCTGCGCAGCCGCGCGCAATTGCAACAACTCTATCCAGACACCCTGCTCCGGGAATCTGCGCACATTGCGTCATTGTGCAATTTCTCGCTTGCCGAATTGCGCTATGAGTATCCGCATGAGTTGGTACCAGCCGCGCATACCCCACAGAGTTGGTTACGCTGTCTTGTCGAACAGGGTATGCATACGCGTTGGCCAGATGGCGTAGCGCGCAAAGTGCGCAATACTGTTGAAAGAGAACTGGCACTGATTGCAGAATTGCGTTACGAACACTTCTTCCTCACCGTGCATGATCTGGTTCAGTTCGCCCGCAGCCGCAACATTCTTTGTCAGGGCAGAGGCTCGGCAGCTAATTCAGCGGTTTGCTATTGCCTGGGTATCACCGCCGTTGATCCAGCCCGTATGCATCTGCTGTTTGAACGTTTTCTATCCCGCGAACGGGATGAACCACCGGATATCGATGTTGATTTCGAGCACGAAAGACGCGAGGAAGTCATTCAGTATATTTACACGAAGTATGGGCGGCACCGTGCCGCTCTGGCGGCAACAGTTATCTGTTATCGCTGGCGCAGTGCCGTGCGTGATGTAGGGAAAACCCTTGGCATTCCTCTGACTGTGATTGAACAGTTACTGAAGAAAGTTGACTTCGGTAATGGCAATTCCACGCAGCAATTACAGGATAAGCAGATTGACATAGACCAGGGCACAGCAGAGCGACTTTTTTATCTGATAAAAAATCTGCTCGGTTTTCCGCGCCATCTCTCGCAGCACGTGGGCGGGTTTGTTATCAGTGAGGGTCCATTATCGGAGCTCGTGCCCATTGAGAATGCGGCGATGCCGGAGCGCACAATTATTCAATGGGAGAAAGATGATCTGGAGGCGCTGGGCCTGTTGAAAGTGGACGTGCTGGCGCTGGGCATGCTGACAGCTATTCGCAAAGCGCTGCAGTTGGTGAATGCCAGCACCGGGCAGCAACTTGCGCTGCACAGTATTCCTGCCGAGGATGCCAACGTTTACGACATGATGTGCGCGGCAGACACGGTAGGTGTATTCCAGATTGAATCCCGCGCGCAGATGAGCATGCTGCCACGTCTGAAACCCAGAAGTTATTATGACCTGGTGATACAGATAGCAATAGTGCGACCCGGCCCTATTCAGGGAGACATGGTGCATCCCTATCTGGCCAGACGCAGTGGCAGGGAAGCAGTTGTTTATCCCAGTGAGGGGGTAAGAGCAGTTCTCGAACGTACGCTGGGCATACCGATTTTCCAGGAACAGGTGATGCAGATTGCCATCGTGGCCGCAGGTTTCTCGGGCGGTGAGGCCGACCAGTTGCGCCGCGCGATGGCGGCGTGGAAGCGCAAAGGCGGGCTTGAACCGTTCAAAGAGAAACTATTGATCGGCATGCGCGAACGTGGTTACAGCGAGGGCTTTGCGCTGCAGATCTACAATCAGATAAAAGGCTTTGGTGATTATGGTTTTCCTGAATCGCATTCCGCCAGTTTTGCTCTGCTGGCTTATGTCTCCTCCTGGCTCAAGTGTCATTATCCTGCGGCCTTTACCTGTGCGCTGTTGAACAGTCAACCGATGGGCTTCTATGCACCAGCACAACTGGTGCAGGACCTGCGCAGGCATCAGGTAGCTGTGCTGCCTGTAGATGTGAATATCAGCGAGGTAGATTGTTCGTTGGAGCTGGTGGATGGTGAGTTGGGCGTGCGTCTGGGGTTGTGCATGGTTGCAGGTTTGTCGTTGCAGGTAGCAGATACCATTGTGGCACAACGCAAACAGGCAGTATTTCAGAGCAGTAACGACTTCATGGCCCGTACCGGCGTGGGTAAGAGAGACAGCGAAGCACTTGCCGCCGCCGATGCGTTATCCAGCCTTGCAGGAGATCGCTACCGTGCTTTCTGGCAAGTGGGAGTTTATCAACCGGCCCTGCCAATGGCGGCAGGCAGTGGTCAGGAATCTGGCGCTGAATCCGTGGGACAAACACTGGATCTATTACTGCCCAAACCCGATGAGGGGCAGAATATTATTGCTGATTATCTGAGTACAGGGTTGACGTTGCGCCGTCACCCTCTGGCTTTGTTGCGACAGCATTTAGATAGCTATAAGGTTGCCAGCGCGGAGACCCTGCTGGCAGCAGGGGGAGATTACTTCGTGAAAGTGGTTGGGGTTACCACCTGCAGGCAAAGACCACAAACAGCGGCAGGAGTAACATTTTTAACTCTGGAAGATGAAACCGGATTTATCAACGTGGTTGTCTGGCCAACTATTGCCGAGAAATATCGTTACGCTGTCAACCATGGGATGTTGATCGGAGTAGTGGGTACCTTGCAGAAGAGCGAGGGAGTTACCCATGTGATTGCCAGAGAGCTGGCAGATCTGAGCAACTGGCTGGAAGATATGCAGTTGCGGTCGCGCAATTTTTTCTGACGGTATGAACACTATCGTGCATCACACGCATTAACGCCCCTGAACAGAAAATCAGAAGAAACCGTGCAGGTACCACCCAGTCATCTGACTGCGTGCTTTGAAAATCCACAGTAACTGCCCTTGTCGATTGGCAGCAATGTAATAGTCGCGCCGGGTATCCGCATCTGCCCACCAACCGGACTCAATTCTTTCCATTTCACTGATAATCTGAATGGGTGTTGTGCTGCCTCCCGTTGCCAGCGTTCCGGTCAGATAGATATGGCCGTTTTTCTCCTGCAGCGGGTAAGGCCGCTCCAGCAACCAGCAGGGGCGTAAGCCGCTACTGATGGCAGAAAATTTTATTTTTTGTTTTTTAGTATCAGCATCATTGTAGCTATAGTTTTTGCAGGCATATTCAGGACGGTGCTCGGGCAGCGCTTGCAATGTGCGAATAACATTATCGCCAAGACGGGCCTGCAACTGTTCAAGCAAATCTGTAAACGAAGTGTTGCCACCAGCGGCTGCTTCGTCGCTATTTTCATCCAGCAAGGATTTGTTTTCTGCAAAAAATCTGTCGAAGTGCTCTGACTTTAATGTCGCTGCCATAACCGGAGCGCTCAGTACCAGCGTCCTGCACCGATTCTCCAGCAGTAAAAACAGATGCTTTGGTGAGCGGGCGGCGCGCCGCAGGTGCATTTCAATAATAGTGGGTGTCTGTTCCTCGTGTTCAACAAGCACTAACAAATGCGAAGTACATAATTCTCTTTGTTGCAGGAAACCGCATAACTGGTCGATCAACTCCTGAAACACGGGCAGTAATCGGATGATGTTATCAACCGGGTAGTCCAGCTCATGTCTGCTCTGGAAAGTTGGGGCTGGTTCAAGCACTCTCAGGGGGTCGGCACATTTGCCAAGACAGCGATCAAGATAATTGACAAACTCTCTGCCGAACCGCTGGCGCAACCCGGCGGTTGAAAGGCGCCAGATGTCACGAAGATAAAATAAACCTGTTTTTCGGAATTTCTCATTATCGCGGCGGGTGATGGGTAGCGAGGCAAGAGGCAGTTGCCCCAGCACCGAGCGCAGATTGCTGGTTTGATAGACAAGGACATTTGCCTTGTTGCGTGCCAGCAATACACTGCTTGCAGGCGTGGGTGTGGCGGCATGATAGAAGTCGGTATCCAGACCCCAGTGTTCCAGTTGTGTGTGCAACAGAAGTTGCAGCCGGTTACGGATATTGGCGATGCCCCCGAAATAGCGCAGGCTGCTGCGCACTTCAAACACGATGGAGTCAGGTGGTTGCAGACTGACGCGGGCACTTAACTGGAGAATAAGTTCTGCCAGTTGTTGCAGGCGCTGGTAGTCTTCTGCGCTGCCGGGTTGTTGCAGATAAGCGAAACAAACGGCATACCACAACGACTCTCTTTTGCGGTTTCCCTGAGCGATTGGCCCGGAGGAGATTGACCTGGAGGAAATAGGCGGATAATGAACAGCGCCCCGGTTGGTGTTCTGCTGACGTGGCTTGAGTGTGTGTTCCGGCAGCTGCAAGGTGACTTGTTTGTGTAAAGCGGGCGGCTTCTTCAAAGCATCTGCTTTCCGCAGAGAGTAAGTCCTCATGACGGCCTCCTGGATACAGGAATCATGCATGCCGGCCGATGATGACAACCGCGCGCTTTCATGACCCGCACGGCAAGTGTGCCCGGCGGATGTTCTGCACTGCCGACAAGAGCCTTTACTGCCAGCCGCAAAACGGAGGGAGAGTTGGTCAACTGGCGCTGGTGGAAGACAACGCCCAGCGTGCGCCCGGTATTGGCTGCAAGCTGCAGGCGGCGCAACACGGGAATAGTGAGTTGCTGTAACCAGGCCAGCACCAGAGCGCAATCGGGACTCTGTAAAGCCTTCTCCATGCTCCACAGGCTTTGGCGCCAGGAAATACCGGCTTTGACAAAATAGATGTGCTCTGTGGCAATGCCTGCCTGCAACAGAGCCGGCGCATAGGGCGTATAAGGTGGCGTGATCCAGAGACTGGAGCGCTGTTGCTGGCTGAGTGAGCGCAGCAAGGGTATCAGTAAACGCAATTCACCGATGTGTTCCTGCGTGCTGACAATCTCAACTATGCCGTGGCATGGCCAACCACCCCAGGGCAACATGTTATCGAGTGTGGGATAACCACTGGGCAGACCTTTCTCCAGATTTTCTCGCGCAAGACGGGACGCACTCCCTCGCCACAGGGCGGGAGTTTTTTGCAGCAAGTTCTCAATTTCATTTCCTGATATTTCAACTTGTTGATTAGTAATGGAATAATTATTATCAGAGGGCATAATACTGTATATATTAACAGTATTAAAAAAGCTCGCAAGCAGCAGTTTGTAACGCTTGATGAGTCGGCTATTGAGACACCTGCTTTGGATTTGGTGCCGGATCTGATATTCAGGTTTGTAACATTGCACAATAAATAAGCAAGTATTTTAGATTGATGATTGTCAATGAAAGATATTTGTATTACTCTTCAACGCGTTAGCAAAGTTAGCTAGCCAGATTTCTCAAATAATAATTTTAATTAACTGGAATGATGGAAAATTCATGAAGCGCAGACCTGATATGCTCACTGTAGTTGTCGTCCTGTTTGCTTTGGGAGTTTTGGTTAGCGGAGTGGTACAGAGCGGACTGCTTTAATATCCCTGTGTTGTGCGCTGATAGACGGCGCAGTCGCTAAAAACCCAATCCATGGCAATATCCCAGCTCTCTACGGGCAGGGCTTTCTGTTTCTGGCATTCATGTGCCAAACCAACCAATTGTGGACTTCTGCGCTGTAACCCGTGTTTGAAATCAAAAGCCCGGTCATAAAAACCTTTCCCCATTCCCAGCCTGTTGCAGGCTTCGTCAAACCCGGTGAGTGGCACAAACACCAGATCCAGTGCCCAGGGCGCTATCCGATTTGTGCTGCGTAAAAGCGGTTCCTTGATGCCCCAACGATTCGTGGTCAAGCGCTCCACAGGATTAAAGCGGACAAACATCATCTTTGGTACCGCCCCGCGACCAAGCACCGGCAAATAACAATGCTTACCGTTTCTGAGTGCATGCGCTAAAAGCGCGCCAGAGTCTATTTCGCCATCGATAGGCAGATAAAAAGCAATATGCCTGGCTTTGCGGAAAAGCAGTTGACGCAAACCGATGCGCAATAAACCTGCGGCTGCTTTACGTTGCTGTCGGGGGTTGAGTGACCGGCGAGCGGCCCGTAGTGATTTGCGCAGTTTGGAACGAAGTTCAGTTGTCATCGGAACTGTCATAGAAGTACAGCGGACGAAGTCGATGATTTTATTGACGGGAAGCCACCCAAAGCACCGCTACCAAAATAGTCCTGAACCCAGTGGCCCAGGTGGTGGCTCCGCAGATGCATAAGGCTTTCCGTCAAGCGGACTTGCACAACAACATCCTGTATAGAGCCTCCAAAGTAACAGAATCGGCTCAAGAACACTTTTGATTGGCTAGTGCTCCAGGCGACTATGAATTGAGTATATAGAAGTTGATTCAGGCTATCGAGCAAATAGGCAAACTTTTTTGTAACAGAGAAAAGAGATAGAAAATGATTCAGATTTCTAACTGACGAGCGCTCTGCAACGCACGGTCTATCTTGTCTTCAAGGAATTTCAGTTGTTGTACGGTGCTGTGGCGGGTTTCATTAATTAGTCGGTTTTTGCCCAGCATTTCGTGCGTAATATTCAATGCGGCCATCACAGAAATTTTTTCCAGGCCATGAATATTGCCACGGCCTTTGATCTTGCGCATATTCTCATCGAGATGGCGTGCAGACTTCAGGAGAGCATCCTGCTCCGAAGGAGGACAGCTGATCTGATATTCTTTGTCCAGAATTTTGACTGCAACAGTGCTGGGGCTATCGTTCTCTTCCGACATTCACGACTGCTCCATGGATTTCAGCCGACTCAGCACAGACTCAAGCCGACTCTTGGCCAGTTTATTGTTTTCCAGCAGTTGCTGGCGTTCACTTTGCCAGTTATGCTCTTTGGCTCTTAGCGTCTGGTTTTCCCTTTTCATGTCGGCACAAAGCGCGACCAGGGCATCAATTTTTTCATCCAGCGCATTGAATCTTTCGTCATTCATCATAATGGGTCGCTACAAATCTGGCTCAGGAGTAAGCCAGCCAAGTACGGGTCTCGCTACTATAGAGATGTGGCAGGGGTCGGTCAACAAGTGTGAGAGGAAAAAGTCGGGCATAATCAGTGATATAAACTCAACAGGATAAACGTATGACTAGCAGTAATCAGCAGGCAGCCTGGAAAGAGGCTGCGAAACGGCGCAAAGAACTGATGGATCACATGGAGCCTAACAGCATCGCGCTGCTGGCAACCGCGCCTGCAAGTACCCGCAGCAATGACACTGAATACCCCTATCGTCAAAACAGTGACTTTTATTATCTGACTGGTTTTGCCGAAGAAAACGCCGTTCTGGCATTGATCCCAGGCCGCAAGCAGGGTCAGGTCGTGCTGTTTTGTCAGGAGAAGGACAAGACCAAGGAATTGTGGTCAGGCACTTTATATGGCCCGGAACAGGCAAAACTAAAACTGGGTCTGGACGACGCCTTCCCCATTGGTGATATTGACGACATTCTGCCCGGACTGATAGAAGGTCGGGACCGCGTTTACTATTGCATGGGTAAAGACGCGCGCTTCGACCAACGCGTTATGGACTGGGTAAAGATTATTCGTTCCAGAGTGAAACAGGGTGCACATCCGCCCGGCGAGTTTCTGGTATTGGACCACCTGTTGCATGAAATGCGTCTTTTGAAGAGTGCTGCCGAAATAAAATTGATGGACCGCGCAGCAGCCATATCCGTAGCCGCACATAAACGCGCGATGCTAACGAGTCGGCCAGGTTTATGCGAGTATCATCTGGAAGCAGAAATAATGCATGAGTTCATGCGCTCAGGAAGTCGTGCACCGGCCTATAACAGTATTGTGGCCGCCGGGAAAAATGCGTGCATTCTTCACTATATTGAGAACACAGACGAACTCAATGATGGCGAGTTGGTGTTGATCGATGCCGGTTGTGAGTATGAATACTACGCAGCGGACATCACCAGAACGTTTCCTGCCAATGGACGCTTCACAGCAGAACAGAAAGCCCTTTACAACATCGTGCTGGAGGCGCAGCTTGAAGCCATTAAAATCATCAAGCCCGGTACGAGCTGGGATGCACCACACAATGTGACGGTGCAGGTCATTACAAGCGGTCTGGTAAAACTTGGACTACTCAAGGGTGATGTGCAGACGTTGATAGAAACGGAAGCCTATAAACCGTTCTACATGCATCGCGCAGGTCACTGGCTGGGCATGGATGTGCATGACGTGGGTGACTATAAAATTGATGATCACTGGCGCCTGCTTGAGCCCGGTATGGTGACGACAATCGAGCCTGGCATTTATATTGCTCCGGATGAAAAAAGTGTCGCGAAGAAATGGCGTGGCATTGGTATCCGCATCGAAGATGATGTGCTGGTGACCAAAAACGGTAATCGGGTGCTGACGGAAGGCGCACCAAAAACTGTGGCCGAAATAGAAGCCTTCATGGCGAATCGTATTGCGCCTGCCCAAGTCGCGTGATGAAAATTAACCAACCCCAACAACATTATGATATCGCCATCATCGGGGGTGGTATGGTGGGCGCCAGTTTTGCTCTGGCGCTGAGTCATCTGTGTGTGAAGCATAAACTAAAGTTACTGGTTGTTGAATCTTTTGCCCAGGATGGCGCAACAGTTGCAAAGGAGATCGCGACAGGGATCGCGACAGGGATTACAACAGAAGTTCCAAAAGAAGTTCCAAAAGAAGTTCCAAAAGAAAACTTCGATGCCCGCACAACCGCCTTGTCTTTCGGCAGCAGAAAAATATTCGAAACACTGAATCTGTGGCAGGAAATCTCGGCGAAATGTGAACGCATCGAAACGATTCATGTATCTGATCGCGGCCGTTTTGGTGCGACACGCATTGAAGCGGAAGACCTGGCGGTAGATGCACTGGGGTATGTTGTTGAGAACCAGCATTTGGGACTACTTCTGCATAAAGCGCTGCAAGCGGCACCTTTCATCAGCTTGCTGTGTCCGGCGAAAGTCAGCAGCCTGAAACCGATAGATACCGGGATGGAATTAGCGTTAGAAGTTGCGGGATTAAAAGATGCACAACCCGTGAACGCGAATCTGGTTGTACTGGCCGATGGTGGTAAATCTGATCTGTGTGATCAATTGGGCATTCGAAACACCATTACACATTATGAACAAAAAGCGCTGATCAGCAATATCTCGTTTACGGAGCCACATGACAATATCGCCTACGAGAGATTCACAGATACCGGGCCATTGGCGGTGCTGCCACTACCTTCTTTGCAAAAAAAGAATCGTGGCGCCTTAATATGGACGTTGCCACAGGCACAGGCTGACTCGGTATTGGCAATGACGGATGCCGAGTTTATTTCTGCATTGCAGGAACGCTTTGGTCGCCGACTGGGGCGTATCACTAAAGTGGGGACACGTAATGCGTATCCACTGAGTTTGAGCGTTGCATCCGAACAGATAAGGCCGGGATTGGTGCTACTGGGCAATGTCGCGCACACATTGCACCCGGTTGCCGGGCAAGGTTTGAATCTGGCACTCAGAGATGCATTGGCATTGGCAGAAACTGTAAACGCAGCAATGTTGGCAGGGAAATCCCCGGGCACTATGGGTGAGCTGAAAAAATATCTGCTGAAGCAACAAAGCGATCAGACGAATACGATCAACTTCAGCCACTACATCACAAAACTTTTTTCCAGCAAAAATCCAACGCTGGTTTGGGCGCGCAAGTTTGGATTATTTTCGATTGATTTATTGCCGCAGGTTAAGACAACTTTCACGCGTCACGCCATGGGGATGGGTGACAGAAACTCACGCTCGCAGTAAATACTGTCGCCTGACTGAAACTCCGCGCCGCATTAAAGCAAGATCCGAAATCAACGAATGGTTACGATTTCACGAATAGCTTCAATACGGTTGCGGTTCACACCCATGTCACTGTGCCCGAGTCTTGACGCTGAACGCACATGCACTAAGTTCTGCGTGGCATCCGCCAGAAACTCAACATCATCCACGTATCCCATCAAGCGACTCGTGAATTCCGCGTACAGATAATTGTCCTGTTCAGAGACAATGTTCACTCGATCCATAGTTTGCAGCGCATCGCGAATACTGCTCAGTGATGCATTGATAGGTGCAATGCCATGGCTCTCGCGTGTATCAAAACTGGAAACGCAATTGGGCGAATCCGGACACGCAGCCAACTAGCCATTTTGTACGCCCAGATTGTCAGGTCTTTGACCGGCGCAACCCAGCAGAGTGAGAATTGGAATCATGATAAGCAACTGTTGAATTTTCATAAGTTTCACAACACCGCCATGCCCAGCCACTCGGCAATCATGGCTGGCTTTTCTTCATCTTCAATCTCCACCGTAGCCTTGTGCTTTAGCAGAAACTGCCCCGGATTTTTCTCTACGGCACTTACCAGTTCGAACCTGGCACGTATACGCTTGCCAACGCGCACTGGATTGATGAAGCGGACTTTGTCCAATCCATAGTTAATAGACATCGAGGCACCGTCTATCTTAATAGTGCCAGTCTGCGAACTCAACATGCTGAGCAACGACAAGGTCAGAAAACCATGCGCAATGGTTCCGCCGAATGGCGTCTCTTTAAGCGCCCGCTCTTCATCAATATGAATGAACTGAAAATCGCCGGTGGCTTCCGCAAAGCGGTTTACTCTTTCCTGGGTGATTTCGAACCATTGGGTGACGCCCACTTCCTGGCCAATGAATGTTTGCGCTTCTTCCAGGCTGACTAATTTAGGCATGGACTTCTCCGATCTGGTTAATAGTGCAGCGAACTCTCGGTTTCAACTGTCCGGTTGTAAATGTAAAGGGGCACAGTATTGACCATAAACGCGGCGGCAGCAATGCCCGGACTTGTGCAAGCAGCTGGGGCTTTTGTGATTTCTCAGTCACCATGCCTATAATGATCTTGATCATTTCGAACTCAAGCAGCTGAAATATGTACAACAATATGCACAACGAAGAAACATTGCGCACAAAGCCATTGGCAACAGACTGCGATTTTGACGTCCTTATAATTGGTGGCGGCATCGTAGGCGCAACGCTGGCTTGTGCATTGGGAAATACGGCATTTTCTATCGGCATCGTGGATTCCCAGGCCATGCCGGGGCTGGACTCAATTGCTGGTTCAGAAGAATTGGGTACCGGCATGGGGGCCGAGAGTTTTGATCCACGCGTCAGCGCTATCAGTCCGGCGTCCCGTCGCATATTTTCCAACATAGGTGCGTGGCAAATGCTGGAGCAGCATCGCCATTGCCCGTACGCCGATATGCATGTCTGGGAAGCAGATGGCACGGGCTCTATTCATTTTGCTGCGGCAGATGTGCACGCAGAAGCGCTTGGATTTATTGTGGAGAACACCATAACCCTGGCCTGTCTGCACGAGCGTATTCAACAATTCGAGAATGTAAAATCGATAACGCCGGCGACGGTAACCGTGATTGATCATGTGCCAGTTCCAAATTCAGAGGCAAGTCAGGTAGTGGTGACGCTTGCTGACGGCAGTCAACTAACCACACGCTTGCTTGTGGCCGCAGATGGCGCCAATTCCAAAATACGTGAGCTGGCACAGTTTGCGACCAAAGAATGGGATTACGAACATCACGCCATCGTCACCACAGTGCGAACGCAATTGCCGCATGACAATACCGCCATCCAGCGCTTTATGGACACAGGCATTCTGGCGTTCCTGCCGCTGGCTTCACAGGCACCCGGTGCAAAGATTGACCATGATTCGCAGGATAACCATTACTGTTCGATTGTTTGGTCAGTTGTTCCGGAAAGGGCGGAGCAATTGCTGGCTATGTCAGACACTGAATTCAGCCTGGTTTTGCAGGCGTCTATAGAATCCCGCCTGGGTGCCATAGGGTGGGTGGACAAGCGGTTCAGTTTTCCATTGCGGCAACGTCACGCCAGCGACTATGTCAGCAGCAATATCGCACTAGTAGGAGATGCCGCGCACAGCATTCACCCGCTGGCCGGGCAGGGAGCCAACCTTGGCATTCTGGATGCGTGGTCGTTGGCTGGGCAGTTACTGAAGGCTAGACAACAGCATCTGGATTTCGCAAGCTTGCGCGTACTTCAACGGTATCAGCGTGAGCGCAAAGGACATAACCTCGGCATGATGTGGCTGATGGAAGGCTTCAAACGTCTGTTTGCTGACCAGCCTTTACCGGTGCGCTGGCTTCGCAACGCCGGTATGAGTGGTCTGGATAGCTTGCCAATGCTGAAAAACCGCATCATGCGCCAAGCCATGGGAACCGATAGTTCGCTGGATTAAACTCACTGCTCCATTGTCCTGCTACATTGTGTTGCATTCAGACATATACGGATGGCAACGACTGGTTTAAGCTCTTTCTTTCTGGTTCAGGACTCGTTTGAAAGCCAGTCCAATCAAATTCCAGTTCAATAACAATCATTACAGGAAGGGTTCGTCGTCATGAAATCATTGATCTCAATGCTCGTTCTCGCCTTGCTGGCAAGCACTCAGGTACTTGCGCTGGATAAGGCAAAGCTCACTCAAGCTCTGGATAATCCCGGCCGCGATGCAGCAGACAAGGCACGCGATGCTTCCCGTCAACCGGCTGAAGTGCTGGATTTCTTTGGCGTTGAGGAAGGTATGACAGTACTTGACGTTATGGCTTCAGCTGGCTGGTACAGCGAAGTGCTGTCGCATGCGGTTGGACCGAACGGTCGCGTACTGATGCAGAACAGTCCGGCAGCTTTGGCTGCGCGTGGCACTGATGCTGCCGTCACTGCGCGCCTCGCAGGAAACCGTCTGCCCAACATCCAACGCGTTGACCGCGATCTGGCGGATATGGGAATTCCTGCAAACTCGGTCGACTTTGCGATCACCGCACTGAACTTCCATGATATTTACAATCGCGACCCGGCAGCTGCACAAAGCTTTCTGACGGCAGTGCATGCTGTTCTAAAACCGGGCGGCATATTTGGCATTACGGATCACAAAGGTAACTATGGTGCAGACAATGGAGCACTCCATCGGATTGCGCTGGAAGACATTCTGATGTCGGTTACGCAGTCCGGCTTCGCCGTTGTCGGGTACAGCGATGTGCTGCACTCTGCTGATGATGACCGTACCGTGGGACCGTTCGACCCAAGCCTCGGTCGTAATACAGATCGTCTGGTTCTGAAACTGCAAAAGCTGTAACAGCTAAAAAATTGCACGCTGGTTTCTGCAGGAGCTTTTGCTGCGCAGAAACCAGCGTCGCTATCTACTTGCGTCGCCACTTTGCTATGATCACCCGCTTCCCGAATAGACATAGAAGTGGACCTCCCTTTGAAAGAGCAGTCGTCTGAAACCGCACCCCGCGGCACCCTCATTACCCGTTTTTTTTCGGTATTCAAATACAGCCGTGTCGCTGTGCAGATTGTCTGGACTACCAGCGCTGCGCTGACAATTACGATGGCTGTCGCGACGCTATTGGCCGGACTGTTGCCGGCGGCAATTGCGTGGGTTGGACAATTGATAGTGGATGCAGTAATTGCTGCGATCCAGTCCGAGGGAGTTGCGCGCACAGCAGCCAGAGATGATGTCTTGCGTTATGTGCTTTACGAGGCAGGGCTGGTAGTGCTGATGACCGGTGTTCAACGCATCAATACTGTGTGTCAGTCCATACTGCGAGTACTGCTGGGCAATCAGGTCAACGTGATGATACTCGACAAGGCGTTGACTCTGGAGCTGGCAAACTTTGAGGACTCCGAGTACTACGACAAGCTGGTCCGAGCACGGCGCGAAGCATCCAGCCGTCCACTCAGCCTGGTAACTCGCACTTTCGATCTGGTACGCGATTCCATCTCACTGGTCAGCTATGGCTTTCTACTGTTTCAGTTTTCGCCGTATGCAGTTCTGTTGCTCGGTTTGGCTGGCGTGCCCGCGTTCCTCGCTGAGGCGAAGTTCTCAGGAGAGGCATTCCGTAATCAACGTCGGCGCTCCGCTGAACGTCGTATGCAGATCTACCTGGAGATGGTGCTGACCCGTGAAGACGGCGTCAAAGAGGTCAAGTTGCTGCAATTGGGCAGATTGTTTCTGGATCGTTACGTTGCCATTTTCCGCAATATCTACAAAGAAGACCGCAACCTTGTATTGCGGCGTGGTTTCTGGGGTTATGTGCTGGGGCTGATTGCCAGTGCTGCTTTCTATTTTTCCTATGGCTGGGTCGCTTTTGCAGCAGTAGCCACCACCATCACCATAGGTCAGATGACCATGTACATAGCGGTATTCAGGCAGGGGCAAGCAGCTGTGACCAGCTGTCTGATTTCGGTCAATGGCATGTACGAAGACAATCTGTATCTTTCCAATCTCACGGAATATCTGGACCATAAAGTACCCGAGTTGAGTGGTGACAAACTCGTTGGTCCATTGCCCGACGATGGGATTCGCTTTGAGAAAGTCACCTTCTTCTACCCTGGTAGTGCCACGCCTGCGTTGGATGATCTGAATCTCCATATAGGAGCTGGTGAAAGCCTCGCCATCGTCGGGGAGAACGGCTCGGGTAAAACAACGCTGATCAAACTGCTCACCCGGCTATACACGCCTACCAGTGGTCGTATCCTGCTGGAGGGGCTGGATTTACGGGAATGGCATATAGGTACCTTGCGGCAGAAGATTGGCGTGATATTCCAGGACTTCGCCCGCTACCAATTGCCAGTCGGCGAGAACATCGGCGTTGGTGATGTGGATAATCTGCAGAACAGAGAGCAAGTGGAAACCGCAGCTGTGCAGGGCCTTGCCGCCGAATTTATCGGTCAGTTGCCAGAGGGCTTCGATACGCAACTGGGTACCTGGTTCAAAGGTGGCAAGGAGCTTTCCGGTGGGCAATGGCAGAAAATTGCGCTTGCCAGGGCGTTCATGCGCAACAAGGCGGATGTGCTGATATTGGATGAACCCACTGCCGCCATCGATGCCAAGGCAGAAGCGGAGATATTCGCGCATTTTCGTGACCTGACGGCCAACAGAATTTCCATCATCATTTCACACCGTTTTTCCACGGTCAGGATTGCGGACCATATCATTGTGTTGGAAAAAGGTCGGATTCACGAAGAAGGGTCGCACGCGGAATTATTGCTCCGTGACGGGCAGTATGCGAAGCTTTTCCGCCTGCAGGCTCAAGGCTACCAATAGCGATGCATGGATTTTTAGTGCGAATTTGAAGTTATAGGGTTTGTATTAGGAGTTACGAAGCTTGATCTTCGAAAACATCTTTCAGGAACTGGCAGTTATTCTGGCAGTAGTCACTGTGGTTGGCGCTTTGGCCATGGTGCTGCGGCAACCCCTGATAGTGGCGTTTATCGCTGCCGGTATCCTGCTGGGGCCATCCGCTTTGGGCTGGGTGTCAGCCACAGAACCCATAGAGCTGCTGGCAGAGATGGGTATCGCATTATTGCTGTTCGTGGTTGGTCTGAAGCTGGACCTGCAAATTATCCGCACGCTTGGTCCGGTGGCATTGGCGACTGGGCTCGGTCAGGTAATATTTACTTCAGTCATTGGTTTTCTGATTGCCATAGCGCTTGGTATGTCCACTGTTGGCGCCCTGTATGTGGGCGTGGCACTGACCTTCTCCAGCACAATCATCATCGTTAAGCTTCTGTCTGATAAAAAAGAGATCGATGCTCTGCATGGTCGGATCGCCGTTGGCTTTTTGATAGTGCAGGACATAGTTGTGGTCTTGGTCATGATAGGACTGACTGCGTTGGGTGTCAGTACAGAGGCAGGGGTCGATTCGGAGACAAGTGCGCTCGTACTCGGCATTGCATTAGTTGTGCTCAAGGGCGTGGTGATGCTGGTGGCGGTTGCGCTGCTGATGAGTTATGTCATTCCAGTATTGAGCCGACACTTGGCCCGTTCCACGGAATTATTGGTTCTGTTCGCAATAACCTGGGCCGTGACATTGGCTGAACTGGGCAGTCTGATGGGGTTCAGCAAGGAGGTTGGAGCGTTCCTGGCGGGAATTTCACTGGCATCTACGCCATTCCGGGAAGTCATCGGAGCGCGGCTTGTCAGTCTGCGCGATTTCCTGCTGTTGTTCTTCTTTATTGAACTGGGGTCAGGCCTTGAGATGGCCACCATGGGCGCGCAGCTTGGTGCGGCTGCCTTGTTCTCCGCATTCGTGCTTATAGGTAACCCATTGATTGTCATGATTATCATGGGTGCGATGGGCTACCGGAAAAGAACTGGATTTCTCGCCGGCCTAACCGTCGCGCAAATCAGCGAATTCTCCCTGATCCTGGCCGCGCTCGGATTAAGTCTGGGGCATCTGAACTCCGATACTGTTGGGCTGATTGCTCTGGTTGGACTTATTACTATCAGTGTTTCCACATATATGATTCTATACTCGCACCAGCTTTATGAAATAATAGCGCCGCTGCTGAGTATCTTCGAAAGACATCATCCCTATCGCGAGACAGCATACGATAATGAGGACGCGGGCGGCGAAGGTGTAGTCGTGTTTGGTATGGGTCGCTACGGCTGCGGTATTGCCGATGAGTTGCGGCAACGTGGCTTCTCTGTGTTGAGTATAGATATCGACCCTGAGGTGGTGCGGCAGCAGTCCATTGCAGGCTGGCCATCGCGCTTCGGGGATGCCGAAGATCCTGAGTTCATCGCCTCCCTTGCTTTATCCAAGGTCAAATGGGTAGTCTGTACCGCTCGGGAACGTGACATCAATATGTCGCTGCTTAAATCGTTACGTAAAGAGAGTTACAAAGGAAAAGTGGCACTGACAGCTGGAAACAGACATGATGCCAGGGTGCTGGAGGATACAGATGCAGATCTGGTATTGCGCCCATTCGCTGATGCAGCATTGAAGGCAGTCGACTGGTTGCTTGCAGGTAAAGGAAAATAATGAGAACAGAATTACGTATTCGTAACAGGATGGTGTCAAAGCTAAATACGCCTATTGATATCTACCGCAAGATCAAGCGCAACATTACCGAAGATGGGCTCATCATCAGCAGCTCCGGCTTTCTGGTGAATACCATGCTTAACAAGGTTGATTTTTCCCGACCTCTCAGAATTCTGGAAATCGGCAGCGGGCGCGGCGCGTTCACCAAAGAAATAATCCGTAGAATGACCGACGATTCGGTGTTGGACGTATGCGAAATAAAGACTGAATACAATCCGTGGATTGAGGAAATGATCAGCAGCAATCCCGGCAAACGCATAACACTTTACAACGGCTGTGTAACAGAACGCCTGATAGATCCGGACAAGTACGATGTCATCGTTTCGTCATTGCCATTGAAGAACTTCGAAAAATTCAATGACAGCAATGCCTTCCTGTATCGCGTCATAGAAGCTTTCAAGTTCGGGCTGAAAGATGGCGGCATTTATTTGCAGTACCAATACTTCAAGAGCAACAAGTCTGATATCGAAAACATCTTCGGCAAGAAAATGGACGATGTGGATTTCGTGCCGCTCAATATATTGCCTGCCTTCGTCTACAGCATGACCAAGTAGTTACGAACTGTGGAAAAGGAAAAACTCGAAAGAGTCAATTTCATTGGCTTGTATTTCTGGCTGACGTTGGTTGTTGTCTGTCTCTCTCTTTACTTTTTTGCACCAGAACTTTTCTCACCTGAAAATATTCAACAGTTCTTCTCAGACAATCTGGTTCTGGGATTGATTGGCTATTTCATCATCTCCACCGTGCGCGGTTTTACACTTATTCCTTCAACACCGATTGTGCTGGCCGGTGTGCTGGTGTTTCCGCCCTGGCCATTGTTTCTCGTGAATCAACTGGCTGTATACACATCATCTGCAATTGTGTACTACATGGCGCGTTACTTTCGCTTCGATCATTACTTCAACGAACACTATCCAACTCAGGTTGAAAAACTGGTTTCACTTTTGCGCAAAAGAGAATTACCTGTCATCGCCGCCTGGGGATTCTTCCCGCTCGTTCCCAGCGATATGATCGTTTACGTTTGCAGCGTCCTGAGAATAAATGTGTGGAAAACCTTGATAGGTATTTCCATAGGTGAGGGCGTTATCTGTGCTATCTATATCTTCGGCGGATCACTCAGTTTGACTGCGCTGTTGAATTTTATTCAGGGTTAATTGCAGGCATCCTTAGCTTTTGACGGGATATTGACAGACTCCCTGATTCTAAAGTTCTCCTGCACAAATTTCACATGCGCATTAACCGCCTCCCACAAAGCTACTGGTTGCATTATTGTCACTTCAAATGGCATCTGCACCAGCCAGCGTGCAAACCACATCATGCTGTTAGCCAACATGGCTATGGTCAAGCGTCACGTTTCGGTTTATGCTCAGGTTCAAATTAAGACGAATCGTTTCAGAACTGCTCTACCAGAATAACAAGAAGGGACTCACACGATGTGGCCCGCGCGCCCCGCAAGTCCGAAATCACATTTCCTGCATTCCCTTGTCCTCGCGACATTGTTCGCTGTGTTCAGTATCAATTCGCTCGCCCAACCCTACCCAAACCCCTACCGCACAGTCACTCCATGGACCGTCATGCCCGAGGGGCGCACCATGGGCGCAGTGGGCGACACCGATGTTGACCCCGATGGCGTGCACATCTGGGCCATCGTGCGCTGCGACGCCACCGCACCCAACCGCTTCGGCGACGAGTGCGTGGATTCCGATCTCGACTCCGTGCTCAAGTTCGACGCCAACGGCAACATGGTCGAGAGCTTCGGCGGCGGCATGTTCATCTGGCCCCACGGCATTGACGTCGATGCCCAAGGCAATGTATGGGTCACCGATGCCGCTGCGAGCGCACGCATCCCCAGCGGCGACACCCGAGGCCATCAGGTCGTCAAGTTCAGCCCCACCGGCGAAGTGCTGATGGTGCTCGGCACACCCGGCCAAGCCGGCAGTGGCAGCAACCAGTTTGATGCGCCCGCCGATGTCGTCATCGCGCAGGACGGCTCCATCTTCATCGCCGACGGCCACGGCGCCACCGGCAACAACCGCGTGGTCAAGCTCGCGCCCGATGGCAGCTTTATCAAGGCATGGGGCCAGACAGGCTACGCGCCCGGCGAGTTCCGCACGCTGCACACCATCGCCATCGACCAGCGCGGCAGAGTCTTCGTGGGCGACCGTTCCAATAACCGCATCCAACTCTTCGATCAGGAAGGCACCTTCCTCAACCAGTGGACCCAGTACGGCCGCCCGAGCGGCATCTTCTTCGACGCGCACGACAACATCTATGTGGCCGACTCCGAATCCGACGACGTGCAGAATCCGGGATGGGAGATGGGAATCCGTATCGGCGACGCCCACCTAGGCTGGGTGTATTACTTTATCCAGCTGCCTGATGGTGACCCGCGCGATATGGCGGGGAATGGCGCGGAGTTTGTGTCGGTGGATGCGGCGGGGAATATTTATGGTGGGGAGCCGAGGCCTAGGAAGTTGCAGAAGTATGTGAGGATGAGGCCTTAGGACCTTTGCAGAGGATTAAAAGGCCGGTGGCCTGAAGAAACGGCTGTGGCATGTGGGTTAGGCTGGATGCAGACAAGAAACATGAGGTTGGTGAGGGCCAATGAGAATTCCTGGAAATTTATATGGCTGCCTTCTAAGAAATATTAGGAGGTCACTGGGCTCCTTAATTGGCTGTTATGTGTTCGTGCGCAACTCGATCCAGTGCTAGACTAATGATGAGCTAGGTATAAAGATTCTTTTAAAGGGTTATATTTTATGGAAATACAGTCACTTACAGTTTCTGAGCGTATCATACTCGCCGAAACCCTTTGGGACAGTGTGGTTGCTGAAAACGTCGAGATCGACGTCACTGCTGCTCAGAGAGAGGAATTAGATCGTCGGCTTGCGGCGTTTGAGATCGACCAAGATATCGGGTCTCCCTGGTCTGTGGTCAAAGCTAGAATTCTGTCCAAGTAAATGACTTACACGCTCACAATTCGCCAATAGGCTGAATCTGATATTGATGAGCAATACATTACCTACGAAGGCAAACGGGCTGGTTTGGGTCATGACTTCGTTTTGTGCGTCGAAGAGGCTTTGCACAAGCTGATAAGAAATCCCCTCATTTACCGCAAGTTTCATAAAGAATTGAGACGGATTTCTGTTCGTCGTTTTCCTTACCGCGTAATGTATTTCATTACTGGACAAAAAATAATTGTCACGGCAGTTTTTCATGTTCGCAAAGATCCAACCTCTTGGAACGTTCGCACATAACAAGCGACTGTGATCCAGGCTCTGAAGTTTTCACAAACCTGTCGTGTACTATTCTTTTCCATTTATAGTAGTGTTCCCGAATTTTGTTTATTCCCGAGAACCCCATGTGCGGCCGCTACGCCCCTCCCTAATGAAGCAGTAATAGAGCGCTACTTGCGCATCGATCGCCGGAACTGGCCTTGATCACTGCCTTCGGATTGCTGTCCACAATTTTCAGCAACACTCGCGCTGTCCCTCTCGGTGTGCGCAGCCCCTGCTCCCAATGGCGAAGTGTTCCGATAGGAATGCCAAAGGTGGCGCTGAAGCGCTCCTGACTCATGCCGGTTTTCTCGCGTATTGCTTTGACATCAAGCGGTGTGTGGTAAAGAAGCACGGCCCTGGATTCATCACTCTGTGCGTGATGCTTTATCAAATCTTTGATCTAAACTTGAATTGAAACCACAACCAGCTTGACACGTATAAGTACTTGTACAACCATAGGGATGTGCTCATGGAAATCGAAAAGGAAATTCGATGGATGGGTTCCGCTTACGCCGATCTGCTTAAGTTCCCCGAGGAACCGAAGCGGCAGGTGGGATTCCAGCTCGGTATGGTGCAGGCAGGATTAGAGCCTCGCCATTGGAAACCCTTCAGCCAGATCGGAATTGGCTGAAAGAATTACGTATCAACGTTCGAGAAGGCGCCTTTCGGGTCATTTACACGGATCGATTCGACGACTCGGTATATGTGTTGCATTGTTTCAGAAAGACCACGCAGGTCACTACCCAGCGCGATAAGGAGATTGCCGCCACTCGCTTCCGCGCGATCACACACGACAGAACGGATCCATTATGAAAACTGACACAAAAGTTCGCCACGTCACTCCTGCCGGATCGAACATATTTCTGGATATCGGGTTCGCCCCGAAGGATGCTAAAGTCCTGCACGCCGCCTCGCAGCGCGAAATCAGAATCTCTCTTGCATTGAAGGAACAGTTGATGAAGGCGCTGGCCGACTGGATTGAGGAGAAGCAACTCAAGCAGGCAGAGGCCGCCGAGATTTTGATGGTGTCACGTCCGCGCGTGTCCGATCTGGTGAACAGAAAGACCCACTTGTTCACGATCGACACGCTGGTCGGAATGCTCAGCAGGATTGGCAGGCAGGTGAATTTTACGATTGAGTGAAGTCAGGTGAAAAGTATCGCCTGGTGGTTTGGATCAATTTTGCGTACCGCGTTGTGTACATCCGTTTTGTAGGCACGCATGAACAGTATGTGGACTTGCCCGCCAAAGCCAATGCGCATAATCTGTACGCTTTTCTTGAATGAGGATTCGACATGATCACCTTGCATCATCTGCGCATAGGCCGTTCGCTCTTTACAGTCTGGCTGCTCGAAGAACTGGAAGCGGACTACGCGCTGAAGGTCTATCACCGCGACCCAGTAACGATGCGTGCCACGGACGACCTGAAACAGATTCATCCGTTGGGCAAATCGCCGGTGATCGAGGATGACGGACTGGTTGTCTCAGAATCCGGGGCGATCACGGCCTATCTCTTGGAAAAGCTCGATACCGCGCAGTCATTAAGCCCGCCGCGCTCGGACCTGCAGGCCTGGGCCAGATATACCCAGTGGCTGCACTATCCAGAAGGCTCTGTTTTTATGCCGCTACTGATGAAGATGTTGCTTATGCGCAGCGGTCAGCCGCATGCAGCCATCGAAGCCTTCAGCAGCAAGGAGATTACCCTCCACCTGGAGCACATCTCCAGCCAGCTTGGCGAGAACGCGTTCATACTGGGGGAGACATTCAGTGGCGCCGATATTGGAATCAGTTACGTGATTTCCATGGCTAAGCGACTCGGCCAGCTGGATGGGTATCCTCAGTTAGCCAGTTATCTTGAGCGCAATATGGCTCGGCCTGCTTTTAAGAGGGCGGTCGCGCGGGCGGTGGAGTAGTGACCAGTGACGCACTAGCTACCCGTAGTGCGTTTGGACCCAAGCCTCGGGCATTGGTCACCCCATCAGGACGGGGCAAAGGAAGTAGAAAGGCCAAAGACCAAATCCAAGCAGATGACAAAACCTTTACCGAACGCCATGCGGCCATGCCCGGTTTTTGCTCCTGCAAAACCGGCATACATGCCATCCCTGGCAATAACCTGGGCGCAGCGGCTGAAACGAGTGTTCAATATTGATATCGAGGTGTGCGAGCAGTGCAAGGGATCGGTGAAGATCATTGCCTGCATTGAAGACCCGGTGGTGATCCGGCAGATTCTGGAGCACCTCAAAGCAAGAGCGTCTTCCCGCGATCAGGCTAAACTCAGGCCTGGCAGGGCTCCGCCGCAGATCGGGCTATTCGGCAATGGATGGTTCAACAGGAGCGATTGAAAGTCTGCCAAGGAGGGTGGCCGGGAATGACTCGGTCCAGCAGTGGCTGGAGTGGATTTCAAAGAGGGATGATGGCCAGTTCGCGCTTCCTCACTGACAAGAATTGGGGAAATTTCAAATTTGCTGGCGGACTGAGAATCAGAATCCGGTTCGCTTCGTACGAAACTGGACAAGCCATCGAGTCGGAGATACCTTTAATTCTTCCTATACTCGGTATACAACTCTACACTTTGCGCGAGGACATGCTTGGTGATCCGGAGGGTGTATTACGGCAACTGGCACAATTTGGATACTCGCAAATTGAAAGTTACGAGGGACCATCAGGTATGTTCTGGGGCAAATCGCCTGCAGACTTCGCGACGTTTGTGCGCGAGCTGGGTATAGATCCGGTGGCCAGCCATTGCAGTATTGAAGAGGGTTTTGAGCAAAAAGCCGAGAACGCTGCCGCTGCGGGGAGATTTGTCGTGCCAATGGTCTGAGGTTTGCTTACCACAATCATCATTACACGTTTTTTGATGTAGAAAATGCCAAACCACAGGATATTCTGATGCAGGGTACAGACCCGGAACTGGTCGACTATGAGCTTGATATGTTCTGGCTGGTAGCGGCGGGCGAGGATCATCCTGTGAGCTGGTTGCGCAAATACCCCGGCCGGTTCAAGCTCTCGCACGTCAAAGACAGGTTGCCGGATATGTCGTCGGGTTCGTTTTCAGCAAGCACAACGCTGGGGCAGGGCATCATAGATTATGCGTCGATTCTGCCGGTGGCTTACGAATCGGGTATGCGCTGGTTTATGGTTGAACAGGAGTCTTACGCCGGAACCACGCCACTGGACAGTGCTCGTGACAATGCGGTGTATATGCAGCAGTTCCGCTTCACATAATGCTCTGTATCAGATAAAGGTATTGAAGGAGTGTTTCAGTTTTTTCCCTGCTTGCGCCGCAATGTTCGCCTGCAGCTGCAATTGCGCCTCAAGAACACATTCGAAGCTGCCGCTCCATAACAGGGTGGAGCCCTCTGCATCTACCAGTTGCAGGTTGATTCTGGCCGATTGATCATAGATACGTACACTGCCACTGAATATCAGTGCGTTTTGCAATGATTGTACATCCAGTTGCTCAACAATCTGCAGGTTGGCCTGCTCAAACACGGCGTGTCGCAGATCTTCTGTCAGGCCAGCAGCAAATGTACGGGTCAACTCATCGTCGGTAATGACGGCCAATGGCATCATCAGCACTGATGGAACGACAAATCCGGGCACGTGTTCATCGGATTCAGGCAAAGAACCTGCAACGTGCAGTTGTGCCATCTCTGACTGCAATGTGGCGGACAGCCTTGGGTTTGGTAATTGGAGGACAGTGTCGTGGGCTATGTCAAAGTTTGTGCCTGCGCTCGAGTCATTGCCCATGTTGGTTGCGCCCATCCACAGCAACAGAGCGAGCAAAGGAACAGCGAAATACGCAGTAGCCGGTCTGCTTAGCAATTGCCTGATACCTTCAAATGCCGCTTGCAGAGACTCGGGTTTCTCCGCAGGAACAGGATCATGTTCTGGTGCGTTGATTTCACTCGGGCACAACCTGTCGTTGGGCAGATCCGCCAGTGGGATCGCGGGCATGAGCAGCCTATAGCCACGTTTCGGCACGGTGATGATGTAACGCCGTTCACGGCTGACATCACCGAGCAGGGTGCGCAACTCTGATATCGCGCGCGTCAGCACTTCGTCATTGACGACTACTCGTGGCCATACACGGTTGATCAATTCATCGCGGCTTACCATTTTCCCCTGGGCCTTAATGAGGCTTTCCAGCACTTGCATCACCTTTGGCTCTGCATGTGTGTGGTGGTCGCCTTTGGCCAGAATGCCTGTTTCCGGGAAAACCTGCCACTCTCCGAGCGTATAGCCGTGGTCATGATAATTCGCGTTTTTATTCATGTGTGTCATCACGATACCCCTTGCGTCACCATGGCTACTTAACTCCAGATTAGATGCGCCGTCAATAGGGGCGAGTCAAAGCGTAGGTTTTCCGAAGGTTTTATGAGACTGGGGGAGCATATTTAAGCATTTGCGCAGGTGTTCATGCCACATAGTGATCAGGATGGCCACGTCTCTAAAGGAGGGATGGTCATGAAATCACTTGCGGCGTTAACACTGGTATGTCTGGGTTTGATGTTGCCATTGCGTTTGACGGCTATCAGCAGTTCGGGGTCTGTGGTGCTGGCGGCTCAGTTCGACTCAGAGCTGGCGGCTGTGTTGGATGCGGTAACCATCTACAACCCGGTTTCAATCAGAAACGATGTGGAGTACTTGGGAGCAGTATACAAGCAGTCACTGGGGGGGCAGGTGCGATACGGCTACACGGTAGGCATGGGGGAGCCTGGTAAAGACAGCGTCACTGTAAGTGTTAGTCTGCCGGTTGACAGCACACTGCTGGCGTTCTGGCATACCCATGGGGCGGGTCACTGGACCCGGAATTACTTTTCCGATGTTGATACTCAACTGGCCAATGACTGGGGTGTGCCATTTTATCTGGCGACACCCCAAGGCGATCTGCGCGTCTACAAGCCTGGAGACCCAGTGATGGGGCGCCTTCAAGCCCGCCGGTTAGGGCTCGGAAACCAGAGTGGATATGCATCCGGCAGGGTAGTAAGCGCTGTCTGATCATACATGAAGGGGCAGATCTATGGACCTGTCCCTTCAGTTTTAAAGCTCGCGGAACTTGCTTTCACGCAGCATGGCAAACCACTCTACAGTCCAGCGCTCGTAACGCAGCACCATTTCACCGTTAATCCAGTGCTCAACAACAGGCCCTTGGGAGACGATACGAATATCGTTCCACTGTCCGTGCGGGGATGACAAAACGCCCGCTGAACGCCATGTGGCCATGACCGGTTTTTGCTCCTGCAAAACCGGCATACATGCCATCCTTGGCGATAACCTGGGCTCAGCGGCTGAAAAGGGTATTCAATATTGATATCGAGGTGTGCGAGGGCAGTGCAAGGGACCGTCGGAGATACCTTTAATTCTTCCTATACTCCCTTAGTTATGTAACGAGTCAGATCGGCAATCACTTGTTGTATGGCAGCGTCATCCAGGCTGGAGACTGATTACTGGGCAGGAGTGTTTCAACACCCACTTCAGGAACCGAAAGTCAGCGGGAAATTCAGTCCGAATATCACGCCGTTG